>JAHBVF010000005.1 GCA_019637685.1 Caldilineaceae bacterium | reverse complement strand
CGGATCACTTTCTTTCACAATCCATCCAAACTCCGCGATTTTCGAAGATCATTCGCCGCGATTTTATGTTGACAAAAACACCAGGCCGGTGAGGGTGTTGACCACGACCGCCAGGGGCTGGCCGGAGGTGGTAGAGACCCGGGCCGCAGCCAGAAATCCCCCGTAGTCCCAGTTCTGGCTGAAGTCGGTGGCAGGGACGCTCTGCCGCCCGCCTGCAGGGATGGTATAGGATTGGGATGCGGAGCCGCTGTCGCTGTCCCAACTGTCATAGATGGTGACTGTGACACCGGCGCTCTGGCTGCCGGTGTTCTGAATCATCAGTTCGCTGGTCTGCCGCCACTGGGAATTCAGCGTCGGCCACTTCTTGAGGAAGAAGGGCACATAGACCGTCGTAGCCGGGGCCGTTTCGCCGGGATAGGCCGCGGCCAGATAGCGTCCGCCGCTGTCGTAGATATTCTCCACAACCACCGACAGGTCCTCGCTGCCGTCAACAATAACCGTAGCGACGCTTGTGTTGGGACAGTAATAGGATATTGATTGGCGAGCTCCCAGGAAGGGAGTAGCAGCTTGGCAGACAAGCGCGCCATCGCTTTTGAGAAAATTCACGTTGGTCTTGCTATATCCACCACCGTTATTGCGCAGCGTCACAGTCGAAGTCCAGCCACTGCCGTAACGGACATCGGGCGCATAAGTAGCATGGCGCACAAACTTGATAGCGTCTACACCCAATTGACACCAACCCCCAGAGCAGTGCTGGTTGGAATTCTCCCCTGTCGCGTCATAGGTGGAGACATAGCTGTTGGCATTCATGCGGTAGGTGCCGATGCTAACCCATTGATTGAAGAGGCCATACTGATCGACGACTGCTGTTGACGTCCCGTCGGCATGAACGATTTTGTAGGGAGCCTGCCAGCTTGTGGCGTTGTTGTCGGGGACGTAGACGAAGACTTCGTAGATGCCGTTATAGGTTGGCAAAGTTGTCGGCTGCCATTTGGCCCACTGGTCGATTGTGCCTCCACCATCGGCGAGGGTGTAAAAGCGGCCATTGCCATAACCTGTGTTTGCCCAAGTCCAGCCGCCACAGTTGCCATTACACGGATTTAGAGATTCTCCGCCGCTGCCCTTGGAGAAACTGCTGGTATTAACAAATATATCGTCTACGACAGTCTCGCTGCTATCCGGTGGCCCAGGGATGGGGCGGGATGGAGTGGCCCACTGGCCATCTTTCCAGAGACTGGCGGGATTTACAGAGACACCATTGGAGTCTCTCACCTCAAAGTGCAGATGAGGACCGGTGCTCCATCCCGTGTTGCCGCTTGTGCCGAGTATCTGTCCACTCAATACAGACGTCCCGAAGGTTCCCAATCCGAAGGCGGCTGTACTCAAGTGAGCATATCTGGTGACATAGCCATTGCTGTGTTGTACATAGACATAGAGACCATAGCCACAGGTATTATCACTCGGATTCTGGTGACACCAGCTATTGTTATTGTACCAAGCCACTTGGCTGATGCTTCCATCAGCCGCGGATAGAACTCTTTCATAGGACATTCCAAAGTCAATGCCTTGATGGGCCGCGGACCAGGGATTGGTTACGGTTTCGGTTCCAAAATAGGGAGAAATCAGAAAGGGCAGGGTCTGCGCATTTGCTGTGTTCTGTGACGCACCTATGAATATCGCTGTTAGAAACAGGGCCAGTGTCAGCAGAACCAATTGGTTTCTTTGATTCCACAGAGCGCTCATTGTCCTACCTCCTCTTCGGACATCCAGATAACTTCCGTCTTGATAAGTCCATCAACCGTGACCTGGCGCAAATTCGAACCATCCATCTGGACAACCCAGACCTCCGTAGAGCCGCTCTGATTTGACAGAAAGGCCACCCATCTTCCGTCGGGAGACCACACAGGTTTGATTCCTGAAGTGAGGCGACGAAGTTCACCGCTCTGAATGTTTTCGATGTAGACCCCTGTGCCCACAAATTGACAGGCGGGCCAGTCTATTTTCTCTCCTTTACGTTTGGGAAAACAGCCATATTCCTGGCCCTCATCCAATCCGGTAAATACAATCCACTGACTATCTGGCGACCAAACTGGCACATAGCCCGATCCCGCCACGAAGGGTCCTGCAAGGGGGCGGGGATTCTCACCATCCGGTTCCACGATCCACAAAGGGCCCCGAGACTCATATTGCGCAAAGGCTTCCTCCGTTCGGCCAACGCCGGGTCCGCCCATATACAGAATATATTGACCGTCGGGAGACCAACCGAATACATATGATGCACCGTCAAAGGTGAACACGGGATGCGCATCACTTCCAGCTGTGCTGGTCATCCAAAGCGCTTCATGTGCTTGATTTTCACTGGTCCTCAGGTAACTGGAATAGACTATATTTTGTCCATCGGGCGACAGAGCTGCCCCCTGTACCGGTCCAATCATAAAACCGAGAATGGTTCGTTCGCGTGAGACCACATCGATTACCAGCAATTGATCCCTATCGTTCCAAAACAATATCTGTCGACTATTGGGATGCCAACCGTAGAAAATGCCAGATATGTAGGAATTTTCCTCAAAGAGCGCGTGTAGTTTTCCACTGTTTAATTCATAAATATATGGATTCCCTCCAGGCATGGCAGGACGCTGAAAGAGCAAATAATTCCCGTCCGGTGAAGGAGAAACGTTGAAAAGGGAGAAATCAACCGGAAGCGGAATCATTGTAGCCTCCTCCAGTTTTTCACCCATCGTACCAATTGGAATGCGCCATAAGTGAAGACCGCTTTGAGTGGTATAGAAGATCGAGCCGGCTGCACTAAGTGTGAGTGGCCGTGTCGGAAATGGCGTCACTGTCGGTCCCGGACGGCGGGTTGGTGTGGGCCGAGGTGTCCAGGTGGGGAAGGGAGTGAAAGTTGGCGGCGGAGGTGGTAATTTCCCATCTGGACCCACCGTAGGAGCAGCGATAACGTTTTCGCCCAGGAACGGCATCGGAATCTTATCGGGCGTCGGCGTCTCAATCGGTGATGATATAGCCACCTGCCCCGTTTGTACGCGTTTTGGTACAGAACGGAAGATGAACGCCAATCCAACAATCACGACTGCGACCAAGACGATACCAGCGAGAAGCGACAACGAACTCTTTGGGGATTTCTGCTTGTCACGAGACATATTTTGCTCCTTTGGCGGTAATCCATTCAGACACAATCAACGAAGGCGGGGCAGTGGGGAAATCCAATGATTCAGTACAAAGCAGACGAATCATCCGATACATCTATTCAACCACAAAATGGGGGGGGGGTGTCAAGTGTTTGTAGGGTTGAATTTTGTAATCAGAAGGGTTCACAGACACCAGTCTTGTGACCTGCGGATGAATGCGCTACCCCTTCACCCCAAGCGAAAGGCAAAAGGCAAAAGGGCAAGGCAAAAGGCGTAGTGTCTCGTCGCCGCTCCAACGCTCCCCCGCTCCGTCACCCCTCATCTGGTCTCATCTGCATACGTACACAGAAACGTTGACATTCGCCTGTCGCTCTTGTAGAGTGACAGGCGCGCCGTTGCTGCGCCAAACCAGGAATGATAGATATACTCGACATGGCCATAAAGTGGCATTCTTTCACCCTGTCACCCGGTCATTTTGTCACCGTGTCAAATAGGGATGTGCCCTATGCTGAGATTAAGTACAAACTATCTGTGGATATTCTGCATCGCCCTGCTCTTGTCCGCCTGCGCGCCCACGCCGGAAGGCAATGTCATTGGCTATCTGCTGGAGCAGCAGTTGGGCGGTGGAAAGAACACACCCGCGATTGTTGCTGCGGGATCGATCCAGGGCGAAGTGTGGATGGAAGGTCGCCCGGCCCCCGGCGTCTCCGTGCTGGTGGCCGAGCGCACAGGCACACCCCACGCCACGACGACTGACGCCGAGGGACGCTATCGCATCGACGGTGTGCCGCCGGGCCAGTATGTGGTGGCGGCTGTGGGGCCAGAGAGCGATGAGGCCAGTCTGACCGGCGCGTGGGGTGTGCCCTGGCTGGTGACAGTGACGGCGGATACTGTGACGGATGCCCCCCGCCTGACAGTGCAGCGCCACATCGCCGCGCCCCTGCCGGACAATCTGGGCGAGGCCCTGCATCTGAGCGCGGGTCTGCCCTACACCGCGTCCGCACCCTTTCCCGCGGGGTCCGTGGCCTGGGGACAGGCGTTCGCGTTCGAGCGGGACGGCGCGGTCATCGACACCCTGCGCGTCTATCACCCACTGGCGGAAAGCGAGCATCCCTTACCGCTGATTTTCGGCGTCTTTCCCGGTGTGATCGACGGCTGGCAGCCGGTAAGCGTGGCCTTTGCCGCCGCGGGCTATACAGTCGTCGCCATTTCGCCCAGCGGGACGCGGGGGCTGGATGTCTATGCCCACGCCGAGGATGCCCGGGTGGCCCTGCATCTGGCCCGGCGCGGTCTGCTGGGGGTGGATGTGGCCGACGCGCCCGCGGTGGCCATGGGGGGCAGCTTCAGCAGCGCCATCCTGCACCGGCTGCTGCGGGACGAGCGGGATCAGTTCACAGCCTGGATCACAGCCGGCGGGATCAGCAACGCTTTCACCGGCAGCGCGGATTTCTATGCAGGCCGGTTGGACATTCCCGATCCCTATGGGCTGGTGATCCCGGCTCTGGGCGCGGCCAATATTTATCCCGTGCCTTTCCTGCGCTTTTCGCCGGTCTACACCGCCGCCCACCTGCCCCCTACGCTGATCATCCACACCGACGCCGACGCCATCATTCCCATCAACCAGGCCTATCAGTTGGAGGCTGCGCTGCGGGCCGCGGATGTGCCCGTGGAGGTTTTCTACTATCAGGACGTGAGCCACTATTTGCAGATCGGGGACGACATCACCGAAGCGGGGAAGGCGATGTTTGGGCTGGTGATGGATTTCGTGGGGCGGTATACGGGAAAGTAACCGGCCTCGCTTGACGGGAGCTAACCGGAGGGGTATGATCTACGCGTGTCTCAGTGCAGCGGCAACAAAGTTTTTTGGGCGTAGAAGTTCGACTTTTCTGAAAAGTCGAACTTCTGTAGTCGAATAACTTTGTTGCCAGTGTACTCAGTCGCATTAACTTGGAAATGAATTTGGCAGGAGAAATTATGCAAACACTGACAGCACCCACCAACGAACAGGAATACACCGCGCTGGTCTCCGGCGTGGCAGTGCAGGCAAGAGCGCACGCCGGTCTGCTGATTCTCACCGACGCGGATCGGGTGGATTTTTTGCAGCGGATGACGACGGCCAATGTGGCCGCGTTACGTCCCGGCCAGGCCGCGTTGGCTGTCTTGACCAGCCCGGTGGCGCGTATTGAGTTTGTCTTCACTCTCCTCTGCCGCGAGGAAGAAATCTGGCTGTTGCCCGCGCCGGGTCAAGCCGAGGCTGTGGCTGGCAAGCTGCAGAGCCAGATTTTCTTTATGGACAAAGTGAAAGTCGCCAATGCCAGCCAGTCCGTCCGTCGCCTGCGTTTGATGGGCGCAGAGGCAGCAACGCTTTTGCCGACAATCGGGATGACAGTCCCCACGGCTGACGATGCCTTTGCCTGCACGGATGGCGTGACAATTCTGCGCCAGGAACGTTTCGATGTGCCCGGCTACGAGTTGATCCTTCCCGCGGAAGATGCGGACGAGCTATCGGCCCGATTGGTGAACGCGGGGGCTGTGGAGCTAATCGACGCGCAAGCTTATGAAAACCGGCGCATTGAGTTGGGCCGCCCCGGGGTGGGCGCGGAGTTGACCGGCGAGTACAATCCCCTGGAAGCCGGGCTGGCCTGGTCGGTGTCCGACAACAAAGGCTGCTACACCGGCCAGGAGATCATTGCCCGGCAGATCACCTATGACAAAGTGACGAAGACACTTGTGGGTCTGCGCAGCAACGCGCCCCTGCCTGTGGGCCTTGCTGTGACCGCCAATGGCCGGACAGTCGGCACTGTCACCAGCAGTGGCTATAGCCCGGCGCTGGGTGGTCCACTGGCGTTGGCTGTGGTCAAGCGGCCCTTTCATACAGGGGAGAGTGAATTGGCTGTGGGTGATAGCCCGGCCAGTGTAATCGAATTGCCCGCTGTTTCTAACTGTAAATAACCGTGTACACAGCCCCTGAAACAATGAACGATTTTCCTGTTGCCACCTGGCGCTTGATTCTCGAAGACGAACCCCGTTCTGGTCCTGCCAATATGGCCGTGGACGAGAGCCTGGCCGAAGCCGTCGCTGCCGGGGATAGTCTGCCTACCCTGCGTTTCTATCGCTGGCAGCCCGCGGCCGTGAGCCTGGGCCGTCACCAGTCGGTGGCGGATGTGGACGCGGCACGCATTGCCCAGCGGGGCTACGAGTTGGTGCGGCGCACAACGGGCGGCCGGGCCATCCTGCACACAGACGAACTGACCTATTCCGTCACCGCGCCTTTGAGTGATCCGCGCATGGCGGGCGGCGTGATGGACGCCTATCTGCTGATGAGCAACGGGCTGTTGGCTGGACTGGAAGGGGTGGGCCTGGCTGCCCAAAAGGCAGCCGGGGATGTGCGGGCCGGGCAGGATGTCTCTGCGGCCTGCTTTGAGGTCCCCAGTGCCTATGAGATTACCGCGGGTGGGCGTAAGCTGATGGGCAGCGCACAGAGCCGACGCAAAGGCTATGTCCTCCAGCACGGCAGCCTGCCTCTGGTGGGGGACATTACCCGGCTGGTGGATGTGCTGGCCTTGCCCGCTGCTGAGGCCGCGGCCTTGCGTGCGCACTTGGCCCAGCGCGCCTGCACATTGGCCCAGGCCCTGCAGGTGGCCGACGATTCGCCATTGCTCGATTTTCACACAGTGGCGAACTGTATGGCAACGGGGCTGGCCCAAATGTTGAATGTGGCCTGGCAAACGGGACAGCTTTCCGCCACCGAAAACCGTCGGGCCGCGGAACTGCTGCGCACGCGCTATGCAGACCCGGCGTGGACGAATCATCGGTAGCCGGTGATCCGTGTACGGTCGTCGGCCAGCGTCACGAATATCTTCACCCATTCATTCCACTTCCCCAATCCCTCTACCCTATGGCAATCGGACTCCTCACCATTGAACTCTATCTGCCTATGACCGCCAGCTTGAAGGAGAAGCGCAGTGTGATCAGGCCGCTCATCGCGCGCCTGCGCAAGGACTACAACATTTCCATCCGCGAAGCCGACGCCCAGGACCAACTCAGCCGCGCTGTGCTGGAGGTGGTCTGTGTCAGTGGCAATCGGGCGCTGGCCCATCGCCAATTGCAGAATGTAGCCAACCGGGTGGAAAGCTGGCGTATGGACGCGGAAATGATTGATTACAATATCGAAATGATTGAATAGGCAGACGACAAGACTGTCTGCCCGTTCTCTGCGGCCGGTGAAACTTTTGGACTGGCGAAACAAAAGAGGCGAGAGCATCTGTCGCTCTCGCCTCTTTTGTTTCGTCACAATTGGCTCTGCTGCAAAAAGCCTTTTGAGCCACTGATAAAAAGAAGGATTCTCTCCTGAAATTCTCTGCGACTCTGTGTCTCCGCGGGAGAAATTGACCTTTTTGCAGTGGACTCACAATTGACTCCGGGATGAAAAGGCTACCTCGCTATGCTTCGGGCAAATACCAGCCCACTGTCTGACGCTTGCGGGCAAACCATTCCTGGGCCACCCGTTGCACATCGGCCGCGGTGACAGCGGTGAGACTTTCCAGCCAGTTGGCAAACCAATCCGTGTCGGCAATCATATCGCTGAAGCCCAGCCAGTAGGCCTGATTCGTCACGCTTTCGCTGCTATAGGCAAACTGGGCTTTGGTCTGTTTGATGGCCTTCTCCAACTCAGCCCCGGTCACCCCCTCTTTTTGCACTTTCTCAATCTCGGCCCAGATGGCATCCTCCACCTGCTGGTGGGTGATGTCCCGCGCCAGTGTGGCCCGGAAGGAGAAGAGATAGGGGTCTATTGTGGGCAGAAAGCCACTGCTCGCGCCCACGGTCAGCTCTTTGTCCACCAGCGCCCGATAGAGCCGGTTGCTGCGGTTGGACGAGCTGCCGCCAAAGAGACCCATGCCTTTGGCCCCGCCCAGAATCGCGTCCAGAACGGTCAGTGGAAAGAAGTCCGGGTGGCGGGCGCTGGGGCCGGGAAAGGCCATTTGCAGATAACTGGTGCGGTCCACCCCCCGCAGAAGAATACGCCGCTCGGCCAGCTGCGCGGGTTCACTGGCACGCAGGGGCTGCACTTCCGGGCCGCGGGCCAGCGGGCCGAAGTGCTGCTCAATTTTTGCCAACATCTCGCCTGTGTCAAAGTCACCCACGGCCACAGCGGTGGCGTTGTTGGGTGTATAAAAGGTGCGGTAGTGGCTGAACAGATCGTCCCGGCTCATCGTCAGCAGATCTTCGCGCCAGCCGATGATTGGGTGCTGATAGCTGTGGGCCTGGAAAGCCGCGGCCTGCACTTCTGTGTCCAGCAGCCAACGGTAACTGTTTTCGCTGCCTTCCCGCTCGCTGATGATAACCGTGCGTTCGGATTCGGTCTCCTCGGCGTCGAAAACCGCATTGGCCATGCGGTCGCTCTCCACATCCAGGGCCAGCTCGATGCGATCCGACGGAAAAGTTTCAAAATAGGTGGTCCAATCCTGCCAGGTCATCCCATTGAACTGGCCGCCGGCCCGGGCCACTACTTTGTCGAATGTGCCCTGGGGATAGCGCTCTGTGCCTTTGAAAAGCATATGCTCCACCCAATGGCTGATGCCGGTCAGGCCGGGCGTCTCGTTGCGGCTGCCCACCCGATAGAAGACCCAGAAACTGGCGACTGGTGCCTGATGGCTCTCCTGCAGAATCACCCGCAGCCCGTTGTCCAGCGTGGTAATTGTCAAGCCATTTTCATTCGTTTTAGCCATTTGTTCCATTTCCTCTGCCTACGGCCTTATAAATAAATCCGAGTGAGTCCATCTGGTCGGGATTGTAGATGTTGCGCCCATCCACCAGAATCGGCTGGGCCATCGCCGTTTTGATCCGCCGCATATCCAAATGTTTGAATTCGTCCCACTCGGTCACCACCAGCAGTGCGTCCATGCCCTGGGCCAATTCATAGGGGTCTTCCGCCAGGCGCAGACGGGGGTTCAATTGACCGGCCTGGGCCATGGCCACCGGGTCATAGCCGCTGACGTGTGCGCCCTCGTTCATCAGCAGATGGCCGATCTCCATAGCCGGGGCCTCGCGCAGATCGTCGGTGTTGGGTTTGAAGGCCAGCCCCAGCAGACCGATGCGTTTGTCTTCCAGCTTGCCGCCCAGCAGATTGCGCAGGGTAATCACTGCCCAGCGCCGGGCGTCCCGGTTGATCTCCATCACCGCGCGCAGGAGTGACGGGTGGCTGCCCTGGACCAGGGCCATATGTTCCAACGCCTTCACATCTTTGGGGAAGCAGCTCCCGCCGTAGCCCAGCCCCGCGTTGAGAAAGTGGGGGCCGATGCGCTTGTCATAGCCCATCCCCGCGGCCACTTCCCGCACATCCGCGCCCAGCTTCTCGCAGATGGTGGCGATTTCATTGATGAAACTGATGCGGGTGGCGAGAAAGGCATTGCTGGCGTATTTGATCATCTCTGCCGTGCGCAGATCGGTTACAAGAATGGGCGCGCGCAGGGGCAGATGAAGTTGTGCAACTTTTTCGGCAGCTTCCGGGTTCAGGCTGCCCAGCACCACCCGGTCCGCGGCCATAAAATCGGCAATGGCTGAGCCTTCCTTCAGAAATTCCGGGCAACTGACCACTGCAAAGTCGATGGGGCTGGCCTGCTTGCGGCTGATGATATCGGCCACCCAGTCGCCTGTGCCCACGGGGACAGTGCTTTTGTTGACGACGATCAGCGGGTGGTTCATTGTCTCGGCGATGCTCTCCGCGGCCATGCGCACGTAGCGCAGATCGGCCTCGCCGTCCACACCGCTGGGCGTGCCCACGCAGATAAAGACGAAATCCGCGTCGGCCAGGGCTTCGTCGTAGCTGGTAGTAAAATGCAGCCGCCCCGCCTTCACATTGCGCTGGATCAGCTCGCTCAGCCCCGGTTCATAGATGGGCGTTTCTCCCCGCTTCAACATTGCGATCTTCTCTTCGCTGATGTCGATGCAGGTGATTTTGTTGCCCAGATTGGCAAAACAGGTGCCGGTGACAAGACCGACGTAGCCAGTGCCAGCGACGGCGATGTTTTTCATGCGTTTAGTACTCCGTTGAGGAATGGTAATAGATACGGGACGGCGGACCGCGGACAGACGACCGCCAAGATGTATCCGCCGCCGTCTATTGTTTGCCGTCAGCGATCCGCGGCCCGCTGTCTGCCGCTGCTTCTTTTGCCACGCTAAAATCGTCCCAAGTCAACTGTTCCCGCCAGAAGAACCACGCGCCCACGGCTGTCACAGGCACCCACAGGGCCACGTGCAGAACCGCGGTGTAGGCCGCGGCCAGGTCTCGGCCTACGCCATAGGCGACGAGCGTCTCGATGCCCGGTGTGTCAAATGTGCCCACGTAGCCGGGGGCAGAGGGCAGGGTTGTGGCCAGATTGACAATACCGTTCATCAGCATCAGCGCCAGAAAGCTGACATTGAAGGGGAAGGCGTGCATAACAAACCAATACTTCACTGTCTCCATCAGCCAGACGGCGATACTGGTGATAAAGATCATCCCAATATCCCGGGGGCTGCTCAAACTGCGGATTCCTTCCATAAAGCGCTGAAAGATATCATCTGTGCGCCTGCGAAGGGTTGCCGGCAGCAAACGGGCAGCGAACCAGCCATAGAGCCGGGCCATACGTTCGGGCTGCATAGCCATCCACACAAAGAGAGCCGTGGCCAGCACCAGCAGGACTGTCAACAGCACGACGAACTGCCGGTAGGCATCGGGAATGGGGGCAAAGGGCAGAGCCAGAAAGACGAAGAGCAACATCACCAGGCCATCGAAAATGCGTTCGATAATAACTGTCGTCAGGCTGGAGGCGATGGGAATGCCCTCTTTGCGTTTCAGCACCCAGGAGCGGATGATTTCGCCAGCGCGAAAGGGGTAGACATTGTTGCCAAAATAGCCGATGCAGACGACAGGAAAAAGGCGTCCTAGCGGCACTGGCTTCAGGTGGCGCAGCATATAATGCCAGCGCCAGGTGCGCGCGCCCAGGCCAATGAAATAGACAATCACGCCGGGCACAATCCACCAATAGTTGGCTGTGGCCAGAGCCGCGCCCACTTCATCCAGTTTCAGGCCGGGCAGCAGGTAATAGATAAAGAGGGCACTGATGGCAAAGCCGATCAGCAGTTGGATTCGTTGACGCTTCATTCCCGTTCCGAAAGGTTGGTAGTCTATCGCGGCCTATTATCGCACAGGGCCGGACAGGCTCGAAATTCAGCCTCTATGACAGTGCGGAGACAAGATAAACGCCGGGGATTTCCCCGGCGTTTATCTTGTCTTTGATTTTGGAGAGAAATTTTGGGGAGCGCTGGCCTAGGCCGCTGTCATGGCGGGTTCGACTGTGTCCCCCATAATTTCTTCCATGGCCATTATGTGGGCGCAGATGCCCCGGCGCATGGATTCTTCGCAGTCACAACCCCATTTTCCCCGGTTGTAGCTGACCTGATGGTTGGCGTTTTCGCCATCGATTCGCACTTCAAAACTGATTACGTGGATACGCTGGTCACGCTCGGCAGCGTATTGGCGGGCTTTGATAATCCGGCTTGCAATTGCGTCCATTCTCTGTTCCTTTCATGGAAATGTCGCCGGTTTAGCTGGTGGCGACTGTGTGAGATGTGGCGGCACATGGGCCTGACATAGGAAAATGCAGAAAGAAAAACACCCAAGCAACAAGACGCACCTGGGTGTTCATCACGGGTATAGAATACAGCACCAAACCGGTACTTTGTGTGGGATTGTTGGATCCACCAAAATATTCTCTCTTTACTCTTCTCAGCTCAAGAACTCATGCGATAAAAGCTGGGCGGGAAGGTCAAACCCGTCGTATCAAGCCAACTTGCCTACAGTATAAAACCCTAGCGCCGTTGTGTCAACCGGCGTTTTCCCCACGCGTCTACGCCTGTATCTATCCTGTTTGCTGACCTGTTGTCTGAATCCTTATTGATAGCGCCGGGCGATTCGGAAACCGGGCGGCTCTGCTTCGGTGTCGAAGTAGAGGGGCAGGTCCGGCGGCAACCCCAAGCGTTCCATCTCGGCCTGGGCCTGGTCCATCCGGCTGGCCAGATCGCCCAGAGGGGCGTTGGGGTAGTGTCCCATTTCCGCCTGAAAGGTCAACCATTGCAACGCCTCCAAACGCAGGATGGCCTGGGCCAGCGGGTCTGTTTCCGCGTCGATCTGGGCCTGCATCAGCGCAGACAGTTCACCCATTACCCGGCCTAGCAGACTGCGTGTAGCCACGGAATCCCGTTCCCACAAATCCACCAAACGCAGGCCAAAGCCCCCCTCTGCCACCCGGATTTTGACCAGCAACCAGTCCCGGTAGTCCAGCAAAAGCCCGTGGCGCTGGTCAAGTTGAAGCGCGGGATTGTTCCAGCCCGCATAGATCTGGCCGCGCAGCGCGTCTTCGGCCAGAAGCGCCTGGGCCAGCGCGTTTCGTTCGGGATCGATGTCCTGGCCGCCAGTTGCAACGAGGCGCTCAATCAATGTTTGGCTGGCTGCCCTACGCTGATCGCGCAGGGTGTCCAACTCTGGCGGGTAGGGGTATTCGGCCCGCAGTTGGGGCAGGCGGTTGATCAGCGCCACCCGTTCGGGGGACTGACCGGGGCTGCGCAGAAGTTCATCCAGCCGTTCTATCTCTTCGCTGCTCCCCTGGGCACGGATGATGGGGGCGGCTGCCTGTAGTATCTGTTGGCGCTGGGCGGGTAAAAGATCAGCCGACTGGACCGCCACGTGTTGGGCTTGCAGCGCGCTCTGGTGCGCGCTTTCGGGATTCCCGGCCTGCAACAGTCCCTCCGCGCTGCGCACCAAAAGCTGGCCCCGTTCCAGGGGGGGCATGGGCAGGGCAAAGAGAGCGGCTGTGCGCGCCCTCTCAAACGCGGCAACCGCGCGCAGGCGATCGTCCGCGGCCAAAAAGAGGCGGCCCACCCGCAACAGTTCGTTGGCCTGACGGGAGGGCGTGAGCGTCCCGTCGTAGATCAGAATACTATAGGCCAGGCCGCGTTCACCAGCCGTCGCTGCCTGGCGCACCAGCCCTTCGTCGTCTGCTCCGGCCAGTTGCAGCAAAGCCAGATGGGGCGGAATCTCTGCTGGCTCCACCAGCCGCACTGGGTCGGAGATGACTCGTACTGTCTCTTCCTCCAGTTCAGGCAGCAGATAGACGCCAAGCAACGCGCCCAATCCGATCAGAAGACTGAGAAGAAAGCCGGCAAGAAGAAACAATTGTAGCCAGCGACGGCTGTTTTGTCCGGGTGTTTCTGGTGTAGAGAGACGAAAAGTCATTCGGCAAATTCGCTGCGTAGGAGAAGCGTGGCAGAATCGTTGCCTAATAGAACAGGTTTCAGCGATTCGGCCCCGATAATACAGATCAATAGGTGTTAGTATAGCACGAGGCTTGAAAAGGGGCGGAATGGAGAGGGGAGGCCATAGGTTCGCTCTGTGCCAGGCCGCGGCCAATCACGAGAGGCAAATAGAATTGCCAGCCAAGTGTAACTGTAACGAAAGCGGGTGGTTTTTGTGCCACTCTGTGGCTATGCTATCATACAGAGCGTGTCTTTTCTCTTGTCAACGACCGCGGATCACCCGGTTGGCGTGGCAAGGAGTACAGGAATATCAAAAATTATGCAACGAATGAACTACGACCAACGTTCTGGCTTTGGGCGCAATCTGGCTTCTCTGCTGGAAGGTTCGGCAGCCACAATAGCCAGCCTGATTCTGATCCCCTCACTTTTGGCAGTAGCTCTACTCCTGCCGCCAGTCAATCTGCTGGAGCGCATTCAGGGCTTGACACTGACCAGCGTGGGTGATGGCGGGGCTACGCTGTTGGACCCCGACGGGACAGCGCTCATCTTTCCAGCCGAAGGAGTGGAAAGCTCCTTTCGGGCCTCTTTCCAAAGCATCCCCCGGGCCGACTTTGTGGGCGGCAGCGCGGGTGATGATTGGCGTGCGGCGGCAGCGGCCCTGCCAGATTCCTTGCAACCCAAAAGTCCTGTCTATACATTGGACATCCGGGGCGATGGGGCCGAAAAGGCGATCCTGCGTATACCGATTCCCAACGACAGCGAACCCTATGAGACCCTCGATCTCTACACCTGGCAAAACCAGAAGTGGTCGTATGTAGCCAGCTCGGTCATCCGGGCGGATGACCGGGTGGTAGCTGATCTGACCAGTCCCTTGCCGGACAATTTTATGCTGGTGCAAAGCGCTGCCTTGCTGCCTGAAGTCGGGGTGAATGTGGGGCTATCGGGCCAGCTTCCCACCTTTGCCGATTCGGCGGTGGCGTCGGTGGCGGTGGCCGGTCTCTATCTGCGGGGCGACGGCGCGCTGGATGGCGAGACCCGTGGCGTGCCACCGGGCAACTATCAAATTTTGCCTGTCCTGCGCAATTGGGTGGCGGGCGAAATGCCCCGCATCGATCTGCTCAACAATATGCTGGTGGACGCCGGTCTGCAAGAGAATCAGATCAACGCCGTTGTTGACCGGCTGTTAGCCAACAACCATCCCGGCGTGATTGTGGACTATCGGGGTGTGGATGCAGAGCCGGGGGCCAGAGCCGATTTTGTGGCCTTCATTGCCCGCCTGGCCGAGAGACTGCACGCACCGGATATCAATAAAACCCTTGCGGTGCGGGTGGAAGCTCCCCACCAAATCTCTGCTGAGGAGTGGGAGACTTTTGGCTATGACTGGCCTGCAATCGCCAGTGTGGCGGACCGGCTGATTCTGCCCGCGCCCGTCGATCCCCGCGCCTATGCTCCCGGCGGCGAGATGGACGCGCTGCTCTCCTGGGCCACCGATCAGGTGGACCGCAACAAAATTCAAGTAGAATTGCCTAGCCAGTCCGTAGAGCGCAGCGGCAACTATCTGCTGCTCAAGGGCTATCAGGCTGCATTGGAACCGTTGGTATCCCAGATGCAGAGCAGCGCCGACAACCCGGCTCCCGGTGAAACCGTCAATATGAGCCTGGACAACCCCCGTCTGCTCAGCCGTCTGGCCTATGACGAAGCCACGGGGACCTATTCCTACAGTTATGTGGACGATCAGGGCTTCGAACGCACGGTCTATCTGGAACACGCGGGCAGTCTGGCCCACAAATTGAATCTGCTGCGTCGGTATAATGTCACGCAGGCCATTCTGCGGGATGCGGAATCGAATGATGTGGACCCCAACCTGTGGGATATGGTGCGCCAGTTCCAGATTGGACCAGTCAGCAGCAATGGCGCAACCCTGGCCGCCGCTTATACCGTCATCAACCCCGATGGCTCGATTCTGGCCCAGGAATCCCGCCCGCTGGACAATCCGGCCTTTGCATTCATAGCGCCCGAAGGACAAGGCGATCTGCGGGTGGAAGTGCAGGTCGTGGAAAATAACCGGCCGGTGAGTGCTGTAACCAGTCGCTCCATTACCCTCGGCCCAGCTACTGTTGGCGGAGGCGAAGCTGCACCATCCGCCGCGGCGGAACCGGTTGCTGCTGAACCAGAATTCCCCAGCCTGACCAGCGGGCAGATTGTCAATGTGCGTCAGGGGCCAAGTACGCTCTACCCGATTGTGGGGACGGTTGATCCGGGTGTTACCTATCGGGTGCTCGGCAAGAATGCCGCCCAGGACTGGTGGCAGATCGATCTGGGCAATGGCGTCACAGGCTGGACAATCGGCAGCCTGACCAGTGCCAATGGCTTGGCCGGCGGTGTGGCCGTCATCACTGACATCCCACCGGAACCCGAACCAGTGGTCGCGGCTCCGGCCCCTGCGGCTGCGGCAGCCGCGCCCGCGCCCGCTGCTGCCCCCGTTGCCGTCAGTGCGCCGGCCCCGTCGGGCGGCGGCAGCTTTGGCTATGGCGTCCAGGCCCATATGGTCCACAACGACCAGGCCGGCCAGGTGATGAATATGACCAAAGGCATGGGTTTTGGCTGGGTCAAGCAGCAGGTGGAATGGAAAGTAATTGAGCCAAACCCCGGCGATTTCCAATGGGGCGCGCTGGATGGTATTGTCAATGCCGCCAACAATTCCGGTGTCAGTCTGCTCTTTAGCACAGTGAACTCGCCGCCTTGGGCGCGTGAGCCTGGCTTTGATGGCAGTGTGGGCGGCCCCCCCCAGGACCCCCAGACTTTCGCCAATTTCAACGGCGCGCTGGCGGGCAAGTATTGTGGTTCGGCCTTGAAGGCCATTGAAGTCTGGAATGAACAGAACCTGCACTACGAATGGGGCAACAAACCTCTGGACCCGGGCGAGTATGTGCGCCTGCTGGCCGCGTCGTATGCCAGTATCAAAGCGGCCTGCCCCTCAATGCTGGTGATCAGCGGCGCGCTGACCCCTGCGGGCAACAACGGTGGTCTGGCTATGGACGACTTTGCCTATCTGGATGGAATGTTCGCGGCCGGGCTGAACAATTATGCAGACGGCTTCGGCGCCCACCCCAGCGGCTACAATGTGCCCCCATCCAACACGTGGGAGACTGCCTGTGCCGCGATTCAGGCATCTGGCAACAGCTTCAACGGCGCCTGCGACAGCCCCCATCACTCCTGGAGCTTCCGCAGCACAATGGAGGGCTATCGCCAGCGGGCTGTGAACGCGGGCGGTGGCAACAAGCGCATCTGGCCCACCGAATTCGGCTGGGCCGCGGGTGGCGCGTTCAACCCGGCCTATGCCTATGCCAACGACAACGACTTTGGCGAGCAGGCCGCGTGGACAGTGGAAGCCTATCAGATGATGCGCAACTGGGGCTGGGTGGGTCCCGCCTTCCTCTGGAATCTCAACTTCCGGGTGGTGGCCGATGGCACGGAGAAAGCCCAGTGGGGCATTGTCTCCAACAACTGGTCACCGCTACCCGCCTACAACGCGCTGCGGGATATGCCGAAGTAGGAATCGAAGGCAATCTCATCGGGGATCATAAAAATGAAGGCCGGGCGGATATCCGCCCGGCCTTCGTTTTTTTTAGTACGGTGCAGCGTAAATACGCCTGCGAATTTTGTGGTGCGTAGTCCGTGAACTGCTACTTCGCCACCCACTTCACCGCGTCCCAAGCCAACAGGCGGGAGAGATACGTCTCGCCTGTCACATCGGCCAGGGATACGTAGTCCCGGTTGTCGCCCCGGAAGCTGTATGTGCCCAGCGAGACCCACTGATCGCTGTAGGCTGACTGGTCCACAATCCGCTGGGTGAAACCGCCCGCGTGGGAAATCCAATAACGGGCCTTGCTGCTGGTGGTATAGCGGTCGGGAATATAGACGAAAACTTCGTAGCGGCCCGCGCTCAGACTGGGATACCAGCGGCCCCAATTATAGCCGGGCCGGGCGGTGTCGTTGTTCTGCGTCCAGTACAGATGGCCGTTGTAGCCCTCGTTGGCGCTGGCCCAGCCGGATTCCGTGCCTCCCCGCACAAAACCGGCGTCCCGATTGTCCACAATCACCCCGCCGGTGGACGGGGGAAGGGGAGTGGGCGTGGGGCCGGGTGTGCTGCCTACTTTTTCCCAGACCAGCCGGGCCACCGCGTTTCCACTCTCTTCAAAATATTCCATCTGCGCAGTAATTGGGCCGCCCGGCAGATAGATATCGCCTGTGTATTCCGTGGCAGCCTGCAATTTCCAAGCATCAATGAGGGTGTGACCGTTGACAAAGAGCCGCGCGCCGTCGTCCACTGTCATGCGGAAGCGGTACATCCCCGTGGCCAGAGTCAGCTTCTGGCTCCAACGGACCGAAAAGGCATCCGCTGTGACACCGGCGGCCGGGCTGCCTGCGCCCCAGTCAAAGTTGATGGCCGCGTCGTTGCGCACCACAACCGGTGTGCCGCTGAGAGATTTGTTGTTGAAGTATTCGCCCTTCCAGTCGGTGATGGGCGCTGGTCCTGCCTGCCACGAGACCTTCGCCACCGCGCTGCCGCTCTTCTCGTAATATTCCACTTCCACCAGATGATGGCCGGCGCTAAGTGTTTTTGTGCCTGTGAATTGGGTTGCGCTGTGGTCCCACCAGGCGTCGATGACCAGTTCGCCGTCGATGCGCACCCGAATGCCATCGTCGCTGATGGCCGTAAAAGTATACTCGCCGGGGGTCACATCGATATAGCGCGCCCAGCGGGCCGAAAAATTGTCACTGTTGATCAGGCCATCCGGCGAACCGGCTCCCCAATCAAAATCCAGCGAGCGCTCTTCCCGATTCAGCACCGGCGTGCCGCTCAGTGTGGTGTTGTTCCAATAGGATGCCTGCCAAAAGGGGTCAGTATGCCGGGGTGTCACCGGTCCCTGGGCCTGGGCAGCGCCCGCATTGAAAAGTGTGACCAGTAATGCGGCCAGCATCAGCAGTGTTGTGCTGAAGCCAAAACGTGTAAAATGTACAGACAATCCGCGTTGAGAACGCATAGTTTCCTCCTCTTTCAACCAAATGGATCTGTGCGATGAACGTTGCTGCACCAGTTGAAACGCGAGAGGACCGGTCCCTGTCGTGAACTGATGTATTGAAAATCCAGACGACGCAAACCGGCGGAATGTTCCCTGCGGTTTGCCATCCATCGCCCCATCGCGTACACTACTCGCAACGCGTACTTCCACAACTCGCAACTGATAATCTTATGCACTTTGACGCCCTTACCTTGGCCGCCGTGGCTGCCGAACTCAATACAACCATCCGCGGGGGACGGGTCCAGCAGATTATTCTGCCCGATCCCCACAGTGTGGGCATGGAAATTTATGCGGACCGCCAGCGCCACTATCTGCTCCTTTCTGCCCACCCCCAGGCCAGCCGGGTCCACCTGAGCGGGCAGAAGCTGCGGCGGGGTGTGGAGAAGGAGACGCCCCTGCTACAGTTGCTGAAAAAGTATGTGCGCGGCGCAATTCTGGAGGCCGTTGACCTGCCCGTGGCCTTTGACCGGCTGCTGGCCCTGCGTTTTGACCACCCCCAGCACGGCCCCACCACACTTCTGGCCGAGCCGATGGGCCGGCTGAGCAATCTGCTGCTGCTGGATGCCGGCGATCAGATTTTGGGGGTTTTGAAACGGGTGATACCGGGCGAAAACGCCCAGCGGGTGCTGCTCCCCAAGCGGCCTTATGTGCTGCCGCCAAGTCAGGACAAGTTGCCACCCCTGGACAACGGACAGCCCGACTATTACCCTCGCCTCTCTGCCCTGCTTGCGGCGGGTGGACGGCTTTGGCGCTGTCTGATGGACGGGATTGGGGGCATCAGCCCGACACTGGCCAAAGAGATTGCCTGGCGGGTGACAGGCGCAGCCGACGGCAACGCGGAGGCAGGGCAGGTGGTGGCTACGATTGCAGCCTTGCAGGAACTCTGGGGTCTGCCCGCCAGCGGGGAATGGACGCCAGGGCTGGCCCTGGATGAGGAAGAGGGACTCACGGGCTTTGCTCCCTATGAACTCCATCTGGCCGACGACTTTTTGCCCACAGAGACGGTCAGCCAGGCGATTGCCCGCTTTTATGACCAGGCCGAACGGGATGCGGCTGGCTCTGCCGATGCCTATGCCGGGATGCGCAATGGGGTCGCTGTGCTGATCCGCCAGGCCGAGGAGCGGGTCTCCCGCCAGTTGGCAGCCATTGCCGCGGAAGAGCCGGAAGCTGGCGAACCGGCCCATCTGCGCACCCAGGCCGAGTGGCTGCTGGCACTCCAGAGCCAGGTGCAGCCCGGCCAACAGGCGCTTGTGGTTCCCCTGGGCGAAGAGGAAAGTCTGACCATTCGGCTGGCCGAAAACGAGACGCCCGTGGAACAGGCCGAGCGGATGTTCGACCGGGCCGCTAAATTGGAGCGGGCCGCGGTTATTATCCCCAAGCGTCGCGCCCAATTGGAGGCAGACCGGGACTATCTGGCCCAATTACAGAGCGATCTGGCCCTGGCCGAGAACCAGCCGGAAATCGCCAGTGTGCGGGAAGGGCTGCGGGAAGCAGGCTATCTGCGCCAGCGTCCAGGCCGGACACTGAAAGTTGCGCCCGACCGGTCCAAACCCCTGCGCTTCCTCTCTTCCGAAGGCTTCGCCATTCTGGTGGGCCGCAACGCGCGCCAGAATGAAATCGTCACTTTTGACGAAGCCGGGCCAGACGATCTCTGGCTGCACGTGCGGGATGTGCCGGGCAGCCATGTGGTCATCCGCAGCGGGGGTCAGCCGGTGAGCGATGAGACAATCCAGGCTGCCGCGCAATTGGCGGCCTGGCATTCGAGCCTGCGGGACGAGCGGGGGGTTGCGGTTGCTGTAACCCCCCGGCGATTTGTTACACGGGCGGCGGGGGGCAGACCGGGTCTGGTACACATGCGCAATGAGTCAACACTAGTGGTGGATGGGGTGTTGCCGTCTCTGGCCGTCGGATAGACAGGAAAGGTCGGCGAAAAGTACGGCGAAAATGCGGTGGACGCAGCAGGCTTTTGTGGATAGAGTAAATGGGTGTGTCCGCCCGTGTCTGTTCCGCTACCGGAGCCTGAATCGATATGCCGCTTCCCGCCACATCTCGTCATCGCTATGCATTTTTGGGGGCTGCCTTTGGCGTCGTCTTTCCTCTGCTGGCCCTCGTCATTCGGATCATCCAGCTTGGCTGGTCCAATACCCTCGATCTGATATTTACCGATCCGCTGCTTTGGGTAATCGCCACCGCCCCTTTCTTTTTGGGAGGATTCGCCTGGTTTGCGGGAAAACAGCACGACCTGCTGCGCGCGCATATGGTGGAAGTCGAAGTGGCACGCCAGGACGCAGAAGAGGCCCGTCAACAAATGGCGGATGCCTTCCACCAACTGCGGTCGTCCCGGGAGCGATTGGCCCAGTTTGCTGTCACGGAAGATACCCTGCGCCAGCTTGAAACAGCCACGGCTGACTTTCGCCGCATTGTCGAGCAGATTGGCCGTTTCGACCTCACCGTCTCCCTCGTCCATTCCGAAGAAATCTATGGTGAACACGGCGAAGCATTGGGCCGTACGCTGGAAAGCGCGGTGACCAATCTGCGCGTAATTCTGACTGAAATGGTGAATGCTGTTTCTGTCACCCGCCAAGCCAGCCAGCGCATCCAATGCAGCACAGAAGCGATAGCAGTTGGCATGACAGAACAGACCAGCCAGGTGAAGGTCGTGAGTACTGACATTTCCCAAATGGCCGCGACGCTATCCCAGAATGGGCAACAGGCCGAGAGGGTGGCAGACCTGGCCGCGGAAATGAGCCAGAAGGTGGAGCACGGCGGACTGCTGATTGGCTCCACTATTGAAGAGATTGTGAGCATTTCCCAGTCGCTGGTGGCCGCGGTGGAGCGGGTGGATGCGGTTGCCCAGCGCAGCCGGGATATTGAAGAAGTGATTCACATTGTGGCGGATGTGGCAGAGCGGACGAATCTGCTGGCCCTGAACGCGGCCATCGAGGCGGCCCGAGCCGGGGTTCATGGCCGGGGTTTTGCAGTAGTGGCAGAGGAAGTGCGCAAACTGGCCGGTCAAACCCAAAAGGCCACCCATCAGATCGCTGATTCGGTTGAATTGATCAAACGGGAGATCCGCGAGTCGATTGGCGGTCTCAAGGCGGGGATGACAGAGCTGCAGAAAAGCAACACCAGAGCGGGCCAGGCCGTAATTGTGCTGGAAGAGGTGACAGAAGAGACGAGCCAGCTAGCGGCGATTGTCACAGACCTGGCCCTGGCCAATCGGGATCAGCAGGCGATGGGGCGCAGAATCCAGGAGACGGCTGGACAGATTCAAATTGTCACGGCCACGACCGCCGACGTTGCAGATGAGATCGCGTCTGTGGTCACGGATTTGAATGTACACATGGCCGCGTTGGACCGATTGGTCAATACATTTGTGCTGGACGACACTCTGGCAATGGGGGCTGTGGAAAACGGTATGTCGAAGCAGGCTGCCGGGCCGCGCTTCCACCCAGGAAGCAGGCTGGAAGCGTGGCAAAGACGGAAGTCTCAGGCCAGCGTTCCGTAGCGCCAGGGGCTTCATCCAAAATCGATAGAAACCTGCCCCCGTTTTGGGGGCTTTTTTTTATCTTTGGCTTGGGCTGCTTCGTCTTTGGCACAATTCTCCAGGGCAGCATCCACCAGCACGCGGGCTGCCAACAGGGCTTCTCTGCGGGCCGCATAGGCGTGTACCCAGAAATCCGAAGGCAGCCCCAAATCGTTGTGGCGCAGTTCCTGGCTCAGTCCGGCCAGCCCTTGCAATAGCCAGGCCGCCGCATCAAATGCATCTTCCCGTTCGGCGCGGGGTTTGCGCTGGGATTCGGTCCGGTCCGTCTGTTGGGCGCTTTCCTGTGTATTTCCCTGGGCAGTTTCTTCTGCGGCCGCGGATTTATTCTCGACTGTGTGGCCGGGGCCGTTGCCGTTGTGTTCACCCTCCACCGCAATAGTGCCTCGTTGACTCACCGTTGATTTATCTTTCTCGCGGGGTGATACGAAATGCCCGCGGATACATTGCCGCGCAAACTGCCCACAGGTTCCGTGTGCTGCTAGTGGTTGTAGACCACTGTGCGCATGACTTTATAGTCCTGGCTGCCGAAGTGATATTTGTATTCCTCGTCCCCTTGTAAAAAGTCGAAGACTTTCAGCCCTGATGCAATCGAGTGCTGTATTAGATAGGCCAGCAGCACCCAGCCAGGACTGAGATAGGCCGAATCGCCTGTGTCGTATCCTGAATTGTAGAGCAGCAGATGTCCCTTATATTCAAAGGCAAAATAGGTGGCTGCTTTTACCCCATCCAGGGTGAGAAAGAAGAGACGCAGGAAACCGGCGTCCAACATTCGGCGTGCAGCGAAACGGAAAAAATGCTGCATCTCCGCTGTCATAAACGCCTCTTTGTCCGGTCGGCTTGCCTGTTGCAAAGCTATAAAATCGTCCATCTCCCGATTCAGGTCGTGTTCTTGCCCCACCACATAAAAACCGACTTCGGTCTCCCGTTCGGCCCGGCGCTGTTTGCGGCGGATTTCGTGGCGCTGCTTTTTCTCCACGCGCTGGTTTAGATAGTCGTCATAGCGGGCCGGGAGAGGAATATTGGGTGCTACGTCCTCCTGTGTCACTTCAACCCGATGGCCGGCGCCCCGCGCGATTGTGGGCAGTGTTTGCCAGGAAAGGCTGTCCTCGGGCAGGTTGCACAGGTCCAGCACTTCCCATTCCGGCGCGTCTGCGCTGTGCAGCCAATGGCACAGACTTTCGTAGACCGCTTCTTCTTGCCCCGCCTCGATGATCAGGTCCAGAAAGTCGCTGACTTCCGTGCAGCCGACCAGATGAAAGACGTATGAGCCTGCCCAGGGGCCGTCCTTGCGCAGTAGACGATAGAAGGGCGCGATGCCCACCAACCGTTCGTCATCCGGGTGATAAAAGGCCACAATCCAGAGATCGCCTTCCCCCAACTCTTGCCACCAGGTGCTTTGCCATTCGTGGGTCAGAAATAGGGTGTCAAAACGGCTGCGGGCCAGCAGATTGTTCCACTCCGGGGCCAGGGCTGTAAAGCCTGTGGGATGAGAACCAGGACTGTACACGGTATAGGTAAGCCGAGGACGAAAGGCCGACTGAGTAGAACGCTGTGTCTTTGCATTTTCAGCCACGGGCACAGAGAGTGTCTCGGCGGCCAAAATCGGTGCTTCCATACAGGGAGGAACGTCCAGAGTCATTAAAAACCTCACACGCAATTAACTGATGAACAGAGCATTTGTAAGCCCATTCAATGGGGGATAGCAGATTGAAAAGTACACACACTACAATTATTGTAGCGCGTGCGTCTATTGTAGTCAAGGAGAAGCCAAGTTGGAAGTGTGCGAGGATACAGAACTCAGCGGCGCAGCGCGAAGATAGCGATCAATACGATCACAAGCAGCAGACCAAAGATCATCACCCGGTTGCGGCTTAGCCACCCCAGCAGGGATCTCCACAACGGCGAGGAAGAGGCGGTGGCTGTTGGTGTAACGGTGCGAGGCTCGGTCAACATTACACTGGCCTCTTGGGTCGGCAGCCCCGACTGATTGATGGCAGTATCTGGGGTGGGCGTGTCCAGCAGCATGGCAGCCGCAGCGACTCCGGTGGCTGTGGCCGTAGGGGTGTCCCCGTCCAGCGGGGTGGGTGTGGGTGTGGAGGTAGATGTAGTCGCGGTGGCCGCGTAACAGA
The DNA here is from genome assembly GCA_019637685.1 of Caldilineaceae bacterium. GTDB lineage: Bacteria > Chloroflexota > Anaerolineae > Caldilineales > Caldilineaceae > JACQGT01. Next base: position 213,459 of record JAHBVF010000005.1, on the reverse strand, counting down.
CGTAGAGGCGCACATCATCCAGGAACATCCACGTGCGGGTGCTGTTGGCGTCGTTGAAAACATTGAAATAAATGTAGAAGCTTTGGCCCAGATAGGCTGTCAAATCCGCTGTGCGTTCCTGCCAGGAGGGCACATTTTCCCGCCAACGGCGCACAACAGCCTTTGTGTCCAAATTGGGGTGGAGCAGAATCAGCTCCTGCCTGTCCTGGGGCGGCAGAGGGTTGTCCGACGGCCCTTCCTGGCTGCGGGACTGATCTCGCCAGCTCAGTTTGGCGGTTAGGGCGGTAGCGGGTATATCCACCAGTTGACGGATGGATGAGTAGCTGACCACATCGCGGGTTCCCACACCGGGTGGATTGCCCAATTGGATGGAACGCACACCCTCGGCCTGTTCGCTGGATAGCACAGCGCCCACCGGGTCCACGTGGCCGGGCAGCCAGCCCGTGCTGCTGCCCAGGGGTTGTTCGAAGCCGCCATTTTCCAGCACATTGACACAGCCGGTTGGAACATCTGTCGGGGGTGGTGGTGTCGTGACGATAGGTGTCGCTGTGGCAGTTGTCGACGCGGTTGTGGTGGCTGTAGCCGGTGTAGGCGAGGCCGAAGCCGTGGGCGTGAGGGTCTGGAAGATGGAAGTGGGCGTGGGCGTGGGCGTTGCCAGGGCCGAAAGACCCGTGGGTGTCCCGGTTGGCACAGCACCGGAATCGCAGGAGAGCAAAGAAATATCGTCGATAATCAGCGCGGTGCGCCCGCCGCCGCCGTCGTTGCGTACCCCTATTTCAATGCGGATCGTCCTGCCCTTTAGGGGGGTCAGATCGTATTGCAGGAAAATCCAGTCGGCACTGTTGCTGAGTGCGCCGTGTAATTGGTATAACTTCAGCCCGGAATTGGCGTCATAAATATCCAGGTATTGGAGATCGTCGCCGGGCAGGCTCTCGTGGATGGGGCGGTAGTGAAAGCCGAGAACCAGGCTGGCCGCGGAATTGGGCAAAAACGCGGTCTGGCGCACGCCGTTGATGATTGCCAGATTGGCCCCTTCCACAATCCCCAGGCGCATGGCCTGCTCGCCGGAAAAGACGCCGCTGGTGGTATAGGCCGGGGGCGATTCCGTGCCAAAAGTCTGCCAGGCCAGGTCTTTGACTTCAAAGCCGCCATTGGTCAGCAGTTCGCTGCAACCGGCCGCAATGATCTGATCCGCCGGGGCTGCCAGAACCCGGCCTGTGCTGAGACTGAAGCCAGCCAGCGCCACAACGCAGAGCAGACAAAAAGAGACAAACACCCAAAGCGGTGTTTGACGCTGACAAAAATGGTGGGTTGCTTGATGCTGGCCGGGCACGCTGAACGCGTTGCGAATCGGGAAGGGCACACATGCCTCCTGGTGAGGTTCGCCTGGAGGCATTGTACCATAGGGCAGGGTGGGTCGCAATCTCCTGTGGCTCAGTGTAAATGCTATCTCTTTGTCGGGTTCTGTGATACACTGGGCAAAGGGTAATCTATCTAGCACTTGTCTCGGTTTGCCTGTGATATACTATATCGTATAGGCCCTTGCGCGGGTAGCAAAATGGCTCTGTACAACAGCTTTTGCGGCTGGTTTAACAGGCTGGGGTGTCTCTGATCCGAATAGCGATGGAAGGCTTGTCTCTTGATTGTTTCCAGCGAAAAGAATGTGGACGACACCCCGGAGAACGGGCAAGCTCCCGCCGAACCACCCCGGATGACTTATCTGTTTTTGATTCGTCACGGCGAAAACGAATGGGTGGAAACAGGCAAACTGGCCGGGCGTACACCCGGCGTCCACCTCAACGAAAAGGGACATCAACAGTCGGCAGCCTTGGCCGATCGACTCGCCGCCCAGCCCATCTCGGCCATCTATTCCAGCCCACTGGTCCGCTGTGTGGAGACGGCTCAACCTTTGGCATCGCGTCTGGGGCTGTCTGTCATTGAAGAACCCGGTATTCTGGAAGTAGACTACGGCGAGTGGCGGGGCGGCGAATTGAAGGAACTCTCCAAGAAGCCCGAATGGCAACTGGTTCAGATGTATCCCAGCGGCTTTCGTTTTCCCGGCGGCGAGACACTGCGGGAAGTTCAAAGCCGGGTAGTGGCTACACTGGAGCAGATACGCAGCCAGCACGCGGGCCAGGCAGTGGCTCTTTTTGCCCACGGCGACATTTTGCGTACGACACTGGCCTGGTATTTGGGCGCTCCGCTGGACCTGTTCCAGCGGATTGTCATCAGTACCGCGTCGGTTTCGGTCATCGGCTTTCATCACTTTGGACCGAGGATTCTTCTGATCAATGAGACAGGCGCGATTCCTCAGGTGAGTTGGGGATCAAAAGCAGAAGAGCAGGACGAAACAGGGGCGGAAAACGCAGAGGCGGAAAACGCAAAGAATGGCGGGAATGATCGTTCTGCCGCGAGGGATGCGGGGAACGCTACTTCCTGAGAATTGTATTTTCGAGGCAAAGAATGGGTCCACAATTTACATACGACTTTGACGCTGTTACCCATATTGTGGCCGATGCCCTCGGTCAGCCAGGGCGGCGCACCTTCTTTTTGCAGGCGCGCCAGGGCCGCCGGGTTGCAAGCTTGATTATGGAGAAGCAACAGGTCGCTGCTCTCGCCTCATCAGTTCTTCAGCTTCTGGACGAATTACAGGCGCAGCATCCCGATCTGACACCAGCTTCCGCCTCCACACAGCTGCCCCGGCTGGAAGAACCCATCGACCCTGCTTTTCGCGTGGGTCAATTGGGCCTGGGCTATGATGAGGAGCAGGATATGATTGTGCTGGTGGCCCAGGCAATGCCCAGCGAGGAGCCAGACGAGGACCAGGAAGAGGGAGGGGTGGTGATGGAAAATGATATGCCCCGTGCCCGCTTCTTTGCTACGCGGACCCAAATGCGCGCTTTGAGTGAAAAGGCGCTGGGCGTGGTGGAGTCAGGCCGCCCGGAATGCCCACTCTGTGGCAGACCCATCGATGCCATGGGCCATTTTTGCCCGCGCACCAATGGCCACGCCTATCCTCTTGCATTCTGATCTCGCAACCCATGGCAAAGACTCCCCGTACGCAGCCGCAATCCAATGCCCCTGTCGGCGATGACCAACGCCGGCTGCTCACCGAGGACCGGGTGCTGGCTGTTCTGGCCCAGGGACAGATGGAAGAGCGGGGGCTGCTCCCCTATAGCTCCAACTACAGCTTTCTGGTCACCCTGCGCGGGGACGAGCTGGAACTGCCCGGTGTCTACAAACCCCGACGGGGCGAGAATCCCCTGTGGGACTTCCCCACGGGCACGCTCTGTCAGCGGGAGGTGGCCGCCTATGAGATCAGCGCAGCATTGGGCTGGAACCTGGTTCCCCCCACTGTGTTGCGGGATGGAACCAGGGGCATAGGCAGTGTCCAGTTTTTCATCGAATGCGATCCGGACATCCATTATTTTTCCAAGCAGGAGGATGCCCGCTTCGCGTTGCCTTTGCGTCAGCTTTCCCTCTTTGACTTTTTGGTGAACAACGCAGACCGCAAGAGCGGTCACTGTCTCTTTGGCGCGGACGAACGGATGTGGGCTATCGATCACGGCATCTGTTTCCACAGCGAGTACAAACTGCGCTCTGTAATTTGGGAATTCAGTGAGCAGCCTATCGCGCCGGACCTGCTGGACGATCTGGAGCGGATGCAGGCAACCCTGGCCGACCCGACCAGCGAGTTGAGCTGTGCTCTGTCCAAACTCCTCAGCCGCGCAGAGCGAGCCGCACTTTGTGGCCGGCTGGAACGACTGCTGGCGCTGGCCCACCATCCATCACCTCCCCCCCATCAGCGCAACTTTCCCTGGCCACCCATCTAGCCCCATCCACCCAAGGAGGAACCCGCGTGAAAGCTGTTGTGATGGCCGGTGGAGAAGGGTCACGCTTGCGCCCGCTGACAGTCGGTCGTCCCAAACCGATGGTTCCGATTGTCAACAAACCGGTGTTGGGTCACATTCTCGACCTGCTTTCCCATCACAACATCAACGATGTGGTAATCACACTCCAATATATGCCCACGGCCATTCAGGACTATTTTGGCGACGGCAGCAGCCTGGGCATGCAGTTGCGTTATGTGGTGGAGGAGTCTCCCCTGGGCACGGCGGGCGGCGTGAAAAATGCGGCCCGCCACCTGGACGACACCTTTCTGGCCATCAGCGGTGACGCACTGACCGACTTCGACTTGCAGGCCCTGCTCGAATTTCACCGTAGCTCCCAGGCTATGGCCACCCTCGCACTCTATTCCGTCCCCGACCCCCAACAGTATGGCGTTGTCATCACCGACGATGCCGGGCAGATCACCCAATTTTTGGAAAAGCCGGACTGGCGGAATGTGATTTCCGATACGGTCAACACCGGCATTTATGTGCTGGAACCGGACGTGTTCGATTACATCCCGGACGAACAATCCTTCGACTTTTCCACCGACCTCTTCCCCCGTCTGATGGCGGAGAAACTGCCCCTTTTCGGCCACGTGGCCGAGGGGTACTGGTGTGATATTGGGGATATGTCCGAGTATTTGCGGGCCAACTCAGATATGCTCTCTGGCCTCGTCAAGACATTCAAACCCCTGGGCAGCCAGCAGTGGGGGGGAATTCTGGCGGGGACCAATGTGGAAATTGCACCGGATGCCCAAATCTATGGACCTGTCTATCTGGGCAATTCGGTTAAGATCAAAGGCGGCGTCTCCATCCACGGGCCAACGGTGATTCGTGACTATACAGTCATCGACAACCACAGCCGGGTGGAGCGCAGTGTGATGTGGCGCAATACGTATGTGGGCGAGGCGTGCGAGCTGCGGGGTGTGATTGTGGGCCGCCAGTGCAGTATCAAAAGCGGTGCGGTCGCCTACGAAGGGGCTGTCATCGGCGATAGCTGTGTGCTGGAAGAAAATTGTGTCATCCACGCGGATGTGAAGATATGGCCCAACAAAGAGATCGAAACCGGCGCAATCGTGCGGCGCAGTATTATCTGGGGCAGCCAGGGTCGCCGCACACTTTTTAGTAAATTTGGGGTGACAGGCGTGGTAAATGTGGACCTGACACCGGAATACGCGGCCAAACTGGGGGCCGCGCTCAGCGCGGCCCTGCCCGCGGACAGCTACGTGGCTATCAATCGGGATGTCCACCGCAGTTCCCGAATGCTCAAACGAGCGCTGATCAGTGGCCTGGCCGGCGGCGGTGTGAATGTGTGGGACCTGGCCACCCTGCCCATTCCGGTGGCCCGCCACTTTGTGCGTTCAGACCCGGCCACGTCCGCGGGGATTCATGTGCGTCTCAGCCCTTTTGACCAGCGGGTGGTGGACATCCGTTTTATGAATGAAGAGGGTCTGAACCAGAGCCGGGCAACCGAACGCAATATCGAGCGTATCTTTCACCGGGAGGATTTTCGGCGGGCCTATTTTCAGGATATTGGCCGGATCGACTACGCGCCCCGGCCCGTGGAGAGGTATGTGGAGGACTTTTTGCAGCGGGTGGATTTTGATCGCATCCGCAATGCGGACTACTCGCTGGTGGTGGATTATTCCCACGGCTCTGCCGCGGATGTGCTCTCCAAACTGCTGATCCGCATTGGTGTGGATGTGCTGCCCCTGAATGCTATTATCGACGAGACAAAACTGGCGATTCTGCGTTATCAGTTCCAGAACGATCTGCAACGCATGTCCAAGATTATGGGTGCGCTGGCCGCGCATGTGGGGGTCAAACTGGATGTGGGGGGCGAGAAGCTCTTTGTGGTGGACGAGCGGGGACAGGTGCTGGACAATTTGACGGCTTCTCTGCTGATGACGGAATTGGCCCTCTACGCCAATCCGGGCCGGGCGATTGTTCTGCCCGTCACCCTGCCCAACGCGTTTGCCACTGTGGCCGCATGGCACGATTCACCGGTCATCTTTGCCCGCAACGATTTTCGGGACATTATGGAGGCCGCCACCGGCCCAGACGTGCTACTGGCTTTGGACGGAACCGGCCAGTTTCTCTTTCCCGATTTTTTGCCCGCGGCCGATGGGCTGATGGCAACCGTCCGTCTCTTGGAATATCTGGCCCTGCGTGGGATGAAGATCAGCGAAGTGACCCGTTATCTCCCCCACTTCTCTCTGGCCCACGACCGCGTTCCCGCCCCTTGGGAGATCAAAGGCGCACTAATGCGTAAACTGAATCAGCAGTTCCGAGGAGAAAATGTTGTCACGCTGGATGGCTTCAAAATTTGCCTGAAGGAAGATGAATGGATCCATATCGGCCCCAACCCGGACACGCCCTATGTGGAGATCAGCGCCGAGGCCAAAGATGCCGAGCGGGCCACCGAATTGGTGGTTGAATATAGCGGACAGCTTCGCTCTATCATCGATTCCATTGCCACCAAAAGCAATGGCGGAGGTTCGGCTGTGGTCTAGGGCCTGCCTCCAATTGTCGGCAGAAAAAGCTCTCTGGTCGAGGTCAAAGGGACAACGACCCATGCGCTGGCATTGCCTGCCCGGTCCTGTGCCTGCACCCGAATCTCGACGGTTTCTTCTTCCGCCAGGGCAATGGGCAGGCTGGTCTCGCTTGTCGCGCCCTCGCCATCGGGCAAGAGCCTGGTCCAATCGCCCCCATTCCGGCGTAGCTCCACCCGATAACCGTCCAGCCCAGAGAGCGGATCGCTGCCGCCCCAGGTGGCCAGCGCCTCTTTGGGCGTCTCGTCCGATCCCTCGGCTGTCCCAGTGGCAGAGAGACGCGCCCATACATTTGGCGCTGTCATATCAACCCCTACTTCAAAATATTGGCTGTAGCGATAGTTGCCTGCCATATCCTGTGCCCAATAGCGCACCACATGCCAGCCCTGGCTGGTCAGGGAAATCGGCTGGCTATAGAGCGCAAAGGGCGCGTCGTCCAGCACATAGGCCACACCGGCCAGCCCGCTGGTGGCGTCGGATGCATCGATCTTGACCTGTACTGGCCCAGCAAACCAGCCGTGGGCGGATAGGATCGGTTCACCGCTGGCCTGTATCGTGCCCGCCCGCATCTCCGGGGGGGTGCGGTCCACTTGTACGGCAAATGTCGGGCTGTCCTGGGATGTTCCCGTCCGATCCGCCACCCGGAAGCGGGCCTGGTAGATGCCATCGGCCAGGGGTGTCTCTGCGTCGTCCAGCACCGCGGTCAGGCGTTGTTCCGCCCACGGGTTGTCCGGATTCTCCAGCCGGGCCGGGCGGCTTTGATCATTGAGAAACAAGCGGCCGCTGTTGCTGTCCAGACCGCTCACCCGGTCGTAGACAGTTGTTGTCATTGTGATCGGCAGCTCTGTCTGCCAGCCCACTGGCCCGGATACTGTGCCAAAAATAGGGGGGGCGTCGTCCACCATTTTGACTGTCACGCTCACGGGCTGACTGGCATTGCCTGCCCCGTCAAAGCTTATGGCCTGCACAGATGGCTCCCCGCTTCCATTCAGTTGCCAGGCCCGGTTTTGCTGTCCCTCCCCTTTCTGCAACTGCCAGACCCATACCCGATCCAATGCCAGTGTGACTTCGCCCTGCCACTTTACACGAAATTCTATTCCTTGGGCCGGGGTAAAGATATGAAAGTCCACAGCAATGTCTTGATAGCGACCAGGCGCTGCAAAATCGCTGGCCCAAATATCCCGCAATCCCAGGCGCAGATCGCCCATCTGATCGGTTACATCCAACCGGGCAATCGGATCATCCGGCAGCACACCATTGGCAGACTGAACCGGATGCTCTCCTATACGCATGCGAAAAATTGCCCGATAGCTGGCGCCCGCGGGCAGCACAGCCGTGTATGGCCCATACCAATCACCCGGTCTGTGGATGCCTGGGCGTGCCTCCCGCGCCATACCCGCGGACGCGGTGTGATCAGCCACCACACTGCTGCTGTCTTTGCTTGCCGACAGGGATTCTCCCTCCCAAAACCAGTGGTTGCTTAACCCCAGCGTAGCCCCGGAGGGGGTGATGGTGTGGAGGGTGATCGTCTGGCTGTCGCTGCTCCCCGGCAGTGTCAAACCGGGGGTGGATGGCGGCGTGCGATCCACCCAGAGCCGTACGCTCTCCTGTAGAATGTCGTTCTGGTAGAGCGATGCCACAACCTGCGTGTCGTCGGCCAGGTCCAACGGTTGCTGCCAGACACCGCTGCCAGGCAAAGTAACCGGCGCTGTTGCATAGCTGGTCTGGGTAACGGTCGCGGTATCGGTCAGTATTACCGTTTCAGTCAGCCCGCTGCTGTGGGTGATGACACTGGTATAGCTGATTGTCTGGGTGGTGGTCACGTGCAACGTCCGTGTGAGGCCGCCGCTGCTGCTGAGGACAACTTTGCCCCCCGGAAGGGCAAAGGAGGTCAGCGCGCCCCAGCGCAGACCGCCGGGCGGCAGATAGCCATTTTGGGTTGGTCCCAACAGACCGGCTATGGGCTGTGTTGGGTCCAGCGCATTTTGCAGATGGACGGATGTAAAATAGTGGCCAAGAATTTGCCGATAACTTTGGCCTGCTTTGGCCCGCCGGGCCGCGCCCCATTGGCTCAGCCCATAGCCATGGCCCCAGCGTTCTTCGCCCAGCCCGGTCAGGTCTGGGACCGCGCGCAGATAGGGCACAGATAGGTTGTCCAGGGTCGGATGGCTGTTCATTGCGCTGTACATTGCAATGATTGGCCTGTGGATGCTGTCGCCTTGGAAGGACAAATATTGGCCGGTGGTCATGGCCACGGCCTGATCGCTGGCCGGATAGCGGTCATTGCACATCATTTGAAAGTTGGCCCAGTCCGTCACGTCATAATTGGGCCGGTTTTGCCGGATCTGATACCAGGCATAGGTGCGGGCGGCCACGGCCTGGGCAGCCAGCGCGTCGATTGCCCAATGCACGGGTACTTCGGCAGGCACCGAGCGGGCCACATATTCCTCGAAGGGGATGGTGTCCACCTGCCAGTCGGCCACATTGCGGCAGGTGTTTTCCGGGTGATGGGCCACGCGGATGAATTGGGGATAGTCGGGCGCGCTGCTGTTGCCGATGGGAATGGCGGGAATGGTACTCTGCGCTTCGATCTCTGTGGGTTCAGCCAGGGCGCGCCCCCGGCTGAGATCGTAGACCAATCGTCCCTTCCGGCTTTCCAGGGCAAGGCTCTTTCCATCGGACTGCCAGACCGGCGAATGGCCGGATGTCGTTGCCACCTGTCTGCCATCCGCCAGGGAAAAGAGCATTGTTTGCGCATAGCCATCGGTTTCCGTGCCTGTGGGGACCACAGAGATGGCAAGCAATCGCCCATCCGGGCTGATCGCTGGGTTGCCCAGGTGGCTGCCTGCCCGTTGCCAGACCACCCGTCCGTTGATGAGCAGTTGGCGTTGGCTCAGGTCACCGGACACAGTGACCGAGACCGCATCAGAAGCTGCGTCAGGAATGGTCGGGGTTTTGGCATCGGCTGCCCGGCTGTCTAGCCAGGCAAATGAAGAAAGGGCGAACAGGAGAACCAACAGACTGACAACCGCCAAGCGGCCGGGCCATGTGGATTGGGAGTTGGAGATGTTCAATTGAGTTCATTCCTTCTTACAATCGAACCTGGCACTTCCAGGCGTGATGATTGTCATCGTTGTATAACATTGCGATGTGTTAGATTGCTGTATTGTGCTAGGTATCGGAGCACCCCATTACCGCGATGGCTACGTTTGATCCACCACCTACAATAGTACCACCTGTTCCAAGGCAATTCTATCCGTATTGCACCCTAATCTGAGCCGGGCCAATGGGTTTGTTTGTGATCCGGGAAGCAGGTACAATACGGATAGGTTTTCTATCCCAGCCTGTCTGTTGTCCATCAAAAACCTATTGTGCAGAGGCATAGTTTCCTGTGATCAATCCATCCCTTCGCCAGTCAGACCCACATCCCGGCCAGAGCCATCTGCTGTGTACTACACGCGGCCCGGATGAGACTGTCGATTTGGGCCGACGGGTGGGCGAGTCCGTTCGAAGCAATCTCTTTGTTGCCCTTTCGGGTGATTTGGGAACAGGCAAAACGACCCTCACCCAAGGGATAGCCATAGGGCTGGGCTTGACAGATGGGGTGACCAGCCCCACTTTTACGCTGGTCAACGAATACGTTCGAGGCCGAGGCCCCCAATGTCGGCGGCTTGTCCACATGGATGTCTATCGTTTGGAAGGGGGCAGCGCGGCTGAATTGGATGGGATTGGCTTTGGCGATCTGCTGGATGATCTGGACGCGCCGGATGACTTCGGGCTGCTGGTGCTGGTGGTGGAATGGGCCGATCGTCTGGCCGCCAATGTGCCGGCGGATCGGCTGGAAATTACGGGGTGTGTCGATGAGGACGAACCGGATGTGCGCCGTTTCCATCTGCAGGCCTGGGGAGAGGCAGCCACGGAAATTGTCCAAAGGCTGACCGGGGGCGTATGAGCAAGCGGCCCGCCTACGAGGCGATCTTCTTCGATATGGATGGGACGCTCTTCGATCTCAGCGCCTGCGAACGGGAAACCGTTCGTGCGCTGTTGTCCCAGTCTGCGCCGTCTCTCGCGCCACCTGTCAGCGCGCAATTCCTGAACGCCTACGCCGCGCTCAGCCCTGGCCGCTGGGCCAGCGGGCTGGCTGCCAATGCCTCGCGGGAAGAGATTGTGGAGGGTATCTTCGCTGCTGTGTGCGCGCGGCCGGGCCTGGACCTGATTTCGCTTGCCAGCGTGGCAGACCGCTATTGGCAGCTTTTTGCAGGGGTGGCGGTATTGGAGCCGGGCGCGGCAGAGACTCTTGCGCGGCTGGCGCGGCGCTATCGGCTGGGGGTGATCAGCAATGGCTATGCGGACACCCAGCGCCCCCGTTTGGCCGCGGCTGGATTGAGCGACTGGTTCCAGACAATTGTCGTCTCTGGCGAAGTGGGCTGGGCCAAGCCAGACCCTCGCATTTTTGCCCACGGGCTGGCCCAGCTGAATGTGGCGCCTTCTGTCGCACTCTATGTGGGCGATTCGCTCAGCCACGATCTGGCCGGGGCATTGGCCGCGGGGCTGGACTTCTGCCTCTATCGCCCCAAGGGTGGCAAGGGGGTGGCTCTGCCACCGGGCACACGGCTGGTTACTGCCCTGCCCCAATTGGCTGGCGACCTGGCCTGATGTATGATGGAAGTGACTCTTTGCCTCACCGCGGGGCAAAGCCGATTCTGCTGATGGAGCGAAGGGGATGAATAGCCAGACACGGAGTTCCGTGGCGGTTGCCCTGGTGGCCGACTGGATGACGCCCAATCCTTATACCTGTGCGGTGGATGCCTCGCTGGCAGATGCCCGGGATATGATGGCTGAGTATCGCTGCCGCCGGCTGCCTGTTCTGGATGACGATGGCAAGCTGATCGGTATTTTGAGCCTGGGCGATGTGCGGCAAGCTGCTCCGTCCAGTGTTTCCAGCCTGAGCCTCTTCGAGATCAACTACTTCTGGGCCAAATTGCCGGTCAGTTCTGCTATGACAGCGGATCCTATCACACTAACTCCAACTGATACAGTGAAAGAAGCCTGTGACAGGATGTTGGCCCACAAAATCAGCGGCTTGCCTGTGGTTATCGACCACAAAGTCGTGGGCATTTTCACCGAAACAGACGCACTCCGTTTTCTCGTCAGCCTGGACTGATTTTTGGGCTGATCACCTCCACAACCATCCAGGGAGCCTTCCATGCACCGTATTCCCGTCCGCGAGATTATGCACGCCCCCGTCATTACGATCCACCCTGACGCGCTGGCCGCGGACGCAGGCGACCTGATGGACAAGCACAATATTCGACGCCTTCCTGTGGTGGATGATGAGAATTGTCTGGTGGGAATTGTCAGTGATTCGGATGTGTTGGAAGCCGAAACTGCCGACAGTCTGCGCAGTGCCTATGAGCCGGGCGCGGAGGAGCAGTGGCTGGGGGTGTCTGACATTATGTCCAGAGAGGTGGTCACCATAGGGCCGGACGCCAAGGTGGGGGAACTGGTGACGGAGATGCTGCGCCACAAAATCGCGGGGATGCCGGTGGTGGAGAGGGATGGAAAGAGTCCCAAGCGGTTGCGGGTGATCGGAATGGTGACAGAGACGGATATCTTCGCAAAGATTGCCGCTGCCTGGGAGGCAGAAAAAGCCAGAACAGAGTGATAATTTTTGGGTTTGTAGGGCTTTGTCCGCGATTCTCGTCGCTATTCGGGCTTTGGGCGCGACGCCCCCGGGCAGTTACCGATTCCCATTGAATGTTGCCCACTCTGCGGGTGTGTCCACATCTGTCAGAATTGAAGCGTGGGCGGAGACCGTTGCTACTGGCTTCTCGCCACCCCGCAACAGAGGCCGAGCGCCCTGATCCCCTTCGAGTGAGAGCAGCGCTGGCCAGTAGCGCTGATCAAAAATGGCGGGCGCGCCCCGCACTTCCCCTGCGACTTCGGTTGCCACCCGATCCGCCCCTTTTCGCCAACGCTGCCAGAGTTGGCGGAGAAGCGCCACCGGCAGGTTCGGCTGATCCACCGGAAAAAACAGAGCAGCCTGGCAGTGGGCAGAGAGCGCCCGAACTGCACTGTGTACACTGGATGCCTGCCCGCTCTGCCAGGCCGGGTTGTGGACCAGCCGCAGCTTCCCTTTTGCTTCCGCGGCCACTTTGACCAGCGCCGCGGCCACCTGCTCCCCATACGCGCCTGTGACGACGAGCACTTCTGTGGCCCCGCTCCCCAAGGCCAACCGCGCCGCCCGTTCCACCAGCGTTTGTCCGGCAATTTCCAATAACTGTTTGGGCCTGCCCATACGGCTGGCTCCACCCGCGGCCAACACAACGGCTGCGGTCGGTCCCCAGCGCTCCCAAACCGCGTCCGTGTGGCTGTGGCCGGTTGTCGCCAGCAGAGAAGCTAGCTCCTTGCCCATCAGACCGCTTGCGATCAACCTTCCCAGCAGCCGCCGGGTGGGGCTGTCCGCTTTGTTGAGCAGGGGCAGAAAGCGGGCTGATGCTGGACGGCCTTTGGCCCCGCCCTGGGGATGACACAGCAACCGGACCGCCATTTCTGGTGTGAGGCGGGTGGCCGGGTCCTCAATAGCCAGCACCTGGCGCAGGTATTCTGGCCGGTGGATGTGGGGGGCAGCCACGGGCAGACCGATGGCATCCAGCCCCAGAACGGGTATGAGAAGGGTGGTGGAGTCAGGGATGACTGGTTCGTGGGCCGCGGGTGCTTTGGCTGGACGCAGCGCGCTGCCGTCGGCTTCCACTAGCACAGCAGCCAAATTCAAATCCTCGGCCCTGGCTGCCAGCAGGTCCACCAGATGGGGTGAAAGGCCGACCGCTTTGGGGGGCTGGTCGTCGGCCAACAACAGACAGTGGCCGTAGCGGTCCAGATTTTGTTCCAGGTCTGCCCAATCAATTTCATTGCCCGATGTGAGCAGATGAATGGGCGCGAGACCGATCTGTTCAGCCGCGATGCGGGTTGTGGTTGTCGTCACCACCCGAAATCCGTCGGCAACAATCTCCTGGGCCAGACGGAAAATGGCTGTACTTTTGCCCCCCGCGCCGGTAAAGGCGACGATAGCGGGGCGGGGGGAATGAACTGAGAGGCGGATGGCTTCGGTTAGACGCATAGTAGCTGCAAGGGTTGGCTTGTGATTGTATGGACGGTTTACAATTTCGGTTGGCAATCCACCAGAGAAATTCTTGTTTTTTGCGCAGGAAATGGGAAATTTTTGTATACACGGATGGAAAGGAATACGGATCAGAAAAATCTGTGTTCCTTTCTATCCGTGTATACAGCCCTCTTTGGCTGTGGCTTTGCCAGGCTGGGTGGCTGAGCCAGTAGTATACCGCTCTATTGACAGGAGAAGAAAGGGGGAAAAATTCGCTCCCAATCTGAATGATACCCTACAGGCGTGAGCCACTTGACATTCCATCGAAAAGCACGGAGAATTGAGCCAGCAGTTGTCAAACTTGGCTTTATCCCATCCAGCGAAAGGAAACTACAGTGGACAAATTTACGGGGCGTTTCTCTCCCTATCGACTTATTTCTGTTTTTCTGCTTGTGGGGATACTTGCACTGGTACTGCCCAATGCAGTATTGGCCGCTCCATCCTCCACCGCGGACAATGCGCCCCACGCCCACTACACCTGGTATGTGGTGCAGCCCGGTGATTCCTTGAGCAAAATTGCCTGGCGTTATGGCACGACTGTCTCCGCGCTGATGTTGGCCAATGGGCTTGCCAATGCCAATCACATTTATGTGGGCCAAAGATTGAAAATTGCCACGGGTTATAGTAGCTGCCCCCGCTATCACACTGTTGTCTATGGCGAGACCCTGTCCGGGATTGCGGCCTGGTACGGCATTTCAACCTACAGTTTGGCGCAGGCCAATTCCATCACCAACTACAATCATGTATACAGCGGACAATCTCTTTGTATTCCCGGTTGGGGCGAACCTGCCCCGGCCCCGGCTCCGTCGGCTGGTTTCTGGTATGTGGTGACCTATGGCGACACACTGAGCGGGATTGCCTGGCGCTATGGCACAAGCGCCTATGCCATTATGGCGGCCAACAATCTGACCAGTATCAACCGGATTCTAGTGGGGCAAAAACTGTGGATTCCCAGCGGCTATGCGCCGCCGCCCGGCCCGGCCCCCAAACCCACACCCGTACCGCCCCCCCCCGCTCCTGCTGCTATAACGGGTGGGCCGTGGACGGCACTCTACTTTAATAACAAAGATCTGAGCGGAACACCTGCGGATACCCGCGTGGATGGGAAAATTCACTTCGATTGGGGTATGGGCAGCCCCAGCGGTGCTGTGAATAGCGACGGGTTCAGCGTCCTGTGGACATCTATCAACACCTTCGAAGCGGCGACCTACCAGTTTACATCCACCGCGGACGACGGCGTGCGGCTCTATGTGGATGGTACGCTGGTCATCGACGACTGGAACGTCCACCCCGCCACGGACAAGAGCGGCGAAATTGCCCTGAGCGCCGGCAGCCATACAGTCCAGGTCCGTTATTTTGAGGATACGGGAATGGCATCCATTTTTGTGCGGTGGGCGAAGAAATAGCTATCCGGGTACCTGTTCAGGCGCGTCGCACCCAAAGTCTGAATAATTGCCCATCGGGTTAAAATCAAAAAGGGTGGCCTTGTGAAAAGGTCACCCTTTTTTGTTTGACACAACTACAGCCGTTTGATTGCTATGCGGGTGCAGCCAGCCCCATCAATTCGTCGAATTCCTGCTTGTCCATCACTTCTTTTTCCAACAGCGTTTCGGCCAGCAGCTTCAATTTGTCCTGATTGGCGGTCAGAATTTCTTTGGCGACGGCGTAGGCACTCTCCACAATGCGTCGCACTTCCTGATCGATGGAGCGGGCGATCTCTTCGCTGTAGTGGCGACGTTCGCCCAAATCCATCCCCAGGAAAGGATTGGTGTCACCCTGGGTAAGCTGCATAGGGCCGAGCTTTTCACTCATTCCATAGCGGGTAACCATTGCCTTGGCCATCTTTGTCACCCGTTCCAGATCGTTGGCCGCGCCGGTTGTCACTTCTTCAAAGGTCAATTCTTCGGCCACCCGTCCTCCCAGCAGACCAGCCAACTGATCTTCAAATTCGGCCTGGCTTTGCAGGGTGCGATCTTCGCTGGGCAGGGGCATAACATAACCCAGCGCCTGCCCCCGGCTGACAAGACTGATTTTCCCTACCTCGTCGGTGTGGGGGAGCAAAGCCATCACCACTGCGTGCCCAGCCTCGTGAAAGGCCACAATACGCCGTTCCTCTTCGCTCAATATACGGCTTTTGCGGGCCGGGCCGGCCATCACCCGTTCGATGGATTCCACAATATCGTCCATATCGATGGCGCGTTTGTTGCGGCGGGCGGCCAGAATAGCGGACTCGTTGAGCAGATTCTCCAGATCAGCGCCCACCATTCCCGGTGTCTGGCGTGCGATAGTGTCCAGGTTCACGTCAGGGCTTAAGGGTTTGCCTTTGGCGTGGACTTTGAGAATGGCTTCCCGTCCCCGACGATCCGGGCGATCCACCACCACTTTGCGGTCGAATCGGCCAGGGCGAAGGAGGGCCGGGTCCAGAATGTCGGGCCGGTTGGTGGCCGCGATGACAATAACGGTCGTGTCGCTGTCGAAGCCGTCCATCTCCACCAAAATCTGGTTGAGCGTCTGCTCCCGTTCGTCGTTGCCGCCGCCCATACCCGCGCCCCGGTGACGGCCCACCGCATCGATCTCATCGATAAAGATGATGCAGGGAGCGCTTTTTTTGGCCTGCTCAAAGAGGTCCCGCACCCGGCTGGCCCCCACGCCGACAAACATCTCTACAAATTCCGAGCCGGATATGCTGAAGAAGGGCGCGCCTGCTTCTCCGGCCACGGCCTTTGCCAGCAGGGTTTTGCCCGTGCCAGGCGAGCCAACCATCAACACGCCTTTGGGAATACGTGCGCCAAGAGCCGCGAACTTCTGGGGTTCTTTCAGGAATTCGACGACCTCTTCCAGCTCCTGTTTGGCCTCATCTGATCCGGCCACATCCTCAAAAGTGATGGTGGGACGATCGGCTTCTTCCATCTTGCGGGCGCGGCTACGGCCAAACTGCATGGCCCGGTTCTGTCCCGCGCCGCCTGCCTGGCGCATAATAAAGATGACAAAACCGAAGATCAGCACCATTGGCAACAACATGACCAGCCAGCTAAAAATTGTGCTGCTGTTGGACGGTTTCTCCACTGTGATGGGGAGCTCGGCGAGCTGGGCCGCTGTGATTCCAAAGGCAGAGAGTGACTCCAGCAAACTTTCACCGCTCTCTTTGCGGCTGCGCAGCTGATCCGAACTGGTCAAGTGGACAGTCACATCATCGCCCTGCACCACAATTTCCTGGGCCTGATTGGTCCGAATGGCCTCGGCCACTCCGTTCAGCCCGACCAGATCGTCGGGATTGACCTGGGGGTTTGCCAACATTCGATATCCAAAGATAACGACCACCGCGATAATAATCCACACCCAACTACGGTTGAATATCTGTCGGAAGCGGTCGTTCGGGTCTTGTTCGTTGTTGTTTTTGTCCCCATTGGGCGGCTTCGGCGATTGCTTGGGCGGCTCCTGCTTAGGGGTCTGATTGTCTGCCATAGGGTAGTTTTTCCAACTATCGGTTTCAAAGAAAAGGCGCGATTGATTGCCTCACTAGCATACGGGCTGGGCCGGGTTCCTTCAGTAAGCTGGATAGGATTAGTCCAACGCGGCCAGCGCCTGGGCAATGCTGACCCCGACAGCGTGGGTCTGCGCCCGATGGATGGGCAATTTCTCCCGCAGAGAGGGGTGATTGGGCGCAGAAGCTTCGTCTGGCTTGTCGCTCAGGCAGATAACCAGACAGCCCCGTTCCCGCAGCCAAAGGCCCGTCTCCCGCACTTCCTGGGTGATGGTAATCTCTCGCAGCAGCCGTTCGGCCATGGGAATCTCATCGGGCAGGTTGTTCATATGCTCCAGCGTGGCCAGAAATTCCTGGCGGCGGAAGCTCTTGAACGGGGTGGGGTCCCCCGCCTGTACACTGGTGTGTACCGCTGTGTGCGCCTGGCGCATTGCCTCGCTGACACGCCCTCCGCCCACAATACAGGTCTCCACATAGCGGACAAACTGGCGAAAGGTCTCAATGCCGCCGTTGTCGATAGAGGCCATCAGATCTATACAGTCGATGGTCCCATTGTTGAGGACAAGACACATATAGGCCAGGTAGTCCTGGTTGTCCTGGGTTACGTGGTGATATTTGTTGTGGTTGAGGGTGTCGTAGTGGCTCTCGAAAAGCTTGGCGTCAAAGTCGTCGCCCAGCACATTGCCAACCGTGCGATAGAGTCCCTTCAGCCGGGCGCTGTCAATGGCCCGGTCATTGCGGCCGCGCGCGCCAATCGCGGTTTTGTCCATGTCCATCACGACGACGGTGTTTTTGTCCAGCTTCAGCCCCTGGCTCTTTTCCAGGGCCAGCCAATCGGCCAAGTGTGCCCAGCGGTTGGCCGAGAAGATACCAGTCTGCTCGTCTTTGGAATACCACGGCTCCTGGTCTGCTTTTTCGCTGCCGATAAAACAGCTTCCCGGCAACTGGGACAAACCGTATAAATTCTGATACGCTTTGCCATCCCCGGAGAGAGTATCACCGATAAATAGCAGTTCACTCACCTGGGCCCGACGCAATGCCTGGGCCTTCTCAAATATCCACATAGCCACCTGGGCATAGGCGTCATCCAACTTGCGGGGAATCCCCGTGATGTTCAGCTCCAATTGCACCCGAGCTGATTTCAGTCCTTTTAACCGACGTTCCACCGGTTCCAGATTCCGGTAGACAACCCAATCGTCGAATAGATCGCTCATCGCGGCCAGACCGAAATTTTCCAGAACGAGGGGATAACTCTGGATGGTTTTCACTTGATCCATAGGGGTACCTTTTCCGTCCATCGCAGTTCTTGAGACACGTTCGCCTATTATACCAGATGTGACGGGAAGCACCATACAGCGGGGAAAGTGCGCGAGGGCGGAAAGGCGAAGGAAGAAAGGGTGAGCAGACGGCAAAGCGAATCACCGCCCCGCCTGCTCACCCCTTCTCTGCATCAGGCCTTTTGAAGCGTGCCGGCCAGGGCCGCGGCGTCTGCGCCCAGATAGCCCTGGGCCACCAGCAGTTCGGCGTTGAGCAGGCTGCCGCCCGCCGCGCCGCGGATGGTATTGTGGCCAAGGGCCAGGAATTTAATGTGGAAAAGCGGGTCTTCGCGCAGGCGGCCCACAACCGTTGCCATGCCGGGGATGCTGCCTGCCAGCCGGTCCATGCGGGGCTGAGGGCGGTCTGCTTCTTCTCTGTACAGAATCGGGGGCTGGGGCGCGTTGGGCAGTTTCAATTGCTGGGCCAGGGGCCGATAATCACGCCAGGCGTCGCGCACGTCTTCCAGAGAGGGGCGTTCGTCGAATTCCGCGCTGATCGCGATGAGATGGCCGTTGCGCACGGCCACCCGGTTGCAGTGCGCGCTGATGACGAAATCAGGCACATTCACCCGCTCCCCGTCGAAAAGCCCCATCAATTTGTGGGGTTCCCGCTGTTCCATCTTCTCTTCCTCTTTGCCGATGTAGGGAACCACGTTGTCGGTGATGTCCATCGAGCTGACGCCGGGATAGCCCGCACCGCTGATGGCCTGCATTGTAACCACAAAAACTTTCTTTAAGCCAAAGCGCTGGTGCAGGGGGTGAAGTGCGCCCACCAGATGGGTGGTGGAACAGTTGGGATTGGTGGTGATAAAACCTTCCCAGCCCCGCGCCCGCCGTTGTATGTCGATCAGCCCCAGATGCTCCGGGTTCACTTCGGGGATGAGCAGGGGCACGTCGGCGTCGTAGCGGTGGCTGCTGGCGTTGCTGCACACAATATAGCCCGCCGCGGCCAGCCGTTCTTCTATCTCTGTGGCAGGGCCAGTGGGCAGCGCGCTGAAAACAATGCGGCAGTGGATGCCCGGTTTGCCTTCGGTCAGCACCACATCCCGCAGATGTTCGGGCATATCGCCGCGCAGAATCCAATGGCAGGCATCGGCGTAGCGCTTGCCCGCGCTGCGCTCCGACGCGCACAATTCTGTAATCTCAAACCAGGGATGGCCCTGGAGCATCTGCACAAAGCGCTGTCCCACCGCACCGGTTGCGCCCAGGACGCCCACAGGAATTTTGTTGGGTTGCATAAGAGTCTCTCCGTATGGGGTAAGAACTCGTATTGCGAGTTACGAATTGCGGGTTGCGTCGGTACGTGCGCAACTCGCAATTCGTAACTCGCAACTCGTTCCCTATTTTGTAAACGCCAATTCGATAATATCGCTCAACACCCCCGCCGCGGTCGCGTCCACCCCAGCACCCCGGCCTTGGATGACCAGTGGGTTGGGCTGATACCAGCGGCTGGTGATTTCCAGCAGATTGTCTGTGCCGGAGAGACGGCCCAGGG
The DNA here is from genome assembly GCA_019637685.1 of Caldilineaceae bacterium. Taxonomy (GTDB): domain Bacteria; phylum Chloroflexota; class Anaerolineae; order Caldilineales; family Caldilineaceae; genus JACQGT01. The sequence goes on along the minus strand of JAHBVF010000005.1, from coordinate 193,560 downwards.
GACTATCCACCGGGACGGCCACAGGACCGACCAGACACGCGCCGTTTTCCACAGTGGCCGCATAGCGCAGCACATTGCCATCCGCGGCTGCCGCGGCCACCAGTCCGGCAAAATGGCTGTCCAGATCGGGCAGCGCGGCCATAAATTCGGCCACCGACAGGTCGGCAAGCGCATCGGGGTAGAGTCCGGTCACGGCTACGTCGGCCATATCGAGCCGCCAGCCCAGGCCGCGGGCCAGGATCAGCGCCTTGCGCGCCACATCCACGCCGCCCAGATCGTCCCGGGGGTCTGGCTCGGTGTAGCCCAGTCTGTGGGCTTCCCGCACCACTTCGCTGAAGGGCCGCCCCTCTTGCAGACCAGTCATCAGATAGCCCAGTGTGCCGCTGAATGTACCGGCCATGCGCGTGATTTCGTCGCCGCTGGCAATCAGCCGGTTCAGGGTGGCGATGACGGGCAGGCCCGCGCCCACTGTCGTCTCCCAGCGGGTGGTGGCCAGGGTGCGGGGATGGCCGGGGGTGGCGCCGGCTCGGGTGAGCCGGTCGTATACCTCCTGCTGAACGGTGAGGGGTTTTTTGTTGGCCAGGACAACTTTGTAGCCCCGCTCCAACCCAAAGAGCAGGGCGGGAATGGTGTAATCGGTGGCTGTGCAGTCGACCACAAGCGTGCCCGGCACACCGGCAATGTCCACTATCGCGGCCAGATCGTCCTGGCTGCCGCCCAGATCGTGCCCGGCCAGAGATTGGCCTGCGACTTTCAGGGCCAGGGCTTCTTCGACCTGCTGGTCGTGCAGGCCCTCCGTCGGCTCGATCAGCGCGGCGCGGCTGTCGCACAGGGCCAAAATGCGAATCTCCAGATCGTACTGATCCGCGTGAAAGTCCCGGTTGTCCAGAATCTGGCGCACCAGTGCCCGGCCCACACCGCCCAGGCCAAAGAGAATGACAGGAAGTTGTTGCATAAGTTATTTTACTCCTAAACCAAAGGCGTCGTGGATGGCTTGCACAGCTTTGTCCGATTCAGCGTGGATGACGACCAGACTGATGTTGGCTTCGCTGGCTCCTTGCGCGATGGCAATGACGTTAATATTGTGGCTCCCCAGCGCGTTGAAAACCCGCGCCGCGATGCCTGGCGTGCCTTTCATGCCCGTGCCCACCACCGCTACAATCACAATTTCGCCCTGGCTGTGGATATCTTCGATCAGATGCTGCTTCAACTCCCGATCAAATTCTGTTTGCAGCGCGCCCACCACCTGTGCGCCCTCCTTGGCGGGCACAACAAAACAGATGCTCTGCTCGCTGCTGCTCTGGCTGATCATCAGCACATTGGCGCTGCGACGGGCCACCGCACCAAACGTGCGGGCCGCGATACCCGGCACACCCATCATTCCCCGGCCGGCCACCGTAATCATCTGCATATCTTTGATGGCGGTGATGGCCTTGACCCCTAAGGGGCGATTGGGGGTGGATTCAACAATCCGCGTGCCCGGATGGGTGGGGTTGAACGTATTGAGCACCCGTACAGGAATCTTTTTTTCAACGGCGGGCGTGACTGTCTTGGGATGGAGCACTTTGGCCCCGTAGAAAGCCAGTTCTGCCACCTCTTCGTAGGTCAATTCTTCCAGACAGCGGGCGTTTTTGACGATGCGCGGGTCTGCGGTGAGAATGCCATCCACATCCGTCCAAATCTGAATCTCATCCGCGTCCAGGGCCGCGCCGATAATCGCGCCGGAATAGTCCGAGCCGCCCCGGCCCAATGTGGTGGGGACGCCGTTTTCCGTGGCAGCCACAAAGCCGGTGATGACCGGCACAACCCCGCTCTGCACCATGGGCAGCAGCCTGTCCATACAGCGGGCGTAGGTCTGATCCATCAGGGGGCTTGCGCCGCCGAAATTGTCATCGGTGATCACCAGTTCGCCCGCGTCCACAAACTGGGCTTTGATGCCCTTGGCCCGCAACACAGCCGCCAGCAGCGGCGCGCTCAGCCGTTCGCCCATTCCAGAGACCACATCCATCCCCCGGTCGGTCAGCTCGCCCAACACCGCGATGCTGCGGCAAAGACGCTCGAATTCGCGCAGGCGGCTGTCAAAGAGACGGCCCAGCGCGGCCCGCTCCACGCCGTCTTCAATGAGCTGCCCGCTGACCATCTGATGTTTGACGAGAAGGTTGCTGCGTGCTTCCCGGTAGGGTGATTCGTCGCCGCCTGCCGCGGCCTGGGCCGAATCGATCAGCGCGTTTGTCACACCGCTCATCGCGCTGGTGACGACGATCACCCCCGGCCGGGCGGTGGCCGCCTGTTCCGCTACTTTCTGTGCCACAATCGCGGCGCTGGCCGCAATGGCTTCTGTCGAACCAACCGATGTGCCACCAAATTTCATGACGATCATAGGGAACCTCGCGTGCTAAGAAACGAAACGGATCGCTATTGTGCGTAAAAAGCAACTGTCCAGGCTTTGGGTGCGTCGCATCTGAGCAGTTATCGTAAAAAAAACCTCTTGTCTGGTGGACAAGAGGTGCATTGCTCTTTTGCTTTGCTTGCCTCTCATCGTCCAGAACTTGTCTGCCGGAATTGGCACCCTGGCGTTATCGATGGCTGCGTTGCCATCCGATACCGGGTTGCCGAGGCTTCATAGGGCCGGTCCCTCTGCCTCTCTGGATAAGAGTCGTAAAATTCAGTTGTGAAAGGAAATATAACAAGAAGAGACAGAATTGTCAAAGGATTTTGTCTCTGGGGTGGACACAGCTGTCTAAAGACAGATAGTAGCTTACAGTTAGAATAAAAAACAGTGCTGTATTTTTGTTCGGTTTGGTACTAGCGGCCTAGTGCATTGTACGTAGAATGCAGCTTACAATGGAGCCATTCTGAAAAAATAATGGTCTTTCAAGTAAGTGGAATCGGGGAATGTTATGAATCATAAAAAATGGAAATTCAACACTTTCTTGCTGGCTCTGTTGATTGCATTGCTGGTTGGCATGTCAATGCCGGCCGCGGGAGACTCGTCAGCCACGACCGCGCAGAGGGATACGGCCCTACACAAACTTCACTCCCTCCTTTTGGACCTGGCACAGACCAACTCCGACCAGATGGTTCCGGTTATCATTCAGGCCCAGAATTCCATGGACACACTTTTCTCGTCTATCAATTGGGCGGACAGTGTTGTCACCGGCGAGTTGGGTTTTATCAATGCGGTCAGCGCGGTTGTGCCAGCCCGGGATCTGTTGACAATCGCCAATTCCCCGGCGGTCAAGTGGATCAGCCCGGATGGGCCGATGGTGAATACCGCGGTCAGCGCAGCGGTGACCATCGAGACTGTGCGGGATGAGTTTGGAACAGTTTCGTATGAGAATAACGATGGTTCGCAAAATTGGGCTGGCGGCTGGATGGAAAATGATCCAGAAAGCTACAACTCCAGTGCCTCAACAGGTCAAGTGCAGATCACCGGAGGCCAGCTATCTCTGGACGATTATCCGGACACAGGAGCGCAGCCAAGTGCAGCCCGCCGGGTGGATCTCTCCAATGCCCAGAACGCAACCTTGAGCTTCCACTTCGCCACTACAGCGGGAGTGGATAAATCTGACGCAGTGGCTGTCGAAGTTTCTTACGACGGCGTCAGTTTTTCTCATTTGGAGACATTCACGGGGATTGAGGGTTCTTCCAGCGGATCGCGCACGTATGATATTTCCGGTTTCCGCACTGCCACCACGACGATCCGTTTCCGTGTCTCCAATATGTACGGAGCCAGCTCCGAGCAGTTCCTGGTTGATGATGTGCAGATTGCGTACTCAGTTGAGACTGCTTCCGGCACAACACCTGTTCCTGCCCCCCAGACCAATCCGGTTTTCGTCACCTGGTCGTCTGAATTCGGTGTGTCTACCAAAAATAATGATTGGTCCAATATGCAGAACATTCTGTCGCCCAACGGGATGCGACCAGATGGGCTGTATGGAGCTGGGGGCAAGGGCAAGGCCGCTTTCGCTGGATTCTCCGCCAGCGTGACGCCAGGCTACCAAATCGGCAAAGTAGAATTGCTCCTGTCGGCCTATGCACGGCGGCAGATAGAGGACCGGAAAGTCAAAATAAAAGTCTACAAGGGCGGCAGTAAGCAAGGCGAATTCGAACTCGACAGCGAGATATTCGACAATTATATAGGAGTTGGCCGGGCCGGAGTGATCGCCGTTGATCTCACAAGCAGCCACAATTGGCAGTGGGGTGATTTCCACAACGGTCTGGAAATCCAAATTGAGCATAAAGGCTTCAAAGACAAAGACAACGAATATGTGGAGTACGACGGGATTGGCCTGCAAGTGACGGCCAAAGCGGGCGAGGACGATAGTCTGGACGGCATTAATTCCATTGAGAAGTTGTCCAGAGAGGCGTTCGATATCAGCAATCTCTCCCAAGCCTTCCCCTTTGCCGTGCATGCCCCGGAGACGTGGAACGAAGCGCCAGCTTATTTGCAGGGACAAAAAATCGCTGTCGCTATTGTCGACAGCGGTGTCGGCGACAAGATTGAAGACCTGAATGGACGCAGAGTTGTAAACGTCAATTTCAATCACAGCAAGCAGGATGGCCTGGATCAGTACGGCCACGGCACCTTTGTAGCCTCTATTTTGGCCGGGGATGGCCACCAATCGAAAGGGGAGTTTACTGGCATTGCGCCTAAAGTTGGTCTGGTCAATGTGCGGGTAAGCGACGATCAGGGCATGAGCACCGAGGGCGATGTCCTCCAAGCCCTTCAGTGGATTTTTAAGCATCACGAGAATACCAATATCCGGGTGGTCAACCTCTCCCTCAACTCTGCCGTGTCCCAAAGCTACCACACCAGCCCATTGGCTGCCGGGGTAGAGATGCTTTGGCTGAAAGGCATCGTTGTGGTCGTCTCTGCCGGCAACAACGGCAGCGCCAACCTCTATCCGCCCGCGAATTCGCCCCGCGTGATTACCGTCGGGGCAGCCGATGACAGGGGCACACCCGGCTTGGGAGATGATGTGGTGGCCCCGTTCTCGGCCTGGGGTGTGGATGAATCTGGCAATGTAAAGCCGGACCTGGTGGCACCGGGTACGAATATCATTGCCTATGTGCCCGGCAATGGAAAGCTCGAAATGGGCAGGCGACACAAGGAAAATGCCATTGACGATAAATACTTTCGTATGTCTGGCACGTCTATGTCCGCCCCTATTGTATCCGGTGCAGTGGCTATGCTCCTGCAGGACGAGCCGACCCTCACGCCGGATCAGGTAAAGTTTCGGCTGAAGGCCACTGCCAACAAAAGCTGGCCTGGCTACGATCCGGCACGGGCCGGGGTCGGCTACCTGGACATCTATGCGGCGGTCCACGGCACTTCACTGGACAATGCCAACCAGGGCCTGGTTCCCAGCGAACTGCTGCGGCCTGTGATAGCGCAAATGTTGGGTGATGGTTTCCTGGCGGACAGTGGGTTCACTTGGGGCAGTGTGAACTGGAATTCTGTCAACTGGAACTCGGTCAACTGGAATTCAGTCACCTGGAGCAGCGGTTTTACTTGGGGCAGCGTCAACTGGAACTCAGTCAACTGGAATTCTGTGAATTGGAACTCTGTCAACTGGAACAGCGATTTCTGGGATGGCTCCTATTTCACCACCCAGAGCCTGCGAGACCGGATGGCCCAGCCGATTCCATTGCCCTCGGATGATGTGGAAGAAGAGGAAGAGATCATCCAGATATTCCTCCCAGCCATCCAGGTTGGCAATTCACAATAGGGACGACCTGACCGCAGAACCCAAAGGGGGCAGCTTTCGAGAAAGCCGCCCCCTTTTCTTGTCCTTTGTTTTCGCATAGCTGTAATTGCTTTTTGGGCGCTTCTATGTCACAGAAGCGTCAGCCAGCGTCCCACGTTTCATCTCACTCTTTTATCCATACCCGGCCACAGCAATAACACATTTTAATATCAACATTTTGAAAGCTGACAGAAATATGAATGAAATCGTAAATATCTTGGCTAAAGATAGTACCTTCGGCCTACGGCGCGCGGTACATTAATTAGCTTACAATAGGACTAGAGTAATTCAACCATTCGGCTGAGTCTATAAACCGACTTGAGGAAGCAAATGCAGCAAAAGAGACGCACCCAATCCCAGTTCTTTGTGATGATATTGATCGGCTTTTTGGCGGGTACTTTTCTTCCTGCCGCCTCCATGCCCACGAGCGCTCACAGCCCCCAGAAGAGCGACGCGACCATCACCTGGCTGGGTGGTGTGGCCTGGGATGATAGCAGTTGGGTGGCCGAGAATCCCGCCATTGCCAAACTTCATTCCGCGCTGCTGGAACTGACTCAGGACGATTCGGACCGTCTGGTTCCTGTCATCATCCAGGCGCAGGAATCTCTGGATGGGTTGGCACGGTCGGTCAACTGGGCTGGCAGCGTCGTCACACGGGATCTCCCCTTTATCAACGCTGTGAGCGCGCTGGTACCGGCCAACGCACTGTTGACCCTTGCCCAATCGCCCGCGGTAAAGTGGATCAGCCCGGATGGACCGATGGTGAGTACGGTCAGCAGCGCCGTGGCGGCCCAGGAAACAGCAAAGACCGGCACAACAATCGCGCAGGTGGCTTCTTCCTCGGATGACGCTGAGGAAGGCGGGTCGGGTTCTGATAATGCAGGCGAAGTCTATCGGGGCAGCACAGACTTGGAACTGGTCTATGACGAGGGCAGAGGCAATCAGATCGTTGGCATCCGCTTCCAAAATCTCGCTGTGCCCCAGAATGCTACCATCACCAACGCCTATCTGACATTCGCTGCGCTTTCGGCAGATTCGGGAAACTCGAACAGCGGTTCCACCAGCCTGACAATACGCGGGGAGGCCGCGGACAACGCAGCAACCTTTACGTCGGCCAAATATAGTATCTCGAACCGGCCGGTGACTGTGGCTTCCGTGCCCTGGAACCCCCCTTCCTGGAACAAAAACACAAATTATCACACACCCAGCCTGCAAACCGTTGTGCAGGAAATCGTGAATAGGGATAGCTGGAACAGCGGCAACAGTATGGTTTTTGTGATTACTGGCTACGGTTCCCGATCTGCCTCCAGTTTTGACGGTTCAGGAAATCCACCGAAGCTGGTTATCGATTGGGCCATGCCAGATAGCCCACAGGTTGACCCCAATGCCTATCCGCCCACACCCAAACCAGCAATCATCGGGACCGTGCGGGACAATTTTGATAGCGTATCGTATGACAACAACAATGGCTCACAGAATTGGGCCGAGGGCTGGGTGGAAAATGATCCCGAAAGCGTCGGATCGAGTCCACTGGTAGGCCAGGTGCGGATTGTTGAAAATCAGCTTTTTCTGGATGACTACCCGGACACGGGGGGACAACCCAGCGCGGCCCGACGGGTAGACCTTTCCCATGCAGAAAATGCGACCTTTCGCTTCGACTATGCGACCACATCCGGCGTGGATTCGTCAGACGCGGTCGCGGTCGAAGTCTCCTACGACGGAATTAACTTTTCACATCTGGAAACGATTACTGGAATCAAAGGATCATCCAGCGGTTCGCGCAGCTACGATATTTCCGGTTTCCGGACTGCCAACACAACCATACGATTTCGTGTCGCCAATTTATACGGCGGCTACAACGAATATTTTATCATTGACAATGTAGAAATTTCGTTTGCCATGGATATGGCGGACAATATACCCCTGCCCCCTGCAGCTCCCCAATACAGCCCGGTCTTTGTCACCTGGGCATCTGCATTGGGCGTGAGTGCGAACAATGAAAATTGGTATAATCCCCAGAATATCATCGAGCCGAATGGTTTGGGGCCGGATGGAAATTACGGCTATGTGACCGACGGCGTGGGGGCCTTTGGTGGATTTTTTGCCAACAGAACACCCGGCCATAAAATCAGCAAAGTGGAATTGCTGTTGTCTGCCTACGCAGAAAAACAGGCGAAGAATGGTTCGCTCAAGCTTTCTGTCAGCCTGGCTGGGACTGTTGTGGGCACAATAAAGCTGTCCAGCGAGGTATTTGACAATTATGTGGGTTTTGCCAACGCGGGCACGATTGTCGTAGATATGACCAATAGCCACAACTGGCAGTGGCTTGATTTCTACAACGACCTGGAAATTCGGGTAGAACAGACGGGCTTCAAAAGGCAAAAGGACGAATATGTCGGGTACGATGGAATCGGGCTACGCGTCACGGCCGCCCCAGGTGTGGATGACAGCCTGAGTGTGCTTACCTTGGACAAAAAGATACCCAAAGGACCCTTTGATATTGGCAATTTGTCCCAGGCATTTCCTTTTGCCGTGCGGGCGCCAGAAGTGTGGAACGAAGCGCCTGCCTATTTGCAGGGGCAAGATATTGCTGTGGCTGTTGTCGATAGCGGTGTCGGGATTGTTGAAGATCTGAACGGGCGCAGGGTCCGGGATATCAACTTCAGCCACGGCCACCAAAATGGCAAGGATCAATATGGGCATGGGACTTTTGTCGCCACGGTCTTGGCCGGAGATGGCAAACATTCGCACGGGGAATTTACAGGTATTGCGCCCAAGACGAAGCTGGTCAATGTACGGGTAAGCGACGATCACGGCAGAGGCACGGAGGGCGATGTCCTTCAAGCCCTGCAATGGATCTTTGACAATGCCGAGAAGGACAACATCCGGGTAGTCAATCTTTCCCTCAACGCGGCTGTCGCGCAGAGCTATCACACCAGCCCTCTGGCTGCGGGTGTGGAAATGCTCTGGCTGAAAGGGATCGTCGTTGTCGTCTCGGCGGGCAACAACGGCAGTGCTGATCTCTATCCGCCAGCCAATTCTCCCCGTGTGATTACAGTGGGTGCAACCGATGACAAAGGTACACCCAGTATAGACGATGACATTGTGGCCCATTTCTCAGCCTGGGGTGAGGATGAATCGGGACACACAAAGCCGGATCTGGTGGCACCGGGAACGAATATCATTGCCTTTGTGCCTGGCAATGGCAAGCTTACAATGGGCAAGGAACACCCGGAAAACGCCATTGATGCCAACTATTTCCGTATGTCTGGCACGTCGATGTCCGCCCCCCTTGTCACCGGGGCCGTGGCAATGCTGTTGCAGAGCGAACCCCGCCTCACACCGGATCAGGTAAAGTTTCGGTTGATGGCGACGGCCAACAAGGAATGGAAGGGTTATGACGCGGCCCGGGCCGGGGCTGGCTACCTGGACATCTATAAAGCAACCCACACCTCCACGACGAACTATGCCAATGAAGGACTGGCCCCCAGCGAACTGCTGCGCTCGGTGATGGAAAATATCATTGGGAATGAGGTGTTGGGCGATTCGGGCTTCACTTGGGGCGATGTCAACTGGAATTCAGTCAACTGGAATTCGGTCAATTGGAACAGCGGCTTCACCTGGAGCACCAGTTTCACGTGGGGCAGCGATGTCAACTGGAATTCGGTCAACTGGAACTCAGTCAATTGGAATTCGGTCAACTGGAACAGCGATTTCTGGGATGGCTCCTATGCCACTACCCAGCAGGTGCGGAATCGACTGATGCCGCCGGTTCCGTTGATGACCGATGAGCCGGAAGAGGAAGATGACGTCCTGCAGATTTTCTTGCCAGCTATCCAACGGGGGCAATGACGCAAGGCGCAACCGCAGGCAAATTCTAACGATATAAAACGAGAAGCGTGGGATCAAAGCCGATCCCACGCTTCTCGTTTCTCTTTCCTTCGCCTTCCGGCTCTCTTTCTATTCCACGTCTACCCCATTTCCTCCAGAATTTTCCAGCAGACCAGTTGCATTCTGGGCACGTGAAATGGCCCCTTCCACAGATTGCCTTTGAGGGTCGTGGAGAGCCGTCCGTCCCGGTGCAGGTAGCCGAACCACTCGCCGTATTCCGGGTCCGGGAAGTGGCTATAGGCCCAGTCGTGGGCCATCTGATGCCAGCGGGCATACTTCTCGTCCCCGGTGAGCTGATAGGCCAACAGCGTGGCAATAATTGCTTCATTCTGGGGCCACCAGAACTTCATGTCGTGCCAATACTCCTGCACGGGCAGCCCTTTCACATCCCGGAAATAGATAATACCGCCATATTCCTCGTCCCAACCCCAGCGCCACATCCAATCCAGAATTGTGATGCCCAGGCTGATGAGCCGCGCATCCCCGCCCCGTAGCTTCGCCTCGTGCAGAATAAACCAGGCGGCTTCGATGGCGTGGCCGGGGTTGAGCATCCGCCCGTCGAAGTGATCGGAAAACTCGCCATTGGGTCCCACCGATTCCAACACGGCCTGGAACTCTGCTTTCATAAAATCCCGTTCGATTTCGGCAATGCACTGGTCGATCTTTTCCGTATAGGGCGCTGGGTCGGCCACGGCCTCCCGCAAAATCTGCGCGGTCACAATCGTAATCATGGGAATCGCCAGCCCTTTGCCAGGACGCACAGCAGGGTTCACTTTGGGCGGCAGCACACCTGGCGTCGTCAGGTAGCCCATTGTGCGCTGAAAAAGATCGACGGCTTCCTGCACGGCCTGGCTGTCGTCGGCGGCTTTGCCATAGGCGGCCAGCGCGGCCACCATAAACGTTTCGGAGAAGATGTAGCGCCGCTTGCGCACGGGCGCGCCCTCTCTGGTCAGATGAAAGAACATCCGTCCGTCGTCGTCAAAGCCGTGGGCGCGCAGAAAGTCGATGCCGTGGCGGGCGTGACCCAGCCATTCGGGTCGCGGCTCCACCTGCGCGTGCAGGGTTGCCAGCAGCCACGCAAAACGTCCGTGCTGCCAGACGCCCTTGTCCGTGTCCAGCAATGAACCGTCCCGGTCCCGACAGAGCAGGTAGCCGCCCTGTTCCTCGTCCACCGCGCGGGGCAACCAGAAGGGCAATGTGTCGTTGAGCAGCCCATCCCGATAGGTGGCGAGCAACCGGGCGCGGCCAGCGGCTGATAGCAGGGGGGGCGGTGTTGTGGGGGCACTGTTGTTGGGCATAAGATTTTCCTTTCACAGGCAACGGGCCGAACGCAGTTGCGCCCGGCCCGCTTATGCTACCAGATTTTCTGGAAAGGATCACAGACGCCGCATGCCTAATAGTTTTCTGATGCAAAAAATTGTGTGGCGAGTGCGTCGCGGCCAAAGCCTGCGTTGTTACGGATTGTCCATGAATTTGTGAATCCGATTGATCTTGCGCAGGCTGACGAAAACCTGGCTGGTGACCGGATTCACCACAACTTCATACGGGTCGTCGCCTGTGGGGAGGACGGCCGATACCCGATCGTTCGAGCCGGATAGGATGCTGATTGTCTTGTCGAATGTATTGGTGACGAAGAGGTTGCCTGTGACCGGATTGACGGCCAGCCCCGTGCCTCCCACATCCCCGTCCCTGTCGCTGCCGCTGTTGCCTACCCGCACAGTCGCCAGTTTGGTCAGCGCGGTGGATGAATCTTTGCGAAAGATGTCCACATACCAAAGCCCATTGGCCTTCATATAAGTGACATAGAGTTTGCGGTTGGTTGGGTTGAACTCGGCTTCAAAGGGAACCAATCGGTCCCCATCTGTGCCGAAGGTTATCTCTCCGCCCACCACACCCCAGGCATTGGCCTGGCGAGCAACCACACGCCCAATGCCTGCGTCCCGGTTGATGACGACGAAATCCTGACTCACGGGATCGGCCGCGACCCCAAAGGGTCCCACACCGCCAGACCCCACAATAGCCTCCAACTCCATGCCCCGAATCAGGGCCAGGCCATTGCTCTGGCGCACAGCCACGGCCACTGTGTCCAGATCGGGCAGAATGTCCATCACCGCCGGGTTGCCGCCGATGTGTATCTTCGCCAATAGGGCCAGCGAGGTGGCATTATAGACCCAGACGCTGCCGTCGGCGAAATTGCTCACATAGGCCCGATTCGTTTTCTGGTTCAGGACCACATCCCACGGCTCTGCGCCGGTCGGGGCGCTGGCCAGCGGGGTCAGCGTGCGGGCATCCAGCACAATAAGCTGGTTCGTATCCCGGCTGCTGATGTAGAGCCGATTCAGCCCCGTGTGAATCGCCATACCTTTGGGGTGGGCGAGGCCGTTCACCGGGCAGTAGGGCGCGGGGCAGGGCACTTCTGCATTCTCGACCACTGGGGCTGGTATGGGCGTCGTGGTCGGTGTTGGCGTGGGCATGGGTGTAGGGGCTGCGCCGGGTTGGCTGCCCACACTGGGCGCATAGATGCGATAGACAGAAGGGGCTGCCGGAATAATTTCCACTGTGCCCACGCCCTGGGCTGGCGGTACAGCGTCATCGTTTGCATCCATCACATTCTCCACCACCACCAGATTGGTTGTGATGCGTGGCGCAATCATACGGAAAGTGGCCGTGAATTGCACGACCTGGCCCGGTGTCAGGTCGCCCAAATCCTGGGTGACATCGGCCCAGAAGAGTTCTCCCTCTGGGCCACGAACTGTCACCCGCGGCTCACTGATATTTGAACTCACATAGCGCAATACGTCAGCCTCGTAGAGATCGTAGATGGGGACCGACACCAGAGCCACATCGCCCACATTTTCCACCCGGATGCCAAAGACAATGTCCACGCCCACGCCGATGGCGGTGAGTGTGGGGGCAACAATCGTTTTTTCCACAGTCACCGCGGCCTGGGCAATACGCACGGATACTACGTCCGTCTGTGTGGGCGGCTGCTGACCGATTTCGTCCTGGGCATTGGCCACCTGTGCCACATTGCGTGTTTGGCGGTCAGGCAGACTGCCGGTCACTGCCAGCGCCCTGAATGTGACGAGTACACTGCGGCTCTCGCCAGGGCGCACAGGGCTGCCCGCGGCCAGATTGGACCACCGGAGATCACCCGTTGAAACACTGTCCGGCGCAGGATTGGCCCGCACAAATTGTAGGTATATCGGATCGTAGGTGTCCTGCAAAGGGACACCCGTCAACGCGGTTGTGCCCGTATTGGTGATGCGGATGCTGAAGCTGATTTCGGTGTTCAGGGCGACAACACCCGTCAGATCGCCCAGTGTCTGAACCAGCCGTTTGTCCACAGCCAGCGCCGGTGTACCTGTGATGGGCGTATTGGAAGGCGTGGGTGTAGCAGTCGGTGTCTTCGTAGGGGTATTGCTCGGCGCAGCAGTCGGTTGGGCTGTTTGTGTCGCTGTACGGCTCGGTGTGGCCGTGGGCGCGATGGTCGCCGTGTGCGTCGCCGTGCTCGTCGCTGTGTTTGTCGGCCTGGCGGTCGGTGTCGAGGTTGGCGTCGCAGTTGACGTCGTGGTTGACGTCGCGGTTGGCGTGCTTGCCTGGGTATGGGTGGCAGTCGGTGTAGACGTTTGTGCGGCTGTGGCTGTGGCCGTGGATGTGGCCGTCGCCGTTGCTGTGCTGGACTGTGTTGGGGTCGGTGTTGGCGTCGCCGTCCAAGTCGCTGTCGGCGGCACTGATGTTGCTGTGTGGGTGGGGGTGGGCGGGTTGATCGTCACCACCGCGTCATCCGTGGCAGAGACTTCTTCGTCCGAGAGTTTGAGGTTGAAAAAATCGGCTGGTTTGGCCGTGACTCTGGCCGTATTGGTATAGTTGCCGCTGATGGGCCGTTGTGCTGTACAACTGCCCCCGGTCCCGATGGCATAGGGGCCAGGTTTTGTGCAGACGACAAAATCGTCGGCCAGATTGGTCGGCGTGCCGTTGTCGTCCACAATCACCACATCCAACAGGGCTGTTTCCCCACTGTTGACAAATGTGTATGTGAAGGTCACATTGCCGGGGCTATTCAGCACAAGCGCTGTGCCATCGGCTGCACTGCCCGCGGTTTTGGTGAGTTGGATGCCCGGGCGGGCGAAACCGAAATCGAAGTCAACCCGGTTGCGAATGCTGGCCGGTTCAATCACCAGCGCGGGGACAGGATAAATCGTATTCTTGCTGGTCAACACATACCCGTTCAGCGGTTGGCCCGGATCAAACATCTCGTCCGGAATCTCGACCCAATAGACGATACCGCCAAACGATATCTGGAAATTGTAGTACCCGGCGATGGTGGATGAAGTGACGGTTGTGGCAAAGATACTATCGCCACCGGTAGTCGGATCGAAGTTTTTGTCCCCATTGTCCAGCCAGACTTTGACCGATACGCCAGGTATCCCTGGCTCACCTGAATCGAAAAAGCCGTTGCCATTGCGATCGTGCCAGACCAGATCGCCCAGGCTGGACGCGCCCTGTGGAGCACCCACTGTCCTGGGCAGAGAGCCATCTGTCCCGGATGGATCTGGATTGTCCCACGTTTGCGCATCAACACTTGCAGATAAGGGGCCAGGCAAGGGAGCCAGACTGCCTGCCAGAATTATGAGCAGCACAAACCCATAGAGCCAGTTGTGCGGCTGGACCGCTCGTTTCGACAGTTTCTGCATGCAGAACCCCTTACCGGAATTGTTGTTGTGTCGGCCCAAAACGGGCTAGATCATATTAAGCACTATTATTTATTATGACCGACCGGGGGGTTGCCCTAAATATGATAATAGTCCTACCGTAAGCATGGGGAGAAAGGAAGTTAAAACAGAGAGGGCCTGGCTGCACACGTGCAGCCAGGCCCTCTCTGTTTAGTCAATCAAAGCCGAGGTGGAAAGCGGCTCTCGTCCTGTAGTCTGTGTAAAGCTAGCGGCCAATCGTCGGCAGGTAGATGCGCGGCCCGGCCACCAGTATCCCCAGCGGGCTGCGGGTACGCGTGCCATTCAAAGCCACAACTTCCAATTCGTATTGATAGCTGGAGCCTGCACTCACCGCGCTGTCTGTATAGGCGTAGGATGCGCCGTTGGCCTGTCCTGCGGCCTGGGCCGGGATCAGGTCCGTGGTGATCGGTTCTGTCGACGCACCATTCACGCCTCGGTATAGATAGAAGCCCGCGATGCTGGTTTCGTTGAACGTCTGCCAGTAGATCTTCGCGCCATCTCCATCGTACACCAGTGCTGCACTGACCACATCCACAGAGGTTGGTGCAATGACCTTGGCCGGTGCTACAGCCGATTTGTCCGGCAGCGGCTGGGGCGGGAGACCGCCAGGACCATCCGGGTCGTAGAAGGCATTGCGCACAGTGGCTGTGTTATAGGTGACGCCACCGGGCAGATTGGTTGTATCCGTCGTGCCAATAAACTCCACAATCAGGTTGAAGCTCTGGCCCACATCCAGATCAATGCCGAACCCGCTGGCGGTTGCACCGGTCAGGTCGTTCCAGTCGATCTGGCCTGGGTTGGGGGTATCCGGCGGCGGTGTTGCGCCGATGTATGTGAGGATACCGTCGATATACGTGTCACGCAGGGGCAGAATTGTAATGGGCGTGTCACCCGTATTTTCAATGTGAATGGTGAAACTGATCGGCTCGCCCAGCCGCACACCGTGCAGGTCCGGGTCTGTGTTGTTCGCCTTCAGAATTGTATAGCTCGGGTTGCTGCCCACGCCGTTGTAGTGGCTGGGATCCCTGTCCTGGACAATTTGGCCGTTGTCAGCCCGTGCGCCGGTTGCAGTAGCCATATTGGCATACTGGCCGATGGCAGCAATGCCTGTGGCTGAACAGCTTCCACTCTGTCCGGCATTGAGCGTGCCAACCGTGCAGATGGGTCCCTCTTTGTCATCGACGATCGCCACATTATTCAGTGTCACGCTGCCGGTGTTTGTCGCTGTATAGCTCCAGGTTACTGTGATGCCGGCGGGCAGGGAAGGACCGGGCAGATCGTCTGCATCGAAACCGTTGGTACTCTTCTCCACGTCAATGCTGGCCGAGCCGGTGAAACAGCCCAGGGCTTCGATGTCGCGCAGGGGGCTGGGAAACTGGCCGATCAGCGTGGCAACGGCGGTCGATTTGTTGATTTGGTAGAGGGCATTGGTGGTGGGGCCGCTTTTGCCGCTGGAACCATAGAGCTTGCCATCGTTGAAGAAGGACAGGCCCTCAATGTCCTGGATGTTGCTGCCATTGAGCTTGACAGTACCCACGCTGGTGGCGGCACCCGTCGACTTGTTGATGGTTACCAGCCGGCTTTCGCTGCTGCTGCCATTGTTGACTATCCCGTACATGATACCCGTGCTGGGATCAACCGCAATGTCGTCCACGTCTTCCAGGCCGGCAATGGCAGAAACTTCTACATATTCATCAGAGCCAAATGCATTGTTGACCCGCTGGCCGGTGGCCGGATCGATACGGAAGAGCACGTCTGGGTGCGAACCCCGTCGGTGTGTGCCATAGAGATAACCGTTGGTCGGATCAAAGGAGAGGCCATCCACATCGCTGAAAGTGATCGTACCTTCGCTGCCATTGCCCGATCCAAAGCTGCTGGATGTGGGCGTAAAGAGACCGGTTGACAGGTTCAGCGTGCCCAGTTGCCCGGCATCTGCGGCAAAGAGCGTCGTACCGCCGGGTTGGAAGGCAATGGCTTCGATGTTGTAGCGGTTGGTGTTGCCCAAAGTGTTGTTCACGATTGTCGTCGCGCCGTTCACCCGGTTGAGATGGGCCAAGGTGTCTTTCGCGTTTCCATCGCTACTGCTGGTCGTACCGTCCGCCACTGCGTAGCAGAGCTCGTCGTCAGAACCAATGTTGTTGGTTACGCTGCTTTTGACCGGGTTGGGCGCTTCGTTGCTCTTGGCCCAGGCTGTGTTGACCAGCGAACCGGAGGAGGCCGTCACCGATGCCTGGAAGGTCACTGTCATTGTCTGACCGGGGGCAAGGGTGAAACTGTCTGCAGCGGCCACCAAATTGGGCGGTGTACCGTTCACCAGATTGGGGATGCCGTTGCTGGTGTTGTTGTCCTTCGTCACACTGCTTGTGGAGCCTGTGGCCAGAATCTGTACATTGTCCACAGCGAAGTACTCATCGTCGACGCCAATATTCTGCGTGACCCGGAAGCGCACCCGTGTATTCGACGAAATATAACTGGAGATATTGTAGCTCCGGGAGCTGTTGACAGATGTGTTATAGCCGGTGAAAGTTTCCAGGACTGTATAGCTGCTGCCGCCGTTGCCGGAGATTTCCACCACAACGCCGTCGTCGGTGTCAATGGACGACGGAAATCCCCAATCAAAAGAGAGGGTGGCATAGGAATAGCCGGAGAGATCGACCTGTCGATAGATTCCTGGGGTCTTGTCGCTGTTCTGATAGTCGGTCAGGCGTAGGGTTTGGCTTGAGCTGTGGATATAAATCCGGCCAGAGCTGGCGCTGGTATCGCCACTGTCGGTTTCAATCCAGTTGGTGGACCAGTTGTCTGGGCCGTCCTGCCGGCTGTAGGACTGGCTGGCAAAGGTGTCCTTTACCCGTTTGATGTTGGTGCTGGCCGTGCCGACAGCCATTGTGCTGGAGCCAATATACGAAACGCCCACAGGCAGGCTATCGGTGATGACGATGCCTGTCTGTATGACATTGGATGGATTGCCAACAACCACCTGATAGGCCAGTGTGTCGCCTGTTTTCACACTCCCCGCGGGATTCACTGACTTTACAATTGACAACTGCGCGGGGCAGGGACCAAAGGTCTTCTCGCGATAGAGCCAACTGCCGCCTTCATAGATTTCGGCGCGGAATGTGTGGGTCCCACTGGTCAGGTCAACACCAGAGGGCCAAAACCCGTTGATGATTTCATCGCCACTGACTGTGCCCGACTTGAATTCGACGCCATCCAGTTTGAGCCGCCAGTTTTCGCTGGATGACCCATACGCCCGCTCGAATTCCACCGACCATCCGCCACAGGTGGCCGCGGGCCAGACCTCAATATTCCAGGCCACCGCCGTCGGACCGTCGGCGCTGTTGTTGCCCTGCTGCACAATATCTATGCGGTTCGCATAAGCCTGTGAGGCAAAGAACAGTAGCGCGATCAAAGAAAAGAGCGCAACCAAGCCATGAGAAAAAAGCTTACCTCTTGCGCCCGTTGACGATTGATTTTGAGAATCTACCATTCGATATTCTCCTCCATTGTGGCTGTCCATTGCGAAAGGCTACTCCGCTGGTTTCTGTCAGGGATACTCGTAATTATAGCACAGAATCGGCAGACTCTGGATTCTAAATTTAGCTACCTTAGCTAGTATAACATGGAAGAATAACGAAAATACTTACAATACGCTGTTACTTTTTACAGAAAATACTATTGCATTTAATTGGAAGAACCTGGGTATCCGCTAAAACAAAAAAGGACGCCCAGGCTCTTCTGCAGAAAGTTTATCCCCACATTTGTCAGGCGCAGCCGTTCTCCCAGGGATTAAGGGGTAGGTCCATCTACAAATGTTGCCAGCCGATTGCCCCGGCGCAGGGCCAGGTAGACCAATCCGTTATGGGGGTTGATGGCCAGGGTAAACGGATCGTCCCCGGTTTGGATGGTGCGTATGACCCTGTCGGTCGTCCCGTCGATAAAGCTGATGCTGTCGTCGGCAGTGTTCAGGTTGAGAATGTGGCCGTTGACCGGGTTCAATGCCAGCCCTGTGCCGCCCACATCCGGGTCTTTCACATCACCGCCATTGCCCACGCGTATATCAGCCCGCCGGCTGTATTGGGCCACCCCCTGCCTCTGTAGAACGCGCACAGTCCACTCTTCGTTGGGCAGCCAGTAGACAATATAAAGCTTCCCATTGGCCGGGTTGTAGACAGCTTCAAAAGGCACGCCCCGCTGGTCAAAGTCCAGCCTGGCTCCAGTCAACTTCCATTCCCCATTCTGGTAGACGAATATGGTTGCATTGCCCGAATCCCGGTTGGTAACGATGAGTTCCCGGTCGACGCGATTGGCGGCCAGGCCATAGGGGCCAATCCCGTCCGTGCCCGATAGCTGCTTCAACCCAAGCCCCTGAATGAAAGCTACTCCATTCAGCCCGCGCACGCTGACCGCCACCGTGTCCAATTCCGGGAATATCTCCATAATAGAGGGATTCCCACCCACATGGATTTTGCCCAGCAGATCCAGAGAGATGGCGTTGTAGACCCAGACATCGCCGCTCTTGAAATTGCTCACATAGACCCGTTCGGTCTGTTGGTTGATCACAACATCCCAGGGTTCGTCGCCGGTGGCAACGCTGGCAAGCACGTTGCCTGTCTGTCCGTCCAGCTTATTCAGTCTTCGGGTGTCCCGGCTGACCACATAGAGAACGTCGTGTATCGTGTGATAGGCCATCCCTTTGGGGTGGGCTGCATCCATTCCACAGCCAACTATGAGATCGCAGGGCGGAGCCACCGCATCCCAGGGCGTGCCCAAAATCAGCGGCAGGAAGATTCGGTTGGGAACCGCTTCGGCTGAGTCAACCACAACGGATGACTCGACTCCCGGCGCTGGATAGTTGATCCCCAACCCATCAATGAACTCGCCCACACGGGCCAGGTTCCGGGTAGAACCCGCGCCTATCACCCGGAAACTGGTGGTAAAACTGATCTGCCCGCCTGGGGGAATATCGCCCAGGTCCTGGGTGACATCCGGCCAGTAGAGACGGCCAATCCCGCCGCTGCTGCTGCGCTGGGGTTCCCGAATGCTTGCGCCCAGGTATTCCAGCCCGTTCAATTCAAATTCATCATAGACCGCTACGGATGTGATAGTACGCGGCGAGTGGTTTGTAATCTCAATGAAAAATGCCAGAACCTGGCCGACTATTACATTGTTGGTCTGCTGACCAACGAGCGACTTCCGCAGTTCCAGACCCGTATCAGCCAAAGGCGCAGGTGTCGCGGTTGCTGTCGGTGTATAAGTCGGTGTGCGGGTTGGTGTCCGCGTTGAGGTTGTCGTCGCTGTCGCTGTCTGTGTTGCCGTTGATGTGGGTGTCCACGTAGCCGTCGGTGTAAAGGTAGCCGTCGGTATTGTGCCGGTCGGTGTCCACATTGCCGTCGGTGTAAGGGTAGCCTTCGACGTTGTAACCGTCGGTGTCCACGTAGCTGCCGTTGTGGGAACCGGGGTTGTCGTGGGAGCCGGAATCACTTCCAGCCCGGCGTCCCGGCTGAGGTCCGTAGTGCCAGGTGCAAGCAGAAAGGCTGGGGTCGTGCCGTTTGCATCCACATCGCTGTCGTCATCCGAGCGGGCCACTGCCTGCGGGCAGAATCGATAGCCGCTTGGCGCAGTGAAACTGAGCGAATAGAGGCCCGGCGTCAGATTGTCGAAGCGATAGAAACCGGTGGAATCACTCTGGCTTGTGGCAATGATATCACCAGTCTGGTTGTGCAGGTTAACAACCACACCAGCCAGGCCCGGTTCTCCACTCTCCTGCAGGCCGTTGCCATTGAGATCGTGCCACACCCAATCGCCCACCGCGGCCACAGGGGGGGGCGGTTCTGTGGGAATCGGCGTAATCGTCGGTGTGTCGGTGTGAGTCGGCGTCGCGGTCGGTGTATCTGTGTGTGTCGGCGTAATCGTCGGCGTATCTGTATGAGTCGGCGTAATCGTCGGCGTGTCCGTATGAGTCGGAGTCGCGGTCGGCGTGTCCGTGCTTGTCGGCGTAATCGTCGGTGTGTCGGTGTGAGTCGGCGTCGCGGTCGGCGTGTCCGTGCTTGTCGGCGTAATCGTCGGTGTGTCGGTGTGAGTCGGTGTCGCCGTCGGTGTGTCCGTACTGGTCGGCGTAATCGTCGGCGTATCGGTGTGAGTCGGCGTCGCGGTCGGCGTGTCCGTATGAGTCGGCGTAATCGTCGGCGTATCCGTATGAGTCGCAGTCGGCGTGTCTGTGCTTGTCGGTGTAATCGTCGGCGTGTCGGTGTGAGTCGGCGTCGCGGTGGGTGTGTCCGTATGAGTCGGCGTAATCGTCGGCGTATCCGTATGAGTCGGAGTCGCAGTCGGTGTGTCTGTGCTGGTCGGTGTAATCGTCGGCGTGTCTGTGTGAGTCGGAGTCACCGTGGGCGTGTCTGTATGTGTTGGCGTCGCGGTCGGCGTATCCGTGCTGGTCGGTGTAATCGTCGGCGTATCGGTGTGAGTCGGCGTCGCGGTGGGTGTGTCCGTATGAGTCGGCGTAATCGTCGGCGTATCTGTATGTGTCGGCGTAATCGTCGGCGTATCGGTGTGAGTCGGAGTCGCCGTGGGCGTGTCTGTATGTGTCGGCGTAATCGTCGGTGTGTCGGTGTGAGTCGGCGTCGCGGTTGGCGTATCCGTGCTGGTCGGTGTTATCGTCGGTGTGTCCGTGTGAGTCGGTGTCGCCGTGGGCGTGTCCGTGTGAGTTGGCGTTGCCGTTGGCGTGTCGGTGTGTGTCGGCGTTATCGTCGGCGTATCTGTATGAGTCGGAGTCGCCGTGGGCGTATCCGTACTGGTCGGCGTAATTGTCGGCGTATCGGTGTGAGTCGGCGTCGCGGTCGGCGTATCCGTGCTGGTCGGCGTAATCGTCGGCGTATCGGTGTGAGTCGGCGTCGCAGTCGGTGTGTCCGTGTGAGTCGGCGTAATCGTCGGCGTATCGGTGTGAGTCGGCGTCGCAGTCGGTGTATCGGTGTGAGTCGGCGTAATCGTCGGCGTGTCGGTGTGAGTCGGTGTCGCGGTCGGCGTATCCGTGCTGGTCGGCGTAATCGTCGGCGTATCCGTATGAGTCGGCGTTGCCGTTGGTGTGTCTGTGCTGGTCGGTGTAATCGTCGGCGTATCCGTGTGAGTCGGCGTTGCCGTTAGCGTGTCTGTGCTTGTCGGCGTAATCGTCGGTGTGTCCGTGTGAGTCGGCGTCGTCGTGGGCGTGTCCGTATGAGTCGGCGTAATCGTCGGCGTATCCGTGTGAGTCGGAGTCGCAGTCGGTGTGTCCGTATGAGTCGGCGTAATCGTCGGCGTGTCCGTGTGAGTCGGAGTCGCAGTCGGTGTGTCCGTATGAGTCGGCGTAATCGTCGGCGTGTCCGTGTGAGTCGGCGTTGCCGTTGGTGTGTCTGTGCTTGTCGGTGTAATCGTCGGCGTATCGGTGTGAGTCGGCGTCGCGGTCGGCGTGTCCGTGCTGGTCGGCGTAATCGTCGGTGTGTCGGTGTGAGTCGGCGTCGCCGTTGGCGTGTCTGTATGTGTCGGCGTTGCAGTAGGTGTATTCGTATGGGTCGGCGTACTGGTGGCCGTGGGTGTTGGCGTAGGCGGAATGCGATCCAGGAAATTGTTATTGCTGGATGTCTGCCCCGCGGAGACAGTGACGGAAATGCTGTCGTCGTTGGCCCCTTGCGTGTCGCCGGTGGAGGTGTAGCCTGCCGGGTTCGTCTCCACGATTGTATACGTGCCGGGGACTGTGAGGGTGAAAGTATAGACACCGTTCACGTCAGTCGTCGCCGTCATGCCATTGGAGAGGGTGACGAGGACGCCGGGGATGCCCGGTTCGCCCGCGTCTTTCATGCCGTCGCCATTGGTGCTGTCATTGTAGACGCCACCTGTGATGTACGAATAGGTGACAATCTGCAGCGCGGCCTGGCCTGTGGCCGGCGCGGTGGACCGGTCGTAGGCATCCGTGCCCGTGGCCGTCACCACATTGGTGGTGCCGGTGGTGATGGCGGTGGTAGTAAAGCCCAGGGTGAAGGTGAGGCTCTGGCCCGCCAACAGCGGCGGCTGGTCGGGTATCAGCGGACTCCACAGCACCAGACCACTGCTGGTGCTGGTCGGCGTCACCGGCTGGACCGCGGCCAGACGCTGGAAGGCGCTGTCGTAGGTGTCGGTCAGGACCAGACCGGTGAGCGCGGTGGGGCCGGTGTTGGTGATGCGCACGGTGTAGGTGATGCGTTCGCCCACCTCGGCCACAGCGCTGACCGGCGAGAGCAACTGCTTGCTTACTGCCAGGCTGGGCGCGGCCACCACTGTGGTGACCGGGTCGTCGTCCTGGGCCGGGGGAACCGGGTCGCCGTTGACATCCGTGGCCGAATCGACTGTGGCCGTATTGGTGGCCGGGGCACAGGGGCCGATGACCGTAAAGTTGACCGTCACTGTCGTGTTGCCGCCCCCCGCATTCAGCGGCCCGATATTATTCCAGCCGATGCTGCCGCCCCCGGCCGATGTCTGGGTGGGGGTGGCCGAGGCAAATTGCAGGCAACTGGCCGGATAGCTGTCGCTGAGAGGCAGGGCGGTGATTTGGGTGTTGCCGCTGTTGGTGACCTGAATCTGAAAGGTGACTGTCTCGCCCAGATTGGCCGTGGCCGGGCTGGTGCGTGTCTTGACAACTGTCACGCCCGGGTTGGTGATGGTGACAGGGGCGCTGCTGGTCTGGGGACCCACCCCCGCGCTGTTCTGGTCCACACCGGTCACGCTGACGCTGTTGGTGGCCGGGGCCGCCGGGGCAATGGCCCGGAAGAAGAGGGTGATGGTGCGCTGCTGGCCCGAATTGAGGCCGGTCAGGTTCCAGCGCAAAGTCGGCGTAGTCACGCTGCTGGGCGCGAGGGAGGCGCTGACATAGGCCAGGCTGGCCGACGGGAAGGTGTCGGTGATGATATACGTCGCAAGATTCGTGTCGCCGGGGTTGCTGATTTGCAGACGGAACTCGACCAAATCGCCCACCAGGGCTGTGCCGTCGCTGGGGCTGATCCGGGTCTTGCTGACGCTGATGGCCGGGTTGGTGGCGATGATAACCGCGTCGTCGTGGCTGGTGTCGCTGGGGTCGTCCGGGTCGGTGTACTCCGCGTCCAGATTGTCGCCGGGGCTGAAGGGGTCGCTGGCCGGGCTGCCAAAACAGTGGCGGAAGAGACCCGTGTCTGGCCCGGTCTCGGTGAAGACGTAAGCCGCACTGGCCCCGCCCTCCACACCCACGGTGGCCGAGAGGGTCTCCGCGCTGCCGGGCAGGGTGTTCTGGTCGGCGTCGGCCACCTGAACACAGACTTCCTGGGCCGGGTCATAGCTGGTGACCAGCTGGCCGCTGGTGTTGATGAATTCGATGACGCCCGGTGTGCCCAGGTCCTGGAAGGAGAGGGCGAGGGGGGTGGTGCGGGTGTCCACAATGCCCTCATAGCCCTCGTGGCCGGTGAGGCTGAGGGGGTATGTGCCGGGGCTGGCGGGGGTGCTCCAAGGGTATTCGTAGGTCTTGCTGCCGCTGGTGGAGGCCACCACAAACGTGTCGGTCAGGATGACGGACGTGCTGCTCAGGTTGAGGGTGGCGCTGATAATATCCGCCGCGCCGAAGGGGTCGCTGACTGTGGCCCGGATGTAGACGGTCTGGCCGTTGAAGCCGCCGTTGATGCTGCTGCCGGCGGGGTAGGCCCCATCGTAGACGGCCAGGGAATCCACGGAGATGACGGTGGTGGTCGGCAGGTGGACGCGGGACGGATAGGTCCCGCTGTCGTAGAGAATCTGGAAGGGAACTGTGATCCCCGATGTCACGGTCAGGCTCACCGCCTGGCCCGCCAGCACTGTCCTATTGCTGCCCAACGCACCACTCCAGGTGAGTGTGCCTGTGCTGCTGTTGTAAGTTGGGTTGCTCAGATTCGCAAAAGTTGTGCCGTTGTGGCGCAGGGTCGCGGTGATTGCCGGGTTGGCTGCTATCTGGTTTTGAGTATATTGAATGGTCAACCGGGGCTTATTGCTGCCGCCGGTGTCCCACGATTCCGCCGAGCGGGACCCACTGCCTGTGACGATAAAAGCTATGCTGTTGTTAGCCGTCCAGCCGCTCCGGTTAACCAGCTCTTGAACAATCGTATTCAGATTCGGTGTGTCGTAACTTGTGCCTGGCGTCCACGTGGATGGAACCCAACTCGTCGAAGCCGTGGTGCGCGGTCGCGTGCTCACATTGTTGAGCGCCGTTGTGAAGGTAGTCGGGTTATCCGCTGCCTGGCCTTTGATGAGAAGATTGGCTGTATTGTTGTTGGTGTTGGGGTAATCAGGTTCGATGGCCCGGAAAGTGATTTTTGCCGAAGTGATGGTTGCACCCTTCGGAATGTTGATATTGTTAAAGCGGAGACCGGCAGTCATCGTGCCATAGACCGGTGTGTCGAAATCTTCCACCAGTTCAATATCGCTGCTATTCGTATGCACGGTTCCAGGCGAGACCCCCTCCGGTCCTTCCTGCTCTGCGTCGTCGCTGCTCTGGCTGATGGAGCTGGTCACAGTGTTCGTACTAAGCGTAGTACTTATGTGAGTTGTCACGGTAATCAGCCCGCCCACAGGCATGACAAAGTTCGACGCCATCGGCAGGGTTTGGGTGAATGTGGCGCTGGGACTGCTGGCTGTGTTGATCGTGTAGGTGACGGTCAACTTGGGACGACTTGCCGTAGTTGTACTCTCCCTGCTGACGAATTGCTTGTAGATTTCAGCGGACTCAGGCGTAAATTTCAATAGCACGCCATAATTCGTGCCCGGTGTGGCAACCCAACTCTGGGCCATTGCCGGAATGTTCCACGTGTAGGAACCGGTTCCTGCCACCGAAGTGGTGGACTCAGCGGAAGCAGAATAGTCACCGCCGGCAGTGGCCCAGTTTGTGCCGCTCATGCGTTGATTCCAGTTCGAAGCCGTTTTTGCTCCGCTACAACTCCCTGTTCCTTCTGTCCATGCGTTGGTGATGCGATGTGTACTGATAGTTGCAGGCGTGCTGCTGCCCACGTTTGTGCTGACCAAAGTCAAAGTAGCCGATGTGATAGTCGCATTAGGCGGGACACTCGATAGATCGAATTTGATAAGTACGCGGTCACGCCATCCTGATGCGCTGTATCCTCCTATACTCAGGGTATCACAGGCTCCCCAGTTTTTTGTTGAATATTCTTCGTAAATGTCGTTGTCTGCAACGGCCGTCAATGATATCGTTGTTGGTTGGGAAGCTGTCGAGTCCAGCAGAGAGGTTGACGCTGTAGTACTGTCTCCCGTCGCAACCGGATCCATGCGGTCCAGGCTCTGACCGGGTTCGCTCAGGTAGAGCACTTTGGTCTGGCTGGGCGCGACAATTGTGGGGGGCGTGGGGTCGGTGCAGGTGTCGCCGTAGAGCGTGTCGGTGAAGCTGACGCTGAGGCTCTGGCCGAGCAGCGCGTAGAGCGTGCCATCTTCCACACTCTGCCCGCCGGTGGTGGACGAAGGCACGCTGCCCTCAAAGACGCCGCTGCTGCCGGTTGTCTCGGTCAGGGAGACGGTCTCCCGGTCATTCGTGCTGGGGTTGCGCACAGATACCGCCACCACATCCTGACTGCCGGTCGTGTTCTTGTCGCCGTCAGTCAGGCGCACAAAGACTGTCCCGTTGGCCAGATAGGCAGACGCGGATGTACCGGAGAGGGCAGTGATGAAATCTACCGAACACGCAGTCAGATTGCCCTGATCTACAGGCACATCAACCTGCACAGAAATCTTCTTCTGGCTGTAGGTGGATTGGGCCGAGTTGTTGACCTGACCCGTATTTCCAACAGTCGTGCTGTAGACGAACACAGCCGATTCATCCACATCCAGGCTGTTGATAACAATGCCACCTTCGTCCAGTGGAAAGCGGGTGGCCCCGACAAAATCGTCGCTCAGGGCTGCCCCGTTCATCTTCGCCGTGCCGTTGACATAAGTGAGATTGGCAGAGAAAGTGTCGCTGACAACTACACTGGCCACGGGTACAACGCCAGAGTTGCGCAACGTAATCGTAAACACCAGCGTGTCCACAAATGGATCGACCTTGCCATCCCCGTCATTATCGGACAGCAGCCCGGCAGTTTTCTCCAACACAGCACGGGGAAGGGGCAGAACAGTCGTGCCCATATCCAGAAACGGATTTCCCGGATTCGCAACGGCCGGGTCCTGGCCCCAGGCCGCTGTGATCAGTGTGCCATCCACTGTAAAAAGGCGCATACCCGTCTGGTCTTTGTCGCCGCTGGAGTCGTAGACAGTGCGGGATTGCAGGGCGGACAGACTGAGCGCAACGTCATAACAAGTGCCGTCGATGGAACTGGGGCAGGTGGTGTCCCGGCCGTCGTAATCTATATAAAGAGTCGTGGCTTTGGTCGCCATCACCCAAATGGGGCTGCCGTTCTGCGTGCCGTCGCTGCTGCCTGGCCCCCAGCCTACCATTGCCATTTGGGTCAAATGGCTCTCAGGGACGAGGCTATAGCCCCAGTCATGGGACTGGTTGGCTGCGCTGCTCTGGCCGCTGTCCACTGTGCCGATGGCGAAGAAATTGGCTCCGTTGGCCGTGTACAGATGCGCGCCGGAGTTGACGGGCATCTGCACGCGCACGGCGCTGTTGGCCCCCACAGTGACGCTGCTGGAGCCGCTCAGTGTGTCCACTGTCACCGCAATAGAAGAGACGTCGCTGGGATTGTAAATCCAGACATCCGCGGGGTTGGATGTGGCAGTTGTGCCCACGGGCGCGAAATAACTGCTGCCCCACTGGGCATCGGGCACAAGGGTGAACCAGCGGGCTTCGTAGTTCGACCCCACATCTCCGGTGATGAGATGGGCCTGCACAGGCTTGTCGCAGACCAGTCTGTCCCCGGCATTCACACCGCCCGCCTTGTGATAGTTCTGGCCCGCGCTCAGGTTGAATCCTGCGCCTTTGAATGTGCAGGCCGTGTCGTCGCTGCCCGCCATGACAAAGAGCGCGCTGTATTCGAACATCTGGTTGGAGGAGAGATTCTGGCCGACAGGCATTTCATAGGTCGTGCCATATTTGGCGACGGAAAGCACCTCCACCGCGCCGGCCAACACAGGGCCAGGCTCCACCGCCCACTCCGCCCGGCTGACCGAGACTGCCTGGGTGCTTCCCACTTTGTCCCGCCCGTCATAGAGAATCGTGCCGCTGTTGCGGGGCAGGCTCACATTGTTGCGCAGGGCAATTACAGCGCCCGAGTTGATGATATCGCCGGCGCAGGCTGTGCCACAGACGGATGGGGATGCCGCGTTGCCGTTGGCCGGGTTGCCGTCACCCCAAATCTGGGTAGTGGATTGGGTGGGATTGGCCATATTTAGTTCGTAGCCATCTTCCCAGTGGTCGTAGTAGACGACCGTGCCGTTGCCTGTGGCCACAATCGATATCACACTATCGATGACTGTGCCCACTTGATTTCTGGTATCAATCCCTGTCAGGGAAATTTGGGTTTGCTGTTCGGGTAGGGGCACAAAATAAGTCTGGACCGGCGGCAGATTGGCCGCGCCCATCCCGCGCGTCACGGCCAGGAGCGGCAGTACAATCGCCAATGCCAGAATAGCTGCTCTGATCGTTCTATATCTTAAAAGCGACTTTGTTTGAAAAATCATTGCCTCTGCCCAGCGGTGAATAGAACGGTGTCCATTCACGCATTCCTTACATTTTGGAAAGGAAAAAATACTGCCCTTTTTTTGTCACCTTTCATTATTCGCCCAATCACCCTGGGTTTGAATATGTCTTGTGTACCAAAAGTGGGGTGTGCCTGGCTTGATTTGGTTAAAAAGGCGCACAAAAAGGGGTGTCCCTGAAGGACACCCCTTTTTGTGCGCTGTATCAACTCTTGCTGTTTTTGCCCCTCTGTTTGCCAAAGGTTGACTCTGATCTTGCCTGAAAAAATGCCTACGGAGCAGAGAGGCTGGCGAAGGCCGCCAGGCGATTGATTCGCCGCAGGGCTACATAGAGTATCCCTGTGCGAGGATTGATGGTGATGGTGAATGGATCGTCGCCTGTTTCCAGCGTGACCAGCACCTGATCGGTTGTGCCGTGGATGACGCTGATGCTGTCGGCGGCTGTGTTGAGGTTCAGCACATGGCCGTTCAACGGATTTACCAGCAGCCCTGTGCCGCCCACATCCGGGTCATGCAGATCGCCCCCGTTGCCTACGCGTATATTCGTCACTTCCTGATAGCGCGCCACCCCTTTCCACTGGAGAACGCGTAGGGTCCACTCTTCGTTGGGAAGCCAGTAAACGATATAGAGCTTGCCGTTGGCTGGGTTGTAGGCTGCTTCAAAGGGAACCCCCCGCTCACCAAAGGTCAGCCTGGTGCCACTTAATTTCCATTCGCCATTTTGATGGACGAGTACCGCCGCGTTGCCGGTGTCCCGGTTGGTCACAATCAACTCTTCGTTCACTGCATTGGCGGCCAGGCCATAGGTTCCTGCACCGCCTGTGTCCAGTATCTGTTTCAGCACAAGCCCTTGGAGAAAGGCCACGCCATTCGTCCCGCGCACAGCCACGGCCACGGTATCCAGCAGGGGGAAGCTTTCCATAATGGCAGGATTGCCGCCTGTATGAATTTTTGCGAGAATCTGAAGGGTGTTGGCATCATAGACCCACACACTCCCGTCGGCGAAATTGCTTACATAGATACGCCCTGTCTGTTCATTGATGACTACATCCCACGGCTCGCGGCCCGTCGCGGCCGTGTCCAGAACTTGCCCTGTGTTTCCTTGCACTTTCACCAGCCGGTTGGTGTCGCGGCTGACCACATAGAGCGCGTTCTGCCCGCCGTGGAACGCCATACCCTTGGGGTGGACTACATCGATCTCACAGCCCGACTGCAAGTCGCAAGGGGGTACAGTTGGGTTCGCGACAAATTCACCAACCAGCGGCAGATAGATAGGCTTCGGCACAGCCACGGCAGACTCGACCGTAACCGACGATGCGTTTGCAGGGGCAGGATAGACGATACCTTCCCCATCCGTAAACTGACCCAGGCTGGCAATGTTGACCGTGGACCCGTAGCCGATAACGCGGAAGCTGGTGGTGAAGGTCACTCGGCCTCCGGGGGGAATATCACCCAAATCCAACGTGATGTCGGACCAGTAGAGAGCGCCCGCATCGCCATTCATGCTCTGTTGTGGGGCCTGAATGCTCGATCCCAAATACGCAAGCCCGCTGAGCTGGTAGTTGTCATAGACAGCCACTGCTGTAATTGACCGGGAAGAATTGTTGATGACTTCAATCAGAAAAGTAAGGACCTGATTCATCAGCACAGTATTGGTTTCTTGGCCTATCAGAGATTTCACCACCTGAACGCCCATATTGGCCAAGGGTGCAGGCGTTGCCGTTGGCGTGCCCGTATGAGTGGGAGTTGCCGTGGGTGTGTTCGTGTGAGTCGGTGCTGCCGTGGGTGTATCAGTAAGCGTCGGCAGTGCTGTGGGCGCATCCGTAGGCGTCGGTATTTCTGTAGGTACATCCGTAGGCGTCGGTGTCGCTGTGGGTGCGTCTGTCGGTATCGGCGTGGCAGTGGGCGTGTCGGTAGGAATCGGTGTCGCTGTAGGCACATCCGTCAGTATCGGCGTTGCTGTGGGCGTGTCGGTAGGAATCGGTGTCGCTGTGGGCGCGTCTGTCGGCATCGGCGTTGCTGTGGGCGTGTCGGTAGGAATCGGTGTCGCTGTAGGCGCGTCTGTCGGCATCGGCGTTGCTGTCGGCGTGTCTGTCGGCATCGGCGTTGCTGTGGGCGCGTCTGTCGGTATCGGTGTCGCTGTCGGTGTGGCCGTGGGGGGCGCGCTCACATGGATTGTGTAGGTTTGGGTCTCAACTGCGCCCGTCTTGTCGATCACCTGGAGAATGACCGCATTATCCCCCACATCACTGGCTTGGGGTGTGCCGGCAAGGGATGCACTGCCGTTGCCGGTGTTCGTCAGAATTGCCCAGCCGGGCAGAACCAGCCCCGCAAAACTAAGCGATTCATTCGGGTCTTCGTCGGCGGCTGTGACTGTATATTCCATCGCTTGGCTGGTGACTGCCGTGGTAATTGGTGTGCTGGTAAACCAGGGCGGGCTGTTGACATCTGTCACAGTGACCACAAATCCCTGCAATTCGCTGGCCCCGAACTCATCTCGCACACGGAGCAAGATGCCGTGCTCGCCCACATGAACGTTATCCGGCACACCGCTCAGAACTGCACTGCCGTCGCCATTGTCGGCCAGCGAGAGCCAGGAAGGTTTTACAATAGCGGTGATGCGCAAGATCGCGCCCAGGTCTACGTCCTCGGCTGCAATGTCGTATCGATAGGCAGCATCTTCTTCGACACTCGTAGGCGGCGAACTGACAAAGAACGGTTTGTCGTTGGTGTTGGTGACGGTGACCGTAAATGTCTGTGTGGTGGTCAGACTGTGGCTGTCGGTTGCGTGCAAGACGATCGGGTGCTGGCCCACGTCGTCGTTACGCGCTGTGCCAAGCAGGAGGCCCTGCCCATTGCCGGTGGCTGTAAAGGCAAGCCAGGCAGGCAAGGTCGGGGCAGATAGGGTGACGGTATCTCCGCTGTCGATGTCGTAGGTCGTGATGGAGTAGGTGTAGCTGGCATCTTCCGCCACTGTGATGGCTGGCGAACTGCTGAACTGGGGGGCGTCATTGACATCTGTGACTGTTACCGAGAACGACTGGGTAGCGGCAGCGCCCACTCTGTCAACGACCCGCAGAACAATCCCGTGGCTGCCCACTTGGCTGTTGGTGGGTGTGCCCGTCAGCAGCGCGGTCCCGTCGCCGCCATCGGTCAATGTCAACCAGGCCGGTAGGCTATCAGCACTGATGGCCAGCTCCTCATCCGCATCGATATCCGTGGCCGTGACTGTATAGGTATAGGCCATGTCCTGCGCAATGCTGAGGGGTGGTGCGCTGACAAAGATGGGAGCGTCGTTGAGATTGAAAACTTCGACCGTAAATTGCTGGCTGTCAGTTGCCCCGGACAGGTCAACGACGCCCAGGGTGATGGTATAGACGCCTACATGGCTGTTGCTGGGCGTGCCGGTCAAGAGCGCGCTGCCCCCGCCGTTGTCAATGAATGTGAGCCAGGCGGGTACGCCTGTTGCGCTGATTGTCAGACTGTCGCCCACATCCGGGTCCTGAATAGAAACAGAATAGGCGTAAAGCGAATTTTCGTTCACGCCGGTGATGGGTGAACTGGCAAAGAGCGGAGGATCGTTTACATTGGCCACGGCAATCTGGAAAGTCTGGGTCACAGCGGCACCCACACTATCCGTCAGTCGAATGGCCACCGTGTGCAGCCCCACGTCTTCGTTCAGCGGCGTGCCAGTGAGTGTGCCCAATCCGCCCCCCAAATCGGTCAACGTCAGCCAGCCGGGCAGAACGGGAGCCAACAGCGAAAGGGTATCACCGGCGTCGTCGTCGCTGCCGCTGATGCTGTACGAATAACTGCTGTCTTCCGTGGCGGTGAGTACAGGTGAACTGGTCAATGTCGGCGCGTCATTGGTGTTCTCTACAATCAGTGTGAAAATTTGCTGTACGGAAACACCGCTTTGATCAGTCAGTGTCAGTGTAATGGGATAGCTGCCCACGTGGCTGTTGTCCGGCGTGCCGCTCAATACACCTGTGCCGTCCAGATTGTCAACAAAGCTGAGGAAGGTTGGTAGATTGGTCGCTGTAATGGTGAGTGAATCGCCCACATCCGGGTCGCTACCGGCGACAGTGTAGGAATAGAGATCGTCCTCCGCCGCGGTGGTCGTCGGGCTGCTCAGAAAGCTGGGCGCATCGTTGACATTGGCTACGTTGACGGTGAAGGTCTGCACATCGCTGGCGCTGGCACTGTCCTGTACACGCAGTGCCACCAGATGCGTGCCCACATCCCCGTTGCGGGCTGTGCCACTCAGCACAGCCGTGCCGTCCCCGTTGTCCACGAAAGTCAGCCAGCCCGGCAGCACGGTGGCGCTGACGGTCAATACATCGCCTGCGTCGATATCCAGCGCTGTGATGGCGTAGGTATAGGGTGCATCTTGGGTGGTGGTCGTCACCGGTATGCTGGTGAAGGTTGGGATGTCGTTTGTATTGGCGACTGTTACAGAGAAGTTTTGGGTGGCGACCGCGCCCATGCTGTCCACCACCTGCAGGCTGACGCTGTGGACGCCCACGTCGCTGTTGCCGGGTGTGCCAGATAGGCTGGCCGTGCCATTGGCGTGAACGGTAAGTGTCAGCCAGGCAGGTACAAGCGCGCCCGTAATCGTCAGCACATCCCCGGCGTCAATGTCTTGGGTGGTCACTCTATAGCTATAGAAAGTATCTTCTGTTGCCGAAGTCAAGGCTGTGCTGGTAAAGATAGGCGGATCGTTGACGTTGAGCACAGTAATTGTGAAATGCTGGGTCACGGTTACACCGGGGGTGTCGGATAGCTGGATCACGACCGGATGCTGGCCCACGTCTTCGTTACGCGGCGTGCCGGCAACCGTACCGGTCCCGTTGCCGTTATCAACCAATGCCAGCCAGGCGGGTTTTGTCAGAAGCGCAAAGGAGAGTACATCCCCCACATCCACATCATCCGCGCCCAAGGTGTAGGTATAGGCGCTATCCTGGGCAACGCTCAGGGGCGCGGTGGAGAGGAAAAAGGGCGCGTCGTTGCTGTTGGTAACGGTCAGGCTGAAGGCTTGGGTATCTGTCAACCCGGCCCGGTCCTCTGCCCGCAATTGGACAGTGTAGACACCCACCCGGCTGTTGTCTGGTGTGCCGCTGATGGTTGCGGTCCCATTGCCGTTGTCGACAAAGCCGAGCCAACCGGGCAGAACCTCCGCGGTGATGGTCATGAGATCGCCGCTGTCTATATTGCTGTCTACATCGACAGCGAGAACCGCATAGGTGTAGGGATCGTCCTCCCCTGTTGTGGTGATGGGGACAGAGACAAAACCGGGGGGATCGTTCACATTGGCGACAGTGACGGTGAAGCTCTGGCTCGCTTTGGCACCTGCCAGGTCCATCACTTCGACAATCACCGGATGCAATCCCACCTGTGCGTTGCGGGGCATCCCGCGCAGGGTGGCTGTGCCGTCTCCGTTGTCTGTCATCGTCAGCCAAGCAGGCAATGTGGGCGCACCAATCGCCAGTGTGTCACCCACATCAATATCACTGGCCCCGATTGTATATGTATACGTGACATCCTGTGTGGCCGTCAGGGTGGGTGTCGTGTGGAATGTGGGTGCGTCGTTGACATTGGCTACGCTCACGCTGAAGTTTTGGTTGTCGATGGCTCCACTGGCATCGACAACGCGCAGGCTGACGCCGTGCGTTCCTACCTCATCATTGCCGGGCGTTCCACTCAGCGTGGCCGTATAGGTGCCGGTCTGGTTGAATGCAAGCCAGGCTGGCAGGGTTGTGGCCGAAATTGTGATGATCTCGCCCACATCAATATCATTCACCACAAGCGTGTACAGGTAGGCAACATCTTCCGTTGCCGTTGCGATGGCTGATGTAGCGATAGCGGGTGTACTGTTGGTGACAGTGAGGGTGACAGAGGCGGAGCCACACAGGTTGTGGTTGTCGCAGACCTGATAGCTGAATGTGTCCGTGCCGACGAAGTGGGCTGCCGCTGTGTAGGTGATCACCCCGCTCAGTGGATCGATTGAGATGTTGCCGCTGCCGGGATTGGTCACAGAGACAACGCTTGTGCTGACAAGAATGCCGTCGTTGTCCATATCGTTGGCAATTACCGACAATCCCACAGCCGTATTTTTGCCGAGGGTTGCACTGTCCCCGTTGACTATTGGCGGATCGAGCACGGCGATGGTGGCTGTGGCCACATCGCAAAGCGCGTCGTCGTCACAGACCCGGTACACAAAGGCGTCCAGGCCGTAATATCCTGTGGTGGGTGTGTAGGTGATCGCGCCGGTGAGGGGGGCAATGGAGATCACGCCCCGGAAGGGTGCTGTCACCGTAACCAGACTGGAGGCAACGATTGTGCCGTCCTGGTCCGTGTCATTGGCCAGGGCGTTAAAGGTGATGGCTCTGTTTTTGGGTGTCTGGATGGAATCGTTGTTGGCTACTGGCGGAATCAGAATCGTGACAACAACAGAAACAGTGGCCGTGTCGCAGTAGCCGTCGTTGTCGCAGACCTGATACCCAAAAATGTCCGTACCTGTAAATCCAGAATTGGGTGTGTAGGTTATCACGCCAGTGGACGGGTGGATCGCCACTGTGCCAGTCATTGGATTGCTGGTGGTCATCACACTGGAGGCCACAATTGTACCGTCAAAGTCTGAGTCGTTGAGCAGGACATCAATGGCGACCGCCACATTGCGCTGGGTATATACTGTGTCGTCGGCGGCTACCGGCGGCACATAGACGGCGAGATCCACTCGCGCTGTGCCACACAGACCGTCGTTGTCACAGGCTCGGTAGGTGAAGAAATCGGCCCCCAAAAAGTTGTTGTTGGGTGTATAAGTAATCACACCGGTAGCGGCGTCAACCTGAACCCCGCCGTTGTTGGGTTTCGTCACTGTTACCACAGAAGTGATGTCGATAGCACCATCCGGATCGAAATCGTTGGCTGTCACACTGATGGCAACTGCCGTCCGGACAGGAGTCTGCACATTATCGTTGTTGATGGATGGCGGGCTGAGGACGGTGACCGTAACAGCGGCAGTGCCACAAAGGGCGTCGTCGTCGCAGACCCCGTAGACGAAACTGTCCGTGCCATAAAAGCCGGTGGCGGGTGTGTATCGGATGGAACCGCTGAGGAGAATAGAAACCGTACCCGACAAAGGTGCGGTGGCCGTTGTCACAGAGGATGGAACCAACACCCCATCCGCGTCCGAATCGTTAGCCAGCACGTCTACAGTTACCGGGCTGCCTATCACAGTGGAAGTGCTGTCGGCCACTACGACTGGCGGGGAGAGAACATCGACTGTCACACTTCCCGTGTCACAGAGTCCGTCGTTATCGCAAACCTGGTACGTGAAGGTGTCTGTGCCGTAATATCCACCCGCGGGCGTATAGCGGATAGAACCATCGCCATTGACAAGCAGCCATCCGTGGCTGGCGCTGGTGATGGTCTGAACAGTTGTCGCCACAATCACGCCGTCGGAATCTGTGTCATTGGCAGCCACAGAGACAGTGATGGGGGTGTTGACAAGGGTCGTCGCCATATCTGTATTGGCGACCGGATAGTCCAAAATAGTTACGGTAACGCGGGCGGTGGCGCAAAGACTGTCGTTGTCGCAGACTCGATAGTTGAAATAGTTGTTGCCCACAAAGGATGTGGTGGGTGTGTAGCGCGCGCTGCCTGTGGGTTGGATAGTCACCACACCGTTGGCCGGGCTGGTCGTCGTGACCACACTGGCGACAACCAATGTACCATCCACATCTGAATCGTTGGCCAGCAGATCGATCGTTACCGGACTGTTTTTGGGTGTGGAAATGCTGTCGTCCACAAGGATCGGCGGCACACGCACAGAGACCTGAACCTGGGCAGTGCTGCACAGGGCATGATTGTCACAAACTTTGTAGTTGAACGAATTGATGCCATAGAATCCGCTGCTGGGTGTATAGGTAATGACACCGTTGCTGCCGACCACCACACTGCCGTTGGCCGGATTGCTCGTCGTGATGACGGAAGAAAGCACCAGCACCCCATCCGCATCCGTATCGTTGGCTGTGACAGTGATGGGAACCTGCGTGTTGATCAGCGTGACCGCGCTGTCGTTGTTGGCCTGGGGCGGGCGACGCACGGTTGTCGATGCCGTGGCAAGATTGTTGTTGCTGTTGGAATCCGGCGTGCTGCTGCCCACTCGAACAGTGTTGACGATGGAACCCATCGTCGTTGCACCCACATTTGCTACAACTGTAATCCGGGCCGTCGCGCCCACATTCAATTGGCCGAGATTCCAGATCAGCGGCGACGGCCCGCTGGATTGGGTCGGTGTGGCCGCGGCAAAGGTGACCCCGCTGGGCAGAGTGCCGGTCACCACCACCTGAAACGCATCGGTCGGCCCCGGGTTGCTGATGACCAGTGTGTAGGTCAATTGGGTTCCAGAAACCACCGGGTCGGGGCTATCGCTGACTGTGATGTTGAGGTTTGCACTCTCGTATTTGAACCCGAAGTCCACATTGCTGATCACCGATCCTGCCGTGGGCGTAATGACGGTGGGGCTGTTGGCGGATGTGAGCGCATAGCCAAAGGGAACTGTTGCCATATTGACGGTGACCGTATACCGATCCGATGGCAGCTCGGTGAAGGCATAGGTTCCGCTGACGCTCGATGTGGCGTTTTGCACGGCGCCTGTGGCCCGGGTTAATTTGATGCCAATGCCTGCCAGGCCCGGCTCGGCCCCATTTTCAATGCCGTCTTTGTTCGTATCCAACCAAACCTTATCGCCGATAGTCACGGGCTGATAGACACCCATATCCCAGGACGTGTCGTTCTCATTGGGGCTAAGACTGGTTACTGAAGTCAGGCCAGTCACGCGGTTGGCATCCGAGTCGACTGTATCGTTGACGCCCACATCCAGCGGGCTGACGACATAGCCGCTGAGCACTGTGCTGGTCAGGGCGAAGCGCACGAAATAGTTGCCCGGCGGGAGCAGCGCAAATTCGTAGAAGCCCGCCTGCCCGCCCCCATCTGTGATGGTTGTGGTGGCCGTAATCGGCGCGCCGTCGTGGATTCCCGGCTCTGCAATGCCGTCGTTGTCCACATCCCGATAGAGTTCGACGCTGACCCCATTGATGCCCGGCTCGCCCGGCGTCTGCAATCCATCGCCGTTGCGATCCTCCCAGACAAAGTTGCCAATTCGGGCCGGTTGGTAGAGACCCGCGTCCCATTTGGTTACGGTTTCGCTGGCGGAAAAAGTCGATGTGATTGTCTTGCCCGTCGCCGGGTCAGCATCCGAGTCAAGGGCGTCGTTCCCGCCCTGATCTTTGTCCGCGAAAACATAGCCGGAAGGGGTGTCGAACTGGAGATGATAGTCGCCGGCAAAGGCAATCAGGCTGTAGAGGCCGTTGCTGTTCGTGGTTTTGGTCACCACCAGTGAATTGGCGGCATCATAGAGTTTGACCGTAACCCCCGGCAGTCCCAGCTCGCCTGGGTCCTGAATGCCGTTGGCATTTACGTCGTTCCAGACAAAATCACCGATGGAAACCATAGGAATCGAGACGGATGTGCCCAGGTTGGGCAACTGGTCATCACCGATATTTGCATCCGCATAGGATCCCATGGTCAGGTTAAGGCCAAAGGAGAGGGAGGTGTCTGTCGGGCCAGAGTAGGGTAGCTGGGAAAAGTTGCGAATCGTAAATTCTATGTCCGGGGCCAGGGCGCTGGGATTGGCGTAGACAGAGCCAATGTGATTGGTCAGCGCTGTACCCCAGCCGTCGTGGAAAATGGGTGTATAGGGCGACCCAGTGAATACATTGACCGAAAAGCCAAAGATATCCCTATTGTTGGAGACACCGGCAACCACATCAAAAACATTGTCCTCATTCACATCAATCAGAAGGGCAAAGCCCTCCAGATCGCTGAAATTCGCTAAATCGCGTCCCCCAAAGCTGGCTAGAAGAGTGCTCGTTCCCCCCGGATCGCCGTCGCCGTCCACATCACCGGCGATGCCGTAGGTGTTGATGCCCACAAAAAGGGTATCTGTCGCCTCGTTGTAGTATATGCGCATGTCCTTCATATCGACACCGCTGACAGTTCCGGGTGGATAGGAGCTGTGCATGGGGACATCCTGGCCGGTAGGATCATTGATGACAATGACAGCGGCGTCGGTAAAGTCTGTTTCCACATCGCCGCTAAAGATCGGTGGATCTGCCAAGGCTGTACCGTTGTGGAGGAGCAGGCTGATCAACGCTACTATGAAGGCCAAGGCCAATGCCATAGGCCGCGCGGTTCGCCCAATACTAAATTTCGTGAACCAAGTGCAAAATGTCATCACACCCTCTCTCGTGCTCAATGAATCTCATTCCAGGTGTCAGTCACGTCAGAAAAGGGGCTGTTCCAACTTGTGAAAGATAGTGTGGGAAATATGGTGTATCTGTAATTTACTTTTTGTTAACAAAATGAAATATACTTTAATTGTCGAACCTTATTATTCCCCCCACCAGAGGAAACGGGAATGTGCTTTGTGTACTACAGAAGCGCAGCCATGACAGAACAGCTATCATTAACCTGACGGGATAGACATAAATTTGTGCCCACATACTGTGCAATCACCAAATCTGATCAAAAAAAGAGGGGAGGCCCCATTGGGGCCTCCCCTCTTTTTTTAATGTAGAAGTTGTGTGGCTCAGCGATTCAGCTTCATTGCTTCGTTCTGCCGACTATCAATCGACCAGATGGCTGCTGGTTGACCGGACGATTGCTCCACGGCAAAGCTGAATGGACCAGCAAACCAGCCACCGCTCAAACGGCCAGCGGGTTGCAGATCGGACAGCCCAAACTGTTCCACTCCCTGGAATGTGCTGATAAGCAGCCGGTCGCTGGATGGGTCCACGGCCAGGGCCTGGGCCGCGGCCAGGGGACGGCTGAGGGTCGGCTCAATCGTCGCCTGCCGTTCGCCGCTGGTGGCGTCCAGCACAGCCACCTGCCCATAGCGGGGGGCCAGCATATACAGCACATAGAGCCGGTTGTGTCGGGCGTCGTAGCTGATGTCCTGGGGCAGGCCCAGCCCGTCCAACTCCACCTGCCAGCGGATGCTGCCGCTGTTCTCTACAAAAATCACGCGATTGCCGCCGGGCAGGCTGACAAATACGCCGTCAGCGCTGGCCCGCACCACATAAGGCGATTCGTCCAATGCCACTTGTTGCACAATCTGACCGCTGTTTTTGTCCGCCAGGAGCAGCCGATTGCCGCCGGTTTCGGCAATCCACAGCCCGGCGCTGTTTTCGGCCAGACCGCTGGGCCGATTCAGCCCAGTGATTTCTCCCCGAACTGCGCCTGTATCTGCTGCATACATCCTGACCGAACCGGCGGGTGGTGCTGTGACTGTTGAAGCCGACGCATCCGGGTTCAGGGGAATCCAGCCCGCGGCGGGCTGCTCGCCCCATCCGCTCAGGTAGAGAGCCGATGAACCAGTCAGTAGCTGCTGGGGTTGTGCGTCACCCGCCTGCTGCCAGATCAGCGCGCCATCTGCCCCGCGCCGACTGATCAGGCCATCCCCCGCTGCGTAGAGTGTTTCGTCCTCCACAGCCAGCGCGGCCAGTGGATGATCGCTCTGCCAGCCCGGGCTTTGGATAGTTTGGTTCTGGCTGATGGCTCGGCTCTCGCTGTGGCTGCCACCGCTGCCACCGTCTACAGAGGGAATGTAGATTTGATGGGACAATTGCACCGGTGTCACGGACAGGACATAGCTGCTGTTGCAGTCTGCATAGGCGCTGCTGTTGCTCATGCGGAGATAGAATGTGCCCCCTTCGGGCTGCGCGGCCAGCAGAACATTGCCGAAACCGGAAGTCAGAAGCGTAGCCCCGTCAGCGGCAAACAATTCCATGCGCACTAACAAAATCGCGTCCGCCACATCTGCTGTAAATAGAAAGGCAGACGGCAATCCCTCTTTGGGTATTTCCAGCCGGAACCAGTCGGCCTCGCCCGGTTGGTGCAGGGTTCCACTGCCACTGCCGTCCAATGCCAATGGGCGTGCTTCGGCTGGGCTGTTGTCTGGCTCGTATGCGTCCACCACTGCTGGACAGCCCAACGGCGTGGCGGTGGGCGTGGGCAGGGCAGTGGGGATGGGGGTCGGTTCCAGCCCTGGCCCATTGTCGGCAATGACCGTCACCGTGTCATCTTGCCCATTGGTAATAAAGAGGCGGTTTGTGACTGGATCGTAGGCGATGCCTTCGCCAGCCCCTCGCCCTGTGGGCAGCCAGCCCACATAGACATAATCGTCCGGCTGATAGATGTGGACCCGCTGCTCATCCGTGCAGATGGCATAGACCCGGCCGCTGGCTTCGTGGACACCCACTGTTTTGGGCTGACAATTCAGCCGAATATCTCTCAGGTACGTGGGTTCGCCGGTGTTGTCCAGGGCCACCACACTGATGCTTTTGCTGTCGATATTTGCCATGTAGAGCCGCCGCAGCTTTTTATCAAAAGCCAGCCCATAGGATCCCTGGCCCAGGTTGAGACGGGGCAGTTGTTCTTCGCCTTTCCAATTGAATACGCTGAGCGAACCGTCCAGATGGTTCGAGACGAAAAGCCGTTCGCTCACTGCATCAAAGACGAGGAAACTGGGCTGACCACCCGCCGGCACGTCCAGCTTTTCGCCGGTATCCAGTTCCACCGCGGTCAATGTATTGCTGCCAAAATTCGCCACATAGGCCAATGGCAGTTGGCTGTGTAGAACCACCCCATTGGGCTGACTGCCTGTGTCCGCGTGCCAGAGAAGCGTGCGCGCCTCCGGATCAGACGCACCGATGGCCGTCAATGATCCGGAAAATTTGGAAGCCACAAAAATTTGCTGGGTGCTGGTCATCACGCCCAGACCATTCGGTCCTACGGCGTCCCCCAGGCTGATACTCTCCAGAAAGTCCAGGGAATCCGCGTCCAGCACTGTCACATTGTTGCTGCGATGATTGGCCACATAAACCCGCCGGTTGGCGCTGTCCACGGTCACTCCGTGGGGCTGTTGGCCCACAGGCACGACGGCCAGCACACCCAATTTAATGGTGGGTATGGGCGTCGGTGTGAAGGTGGGCGTCACTGTGGGTGTCGGCGTTTCTGTGGGGGTGTTGCTGGCAGTCGGTGTTGCCGTGTGCGTATCCGTCGCTGTGGCTGAAGGCGTGGCTGAAGGCGTGGCTGAAGGCGTGGGCGTTGCTGTCTCCGTGGGCGTGGGTGTTGCTGTGGAAGTTGCTGTGGAAGTTGCCGTAGCGGTCGCGGTAGAAGTTGCAGTCTCTGTGGCTGTGGCGGTGGGCGTGATCTGACTGACGACCGTCAGATCTACGGTGGGTGTAGATGTCAGTGTTGGCCCGCCGGTGGTCGTTTCGGTGGCAGTAGCGGTGGCTGTTTCGGTGGCAGTGGCGCTAGCAGTAGCAGTGAGCGTTGGCTGCGGCGTCTCTGTAAGTGTCGGTGTGTGGGTCGCAGTGCTGGTCGTTGTGGCTGTAGCGGTAGCTGTCTGTGTAGAAGTAGCCGTTGCTGTAGAGGTGTTTGTGGCCGTTGGTGTGTGGGTTGGTTGGTGTGTGGGCGTGGGCGTGCGCGTTGGGGTTGCGGTGGGCGCGGGGCCAGGTGTATTGGTGGGTGTTTGGGTGCGGGTAGGCGCTGGCGTGATGGTCGGTATGGCTGTCGGCGACGAGCCGCTGATGGTCACCGGGGCCGCGCTGCCTGTCCCACTGACACCGGCGTTGGATGCTGACGCGTTCAGATTCGCATAGTGGTCCCCGGCAGTGCTGCCTGCCCACGCCTGAAACACAATATCCACGCGGCTGCCTGCAAAGGGATCGCCTTTGTCCACATTGTCCCGCACCTTTAAGTATTGGGGCCGGGGCTGGCCATAGCTGTCTCCGTTGCCATCGATCCAATTCCAATTGGCCCAGACAGAAGTGGGATCGCTCAATTGATAGGGAGCTACACCGACGATCTCGGCCCAGCCTTTCCAGTAATCCCGGAAAGCCCGCATCATATAATTGGCCCGCAGCCATTCGTCGACAATGGGGTATCCCTCCCAACCAAATGTGTTATTCCAAAGTTCATAGCCCGTTTCGCTCAGCATCACTTTGATGCCTTTGCGCCCCCAGGCCGCGATCTGCTCCACCTCCCGCTGATAGGAATCGATGGTCAATTGGGGATAGGTGGCCGTGTCCCGGTGTATGTTGTATTCGGGCGGGTGATTGGCTGGATAGGGGTGTACCCCCCACACATCCCAGGCCCACAGGCTGGCCGGAACATCCCGGAACATCTGATAATTGAAGGTGAGCGGGCTGATATTCCCGCCTGGGCTGAGTGGCCCGTTCATCACCACCACCCGGCTATCGCCCACGGAGCGGATGGCGTTGGATGCTTCCACCAGAAACCGCCCATATTCCGCGGCATTGGCCTGTCCACTCCACTCTATATTCAGGTTCGGCTCGTTCCAGATTTGTATGTAAAGTTTAAACCCGTTCCGTTTGGGCAGGCCCTGGACCATTCGCTTAAAAGCCGCGGCCATGCCTGCGTAGTCGGTTGGTTTTTCCCAATGATTGCCGTTGAATGTGCCCTGCAACCGGATAATTGGCTGCAATCCCCGGTCGTAAGCGCCATTCACAAAATCGATCCAGCACTGCTGGGGGTCCTGGGTTTGGGGCTTGATGCCGTGGAACATCTGCTTGACATAGCCATGCCAGCCCACAAGCGACGCGGCCCGGTCCAATTGCCAGTTCATATATTGGGTGTTGTCGCACCGCTCTTGTATAAAGGTATTGACACCAAAATAAGAGTCGCCGCGCCGGGCGGGCAAGGGAAGGCTGGAGAAGTTGAGGGTACGCCCACTGATGCTGGGGTTGGCTGTGCTGACGAGCGCATCGTTGATGGAAATTTGGGTGGTTCCCGAACGATAGGCAAAACCTGCGGGCAGCGTAAAGGCCACACGGAAGTTGGAACCTGACGTATCGCCGCTGTTGATCCCTGTGATCCGATAGGTCACCAATCCACCAGGGGCCAGATAGGACGGCGACGCGGATGCACCGACGGACAGAACTGGACTGTCGGTCTGGGTTGGCTCATCGGCTGTGTCGGTTTGCGGTCCGGTGGCCTGGGCGGGCAATGCCTGGCTGGTCAAAAGTGCAACCAGGACAAGAAGCCGCCACAGTAGCGACACACCCGCCGACCACACCTTTTGCTTGATACTCATCTTCATCCCTCTCCTCACAGCGTTGATGGCTGCATTGGTCGGCATTGATGCAAGACGGACAGGAATCAGTCCCTGCCCCATTCAGCCGTTCCGCTGTCACTCTCTGATATAGCTGTCACTCTCTGATATAACTGTCAAACAAAGGCTGCATCTTTCATTTTAGACGATTCCCATTGCAATCCTAATTACGATTGGGGAGATAAAAAAGAGCAAAAGGGCCGATTCTATACAAAATCGGCCCTTTTGCTCTTTTTCGTATTTTCTGGCCAGAAGCCTTTGTCTTTTGGACAGAAATGCTTGCCTGTGCCAATCAGTAGAACCTGTCTACTGATTGGCGTAGCGCGTCTGGGCACGATCGCTATAGCTGCGAATGCCCATGCGCTGGTTGTGCTGCAGCGCGGATCGCACCGATGTGCGGGTCTTCGTCTCTTTGCTCCAGCCGCTCAACATCCGGTGGCGCACGCCATTGGCCCGCAACACCTGACGGATGGTTTCCACGCTGATCTGTTCGACCATTTCGTTGTCCAGTAAGTATTTGCGCATCCGTTGCAAAGACCATTGGGAGAACGAAAGCCCCATTTTTCGGGGATCGCTGTTGGCCAGATCGACGATCTGATCCCGTTGGCTGTCGCTAAAGACGGGGGGACGGCCAGGGGATTTGCCACTGCGCAGTCCGTCCATTCCATCGGCGTTGAAGCGATGGATCCACTTGCGCACGTTGATAGGATGCAGATCGACCTCTCGGCTGACCTCCTGTACCCGTTGTCCTTGAGCAGAGAGCAAAACGATCATCAGCCGCTGGGCAGGCACTTCGCCATCCTTTTCTTCCAGCATAGACTCCAGTTGCGTCCACTCATCGTCTTCTAATTCGCGCACAAATAATGCCATTACACATCTCCATTTTCTGGTCGCAATTCTGCAGAATACTTTCGGCAGTGTATATATGTGTATTCATTTGTTGCCACAAATATACGTGGTTATTCCTGCCAAAAGTGTAACAGGCACGTAACCAGAACCAAATAGTACTTTGGCTTATCGTAGGGTAGGAAATGCGTACTGAATTTGCGAGGATTCTCTTTATCCGGCGGGGATGGGCAGCTTTTCTGCCGGCCAGGCTGACAGTCCGCAGAGAATAGAATGGGCTATGAAATTGGCCGACACCCTGGGATCGGGACAACGGCGAAGGGGATATGGCTTTCAGCGAAAAAGAAAGGAGACAGAGGAAAATTCTACGCCCCTATACTCCCGTGATAGTCATCGGTCTTCTGGCATCCAACGGCGCAAGAGTGCCTTGCAGCGGGCCAACAACAGTTCGACGGGTGTATTCAGCGACCAGATCGCGTCAGCGCCAGCGGTCAGGGCAGTCACCAGTTGTTCCGTGGAATACCCATCCGTAAGCATAATGAGGGGAACCCGGCTTTCAAAGCGAATGCGGGCAACAATCGTCTCTATGCTTCCTTCCAGGCTTTCAAACGCATCCAGCAAAATCAAGTCTGCTTTGAGCAGATCCGTTGTTGTCACATCAAAGGCATCGAC
Source organism: Caldilineaceae bacterium (assembly GCA_019637685.1). Classification (GTDB taxonomy): domain Bacteria; phylum Chloroflexota; class Anaerolineae; order Caldilineales; family Caldilineaceae; genus JACQGT01. The sequence continues at coordinate 148,816 of JAHBVF010000005.1, read as the reverse complement.
AACTGTAAGATCAAGCCCCTGCTCTTGCATTTGGCGGCGTAATGCTGTTCCTTTGTTATCGCTTTGGCCCCGCTGCCGCAGCCAAAGCACACGGGCAGACGGCACAGACGAAAAACCCGTTTTGTCTCTCCTGGGAGATGGTGACAGATTGAACAAAGAATTTGGCATTTGCAGCCCCTTACCTAAGAGAGATTTCATTTTGATGCTTTTTTGCTGGGATGACCCAATCCGTTCCAGAACAGGATGGCTCCTCTTTGCTCACAGCATTCTCGCGCGCCATCCGCACCTGTATAAAGCATACGGAAAACGGCAGAAATTTCAACCAAAAGCGCTTGCCATTCGCTGACAAATCCAGCTTTTTATCCTTACGGCATAATATTTTGTGCTGGAGCCTAACAAAAAGGAGATGCAGAGCAACGCATCTCCTTGCCCGTTATTTGCTGATTTTGTACACTACTCTCGTCACAAAAATGGTGGCACAAACGACCCGAATTGCCACTATTTACACAGCACACCGCGGAACTTTTGGATTCCCCATTGCGATTAAACAATACTTCCTTAGTCCGTTGTGTAGCCAAGCCTGCGAGGAACATGGAAACCCCAAATGCGTGACGTCCAGCTATATCTGGAATGTGCGATTGTTGTGGGCAACAATCCGCTGACTATAGTTCGTCACATAGAGCAGCAGGTCTGCGTGGAGTTTTTGCCAGTTTTTACTCTGCAAAATCGATTGCAGCTTCTCCAGGCTGGCAGCTTCGCCGATAGTCAGCATTTGCGGACCTTTGCCATAGGTGGTATACCAGACTTCAGCAGGCTCAATGCCCAACTGCATAAGACCCGGTGCGAATTCTCGCATAACGAATTCAAAATAGGGCTGTTCCCGGCCTGCTTTGATGTCCCATTTTAATAGCAATCTGACCATAAACCGGCAAGCCCCTCAATTGGTTCGGGCAATCTTCCAAAGACTGGCACCGCCAGCCTATTGTTCGCTCTTGCGGCGGACCCAGCCACATACACAAAACTTAATGCCACAATACCAGATGCACCCAAGAAATGCAACTACCGTGCGTAGAATCCTGGCCCTATTTCTTACGGTCTGGTTGGGATTGGTTGCCTTGCCTGCCGGCAATCTGTCCGCGCGTTCCCTTGAACAGGAATCCGCGGGAGGCGAGAGCCACCTCTTTCTGCTGCCCTTGGGCGAGACATCCGTAGAACTTCTGACACATACCGTGGACGCGGCCGTGTTTGTGGATGGCAATGGTTTTTTGGCGATGGACATCACAGCCAGCTATCGCCTGCACAATCCCAACCGAAGCCCAACGACCCTGCTGGTGCAGATGGATGGGCCGCCTGGTGAGGGTGGCGGGGTTCCCCGTTTGCCCCAGAATATCTCTCTGGAACTGAACGGGCAGGCAGTTGTCCTGCAACCTACGGGCAACGGTTTGCAGCAGACAGCCCAACTGAATTTGGGCGCAGATGAACGGCGCACTTTGCTGCTTCGCTATACGCTCCATTTTGGTAATGCTGATCTCCCCGCCTTTGTCTACCCGGCCAATATTCTGAATGTGTGGCCGGGCCGGGTGGGGAGCTGGCGCGTAACGCTGACCTTTGCTGATGCAGCCTCCGGCCCCTTTGCGCCCGATCAGTGGCTGGCCGCCGAGCCAGATGGCTGGAGCTATCAGGGCGACAGTCTCCAATGGCTGAGCGAAGACAATTTTCCCCGCCAGCCCCTGCGCTGGCAGGTGATCAATCCCCGCACCTGGCAAGACCTGCGCGCCCGCCGCCAATTGTTGGGGCAGCAACCCCAGGTTGTCGGCTGGCTCGAATTGGGGGATATCTACCTCCGCCTTTTTGAGCGCACCGGCCAGCAGACCGGCAACCAGTCAGCCTATCGGGAGGGCTTCTATGCCCAGTCTCTGGCGGCTTATTTGGATGGGATTCGCCTGGCCGAAGCCGAGAAATCGGAGCCGCTTCTGGTGGCCCGCCTGCACCGGGGACTGGCCGGACTCTATCGCAGCCGCAGCATCCAGCCCGGCGGCGCTGTTGATCCGGCCTATGTGGAATTGATGGTTGCATCGGCAGAGGACGCTCTGGCTGTTCTGCCCCCCACGGCCACGGGCGAGCAGAGCGAACTGACCGGATGGCTGGCCGACGGGCTGCGCCTGCAAACTACCCAGGCTCGACAGCGCAAAGATTGGCCCGCGGCGTTGGCCCTGCTGGATCGTCTGGCTGCTTTGCCTGCCAATGTGGTGGATGGCCCGGCCCTGGCCGAGGAACGGCGTCTGTTGCTGCTGGAGCAGGCCTTGCAATTTTTGGCCCAGGGCAATGAGAAAGCCGCGCTGGCGTTGGCCGGTTCCAGCCTGGCCGCGGATGATCTGTTGCCCGCCAGCGAACGCCAGACAATTTTTGCCCGTTGGCAATTTGATGTGACTATCGGCCCGGATGATCTGGCGGTGTCGGGTGTGGGTGTTGCCATCCCCGGCCGCGAGGAGGAGGCCCGCCGCAGTGTGGAGCAGTTGGCCGTTGCCTGGCAGACAGCACAGCCCACAACCGGGCAAGCAACAGTCCAATTTGACGGTACAAAAGCAGCCGTCCACCTGACAGGCATCTCCCTGGCGGAGAGACTGGCGCTGATTCAGGCCACGCCTCAAAATGTCCAGTGGGCGCTGTTGCGGACGCTTCTGGTCAACACAGATGTGGAACTGGAGCAGAGCGTCCACCTTATCTGGCAACGAACGGTCCTGCGCTACAGCCTGGACCTGCGACCAGTGGCCGACCAGTGGGCGGGCATCGCGGCCAGCCTGGAGCGCGACAGCCTGGCCGCGCAGGGGAGCGGTTCTACCGAGGACAGACTGCGGGGCGAGCTGCTTGCCATCACCCATCGCCAGGAGGCCGCACGCTGGCACCGTTTGGTGGAGGAGAGCCGGGTTCAGTTGGCATTGAATGCTTCACCTTCCGCCCAGGCCACAGACAGCCAGGTTTGGAGCCTGCCGCTCACGGCTTCCCCCCAGCCGCTCTCGCTCTCCCGCGAAGTGGTCAGTCTGCCCCGTCTGCTGCTCGCCATTGTATTGGCAATGGCGTCTGTTTTTCTGTTGGCAGGAATTCTGTGGTTGCTATTATAATGGCCCTGCCAACGGACATCCCAACCGATTCCGGTTCGTAAGAGGGCTTGCCAAGCCGCGGCCTGTCTTTCCGTATACTATAGCCTATGCGCCAACCAACCAGCTTTCCATCCACCGCAAAAACATCAGCCCTGGCCGCGGCAACGGGCAGAGCCGCGGCTGCTGTGCCTGTCTCCGCTTTGTCCGCCCAGGGCAACGGCATTACCATCGCGCCAGAGGAACATAACCCACCCCACGCGCCCTTCTTTTTTCAGGAAGGGCGCACGCTTATTTTTATCCTGTTTGGCGTGCTCAATCTGCTGTTGGCCCTCTCTTTGGACGCGGCTGGCTGGGTGGCCGATATGAATCTGCTTGTGCCGGTGGTGTTCGGCGCGCTGGTGATGGGCACACTCATGGCCTACAGCCGTTTTGACGGCTTTTTTATGCTCTCCCACAGTCTGGCCACTGGCCTGGCCTGGGTTTTTTATCAAATGACCAACAGCGTGACCCAAGAGCGACGGGTGGCTGTGTTTATCGATCACGGCGTGCCCGCGCTCCAGGCCCAAGCCTATTTTCTGCTGGAGCGCTGGCTGGAATGGGTGCAGGCGGCTATGAACAACAGCGCCAGCAACGACAACTATATTTTTGTGTTGGAGATCAGTTTTTTGGCCTGGTGGCTGGCCTATTTGGGCGCGTGGACAGTCTTTCGTTATGGCAATGTCTGGCGTGGGGTGATGATGATTGCTGTGGCCCTGCTGGTCAACACCTATTACGCCCCCAATCCGGTCACGGGTTTTCTGGTGGCTTTCTGCCTGGTGGCAATGCTCCTGCTGGCCTGGGCCAATCTGATCGCCAATCGCCAGCGCTGGCGGGCCTTGCGCATTACCTTCAGCCAGGACATCGCCTTTGATTTTATGCGCACGGGCGTGTTCTATACACTGGTGATTATCACAATTGCTTTTGTCGCGCCCAGCCTGGGACGCAACGTTCGCTTCAACCAATTTCTGGCTCCCATCAACGAGCGTTGGGAATCCACAACCCAGGAGTTCAACCGGCTGTACGAAGGGCTGAACCGCCAGCAACGGATGGTGGCCAGCGGCTTCACTCGTTCTCTTTCTCTGGGCGGCGCCCGCAATGTGACCGATGCGGCTGTCTTTCAGGTGGCGTCCTCCACCGGGCGCTATTGGCGCGCGGTCACCTTTGACGAATTTACAGGCCGCCAGTGGGTGAACAGCGCGCCCATCGAAACCGAGTTCGACGCGGATCAGCCCATCCCCAACATCAGTTGGAGCCAGCGCAAGCCCCTGACCCAGACGGTCACACTGCTGGCCTCCACCGGCGGGGTGATTCTGGCCGCGCCCGATGTCGTCCAGGTGTCGCTTCCCATCCAGGGCTATCTGATGCCTGTATTGGGGGGCGCGGATGAGACCGGCCCCAGCGATCAGGTGCAGAACGAGCTGACCTATATACGCGCCCACGGCGGGCTGGATGTGGGCGACAGCTATACGGCTGTGAGCAGCCGGACAAATATCACCGAGCGGGACCTGCGCGGGGCGTCATTGGACTACCCCTTGGCGATCAGCACCCACTATTTGCAACTGCCTGAAGATTTTTCGCCCCGTATTGCCCGCCTGGCCGCCGAAGTGGCCGGAAACCCGGAAGATTCGGTCTATGACAGAACCAAACGCGTGGAGCGTTTCTTGCGGGGCTACGCATACGACGAGGCCATCGAAGGCCCGAGTTCGGACCAGGACCCGCTGGAATATTTTCTCTTTGATATCCAGCGGGGATACTGCGATTATTATGCGTCGGCCATGGCCACAATGCTGCGCTCTCTGGGCATTCCCGCGCGCACAGTCAGCGGCTATGCCGAGGGCACATTCGACGAGGAAGAGGGCATTTTTGTCATCACCGAGCGGGATGCCCATACGTGGGTAGAGGTCTACTTCCCTGGCTTTGGCTGGATTGAGTTTGAGCCGACCGCGGGCGAAAGCGCGCTGGAGCGGCCTTCGGGCGCGGACCTGCCAGAGCCGAGCAGCGTACCCGGCGCGCCCGATGAAGTTGACCCGGCGTTGAATGACACCGACTTTGAGTCGGGCCGGGACCCCCTGGAGGATCTGTCGCCCGCGTTCACAGGTGAATTTCCCGCCGACGCGGGTTTCCGCCCTTCCCCCCAATGGATCATCGCCAGTGTGCTGTTGACGCTGGCCGCGTTGCTCGGCGGCTTCTGGCTGTTGCGTCGGCGTGTGTGGCAAGGACCAGACAGCTTTGCTATTGAGCCGCCCGCGATTTTCTATAACCGGCTGGTGGAATGGGCGCATCGACTGGGCGCGGCCACCCACAGCGGGCTGACCCCTTACGAGCGCTCAGCCATTCTGGCCCAGGAATTTCCTCCCGGCGCACCCTTCATCCAACGTATCACCGACATTTACGTCCAATACCGCTTTGCGCCCCATTCCCCCCACGCCCCTTCCGACGCGGATGAGAGCGAACTGGCAGACAACTGGCAGCAGCTGCGCCCGGTCTTCTGGCGGGCCTGGCTGGATCGCAAACTGAGCAGCGGCGACAGCCCGCGTAAGTCGCGCTAAATGCCAAAAACGGCTTGACAACCTCTTTGTTTGGCGGTATGCTACCCTAGCAATACCTGCCGACTTCTGCGCTCACGATTTCCCCGGTCGAGCGCCTGAACAACCCACAACCCCAATAGTTTGAGCCTTTGCGCGATGAATCTTCGTTCTTCTTCCCATCGCAAGCGGGTCTATCGGCTATTGTCCGTCTTGCTTATCGGGCTATTTCTATACGCTTTCCAGCGCGCCTCTTTGCCTCTGCGCGCGGCTGGTTCTGCCTCCGTGCGCATCAGTCAGGTCTACGGCGGTGGGGGCAATAGCGGCGCGCCATTTCGGAATGATTTTATCGAATTGTTCAATGCCAGCCCCGACGCGGTTGATTTGACGGGCTGGTCCGTACAATACGCATCAGCTACCGGGGCATTTGGAGAAGGGACTTCGCTGGATGGCCTCGTCATACAACCCTATGGCTATTTATTAATACAACAGGCTGCTGATACCCGCGGTGAGGGAGAATCGCTTCCTGTGCCGGACAGAGAGGATTCTGTCAGAATGAGTGCAACCGCTGGTAAAGTCCGGCTGGTTGCCAGCGACGGCACAGTATTCGACAAAATTGGTTACGGGAGTAAGGCCAGTGAATCTGAGACTGCACCAGCACCGGGACTTAGCAACACAACCGCGGCCAAGCGACTCGGCGAGGGCTGCACAGATACGGACAATAATAGTGTTGACTTCGTAGCTGAATCCCCTCAACCTCGTAATAGCTCGAATACGTACACTTGTCCCCAACCAGATACGCCACCGCCGACAGACCCGCCGGATACGCCAACGCCTACGCCCACACTGACACCGACCGACACCCCACCACCCACCGCGCCACCTGTAGACCCGCCAGATACGCCAACAGCCACGCCTACGCTGACTGACACGCCGCCACCCACTGCACCGCCCACAGGCCCGCCGGATACACCAACGGCCACACTCACACTGACACCCACCCCCACCGCAATAGTCGTGGGCCATCTCTTTATCTCCGAATTGCTGGCCGATCCCGCGGCTGTCTCCGATGCAAATGGGGAATGGGTGGAACTCTATAACCCCGGACCCGATTCGGTGAATCTGAAGGGATGGACGCTGGCCGATCAGGACAACGACAGCCATACGATCAGCACAGATGTCTTTGTGGCTGCCGGCCAATTTGTTGTGCTGGGGCGCAATCCTGACCCGGCGACAAATGGCGGTGTGGCTGTGGATTATCACGTGCAGAATAAAATGGCGCTGGCCAACCGGGAAGACGAACTGATTCTCCTGCGCCCGGATGGGAAGGTGGCGGATCGTATCGAATGGGGTGGCACATCCGGGCGCAGCGTCACGCCGGGCAAGAGCCTGGAACGGGTAAGCTTTCCAGGCTTGGAGTGGGTGACCGCCACCACTGCCTGGCCCGGCTCCGCGGGCGACTGGGGCACGCCGGGCAGCGGCTATGTCCAGCCCGTTCCGACCGCCACACCCACATTCACGCCGACCCTATCACCCACCGCGACTGAGACTGTTACACCGACGCCGACTGTTACACCGACGCCGACTGTCACGACAGGCAGCGGACCGCTGACTGGGACACCGACGCTCACAAACACCCCGTCTTCGACCCCATCGCCCGCACCCACCCCAACGCCCACGCCCACAAATGACACAGCCAGTGGCGGGTCAGCCGCGGTCTACATTTCCGAATTTCTGGCCGATCCCGCGGCTGTGTCCGACGCCAACGGCGAGTGGATCGAACTTTACAACCCGGGGCCGGATGGAGTGAATCTGCAAGGGTGGACACTGGCCGATCTGGACAATGACAGCCACACAATTACCAGCGACCTGATGCTGGCGGCAGGTCAGTACGTTATTCTGGCCCGCAACGGAAACCCGGCGGAGAACGGTGGCGTGGGGGTCAATTATGTCTACAGCGGCCTCACTCTTGCCAACAGCGAAGACGAAATCCGCCTCCTGCGCCCGGACGGGACAGAGGCGGATCGGGTGGTCTGGGGCGGAGCGTCCAGCCTGCGCATTACACCGGGCAAGAGTCTGGAGCGGATTACCTTTGGCCCGGTTCCCGTCTGGGCAACAGCCAGCGCGGCCTGGCCCGGCTCATTGGGGGATTGGGGTACGCCAGGCAGTGATTTTGTCGCGCCCAGGCCCACCGCTACACCCACTGCTACAACGACCAAAACAGCGACCACTACGCCAACACTGGCCCCTGTATCCACAGCAACGCCCACACAAACCGCCACACCGCTTGCGACCACAGGCAGTGGCCCAGTGACTGGGACAGCGACTTCAACGCCGATTTCAACGCCTACCGTGATTTCCACTTCCACGGGAGCCACCCCCACGCCAACAGCCATACCCCCGACCCCAAGCCCGGTGACAGGCGGCACTTTCTCCGTTCTCTATATCTCCGAATTTCTGGCCGACCCCGCGGCCGTGCCCGACGCAGACGGCGAGTGGATCGAAATCTACAACCCGGGGCCAGACGGAGTGAATCTGAAAGGGTGGACACTGGCCGATCTGGACAGCGACCGCCACGTCATTGCCACAGACCTCCTCCTGGCCGCGGGCGGCTACGCGCTGTTGGCCCGCAACGGAAACCCGGCGGAGAACGGCGGTGTGGAGGTCAATTACGTGTACAGTAGCCTTGCCCTGGCCAATGGAGAGGACGAGATTCTCCTCCTGCGCCCGGACGGCGCAGAGGCGGATCGGGTGGTCTGGGGCGGAGCGTCCAGCCTGCGCACCACAGCGGGCAAGAGTTTGGAGCGGATCACTTTTGGCCCGGTTCCCGTATGGCTGGCAGCCAGCGCGGCCTGGCCCGGATCCGCCGGTGACTTTGGCTCGCCGGGCAGTGGTTTTGTCGCGCCCAGGCCCACCGCGACCGCCACTTCCCCAGAAACGCCCACGCCGACCGGCAGTGGCGCGGCGACAGTCACTGTCACCGCTACTGCCACCCCCACGCCCGCGGTGTCGTCTACCCAATCACCCACCCCCACACCCACAGAGGACACAGCGGGCAGCGGCTTGTCCACACTTTTCATCTCCGAATTCCTGGCCGATCCCGCGGCTGTGTCCGACGCCAACGGCGAGTGGGTCGAACTCTACAACGCGGGGCCGGACGGGGTGAATCTGAAGGACTGGACGCTGGCTGATCTGGACAGCGACCAGCACACCATTGCCAGCGATCTCTTTCTGGCCCCGGGGCAATTCGTTGTTCTGGGCCGCAATGGGAATCTATTGGAGAACGGCGGCGTCGCGCTCTCATATATCTACGCGGGTTTCACCCTCGCCAACGGGGAAGACGAAATCCGCCTCCTGCGCCCGGACGGGACAGAGGAAGACCGGGTGATCTGGGGTGGGGAATCGTCCTTGCGCACGACGCCCGGCAAAAGTCTGGAGCGCACGGGCTTCGGTCCCGTGGCTGTTTGGCTTGTGGCCGAGACCCCCTGGCCCGGTTCGGCTGGCGATTTCGGCACACCGGGCCGGGGGTTTGAGCAGCCCGCGGCAACGGAAACAGCCACAGCCACAGGGACGGCAGACAGCGGACAGCCGACCGCCACGACAACTGCCACACCCGCAACTACACCCGCGACACCGGCTATGACGACGACCCCATCTGTGACGTCTACGCCCACGCCGTCGGCTACGTCCGTTTCCTTGCCCGCGCGCTGGCCCCCGCGGGCCGAACCCGCGCCCCTGCGCATCGACGAAGTGAATTTTCTGGGCAGCGATCTGGAATTTGTGGTGCTGGTGAATGTGGGCGATGCCCCGGTGGACCTGACTGGCTGGCTGGTGGGCGACGGCGCTGTCCCCGGCGGCGGCGAAGGACTCTACGAGCTGCCGCCGGGTCACTTTCTGGCCCCCAACACACCCTTTGTCATCGCCCGCAATGGCGCTGCTTTTCACGTGCGCTGGGGACAGCCCGCCCATGCCCAGTTCGAGAACAGTGCCTCTGCCGCGCCGGTGTTGGCCCGCCGCCGGGAACTGGCAAGCGGCTCCCTGGCCCTCAATGACAGCGGCGATGAAGTTCTGCTGCTCGATCCGTCCCTGAATCTGGCCGACGCAGTGGTTTGGGGCAACGGCGATGGAGCCAGCCTGGGCTTGACCGGAACCCTCTACCCCGTCGCCGACCGCAGCCTGCAACGGGTTCCTGGCTTCGCCTTTCCGGATCAGCGGGAGCAGCGACACCGCTTTCTGTGGGCCGCGCCCGCACCCTTTGCATCGGTGACATTGCCAGAGAGCGCGGTCCTGCCCAGCCCGCTATTGGCAGACGGTCTGCAAGCCGTCTGGGGTTCTCTGGGCGCCACCAGCAGTTTCAGCCCCGGCGGCGCGGCCCCGCCCCACTACATTCAGGCCGCGGGTGCCCACATCGGTCTGCATTTTGTCGCCATTGCCGATCCGCCGGAGACCCCCGCCGATCGGGCCACAGGCAACGCGCCCGCGGCCTGGCGCTGGACCGGGAACGACGGCAGCCGCGCGATTGTCTATGGCCCCTCTTTTGCCACCGACGGCACGGTTGATTCTTTCGTCTCTGGTCTGGCAAGCCACGGCGCGCTGGCCCAGTGGATGATGCCCGCCCCACCCCCCGCGCCCGCAGATGCTTTCGTCGCGCTGGCCGGGGATGGGGTGACTGTGCCGACGGGATTGGCGGCCTTGAGTCGCGGCTGGCAGTCCGGCCCTCTGCTGCCCGCGGGCAATGCCCAGCCGCCTGTGGCCGACGAGGCTCCGCCCAATCCCCGCTACACCGGACTGGCCGCGCAGAATAGCTCTCCCTCTGCGCTGCGGGACGCGTTGGCGGCTCGGCGGGGCTGGCTCACCAATCGCCCCGGCCTGGCTCTGACATTGCGGGCACACATCTCTTCCGGCGAAAATGTCTGGATGGGTTCGACGATTCCGTCCCACAACGCGCTGGCGGTGGAAGTGAACTATTACGATGCGACCGGCGAAATGGCTTCTCTGGCCGTCTGGCAGAACGACCGGCCAGTGGTCCAGACAGAATTGGCCCAGGCGAATGGCCTCTGGTCGGTTACGCTTTCGGCAGCGCCCGGCAGCGTTCTCTATGCGGTGGCCACCCAGGCCGACGGCGATTTCGCTCTCACTGCGCCTCTGCTTGTGGAAAATGGCCAGGGCGCAGCAGTGGTGATCAACGAAGTGCTGGCCGCGCCCACCCAGGACTATAACGGCGATGGCACTGTCAACAGCGGTGATGAGTATGTCGAGTTGTACAACCCCGGCCCCTTGCCGGTTTCGCTGGCGGGCTGGCGGCTGGAAGATCGCTCAGCCAGCAATCCGGCGCGGCGTCGTTTTGTGCTGGGGGTCGAGCACATTCTGCCCGGCCAGGGATTCCTTACTGTCTGGGGCAGCCAAAGCCACATCGGTTTGAACGACGACGGCGATCGGGTCTCGCTCATCGACGGCACGGAGCGGGCTGTGGATTCGGTGGAATGGACCGGGCCACTGGAGAGAGGCAAGGGGCTGAGCAGAGTTCCCGACGCGGGCAACTGGCAGACCCGCCCCCCTTCGCCTGGCGTCTCCAATCCAGTGGATGGCCCAGCCGGTCCCGGTGGCCCGTCCGGTCAGACTGGCGGCGGTGGCTCATCCGAAGCCCTGCCTGCCTGGGGGAGCGGAGCCGCACCCGGCACGCCAGGCGGCGAAGCAGTGGGGCCGTTTCTTTCGGTCACCGCGTCCAAACTGGCCGGGATGGAGGAGGCCGTGCATTTTGTGGGGGTCGTGACCGTCCCGCCGGGGCTGTTCAATTCGGTGATATACGTGGCCGACCCGGCACTGCCACCCAACGACAAAACCGCCTGGCTGGGCGTGCAGGTCTATCTGCGCCGGGGAGAGTTCCCCCCATTGGCCGAAGGGGATCGGGTGGATGTGCAAGGCGCAATGCACAGCTTCCGGGGCGAGCGGGAGATTTTGGTGCAGCGGCCCGAAGATGTCTGGCGGATCGGCGCGGGCGAGCCGTTGCAGCCACTCCCAATTGCGGCCAGCGCAGTGGGCGAGTCGCTGGAAGGACGGCTGGTCACATTTCAGGGGATTGTCACCGGCTGGTCGGGGGTCAGCTTCTTTCTGGCCGACCCGGACAATCCCGACGCAGAGCCGGTGATGGTGACAGTGCGCAGCAGCCTAGGCTGGCGCCGGCCGTATGTGAACAAAGGCGAGCGCTGGCAGGTGACCGGAATCGTCAGCCAGTCCGCGTCAGAAGCGCCGTGGAACGGGGGCTATCGATTGCTGGTGCGCTATTTAGAAAGCGTTACAGATATTCTACTCTGACTACTTCGTTATCCTCCACCCATAGGCGCAGGTGGCGTTTGAGCCAGGCGTTGGCGGCGCGGGTGTCACCGTCCAGGATGGCTGGGCCATCGGCGGCGATTTCGTCCAGGCGTGTGGCCCGGTGCGCTTCGTGGTCGGCATCTTTGCGGGCGGTGTCCAGTTCGGCTAGGCGCTTGGCGATGGCGGCGGATTGGGCGGCCAGGCGTTCGACCTGCCGCTGGTAGCGCTCGGCATCCATGCGGCCACTGACATAGGCATCGTCGGCTCGGTGGATGGCCTCTTGTATCTGGGCGGCCTGGGCCTGCTGTTGGGCGGCCTCTGTTTCGATATGGGCGGCGTTGGTCTGCTGGCTATCGGCGAGGATGGCGCGGCGGTTTTCGGGTGTTTGCAGGTAGGCGATGGCTTCTTCCAGCGCGGCCCGCACTTTGTTCTCGGAGATGTGGGTGTGCCGGTGGGGGATGCGCGGGTGGTGGGAGCAGCGTAGGGATACTTGCATCTTGTGGCCGGGCCGGTTGCGGCGGTGGGTGGCGTAGACCATGCGATTGCCGCACTCTGCGCAGGAGACGCAGGTGCTGAACAGATAGGCAGTGGCGACACCACGGCGGCCAAATACGCGCCGCTTCTTCTCGTCTTCGATGGACTGGGCTTCGTCTTCGGAGAGGATGGGCGGCCAGTTGCCCCGCGCCCGTGTGTAGGGGCGATCCCCGCGGCGGTTGACTTCGCTGTAGCCTGCATAGCGCCAGAGCAGGCGCATGACTCCCTGCACGTTGCTTTTCTCCCACTGTAGCCCTGTGGGGGTGGCTACGCCGGTTTCGTTCAGTCGCTCGGCTACGCTGTCCAGCCCTAGCCCTTGCACAAGATAGAGGTCGAGCAGCATTGTACGGATGGCGGCGGCGGCGGGTTCGTCTATGGTCAGTGTGCGGTTGCCGTCGGTGTCGTAGGTGGCTGTCCAGCCCCAGGGGACACCGGCGGGGAGCTTGCCTTCTCGGACACGCTCCATCATGCCCATGCGGTGGCGCTCTTGGAGTTTTTCGATTTCTCGCTGCGCGCCGACTGATTTGATTGCGCCGATCAGCATATCGTCGTGGCTGGTCTGGATTTGGTCGAGGCGGGCTGGTGGGTTTTCGGTTTCGTAGGTGAGGATTCCGGCCTCGTGGCAGAGTTCGACGACGGCCATACTCAGGGAGGCTTTGCGGCCCAGGCGGGAACGATCCAGGTAGATGAGTACATCGAAGGCTTTGGCGGCTATGAGGTCGCGCAGTTGGGCGTAGGCGTCGATGCGTCGGCAGGCGTCTTCAAAAAGGACAATGTTACGAGATTCGCCGGGCACGGTCAGTTCAGCGACGATTTGCCCGCCGTGGCGGGTGGCGTGTTCGCGGTTAGTGGCTTTCTGGTCATCGAGGCTGACTTTTTTGGCTTGGGGCAAGGAGGATACGGCGGCCCAGGATACGAAGCGCATAATCACCGCACCTGTCTTGATTCAATCTGGTACACTCGGCCATCTGTCGATTTTAGGAAGATGGTCTCTCCGCTATTGTTCCAAATTGGTTTGTCTCCACATTTATATCCCCGTCCCCGTGGCTGAGAGTCCCCGGTTGCCGCCTCGAAACTCTCGCCTGGTTGCAAGGTAGCCCCAGACGGGATTATGCAATAATCATCGCCCTTGCTGCCGTCAAGCCGCCAACCACTCACATCTACAGTCGAAGCCCCGTCGTTGCGCAGGGCAAGAATTTCGGCTGTACTGTAATTTTCAACGATCACCACCACAATTCCATCAATCCCCGGCCCAGACGGTGGGGCCGCTGGTGGCAAATTTGCGGGGGCTGGTATCGGTGTTGCCGTTGGGATGGGTGGGGCAGGCGATGCTGCTATAGGCAACTCTGTTGGTACATCATCGACCAAAAACGCCGCAACCCATGCGCCAGATGCAAGAAGTAGCCAAGTTCCGTCCACGTTACGGCCCACCGCGTTCAGCACTTGTCCGCTTTGCGCGCTGCCCACTACGTCAAATGCGGTCCCTGGCCCACCCCGCAAGTTTGCGGAACTATTTGCCGCTGTCACCGCTGCTGGTGTTGGTGTGCTGGTTGGTGTTGGTGTGCTGGTTGGTGTTGGTGTGCTGGTTGGTGTTGGTGTATCAGTCGGCAATACCGCTGTCGGTGTGTTGGTCGGTATCGGTGTAGCGGTAGCTGTCGGTGTGTTGGTCGGTATCGGTGTAGCGGTAGCTGGTGGTGCGTCGATTGGTCTACTTGTGGCCGTGGCCGCTGGTATTGATGTGCTGGTTGGTATGCTTGCGACGGTGTTAGCCGGTATCGGTGTGTTGGGCACGGATGCCAGGGACTGCACCGAAGGCAAAGGTTCTTCAACAACGGGCGCAGACGGCGGGGATGCTGTTGCTATCGCGACCAGAAAGAGAATCCCATAAATAGAAGCGAGTACTTTGCCTATTTTCCCCTTCCTCCACAACCAAATAGGCAACATGGTAGGCCAGGCAATCAACCAAAGGCCAATCCGCAAGCACCCCCTCACAGCACCACCCATCCTCTCTCTGTAGCTACTACCCACACCCGCTGCCCGCGCCGAATACGCCGGGCAGCTTTCAACAGGTTCCAGCGAATACGGTTGTACACGGCTCTCTCACTCTATGATGTGGGGGCGGTCGAATAGTACGCGGGCCACGCCTGCCAATTGGCGCTTTTGCTCCGCGTCCAGTACCTGGATGATGGCGAGCAGATCGGCGGTGATGGGGTCGGGGGTGGTGGCGGCCTGGTCTTCCCGGAACATGACCGGTTCGTCTTCGTCGCTCAAATTTGCCAGTGGGTTATCGGTAAAGCCCATGAGATAAGCGGGTGATATTCCCAACGCCTGAGCCAGTGCTACCAAAACCTCAACACCTACGTTCGTAATTCTCCCTCGCTCGATATTTGAGATGTATCCCCGACTCACCCCTGACGAAGCGGCAAGTTCATCTTGCCCCCAATTGAGATCGCGCCGAGACAAATATATCCGCTTTCCAAGATCAGAACCCGCCAATACTGCGTTTGTAGTCATGTTCAAATGCTACTATAGTTTTCGGTTGTGCGATTTTTTAAGGTGAATTTGATGATATTAGTCTCAAATCCACTTGACAACGTAATACAAAGTGGTATACTGATGATATGTGAGCAATTGAAATCAATAACATCTTTCTTGAGAGGACTCCTAATGGAATCGACGAGTATGACAGAAACCATGTGGGTGCGTTGCACGCCGGAAATGAAAGCGGCTTTGGAAGCGATTGCGCGCCAGTCGGTAGCGCGCAACATCAGCGATCATATCCGCTTTGCGGTGGAGCGCTACATTGCCCAGCAAGACAGCGATTTGGTGAATGCCCTGGAAGATGAGGCGGTCCCCGCATGACAACTCACAGCGCTACGACCTCAGTTGCAAGTCAATCTATCATCGTCCACCCTGACAATGTATTGGGCCGGGGCGTACTGGCTGCCTCGACCGAAGCTGGGTTGCTGGCGGACGGGATGCGCTTTGCTACGGTGCTGGTGGGGGCTGGGCAGCGGGATCGCGGCGGGTATGTGCGTAAGCGACCACTGATTCTGTGCGGGCGGCGCTGCCCGACCGAGGCGGCGCAGGATGGGCTGCGGGATATGTTGGGTGCGCAGCGGCGGCTGGTGGTGGCCGGGCCTGCACAGCAGTTGGAAGCGGTGGCCTGATGACTATTTGGGATGTGGTCATTGTGTGGGCTGTCCTGTTGCTGGTGTTGGCTACAGCGGCATATTTCGACCCTACGCCACGAGGATAGCACGGCATGGGCATTGAATTATCTTTTGGGGTTCTTTTGGCCCTACTTTTGGCCCTACTCTGGGGTACAGCGGTCGCTTGGTTTATCCGATTCCACGAAGCCGGGATAACGCTGGCAACTCATTTGATGTGGTTTGTGGTGTCGGTGGGTTGCTCCGGTATTTTCTTGATTAGCCTGCTATTGATTCAGCCGGGTGGCTATATTCTCTGGTGGCAAATGCTGGCACTGATGGCTACGGGCGCTGTCCCTATCGCTGGATTCAGCCTCAAGTGGGGTTTGATTCCGTACCTTATCGGGCTTGTGAAGTCAATCCGTGGCGAAGATGGCTAAAACAGCGTCAGCCAAGACCGCCGAACGAATTCCGAACAAGACGCAGTGGGCGTTGTCCGACATTGCGGATGAGTGCCTGGAAAGCCGGTTACAGTGGGACCGGCTGATGAAGATGGCAGAACAGAGAGTCGATCCGCAAATGGCTATGTATCTGGCCCGCCTGCGGGACCACATAGCCAATATTGAGAGAATCGCAGTCGACGCCAAGAGCGGCGAATATAATGAAAGGAGGGGGGAATGAAATCAGCCAACTGGAATTCTCGACGTGGTTTTACCTGGGGCGGGTAAGTAGTGCCCTGCTGGCATAGCTCCCCTGCTGTGCCAGCGACTTGACCGGGTAGTTCAAGGGCAAGAATGTCCCGTAAAAGGGGAGATGGGAGGCTCGAAACCTCCCGCCGGTCACTTGCCGATGGGAACAGAAGCCCTGCGGCAAAAGAGTTTTTTACCAGCGGGCAACCACACCCCGCAAGAAAGGACGGTGCATCCTCACACGAACCAGCGTAGTATCCCGGCGGTGTGACTGAAGCTAATAAAAATCGTTTACTCTTGATTCAGTCGGTTGGATATGACAACAATACGCACAGTCACACCGCCACCTTGACCAGTAGCGCAATAGGGAGTTGGCCGCCCTGAGCGATGGAATATGCGGGTTCGACTCCCGTCCTGGTCACACGCGAGACGGCAAGGCACGCAGTACGCACGGCCTCGACTGGCAACAGTCGTCTGCAATCGCACCCGTCGACCTGTGCATGGACCTTTCTCCTTTTGGTGGGGCCGGGGGCTTACCACTCCCGGCCCTGTCCACCTCTACTACTACGGAAGATAAGCCGTTGTGCCAGCTATTGATTTCTTGGATCGGTTTGTGGAGGATGCGCAAGCCAAGCCACCACCAACCCCAGAGACACCGCCTGAGCCGAGCTATATTCACGGCAATCAGCGGCGGCTCAAGCGGGTGGATGCGCCAGGTTATCAGCGGCGGGAATGGCAGAATTTAGAGCAGTTTCGAGAGACGGTGGCACGAGTGATGCGAGAATACATGATGCAATCAGAACCAGAGGAGATGCTGCTGATACCAGCCCCGCCCGGCAGCGGCAAGACGTGGGCCGGGGTGGATTTTGCCCATTGGGTCTACGAGACGACGAAACACCGGGTGCTGTACGCCGGGCCGCGCACGAATTTTTATGAGGACGTGATCAACACGGCCACGCGGCAGGGACAGAACACGAATCTTTGGTATGACTGGAAACCCCGGCGCAAGGACGACGAAGACCCGGACAAGCATACGTGCAATCACGCGGAGAACATCAACAACTGGCTGACGATGGGCTACGAGGGGATGGACTTTTGCAGTCGGGTTTGCGGGTGGGACTACATCAACGACGGCTGTCCCTATCACGCCCAGAAGAACCGAACCGAGCCGCTCATCTATGGCAATCATTTGCACGTCACATTAGGCCATCCACTGGCAAAGGATTTTGCGGTTGTGATCGGTGACGAATTGCCGCTGGGGGCGCTGGCCTGGGAGTGGACGTTACCGGCCAGCCGTGTGCAATTTGCGGATATTCCACTGGAATACGACCTCTCCCCGATTCTATTTGATTTGAACCGTCTGTGTGGGGCCGGCTTATCCAAGCCGGTGAGCGGGCCTGAACTGTTAGGTTGGCTGGGCGGGCCTGCGAAGGTTCTCGAATCGGTTGATGATGTGATGGCAGACGGCTTTGTAATGGCAAATGTGATTGCCCCCCAGATACCAAGAGACGGAAATCTTGACCGTGTGCCCGCTAATTATCTGCCCATCTTCCTGCCCATCCTGAAGCGGGAGGCAGCGGCGGCGCTGGCAGAGCAGGAATACCCACACCGGCTTTTTGTGGATGGCCGGGGGTTGACGATTCTGACCCGGCGGGCAGTGAATGACCAGATGCCCGATCATGTGATTTGGTTTGACGCCACGGGCACGCAGGAACTCTACGAAGCCATGTTCAATCGACCGGTGCGGACACTCAACACGATGCCCAAGATGGCCGGACGCATTTATCAGGTGACAGACCGGAACA
Source organism: Caldilineaceae bacterium (assembly GCA_019637685.1). Taxonomy (GTDB): domain Bacteria; phylum Chloroflexota; class Anaerolineae; order Caldilineales; family Caldilineaceae; genus JACQGT01. The sequence goes on along the minus strand of JAHBVF010000005.1, from coordinate 130,659 downwards.
ATGGGAAATCATCCCTGTTGCAGCACGGAAAAGACGAGCCAACCGAGACGAGCAAGGCCCCGCAGTTGCGGTCCCAGATTGACCGCATCTGCCAAGATTTTAAGACCCCTGCGGTTATCACGTATCAGCATTTGGAAGAATCTATACAGCAATCGACGGCCCACTTCTACGGCAGCCGGGGCACGAATCAGTTTGAAACGTGCGACGTGCTGGTGGTGGCGGGTACGCCGATGCCACCGCTCTATCAGATAGAGAAGATGGCAAAGTGTCTTTGGCCGGAACGAATGCGGGCCTTTGATAAGGCCTGGTTCACGGTGGATCGGCGCTACAACTTCACCGGACCGGATGGGGAAGGGTTCGCTTATCCTGTCTCCCAGTTCGGAGACCCGGAATTAAACGTATTGCTCTGGCAGTACCGGGATGGGGAGATTATCCAGGCCGCGCACCGGGCCAGAATCCTCTTCCGAGATGTGCCGGTCTATCTGCTCACGAATCTACCGATTGATGAACTGCCACCTACGAAGCTACTGGCGATCCGGGAGTTGTTCGGAGCGCCAGAGGGTGTGGAGGTATTTGGCTGGGAGAAGATTGTAGCGTTTGCGGAGGGCCGGGACTTTCTAATCACAAATGATTTGGTAGATGAGATGGAAATCAATCGTGACACAGCAAAGAAATATATGCAGATTTTTGTCAATCAGTATGGATGGGAATGGACCGAGGGCATACGTCGTCAGGGAGCCAGAGGACCAATACCGAAGGCCATACGGAAGTGAATAACTCGCGAATGACAAAATAGATAATTCTTTTTTTGTCATTCGCGAGTTATTGGAAGAATCGCCTTATTTTGTCATTCGCGAGTTACTGAGGATTTGACCCATGCTAACCCTGAGACCCTATCAACGACAGACAATTGACGCGGTGCGTGGTGCCTGGCGGGACGGGTGCGCGGATGTGCTGGCTGTGTTGGCCACCGGTGCGGGCAAGACGATTGTCTTCCTGGCGTTGATGGATGAGATTCTGAATGAGCAACCACAGGCGCGCTTTCTGCTGATCGCCCACCGCAAGGAGCTTATTGAGCAGCCCGCCGAACGAATTGCCCAGTTCTGGCCGCAACGGGCGGCGGCGGTGGGGATCGTGATGGCTGGGCAGAATGAATGTGACCGGCAGATTGTGATCGGGACGATTCAGACATTGCAGAGCGCAGGGCGATTGGAACAGGTTTTCGCCCACGGGCCGATTGACTATCTGATTATCGACGAAACCCACCACAGCAACGCTGAGGGCTACCAGACGGTCATCCAGACGCTGAAGGATATGAACCCCCGGCTCAAGCATTTGGGCGTCACGGCGACGCCGGTGCGGGCCGATGGGGGCGGGCTGCCCTATGACAAGAAGGCAGTGCATCTGGGCGTCAAAGAGCTTGTGCGGGATGGCTGGCTTGCCCCGCCGCGCTGGTTGGCGATCCAGACGGGGATCAATCTGTCCGGGGTGGCTGTGCATGGCAGCGGTGACAGCCGGGATTTCAGCCAGCGGGGGCTGGTGGATGTCTTTGAGACCGACAATTGCTTCGACCTTGTGGCAGAGAGCCATACAAAGTATGCAGACGGGCGCAAGGCCCTGGCCTTTGTGGTGAGCGTGGAGGGCGCATATCGGTTGGCTGATACGCTGAACAGCGCTGGCATTTCTGCGATTGCAGCGGATGGGAACACGCCAAAGGATGAGCGGCGGCAAATCCTCAGTGACTTTCGGGCCGGTCGCTATGATGTGCTGGTGAACTGCGCTCTGTTCACCGAAGGGCTGGATGTGCCGGAGGTCTCCTGTATTCATCAGGTGCGGCCCACGAAGTCGGATAGCCTCTATCTGCAAATGGTGGGGCGGGCGCTGCGCACCTTCCCCGGCAAAGAAGACGCTTTGATTCTGGATTATGCCCCGGCGGATGCGCGCAATATCACGATGTTGGGCGATGTGTTGGGCGTTGAAGCGAAAAAGGAAGCCTACCTAGAGGAATCCGTGGAAGAAGGCTTTGTGATTGCCGGGTTCACTTTTGACGGTGATTTCAAGTGGATGACCGGAAATCCGATGGAGATTGTCTCTCGGCAACTGGACTATTTGAATATGTCCCCCTGGCGCTGGTCAAAGCCGGATGGCAAAACAGGGCCGATGGTGTTGGGTCTGGGTCCTGGGGACGATGGCACGGATCGCACGCTGATTATTTCTGAGCCCGGGGAAACGATGAATGTGTGGCTGGTTGCCAAGTCGCCTGAAGTGCGCTGGCATCGGGCCTACCATGTGATGACCGGCTCTTTTGAGGAATGCAGCGAGTGGGCGAATGACTACGCAGAACAGCGGGGTAATGTGACCCTGGCTCGCAAACAGCAGCGCTGGCGCAACGGTCTGGCGAGTGAAGGACAAATCAAGTTTGCCCGGAATCTGGGGGTGTGGAAACCGGGGATGACGAAAGGTGAATGTGCCGAGGCGATTACATGCAAGCTGGCGCTGAATGCGCTACGCAGAGAGGAGAGAAAGGCAGCATGACCGCTCAAATGTACAACGTGAAAACGGAAAGTGGATATTACTACACGACTGGCAATGGACGGTATGGGCGAGTAGCAGGCCTTAAGCTAATGGCAGACCCAATGTGCGGATTACACGCCAACGGCGTAGTAGAGATGCTGACATCGAATGGCGTACAAGCTGAAACCGAAGATACTCCAGAAATGAAATGCGAAGTTTGCAAGCGAAAGGCGGCTCGTCGATGACCACCACCAACCGCTGTGACACCTGCCGAGCCAAAGAGGACGCCCGACCTGAGACTCTGGCCGATGTGCTGTGCTACATTGCACCGCCTATCGAGCTACTGAGCTATCTGGACAAGGCCATCGCCCAACAGGGCGACAAGACCCCGCCGAAAATCCGGGCGTGGCGTGAGAAATGGCGGCGGCTGAATGCCGGGGATGATATGGCAGAGATTGACCGATTCGACAAGCCTGTGCAGCAGGCGCTGGTGAAGGGGGGAGTGGCGTATGCGTGAATTGGTGATTGACAATCAGACGGAACGGGTTTATACTGACATCTACGAAAGATATGCGGCCAAGCATCCTTCGCAATTGTCAGCGGTTTTTTGTTCCCTACAATCGAACACCATCTTCGTACACAGACAGATGGTATCTAGGTCCTCTACACGGGAAACCGTTGACGAGCGAAATGCTTGGCCGCAGCCTAGATACCATCTGTCTGTGTTTTGCGTTAAAGGAGATTTACAAATGCGGCCAAGCATCGAAAGCACCACCGAAGTACGCACGTCCTCTGAGTCCGCCCCCACTCGCCACTACTGGAATCTGTTTGCTACCGATGGCCCTGCCGATTTGTACCGGGGCTTTGCCGTCGATGCGGTAGACGAATTTCTCAACACGCAAGGCACAATCACCGACGAACAAATGAGCATCATCACTGAGTGCGTCAACATTGCCGCACTCACAGAGAGCGAAGTGCGAGAGATTAGAAGCAAATACGCACCCCAAACATGCACCTATGTACAACTAGCTGAAGAGTACGGAGTTAGCCCCCGAACTATTGGCGAAATAGTGAATCGGAGGAAGTGGACTCATGTCGAATGAACTTCTTTACTCAATCCACGATGTTCTGGGCGGTGAACCAAATCGCCGTGGCTTCTACCCTGCCACTTGCCCCTTTTGCGGGAAAGAGCCGAAACGGTCTCAGGTTCACTTCGGATACAGCGATCAGGGATACCGATGTTGGGTTTGCGGGGCGTCTGGCGGACTACACGCTTTGGCCGAGAAGTTGCGCATCGGTTTTGGTGAGTATGTACCGCCCATCAACCCCTTGCCCAGGCCGGAACCTCCTAAACCCGAACCGGTGGCCCGCTGGCGAACGAACCCCGATAAGCTGCTGTCTATGTATCGCAACCATTCCCGACGCTACGAACTGTGGACGCAGTACAAGCCACTGAGCCGGGCCGCCGTTGACCGGTGGGATTTGGGTGTGGGGCGTCTACCATTTCAGAGAGACAACGGGGCGTGGTATCTATCCCGCTCGGATTGGTTGACCGTGCCGCTGTGGGATGATGGACAACTGGTAGCGATCCGTGGGCGGAATATGGGCAGCACTGGCCCGAAGTGGTTGTCGAGCAGAGGATCGCAGTACGCCTTAGCTTTTGTGGACAATGTGCAGGCAGATTCGGTGTGCTGGGTTGTAGAAAATGTGGTTGATGCAATTTGGCTTATGGACGCCAAACCAGAATGGTCAGCGGTCAGTACAAACGGGTCCACTACCTGGCGCAGGGACTGGGCAACCCGCCTCGCAGCCCAACGCCCGGCGCTGGTGGTGGTATCGCTTGACAAAGATTTGCCAGGCAACGGCGGCGGCAATCACAGAGATGAACTGATCGCCGAATGGAAAGCCGAGCATCCCGGCGCTGCCATTCCGAGAGCCAACGGGCCGCTGATTGCCAACGACTTACGCCGGGCCGGGGTGGACGCACGTTTGTTTGAGTGGCCCGACGATGCGCCGGTCAAGGCCGGGGTGGATTGGGCACTGGGAAATTAGCAGCGGTAGACGCGGAGGAAAAAGGAGTGAAATTGTGAGAAACCAAATCAGCCTTTTTGAATCGGAACGCCACGAGTTGAAAGACAGCATCGCCACAAGCCTGGCCTCCTTGCGTGAATATGGACAGCGCTACCGCCATTGGTGCGTGGCCTACAGCGGCGGCAAGGACAGCACAGCCACGGTAACATTTGTGGCCTGGGCCATCCAGAGCGGGCAGGTTGCTCCGCCCGAATCCCTGACCGTCCTCTATGCCGATACCCGGATGGAGTTGCCCCCGTTACAACAATCAGCAATGGCGCTCCTCAATCGACTGTCGGCGGATGGGTATAACGCTCGTGTCGTCCTGCCAGAAATGGACAGTCGATTCTACGTCTACATGCTGGGCTACGGTGTGCCACCCTCGTCGAACCGCTTCCGCTGGTGTACGCCAAAGCTCAAAGTTGAGCCGATGTACAGCGCACTGGCCGGGCTGCGCGAGAGTGCCGGGGAAAAACTCTTGATGCTTACCGGCGTGCGCATGGGCGAAAGTGCCGCCCGTGACGCACGTATCGCCCTCTCCTGCTCCAAAGACAGCGGGGAGTGTGGGCAGGGCTGGTTTCAGGTGGCGACGGATGCGAGTATGGCCGATACGTTGGCCCCCCTCCTCCACTGGCGATTGTGCCATGTCTACGATTGGCTCTATTTCGAGCAGGAGCGCCACGGCTATGGCACCTCCGGCGTTGCCACCGTCTATGGTGATGACGATGTGCGTACCGGCTGTGTGGGCTGCCCGCTCACCAGCCGGGATACATCCATCGAGCGTATCATCCGCAATCCAGACTGGGCACACCTGACCCCACTGCTCGAATTGAAGCCGCTCTACCGGGAACTCAAAAAACCGGCGTGGCGTAAACGCAAGCTACAGCCAGAGCAACGCCAGGACGGTCAGTGGTCAACCAATGTTCAGCGTATGGGACCACTGACAATGGAAGGCCGGGCAATGGGGCTGGAGACTGTGCTGGACATCCAAGACTGGGCCGGGGTTGACCTGATCAACCCAGAGGAGGAAGCCCGTATCCGAGAGATGTGGGCATTGGATATGTGGCCGCGTAAGTGGAGCGCGGAAGATGCCGACGCCACAGAACCACATGATGCTATTTCGTTGTCAGCGGACGGGCGGATTGTTCGCCAGGCTTTGATGGTATGACCAGCCGCCGACGCCTGCGCCGTGCCCAGTGTGGTAACAAAGTGGGCCACGAAACGGAAGATGCAGCCTGGACTCATTACCGGGGCTTGCACCAGCGCACCGGCTATAGTGGGGCGGTGGTCTATCGGTGTCGGTGGTGTGGCCGGCAGCACGTCGGGCGGATGTCACAAGATAAGCGAAAAGCAATGAAGAAGAAACGGGGGTATTGATGAATGAGCTATCACTATTTACAGGCGCAGGTGGCGGGCTGCTCGCCACGCACCTGCTGGGATGGAAGGCTATAGGCTATGTCGAATGGAACGAATACTGCCAGCAGGTTATCCGGGCCAGAATTGACGACGGAATCTTGCCCGTCGCCCCCATCTTCACTGACGTGCGTGAGTTCGTACAGTCCGGTGCAGCCAGAGAGTATCGCGGCTTTGCGGATGTGGTTACAGCAGGTTTCCCCTGCCAGCCGTTCAGCGTTGCCGGAAAACAGTTGGGAGCAGATGACGAACGAAATATGTGGCCCGCCACAGTTGACGTTATTCGAGCCGTCCAGCCCGCCTGTGTATTCCTCGAAAACGTTCCCGCTATTGTCTCATCAGGATACATTGTTACGGTCGTCACTGATTTGCAGTCCGCTGGCTATCAAGTCGTACCCCCTCTCCGATTGTCAGCTAGTGACGTTGGAGCTAATCACGAAAGAAAGAGGGTATGGATTGTGGCCTACGCCAGCAGCGACCGACGCTGCAAATCGCACAGTATTCTCCCCTGTCCTCACCAAGAACGGGACAATAAGATACAGGAACAAAGCGGGCGGGACAAGCAGAGCGTCCATATCAAACATCGTGAAGCGTTGGCCCACTCCGACTGTCAACGATGCCAAAAACAGCACGCTTCCCGCGTCACAAGTGACGCGGGACAATGTTCCGGGCGCACTACTGCGGGATGGGGAGGGGAGTGGTGGGGAGCTGAACCCGCAATTCAGCGAGTGGCTGATGGGGTGGTCTATCGGGTGGAGCGACTTACAGCCATTGGCAATGGACAAGTTCCAGCAGTGGCAGCAGCAGCTTGGCGGCTTCTGGCAGAGGAATTGCAATGAGTAGTTGGGGCAACGCAGCGCTGAAAATTGCAGAGAAGAATCCCGATGTGATGATTGTAGAGGAGCCTCGACAATCACGCACAGAAGCACGCAAGCGGCTTGACCGGGCTGTGCGGGAATCGCTATCCCGCCTGTTTCTGGCTCACTGGAAGCGCAACGAATTGCCAGCCCTGACGCCTGAATACCGATTCCACCCTGACCGACGCTGGCGCTTTGACTACGCTCTACCTGAGCAGCGGATAGCGGTAGAGGTAGAGGGCGGCACGTGGCAGAATGGCCGACACAACCGGGCCAAAGGCTATGCCAAAGACGCAGAGAAATACAATGCGGCGCAGGGCCTGGGCTGGCAGGTGTTTCGATTTTCGGATGTGATGATAAAGGAGGGCCGGGAAGCAATGGACGGGTATTTGAAGCCGATAAAAGAAAGGATCGGACAATGAAACTCTACTGGCTTGGCTTTGTGTGTGGCGTTTTCGCAATGGCGGCCCTGGTCGCCATCACCGTGTGGAGGACAGGACAATGATTCTACCTGACTGGAACATTCGACAACTCTGCAACGATCAGCGGCTGGTAACGCCCTTTGACCCGGCGCGTATCAACCCGGCATCACTGGACTTGACGATTGATGGCGAAATCTACGACATGACCCACAGCCACCATAGCACCGGGGACGGGGTGCGGATTTTGCCGGGAATGACCATTCTGGCAACAACCTGTGAGGTGGTGCGCCTGCCGGCGACCGTGGCGGCTACCCTGGCGCTCAAATCGAGTATGGGGCGCAAGGGGTTGTCTATGCCCGCGGCGGGGTGGATTGACCCCGGCTTCTGTGGGACGCTGACCGTGCAGCTATCGGCCTGTGTGCCGGTCTACCTGAAGGTGGGCGATCCGTTTCTGCAAATCATCTTTCAGCAGATGATGAGCGCGCCGGATGCACCCTATCGAGGTCGCTACCAGAATCAGAGTGGTGTGACGCTGGCCCGGGACGATGGCCCGGCCAGCCTGAACGAAGTTGCCAATGAGCACGTAATCTATGTGCAGCCTGTCGAGGGGTTGCGGTTGTACACGGATGGGATGGTGGACTGATGGCAATTGCCGGAAACAACACATGGATACCGTCGAATCAAATCAAGCTGGTAGACGGCGAACTGCGATTTACCACGATTACTCAGAACAAGCCACGCAACGTTTTGGAGCGCAACGTAAGCGAAGCGGCCCGGCGTTTGCTGGCCGGGGAAACAGTGACGATGGAAGTGCGGCATGAGTTTATGAGCCAGGTGAGGGAGGTGTTGCAGAATGGGCGTACCGACAGCGTATCGAGCGCAGCATGAGCATCGGGTGCGAGATATGCGCACCAGCGGAATGACCTATCGAGCCATTGCCGATGCAATGGGATTGCCGGAAGCCACAGTGCGTGGATGGCTGAATAGCAAGCCCAAGCGCCGGTCCCCTGACGAACCGGCACAGGTGATCTTCAATGCCATCTGTTGGTTCAAGCGGCACAACGACGGCAACGCACCCACACGGGCGGAACTTGCCGAACTGACCGGCTACGGCAATGGACACATTGCCTTTCTGTGCAAGCTGCTGGAAAAGCGAGGTTGGATTAAGTCGCTGGGGACGGGGAGCGCAGCCAGGAAGATAGAGGTTGTAGGTGGTCAATGGTTGCCGCCGGCGCGTTGGCGCGAGACTGCTAACCCGCCGCGCCGCGCCACCACACGGCCTCGCTTGCGAAGAGCGCAACGTGAGACTCTGGCAAAGGCGGGCTTACTCTGCGAGTGCGAGCGGGGTGAAATCCGTTGGGTGAAGATGATTCAGCAGGGAAAGCGCAAGCCAGAGCCGATGTACCTGTGTGATGTTTGTGCCGATGATGAGCGGGACGCATCGGGTGAATCAGAGTTAAAGCCATACAAAGGATGTTAATCCCCCCGCACACCCACCGTACACGAACAGGAAGGGGCGCAAGATGTGCAAGGCTATGGAAGCTAAAATCGTTGCACGTAGGCTCTCTGGAGGCTTTGCGTGAGTCCATCGGCTGCAAGGCATCCACCGGCACACTGTCACGTATACTGAATGGCCGGTCGGTCAGCGTTGCCAGTCTGCGCGATGTGGCGCAAGCCGTGGGTGTGGAATACGTGCAGCGCACAAGCTGGGAACGACGCAAGGCTCTACGGGCGGCGTGCAAGGCCAGGGGCGTGACGATGGAAGATGCCGCGGAGATGTGGCTACAATCTATGAAGGGTGAAGAGAAATGAAATCATCAAATCAGGTGGTGAAGGATACAGGCTATCCGGTGTTGCAGGTCGTTTTTGATGTGCCGATTACCCATGTTCATTTCGCTCCCTTCCAGCCTGCTAATCGACTGGAGGAAAAGAAGCTGTCTTCGTTGAAGGCGGAAATCGTGCGGGCCAAGCGCATCATACAGCCGGTGGTTTTGACTGACACAATGGAGGTAGCAGACGGCCATCGGCGGATCACGATTGCAGCGGAATTAGGTTGGGATTCTGTTCCGGCAATTTTTGAAGAGGGTGCAACTGATTGGCTTTTTAGTATACTCAATACGGGAACAATGCCCTTCAGCGCGCAGCAGTGGGGCATGGCTGTAGCTACGGGTGATTATCGTTTGGAGTTGATCCAGAACAAGAACCAACGCAGCAATGCGGAGGACAAGCCACTAGTGAGAGGATGGCGATAAGATGACAGCGGAACAAGTACAACAATTAGACAGTCTCAATACCAACGGTTGGTCTTGGGTGCTAATGAGCAACGTCACACCGTGCGTTATCCGTATCAGATTAGCGGTAGACAATGATGCAATGGCCGGAAAATCTATCGAAGGATCGTCATTCGAGGATGCTTTATCAAAGGCGCAGATGTTCGTTGGTGATACAAACCCCGATGACTACATCAGTGACTATTATGATATGCTTTCTGGTGAGTAGACAATCAGTCAACTCTCTGCTATAATCCGGACATAAATAGACGAAGCGTGACAGTGTTCCACCACTGTCACGCTTCTGGCCCAGCGTCGGAAGTCCCCGGCGTGGGTTGTCGAAATGATAGCATCATTCGGCATTGCCCACAACACCGCCTTCTGACAATTGTTGGAAGGCGGTGTTTTTTTATGTTCCAGCAAGTCAAGAATCTGACCAACAAAACAATTTGGCAGTTCACTGGCAACCCGGCCTTTGCGCGTGCCGTGGGCAAGCCGCTGGTGTCACCGCTCGACATTCGCTTGCGTATCAAGACGGGGGCGCATACCAACGGCAAGCGGGTGGCCGTGGCCGATGTATTAAATGAGCGCTTGCGCCTGGAACTGGACAGTCGGATCGGTGGCTATTTGCAGCGTAAAATCGACGGGGAATTACCGGAACGCCTTGTCACGTTTGGCACGCGGCCCCTTTGCATTCAGATACCCAACATTGCCCGACCCGCGCCGGTGGCGTGGACAGAAGGGATACCGGCCAGTTTGGAGCGCATCCCGTTAGGATTGGCCTGGGGGTGGCAGGGGGTGTACCCGGTCTGGTGGGACCGCACCATCGACAGCAATGCCCACATCCTAATCAGCGGTATTACTGGTTCTGGTAAAACTATTATGCTGCGTGCCATTCTGCTTTCCCTGGCCGCACACGTCAAAGATATTGAGTTCGTTGGAATTGATATGAAGGGCCGGGGTCTTGCGCCGTTGGCTGGGTTATTCCGGCAACCGTTGGCAACCACGAAGGCCGATGCGCTGGCGCTGCTGATGGCGGTGGATGCGGAGATCACCCAGCGTGTGGCCGGTGGTACGAACTGGCCTACTATTGTCTTTGTGATTGATGAGTTGATCGACTTGACCGATGGGGATAGCCAGGCCCAAGAGTGGTTGGCACGCATTGCGCGGATGGGCCGGGAGTTGGGCATTGTGTTGGTGGCCGGGATGCAAAAGCCGCTGATCGAAGAGATTGGACAAGCCAAGTCACAGTTTGGTTTGCGGGTGGTGGGCCGGATGCGCAACCGCAAGGACGCAGAGACGGCGGCGGGGGTGGCTGTGGATGCGGACAATCTGATGCACGCGGGCACGTTCTATCTGGTAGGTGGTATTGGTCAGCCGGTGCTGTTTCGGGGGGTATATCCCGATGATGCGGCTATGCGCTCTGTGGTCAGTCGTTATCAGGCCGGGGTGTCGGTACTGAACGTGCGGAATGTGGATACCGATACAGGCCGGGGCGCTGTACAGGCTGTAGCCAACGACCGGCAAGCCGAGCAGGACGCGGCGCAGTTGTGGGCAGAATTTGGGGAAAGCGCGGGGCAGGCGTCGCTGAACGCGCGCATTCGTGCGCTGGGCCTGCAACCGGCTGGGGCTGGCTTTCATACCGGGAAAGCCAGGGTGCTGGCGGCGATGGATGTACTTACTACTACTGCGGAAAAGCCTGTCTCTCAGGAGGTAGTAGTAGTGGCGTAGTAGTGAAAATGTAGCGTGTGCGGGATAGTAGTAAGTAGTTGAGTAAGAGATAAATGGAGGAACAATGCAGAACAGTAGCAGCAATGATGTACAAGTGACGGTGCGTCTCGGTGCAATTGCGATCATTGTATTGGTTGTGTTTGGCGGGCTGGGGTGGTTGCGCTATGACCTGGGCCGGGATGCGTTCTATACCGTGTTGGCAGTGGCGTCGGGCGTTGGGCTGACTCTGCTGATTGCATCGATTACGGGTGTTGGCTTTCGGTTGGCGCAGAGATCAGATAATAAAGAGATTGCCTTGCTTGGTGTGTTTCGGGGGATGACAGAGTTACTGACTGAGCAACGCAAAGCATCGACCAATGACTGGCGTACGCTGAACGAACAGGCAGCACTGGCAGCCAAACAGAGCGCGCCTGCTCTTCCCATGTGGGATGATGACGACGATGATGAGCCGGTCTTTGCTGCTGTCGATGATGGTTCGGTGTGGGTGGGGAGCGGAGCCAATGGGCGTACTCGTTGACCTGTGGGCAGACACATGGGCAGAGATGGCCTGGGACATTCGCACGGCCTTTTCTGCCGCGCCAGATCGCCGTTATGTGCCGGTGGGATTGCGGCGGCGTGTGATGGAACGGGACAAGTGCCGCTGCTACATCTGCAAGCGGGCTGGCACTGAGGAGACAGGCCCGGACGGTCGAAGCTGGCACATTGACCATATCACGCCACTGTCGAAAGGTGGACAGACGGCTCTGTACAATCTGGCGCTATCCTGCGCTACCTGCAATCAGCGAAAGGCGGCGAAATAGTGTATCGAAAAGTCACCTCCAACATCGTCCTGAAATCCGAACTGGCGTCTATGCTGCAATCCACTGCCCAGTCGCACGGCGCATTGGCGCAACACATTCCCGGCAGAGATCGGGAAATCTACAGCGCTGGATTCTACGCTGCCATTGCTGCGATTGCCACGGCCTACGGATTGGATGGGCCAGAGCAGCGGCCAGTGGAGAGTCAACAGCCGCCGACACGCTACGATATGCAACTGTAAACCAGCGGTTGACAAATGCGCTACTTTTCCTGTACAATGTTGTCAATGAATGATCCAGCGCCAATACCGAACTGGATAGCGAAGTTCATCCGGCGCTTGCTGGGTTTGCAGCCAGGGCGTTGGGAAATCACATTGTCGGTATTCGGTGACGGGCGGCGGGATTGGACCGTCAGAGAACTGGGTAAAATCGAAGAAGCGTGAGAGCAGCAACTGAGCAGAAATCCCCGGCCACCATATCGGGGGAAGTGCCAGGACCAGTGACACACGGCGCAGAGACACATCGTCTCTGCGCCTTTTTTGTTTTGGGGAATATGCGACTATATGGATTGGCTGCTGGTAGTGAATAGTATTTTGGGCTTTTTTACTTTGGTGGTATTTGGCTGGTCATCCTGGTGGACGGACGACTGGCGATTGCGCACTCCACGCGTAGCCATCGCGGTGGTGGCTGGCTATGTGGGGATCGTCTACGCCGGGGTGCTGATCAACCTGATTGACCCGGCTTTGCTCGGACCCTACTATCTGCGTCCGGTCTGGTCGTTTTTTTTGCTTTCGCTGATTGTTCTGGCTCTGGTCAACATCACCAATTACGGCGCGCGCAACGACCGTTTGAAAACGCTGGAAATAGAACTACACCGAACCACGGCAGAGATCGCCCGCCTGCAAGAGACGGTCAATTGGCTCCTGAATCAACTGATGGCGGCAGGTGTATCGGTTCCGCTGGGCATTGGCAACCGTCTGTTGAAGTCGGACCAACCAGCGCAGACCGCCCAGCGGGTGGTAATGGGGGTATGGCCTGACCGAGCGGACCTGTCGTCCATCGACGGACAGTCTGAAAAAGAGTCGGTGCGGCGCATGGGTTTGCGCTACCACGTGCTGAATGGCGAGGTGACGAAGGAACGGCTATTGCGTGAATGGAAGTCGGTCAGGCCGATGATTGTACACGTGGGGGCACACGCCACGACGACCGGCATCGAGTTGAGTGATGGGCTATCCACGGTGGGCTACTGGGCAGGACTGGCCCGACGTTTTGACACGAAATTAGTCGTGCTCAACGCGTGCGAGAGCCTGGACATTGCTGACGCCATGCATGACGCTGGGGCGGATTCGGTAGTGGGCATGATGGATGTAATCAAAGATGCAACGGCCCTGGAATTCACCGCATCGTTTTACCGTTGGTTGTCTGGCGGCTCAACGGTCAAAGAGGCGGTTGATTTGTCTACGTTGAGTCTGGATGGCAGCGGCGATCTGATTGTCGCCAGAGGAGATTGGAGTATTCAACAATGATAAACCTTCCGAAAGTGCGTTACGCTGTCATTGTCGCCATCATCGGGCTGGCTGTGGCGCTGATTCCCGGCCTGACCGATGCTCTTGCCGAGGTGATTCGATGGCTGTCGGTGGGCACTGGTGCGCTTCTGGTGGTGGCCCGAATAGCTGTTGAGTTCATTGATTCACGTGACCCGATGATCTATACGCAAGGCCGTGTTGTTCCCGGAGAGCCGTTGGGCTTTTGGGAAAAGATAAAGAGGGCTTGGTGAGCAAAATCCGGCACAAGGCGAACAAGAGCAAGCGGCACAGTAAGCTGTGCCGAAACCACGGGCAATGCCCATATTGCCGGAGCGACCGCACCTATGCCACCCGCAAACGGGTAGCGGCGGCCAGGGATGAATTGAAAGAGTATTTGGGATAGATGGCGAAACGCACGCAGTACAGCGAAGAAACCAAAGCCGCGGTGATGGCTGCGCTCCTCAGTGGGCAGTCGCAGTACAGCGTTGCCCAGGAATACAAGATTCCGCAAGGCACGGTCAATAGCTGGTGGCGGCGTGAGGGGCTGGCAGAGGGTCAACGATTTGGCAACCCAGAACAGCAGGACGAAATTGGGGGCCTGCTGATGATCTATTTGTGTGCCAGCCTGCGCACGTTGACGGCACAAGTGGAGTTGTTCGGTGATAAATCTTGGCTCAAGCAGCAAGGGGCTTCGGAACTGGCGGTTCTCCACGGGGTACAGACCGACAAGGCGATCCGGCTGCTAGAGGCGATGTCACAGGGCAAGGGTGAAGATGGCAATTCATCTGCCTAATGTGGGCATAGGTTTTCCGACCGTAGGCACCGGGCCGTTTGTGTTTGGCGGGGGGAAGGTGTGCCGAGTAGCAAAACCGCTTCCCCGCTACTGGCGAGATCGCATCCCGGCGATGTTTGGATCGTACTTTTGGCACGGATTCAGCCGACCGCACGAGGAGCTTTGGACGTGGGAGGATGGGATCACGCCTGATGGCTCGGCCCGCCCGATTGTGGCAATCTGGCCGCGTGGCCGGGGGAAGTCCACCACAGCGGAAACGATAGCGGCTGATCTGGGGGTGCGCAAGGCCCGGCGCTATGTGATGTACGTATCGGGCACGCAAGACCAGGCAGACAAGCACGTACAGACGATTGCCCGGATGCTGGAACTGGATAGCGTGGCGACCTATGCGCCGGAAATCGGCAAGCCGAAAGTATCGAGCAACGGCAATCGTCAATGGAACCGGCAAATCCTATCCACGGCTACCGGCTACACAGTGGAGAGCATCGGCCTGAACAAAGCTGTTCGTGGGCAAAAGATTGACTGGGCACGGCCTGACCTGATTGTCTTTGACGATGTGGACGAACGGCACGACAGCGCGCTGACGACCCGCAAGAAAGAGGAGATTATCACGTCGTCCATTTTGCCCGCTGGCGCATCAAATTGCGCTGTACTATTCGCCCAGAATTTGATCCACGCTGACAGCATTGCGGCGCGGCTGGCACGCAAGCCGGGGACAGAGCAGGCGGCTGACTACCTGATGGATCGGATTATCAGCGGGCCATTCCCGGCGGTGGATGGGCTGGAATATGAGCTACAGCAGCGGGGCGATTTGTACGCCTGGGCAATCACGGCGGGCACGTCACTTTGGAACGGCTTTGATTTGGATGTGTGCGAAGCCGAATTGAACCGGGATGGGCCGACCTCCTATTTGCTGGAAAGTCAGCACGAGGTGGACGCTGACAGCGACAATGCGCTGATGAGCGGTGATGACTTCGACCGCACCCGCGTTCTGATTGCGCCCGACCTTGACCGAGTGGCGGTGGCGGTTGACCCTCCCGGCGGCGCGACTGAGTGTGGAATTGTGGCGGGTGGCAAGGCCCGGATTGGAAATGACTGGCACGGCTACACGCTGGAAGATGCGACGATGGCGGCGGGTGTGAAGCCTGAAGCGTGGGCGCTGGCTGTATTGCAGTGCTATTACCGGCACAAAGCCGACGTGATTTTCGTCGAACGCAACTATGGTGGCGATATGGTATCAAGCACAATCCGGCAGACCAAATGGCTAGACGCTGACGGTGCTGTGTTGGTGGACGGCAGCAAAGTCCACATCCAAGAGGTGACGGCCACACGGGGCAAGGCCATCCGAGCCGAGCCGGTGGCGACGGTCTTTCAGCAGGGGCGGGGCCATCACGTCGGACATTTCCCGGCGCTGGAAAAAGAGTGGCGCAAGTGGGAGCCGGGGCAGAGCAGCCCGAATCGGCTGGATGCAGAGACTTGGCTATATACGGGCTTGGAACTGTTGGACAAACCGAGGCAAGCGAGCACATGGGGAAGCAAACGACAATGAGCGCAGCAATCAGACGACAGAGACGAATCCGCAACGCACACCGGCGCAATGTTCCCGCGCTGACTGCGAATGTGCGCTCTGTGCTTTCCCAGCGGCTCTCTTTGGCCGGGCGGCACGGTTCGCAGTTCAGCGGGGCGCGTGACCTCTATTCCGCGCTGGGCTATCCCAAAGATGACCCGGATTTTCTCGACTATATGGCCCGCTACACCCGGCAGGATATTGCCGGTACGATTGTGGACTTCCCCGCGGAGGAAACGTGGCGGGATGTGCCAGAGGTGAAAGACGGACGGGAAAAGGACGCCAGCACCGACACGCCATTTGAGACGGAATGGCGCACGCTTGCCAAGCGCATAAAACTGTGGCGCAACTTTGAGAAAGCCGACAAGCTGGCCGGGGTGGGGCAGTATGCGATCCTGCTCTTTGGCGTGGCAGGCGATGCTGATTTGTCTACACCGCTGGAGCGCGTGCCAAGCGCTGACAGTATCCTCTACGTGCGGCCTTATTCCGAGGATAACGCAGAGATTGAGAGCATCGAAGACGACGCGGGCAACCGGCGCTTTGGACTGCCCAAGACCTACCGCGTGAGTATGGGCACGAACGGGCAGAAGTTACAGCGCATCGTCCACGCCAGTCGGGTGCTACACATTGCCGAAAATGCGCTGGAAAACGACATCTACGGGCGGCCACGGCTGCAACGGGTATTTAATCGGCTGATGGATTTGGAGAAGGTTGTAGGCGGCTCGTCTGAGGCGACTTGGCTGCTGATTCGCAAGGGCTTTGCGCTTGACCTTGCGCCCGATGCGGAGATGAGCGAAAGCGACACCGCCGACCTGGAAGAACAGTTGGACGAATACACCCACGGTATCCGGCGCTTCCTCAAAACCCGCGGCCTGACGCCCCACGACCTGGGCAGTGATGTGGTAGACCCGACCGGCATTGTGGATGTGCTGATGAGTCTGGTAGCAGCCACGACGGGTATACCGAAGCGGATTCTGATGGGCAGCGAACGGGGCGAACTTGCCAGCACACAGGACGCCACAAGCTGGGCCGGGCGCATTGCCCGACGGCGCACGGTCTATGCGGAGACCACATTCATTGATGAGGCGATCCGTCGCTTTATGAGTTGGGGCGCATTGCCTGCTCCTGTGTCTGGGGAATGGTCAACCGTCTGGCAGCCACTCTTTGAGATGAGCGAAGCGGAGAAAGCGCAAGTGGCCGTGAATTGGGCCGATGCTTTTGAGCGGGTGACAAATGCGGCGGGCCAGCCGGTGATTGGTGTGGAGGAATTCCGGGAGATGTTTACGCCACTGCCAGCCAAGGGCGCGCCCGACGTTGTGGCGACTGTGGCCGGTGTGGTGGGCAATTCTGCGGATGCTTATTCCCCTGCGGAGATGCGGGCAATGATTACGGCAGCATCCCGCATTTTAGCCAGAGGAGAATAGGCAGATGGCAGAGCAGCCGACCAGCAATGCCAAGAACCAGCACCAGGACTTTGCCGAGCGCAACATTGCGGCGCTTGTGAATGCCGGTGTCGATTTGGCAGTAGCGCAGGCGACAGTCAAGCGGATACTTGACTGGACGCCAGAGGGCGAAGACCCGGCCACCTATCGACCGCCCCACTACGGCCAGCCGGTGACAGTTGGGCCGGAGGATGTGGCAGAGGCGCGGGCAGCATGGTACGCAAATGATATGATTCCAGCCAAATACAATAGGCTGCTTGACGCAGTACGAGATGAACCAAATGGCTGAAACAATCCTGCCCGGCTACCGATACGACGAAAAGACAGGTCGTTACATTTCCCAGAAAACGGGGCGGCCTGTCTCCAAGCGGGATATGCTGCTGCTGTTGGCGGCGCTGCTGCTGCTCTTTCGGGAGCGGCTGGGCGCGTTGACAATGGCCTTCCACGAAGGGGCGATTGCGCAAGCCGTGTGGCTGGAACAGATGCGCCAGGAGATTACCACGGCGCATCTGACCAATCGTGCGTTGGGGGCAGGTGGCTGGGATGGAATGACAATCGCTGACAATACAGCCGTGCGCGAGCGTGTGCAGGATGATAGTCGACGGCTGGGCGATTTCGCCGTTGCGATTGTGGCCGGTCTGACGTTGGCCCAGGCCCTGGCACGGGCCGGGATGTACGCCGGGACAGCCCGTGTGCAATTCTGGGATGCGCAGCGGGAGAGGCAGGCGCCGGGCGATGGAATGATGTTGATTGAAAAGCGCACGTTGGGCGCAAGCGAGCATTGTCCTGACTGTTTGGAATACCACGCGCAAGGCTGGCAAAGGGCCGGTGTACTCCCCTCGCCTGGAACGCAGTCGGTTTGCCTTGCGAATTGCCAATGCGTGATCGAGAGCAAAGAAGTACCGGCGCTGATTGCCGGGGAATGGATAGGGACACGGCGATGAATCGACTACCACTATTGACAGCCATAAACAAACCATTGACAGCCAATCGCCTTTCTGCTACACTGACGACAGGCTACCGACGCTTGCGCCACCCAATGACAGGCCGCTTTGTGGGAGAGTATGACCCGGAGCGGGGGCTGTTGCGAGTGGTGGACCGTGGCAAGACAGCGGTGATAGATTTGCGAGAGGCCGCCGGATGAACAGGCGGCACAATTGAAAATATAGGCGCAAGCATTTTGAGGCGCACTGACCGGAAATAGACGCTACGGCGTACCGGTTGGTGCGCCTTTTTTGTTGCCCTTTTTTTGGAAGTGAGGAACGGCAATGTTCTCAGTCGTGATGGAATTTACAACCGATGGCAGCGGTGACGCAACCGTGAATGTGGGTCTGAGCAATCTTCCCCGGCTGCTCTATGCCGTGGAATGGAAGGTGGGCACGGCGGCGACTGGGGTGGATGCTGTGCTTTCGGCCACCAATACAGAGAGCGCGGTTGACCAGACGCTGCTGACGCTGACCAATGCAGACGCTAACGCCTGGTACTACCCGCGCACGCTGGAAGACGACCAGGCGGGAGCCGCGCTGCTAACACGGGGTTACTTGGTGGTCAACGGTGATCTGAAACTGGTCGTATCGTCCGGCGGCGCAAGCAAGACCGGAATGGCTGTCATCTATTTGGCGGAGTAATCGAATGCAATTCGTTGTCAATCGTATCAGCCAGGCAACCGAAAAGACATTTGACGGGCGGGCTTATCTGGTTGCGCCGGTGACGATGCTTGTGGCGGGCGTATTGAATGATGCGCTGGTGACGGCAGAGGAAGCCGGGAAGTACGTCGCCTCTTGGAACGGGCGGCCAGCCACTTTGAGCCACCCACAGCGCAATGGCGAGTATGTGAGCGCAGGCACGCCGGAAATCAACGCCACAGAAGCGCCGGGGCAAGTCTGGAACGCGGCCTTTGCCGATGGCAAGCTGACGGCTGAAATCTGGATTGACATTGCAAAGGCCACGGCCATTGGCGGCGATGCACTGACGGTGATGGATCGTCTACGCAAGAATCAGCCGGTAGAGGTTTCGACCGGCTACTTTGCCGACCACGAGCAGAGCAACGGCATGCACAACGGCAAAGCCTATAGCATGATTGCCCGCAATTTGCGGCCAGACCATTTAGCATTGTTGCCCGGCGGTGTGGGGGCCTGTAGTTGGCAGGACGGCTGCGGCACGCCGCGAGTGAATGCAGAACAGAAGCCGTGTGGATGCTCCACACAGAAAGGATCGGATGTGGAGAGAGACAAAACAGTAGTCAATGAGCAGGAGATGGGCGATCGCTACGGGCTGATCCGTCGAAAGTTTCGGGACAATTTCCCGGCCAATTCTGGTGAAATGAGTGATTGGGACAATGTGGCGGTCTTCGAGAACTACGTGATTGCCCAGTCGTGGAAGGGCAAGGGGTGGAGCGCTTTCGCCTATACGGTGAACGGCGATGCTGTGACCTTTGACGCCCCTCTGCCTGTGGATGTGATTTACCGGAGTAAGGCCGATGGCAGCGAGCTTGTGACAGTCAACAAGGCGCGCCAGGTGGCCGACGAGAGTTTCGTGAGTGCAGTTGTGAATGGGCTTCTCACGGCATTGGGCCGGGGCAAGCAAACCGATTTGGCGGCCAATGCCGACCAGGAAGGATTGGAGGACGAGATGGGCGAAGTAAAGACCAAAGCGACCCCTGTGGCGGCTGCACCTGTGGCAGAGACACCGGCGGTGAATACACCGGCGGTCAACAACGCACAGGCCGATGTACTGGTCAATCTGGCGACCGCTATCGAGGCCGTCAACAAACGGCTGGATGGCATTGACGCCAAACTGACCGCCAACGCCAACAAAGAGCGTGACGAACTGGTTGCGGCTCTGGCCGTGAACGAGCGTTGCCCCTTTGACGCGGAGGAACTGAAGGCGCTTTCCACGCAGCACCTGCACAAGCTGGCCGGGGCCTATGCGCCTGCCGACTACAGCGCGGGGGCTGGTGTGGTGGGCAACCGCAGCAACGATGTTTTCGAGACGTTGGCTATGCCCGCCTGGGCAGTGGCCGGAGAGGGGAAATAACCGATGGCAGCGACAACTTCCAGCACCATCATTCTGAAAAGCAACAATCCCGACAACATGGCCCAGCGCACTCGGCAGAACTTGGGCAACGGCACTGTGACACCGGGGGAGTTGCTGACGTGGGTTAACAGCGGGGCAGACCTTGACCAGCACGCCACCGCGGGCGGCAATGCCGAGGGAAAGAAAGTGGCAATCGAAAATCAGTTCAGTGACCACGCCAGCGGCAAGGCTATCGACCATGCCTATGCGGACAATGAAACGGTTTCCTACATCCACGCCCAGCCCGGCGATCAGTTGTATATGTGGCTTAAAGACGGACAGACCACGGCTATCGGTTCGCCACTGGTGAGCGACGGCGCTGGCGCTTTGCAAGTGCATACGCCCCAGGCGGTTGACGAAGCCGGCTCTGCCACTTTCACGAACTACGTGGATGCCATCGTGGGCTATGCGGCGGAAATCGCTGCTCCATCTGGCGCTCGTGGCCGTGTCCGCGTGGACATTGCATAGGAGGCAATGACAACGATGAAAAACGAAGCACAAGTTTTGACTCTGAACAGCCGGGAAGGGCAGGCGCTTTTGGCCGGGGGCAGTCGTCCCATTGTCAACAAGCGCACCGGCGAGGTGATGCTGCGCCTGGGCAATGGCCTGACCATCAATTCCACACTCAAGAAAGACGAGTGGGAGGAACTGGACAGCGCTGTTGTGCAGGCGGCCACCAAGCCGCTGAACGTGGTTGCGGCTCTGCAACGGCTGGGGCTGGTGCGACGGCTGGGCAGCATCGGCACGCTGACCGCACAGTACAACCAGGCCAGTGAAGTGACCGGGGCCAATCGCTCTCTGACCGGCACAATGTCGGGTGCGAAAGACCTGCCCGACTACGACCTGGTGGGCGTGCCTGTGCCGGTCATCTTCAAGGAATTTGAGATTCCTATGCGGACCCTGGCGGCTTCCCGCCGGATGGGGGACGGCCTTGACCTGACGGCGGCTGCGGCTGCGGGCAAGGTTGTGGGTGAAAGCCTGGAATCGCTGGTACTGGCTGGTGATAGCACTATCGCGCTGAACGGCAATTCTATCGCCGGTCTGACCAGCCACAGCGACCGCAACACGGACACAGCCACCAACTATGGCGGCGGTGACTGGGGCACGATTGGCAATGTGGTTTCGACCATCTCGGGCATGATCGCCGCGGCAGAGGGCGACAGCTACTACGGGCCTTATGGCCTGTTTGTCAGCACAACCCAGTACGGTCAGGCCAGCCGCAATTTTTACACCGACGGCAGCGGCGAAACGGCGCGGGACCGGGCGCTGCGTATTCCGCAACTGCAACTCTTTGAGCCTGCTCATTGGCTCTCTGACGGGGTGGCGGTGCTGGTCAATCTGAGCCGGGACGTGATCGAACTGGCCTATGTAGACGCCTATTTCCCGGTGGTCAATATGGAATGGACCAGCGGCGACGGCATGATGACCAGCTACAAGGTCATGTCTGTGGCGACTCCGATTGTCAAGAGCGAATACAGCGGCAAGAGCGGCGTTGTCCACGCGACGGGCTGCTAGGGAGATTGACAATGCCAGAGTATCGAGTGCGAGAGGGCAAGCGGCACGGCGCTTTCGGCCAGCACGGGCCGGGGGATGTGGTGACGCTGACAGAGGTCGAAGCATCGGGATTTCTGGACAAGCTGGAACGGGTAGAGGGGGCTTTGCCCGTTCCAGCCTTTGACCCGGTAGTTGAGCGTGAAGAAATTGCCAGCGAGCCAGCCACATCGACAGAGGTCAAAGTACAAGCCGAGCGGGTTGACTGGACGCAGGTAAAGGGCGTAAGCACAGAAATCAGCAATGCTCTCCATTATATGAGACTGGACAGCAA
The DNA here is from genome assembly GCA_019637685.1 of Caldilineaceae bacterium. Taxonomy (GTDB): domain Bacteria; phylum Chloroflexota; class Anaerolineae; order Caldilineales; family Caldilineaceae; genus JACQGT01. Next base: position 108,357 of record JAHBVF010000005.1, on the reverse strand, counting down.
AGAGGCGCTGCTGATCTACTTTATGGAGAATGGCATTTCGGCGCTGACCGATATTCCGGGCGTAGGCATGAAGCGGGCACGGGATATTATCGCCTGGGCAGAGAAGGGCTAACCGATGGCAAACCGGGCCGTGTTCGGTGATGTGGAAGCGATTCTGGACACCGAACTGACAGACGACGAAATCACCGCGTACATCACCACGGCTAACCTGCTGGTGACTGACCGGTTGGGTTCGTCTGGTCTGGCGGCGGCGTTGCTGACGCAGATTGAAGCATATCTGGCGGCGCATCTCATCACCAGTACCCGCGAGCGCAAAGCGGCCCAGACCAGCGGGGAGGGTGGCGTCAAATTTGAAGGACAAACCGGGATGCGCCTTGACTCTACCTTCTACGGACAGACGGCAATGGTTCTGGACACAACCGGCAGACTATCCACGCTGAACAAGCCGACCCGCACAGCGGTTGTCTTCGAGGTGTTATGAGCGAATCCGGCGCAGGGCTGAAGGCGGCTTTTCGGGCCATGTGGCACACCTACGGGCGGCCACGGCTCTCTATCTATGAACCGATCAGCGGGTGGACGCTGCCCGCGGGTGTGACCTACGACAGTACCCAGGATCGCTTTGAGGATGGAGACGGCGACGAAGTGGCGGTGGACTATACCGACGCTGACATTGCCGATGTGACCCTGGCCCGCTATGTGCCGGTGACGAAAGAGGAACGGCAAGCAGTCCAGATGGGCGACGGCAGCGCATTCGAGCAGCCGGGCTTACGTCTGCGTGTGGAGTATACGGCGGCGATTGACACGGCGCTGGACAGCAATTGGGCGATTGGTGTGGGTGGCACGCTCTACCGGCTGACCGACCGCACGAAGCGCAAATACCTGCCGGTGGGGGCAGGTACACCGGTGCTGATTGAAGTGGAGTTGATGGAACAGGTGAGCGACTATGCCTAGTATCGAAGTGCGAGGAGCGGACAGAATCCAGCGCAACGCGGGCCGCCTGTCGTCTCGGATGCTGCGCATTCTTGATCCAATCACGGCCCGCTGGGTACGTGGGATGCGCCAGCGTTTGGCGAGCCGGGCCTATCCAGCCGAGCGACCGGGCCAGACCTATGTCCGCACGGGCACACTGCGAGACAGTTGGAGCGACCGCAAGCGCAACGATAGCGAGTATTCGATTGTCAACGATGCCAGCCAGCGCGGGCGGATGTATCCGGTCTACGTGCTGGGCAACGGCGAAACCGGCGGCGGGCAGGCGTGGATGCACCGGGGCCGTTGGTGGGTGGCGCGGGAAAAGGTGGAAGACGAACTGCCCACGCTGGACACGGCGCTATCTACCGGCATTGTCAGCGAGTGGGAACGATGAGCATAGCCACCACGATCACGGCTTTTCAGAGCTTACACGCATCCATTTCAGGCGTGACCAGCGCGCCGGAGAAGCTGCCCGCTACACTGGACAAAAACAGATTGCCGCTGGTGTTTACGTGGCCTGGTCCGACTGTGCAGGGGGAAGGCTGGAAACCAGCTACCGGCTGGTACATCCATCGGCGGTTGTATGTGGTGCGCTGCTATGTGGCGCTGGTCTCGCAGAAGAACACGGGCGTTGACGATGGCTATCAGGAGGTTGTGCCGTTGTTGCATCGCTTCGGAGAAGCCTATATGGGCAACGTCAATTTGTCCGGTTCTGTGGCCCATATTGGCGAGAATATCAGCGACAGCGGCGCTTCGATTCTGATCTATGCCGGTACTGAGTATCACGGTTTTGAGTTCCGCGTAGAGGTTGCGGAGAAAGTGATTTTGACATGACGGACATTGCTCTGCTGTACATGGGGGAGGGCGCGTGGATTCCTGGCGTGCCTGCCCGTGATTTGAATGAAGAAGAAGCCAAGACCCACGCTGATGCCATCAAAGCGACGGAAGCGGCGGGCCATCGGCTCTATGTGCCCGTGACCCACGACCCGCCTGTCAAAAAGGCGACGAAGAAAGCGAGTGACGACTGATGGCATACGGACCATTTAGTAGCAACAAAATCCAGCTTGGACAGGAAACTACAGCGGGCACAGCCGTCGCGGCTGACATCGTTTGGCGCGGCCCTGCGGCTGACATCGAAGAGACCAGCCCGATTGTGATGGTGGAAGAGAGCGTGGGGCTGCTCGTTCCGACTGGGCGCAGCTATGTGCCCCTACTGTCGGCGGTGCTATCCATCCCGGAGACAGAAGCGACCTTTGAGCATCTGCCACACATTTTCACGGCGGGTATCAAAACGGTCACACCGTCGGGAGGTGGACCGTATACCTATGGCCCGTATGCGCCGGGTGTATCGTCTGCCAACACGATCAAAACGTACACGCTGGAAACCGGCAACGCCATCGCCGGAGACGGCAACGAAATGGAGTATGGCTTTGTCGAGAGCTTCACGCTGTCGGGCAAGGTGGGCGAGGCGTGGAAGGTTTCCAGCAACTGGCGCGGGCGGCAAAAGACAGCAGCGGCGATGACCGGTGCGTTGTCACTGACGACACTGGAAGAAATTCTCTTTGGCAACACCAAGCTCTACATCGATGCTACTGGCGGCACGATTGGCAGCACGCAAAAGAGCGGCGTATTGCTAGAGGCCTCTGTACAGGTCAACACCGGTATTCAGGCGGTCTTTGCCGCTGATGGCTCGCTCTACTTCGTCACCCACAAATTCACCCCGCCATCGCTGGACTTTACCCTGACAATGGAAGTGGAAAGCGGTACAATTGTTGCCGCAGAACGGGCGTTCTTGCGGTCGCAGGTGGCGCGGCTGATTCGGCTGATCGCCACGGGCACATCCGACCGGGAATTCACGATTGACCTGGCGGGCAAGTACACAAGCGTCGGCGGCTATCAGAACAGCAACGGCAATACGACGGTACAACTGTCCGGTTCGGCGGTCTATAGCAGCGCCGATAGCCTGTTCTTTAGCTTCTCGATTGACAACAACCTGAGCACGCTGCCATAGGAGGCCGAATGAGTTTTTACGATAAGCAGACCCGAACAGTCGTTCTGGACGACGAAAACAATGTGACCGTGCGTAAGCTGACCTATGGCGAGCAGCAGGCGGCCATGAGTGCGGCTATGTCTTTCGAGATGACATTGGCAACCGGCAAAGGAGAGGAGCAGCAGAGAAGCGCCAAGGGCAAGTTGGACCCTCTCCGCATGAAGCGGGAGGAGCTGTACGCAGCGGTGGTTTCGTGGAGCGGGCCGGGCTTTGACGGGCGGCCTGTGACAAAGGAGAACATCGAAGCGTTGCCCCCGGAAATCATCGACGCCATTCAGAGCGGTGTCGATGATCTGAACGGCGGTTTGGATGACGACGAAAAAAAAGCCTCAGCCGCTATTACGAATATGCCATAGTCCTGGAGAATCCCCAGCCCGACCCCAGCCGCTACGGGATAGCCTATGCCATTTGTCAGGAAATGGGTTGGTCCTGGGCTGATTTGCAGAGTGCCCCGGCTGATTTTGTAGAGGAAATTGGCGAGCGTATGGGGTATCGGGCCAAATGGCAAGAGCAGCGGCGCAAGCTGGACGAAGCCAAGAACCGGGACAAACATGGCAAATCTTGACATTATCATCCGCGCACAAAACTTAGCCAGCGGTGCTTTGCGACAGGTGGAAAGCCAGTTGCAGGGCATTCAGCGTCAATCCACCTTTGCCGAGCGGGGCTTTGGTGGGTTGCAGCGCGCCGTGGGCACGGGCATGGTGGCAGCGGCTGGTGCGGCGGTGGCCGGTGTGGGTGCGCTGGCGGTGGGGCTTGCCAAGAGTGTGACGGCAGCGGCTGATTTCGAGAGCCAGATCAATGTGTTGACGGTGGCAGCGGCGAGTAGCGGCACGACAATGGCCGATTTGAGCGCGGCGGCGCTAAAGGTGGGCGCTGACAGTGACCTGGTGGGCATCAGTGCCAGCGAAGCCGCCGACGCCATGACCAACTTCTATAAGGCTGGTCTTTCCACTAATGAAATCTTTGCTGATATGCAGGGCTATTTGGCGGGGACTGTGCCGTTGACGGGGGCGTTGCGGGCGGCGATTGATTTGGCGGCGGCGTCTGAACTGAATTTGGCGGCGGCGTCTGATGTGGTGGCGGTGGCGATGGCGACTTTCGGATTGGAAGCCGCTGACGCTGCGCGCATTGCAGACACGCTGGTGGGGGCGGCGGATGCTTCGCTTGCCAGTGTGAGCGGGCTGGCCGAAGGTATGAAGAACGTCGGCGCGATTGCCGGTGATTTGGATGACACGGCGACGGCTTTGGCTATCCTCTCCACACGGGGGATTCAAGGGGCAGAGGCGGGCACGGCGCTCAAATCTATGATGTTGAATTTGCGGCGGCCAACGAAAGATGTGCGGACGGCGCTGGATGAATTGGGCGTCAGCCTCTACAACACAGACGGCACGATGAAAGCCTTGCCGGATGTGATCGGCCAGTTGGAGGGGGCGCTCTCGGGGTTGACTGAGGAGCAGCGCAATCAGTATGCGGTCACGCTGGCGGGCAGCTATGGGCTGAATGCCTTCAATGTGCTGGTGGGAGAGGGCACAGCGGGCTGGAACGAGATGGCGGGGTCGATTGCAACGGCGGCGACGGCGCAGGAGGTTGCGGCGGCGCGGACGAAGGGTTTCAATGCGGCGATGGAACAGATGCAGGGTGCGCTGGAGAGTTTTATGATCACCGTGGGCACTCCGCTGATTCAGGAATTCCTGACACCGGCCATACAAAAGATGGGCGATGTGATTAGCCAACTGACGACGATGGTCCCCAGTGTGGAGCAGGTGCGGGCAGCGTATGACAAGCTGGTAGAACGGGGCAAGGCGCTACTGTCGGGCATTCAGGCGGTGATTGGGCCGATTGCAGAAGCCATTGGACAGTTTGTTTCCTGGAAGGATGTGCTGATTGCGCTGGGCATTGTGGTGGCGTCAATTGTGCTGCCCTTTCTATGGGGCATTGTGACAGCAGCCACGCCGGTGATTGCTGTTTTTGGGGCGCTGGTGGGGGCTGTGGCGCTGATTCGCAACGCTTGGGAAAAAGATTGGGGCGGGATACGCGAGAAGACACAGGCGGTCATCGATTACCTGCAACCAGCGCTTGACCGGCTGAAAAGCTACCTTGACATGATCAAAGGCGGGGACTGGTCTGGGCTGGTCAACGCTGTCTTTGCGGATGTGGGGGCGATGCTGTCCAGTGCCAGCGCCACCATTGCGGCTTTTGATTGGGCGGACTGGATTGATGGGGCGCTGGATTGGGCGGCCTATATCGGGCAGTTGGCGTGGGATGGTTTTCTGACGCTGTTGGATTGGCAGGTGTATGTCTGGAAGTTGGAATGGTCGGCGTTTGTGAGTGCGCTGGATTGGGCGGCGGGGTGGGTTACGTCGCTGGATTGGGGCGCATTCGTGGCGACGCTGAGTGATTGGGGCACGTGGATTTCTTCACTCGATTGGACGAAGATTATCACCACAGTTATCGATTGGGCCACGTGGATACCCGCGTTGACGTGGAATTCGTTCGTGGCGATGCTGGATTGGGCGACGATTGTGGTGGCCCTTGCGTGGACGGAGTGGCTTTCCAAGTTGACGTGGGCTGATTTTGTTTCGGCACTGAGCTGGGGCAGCGACAAGGTGAGTAGTCTGAAATGGTCTGACTTTGTAGCGGTGCTGGACTGGGTGGGCAAGATTGCTGAATTTGCCTGGGATTCGTTTGTCTCTAAGTTGGATTGGCCGCTGATTGCTGAGTTTGATTGGGGCAGTTGGATTGACTCTTTCAACTGGCCGCGGTTACCTTCGTTTAGTTGGTCAAGCTGGATTTCATCCTTCAATTGGCCGTCGTTGCCATCCTTCAGTTGGTCGAGTTGGATCAGCGGCTTCTCCTGGCCGTCGTTGCCTTCCTTTAGTTGGTCGAGCTTCATTCCTACATTGCAGTGGCCTTCGATTCCTGAATTCAAGTGGCCTACGATTAATTTGCCGTCCATCCCCGGCTTTGCCACGGGCACGGCTTTTGCACCGGGCGGGATGGCGCTGGTGGGCGAACGAGGGCCGGAACTGGCCTACCTGCCGCGGGGTACACGAATTGAGAGTAGTGAGCGTACCAGCCAGGTCTTAGGCGGCGGCGGGGTGACTGTCAATGTGTACGCTACGGTGAGCAATCAAATGGATATGGAAGAATTGGCCTACCGGGTGGCGCAGACGATCCAGCGGAGACAGCGATAATGGCACACGCTCTTTCATTGGTCTATGGCGCAACCACAATCAGTCTATCTACCGGCAACAATCTGCTGATTGACTACACGCCGCGCACACCGGGCAGCGCTGATCTGGAAGTGACTGAATCGGCAGAGGTACATATCACAGCGGCCAGCAAGACGGCGCTGCAAACGGCCATTCGAGCAATTGAGGACTACTTTATCCTGTGTCAGCGGCGGCAGGCGACGGGCACGGGCGACAAAGGCTATGTACGTTTGGCAGTGGACGGAGACGGCACGACCTGGCGTTCGGAGATTCTGGACGGGCGACTGGTGCTTGACGAAGAGGCACTGCCCTACTGGGGCAATGTTTCGGCCAAAGTGCTGCTGACCTGGACACGGCGCTTTTTTTGGGAGGGCGATCAGGAATCCATCGGGCTGAAACGCACGGGCGTGAGCAAGACAACCAGCGGCGTGACCATCTACAACCATCACGATTCGACCACCCACGAAAATCTTATAGATATTGAGGGCGCTGACATTGAGGGCAGTTTGCCCAGCCCGTTGAAAATCTCTTTGGAAGCGACAGCCGCGCTGAATACCCGGCGCTTTTATTTGAGTGCCAACACCTTCCACACGCCCGCCAGTTGGCAGGCTGTGTATGAAGGAGAGGACAGCACGGGCGCGGGCACGCCGACGGTGGATGCCAACAGCAGTGACGGCTATTATATGGCCCGCACGTGGACGCCCAGCATTGCCCACACCACGAATGCGTTTATCTGGTCGATTTCGGCTACCCAGTTGGGGTATGCGGCTGGTGGCTGGTTTCGGGTGTTGATGCGCCTGGCGTCGTCTGCGCCGTCGAATTGCTATGTGAAGCTGCGGGTGATGTTTGACGCCACCACACCGCTGACGACGCTGTGGGAAGGACCGGAAATCTTACTGAATACCAGCCGACAGTTACAGGACCTGGGCAGTGTGCAATTGCCGCCGGGCTATGTGACGGGCAGCCCGACGGCACTGGCGCTGGTACTGTCTCTTCGCTGCGCTGTAACAGGACAGTTAGATGTTGACTATCTGCAACTGTGCGGGCCGGATGGGGTGCATCGGTTCAACCAGCAGGGCTATCAGTTGGAAATCGGCGATCTGGTGGTGGACGACGGGCCGAATGAGGGGGTCTATATTCAAACCTATGGCGGCTTTACGCAGCATATTTTCAGCGATTTTCCGCCTCCGCTGCTGGTGTGGCCGGGCCGGGATATGCGGATTCGGCTGCTATTTGACAACGCCTATGGCAATTCTGTGATTGCCAACACATTCACGGTTTACGCGCAGTATCGGCCACGGAGGTTGACGGTTTAGATGAATGTCCACTTTGCTGACCGGAACTTCAGCGAACCGCTGCATATGCAGGCATTCCGGGCTACGGTCGATACCCTGGCGTGGGTAGCGCAGGGCGGGCCGAAAAGCGCACAGTTGACCGTGACCGGCCCGGCGTTGGGCCTGTGGGGACTGGGGCGTATTCTGCGTTATGGCGTGGAAATTGCCAACGACCTGGGCGATCCGATTTGGTGGGGCTATGTGGCCGGGGTGGAAATCAACGTCAAGGGCGTTACGTTTGGCCTGTCGTTGGACAGAATGAGCAACAGTATCGCCGTGGCCTATATGACACCGGACGGGGAGACCTACACGACCGCATTTTTGGCCGATAATGACAGCGTGGACACCTACGGCACGAAGCAACTGCTGCTGACGGCTGACAATGTGACGGCGGCGGCGGCAGAGCAGCGGCGGGCCAATGAGTTGAACCGGCGGCGCTTGCCGATTGTCACGCCACCCTATAGCGCGGGCAATGACGACGGGCAGACAACCATCTCCCTGGATTGCCGGGGCTGGTACGATACGCTGGATTGGCGCTACTACAGCCGGGACGAAGGGCGTGTGGAGTATCTGCCCACGAGTGAATATCCGCAAAAGTTGGGGCTGGGCTTCGCGTCGTCTGCCATCGGTTTCGAGGCCGGGACGCGCCACCTTTCGGAGCAAGCTGCCAAACTGATCAATTTGCGCAAGGGCGATACCCTCCGCATTGCCGGATCGGGGACAAATGATGGGGTCTATACCGTAGAGCAGGGCACGGAACAGGAAACAGCCAGCTATACGGCGCTCACGATCTCGTTTGACGCGGCCACGCGGGAGGTGCGGGACAGCGCCAATGGGCTGGGGGCCTTTGACGCACACGACATGGTGTTGATAGCCGGGTCCGCGTCCAACAATGGCTATCAGCGCATTGAGTCGAGCAGCGCGGATGGCAGTAAGTTTGTGGTGGTGGGCACGCTGACCAATGAGGCCGCCGGCGCGACTGTCACCCTGAGCCGGGGTCACAGCATCACTGTGGAAGAAACGCTGGTTGATGAATTGCCGGGCGCAAGCATCACCCTGACGGCGCTGGGTACGAAGGTGGCCCAATCGTTTGAAGTGGACAGCGGAGACGCCTGGACAGCGGCCACAGCAGCGGTGAAGGTGCGGCGGGTGGGCAATCCCTCGGACAATCTGGTGATTGCCATTTACAGCGATTCCAGCGGTTCGCCGGGGTCGCTGTTGGATTCCTCCACAGTGGCGGGTAGCGCTATTTCTGCGGATGGCAATTGGACCACGGTAGAACTGGCAAATACGCAGAGCCTTGTACCGGGCACAACCTACTGGCTGATGGTCAGCCGTGACGGGGCCAACACCTACAGCGATTACTATGAGGTGATGGTGGACCCTGACCTGGGCTATGCGCCGGAAGTGCTGAAAATCTACGACGGTTCGGGTTGGGTAAGCCGACCGGAAAACGCCAATATGCCCTTCCGTTTGACCGGATTGGAAGATACGAATACGCAGATGGAAACGCTCATCACGGCGGCGGCGGAATTCATCGTGCGCAATGAGGTGGCGGCCAGCGGCACAGAGACGAACCAATGGCGCAACGGTGACAATACTGCACTGGTCGAACTGGAAAGCCTGCTGAGTCTGGGCACATCCAATAACCGGCGAATGCTGGCAAGGGTGACACGGGAGCGCACGCTCATCATCACCGAAGAGCAGGCCAAACCCGACACGATTGTCTATTTCCAGAACGCTGACGGGGGGCTGGTGGACCGCAACGGGGTAGCGATTGTCGGCTATCCACCGATGGGCGAATGGATTGACCTGAAGGGCGTGATTCCTGATTCCGTGCAACTGTCGGAACTGTTGCGTCCCGCACCCTATCTGTTGGAGCGGGCCGAATACCGAGTGGATGCGCAGGAATGGCGCTTGGATGCACGGGACACTGAGAGCGCCTGGGACTTTGCCGCAATGCGTGAGGGCTAGAAAATGGCACAGACAACCACAGAAGTCTACCGCCAGCTACGCCCCTTCATTCAGCGCCAAATCAACGAATCAGGAAAAGGCGGGGGCAGCAACGGTGGCCGACAGACCAGAGTAGAGCAGAGTAGCAGCACGCCCACGGTGACGGGGGCCTACGTCTACCGCTCGACCAGCCAGTCCGTTGCCCACAACACCGGCACATCCATCTCATTTGACACCGAAGTACGGGACAGCAACGGCTGCTATGACAGCGCAGCGCCCACCCGACTGACAGCCCCGGTCAGCGGCTGGTACATCATCGGCGCGCATATCAAGGTGGCCGCCAATGCCAACGGCAAACGGGTAGTCGATGTGCGGGTGAACGGGACAGACTACATTGCCAGCCAGTACGCGGACGCGGATGGCGAAGAGAATGACATCAACATCAATGTCGCCTATTATCTGGCCGCGGGTGATTATGCTGAAATCACGGTGTACCAGAATTCGACTGTCTCCCTCAATGTGACAGTGGCGCAAGCCTGGATGACAACCGGCACGGATCTCTGGCAGACGGCTGACTACACCATTTTTGAAGAGGGCGGCTCTGTCTATGCCATCAGCGGGCGCACGGGCGGGGTGGCCTACAGCGGCACAAACCATAGCACGGTGATTCAGGCCGCGATTGACGCGGCCAGCTATGACAAGACGCTTGCCTTTCGGGCAGGCAGCTATGAGATAGGTACGGCGCTTGCACCCAAAACGCGGCAGACGTTTTTCTTCACTGCCGGGGCCATCTTCCAGCCTACCGGCGACAATACAATTTGGGCCATCAACGGCGCTGACCGGCTGGAATTTCACGGGCCGCTGACCATTTGGGACGTGAATACCACCACATCCAGCGCACCGGCCATCACCATTGAAGATGCGGCAAAGGGGCACTTTGAGCGCATTGTCATCTACAACTACTACAACGGTATTGACATCACCGGCACAGCAGGCGGCACGCACGAAAACTATTTCGGTGATCTCCATATTGACATCCGCAACCGGGGAATCAATATGGAGACAAGCTGCCACGACAACCATTTCAACCATACCTGGATTCAGGGGCCGGACCCCACCACCTGGTCTACGGCGGCGGGGCTACGCATTGCCACGGGCGGCACACAGGGCGGCAATGTTTTTCAGACGGTGGAAGTGCTGCACTGTAACACGGGCCTTGATCTGCCCGGCGCGTATGAGGTTTGGTTTGGCAATGTGCTGGTAGACAACGCGCTGGGCATTGCCATCTATATGAGCGGCATTGTGGAGGCGCTGTTCTTTGACACGATTTGGGCTTCTTCCAGCGGCACGGGTATCCAGATGGGCGGCGATTCGACCAGCTTGCCCACGACCTACACGGACAAGATTCACATCAACAAGTGCTACTGCTGGCTGAATGCGGACTACGGGCTGCGTGTGACCGGCTACACCCAGCAGGTGATGATCGGCAACTTGACCGTAGAGCGCAACACAAAGGGCATCGGCTTTGAAGGGCTGGACAATCGAGATTGGAGCATTAACAGTCTCTACGCCTATGATAACTCCGAGTACGACATCTGCGCATCGGGCGTCGGCCAGAATGTGATTGTACAGGCGGCGCTCTTTGAGAAGTTGGTTGACACGGATTTGTTTATCCAGTTTGGCGGGGCTGACATTGCAGCGGGCAAGCCCACCCAGGCCAAAGGCCGGGCCACCATAGCCAGCGGCAACACGTCGGTCACAATCAGCCACGGGCTGGAAGCTGCGCCGGTGTGGGTGAGCGTGACGGGGCTGCACAGCGAAGTCAAGGACGCCTATGTGAGTGCCATCACGTCTACCCAAATCACCATTGCCGTGGGCAGTGCCACCAGCGCAGACCGGAAAGTGCAATGGAACGCGGAGAGCGCGGGGCCACAGGATGACAACCTGGTGGCAAACTGGAGTGTGGAGGATGGCGGCGGCACACCCACCAACTGGACAACCAGCGGCGGCACGTGGGCCACGGATGACCCGGCCAATGGGCCGTCCAGTGTGGCCCACAGCGGCCAAAAGGGACTGCGCATCAATGTGGCAGCCTCGACCGCCTGGTGGCAGTCGGCTGTCTTTTTGGTGGAAGCCAGCGCTACTTATAATGTACGGGGTTTCTTCAAGGGCGCTGGCTCGACACAGACCTTCTTGACCATTCGCTGGTGGTCTGACGCGGGCGGCACGGTCTTTGTCAGCGAAAACAATATCACATTGAACGCCACCTACAGCGGTTTTACGTTGGTAGAGTCTGACATTGCCGCGCCGGGCACGGCTGTTTCGGCAGATATTGTCTTTCGTTGCCCGTCTTCGACTACTGCGGATATGTACGGCGATTCATTCTCGGTGCGCAAAGTCTACGCTTGACACTTGCCCCCGAGAGGGCTACAATGCCCGACTATGATGAAATGGGCATTGATTCTCCTCTCCATCTTCCTGACCGGCTGCACAGTGCCCCCGGCCCCGCCTGTGTCTGTGCCCAGCCTTAACGCCCCTATCACGGCGGCCCATTGCTTTCTTGCCGACCGTTACAGCCCGAAATACAAATTGTTGCAGGAGTCGCCGATTGTTGCGCCTGACCGTTATTGGCTGGCAACTGACAACCGGCTGGCAGTCTATGCCCTGACCGCGGTAGGAGATGTGGCCCACGCCGCGGCCCTGAGCGTCTCGATTGCAGACCACGGCGGGCGGCGGCACGGGCTGATCGAAGCGCTGACCGGCGAGAATATCCAGTTTCCCCCACGCACGGAGACCCAGGCAGAGGTGGACGGGCCTGTGTGGAACGAACACCGACTGACCGGCCCGCGCTATGCGGACTGGCGAGAGTATGCGGATTTGGCGCTGTATGCGGCCCTGGACAGCCACAACGAGGGCAACGGACAGGAGGCTGCCCGGCGCTATGGGGCGGCAATGAAGTTGTTTGACGGTGTGGGCTTTGCGGACAAGCCGTATACATCCACAGAAGGCCACGGCTTCTATGCCACCTATAAACTGGCCCTGGCGCTCTATGTGGCGGCCCAAATACAAGAGCCGCCGGATTCACGTCTGCTGCCCGCTCTACTGGGCAAACAGGATGAATCCGGCGGCTTTGTTACGCTTTACGATGCGACTGGCACACCCCAGGGCGATGCCAGCACAGAGACGACCAGCTATGCGCTATTGGCGCTTACGGCAGACGCTGTCCGTTGGGATATTGAACGCCCCAGCGCCAATACAGATAGGTGCGCATGGCCTGAATGAAGGTAGCCGATGACTCTGCATTGGCAGGCAATACGCCCTCTACCTCTGATGGCATATTGAAGTAATCGACGAGTTCAGACAGCCAGGTACGCGCCGGCAGGGCGTAGACATACTTGCTACGACCGGCCACCAGCGCCGATTCGGGAACCCAACTGACCATCTGGCCGCCATAGTGTTGAGGCCGCACTACCTGTCCATCATCCCCCGTACTGCCCCGATAGTCTTCCCACGTCCAGTTTGCGCCCCAGAGGGTATTTAGCATCTCCTGGGCCATTTTGGCCGCATACTCGCGGGATGTGGCGTCCCCGTACTTATGGCCCAGCAGGGTTTCCAGCACAAGGAACGCATTGGAGCGCACCGCGCTGGCGTATTCTGCTGGCTTGCCAAAGGCTTTGATACCGTAGCCGTTCCACGCCTGACTTTCGATGCGCCGGGCTTCGCCGCGGGGCGATGTCCACACACAACTGGAGCCGGACGGACGACAATAGGAATGATCGGGGTTGTTGTACCTGTTCAGGACATGGACAGCCTGAAGGAGCGGCGATAGATAGTCTTGCTTTGCCAGTTGCAGATAGGTGTAGATGCCCAGTGTGCATTCTTTGGGTTCGTAGGGGTAGTACCGTATGCCCGACACATTGCCCCAGGGCAGAGTGCTGTTCACCCCGTCAAGGGTGAAATCACAATCATGGTAGGGGGTCGTGGTGAACATGTAGTCGTTGTGGTAGCCGGTGTCCAGCTTGAACAGCGGATTGTAGATGTCAGGGCCGAAACCGTAGGCATTCAGACTGGCGTCCAGTTTTGCTTCCCGGCTGCTGTCATTCCAGATGTCGTAAATATGCTCACCCAGTTGGGTGGCGTGCTTGAAGGTGTAGCGGTGGGCGGCCAGGGGCGCGGGGTAGGCCGTGCCGTTGACGGTGGTGGTCAACTGATACCAGCCTGACGGGATACTGCGCAGGTCGTTGTCAATCAGGTAATTGCCCAGCCAGAGTTTGACCTGATTGCTGCTTGTGAATGTGTGAACCTGCACTTGATACGTGATTGTGCCATCCGTGCCGTAGGCGCGATAGGCGTACAGGCCCGGCTCGCCATAGTTCCAATCATAGCCCTCCTCGAAGGTGATGTACATCTGTTCGGATGTCTCGTAGACGTGAAACCATTGAATTATGGAAAAGTCGTCGTTCTGGTAGTGGCCGGCCATACGGGGATAGGTGCTGTCACCGGGGCGGCTTGGATTCTCCAGCCAGAGCGGAAAGCCCATGTACTCTTTGATATAGCCGTAGGTCGAGCCAGCCGCGTAGAGCCGATCCACGTGGCTCTTTGCCCGGTCAATGGCCTGTTGGATGTTGGCGACCGTCAGGGATTCCACGGAGACCATCGGCAAGTAGATTTTCGTTCCAGTGCCAGCACGACTTTGCGGCACTGCGCTGACCGGCTCTAACTCCCTGCCCTTTGCCGTCAGGTGCATTTTGCCATCTTCGCCCCGTTCGTAGACGTTGACCCCCAGTTTGGCTGCGTTGGCCTTGATGAGGCCATTGTAGGCTTCGGGCGGCAGGTGCTTGATGGCCTGCAATGGCATTCCCAGCGCCTCGGTGATCTGCTCTAGTTGGGCCGGATGGTCTATGGATTCGATGGGGTTGCCCGCTTCCCCTGGCAAAGGTTCGGCCACTACGGTCGGCGGGGGTACAGGGATGGTTTCACCGCCTGGCGGCAAGGGCGAAACCGCGGCCAGGGTGTGACGGGTGGGGCCTGCATAGGCTACGGCCAGGATAGCCAGCAACAGGGCGACAAATAACAGTGATTTTCGGTACATCGGTCGGTCCTTTCGTGAATAGAGTTGGTAGATTATCAGCCCTGTGTGGGGCTGGGTGTCAATTTAGTTCTATGCGTTGCGCCAGGGAATGCCAAGTAAATCCAGCGCAGCGCGCAGTAGATTTTCGCTATCACTGTCGTATACCTTGTCCCAATCGCCCTCATCACCCCATTCGGCGTAGACATACGCTACGCCGTTATCGAGCTTGACGGGGTTCTTGTCAGTCGCCAGTACGCCAGCGGCATAGGCGGCCTGTAGCTCTGCAAGGGTACTGTATTCGACGTAGGCGGTCATTGGGGTGGTTCCACTTTCTTGAATTCAACATTTTCTTGTTCATTGCGTGCTTTCCTTTGCGCTGGCAATTGCGGCGCGGGCAGCGAAACAATCGGCAAGGGTGAGCAATTGCTTACCACCGCGACCTTGATAAAGTTCAATCCCTGCTGGTTGCTTGTTGTTCTGGTGTTCGTCATTCAATCCCCAGAATTTGCGCGCCTCGCCATCCAGTTCGTTGCGATCATAAGCGTTTGCAATGGCGGCAAGAGGTTGCAGCGCTTTCAACAAATCGGACGTAGCGGCAATCAAAGCGCCTATCGCTTGCGCCTCGTCTTCCATTATGGTCATTTCGGCGTGCAGGCGCTCTTTAGTTGCTGCGCTGGCGTGTGGGTCCACGCTGCGGGCAAGTGCACGCCCGTAGGCAGTCAGCATGTCATAGATTTTCACGTCTTCCTCCTTTCGGGCCGGGGTTGGCGGTCCCCCGGCCACTGGCTTCTATCATCGGCTAAAATGGAACCGGCAATTCCTCCTCGCCGTCGGTCTCGTACTCGTACTCGTCGGCATCCATCGGCAGGGTCTCGATCAGTGACTTGTACTGGCGGCGTACCTCCAACACGGCGGCCTTTTCGTCGCTGGTCAAGTCACCGGCAACCTGGAACGCTGCAATGCTATAGGGGTCGCCACTGGCGCTCTTTGCCCCTTCCAGCGTGACTTTTGTGCGCACGGCGAAATACTGCTTGCGGTACTTGACGAGGCTGGTAGCATAGGCGTCCCAAACCTTGATAGAAGTGGGTGGCAAGGTGAGCAGAGCGGGAATGTCCCAGTCATCCAGCTTGACAACCAACCGGCGAAGGGCCTTGCACGCTTGCCCTCTGGGATTCCCCCCCTGGTGATTGCTGCCCCATTGGGCCATAGGACAAGACCGGCAATCGAAGAAATCGGGCCAGGATGCGTCTTGGTGAATCGTCAGTTCAACGCCCGGATGTACTTTACGGGCTTTCATAGCATCGGCGATCTGTTCATCCAGGGGAGTAGTGGAAAATACGCCGTGGCTGCCATCGAAGCTACTGCACAGGGGCGCTTGTCCGCTGCCCTTGCCGGGCCAATAGGCACGGGCTTTCTGGCTGAGAAGGATGATCCCGGTGAAGGTCTTCAGTACATCGTCTTCGTCGGTCTGAAAGACGTTCGTGCCACCGGGGGCAATTTTCAGGCGGGGCGGGATGAAATCGAAGGCGGCTTCCTCCTGCTCGGCTTCTTCCATCAGCATCCGATCCACGTCGGACAGTTCGATAGCGGTCTTGGTGTTGCTCAGTGTTGCGAGTGCGTTCATTTTGGTTCTCCTGTGGGTTAGAGTGCAATGGCTCGAATTATCGCTGCCTTCAGATCGGCGGCGTGTTTGACGGCGGAAAATTTGACTTGGGCCTGCTCGCGGGCAATGCTGGCGTTATCGGCGTCGGTCTGTAGGCGGCGGATGGCGACCTTATTGGAGTTGGTGGTGTGATAGTTAGACAGCAGGTTTTCTAGCGCGTACGCGTAGGCTTTGGATGTGGTGGCAATCCCGGCCAATGGGCCTTCTTTGTTCTGCGCTTCGATGTTGGCTTCCGCCACAATCTCCGATTCAGCCGCGCTCAAATCGGCCTCGGCTTCTTTGAGCATCCGGCGAATGGTCACGTCTGATTCAATGGCGTCACACAGTTCAGCGGTGGCGGTGTGCAGCGCGGTGATAATGTCCTCGCCTTCGGTGATGCTGATTTGTGCCAGTCTTGTGTCGATAAGCATTGTGGTTTCCTCTTTCTGGGCTATGCCCAAATCATCTCAGGGTCGGCGGTGTCCCGGTTCAGTTGCCGGGTGACGGGTAGTGCGGTTTCCTTCAGATGGGTTTCGATGGCTTGCATCAGGGTCAGGTTATCGGCGGCCAGGGGCACGGCTTCTTTGCCGCCACGGGCACGGAGCGATTGAATCCGGTAATCCAGGGCTACGGCCAAAAGTTGTAGGTCTTTGCGGGTGAAGTTCATTTTTCTTTGTCCTTTGCGGCTTTCTCTGCGGCTTTCTTCTCTAACCATTCCCGCAACCGGCGTTCTTGTTCGTCTGTCATTGGTGGTTTCCTTTCGGGCAGTTTTGACGACTTGCCCCAGGTCGCTGTGGTTGCTATGCCCGCTCAGAGATTGCGTCCCACCGGGCTTCTTGCTTCAGTTCCAGGCCCACAACGGCCTGCTAGTTATCCTGCATTTTGGTGATTCTCCTTCCCGTCTAAGGGGACTCGTGAGCCGTCTGGGCTACTACCCCAGACGGCTCTTTGTTTGGGTGGCGAGCCGGTCAGCATCCTTCAACTACTGACCAACTCGCCGGGGGAATGAGCTTCTGAAAACTTCAAATGCTCATATAACATCATTATAGCACAATGTATTACGTTGTCAAGTGGCAAAGCGTCTATAAATGACATTTTTACCTTAAAAAATCACAATTCCCCCAAAAAAAATCCGCCCCAATACAAAAGAAGCCCCTACCTTCACAGATAGGGGGCGGGCGTTCAAACGTTCTGGTTGACAAGCGGGATACTGTATAGTACACTTTAGCCAGTTGGGAGGGCTGCATTATGAGCGGTCCGTTGGGGAATACCTCGCCTGGCTGCAACTGGTTGGAAGGGCTGCATAATTGGCGGTTCGCTTGAGCAATAGCTCAATCCGGCCCATTAGAAAGCCCCCCTGGAGTCCAGGGGGGCTTTCTGCAACTACCCTTGGAGACTGCTAAGTGTATATTTTGTATCTCGATGATTCTGGTTCGCCCATCAATCCAAATGAAGAATACTTTGTTTTGGGCGGCGTGTGCGTTCCAGAGCAAAGTGTTCGCTGGCTGTCTTATGAAATCGAAAAACTCGCAGAGCGGCTCGTTCCCAGAAACTCATCGGGGGTAGAATTTCACGCATCAGAAATCTTTGGTGGTAGGGAAAACCCCTGGAATACCATGCATGCACCGGCTGACCGAATAGCCGTTATCAAGAACGTACTTCTGACATTGCAGGCAGCTTATGCCGATATTGTTACTTTCGCTTGTGCCGTCCACAAGGCGTCTTACTTAGGACAGGACCCCGTTCACGTTGCTTTCGAGGACATAAGCAGTCGCTTTAATCTTTTTTTGGAGCGAGCCGGATCGACTACGCGGGGGCTTATTGTTCTTGACAAGACAGTCCACGAAACCAGCCTCCAAAAACTGGCAATTGATTTCAGGCGCACGGGTAATACATGGGGAAGGCAATTGAGGAATATTTGTGAAGTTCCCCTCTTTGTGGACTCCAAGGCGACCCGACTTATCCAGTTGGCTGACCATGTTGCTTATGCCGTCTTTCGTCGCTATAATGCCGGTGACCTCAATTATTTCAACTGTATAGAGAATCGTTTCGACAGCGATCCGACTACGGGCACAATCCACGGGCTGTCGCACCTTCATGCAAATCGCCACACATGTACCTGTCCAGCCTGCCTCTCGCGCCGTTCCTGATTACGAATTCATCACTTTTCGTGGGTAATCCACCCCAATACAAGAAGCCCCGCCGATAATGGCGGGGCTTCTCTTTGTCTCTGTACGTTTTTGGAATATCGGGTGCTGGTGCGCTATCCGAGCGATGTGGTGGAGATGGAATAGCCGTACGCGCGGCTACCGCACTACTGCGGGCAAGTAGACCCGCAAGGGATTGAGCGCCACCCCCAGCCCGTAGACTCGCCCCTCGTTGTCAGTCAATCTCGCGCCATTGACCACCCGCAGCGGCCCGCCCCCCTTTGGCGACTGCAATGTGGCGGTGTACACAATCGTCACCGGTCTGGCTGGCCCAAGCGAGCCGCGCCATTCGAGCACATCCGAACCGATTTTGTAGGCCACGCCATCGACCGTCGGTGTGCCTGTCAGAACCAGTGTGGCAGGCAGTGGGTTGACCAGTCGGCCTGTCACTGTCACCCCTCCCGAATTAACCAGTCGGATAGTATACGTGACCGGCGCACCGGGGCTGAGCCGGGGCGCGGCCACGCCCATAGACGATCCCACCAGATTGGCCGGGGGTGTGCCCAGCCACAGGCGGCCAACACCCGTTTGCGTGTCCCGACCTGCCGCGCCCACATCCAACGCCCGCCCCTGCAAAAATGCGCGTATCTCCGCGGGGCTGGCCTGGGGATAGGCCTGTTTCACCAGCGCGGCGGCCCCGGCCACGTGGGGCGCGGCCGCGCTCGTCCCGCTGAAGGGGTCCAGCGCGCCATAGCTGGCTGTAGCCACATTCGTATAGGCCGCCAGATCGGGTTTGGCCTGGCCGCCGCTGGCCCTGCCGCCGGGACCGTTCGTTGGCCCTTCGCTGCTGTAGGACTGGTGCGCGTAGGGATTGAATGCATTCACCGCGGCCACTGTCAGCGCGTCGGGCGCGTCGGCCAGATTGGGCAGGCTGCGGGCAGCAACTGTCAGGCTGGGGCGCAGAAAGCGGGGGACGAAAACCTCGAAATTGATGGGTTGGGTGGGCGATCCGCTGTGCTGGTAGAGGACAAACCCGTAGGCCGCGGGTGGGCCATTGGTGACAAAGCGGATGGTTTCTGTGGGCGTCTGCCCGGCCTGTCCACTCTGGGGATTGCTGCTGCTGGCGACTGTCTCCCACGCGTTGCCCGTCCAGCGCAGCAGATAGAGGTCGTAGTCGGCGCGCACAGTCAGCCAGTCGTCCCAGCGCACGTGAATGTTGACCGCCAGCCCAGAGGGGATGAGATAGGTGTTGCCGTTGCCA
This sequence comes from Caldilineaceae bacterium, assembly GCA_019637685.1. GTDB lineage: Bacteria > Chloroflexota > Anaerolineae > Caldilineales > Caldilineaceae > JACQGT01. Next base: position 88,718 of record JAHBVF010000005.1, on the reverse strand, counting down.
GGGCCAAAGAAATTGACCTCCTGCGTTGGACTGAAGTTGTGGTAACGGTCGTTGTCTGGGTCGGCATAGAGACCGCCCCAGTGGCGTTCCCGGTCGTTGCCCGCGGCTGTCACCCAGAGAACGCCTGCGTCCTGGGCGGTTTTGACCAGATCGGCGAAGGAGCCTGTGCCGTCACCGGGGGTCAAATTGTACCAGCCGATGGAAGTGACGATCACATCCACCCCCTGCTGGATGAGCCAGGCCGCGGCCTCGTGCAGGTCAACATTTGTGTCGATTTTGGCCAGGAAGAGCCGGGCATCCGGCGCGATGTCGTGGACAATCTCGGCCACGGCCGCGCCGTGATGGGTGGTTCCATCTACGGCCTCCGCGCTCTCCTCGTCCACAAAATTGGCTGTGTCCACCTGCCCGGGCAACTCGCTCCCCAACAGCGCTCGGTAGCCGGAAAAGCCGCCGTCGATCACCCCGACCCGCACGCCTTCGCCTGTGCGTCCGCTGGCCTGCCAGGCCGGTCCGTTCAGCGCGGGCAGGGCTTCGCTGTGTATATTTTCCTGGGTTTCGGCAAAGAGAGAGAGGCCAGCCGCGCGGCGCAGGTAATAGACATCGGGCCGGGCTGCAAGCGGGGCCAGCGCATCCAGCGGCAGCCAGGCTTGGAGCAGATGGCTGGTTCCGTCGGCCATCCCGCCGGTGACTGTGCCCCCCGCCTGTTCCACGGCCGCGGTCACGGGTCCGCGGGCGTCCGCCGGTATTGTCACCTGCACCTGCACCCGTCTGTCCACCAATCGCAAGTCCCCTCTGCGGGCCAAAGATTCGGCCAGGGCGAGGCTGTCTGTCTGTCGGGATTGGGCTGTAAAGGCGATTTCGGCCAGGACGGCATCCAGCCGGGATGCTTTGGCTCCCCGGCTGGCGGTTGCCAGCGTGCCTGTGAGGGGCGCGGTCAGTTCAAAGGCCGCGGGGGGCAGGCGTTCGGTGGGGTAGACGGTGTCCTGGCCGATGGGCGCGTCGGGGTGGCTGGCCGCGGCGGCATTCAATACAGCGGCGGCACAGAATACAGCAGAGAGGGCACAGATGACAGCCCAAAGGAGAAGGATGGAAAGTGGGAAATGGAGGCGGGCTGGGTTCATCGCTTTCCTCTTGCTACGGCCAGGGCAGATCGGGAAAGGTCTGCGCGCCTGCGGGTATAAGAATGTAATGTGCCCCAATGTCAAAAAGTTCCACGCAGTCGACGATCGTATAGCTCGCGGCAAAGGCGGCCTCGATCAGTTCCCGCTGAAAGAGCCGCCACTCCACCAGCAGCCCCCGCCCTTCGGCCCGCAGAGTGGACAGACTGTCGGGGATGGGGATCGCTACGGGTCGCCCGTCCAGGCGTAGCCGGCTTTCCACCGGAATGCGGACCTGTGCCCCCACGCCCAGAGGCCGGGTGGCGCCGATTTCAATGCTGGTTCCATCCCAGACCGGCAGCATCTTTTGGGACGAAAGCGCGAAATTCACGCGGTCGCTGGCCATCCGCCACTCCACCTGGCAGCGATCCGTGGGCAGCCCCGCGTTGAGCGCGTCGTCCATCGGCCCGTAGACATCCCGATGATAGGTGTTGCAGGTGGCTCCCAATCGGTGAATGTTGAAGAGGGCATTGACCCGCTGCAGGGGGTCGTAGGTCCAGGTCATCCAGTCCATCAGCCCCTCGGCCAGCAAATGCTCCCGCTGGGCTAGTTTCAGGGCCAGACCGATGCCCCGCCCGTGATATTCATTGAGCACCCCGGCAATGTGGCTGCAAAATTTGAGCCGGGGCGGGCTGGTGTGGGTGTCAAAGCCCGGCCAGCCAAAGGCCATTCCCACCATTCCACCCGTTGGCTCGGCTCCTTCCGCCACGAACGCGCCCTGCAACAGACCGCCGTTTTTGGCCTGGGTCACCAGCACGTGCATGGGGATAATGTCGTCCTCGCCGCTGGACCAGATGCGCTGCTGCAATTTTTGGAAGTTACGGAAATCGTCCAGGCTTTTCAGCCGCCGAATGGCGACAGGTGTGGGGTTGCTCATCGGGCCGTCCACCCCAGATCGATGTCCCAGGCCGCGCCGGTGACAGCCCCGGCCCCGTCGGAGCAGAGATAGGCCACCAGTCCGGCGATTTCGTCCGGCTCGATCAGCCGTTTGATGGCCGCCGGCTCCAGCATCACCTGAGAAAGCACTTCGTCGGCGCTGATCTTCCGGCTTTGGGCCTGGGCGTCGATCTGGCTCTCGACCAACGGCGTGCGCACATAGGCCGGACAGATGGCGTTGACTGTTATGCCCTGGCTGCCCCCTTCCAGCGCGGCGGTGCGGGTCAGACCGATCAGGCCGTGTTTGGCGGAAATGTACCCGGCTTTGAAAGGGGATGCGACTTTGCCGTGGATGGAAGAGATATTTACAATGCGTCCCCAGCCCCGGTCAGCCATCTGGGGCCAAATATATTTGGTCAGCAGAAAGGGCGCGGTGAGCATCACCGCCAGCAGATTGTCCCACATCTCTTCGGGGAAGTCGGCGATGGGTGCGATGTGCTGAAAGCCCGCGTTGTTGACCAAAATATCGGCCCGGCCAAAGTGGGCGACGGTCTCGTCCACCGCCCGGCGGCAGTCGGCCCGCCGGGAAAGATCGGCCTGAATCGCCAGCCCACCGATGGCATCTGCCACACTGCTGGCCTGCTGCCCGTCCCGATCGACGACGGCCACCCGGCAGCCATCCACAGCCAGCCGCCCGGCCACGGCCTGGCCAATCCCGCCCGCCCCACCGGTTACAATCGCTACACGGCCTTCGCTCATCTGTACTCTCCTCGTTTTATGGCACTTGTTTCTGCGGCTGGCTGCGCGGGGTTTCCAGCCAAACTGACGCTCTTTTTCCATCAGAGTCTTTCCCCCAGAACTATACCACCAGAGAGACAAATTTTTCAACGCTGCCTTTGGGGAATCCAAGCCCAGGCATCTCTCTGTTCCGGCAACTTTGCCCCAAAAACCGCCCGGTGTGTGGCTTTGCTTCCTGCCGGGAGAGGAGTAGAATGGAGGAACAGGCGAGGCCGAACTGTGATCTCCCCAGCCAGCCGCGCGCAAAAACACATGAGCAGGGATTCTAAACCGAAGGAGAAACTCCCAATGCCGGAGAGCGACGATCGCCGGGCCGCGGCCCAGGCCGATGCCACCGCCAAGGAGCTGAAAAAGCGTCTTTCGCCCTGGCAGTGGGGTGTAATTCTGATCCTTGCGGGCATTTTGGCCGCGGGTTTTGGTGTGGACATCTTCCGCCTGCCCGAATTGCAGGACCTGCTGCCGATTACAACGCCGGTCTCGTCGGTTCCCTCCGGGGTTCCCGAAGGGGGGATCCAGGCCAAGCTGGTGCGGGTGGTGGATGGGGATACCATCGAAGTGACAATTGGCGGCCAGGAATTGACCGTACGTTATGTGGGGATGGACACGCCGGAGCGGGGTGAGCCGGGCTACAAAGCCGCGGCGGCGGCCAACACCCAGTTTTTGGGAGAAGGCAATCTGTGGCTGCTGCCCGACCACACGGACAAAGACCGCTACGGGCGGCTGTTGCGCTTTATCTACACCGCCGAGGGTGTCTTTGTCAACCGGGAGATGCTTGTGCAGGGCTGGGCACAACCCCTGGAGTTCAAGCCGGATGTGACCCGCGCGGTTGAGTTTCGCAAACTGGCCTCGGAAGCAGCCCAGGCCAAGCGGGGCTTCTGGAGCGGCGATTCCCCGGTGGACGGCGCGATGCCCTATGCGCTGGTGACCAAAGCCACGCCCCTGCGTGTGGGGCCGGGCCGGGATTTTGAGACTGACCAAAGCCTGCTCCCTGGCCTGACGCTGACTGTCTATGCCAAGGATGACAGCGGGCGCTGGCTGCAAGTGCGCACGCCGGATCGGGCCGGTGGCTGGGTCAGCGCGGCCGCGGTGGATCTGAATGTAGCGCTGGGGGATGTGCCGAAAGGCGAGTAGGCAACTGGCGCGTCTTACGACACTTGTGTTCCCGTCCATATCTTTCTCTTTCTTTCTACCTTTTCCACAACCCTTCTCACTTTCCAGGAGACAAAATGTCCATCGGCCAGCAATTCCCCTGCGAATGGCGCAGCTATACCGATCCAGTCAGCGGTGTAGCTGTCGAGCAACTGACCAACTACAAAGGCCACAGCCATCACTTCTACTTCACCAATCCCGGCTGGTATGACAACGACAGCCGTCTGCTCTTTTCCTCGGATCGCAACAATTGCACGAACCTCTACAGCCTGGAATTGGCGACCGGCACAATCACCCAACTGACCGATTTGGAGCAGTTGCCCCTGCCCAGAGAGGTGGAGTTTCTGCGCGCCTGCGTCCACGCCGGCAACAACGAAGCCTACTTTTGGCACGGCTACGATCTCTGCGCGCTGGACCTGACCAGCCTGGAGCAGCGGATTCTCTACACAATGCCCGACGGCTGGGATGTCTCCATGAACAACGCCACCGCCGACGGCAAATATATCTGTGCCAGTATTTCGGAGGATATGTCGGACCGCTTTCCTGTGGATCTGTTGCGGGGCTACGTGGGCTTTCGGGAAACCTGGGAAGCCAAGCCCCTGAGCCGGGTGATGCGGGTGGCGGTGGACGGCAGCGGCGCAGAGGTGATGTGGGAGGAGAACTATTGGGTGGGCCACGTGAACACCTCGCCCACCCAATCCCATCTGCTCACCTTCTGCCACGAAGGGCCGTGGCATTTAGTGGACAACCGCATCTGGGGGCTGGATATGAGCAGTGGCGCGGTCTGGCAGATTCGCCCCCGGGACGAGGAGGGCGAGACCGTCGGCCACGAATACTGGCACGCGGATGGCATCCACATCAGCTATCACGGCCAGAAGGCCAACGGCTACAAATTTTTTGGCAAAGTGCGCTACGACAATACGGACCGCCAGGAGTACGCTTTCCCTCACGTCACCGGCCACATCCACTCCAACGATTTTGGGCTGATTGTGGGCGACGGGGGCAAAGTCGTGCGCCTGTGGAGCTGGAACGGGGACGGCTTCGACGGCCCCAAAGTTCTCGCCCGCCACGGCAGCAGTATGCACATTCAGCAGACCCACGCCCATCCCCGTTTCAGCCCGGACGGAAGTTACGTCGTCTACACCAGCGATGTGTCCGGCTATGGGAATGTCTATCGGGTGGCAGTGGCGGATTTTTCCGGGCTGCCGGACGCGGTGGATTGATTGCGCTGGAAACGATCTGCCTGACACTTCTGAGATACGACCTTTTGTAATGGTGGCGAGCGTCGGCTGATCTGCTGGTTTCGGCTGGCGCAGCCGACGCTCTCTGGCTGGGTTGGACGATTTTTTGTACTGTGAACGCGGGCCTCATCGCGGGGTGAGTGCCCGCTGTTCTCCATCTGCCCATTTGCCCTCCCCATTGTCTGGTGGCCCCTCTGCCAGATGGCAGCCAACCTCTCTGCTTATCTTCATTGATTTTGCGATACCTCTCCACCTGTGCTATTTTCAGCGCACTCTTTGTGTCAATCCTGACCGTAAGATTTACTTAACACTCTCAGGAGAAATCTGATGAATGTTCGCCCTACCTGGCGGTTGCTTGTCCTGCTACTTTGTTTGGGTATGCTCACAGGTACATTCGCCTCTGTAGCGGCGTCTCCTTCCCCGGCAACGCCTCCGGACTTTGCCAAAGTCGGGCTGCCCATCGCTTCCCACACCACAGCCGCGGCCACCCAGACAATCGCCATCGGCGGCAATGGCTTCAGTCCCGCTTCTCTCAGTACCTTTGGCCCCACCGACATTGCCTGGGAAAACCGAAGCGGTGTGACTGTCACCCTGCGCAGCGGCGTGCCCACCAATCCGGGCAGCACACTCTATCTGCCCACAATCGTGCGCAGCGATGGCAGCCGGGCACAGATTATCAGCCGGGCCCGGGCCGACAGTGTGAACTTTGCGGTCACCCTCGGCCCCGGTGACACTTTTGTCCAGCGCTACGCTGCGCCGGGAACCTACGATTTCCATCTGGACGCAGCGCCCCAGACCGGCGCACGCAATCTGACAGGCCAGCTCACTGTGAACGGCACGGGCCTGTTGACAACCAGCCCCGTCAATGGCGAGGGCGGCGTGGCCGTGACCCGGGAGACGATTCTCACCTTCAGCGCGGCCCTGGACCCGGCCACTGTCACCAAAAGTATTTTCACCGCGTCTGCCGCGGGCAAAGCCCTGGACTTCCGTCTCCATCTCTCCCAGGACAAGCGGCAGGTGACTCTCTTTTACGCCGCGCCCCTGCCCTTCGGTTCCGCCGTGCAGGTGAGGATAGACGGCGCGCTTCTGCGCGATGCCGCGGGTGGTCTGGTGGATGTGGACGGGGACAATGTGGCCGGAGGCACAGCCGCGATTGCCTTCTCCACCCTCAGCCTGGCGATGATTCCTGGCACAAGCGTCTGTGGCCGGGTTTTTGCCAGCCAACTGGCCGCCAGCGGCAATACATCCGTCAACGAGCCGCTGCTGGGCGCGACGATTACAGTGGACGGCCAGGAGCAGACCCTGCGCACCACCACTGACAACAGCGGCAACTTCTGTCTGGATCCCTCCCCCGGGGGGCGTTTCTTCGTCCATATCGACGGGCGCACCGCGGCCAATGCCGCGCCCGCGGGTGGCTACTATCCCTTTGTGGGCAAAGCCTGGGAATCGGTGGCCGGGACGCAGGCCAGTGTGGGCGATATTTACCTGCCGCTGGTTCAGCCCGGCACACTCCAGCCGGTCAGCCAGAGCGAAGATGTGACTATCAACTTTGCCCCCTCGGTGGTGGACGCCTTCCCCGACTTTGCAAAGGTTTCGATTACTGTGCCCGCGGGTTCCCTCTTCAACGACGACGGCACACCCGGTGGAAAGGTGGGCATTGGGCCTGTGCCGCCGGATCGTCTGCCCGGTCAACTGCCCGAAGCACTTCAGTTCCCGCTGGTGATTACTGTGCAGACCGACGGGGCCACGAATTTCGACGTCCCCGCGCCGGTCTGTTTCCCCAATCTGCCCAACCCCGGCACAGGCAGGGCGCTGCTCCCCGGCGAAAAGACCGCGCTCTGGAGCTTCAATCACGACACTGGCCGCTTTGGCGTTGTGGGGCCAATGACCGCCAACGCGGACGCATCTCTTGTCTGCACTGACCCCGGCGTGGGTGTGCCCGCGCCGGGCTGGCACAGTTGGAACCCCGGCGTTCCCACCCGGCGCGGGCCTGTCCGCCCCAACCCGCCGCCGCCCCCACCCCCGCCCCCGCTGGAGGAGGAAGAGGAAGAATGTGAACCGGGCGAGGTGGAGTGCAAACCAAAGGAAAACTTCACTCCCAACGTAAATGGCTGTGGTCCGGCCTGGTTGCCCGAAAAGGACATTCTGGGCAATGAGATATTCTTCTGGGACGATCCAATGCTGGTAGGCGGATTGGGCAGCTGCAACCAACAGGCCGCCTGCAATGCCCACGACATTGGCTATGGCACGTGTGGCGCACAGCAACCCCAAGTGGATACGGCCTTCCGCAATGCAATGTACGCCAACTGTGCGTCTTGTTATCCAAATTCGAATCCCGTCGAACTCTATTATTACGCCCAATGCATTGCCTTTGCCGAAGCCTTCTACCGCACAGTGGATACAGTAGGCCACAATTTCTATGCGCCTGCCCAGGAAGAGGCCTGCGAGTGCAAAGAGTGTCCCGCGGGCAGAAGCGGTGGTCGCTCTCTGCCCCCCTGGCTGGCCGCCGACCCGGACATCTGGGCCAGCGCTCTCAACGCGGACGAAGTGCTGACTGGACTCACCTATTTCGCCGCGGTCAATCTGGACACAGGCGCGGTGCAGCGGGGCGAGGCCGGCAGCAATGGCATCGCCTTCGAGCAGGACATTATCCTGGCGCCCCAGGCCCGCTACCGGCTCTATCTGCTCCACGCAGAGACGCTGCACGAAGATTATATGGATATCGTCACCCCTGTTTCTGGCGAGGCGCTGGAACTTCCGTCCTTTTATGTAACGGACAATCTGGGGTTTGATCTGGACGAAGATGGCCTGGGCGCGCTGGGTGAACTGGTGATGGGAACCAGCGCCTTTGACAGCGACAGCGACGACGACGGCGTGCTGGATGGGGCCGAAGTCCAGGCCGGCCAGGACCCCCTCTCCGGCGTGCTGGTCAAGACGGGGATCATCGGCTCGGCGGACACACCGGGCAATGCCCAGGACATCTGCACCAGCGGCGATGTGATTGCCGTGGCCGATGGCGACGCGGGCGTGGCGATCTTCAATATCTTTGCCGGGATGAATCCCCAGTTGGTGGCCCAGGTGGACACCCCCGGCAGCGCCAGCACAGTCGCCTGTGACGGCAACCGGGTGGCTGTGGCCGCGAGCGGGGCTGGCAGTGGGGCCGGGCTGGTGATTGTCAATTTCACCACACCCGCGGCCGCGGCTGTCACCCAACAGGTGACGTTCGACGGTGCGACGGTGCGCAGTCTGGTTGCCGCCAATGGCAAAGCCTATGCGGGCCTTTCTGATGGGCGGGTGGCCCGGGTGGATATGGCAAGCGGTGCTGTCGAGGCGAGCATTCCGCTGAATACGAATGCACGCGCGGGCAGTCCTGTGCAAGCCCTTGCCCTGGCCGAAGACTTTCTCTATGCCCAAGCCTTTGACGGCCTCTACCCCATCTACACCGCCAACTTCACCACCACGCGCAGGGTTCCCGTCTATGTCGGCGAAGTACCCCTTGAACATAACCAGCGGCTGACCGGCGGCAACCAGCGCCTCGTCGGTTCCCAGGACACCTTTGCAACGCAGTACGATCTCGGCCTGCCCATTTGGCCGGACGAAACAATCGGTTCCACGACGAATTTTGTGCTACAGATTGTGCCCAACGGCGCGGGGATGGGTGTGGCTGCTACCACAACCTTCCCTGGCGCACCCGCGGACCAACACCGGGTGATGCTTTTCGACACAAGTGTATTGACCGAAGAAATCGCCTATCTGGGCGAGTTCACCACACCGGGCGCGGCGGTGGCTCTGGTCCTGGACAAAGGGCTGGCCTATGTGGCCGCCGGGGATGCGGGCGTGCAGGTGATCAATTATCAGCCCGCGGACACCAGAGGTATTACCCCGACGGTGACGCTGTCCAGCAACTTCAGCGACGCGCGCTTTCAGAGCGACGCGGAAATGCGCCTGACCGCCCACGCCCAGGACGATGTGGCTGTGCGGGATGTGGAGTTTTATCTCAACGGCAGCCTGCTGCAAAAAGATAGCAGTTTCCCCTTTGAAATTCGCTTTACACCGCCCGTCACCACAACCCTCACTTTGCAGGCCAAAGCCACAGACACCGGCGGCAAATTTGCCTGGACAGATATTCAGACCCGGACGGCTGTGGCCGATGCCATCCAGCCGGAAGTGGTCAACTTTGCCCCGCCCCTGCGCGCACGCATTTTCCAGAACGAACTGCTGGTGCAGGCCAGCTTCAGCGAAGGGATGGACCCGGCCAGCCTGACCCCGGCCAGCTTCCAATTGTTGGACGCTTCGTCTGTGGCTGTGGGCGGCGGCGCAGTGACTTACGAACCCATCAACCAGACCGCCAGCCTGCGCTTCGATCCGCCGCCCGTGCCTGGGGAATATCGCGTTGTCCTGAACAGCAGCGTGACAGACAGCGCGGGCAACCCCCTGCCCCGGCGCAGTTGGCCGATTACTGTTCTCGAAGCGTTGGACGGTGCATTCTTTACCTTCAGCGACAATCCGGCCAGCAGCATTTTCAGTGCTATCGATATGGACGGTGACTGGATGGTGGTGGGCGCGTCCCAGGCCCAGATCGGCGATAACGCCAACCAGGGCGCGGCCTATCTCTTCACCAAAGACCCCAACACAGCCAGCGGCTGGCGGGAAGTCAAGAAACTCACTGGCAGCGACGGCACGGCCGGGGATGAGTTTGGCCGGGCGGTGTCTATCTCTGGGGATACGGTTGTGGTGGGCGCGCCTGCCAAACAGTTGCAGAGCCGCAGCCAGGGACAGGTCTATGTCTATGCCCGCAACCAGGGCGGCCCGGACAACTGGGGCGAAGTCACCCGTTTTGCTGATGCAGTCGGCTCGTTTCGACTCTTCGGCCTGGAAGTAGAAGCCGTGGGCAACACCTTTGTCGTCATACCGACGACAGTTCTCAAGACAGCCTACATCTACCGGCGCAGCACAGCAGGGGCCACGGATTGGGCGCTGATCAAAGAGGTGGAACTGGACGACTCCTTCGGCCAGAACTTCGGTGCCGGCGAGGCCATCGCATTGAGCGCGGACGAAAAGACGCTCATCGCCAGCGTACCCCGGCTGAGCCATGACGAAAACAAACTGAACGAAGGAGTTGTACGCATCTTTGAACAGGACGCGGGTGGCCCCAACAATTGGGGACAGACCGGCCAGATTCAAGCCAGCGACGCGGCTGAGGATGCCTACTTTGGCGGCGATGTGGCCCTGAATGGGGAAATTCTGGTGGTGGGTTCGCCCTTCTATGACACAAGCCAGGAACTCAACGCCACCGGGCGTTTTTACATCTTCCGCAAGGATGGGACAGCCCCCCAAGGCTGGCGGGAGATAGGCATCTTCACCGAGCCGGATACGCTGACGCGGGTACGCGTGCTGGGCGGGGTGGTGGCCGCGACGCCCAATCTGGTGATTGCCACCGGAGCCATGCAGGTCTACGTCTACCAACCGGTGAACGGCAATCTGGAAGAGTGGAGCCGTACCCGCCTGTGGACCGCGGAGAACGAACCCGCGGCCGACGCCTTCAACGGCATTGTCGCGGTGGATGGCAGCAGCGTCGCCACCCTCGCTTCGCTGAACGAAACGGGCGCGCCCGCGGTCTTTCTGTTGCAGGTAGCCCGCTAGTGTAAGTTCCCTGGACGACAATACGCGCAGGAGCATGATTCAAGCACGCCCCTACACTGGATATATCTACAAACTCACTCGAAAAGGAATCCCTATGTCTCGTTACGTCACCATTGCTCTGCTCGTCCTGCTGTTAACAGCCGGATCGTATCCAAGCAGCCAGCCCGTGCTGGCGGCTCCGACCCGCGCCAGCGCGGCGATTACCCTCACAGTCAACACCAGCGAGGATGTGAACAACAGCCTGTCCACCACCTGCACATCGGCCAGCGACGGCAAATGCACCCTGCGCCGGGCGATTACCGAAGCCAGCAAAGCAGCTCCCGATGCCCGTCCTGTGACCATCAATTTCGATCTGCCCACCACTGATCCCAACTATCAGCGGGACGCCCCCGGCACGTGGACGATTGTGGTGGACAAGGGCGCGCTGCCGCCCCTGAAGACCCAGAGCACCACCAACAAACTGGGACAGGTCACCATCGATGGTGCTACTCAGCCCGACGGGCGCGCGACTGGTCCCAAGATTTTCTGGGATTTGAACGATAGAAGTTTTGAGGTAGAGAGCACCGAAAACGTCATCCGCAATCTGGGTTTTGTCGACATCGGTTCGATTGCCCTGAAAGAGGACGGCAATCTGGTCGAGGACAATTGGATGGGGCTGACCGGCGATGGCACAGCCGTCTACTTCCGCACGCCTGGGGACGAAAAGCGTCTGGCCCTGACCGAAGGGGTACGTATCAGCAGCGATGGCAATACTGTGCGCCGCAACACTATCGTCGGTGCCTTCACCAAAGCCATCAACATCGACGGCGGTGACAACAATATCATCACCCGAAATCAAATCGGGACCCAGGCCGACGGCACTGTGCCCACTGTGGCTGCCCAAAGCGAATGTGTGGCCAGCTTCAACTACAATCCTCAGAACTGGTATGGCGGCTGGGGCATTGGGCTGAGCGGCAGTAACAATACTGTTACACTAAACCGTCTGGCCGGGATGCAGAATATGCGGGCCGAGAACGACACCGCGCCTATGGCTCTGGAAATTTTTGGCCGGGACCATACCATTCAGGGCAATATTATCGGAATCGGCACCGACAACACACGTTCCGGCGTCTGTGGGCAGGGCATCAAAGTCAGCGGTCAGGGAACCAATATCCTGGACAATTTAATTGCCCGCAGCCGCACCGGTTTTGAGTCCAACCAGGGGGATATGCTTGACGGCGCGATTCTCTACAGCGACAACCGGTTTAGCCCCGGTGGGATTACCGTGCGCAGTAATTTGGTCTTCGAAGGACCGGGCAATATTTACGTCTTTGGACCGGAGGTGCTTCAGGCCCTGCGTCTCTTCCGCCCGGCCCGGATTACAAGTATCGAAGGCACGACCATCAGCGGTGGCAATGGAATCGATACCGACGGCAATGAGAGCCACTGCCCCAATTGCATCATCGACTTCTATCTGGACAACCAAGACGACAAGGGGGATGCCCTGGCTCATATAGGCAGCACAGTGGCCGACGCCAACGGAAAATTCACCCATACGCTAACCAACCCCATCGCGACCAACCAGGGCATTCGCACCAGCAGCACCACCCAATCCGCGGATATTATCGGTACGCTGGCCATGAGCACCACGACCAAATTCTCCGGTCTCTACACCAAAAACGCATCCCTGGAGATTCAAGGCCCCATCACTGGTACTGCCGAGACGAACATTCCCTTCACCTTTCGCATCACGCCCTTTTCCCTGGCCACGCCAGTGACCTATACCATCAACACAACCGACTTTAGCCAATCAGTGCAGACCGTCGATCTGACCGCGCCCAGCCTGAATATCCGCTGGGTCAGCAACGGCGAGAAGACTATCACTGTCAGCGCAGACAACGGCCTGGTAGTTATCACAGACACCCATACCATTCAGATCGGGGAAGTCGACACAAGCAAGAAAGTCTATCTTCCCTTGATGACCAAATAACCCATCTGGATTGGGGCTATCGGGGTGGACGGTAGCTGCGTGTCAAGAACAATAGAAGTATGAAAAGTGCCTGGCAGATGTGGCTCCACCGCATCTGCCCAGGCACTTTTGCTGTCCCTGCAATTTGTGCGCAACGCGACAACAGCACACATCGACTGCCCTCGCACCCTCGCGTACAGAGGCATGGCGTCCTGCGTCTCTGCGCTTGTCAGTCTGTGGCTTTGGCTCACTGTACCGGTTTAGTGCGTTGTTGTCAGTTTTTGCCGAATCGGTCCACGTCCGCTATACTGAAAGGGTTTGATTTCTGACAATCTGTGTTCGATTTTTCAGTCCCTTCCACAGCAAAAGGCCCCCTAATGCAAAAAAGCGGACTTCAAATCCTCGTGCCTTACCAGCGTGCCTACTATCGGGCGTTGGCCATTGGCACACTCTATGCGTTCATCGGCGCGGGCGCCAGTGCTTTCAGCCCCACCTGGCTCGGCTGGGCCGTGGACGCGCTCAATAAAGGCGCGCCCCCCGGCGATTTGGCCTGGTATGCGGGTGGGCTGATGCTTTTGGCGGGCATCGTTGCGCTCTTTCGCTATCTGCTGCGTATGCTCACCGGCAATATTGCCGCGGGCATCACCTATCGCATGAGCCAGGATTTTTTCCACCGGCTGCTCCTCTTCGACCGGGAGACCCGTCAGGATTACGGCACGGGCGATCTCCTTTCCCGCAGCACCAGTGACTTTGTTTACATCTGGCGCTTCTACAGCGCTGGCTTCCAGATGTTTATGCACGCCTTTTTCCTGCTTCTCATCGGCGCTCTGTTGATGGGGCGCACCAGCCCCGAATTGTCCCTGATGGTGGTGGTGATGCTGGCGTTGAGCATCGCGGTGCAGGTGCGTCTGGGCCGGGTTCTGCGCAATTCTTTCATCCGGGTGCAGCAGGAGATTGCCAAACTGGCCGCGTTTGCCCAGGAGCACCTGAACGCAGCCCGAATGCTGGTGGCCTATGTCCAGGGCGATGCAGTGGGGCGCACCTTCCGTGCGGCCAATGAGGAATACGTCAACCGCAACCTGCGCTTTGTTCTGCAGAGTGGTGCGATCTCCCCTCTGCCCAGTCTGGTGGTGCGTATCGCGGCCACAATCGTCGTCTTTGTGGGTGGTTCGCTGATTATCGATGGCAGTCTGACCGTTGGCCAATACGTCCAATTTATCGTCTATCTGGGGCTGCTCAACAGCGGCGCGCAACAGATTACCGACGCCTATGAGCGTCTGCAGCAGGGCAGCGCGGCCGCGGTGCGCATTGGCGAAGTGCTGGAACGATGGCCGAAGGTGGTAGACCCGAAGGATGCCCCGGATGTGCGTTTTGCCGGCCACATTCGCCTGGAGGATGTGGGTGTCTGGGCCGAGGATCAGGAGCGTTGGGCACTGCGCCACATCGATCTGGATATTCCGCCAGGCACGACGCTGGGCATTGTGGGGCCGACAGGATCGGGCAAGTCTATGCTCATCAGCCTGCTGGGGCGTATCTACGACCCCACAGAAGGACGGGTGACGATTGACGGCTACGATCTGCGGGATATTAAGCTGGCCGATCTGCGCAAGACAGTCGTCTACGTGCCCCAGGAATCCCTGCTCTTCAGTATGCCCCTGCGCAACAATATCGCTTTGGGCATCCCTTATGTGCCCGATCCCCGTATCTTCCGGGCAATGAACCAGGCGCGACTTTCCAACGATCTCAGCCAGCTGCCCCACGGACTGGATAGTTTTGTGGGTGAGCGAGGCTCGACTCTTTCCGGGGGTCAACGGCAGCGCACGGCTATCGCGCGCGCGCTGGTGCGCGACCCAAAGGTGTTGCTGCTGGACGATGCCCTGGCCAGTGTGGATATGCAGACCGCTGCGGAGATTCTGGCGGAACTGCGGCAGGTGGAGGGCAACCGCAGCCGGATTATTGTTACGCAACGCATCGCCACAGTCGTCGACGCGGATCACATTATTGTCTTGGACCACGGCCAGATTGTAGAGCGCGGCAGCCACGAAAGTCTGCTGGCCCACAACGGCTTCTACGCGGAGATGTACTACCGGGAAGTGGAACAGGCCCAGGAGGAGACGACAAATGGCACAGGTTGATGCATCTCAGAAGAGGCCTCCCGTGGAAGAGCGACCCAAATTTACCGAAGTTGCCAGCCAGGATTCGGCCCTCTTTCAACTGATGGCTTCTTCGCTGGGGCCGTACAAGAAATGGCTCTTTGCCGCGCTGGTGTTGATGATCGGTGTCTCTGGTCTGAACGCAGTGCCCCCCTATCTGCTGCAACAGGCCATCGACGGCCCGATTAAACGGGGGGAGGTGGATGCGCTCTGGCGTATCACCGCTATCTATGGCGCGACGGCTATCGGTATTTTTGTCCTCACTTTCGCCTTTACCTATTTTCTGCAACAGGCGGGGCAACGTGCCCTGGCCGATCTGCGCACCCGGGTTTTCAGCCATATCTTTCGCCTGGACCACGCCTTTCTGACCGGCACATCCACAGGCGAACTGGTGGCCCGGTTGACCAATGACATCGACCAACTCAACGCAGTCCTCTCCCGCAGTATTGTGATTGTGCTGGTGGAGGGGGTGACGCTGATTGTGATTGTGAGTGTGATGCTGACGGTGAACTGGCGGCTGGCTCTGCTCTCATTGGCGGTGTTGCCGGTGGTCTTCTTTGTCACCCGCTATTTCCGGGCGCGCATCCGTCAATCTTCCAGCGGCGAGCGCTCGGCCCAGGCCCGCATCAGCGCTTTTCTCAACGAGCAGGTCCACGGGATGACGGTTGTGCAGCTATTCAATCGGGAAGAGGAGAGCGAGCAAGAGTTTGATGACTATAACAAAAGCTACCGGGAAGCACTTATCGATCTGCGCTGGCACAGCGCGCTCTTTCTCTCTGTGCAGGAGGTTCTTTCCGCGGTGGGGCTGGGGCTGATCCTCTACGGTGGCGGCCAGGGCGTGTTGGCCGGCTGGGCCACACTGGGCACGCTTGTCGCCTTTGTCCAGTATACCGAACGGGCCTTCCAGCCGGTGCTGCGCCTCTCCCAGGAGTACAATACTGTGCAGATTGCGCTGGGCGCGGCCGAGCGTATATTTGCTCTGCTCAACACCGAACCGGCTGTGCGAGAACCGGAAACACCCAAGGTTCTGCCTGTGGTGCAGGGCGCTATCGACTACGACGACGTACACTTCTGGTATCTGCCCGACGAGCCAGTGTTGCAAGGTGTCAGTCTGTCCATCCCGCCGGGGCAAAGTGTGGCGGTGGTCGGGCCGACGGGCGCGGGCAAGTCGAGTCTGGTCAGTCTGCTGGCCCGTCACTATGACCCGACGGTCGGTTCCATTCGTCTGGACGGCCAGGATATTCGCGACTTTGCCCTGGCCGATCTGCGCCGGGCTGTGGCCGTTGTCCCCCAAGACCCGGTCTGTCTGGCCGGGAGCATTGCTTTCAATATCCGTCTCTATCGGGATGACTTAAGCGACGAAGACGTGCGCCAGGCCGCGGAATTCAGCAATGCGGCCAAATTCATCGAGGAATTGCCCGGCAGCTATGACTATCAGGTGCTGCCCAACGGCGAGAATCTCTCCCAGGGGCAGCGGCAACTGTTGGCTTTGGCCCGCGCCCTGGCCCTGAACCCGGAAGGGGTGTTGATTCTGGATGAGGCCACCAGCAGCATCGACACGGCTACAGAGTCGCTGATTCAGGAGGCGCTGGAGCGGGTGCTGCGCAGCCGCACCAGTCTGGTCATCGCCCATCGGCTCAGCACCATCCGCAACGCCGATCGGATTCTGGTGATGGAACGGGGACGCATTATTGAGGAGGGCAGCCACGCCGAATTGATGGCCCAGGACGGCCACTACGCGCGGCTGCACGGGCATCAGCTGATGGGCGCGGGCGAGGCATTGGCTGATGGGTAGAGGCGCATGTGATGGGTGGCGTTGGCAATCGTTGGGTCTGTGCGAAAGCCCAATGCCTGATAGAAAATAGCCGCGGCCGGGTTGAACGTGCGCAGGGTCAGCAGGCGAAAGTGGGGCCGGGCCGCGTGGATGATTGCTTCTATCAACAGCCGCCCGGCCCCGTGTCGTCGGTGGGCTGAAAGCACATAGACGTGACGCACACGGCCCGCGTTCTCGTCGGGCAGATAGGGGTCCCGGTTCAGCCCGCCGATGGCGATCAGTTGCCTGTCTGCATAGACACCGAAGAGCGCCTCGCCGGTCTGGTCGAAGCGGTTGCTGCCGTCAGCGAAGTCGTCCACCAGCCGGTCTACGAAATTGTAGCCCTCGGCCCGGCTCGCGGCGAGCAGAGATTCCATTTCGGGTTGGGGTAGATGATACAATTGTTCAATTTGCATAGAATCCCTCCTTGCCTGTGGGGCGTTGTGTCCGATTTGTGCAAATTGTACCCAGAAAAGAGCCTGCCGTGCAAGAAGAAACTTCCCCCCCGACTCCCGCAGCCCAGCCGTCTGCCTCCCGTTCGCGCCTGATGGGTTTCCTGCGTCTGGTCCCAATCACTTTGATGCTGCTGGTGCTGGTCGCCCTCTGTGTCGCAATGCTGCTGGGGGGTATGGCGCGGATTGCCGGCTGGTATTTGCTTCAGATAGTGCCACCCCTGCTTGGGCTGCTTTCACTGCTCCTCCTGGCTCTCTACGCGCTGATCAAACGCAAGGCGAGCCGTCTGCTTTTGTTCACGGCGGGGGTTGGGCTGGTCTCCCTGCTGCCACTTATTCTGTGGTTTGTGCCTGTGGCGTTTCCGGCTTCCTTGGAAAGCACAACCCCCGCGGCCACCGTGCGTCTGCCCGCGGATGTGCCTCTGCGCGTGGGTTGGGGTGGCGATTCGATCGCAACCAACTACCACGCGGCTACTCCCGACCAGCGCTGGGCCTATGACCTGCTGGTAGAACCCTATCTGACTGGCAGCGAAGATGTGCAAGCGTACGGCTGCTATGGCGTGCCGGTAGTTGCGCCGGCTGCGGGGCTGGTGACCCAAACCCACGACGGCGAGCCGGACGAAGTGCCGGGCGCGGTTTCCAATAATTTCACCGCGCCCACGGGCAATCACGTGGTCATTCAATTGGAAAGCGGAACCTATCTGGTCATTGCCCATCTTAAACCGGGGAGTGTTTCGGTGCAGGCAGGCGAGCAAGTGGAAGAGGGGCAGGTGATCGGCCAGTGTGGCAATTCGGGCAACACCAGCGAGCCACATATTCACATCCATCACCAGCGCCAGGACCCGGCGATTTTCCCACTGAATTTTGCCGAAGGGCTGCCGCTCTACTTCCGGGATCACGACGGCGCGCCCATGCCCCAGGGCGGTCTCCGCGTGGAGGGGGAGAGCGTGACACCGATTGGGGATGTGGTGCAGCATACGGGTGGATAGGTTGGGAAATTGGTCGCGAAAAGGACTTGACAAGCCATCAGAAGTGGCGTATAGTAGCCAACAATTGATAGTTAACGACTGTGAACTGGAAGAGTAGTCGTCGAAGCGAACCTCAGAGAGTCCCTGCACGGTGGAAATGGGATGGTGGCGCGGACGGCGAATGGGCCGGGGAGTCGGAAAAGCGAAAGCAGCCAGACCGGTTGGCAGTAGCTTTTCCCGGAGACGCCACCGTTATCTGGGCGCAGAGGATCGGGTGTATGGCCCCGTCTTCGTAGAGTGAGACTGGCGCGGACGGCCCTTGTGTTTCACGCAAGGGTTTTTTGTTTCCCAGAAATCGAGCCGTTTGAAAAACTCAGTTTCTGTAGAATGTCTGCCAGTCTAAGCGGGGTGGCACCGCGGGCGTTGTATACACAACCCTCGTCCCCAAATGGAGCGCGTATGCGCTGTGTTTGGATTGGACGGGGGTTTTTTGTATTTGGGAGATTGAGAGATTGAGAGATTAAGAGATTGGGTGTGGCACGCCGACAATCTCCTAATCTCTCAATCTCCCAATCTCCTCCACAGGAGGAACGGAGATGGCAAATTACAAGCCGACTTTGGAAGAGGCCCGGGGGCTGGTGGATCAGGGCAATCTGATTCCGGTCTACCGGGAACTGCCCGCTGATTTGGAGACACCGGTTTCGGTCTTTTTGAAGCTGCGCAACGGTGGCCCTAGTTTTTTGCTGGAATCGGTGGAGAAGGGCGAGCAGGTGGGGCGCTACAGCTTTATCGGCGTCCACCCGCCCATGAGCGTCTGCGGCCACGGCGATCAGGTGATTATCGGCGGGGCTGGCGGCCAGGAGTTGGAACGCAAGCAGGGCGATCCGTTGGAGATTGTGCGGGAACTGATGGCCGAGCGCAAGCCCGTGCAGATTCCCGGCCTGCCCCGTTTTACCGGCGGCACAGTCGGCTACTTTGGCTACGATCTGGTGCGCTTTATCGAGCGGCTGCCCGAAACCGCCGAACAGACCCTGCGCATCCCCAATCTGCTCCTGCTCTTTGCCGACAATCTGGTCGTCTTTGATCACGTGAAGCACAAACTGATCGTCATCGCCAATATGCGGGTGGAGGCGGATATGCGCTCGGCCTATGCGGATGCGGTGGCGCGTATCGACAAAATTGTCAGCAGTCTGCATCAGCCCCTGACGCCGCCTCTACCTGTGGAATGTGCCAACGGTGCCCAATGGACCAGCAACTTCACTCAGGCCGAGTACGAAGAAAATGTGCGCAAGGCCAAGGAATATATCGCGGCGGGGGACATCTTTCAGGTCGTGCCCAGCCAGCGCCTCAGCCGCCCCACCGAAGCCGATCCGTTTACCATTTACCGGACGCTGCGGATGCTTAACCCGTCGCCGTATATGTTCTTCCTGGACTTTACAGGCGTGGCCGGGGTGGCCGAAGCATCGGGGACGAGCGAACCGATCCGAATTATCGGCTCCAGCCCGGAGATGCACGTGATGCTGGAAGATGGCACGGCCTATCTGCACCCGATTGCTGGCACACGCTGGCGGGGCAAGAACGAGGCGGAGGACAATGCCCTGGCCGCGGAACTGCTCAACGATCCCAAAGAGCGGGCCGAGCACGTGATGCTGGTAGATTTGGGGCGCAACGATCTGGGCCGGGTCTGCGAGTACGGCTCGGTGACAGTGCCGGTGATGATGCAGGTGGAGCGCTATAGCCACGTAATGCACATTGTCAGCGATGTGCGGGGCAAAATTCAGCCCCAGCACGACGCCATCAGCCTGCTCAAAGCGACCTTCCCTGCGGGCACAGTCAGCGGCGCGCCCAAAGTGCGGGCGATGGAGATTATCGAAGAGTTGGAGGGAACCCGCCGGGGTCTCTATGCCGGCGCGGTGGGCTATATCGACTACGACGGCACAATGGACACCTGCATCGCCATCCGCACAATTGTGATGCAGGGCAAAATGTGCCATCTGCAGGCCGGCGGCGGTGTGGTGGCAGACAGCGATCCCACCTATGAATATAACGAAAGTTGGAACAAAGCCCGGGCGCTGTCCGTGGCGGTGGATGAGGCGGAGAGAGGATTATAGAAGATCGAAGAGCAAAGATTGGGAGGGGGCAATGGCGACGCGAACGGGCGATTTGGGGCTGTTGCAGAAGGCAGAGGGCGTGTGCGATCAGATTTGGGAAGCTACCCGCTCCTGGGACCGCTTCAATTTGGAAGTCGTCGGCAGCCAGATGGTACGGGCAGTGGATTCCATCGGTGCCAATATTGCCGAGAGCCACGGACGTTATCACTACGGTGAGAAGATTCAGTTTCTGCTCTATGCCCGCGGCAGCCTAAGCGAAACCCAGTTCTGGCTACGCCGCTGTCAACAGCGAAACCTAATGCTTCCGGCCACCTGTCAGCAACTCGATCAGACTTTGGAAGAACTGGCAAAAGAAATAAACGGTTACGTCAACTATCTGCGCAACCAGCGAACCAACAATAAGTAAAGGTTAAATACACTGGAAACAAAGTGATTCGACTACAGAAGTTCGACTTTTCTGAAAAGTCGAACTTCTACGTCCAAAAAACTTTGTTGACGCTGCATTAATACAGTGTAAATTAAGTTTTTGTCTTAGCGTAGGCGCTGCTTATAGCTGCGCAAGGGACGAATACCCCTTCGGCTGCCTGTGCAGTTCAAAACTGCACCTACAGAAACGTCAAATCACTTAATTTACAGTGTAATTAAATACACTATAAATAAAGTAATTATCTTACCGTAGGCGCTGCTTGTAGCTGCGCAAGGGACGAATACCCCTTCGGCTGCCTGTGCAGTTCAAAACTGCACCTACAGAAACGTCAAATCACTTATTTTACAGTGTATTAAACGTCACTACCCAATCTTTGATCTTTAATCTTCCCTACAGGAGAATCGACAATGACGGCAAGTACACCTCGCAAACGAATTCTGACCGGCGACCGGCCCACAGGCAAGCTGCATTTGGGCCATTACGTGGGCAGCCTGCGCCATCGGCTGCGTTTTCAGGACGAGTACGAGTGCTTCTTTATTATTGCTGATCTGCATATGCTGACGACGAAGCCCAGCAAAGAGGACATCTACGCCATCGGCGAGAACGCCCGCCAGATTGTGCTGGACCACTTGGCGATTGGGATTGACCCGGCGAAGGTGACTTTCTATCTGCAATCGGCTGTGCATGAAATCTACGAACTGCAACTGCTGATCAGCGGACTGGTGACGGTGGAGCGGCTGCAACAGTTGCCGACGATCAAAGATATGGCCAGCGCGGCCCATCTGGACCAGGTGCCCTACAATCTGCTGGGCTATCCTGTGCTGCAAGCCGCCGATATTTTGATGCCCCGTGCCCATCTGGTGCCCGTGGGCAAGGACAACGAGAGCCACGTGGAGATCACCCGGCAGATCGCGCGCCGCTTCAACAATCTCTACGGCGAGGTCTTCCCGGAGCCGGACCCGTATGTGGAGGGGAGTACGCTCGTCGGCACAGACGGCCAGGCCAAAATGAGCAAGAGCCTGGGCAACGCCATCCTGCTCAGCGACGACAGCCGCACAGTCAAGAAGCAGGTGATGAGTATGTACACCGACCCCAACCGCGTCTCCGCCGACATTCCCGGCAATGTGGAGGGCAACCCGGTCTTTGCCTATCACGACTTCTTCAACCCCAACAAAGCCGAAGTGGACGACCTGAAAGAACGCTACCGGGCCGGCCGCGTCGGCGATGTGGAGGTGAAAGAGAAACTTCTTGTGGCCCTGGAGAACTTCCTCGAACCGATCCGCGAGCGCCGTGCCCACTTTGAAGCCCAGACCGGTCTTGTGGACGAACTGCTCTACGAAGGCACACTACGCGCCCAGAAGGAAGCCCAGGACACTGTCCGAGAGGTCAAAAAGGCGATGGGCTTTACCGGTGTGTGGAATCGGATTCGCCGTTCGGTTGAAAAACGGCAGAAGAAAATG
Organism: Caldilineaceae bacterium; assembly: GCA_019637685.1. Lineage (GTDB taxonomy): Bacteria > Chloroflexota > Anaerolineae > Caldilineales > Caldilineaceae > JACQGT01. The sequence continues at coordinate 66,522 of JAHBVF010000005.1, read as the reverse complement.
GGGAACTAGAGATTGGGAGATTAAGAGATTGCTCACCGCCATCCAATCTCTTGATCTCCTAATCTCCTCCCTCGGCATATTTCAGCATTAAGACAGGGGAAGCTAACCTATGATCGCCGTCATCGACAATTACGACAGTTTCACGTACAATTTGGTACAGTTCCTGGGAGAGATTGTGCAAGAACCGCCTTTCGATCAGGGCGAATACGAAATCCGGGTCTGGCGCAACGACGCCATCGACGTGGAAGCACTGGCCGAGCTGCGCCCCAGCCACGTCATCATCAGCCCCGGCCCCGGCACACCGGACAAGGACAGCGGCATCAGCAACGATGTGATCCGCATTCTGGGCGAGACGACGCCGATTCTGGGCGTCTGTCTGGGCCAGCAGTGCATCGGCCACGTCTTCGGCGGCACGATTATCCGTGCGCCCCGGCTGATGCACGGGAAGGTCAGCCCTATCAATCACAACGGCGCGGGCGTATTTGAAGGACTGGCCAATCCCTTCACCGCCACCCGCTATCACAGCCTGATTGTTGAAGAGCCGTTGCCCGCTGAATTGGAGGCCACGGCCTACACCGCAGAGGGTGAGTTGATGGGCGTGCGCCATCGCACAAGGCCCATCTTCGGTGTGCAGTTCCACCCGGAGAGCATTCTCACCGAGCACGGGCACGATATTCTGCGGAACTTTCTGAAAGTATAGGAGGAGACCACCAATGACCACTTCCATTCACGCCGCCTTAGAGCGTCTCTTCGCCGGCGAGGATCTCTCTGCCCAGGCAGCGGATGACGCAATGACGCAGATTATGACCGGCGAGGCCACCCCTGCGCTGATCGGCGCGTTTCTGGCCGCCCTGCGGTTGAAGGGCGAGACCGTCGATGAGATCACCGGCTGCGCGCGGGCGATGAAGCGCAACGCCACCCAAGTCCGGTCCCTGCTGGGCGACACGCCTGTGCTGGACATTGTGGGAACCGGCGGTGACGGAACCCAGAAATTCAACATCAGCACGACGGCTGCTTTTGTGGTCGCGGGGCACGGCGTCAAAGTCGCCAAGCACGGCAACCGTTCCAACCAGCGCGCGGGCAGCGCGGATGTGCTGGAGGCCCTGGGCGCGACATTGCAGACATCGCCGGAGCAGGTGGCGGAATGTGTGGAGGAGGTGGGCATTGCCTTCCTCTTTGCCCCTTCCTACCACCCGGCCATGCGCCACGCCATCGGCCCCCGCCGGGAAATCCAGACCCGCACAATCTTCAATATTCTTGGCCCGCTGACCAATCCGGCCTCGCCCACAAATATGCTGGTGGGCGTCTTTGCGCCGACACTCACCGAGCCGATGGCCCAAGTGTTGGGCAATATGGGGGTGAAGGCGGCCTACGTCGTCCACGGCTTCTACGAGACCGGTACGGGGCTGGACGAATTGACCCCAACCGGACAGAGTCGGGTGAGCCATCTGCACAATGGCGCAGTGACAACGACGGACTTCGACCCCGCGGAACTGGGGCTTGCCCGCGCCACACTGGCCGATATGCAGGGCGGCGATGGGGCCACAAATGCGGCTATCCTGCGCGGTATCCTCTCCGGCGAGGTGCGCGGGCCAAAGCGGGACGCGGTGCTGCTCAACGCCGCGGCCGCGCTCAGCACCGAATCAGGCGACTGGACGGCCGGGCTGGCCGAAGCCACCGAGAGCATCGACAGCGGCGCGGCGCTGGACGCGCTGGAACGATTTATTGTCAAAACGAAGACATTTGCATGACGCAAAGAGGATCCCATCCTCACCTGCACTCGCATCATATCCATTCCAAAGGTCATCATCCCCTATGCCCAAACCATCCCAACTCGACATTTCTAAGCACAAAGGCCAAGTGCTGGAGCAGATAATGGCCTGGAAACGTCAGGAAGTGCCCCGCCAGATGGAGTTGATGTCCCTTTCCCAGGTGAAGGCATTTGCCCGACTCTCTCTGCCCGCCATTGACTTCGCCGCCGCGCTTACCCGCACCGCGGGGGCCAGTCTCATCGCCGAAGTCAAGCGGGCCAGCCCCTCCAAAGGGCTAATCGCGCGGGACTGGGACCCGCCGCTCATCGCCGAAACCTACGCGCGCAACGGCGCGGCAGCCATCTCCTGCCTGACCGATACTCGCTTCTTTCAGGGGGAACTGGCCTATCTCACGGCGATTGCCGAGCGGCTGGCAGCCAAAAAGCTGGCGGTTCCCGTTCTGCGCAAGGAATTCATCTACCACGAATATCAGGTCTACGAGGCGCGTATGGCCGGGGCCGACGCGATTCTGCTGATCGTCTCTGTGCTGGGTGACAACGATCTGCGTCGTCTGCACACACTCGCCAACGAGCTGGGGATGGGTGTGCTGGTGGAGGTCCACGACGAAGCCGAATTGGAACGGGCATTGGCTGTGGACAGCCAGATTATCGGCGTCAACAACCGCAACCTGAAGACATTTGCAGTGGACATCGAAAATACCGCCCGGCTGCGGGAATTGATCCCCGCGGACAAAGTGGTGGTGGGCGAGAGCGGCATCCGCGACGAAGCGGACGTGCGGCGCATGGCCGAGATGGGCTGCGACGCGATTCTGGTGGGCGAGACTTTCTGCAAGCTGCCGCAGAAGGAGCGGGGGGCGAAGGTCAACGAATTTGTGAAGGCAGGGCGGCGCTAACAGCAGAGCAGGGCTTGGAGCGGATCGGAAGGATTGTCACGGATAGAGGATGGCGTCGATCTCGCGCAAAATGTCGGCCAGATCGGGCGCATCCGCGGCGATGACGCCATCCGGGGTGTGTTTGTGGGCGGGGAAGGTGGACAGGTCGGGGTAGTGGGGCGAATTGTCGTAGCGGAAGATGAGTGTTCCATCGGTGTGCTGGTAGTGGAAAGCGTATGCGACCCGCTCGATCTCGCTCTGTCCCAGGCTTTCTAAATCCTCTGCCACATAAAGAGTCGAGTTGTCATAGAACCGAAGCCGCGCTCGAAAAAGAGCACCCGCGGAGAAGGTATTGCTCAGCATCTGCTCAATCTCAAAATGCTGTCGAGAGCGCAGGGTGTTTTCCAGGCGGGCAAGATAGCGGCCCACTGTCATGCGGCAACCATATCCTGCTCGGCTATGACTTTTTCATGACTGGGGGTAACTGGTTCAATCGCTGGGTATACGGCAGCCCGCATCAGGGCATTCTCAATCGCTCGGCGCGTTTTGCTATACATTCGGTAGAAAGAAGCCCACTCCATACAGTGCTGCAATTCTTCGTTCAGAATGCCCGCATTATACTTTCGATAAAATTCATCCGACGCCATTTCGTACTTTTCCTCAAAGCCGCGTAACTCCGCGGCCAGTTCCAGCAGATCGTCAATCGGATTGGACGCGGCCATTGCTTCGGCCAGTTGGTGCTGAAACTCCTCCGAGGATTCGGGCATTGTCTCGTGGGTGTAGGATAGAGTGGCCATTCGTGATTCTCCTGAACAGATAGACACGTAGGACAATTTTACCACAGGTTTCAAGCCATGCAGAGCAGTGAATCTACAACAACGCCATCCACACCAATTGCCAGAGAAGGTGGTCTGGCTATCGACGATGAGCAGGCCCAAAGCTTTCTGCAGAAACATTTCTATCCAGCCGTTTCCGATCTGGGGGAGATCGGCGCGGGCGCGTGGTCCCGCTGTTTTGGCTTCCGCTGTGGCGATGAAGAGTTGGTAGTGCGCTTTGGCCGTTACTTGGATGACTTCCAGAAGGATCAGCAGGCCCACCAGTACGCTGCGCCGGGGCTGCCTATCCCGGAGGTTCGGGCCATTGGACGTGCTTTCGACGGCTATTTCGCCATCTCCACCCGCTGTTACGGCGAGCCGCTGGAAGGTCTGAATCCGGTCCGCTGGCAAGCTACACTTCCTTCGCTGGTGGCCGTGCTGGAGGGCCTGCGCACGGCTGATCTCTCTACCACTTCTGGCTTCGGCGGCTGGGGAACGGACGGCGTTGCTTCCCATACGAAGTGGTCCGCTCACCTGCTAAGCACCCTCGTCGACACCCCCGAACGGCGCACACACGGCTGGCGCGCGCGTCTGGCAACTGTCCGAGAGGATGAGGCCACATTTGTCTGGGGCTGCGGGCGGCTTGAGCAGATGGCCGATGTGCTGGATCAGTGCGCGCCCCGTTCGCTGATCCACGCGGACCTGATGAACCGCAATGTGCTGGTGGACGAGAAGGGCATTTCTGGCGTCTTCGACTGGGGCTGTGCCTGCTACGGGGATCACCTCTACGATCTGGCCTGGTTTGAATTCTGGGCGCCCTGGCATCCCCAACTTGATGTCCCGGCCCTGCGCTCGGCTCTGGAAGATCGTTGGCGCGCGGTAGGCTACACACCCCCCAATCTGACTCTCCGCCTGCAGGCCTGCTATCTGCACATCGGCCTGGATCACCTGGCCTACAACGCCTGGCTGCGGGATTGGCCCACTCTCTCGGCCACCGCACAACGGATGCGTACGCTCGTGGAAAACGTATGACAGGTACACTCATCAATATCGTCGCAGTTCTGCTCGGTGGCACGCTGGGCGCGCTGCTGGGCAACCGATTGCCCGCCAAAGTCCAGGAAACGGTCATGCACGGGCTGGGTTTGTTGACACTTGTGATCGGTGTCCAGATGGCCTCGGGCAGCACCAACATTCTGATTCCGATGTTCAGTGTTCTGATCGGCGGTGTCCTGGGCGAGATGCTGCGTCTGGACGACGGCCTGCATTGGCTGGGCCGCCAGGCGGAGGCGCGCTGGGGCAGCCGTCTGGGCCAGGGCAAAGTGGCCGGGTGGAGCGTCACCCGCGCCTTTGTCACCAGCAGCCTCATCTTCTGTGTAGGCCCGATGACGATTCTGGGCAGCATCCAGGACGGGCTGATCGGCGACTACAACCTGCTCGCCATCAAATCTACCCTGGACGGCTTCGCGGCAATTGCCTTTGCCGCCAGCCTGGGGCCCGGCGTGCTCCTCAGCAGCGTAACCGTTGGCCTCGTCCAGGGCGGGCTGGCCGGGCTGGCAATGTTGGCTGGCAGCGCGCTGGGCGAAGTCACCCGCCAGACGCCCTGGGTCATAGAATTGACGGCTACCGGCGGTATTCTCATTCTGGGCATTGGGCTGACCCTCCTGGACCTCAAAAAGATTCGCGTGGCCAATCTCCTCCCGGCCATCGCCCTTGCGCCAACCATTGTGTGGGGCTTGCAGGCAGTTGGGATGGGCTAGCCGGGATTGGGGGTGGGAAATAAGCATCTGCTCCCGCCCGCGGACTTGCACCCTTCCCCCTTTCCGGGTACTCTATCCGGTATGAATATCGATGCCGTTCTCTTTGATTTGGATGGAACACTTGTGCAGCACGGCCATGTGCTGTTGCCCGGTCAACTGGCCGCCTGGGGCCATCCCCGCAGCCAGGCCGCTGTGGAAGAAGCGTTTCGTATACAGATCCAGTGGTTCTATTCCTACACAGCCCAACTGATGGCCGCGGGCCGGGAAGACCCCCATCTTTTTAACCGTCTCTACGAACGGGTGACAATGCAAATGGAGATCGACGATCCATCCGTCCCCATGCGTATGGCGCGCTATTTCGCCAATGATCCGGTGCCGCCTCTCTACGACGACGTTCTGCCCCTGCTCGCCCGCCTGGAAGAAAGAACGATTCCCCTGGGCATTATCACCCAGCGGGACCGCCAGGGAGCCGTGCGTTTCCTGCGTGAGCACAGCCTGTACAGACGTTTCCCGGTCCTGATTGCCGGGGATGACGGCCACGGGCGCAAGCCCACGCCCGACCCTTTTCACGCCGCGTTGGAAAAGCTGTCGGTTGCACCCGAACGCACGATTTTTATCGGGGACCGCATCGACGACGACTGTGGCGGAGCCGTGGCCGCGGGCTTGCGCCCTTTTCTCATCGACCGCGACGAGCAGCACACTGACGAGGCAAGTGCTGGCGATTTCACATCTTTGCGCCGTCTGACTGATCTCATCCCCCATTTGTCCAGCGAGAGGATCACAGGCTATGGATAGAATCCGGGTAAAAATTTGCGGTATCACCAATTTTGACGACGCCCGCGTTGCCCTGGAATCCGGTGCTGATTTCCTGGGTTTTATCCTCTACCCCAAATCGCTCCGCTACATCCCGCCAGAGAAAATTCGAGAAGTGAGATTGGCGATTGATGACTGGATGGCAAGCACGCGCATGGTCAGCCCCCAATCTTCCCGCTCGCCCCAATTTGTCGGCGTCTTTGTCAACGAATCGGCTGAACGCGTCGCCGAAATCCTTCCCTTTGCGGGTCTGGATTATGCCCAACTGCACGGCGACGAATCCCCTGATTTTTTGCAACAATTGACAGGACAGGCATTCAAAGCGATCCGCCCCGTCGACGCCGAAGACGCACAGGACGCGGCGGCGCGTTTTGCCACTGACAGTTTGGACAGCGGCCCCCAATTGTTCATTGATGCCTGGGACCCGAATGAGTATGGCGGCACAGGCAAAAAGGCCGATTGGCACCTGGCCGCGGCATTGGCCCAGACATATCCCCGGCTGATGCTGGCTGGCGGCTTGACCCCTGCCAATGTGGCCCAGGCCATTCGGACAGTCCGTCCCTGGGCCGTGGATGTGAGCAGCGGTGTAGAGGCAGAGCCAGGGCGCAAAGATCACGCGGCCGTGCGGGCCTTCATCAGCGCGGCGCGTTCGTAGATGCGCTTGCCAACCGCACAATTGTTAGCACACTGTTAGCGTACTGCACCCACAGACAAAGGAATCACAATGGCCTTTCCCTCTCTCTCCGAGTCCCTGCGCATCGAACGTCTTGCCGCCCCCACAGGCCCTGTGCGAATGGTGCTGGACACAGACACATACAACGAAATCGACGACCAGTTCGCGCTGGTCTGGGCGCTGCTCTCGCGGGAAAAGCTGGCAATGGAAGCCATCTACGCCGCTCCCTTTCACAACGCCCGCTCCACTGGGCCAGGCGACGGGATGGAGCGCAGCTATGACGAAATACATCGGCTGCTGGATCGTCTGCCCGGCGTCTACAATGGCCCGGTGCTGCGCGGCTCCACCGAATTTATGCAGGCCGCCGACCGCCCGGTGGCGAGCGACGCGGCGGCTGATCTAGTAGAACGGGCAATGGCCTCTGCCAGCGATGACCCGCTTTACGTTGTCGCCATCGGCGCGCCCACCAATGTGACCTCTGCTCTGCTGCTGGAACCCCGCATTGTCGAACGCATTGTGCTTGTCTGGCTGGGTGGCCACCCGCTCTTTTGGCCCACCGCGCGGGAGTTCAACCTGCGTCAGGATATGCACGCTTCACGCCTGCTTTTTGACAGCGGCGTGCCTTTTGTTATGCTGCCCTGTGCCACGGTTGCCTCTCACCTGCTGGCAACTGTGCCGGAGCTGGAGGCCTATCTGGCGGGTCAGGGCGCAATTGGCGACTTTCTGGTGGAGACATTCAAGGGGTACAGCGACGACCACTTTGGCTGGTCCAAAGAGATTTGGGATTTGGCCCCCATTGCCTGGCTGCTCAACAGCGAGTGGACGCCTTCGGTTCTGGAGCACAGTCCAATTCTCACGGATCAGGTGACGTGGAGCATCGATCGCAGCCGCCATCTCATGCGCATAGCCAGCGGTGTGCGCCGCAACCCCATCTTCGCCGATCTCTTTGGCAAGGTGGCCGCCTATGCGTCCCGCTGATGAGGCCACAGGCTGTCAAGCATTTGTTTAGCCACTCTATGCAAAAGTACGGATAAGCCCATCAGATAAATGGCACTTTTGGATTGTTGATTGCCTCCTGAAAGGGGTGCATACTAAAGTAGATGAGCGCGGGTTGCCCGATATATTGGCCTATGAAGATGCAGGAAAAAAGATGCTGAATCTACAAAAGATGATAATCGATCGCCTGGTGAACGAGATCGATTCCGCATACAAACAGAGCTATGGCAATCGTTCGCCTCTCCTGGGCGACACAATCACCTGGTGTGGCTATCTGGCGTTGGAGAACATTGCCAACTCGGACGCGCTCTATCACAATGTGGATCACACTGTAATGGTTACGCTGGTAGGCCAGGCTGTTCTACAGGGCAAACACCTGCTGGAAGGGGGCGTGACACCCCGGGACTGGCTCCACGTGATGATGGCACTGCTCTCCCACGACATCGGCTTCGTTCGCGGCGTTTGTCGGCTGGACAAGGACAATGTGATTGCCACCGGCATTGGCGACGAAACAGTCACTTTGCCCGCGGGCATCACCGACGCCGCGCTGGCGCCCTATCACGTGGATCGGAGCAAACTCTTTATTCGGGAGCGTTTCGATCAGCCCCTCTTTATTGAGATCGATACGGACGCGATTGTCTCATACATCGAAATGACTCGATTTCCCATCCCCACAGACGCGCCCTACCAGCAGACCGACAGCTATGCCGGGCTGGTGCGGGCCGCGGATTTTATCGGCCAATTGGGCGATCCCAACTACCTGCGCAAACTTCCCGCGCTCTACTACGAGTTGGAAGAAGTGGACAAAGACGCGAAAATTGGGTACAAAAGCCTGGAAGATATGCGCTGCAACTACGCCCGTTTCTATTGGGATGTGGTCAGCCCATATATCCAGGAAGCGCTGGACTACCTGCGCGTGACCCAGGAAGGCAAGCAGTGGATTGCCAATCTCCACTCCCACGTCTTTGATGTGGAACACCGCACCCAATCCTCCTTGCGCTGATCGTTCAAAGCATCTGGTCGGCGCTGCCCCACCGCGGCAGCGCGCTGGCCAACCCTCGCCCCACAGGAGAAAAAATATGGAAATCCTCGGCGGTCCCCTTTTCGCCGTTGCCGGCGCGGGGGAATCCCACGGACCCGGCGTGAGCACAATCGTCTTTGGCTGCCCCGCGGGTCTGCTTCTGCGCCGTGCCGACATCCAGACATTTCTGGACAGGCGACGACCGGGCAGCAATCGCCACGGCACGCCCCGCCACGAAGACGACAAAGTGACACTGCTTTCCGGGCTGTATAGCGAAAGCGACTTGGACGGGCTGCTGTCTGGGCCCACAGTGGAAATCGTCGCAGACGGGAAATCTCAACAGACGGAAAGTTATGGGTCTGGCTACACGACCGGCGAACCCATCGCGGCGCTGGTTCTCTCCACCTCCAAACGCTCCCGCCACTATGACCAGTTCGCAGGACCAACAGGCCAGGTGCGCCCCGGCCACACGGATTTGGTGAAGCACCACAAGTCCCAGGGCTTTGTGGACGTGCGGGGCGGGGGGCGCAGCAGCTATCGGTCCACCATTTCCGATGTGATCGGCGGCTCCATTGCCCGGCTCTGGTTGCAGGAAACCTTCGGAACCGTCTTTCTGTCGTCGATTGTGCAGGTCGGTCCGTTGAAAACGGAGACGAGCCTGGCCGCGCATTTTCAGGGGCTAATTCGGGATGCAGGCCATCTGACGGTTTCCGCGCAGGCGATCGGCTTGGTGGAGGCACTGCTGGACGAGGCAGAGATTCGTTCGCTGGACTCCGCCTTTGCCGAAGACGCGGGCGAGCTGATCAAGCGCACCCGCATCGACGGCGACTCCCTGGGCGCGGCGGTGGAAGTGGTGGCTGTCAATCCCCCGGCCCTTCTGGGCGAACCCCTCTACCAGAGCCTGAAAGTGCGGCTGATGGGCGCGCTGGGCGGTCTGAACGCTGTGCAAAGTTGTGAAGTGGGGGATGGCGCAGCCGTCGTCGCCCGCCGGGGCAGCGAGAACAATGACCCCATTCGCGCCAGCGGCTATCAGGCCAATAGCCACGGCGGGCTGCTGGGTGGCATTACCACTGGCTCCCCTCTGGTCTGTCGGGTGGGGTTCAAGCCCACTTCGACGATTACCAAAGCCCAGCAATCTGTGCGCAAGAATCTGGAAGAGATCGATTATCAATTGGCCGAGGGCCGTCACGATCCCTGCGTGGGTGTGCGGGCGGGTGTCACGCTGGAATCGCGCATGGCGATTGAGGTGATGAATGCGGTGCTGATGCACCAGGCCGGCCGGGTCGATCCCGCCAACTTCCGCATTTTTGACTGACAGCCTGCCAAAAGCCGCCAGGAATACGAACGCCCGTCCCCCTCCCCTCCACTATCAAACCGATCGCGTCCTGTCGCTGGCGTCTGCCCTCCGACTATTTGTCATCAAAACCAAATTGGATGACAATATCTGGTGACAGTGGCTGGACGAGTGGGCGCGCCCGGAAGCCGAGAGACAGCGCGTTTGTGGCGAATGCCTGGTGAACACCGCGCAGCCTGTAATAGAATGTCTGCATTCAGTGTGGGGAGATGGGGGATTGGACAAGGCAACAAATATCACCCTTACCGGTTTTATGGGGACAGGCAAAACCACCACTGGACGTTTGCTGGCCGAACGCTTGGGCCGGGCGTTTGTGGATATGGACGACCGGCTGGTGGCCCATTTTGGCAAACCGATTGCCGATGTCTTTGCCCAGGACGGCGAAGCTGTTTTTCGCACCGCCGAGGCTCAGCTCTGCCAGGCGTTGGCTGCACAGACGGGGCTGGTGATTGCCACCGGCGGCGGCGCGCTGGTCAATGGAGAGAACCGGGATGTGCTGGCTGCCAGCGGCCCGGTTTTGTGTCTGACCGCGGACGCAGAGACAATCATCGAACGGGTGGAAGCAGCCACAGATCGCCCGTTGCTCCCCGGCGGGCGGGCCGAAAAGCTGGCCAATATTGAAAATTTGCTGGCCCGACGGCGAGGAGCCTACGGCAGCATTCCCCTGCAAATTCCCACAGACCGCTGCGCGCCGGATGTGATAGTGGAACGTGTGCTGGATGCGCTGGCTGCCAACGACGAAGTAGCGGGTATGAACCGCATCAGCGTGGCCACCCCGGAAGGCACAACCTATCACATTTGCATCGCCCATGGGTTGCTGGCACAGGTGGGGCAATTGATGGCAGATCGGGGGCTGGTGCAGGGCAAAGCCGCGATTGTCACCAATCCGGTCATTGCCCGGTTGCACGGGGACAGGGCCGCGGAAAGTCTGGCCGCGGCCGGGTTCGAGCCGGTCATCTGCACAGTGCCCGAAGGCGAACAGCACAAAACCCTCGCCAGCATCGCCTCCCTCTATGATCAATTTCTGGCCGCGGGGCTAGATCGGCGCAGCCCGGTCGTCGGCCTGGGCGGCGGTGTGATTGGGGATATGGCAGGCTTTGCCGCGGCCAGCTATCTGCGCGGCGTGCCTTTTGTGCAGATTCCTACCAGTGTTCTGTCAATGGTGGATGCGTCGGTCGGGGGCAAAACTGGTGTGGACCTGCCCCAGGGCAAAAATCTGGTGGGCGCGTTCAAGCAGCCATCTCTGGTCGTCATCGACCCGGCAGTTGTCGAGTCTCTGCCCGCGGCAGAGTTCCGCTCTGGGCTGGCCGAGATTGTCAAGCACGGCATTATTGCCGCCCCCGAAATTTTCCGTCAGTTGGAGGGCGACGGCCCCGCCAGCCTGGGCCAACTGGTCAGCGACGCGGTGCGGGTGAAGGTGGAGGTGGTGGCAGAAGATCCCTTTGAGATGGGCCGCCGGGCTACGCTCAATTTGGGCCACACTTTCGGCCACGCCATCGAGCAGACCAGCCAGTACGCGGTTCGTCACGGCGAAGGGGTGGCTTTGGGGCTGATCTGCGCCGCCCACATGGCCGGGGAAACGGGCCATTGCGACCCGGCTCTGGAAGAGCGCATCCGCCAGTTGCTGATCCGCCTGGACCTGCCCGTCAGCGTCTCCGGCTATAGCCTGGACGAAGTGCAAGCCACTATGTTTTTCGACAAGAAACGCCAGGGCAAAACCCTGCGCTTTATCCTGCCCACAGCCCTGGGCGATGTGAAAATCGTCAACGATCCCGGCGGGGAATTTGTGCGCCGGGCGCTGGCGCGGGTGCTCGTGTAGGTTGGGTTCTCGCAGCGCTGAATCATTGCAGGCGATTCAACATCTGCTGCGAGAACCCAACACCCGCCCGCAGATGTTGGGTGAATGCCTGGGCTGCTGATCGGGAAATCGACAACGTATGGACGGCATTCACCCAACCTACAAGGAGAAATTTATGGCAAAGATTGCCCTCATCCACGGGCCGAATCTGAATCTGCTGGGACGGCGGGAGAAATCTATCTACGGGACTGTCACTCTCGACACCATCAACGAAACCGTGCTGGCCTGGGCAGGGGATAGCCACGAAATACGCCCTTTTCAGAGCAATCACGAAGGCGCGATTGTGGACGCTATTCAACAGGCTGGCGATTGGGCCGACGGTCTGGTGATGAACCCCGGCGCGTTCACCCACTACTCCTACGCCATTCGGGACGCCATCGCCGGGGTCTCGCTGGCCACAGTGGAGGTCCATCTGAGCAATATTCATAGCCGGGAAGAGTTCCGCCACACGTCTGTGCTGGCCCCGGTCTGTGTGGGGCAAATTGCCGGATTCGGCTGGCGCAGCTATCTGCTGGGGTTGCAGGCACTGGTGGACTATTTGGCGGATCGCAAGGGATGAGAAACAGAATACAGATGAAACGGATAGGACAGAGGTTCACAGTTTGTATACGGTATAGCTGGCTATTGGCGTTGCTGGCAATGCTCTTGCTGGCTGGCTGCCAGGAGGAGACACCCACACCTGTGCCGCCCACGCCAACAGCCGCGGTTGGGGTTGCTGTGCCCGCTGAACCGGCACAGGTCGTTGCTACGCCGGTTGCTGCTTCTGAATCGGCCCCCGGCGAAGCGCCCACGCCCACGCCAACACCAGAGGTCACCAGCGGCACTGTGACTCTCTGGCACAGTTGGGCCAGGGCTGATGGCGACGCACTGACCCAAATATTGGAAGCCTTTGCCGCGGCCAATCCTGATATTACTGTACAGACGCTCTTTGTAGCCTACAACGATCTGCCCCAGGCCTACGCCGATGCAGTGGCCGCGGGCGGTGGTCCCGATCTGATACTGGCACCTGCCTGGTGGTTGCGGGAGATGGTGGAGGCTGACGCGCTGTTGCCCCTGACGGATCGTTTGGCAGCATCGGAGAGCGAGCAATGGATGGGCGCGGCGCTGGACAATCTTTCCATCGACGGCACGCTCTATGGCCTGCCCACCAGCTATGAATTGGTCGGTCTCTATTATAACCGCGCGCTGGTGGAGGAGGCAGACCTCCCCGTCACCACTGGCGATCTGTTGGCTCTGGCCGCGGCCAACCCGGCCCAGGGCGCAGGGCTGTACCTGAACTTCTATCACCTCTACTGGGGCATTCCGGCCTATGGGGGAGAACTCTTTGACGCATCGGGCCAGGTCGTTTTGGACCGTACGCCAGGCACCTCTCAGTTTCTGGCCTGGCTCAAACAGATGTCCGACACACCGGGCACATTTGTCAGCTTGGACTACGGGATGCTCCTGGACCGCTTTAAGAAAGGTGAGTTTGCTTTCTTTATCGACGGCCCCTGGAGCAATGGAGAACTGGAGGCCGCGCTCGGCGAGAACCTGGGCATTGCGCCTCTACCCGCGGGGCCAGCTGGACCAGCCCGGCCCTGGCTCAGCGGCGATGGCGTCTTCCTGAACCCCGCGGTAAATGCCAATCAGCAACAGTTGGCCTTGCGCCTGTCCCGCCATATTGCCAACGCCAAGAGCGCCACAATTCTGGCCGAGGTGGCGGGGCGGCTACCAGCCCATCGGGGTGCTATTGTCAACGATCTGCTTCTGCGGGGATTTCTATCCCAAGCGGAAAGTGCCCTTCCCGAACCGCACCGGGCGCAGATGTCCCAGGTATGGGGCTACGCGGGGGATATGCTGGTGAAAGTGGTTGACGGCGATACAACGCCCGACGCGGCGGTGGCCGAGACGACGCAATTGCTCAACGATGCGCTCTCGCGCTGATAATGGTCGGCCCCAGCGATTCCTTTTGTGTACTTGAAAGAAGACTGTGATGACATCCCCACTGATTGCCGGCCCCACTTATGCCGAAATGCGTAATCCCCTTCTCCTGCCCGGGCGTCTGCGGGAAAAGGCGCGCACAGCCCTGCACGGCGACGAGACTGACCCGCTCAATCTTTTCAATATCAATTGGAAAAATACGGACAGCGAAGTCGAGCATCTGGTCTTGCCCTCCGAATTGACGGGCGTCGAAGCCAATATTATCGTCCTCAGCGGGCGCAACTTTCCCAGCGGTTCGATGAAAGTCGGCCCGGCCTATGCCACACTGACCGAGGCCGAGGCGCTGGACGATCTGCGCCCTGGCGACAAGCGGGTGATCGGCCCCAGCACGGGCAATTTTGGCATCGGCACGGCCTATGTCAGTCGATTGAAGGGCTATCAGGCGGTGGTGGTGATGCCCGATAATATGAGCCTGGAGCGTTACGAACGCATCCGCAAATACGGCGGCGAGTTGGACCTGACCCCCGGTACAGAATCGGATGTGATTCTGGCGCTGGAGCGTACCCACAGCGAGTACATCAGTCAGCCCGACAAATATATGGTGTTGGCCCAGTTTGAGCTGCTGCCCAATTATCGCTTCCACCGCTATGTGACGGGCGACGCGGCCGTGCAGGCCGCGCGTATCCACGGCAACGGGCGTGTCGCCGCTTTTGTCAGCGCTCCAGGCAGCGCGGGCACGCTGGCCGCGGGTGATCACATCAAAACCATCTGGCATGACAGCAAGACAGTTGTACTGGAGCCGCGTGAATGCCCCACACTTTACAACAGCGGCCAGGGCCAGCACCGCATCGAAGGCATTGGCGATAAAATGGTGACTCTCATCCACAACGTCTTCAACTCTGACCTGCTGATGCTGATCCACGACGAAGAGACTGTACGGGGGATGGAAGTGGTGCAGGCGGGTACGGCTGTTCTGGTCGAGCGGCTGGGCGTGGACCCGGAAGTGGCCCGCTCGTTGCAGGGCAAATTCGGGCCAAGCTGCATCTGCAATGTGATCGGGGCCATCAAAACCGCCCGCTACCTGGGACTGGGGCCAGAGGATAACGTCGTCACCATTGCCACGGACAGTTACGACCGCTACCCATCGGTGAGCCAGGCGCTCTATGAACGCAACGGCGGTCAACCCGACGACGAGCAGTTGGAGATGTGGGCCAAGAGTGTCTTTCTGGGGGCCAGCCTGGGCGAGGTTATGGACCTGAACCGAGGCGGCCAGCAGCAGCGCTTGCAGCAGATGAAAGAAGGGCTGTGGACCCGTTTTGGCTACAGCGCCGAATATATCCGCAAGATGGCGAGCCAGGACTTCTGGGACGAGGAGTTTGCCCGCATTGGAGAAATCGATCCGCTGATTGAGGAGATGCGGGGGAAGATTTGATAGCAGACGGCAGACCGCGGACCGCTGAAGAATCGTTGTCAGCGGTCCGCGGTCTGCCGTCAAAATACTTCTCTACAGCAGGAAGAGTACCGTCACCAGTACCCAAATCGGCAGCAGGACGGCCAGCGACCACTTGAGATAGCCGCCGAAACTGGGCATTTTGATGCCGTTTTCTTCGGCAATGGCCTTCACCATAAAATTGGGGCCATTGCCGATGTACGTCATCGCCCCCATAAAGACCGCGCCCAACGCAATGCCCGCCAAAATATTCGTCGGTATGTGCTGCACCATCTCCATCGCCGGATAGAGTGTCCCCAAGTCTCCCGACGACGCCTGGGCCAGGGAGAAGAACGTCAGATATGTCGGCGCGTTGTCCAGGAAGGACGAGAGCAGGCCGGTTCCCCAGAAGAACTGCCAGGGATGGGTCAGCCCCAGTTTTCCGCCGTGCTGTTCCAGAAGCATCAGCGCGGGAATCATCGTAATGAAGATGCCGATGAAGAGAACCGCGACTTCGGCAATCGGGCCAAAACTGAAGGACTGCTTCTCGCGCAGGAGTTTGGGGGTCAGCCACCAGGACAACCCGGCCATCCCAATCATCACCCACTCGCGGGTGAAGTAGTGGGCCGCCTCGCCGATGTATTTTTCGTTCAGGAAGGCCACAGCCAGCACCACACCCAGAAGCCAGACCAGATTCATTGTGCCGCTGATTTTCAGCGGCTCCACCCGCCGTCGGTCAATGGCGATATCCACTTCCCGCTCTTTGGTATACGCACGGGTGTCCAGCACAAAGTAGACGGCCAACAGCACCGCGCTGACTACAAACCACTCCTTCCACAGGCCAAAAGTCCACTCGAAGGGAACCCCTCGCAGATAACCCAGAAAGAGGGGCGGGTCGCCCAACGGTGTGAGCAGACCGCCCACATTTGAGACAATAAAAATAAAGAAAATCGGCGTATGCAGTGTGAATTTGCGTTCGCTATTCGTCCTGAGTAGCGGTCGAATCAAAAGCATACTGGCCCCGGTTGTGCCCATCAGCGAGGCCAGCACCGCGCCCAATGCCAGAAAACCAGTATTGACCATCGGCGTGGCCCGGATATCACCCTCGACGAGAATGCCGCCGGAGATAATAAAGAGCGAGCCGAGCAGGACGATAAAAGCGAAATATTCCTCAGCTGCGTGTTCGATGGGCGCATAGAGCCCCTGGCTCATCAGAAAAAGCAGGACGGGCAGACTCAGCGCAACGCTGACGATCAATTTGTTGCGATTGAGATGCCACCAGTGTTCGGCCACCAGCGGGAAAGTGGCAATTGCGGCCAGCATCGCCGCGAAAAAAGCAGTCGTCCAGATCGGCATTGATACAGGCAAAGTTAACGAATAATCCACAGAAACCTCCAAATAGGAAAACGCAGGCGCAAGGAAGGACTACCCCACGTATTTCGGATATTTCTGCAGAATAAATGATGGTATATTTGTACCTCGCTCCTACCGTACCAGCCCAAATGGGTTTGACGGGCTGCTCACCCAATTGTACACTACCTGCACCTCTTGCCACACCTGTCGCCCCATATTTGTAGGAGAAACGAAATGAGCACACAACACAAAGTCACAATGCTGGGCACGGGCCTGATTGGGATGTTTTACACCCTCGCCCTCCACGGCCAGCGTAACCGGGACCGGGTAGAAGTCGTCTATTCCCGCAGCGCTCAAAAGGCGCAGGAATCAGCCGCGGCCTGGGGCATCCCCCATTCGACCGATGATATGGCCGCGGCCATCCAGCACCCGGAGACGGATACAGTCGTCATCGGCTTGCCTAACCACCTGCACGAGGAAGCTGTGCGCCTGGCCGCGGACGCGGGCAAAGCCATCCTCTGCACCAAACCCCTGGCCCGCAATAGCGCGGAGGCCAAACGCATTCTGGAGATTGTGGAGAAGGCGGGGGTCTTTGCGGGCTATCTGGAGGATTTGGTCTACACGCCCAAAGCGCTGAAGGCCATCAAAGCCGTGCAGGACGGCGCGCTGGGTGACATCCTGTGGGCGCGCTCGCGGGAGACCCATCCCGGCCCCCACAGCAGTTGGTTCTGGGATGCCAAGCAGGCGGGCGGCGGCGCGATTATCGATCTGGGCTGCCACTGCATCGAAATCATACGCAGCTATATGGGCAAGGACAATCGGCCTGTGGAAGTGATGTGCTGGGCCGATACCCTTGTCCACCCCATCGAAGCCGAGGACAGTGGCATCGCCCTCATCAAATTTGAGAGCGGGGCCGTGGGCCAGTTTGAGGTCTCCTGGACCTTTCGGGGTGGGATGGACCTGCGGGATGAGGTGAGCGGGACCGAAGGGACCATCTGGCTCAACCACTTCCTGCGCACGGGCTTCGAGATGTTCACCTCCGGCGCGGGCCAGGGCTACGTGGCCGAGAAGGCAGAGAGCGCCAGCGGCTGGCTCTTTCCTGTGGGTGACGAGTTGAGCGAGCTGGGCTATGTGGATATGTTTACGGATATGTTCAACGCCATGGACGAAGGCCGCGCGCCGGTGGAGACCTTCTACGACGGCTATGTGGTCAACGCGGTGATGGATGCCTGCTACAAATCGGCGCAGTCCCGGCGTTGGGAGCCGGTGGAGATGGCGTGGCGGGGCGGAAGTATCCCCCGCATCAGCAAAGCCGTGCGCCAGCACGACGGGCAGGTCGTCATCAAAGAAGAGACAATGCCGGATGGGAAGGTGAAGATGATTCTCAAAGACCCGGCGAGTGGGACGTTCAGCGAGCGCGTGGTGTAGGCTGTGCGGAGGACGAACATTTGGGTGAATTGGTTCGTCTGTCGTCCGTCGTCACGGCCAACAATCTTACTTCACCACCAACGCCCGCTGGGGTTCGCCTAGAAAGACCGCGCCCGCCTCTGTGACCAGCACATTTTCCTCGATGCCCATATAGCCGTAGCCCTCCACAAAGAGGCCCGGCTCCACCGCGTAGACCTGCCCGGCTTCCAGGGGCATCTTCGGCGTGTTGCCGTAGCGCTCCCAGAGGGGAGCCAGCACACCGCCGCCGTCGTGCGCGCTGCGCCCCACCTGATGGCCGGTGGCGTAGCGGAACGCCGGGTAGCCCGCATCGGTGATGACTGCCCGCGCCACCGCGTCCACTTCGTGGCCCAGCACACCGGGGCGCATAAAGTCCACCGCGGCCTGAATGGTTCGCGTGACCGTCTCAAAAGCCCGCTGCACCGGCCCTGGCGGCTGGTGCTCTCCCTCGGCCAGAAAGTACATCACCCGCTGGATGTCCGAACAGTAGTCGTCCTGGCGCAGGCCGAAGTCGAAGTGGAGCAGATGGCCTGCTTCCACTCGCACATCGCCGGGTCCGAGATGGCCGATGGGCGTGTCCGGCCCCGCGTTGACCGCCGGGCAGCTATCCCGCTCCCAGGAGGTTTCCAGCCCCAGCACGTCCAACTCCTCGTGCATATAGGCGCCGATGGTCCGCTCGCTCATCCCCACATCGGCAAATTCGAAGGTGCGGTTGTACAACTCAAACGTCGTGCGGATGGCCTGGCGGATGCGCTCAACCTCCACCGCCGTCTTACGTCCGCGCAGGGCAGAAATAATCGGCTCGGCGGAGATGACCCGCCCGGCAAAGGGCGTGCCTGCCAAGTAGTCCAGCAGTTGCAGGTAGAGGCCGTGGCCCAGCCCATCGGCGTGGGCGTCGTTGACCGAAAAATTGAGCGCGATCTGCTGCGGATCCAGGCGGCGCAGCACATCCAGCAGGGGGGCGCTGACGCCCTCGTCGTAGCCGATGACTTCGTCATACGCGCCGCAGTTGCGCGCGTTGTCGCTGTCGAAGCGGCCCAGAATAGCGATACGTTCGCCTGTGCGAAAGAACAGAAACGCGCTCTGCCAGGTGACCTGATGGCCGTAGATCAGTGGCAGCACCGGGTCGATCCCCGCCGCGGATTCCCGGGCAAAGGTGAGCCAGCAGTCGATCTTCAGTTCGTTGAGGATGGCAAGGGCCTGGGTGGTTTTTTCCTGGACAAGTGTGGGCATGGGAAGTCCGGTGATTGGGTAATTGGTTGATTGGGTGATTGGGTGATTTGCGACCGCAGACCGCGGACGGACGGCAACCGACGATGGACGGATGGACGAGATCGGTCTGCTGGCTGTGGTCTGCGGTCTACCGTCAGGCCACAGCCAGCGCCAGCGCGATCCAGCCAGCGATCAACGCCAGCCCGCCCAGGGGCGTCACCGGTCCCAGCCAGCGGGGGCCGCCCAGGGACAGCCAGTAGAGGCTGCCGGAGAAGAGCACGATTCCTGTCAGGAAGAGCCATCCGGCCAGGACTGCGGCCCCCGCGGGAGGGAAGAGGAACTGTACCAGCCCCGCGGCCAGGAGTGCGAAGGAATGGTAGAAATGATAGCGCACGCCGGTCTCAAAGGTGACGAGATTTTCCGGGGTCAACCGGGCCTTCAACGCGTGCGCGCCAAACGCGCCCAGGGCTACAGCCAGCGCGCCCAACAGCGCGCCGAGAAAAAGAAAGGGTTGTGTCATTTGTGGAATTCCTTGTGTGGATGTGCCTACGTGTGCTCAACGCGTGGGCAAGGGCTGTTTCAATTCTTCGACCAAACGCTGCATCCGGCTTTCTGTGCGTTTGGTCAGGTCAGAACGGCTGTACATATCCAGCCGTTCGGGGATACGACTTTCGTCCATCCCCGGCGGGAAGATGACGGGCAGGAGACGAAACTCCTCCCGTTTCACCTGCAAATGCTGGGTCAGTTCGAAGTCGAAGGTTGCTCTGGGATCGTCAAAATATTGGTCGGACATCACCAGCAACACCCGTTTGGAATATTGTAGCGCCCGTTCTGCTTCCAGCAAAAGTGTGGGGCCGGGCCGTTCCACTTCGCCCGCGACAGCAATGCGCTTGGAATCGATGCCTTCTGCTTCCAGCCGGGGAAGGAATGTGTCCCACACCCACGCGGCATCCGGTTCTTTGTCCGTATAGCTGATGTATACGTCGTAGGTGAACTCGGCGTCTGTCACGGCCGGCGCGGGCGCGATCTGCTTTGACTCTCCGCCTTTGTAGAAGGCGATGGCAAAATTGTCCCCCAGATTTGCCTTGAAACGGGGGTGCTGGTCGGGGTGTTGCGCCGTTACCTTCGGCTGCACATATTCGAAGAGCCGGAAGACCCGCACGTACTCATCCTCGCCGGCCACGCCCCCGCGCAGACCAGCCAGCAGATGTTTGGTGAAGAGACTGTTCTGATCGCCGGGCAGAATGTAGGACTTTTCGTCAGGCCGGGCCGATGCCAAAATCGCCCGGCCTTCCCCCGCGCCCAGACGATCGTACATTGCCTGGGAGAAACCCTTTGTCAGCCCGGTGTCTGGGGCCAGAGATTTCGTCTCGCCGATGCCGCCCGCGTGGCAGCAGTCCAGCAGCACCAGCACTTTGCGGGCACGGATGGCAGCCAGGGCCGCGCTGAATTCGTCGCCAGAGATGCCCGTCGCGGCCAGTTGGGACGGGTCTGCCGGGTCGTATTTTGCATCCACCGGCGCGATGTACTCGCCCTGAAACTCTCCCTCTTCCACCCGTCCCCCGTGGCTGGAGAGATAGATTGTGACAATCGAATTTTCGTCGGTCTTTGTGGCCAGGGCCGCCAGTGCCTCGCGCAGTGCTTCTCTCGTCGCCTTTTCATCTTGCAGCAGTGCCACATTCTGCCGGGGATAGGCACACGCCGCTGGGTCGATGAGGGTTTTGTAGACTTCCATAGAATCCCGCAGCACACTGGCGGAGAGCTTCGTCACGTGCTGATAGTTGGCGATTCCCACCACCAGTCCGTGGGCATTTTCAAGAACAGGCATTGATTCTATCCCTCCTGTGACGGTACACGTGGTCTGTCATTTGTCTTCTGCCAGCGATTGGCTACGGAAAAATCTCCCGGTTGATGGCCCCGATCACCCCATTGGGATTGGTGCGCCAGACGCTGGGGTTTTCGTTGCGGGTGAGCCAACTGAGTATGGCTCGCTGTTCCTGCGCAGAGAGCGTGCCCACGCTGCCCTGGATCATTCGCACCACCAGTTGACGGAAGGGCGAAAGCGCCGCCGGGTTGTCGTTGAGCGGCTCTCCGCTGTCCCGGCTCCAGTCCCCCCACACTTTGTGGACAATGCCGTTCAGCCGGTCGCCCACATCGGCCTGGCCCAGCGCGTTGATGACGATATTTGACCCGATGCCCGTGCTGTCAAAGTCGGAGAGGTGGCCCAGCAGATGCTCCACCAGCGCGTTGCCCAGGTTGGGGAAGTCGTTGGGCGTGCTGGCCGCGGCCATCTTTTCCAGCAATGTGTCGTGCAGGGGATCGATAGAGAGCGGCGCGGGCGACGGCGTACGCGTCGGTGTGGGCAGGGGCGGCGCGCTCCCGGAGGAGAAAGTTCCCGGCGGAATGGTGATGGTCATGTGGCCGTCTTCCACGCCATAGACGAGCAGCCTGTGCTGGCCGCTCTGTTGCAGGGCGAATTCCCACAGGGCCACGCCCTGGGCGATGGGCAGCAAAATTTCGCCGGACGGGCCAAGCACATAGACCTGTACGTTCGGCGTGTCCAGTTGCACACGCATGCGCTGACCTGCGTTGGCCGAGAGCAGATAGCCCGCGGGGCTGGCATCGCTGAGCGTCAGTTCCACCAGCGCGTCGATAGCGCCGGGAGCAAAGCGGATGGTCTGGAAGCTGGCCGGCAGATCCAGCACAGAAGCGTCCGGTGTAATATAGACCGAACCCAACACCATTTGGGGCCAGATCACCTGGCGGGTGCTGACTTCGATCCGAGGCATCTGATTGCATACATCTGTATAGCAAGCCAACAGCAAGAAATTGCCGTAGGCCGGGCCAGCGCTGGGCGGCAAGCGTTGGGAAAGCCGCTCTTGGATGGGCTGGTCCCCCGCTGTGAAGGTCCAGTGCGCCACCTCGGCCAGCGCGCTGGGGCTGAACACATTCGGGGACAGGGTTTCCACCACCCGGTAGAGAATCGTCGATACTTTCTGCCCGCTCTGGAAATCGGCGTAAGTGATGCGCGCCTCGCTGGGGGTGAGAAAGTTGTCAGCCACATTGCCATTGCGATCTGTGGCATAGATGCGGGCTGCCCCAGCCACAAAGATTTCACGGGTCTGCTGGTTTCCCCCAGAGGCCAATATCAGTTGATAGGTCCCGCTGGGGCTGTCGATGGGGAAGGAATAGCTCCACAGGTCCGGACGGTTGAAACCCGCATTGGACAGGACAATCTCCTGTCCGCCGGGCACGCGCAGGGTGACAGTCGTCTGCGGCATCACCTCAAAGCGTTCCGGGGCCTCAATCGTCGGAATCGCGGGGATGGGGGGCGGGGAGAAGATGGGCGAGAGTACCGGCGCCCGGTCGATGGGGATGGCTGTCGGCAGCACCCGGAAGGCTTCCACGGGCAGCAGCAGTGCGCTGGCAATGGGCGCGGACGGCGTGGCTATGGGTTGCAAAATTGTGGACGGCGGCAGCAGATGGAAGATTCCCGGAGCTGTCAGCGAGCCAATCCCGCCCCAGGGCTGGAAGTCCCCCACGCAGCGCTGAACGTAGAGGGTGGTGTCGCTGGACTGTTTGGGATCGCCGATGTAGAAAGTTGTTTTGGACAGCGCCCAGGCATCACCGCCGGGGGCCACAACCGTGTCGCCGCAGAGGTCCGGCACGCCCACCAGAAAGGCGGGCACGGATTCATAGCCGATGAAAGGATCAATGCCCAGTTCGTCCTCCAGACTTTGGGTTCTCACATCGTTGCTGCGCCCGGTGGGGGTGGGGGTGGGCGTCACTGTGGGCGTGCGGTGTTTGGCGACGGGCGCGGCTGGCGGCGCGGCATAGCCTGGCCCCGCGCTTTGCACCAGCAGCAGGAGCAGGCCTATCAGCAGTACAACTGCCCCACCTGCCGTCAGACGCAGGTAGCGCTTGTGTTTATTGAGCGATGGCATTGTGGCATTCCTCCTCGCGGTTTGCAAAGCCCGCGCTGTTGACAATTGTGTCACGTACTGAATCGGGTTCGGTCAAGTGAGTCAGGAAATCGTCCAAAGTCGGTGCAAGCGCGTCCACCTCTCCATTCTGGCAGAGCGCTTTCAGCAAGAAAATCAGCGAATCCTGTGCCATCAATAGCGATTGTTCCCGGTTGCGGGCCACACCCACGGCCACGGATGCCCGATAGAAGCCGATGGCCTCGTTCAGCCGCTGGCTCCCCGCGGGGAGCCGGTCATCCGGGTTCAGAAAATCCGTGTGTCCCCGCTCCCGATAGGCCAAAATGGCTTGCAGCGTCTGGGAGGGGCGACGTTCAGATTCATAGAGCGCAATGGCAGCGTCGTAGTGCCCACGGGCCACGGCCCATTCGTCCGCCTGGCCGCAGATGGAGCGGGTGAAGGCGATGCGTCCCAGACCCAAATGGGCGTTGATGTCCAGATTGTCGCCCGGCAGTTTCAGGGAATCATCCGCGTCCAGCACCTGCGCATAGAGCGGGGCGGCCTCGTCCAGCCAGCCCCAATCCCAGCCGCAGGTGCTGCCCGCTTCCACCTGGGCCAGCCGGGCCAACTGGACGTATCCGGCAGCTTCGCCGTTGATGGCCCGCAGATAGTTAGCGTTCAGATCGATTGCCTTTTCATAGCCATCCAGCGCATTGAAAATAATCTCGCGGCGTTCGTCCACACTGGCGTTCTCCTCCACAGCGAAAATCAACTGCTGCAAATATGCGCCGCCCAAAAAGTAATAGAGAATCTCCTGGCCCGTATGGTCCTCGGCCTGGGCCCACCCGCTCTGGGTGGCTGCCTCAAACTCCCGCAGCGCTTTGGTATAGCCCGCCGCGCTCTCCTGGGAATAGTAGAGAAAACCCCGCACCAGCAGTTGCAGGGCCTCCATCCGCCGCTGAATCTCGCCGTTGGCGTCTCCCTGCAATTCGGCGCTGGGGCTGTAGCGGATGGCCCTGCCCAGCGCGTGGCTGCCCTGCAATTCCCCGGCCAGGTTTGCAGAAGTGGTTTGGGCTGTCCTGTCCGCGAGATAGAAAAGGGGCTGCAACTGCCAGTCGCCATCGCTGGCCCGTTCAATTGTGCCATAGACCAGCAGGTCGGCGTTGAGATCGGCAGTACGGCTTTCCACTTCGCTGGCCGCGATAGCCCGCACGCCATCGGCTGGCCCCCAGACGGTTACGGGGCGGTTGATCAGTTTGCTCAGGTCCTCGCTCTGGCCGCGCAGAAGCAGGGCAATTTCATCGGCCCGGCCCTTTCCCTCGGCCGCGGTCTCGCTGGCGCCGGGGTCGTCGGAGTTTGTGGGCGCAAAGGGGGCAAAGGCAATGTTGTAGTTGTTTTCTGGCATGGCCGTGGGCCGCGGCGGCGGGCGCTGGGACCAAATCCACCCCGCCACCAGCAGCAGCGTCAGCAGAGAGGCCACACCGGCTATCTGAAACCAGCGCAGCTCCCACCAGCGCTGGGCCGCGTCGGGAATGCGTTCGTAGCGCAGTTCGGGCAGGTCGTCGGTTCCCTGCACCGCGGCCACAATCCGGGCAATCTGGGCTTCCCGCCGCGCCGGGTCGGTCATATCCACGCTGCCCAGCAGCGCGATGCGGCCCGGCGCGTCCACAGCTTCCAGGCGGATGGGAATCAGGCGGCGCAGACGGGCCGCGGGGTCTCTGTGCTGGACAAGCAGCCCCTCGAACTCCGCCGCGCTGTCCGCCACATAAGCCTGGCTCAGCACCGCTACAATTTTGCGGCTTTCGCG
The DNA here is from genome assembly GCA_019637685.1 of Caldilineaceae bacterium. Taxonomy (GTDB): domain Bacteria; phylum Chloroflexota; class Anaerolineae; order Caldilineales; family Caldilineaceae; genus JACQGT01. The sequence continues at coordinate 41,505 of JAHBVF010000005.1, read as the reverse complement.
GATGCAGCGTTCTGTTTCGTTCAACACCGGCACGCCAGGCCGAAAGCTCTCTTCGGGTGTGGCAACCAGCAGGCCAGCTCCGGTCAGGCGCGGCAACAGCCAGTCCAGCGCCCATTCCGCATCGGCCGGGCTGTAGCTGATAAAAATGTCATAGCGATAGGTAGATTCTTCGGCCATTGATACACCAAACCGGGGGAACGGATAGGGGAAAAGTTGCGGCCTGCGTGGCTGAATTCTAACACGGGAAAGCGGGGCAGGACAAGAGAAGAATTCACCCGGCGATTTGCCACCAGCGGATTTGCTGTGTAGGATTGGCGTTGCAATCCGACATCCACCAAAGAAGCCATCCCAGAAAGACGATTCGTGCCGCCCTTATCACCCCAGCGTATTCCTGTACAGACCGGGGCCAACTGTGGGCTGTTCGCCGTTGTCAGCGCGGCCCGCTTTCTGGGCTGCGACGCCACAACCGAGCGCGCCCTCGTCGGCCAACTGGATCAACTGGAAAAGGCCGATCCCCGCACATTTATTGGGGAAGTACTCTCTATTGATCTGCTGCTGGACCTGATTCGGGGCATTCGGCTGAACGGAGAAGCCTTTTTCCGCGCCCAATCCGCTGTCTTTTCCACGCCCGCCCAGCTACGCGCGCGCCTGCAGGCGTCTGCCCAGACTGGCTCTGCCCTGCTCATTCCCTTTGCCCGGCCAGAGAGCTACGACGTTTTCTACCGGCTGCTGGGGCGTCAATCCACAGGTGATGTAAAGGCAGCCGCGGTGGACGCGGCAAGGAAGGCGAAAGACGCGGAGCGCGTTTTCCTGCCCGCAGACGCCCACTGGGCACTGGTCAACCGCTGGGAGGCGACGCAGGGGACAGTCTTTCTGGCCGATTCTTTTGAAGATGTGTGGGGGGCGGGCCACGGCTACGAAGCAGATTTTTCTTTGGAAAAGCTGGTCGCGGCCAATCTGGCCCTGGACGGCTGCTTCGATTGGGGTAATTTTTTGGATGCCCAGGGCCGGGTGTGGGGGATGGGTGATTTGCTCGGCAGAGCCTACGCGCCCAGCGCGCCCCGGCTCAAAAACCCGGCCCGATTGGAAGCAATTCTGCGCAACGGCATGCAGGAAGCGTTGGACCTGCGCGGTCGGCTGATTGTACTGGAGCGGATGCAATGACAGAGAAGATGCTTGTACACTCGTACAATCCTGCCTGGGCGGAGTGGTTCGTTACTTTGCAGGCGCTGGTGGGCGAAGCCCTCGGCGATGCTTGCCTGTCCATCGAGCACGTGGGCAGCACGTCCGTGCGGGGGCTGGCGGGCAAAGCGATTATCGACATCGATATCGTCTTTCCCGTGGGCGGGCTGGACGCGGTCGTTGAACGGCTGGCGATCCTCGGCTACGTCCACAACGGGGATCAGGGCGTTCCGAGCCGGGAGGTGTTCAAGCTGGCGGACGAGCAGAAGAGGGCGAATTTGCCCGTCCATCACCTCTACGCCTGCCCGCAAGACAGCCCGGAACTGGCCCGCCATCTCTTCTTCCGCGAGTGGATGAAGAGCCACCCCGCGGATCGGGACGAATACACCCGCAAGAAATTCCTGCTGGCCGAACTGTGCGATCACGACCGGCGGCTCTACGCGGATGTCAAAGCCGTGGCGCTGGATAGCTTCTTCCGGCGGATTTTAGCCCAGGACCCATAGCTTCCGTTTCGATCAAATCCGAAAACCCGCTACAATCGTGCGAAACCACGGCCCCCGTTCAGCATGAGAAAGCTGGCGATTGAACTCTGCATCCAATTGCAGATGTTTTCCTGTCTGCTCCAGAATCATTGAACTGCCTGTGCCTGTGCGGGCCAGCAGCGCACCGCCCAATCCCAGCGCGCCGGCAATGCGCGCCACAGCCCCGCTGTACTGCTCGTCGCTCATCCAGTCGGCAATATTGGAGATGCTGATGAGGTCGAAAGGCCCGCTTGCCTCGACCAATTGATCCATCTGATCAAAAATACTCCCTGTCCGTAAATGCAACCTCTCTTGCGTCCCTATTCGTCTCAGTGTTGCCCATCCCTGCTCCTGCAAATAGAGCGGAAGGCCATCTTCCCCGGCGTCGTCGGCATAGCGGTTGGCAAAAGCAGTGGTGAGGAAATAGTTGTGCTGGGCATCTGTCTGTTGCAACGCTCGAAAGTGCTGTTCGGCCAGATAGCCAGCGATCCCTGCGATGCGGGCGGCCAGGGCTTCGCTGGGCATACCGAAGACAGACCGTATGTAAGCCGGTGTCATCAATTCGGTGTAGACCGCCTGCCAGTGGGGCAACTCCTCGTCGGCTAATGGACGACGCAGGGGCGCAAAACCCGCAGTTTGCAGATGCTCCTGTATGTCGTGCATCAGGGCGTCATTACGTCCCGCCTGCTGCACGCCCCAGGCAATCTCCTGCTCCCGTCGTTCATCCCAGAAAGAGCGGGCGGCGTCTGGCAGATGGGGGGCGAGCCGGTCGTAGAGAAGTAGCCGATCTTCTCGCCCCACCTCGCCAACGGTTGCCGGGTCAGCGCCCAGAAGACGCATCTGTTCATCGCTGCTCAGATGGTGGGTGGCTGTGCGTCGTAGTTCGCACAAATGAAGCTGAGCCGGATTGATGTCCACAGCATAGAGTTGGCCGACTCGCTCTTGGGTGAGCAGGTTGAGCGCGTTTTCGCCGGAGGAGGCCACGAGCAGAACCCGCAGGGGTGTGGCTGAACCGATCTGTGCCAGAACGGCCAGTTCGGTGCGGTAATCTTCATTCTGCACGGAGTAGAAAATCAAACTCTGAAAGGGCGGGGTCAAGCGGCTCATAGCACCTCCACAGTGTGTCTGTCCAGTTGCGCCCAATCCCACTCCGCGCCCCAGCCCGGCGCGTCGGGCGGATGGATGAAACCCTTTTCCGGCAGGGGCGGGTTGAGCAGGCCGATCTCCTGGCCGATTTTGTCCCGGGTTCCGCCGGGGAAGTATTCGTAGAAGCTGCTGTTGGCTAGGCTGACGCAGAGATGGGCGTGGACCAGCCCGAAGAGTCCCCCTGGCCCGTTGAGTTCAATCGTCGTGCCGTGCATCTCGGCCAGATGGGCCAGTTTGAGGATATTCGTCGTGCCGTGGCGGGCGTTGGCACGCAGCAGATCCGTCGCGCCGGAGATGAGCCAACGGGCGCTCAAATCCACATCGTTCATCAGCGTTTCGCAGGCCAGGATGGGAATGTCCAGGGCCGCGGCCAACTGCTGTAGCTCCCCCTGGCGGGTATCGGGGATGGGTTCTTCCAGCCAGACAAAATCCAGCTCTTCCAGCGCCCGCCCCACCCGCAGCGCGTCGGCGTAATTGTAGTGGGCCATGGCCGCGTCGTGGAAGAGGGCAATCTCCGACCCCACTGCCTCCCGCATAGCCTCCTGCCAGACGATATTCTCCTTGGCATCCCGGCGGAAGTGGTCCTTTACGCCGGGAAAGCCCAACGCCACCGCGTGTAGGGTATCCTCCAGCATCAGGTCCAAATCGTCGCCCCGGTTGTTGTAATAGGCGGGCGCACTCTCCCGCGCCCGACCCAGCAGCGCGTATACGGGCAAACCCGCGGCTTTGCCCGCTATATCCCACAGGCAGTTGTCAAACGCGCCCCACCAGCCGGGCCGGGAGAACATCCCGCGAGTAGCCGCTGTCAGCTTCTCGGCCAGCCGCTCCCGGTCGAAGGGGTTCTCGCCCAAACAGAGCAGACGCAACTGCTCCAACTCAACCCGGCGCATCTGCGTGTAGCGGGCGTCGCCCACAGTGCAAATGCCTTCGATACCCCCATCGGTCTGCACCCGCAGCAGGTGGATGTGGTCGTCAGCCGCGCCTTGGCCGCGGGGAATCCAGTGGCGGCGTGTGCCGATGCCCGCTTCTTCCAGGGAAAAGAGGGAAGTGTTGCCGGGGAGTTGGAGGACGGTGAGGGAGATTTGGGTGATGTGCATAGGGATATACCTCATTGCCCGATCGGATGACTGATTTGATCTGCACCGTCGAATTGTATACACTGGAGGTAGACAGATCAGCTAGGTTTGGGACGACGCGAAAAAGGAGTCGAAGAATATGAGTGCATTAGCGGCAGAAGTGAGCGAGCACCTGGTGACGCTTCCTACGGATATTCAGGAGCAGATTCTGGCACTGGTTCGAGCGTTAGGTGAAACGTACCATCGCGGTGTGCCAGGTCGCACGCTGTTGTCTTTTGCCGGAACAATCCCTTCAGACGACCTGGCGCTGATGGAAGAGGCGATCGAAAACGAGTGCGAGCGGGTTGACGCAGATGAATGGTAGATACCTGCTCGATACAAATATCGTTATCGCTCTCTTCGCTCAGGAGTCCGCAGTCCTCAATCAACTGGCCGAGGCTGACGCCGTATTTCTCCCCAGCATCGTCATCGGCGAACTTTATTTCGGTGCGCGCAATTCATCCCGCGTCGCACAAAATGTAGAGCGGGTGGAGGATTTTCGAAACGCGAATTCTGTCCTGACGGTAGACTCGCAAACAGCCTTCCAGTACGGGCGAGTCAAGCACGAACTGAAGCTGGCGGGAACGCCACTGCCGGAAAACGATATTTGGATCGCTGCACTGGCTTTGCAGCATCAGCTTGTCCTGGCAACTCGCGATAGCCATTTTGAACATATCAATTCGCTTTTCACCGTTAGCTGGCAAGACTAACCTGCCCCTACCCTCTCCCCAACAGCCTCATCACCCGATCCGGTCGGTTGCTGCTGATGCCCGTCGGCCCCAAGTCGATCATCCGCTGGATGTCGGCCTCTTCGTCGGGATTCCAAGCGCGCAGATTCAGCCCCAGACGGCGAGCGCGCACGACGAACTCTTCGGTCATTTTTGCGTAGTGGATACCCACTGTACTCGCGCCCAGGGCCAGGGCCTCTTCCAGCGCGTCCGCGGGGGGATCGCCGAAGGTGGCCCCGGTCTGCAAGCGGGGGTCGATCTGTTTGATACGGGCCAGGCGGCCAAAATGGAAGGAGGTGAAGATGACCTGCTCCTGCATCCGGTTTGCCATCACTGCCTGGGCCACCGGGTCCGGCGTGAAGGGGCCTTTGAGTTCGAGAAGGAGAATCGCCCGCCCCCGCACCACATCCAGCACCTCCTGCAACAGGGGAATACGCCGCCCCTGGCCCGCGTCCAGGCCGCGGAGTTGGGCCAGCGTCATTTCGCCCACCCGTCCGCTGCCGTTGGTGGTGCGGTCTACCGTGTCGTCGTGGATGATGACCAGATGGCCGTCCAGCGTCAGGTGGGCGTCGGTCTCCACGTATTCGCAGCCCAGGCCGATGGCGTATTCAAAGCCTTCGATAGTGTTTTCCGGTTGGACGCCTGCCGCGCCCCGGTGTCCGACAACGTATGGGGTCATATTTGGCATTGGATTTTCTCCTCAAAAGAAGGACACGCATGTCCACGGGGGATGGATTTACAAGGGTTTTGATGGAAGGTGAATGGGGTGGATTCCCGCGGGTTTTTTGGGCTATGCTTCCAAAAGCTCATCCAGCCGCTGGCTGTTCTGCGCAAGCCAACGGTTGAGCATCTGCGACTCTCCGATATACAACACCTGCTTTTCCGTTGTGCCATCCGTCTGGGCCTTGCCCAGCCAGAAAATTTTCGAGACCGCGTTGCGCAGACGCATCAGCCAGGGCAGGCTGGAGCGTTCCCCTGGGGTCAGACGGGTGTGTGTGGTGTAGCCACGAAGGAAGGCTTCGCCCCGAGGCCAGAGATCGTCGCCTTTCCAGACACGCAGAGAGAAGTACAGTCCCGACGCCACATCCAGCGCTCGTACCTCTGGCCCGGCAAACTCGAAATCCACAATGCCTGTCAGCCGATCGTCCACGCACAGGGTGTTGACCGGACTGTAATCTCCGTGGATGACCTGCCGGGGCAAAGCCCGAAATGGCCCGCCGAGAAACGTCTCTAAGGCGGCGACTTCCTCCCGCCACCAGGCCAGCAAAGAGGCAAAGGGTTCGCTGTCTGGCAGGCCTAAATCGCGGGGATAGAGAAATCCCGGATTGGTGATGGCCCCATGCACAGCTGCCAGGGATCCAAAATCGGGCATGGCCGGTCGGGGTGTAGTCGGATACGCGGCCAGCCCGGCGTGCAGTTCGGCCAATGCCGCGCCCACATTTTCCAAATGGCGCGGTTTTGTGTCGTCGGATGGGCTGCCAGGGATAAAGGGAAAGAGCGCGTGGGAGCCATCTTCCCCTGTCCAGAGCGTGTCGCCGTCGATGTCTGGCAGGGGTGCGGGCACAACGAAAGAGAGTTCCCGCGTTGTCAGCCAGGTCAACAGCCGGTGCTCATAGCGGATCGATTCCTCCACGTGGAAGGGCTGATAGCGCTTCCACAGGAAATCGCCATCGCCCGTATGCACACCGACGATCAGACTATTGCTTCCTTGACTGATGGCGAAGGGTTCGATGGGTGAGCGCAACCCGTAGACTTCAGCGAGATTGGCGGGCAAGGAGAGTTCAGCCATTGGGCCAGCCCACCGGTCTACAGATGCCCAGTTCAGCCCAACGCATCAGTGGCTCCATTGACGTTCTCTCTGTGGAAAAGTAGGGAAGGGGTTTGTTATTTGCGCGACAAACTGCGAACTGTACACTGTGCTGTGTCTAATTATAGACCGCTTGGCATAGGTGTCAAGAAGCGGAGAGCGGGCTGATCTCAATCGCCACCCGATTCTGGCCCCGTCCACGCAGCTTGCCCATCAGTCCGAACAGATGGAACATCAGTCCGTATTTGGCCGCGATGCGCTTGGCCGTGGCCTGCACATCCGTGGGCTGCTCCAATACCCGCGCCTGGGCTTCCGTCCATTCGCCGGTGGGTGTGCCCCGCACATCGCTGGCACACAGGCGGACACGCCCGTCGTTGCGGATGCGCTTCACTTTTCCGCTGCTGCCGTCGGTCCAAACGTAGAGCTTGCCCCCGTCCGCGGCCATCCAAACGGGGGTGATGACGCCCTGGCCGTTCCTGCGGAAGGTTTTCAAGGCGATATATTTGGCGTCTTTGATATCGTTGAGGGTCATTCGTGGCTCCGCTGTTTGGGGGATTTGGCACAACCTATCGATCAGTGTAGCGGGTGGCGGCGGGGGTGTCTGTGGGGCGGCTGCCAAAGGAATCGTACTTTCACTTCGGTCCTCTGTGGCAAAGCGAAGCCTCGGCCCAATGGCTGGGCGAAAGCTTGGGTGCGGTCAGTCAGACAGTGTAGCAAAGAAATGTGAAGCGCGAAACGTGAGAGTGCTGACTGTTCTCACGTTTCACACCTCATCTTGTCATCCTGTCATCCCCTCTCTTCTTACCCCGTTGCGCCCTTCACACTCCACACGGAACCCGTCGTATAGGTGTTGCGCTCGGAGCAGAGAAATTCGATGACCTCCGCCACTTCTTCGGGGTCGGAATAGCGGCCCATGGGATTGCCGGGGTCGGCGAGGAATTCCTTTGTGAAGCGGGGAACTACCATATCGGTCAGCGCTCGCCCCGGCTCCACGCCGTTGACAAAGATATTCTGTTTGGGGTAGGCGTTACCCAGCGCGCCGATGAAGGAGTGGACCGCGCCCTTGGAAACGCCATAGGGGACCTGATTGGTCGCGCCAAAACGCGCCCCGGAGGTAATGGAAAGGCAGCGTCCCCAGCCGCCTGCCAGCATATGAGGAATGGCGGCCTGGTGCGCGTAGTAGATGCCGTACAGGTTGATCTTCAGCACTTTGTCGAACTGAGCCGCGGACTGTTCCAGAAAGGGCGCTTCCTTGCCCAGAATCCCCGCGCAGCAGACCAGAATATCCAGACGGCCAAAAGTGGCGACGGTGCGAGCTACTGCCTCGTGTACGGCTGCCTCGTCGGTCACATCGGTGGGAAGGTAGAGCGCTTTCTGGCCCAGCGCTTCGATTTCGGCCACCGCGCTCTGGCCGTGCTCGTCCTGCAAATCGACAATCACAATATCCCGGCCCGCCTCGGCCATGCGCAGGGCAGAAGCCCGGCCAATGCCCCGTGCGCCGCCGGTCACAAGGGCTACCCGCCGCTCTACGGGCGCGGCAAAACGTAAGTTTGACATAGAAGGTTCCTATTGGTTGATTGGTTGAGTAGTTGATTGGTTGACCACTTCGCTGCTCGAAATCCGCTTGGATCTGCCCGATCCGCGTCATCCGCGTTCTATTCTTTGAGTTTACTGCAAAAAGGTCAATTTCTCCCGCGGAGACGCGGAGTCGCAGAGAATTTCAGGAGAGCATCCTTCTTTTGATCAGCGTTTATCAGTGGCTCAAAAGGCTTTTTGCAGTAGAGTCATTCTTTATCCGTGTCCGTTTTTAGATTTCTTCGTCCGCGTCCAGCACGCGGATGCCCAGTTCCTGGGCGGTGTCGTGGAAGAGCCGGGCCACCGCGGGCAGGTCTTCGGTGCTGTTGCCCTCGGAGATGACCGGGTAATCCGGGTCGAGCGCTTCCATCCGCCGGAAGAGGGTTTTGAAATCCATCAGTCCTTTGCCGGGGCAGCCGTCGCTCAGGTGCAGGGCCAGCCGGTTTTCGATCCAAATGTCTTTGGCGTGACAGCTTACCATATGCTTGCCCAACAGATCGAAATGCCTGTCCAACTCGGTGCCGGTGTCGAAGACGGTTTCCAGTGTAATCCAGTTGGCCGAGTCGTAGTCGCAGCGCACCCAGGGCGAATCCACTTCGTCCAGAATCGCCGCGGTAATCTCCGGCGTCTTCAGCGTCACCAGTTGGTGGCTCTCCAGGCTGAGATAGACGCCCGCGTCCTCCGCCGCGGATTTGCATTCGTTCAGCGTTTTGACCAGTTGCCGCTCCGCACTGACCGTCCAGTTGTTCGGGTGGGGAAACCAGGGGCCAGCCGGGTTCATGGAGCCGGGGCCGGTGTCGATGCCCCGTGCGCCCATCCACCCGGCCAGACGCAGCGCGGCCTGCAATGTGCGCACGGACTCCTTGCGTACGCGCTCGTCGGGCGTGACCAGATTTTGCCAATAGCCCGTCGTCTGATAAAGACGCACCCCTTCCCCCGCCAGCAAATCCTTCAGCCGTTGGGCTTTGTGCTTGGGGGTGGTGTGGGGATCGTTGGCCCGGAAGCGGGTGAAGATACCGCTAAAGCCTACCTCGCGCACCCGGCGACACATCTCCGGGGTCACGTCGTCCATATTCGCGGGCAGAAAACAGCCGCTCATTCCAAAACGCATGGGGGAAACTCCTTTGGGTGAAGTGAGAAATAAAACCAATCAACTCGTGTGTGGTTATTGGTTGACTGGTGGATTAGTTGATTGGCTGGGTCCGTTTTATTGCCAGACCTGCGCTGACCAGCACCAGCACACCTCCGGCCCACTGCAAGAGGGTGAGCCGTTCGTGGAGAAAGAGTACCGACAGCAAAATGATCAGCAGCGTTTGCAGCGGCCAAAGCAGCGCAACCTGGCCGCCGCCAATATAACGCATGGCTACAAACTGGGCGAGGCGGGCAAAATAGGTGCTGATCAGCGCCATCACCAGAATTGCAGTCCAGCCCACCGCGCCGGGGTCCCGCCAGACCGCGCCCTGCACAGCCCAGAACCCGGCCACTACCAGCGTCATCACAACCAACAGATAGAATGTCACTGTGCGCGGATCGTAGGCCAGCAGTCGCCATTGGAGCAGCACCAGTTGGACGGCATAGAGCAGAATCGACAGACCGGTCAACACCAGCCCAATCGACGAAACCTGCCCGCTCGGCCCCACCAGCAGATAGATGCCGGCGACGGCAAAGCCCAGCCGCAGCAGATGGCGACGGGTCAGCCGCTCGCCGCCCAGGGCCAGGAGCAGCAGCACTACCAGCGGCTGCACAGATTTGAGCATGGCCGAGACCGACGAATCGATCCAGGCCAGGGAGAGGAAAAAGCAGCAGATTTCCACCCCGGCAATCCCGCCCACCAGCGCCACCCGGCCTGCCAGTTCCCGGTCCATGCGCAAAAGTTCGGGCCGGGTCAGCCCCAGCGTCACAGCCATCAGCACGACGGCGATTCCCAGCCGGGCCAGCAGCATCCCCACCGGGTCCACGCCACCAGTCACCGCGGCCCGGGCCAGGGGCGTGACCAGCGCCGCCGCGCCGGTGGAGGCCAGAGCCATCGACCAGCCGACCACAGAAGGCGATCCCCGCTGTTGGCGGTAGAAGGCCAGCCAGCGATTACCGACCACTGGTGGCGGAGGTGCTGTCTGCTGCCAGTTCCTGCACCAGTCCGCGTACCCGTTCCCCGATTTCGCCAAGCGCTTCTGTGGCGGTCGCTTGGTCCAGATCGTGGATGTGCCAGTAGATTACCTGATCTTCCCAGCCCGGATAGCCCGCGGCCAGCATTGGCCGGTGTTCCGCCTCTTTCAGGGCGATCACCTGGGCCGCGTCCGCCAGTTCAGCTTCCGTCACCTGAACAGGATAGCGCTCGATGGCCGCGGCGGGCGGCTCGATCCCGGCCGCGGCCAGCGCGGCCAGTGTGGGTTGGGCGATGGGGCCGGGATTGGTGGCTTCCTTCACCCGCAGCCCGCTGGATGCAGCCCGCCAGTTCAGACCAGTTTTCCCGGCCAGTTCGTTGAAAAGCAGTTCCGCGTAGCGGCTGCGATAGTAGTTGCCTGTGCAGAGAAAGAGGACTGTTTGCATAGGATTCCGTCTTTCGGTGGAGTATTCGTGTCTGACCGATAAAGCCCTTCTTTTTTGGGCAAGAAGACAGGAACTTTTGGTATACACAGATAGAAGGGAACACAGATTGTATCAGTGTTTCTTTCTGTCCGTGTATACAATCTGCCTGTTTTTACATCACGAGTAGCGCAGCCAATAGATCGCCACCGCGCCCGCGCTGGCCACATTCAGCGAACGTTTGGCCCCGTCCATCGGCAGGCAGACGATCCGCTCGCTCAGGTCCAGCAGCGCGGGATCAACACCGGTGACTTCATTACCCACGGCCAGAATCACCCGATCCGCGTCCCCGGCGTGGACGCGAAAGATTGGCTCGGCCCGTGCGCCGGTTTCCAGCGACCAGAGCCGCCAGCCTTCTGCCACCCGCGCTTCCGCCGCGAAACGTGCGTTGGGGTGATAGCTCCAGGGCACAATCGCCTCCGCACCCAGCCCGGTCTTGGCAACTTTGGGGTGGTCCGGTTTGGGTGTGATGCCGCAGAGATGGACGTGGGAAATCCCCGCGCCCTCGGCTGTGCGCAGGAGCGAACCCACATTGTAGGTGCTGCGGATGTTGTCCAACAGCAGATGGACAACCGGCCCGCCGGCGAGTTCCCGCGGCCGGTCGTCCTCTTCGCCCTCTTTGGGAGCAAGCAACTGGCAGACGGTTGGCTCACCACAGACGGGGCAGACCAGTCGCCGTTCGTCTTCCCAGACCGCGGGGAAACGGAAGCGGCAGGCGGGGGCCGTGCATTCACAAATCCAGCCGACCGGCGTCACGGCACAACCCCCTGCTGGCTGGCTGGTTCAATGGCTGTACAGCCCTTCGGCGCAATATCCGGCCCAAAGCAGCCCCACAAGGGAAAATAGTAGGTCAGGATACGTTCGGCGATGACAAAAGAACCGGCCAGAAAACGGGTGCGCTGGGGTGGGATATAGCGGTGGTCAGTGATATACAATTCTGCCTGATACGCCCCGGCTGGGTGTGGGTCGATAGATGCCTCCATTTGCCAGGGCGTTGGCACCTGTCCACAGACGCCATCGGGAATCTGGGCCTCCACCATCACTGTCTGCCCCTGCAATTGGTGAGACACATAATAGGGCACACAGCCGTCTGGATTCAGACCGGCCAGACGCAGGGTGACATCTTCGGTTGCCAAGGGCAGAGCGGGGATGATTTGAAGCCCGCCCACAATCTCAAATTCTCGTCTGGCCACGGAGAGAGTCTGGCCTGTGACACCAGAAATGATTTTCATATCTACCCAGTAGAAGTTTGGCTCCTGGGCCGGGACACGCACGGAAAGCCCCCAGTCGGTCAGCTTCTCCTGACAGATGATTGTCGGCCCAGGCGTGCGGGCTGTCAGCCGCAGGCTGGTCCCGTCCACCGCAAAAGAATCGAGCCTGGGCACGCAGGAGTTGACCCACTGCCCGGAGACAGTCACAAAAAAGGATTGGGAAAAGGTGGGTGTCGTTGGGAAAATGGCGATTTCTTCATTAGCACCAAAGGCGGATTCAACCGAAGTTGAAGGGAAAAATATCACAACTGATGCAACAATAGGGCAGAGAAATCCAACTATAATTGTTCGAAACCAAGCCATTGAAACTCCTGTGGCGGGAGAGCGGAACACACACCGGAGGGTTCTTTCAGAATAATGGGGAATGGGTCTTTGCGCAAATGCCAAAGGGGAGTAGGCCCATTTTCGTTGCACTGGGGATATATCCTTTGGTATTGGACCGATGACTCTACTGCAAAAAGCCTTTGGAGCCACTGATAGATACTGATAAGCGCTGATAAAAAGAAGGATTCTCTCCTGAAATTCTCTGCGACTCTGCGTCTCCGCGGGAGAAATTGACCTTTTTGCAGTGGACTCACCGATATATCGCGAAACTGTAGTGTTCAGGCTGATAGTGAAAGAAGCTGGACGCTGATAAACGCAGAGGAACGCAGATTTTTCTCTGGATCAGCGTCTATCTGCGTGAATCAGCGTCCCATTTTTTGTTCCATCAGCCTGATCAGCACAGATATATCGGGAAACAGTTCGATCTTTCCCTGCTCAGCGGCCCTTTTGACGGCTGTGTCAAGTTTGATTGCACAGGACTCTGGATGAGATAGTTCCGTTGAACAAATGTTTTTGATAGCATAAAATCGCGGAGGTAGAGAGAGAAAGAGATCCTCAGAAATCGCGGAGGTAGACGCATCTCCGGTAAGGTAAGAGGGCAGAATTGTCAGCCCACGAACCGAAACGGAGGAGGAGATGCTAACCGTGACCGACTATGCCCGAATTCGCTATGCCTACTACGTCGAGAAAAAAGAGTATGAAAGAAATCGAACGGAGGTGGGGTCGCAACTACTGGACGCCTTCAGGCGCTGGATGCGCCGGAACCAGCGCTACCAGCGCGAGAAAGCAAGCGCGGTGTTGGGGGCGTACGAAACCGGGATAAACGCTGGCGGAGGCGAGCGACTGCACAAGCAGCCTTCACCAGCCGCAAAATCTACGAGACCATCCAGCAACTGGGCTATGTACAGGGCGGAATCGAGCGTGCGCCGCTACGTGGGCCGAGGTACACCAAAAGCCAGCCAGAACGGCCTGCGGTCTTCTACCCCTGGCCTTTGACCCCAGGATCCAGAGGACGCCCAGATGGACTGGGGTGGAAACCCAGTGGTGATGGCCGGGGAAGAGCGCACGGTGCAGCTTTCATAATGCGCCTGTGCTACTCCACTCGACCTTTGTCATGGCCTTTTCCACCCAGCATTGGGAAGCCTTCTTCTGGGGGCATGTCCAGGCCATTTGCTCATTTCCAGGGCATCCCCAGCGCATCAGCTACCGACAACCCTCAAGGCGACCATTGCAGTTCTGGTCGGGCGCAACCGGCAGGGCGCAGATAGCTTTACCAGCTCGCGTACCCTCTTCGAGAGCCGCTACTGCACACCGGGGCCGGCCACGAAGGGCGGGGTGGAGGAGCGATGTAAGGCTATGTGCGCCGCAACTTTCTCACCCCTCTGCACCCCAGGTGGCCAGAGCTTCAGCGGAAACTGAACCGAAATATCTTGCGCCAAGAGCCTTGCCTGACCGATGACAAGCGCCCATCCAGACCGGGCCACCCAGAGTCGGGCCCAGTTGTGGCGAGAAGAATGCCCCATCCTGACACCCTGCCTGCCACACCAACTTCGCCTGCTGCATCTCTCGCCAGGAACGACCCTCATTTAGCTACAGCCAGGTGACCTTTGAGACCAACCACTATTCTGTGCCCAGCCACCTGACGCAAACCTTAGATGGTACTGCGGGCCTACCCTTTCACATCGAGATTGTGGCGAAACAACCAGGTGATTGCCAACCATACCCGCTGTTATGACCGACAACAGGAGATTCTGAATACTTCACTATCTGCCCTTGCTGACAACCAACGACCGGGCGCCTTTGAACACGCCCTGCCCTTGCGCCGTTGGCGAGCAGTGAACCGCCTGCCTACGAGGTTGCTCCAGCATCTGCGCAGCCACTGTGAGCGAAGCGCCAGGCCGTGGGCCACTTTGTCCGGTCCTGGACCTGCACCAGGGCTATGCCGCCGACACGGTACAGGCTGGACGATGGGGCGGTTAGCCGGCGGTCTGACCAGTGTGGCCGAGGTGCGCTTCTGTCTTGACCGGCTGCGGGATGTCACACCCAGCCTGCCGCCTCTGGACCTGATACACCGGCCTGAACTGCTTCTGGCAACGACGAAATGCCTCCCCTCCGCGCTACGATCTCTTTCTTGAGGAGGCGCATCATGCCACGCGCCGGACACGTTTGATAGCACTCTCGTTGCTGGAAGCCAGTTGCGCACCCTCCATCTGGCGGCCATCCTCAAAGGCTATGGGTCTGTGGCCCAGGAAGCGGCCGAGCAGGGTGGTCCTACATCCACTATCTGGCCCACCTGATGGACCAGGAGAGCCATGCCGCAACCGGCTGCAACGCCGCATTCAGGCGGTGTCCTGGGCTTGACGAGAAGGGAGGCCACTTTCCCCCTGCTCAAAGAGGTTGGCCAGAGCACGACTTTGCCGCCATCCCCTCTCTCAAACGGCAGCTTGTCCTGGAACTGGCCCAGGGCCACTATCGAAACCGACCGAATCCATTCTGTTGGTGGGCAATCCAGGTCTGGAGCAGAGCCACATTGCCATCTTTAAGGGCTGGCTGCCCTGGCTGTCGTTCATCAAGGTGCCTTCTACACCGTACCCATCTGGTCAACGCCCTGCAAGGAGGCCCAAGCCAACCACAGTTGCCCGCCTTTGGCGGAGGCGCTGCGCCATCACCTCATCATCCTGGACGAGTTCGGCTATATTGCCCTTCTCGCCTACGGGTGCCCAGCTGCTCTTTCAGTTCTGTTCCGCGCTCCACGAGCGCACCTCGTGCTTCTCACCACCAATCTGCCCTTCCAGCCAGTGGGTGCAGGTGTTGGGGGATGAGCGGCTGACCTGGCTCTCCTCGACCGGCTGACCTTTCAGAGCCACATTCTGGAGTTCCGGGGTGATTCCACCGTCTGCGCCAGAGCATCCTTCCAGCAGGATCGGGAGCAGGAGGGATAGGCCCAGTGATGGACGTCGTTTGTTGTTGTTGTTGTTGCTTTGGCTGCATGCCTGTTACAGAAATGCTTGTAACGCTGGAGACCCCCTATGATTCTGCGTCTCGATTTGGACCTCTCGGAATGGACTCTGCTCCATGACCTGCTGGCTTCTTCTGTGCTGGCTGACTCCGGCTTCTGCGACACAAGATAGGTTACTCGGCTAAACTCCTGGCTGCCCATACCCTCTCCGCCACTATCACCCACTTGTCCTGCCTGTCGTCAGAGTTTCACTCAACCCAAGACAAATGCCCGAACCACTACTGTTCCAACGCCTGTCGTCAGAAGGCCTATCGCCTGCGCAACCTGGCCTTCAAACGCTCCGTCCTGGGCCGCCGCCCTTGACAGCACAGTCCTTGCTCCGGCCCGGTCGCATCTTTGACAACCTGGTCGGGTGGACTCTCTTGACGGCACTGCTTTCTTGGAAGGAGGTGGTCTGACTCTCGTATTCCTTTCTCTTTCTTGACCGCAAGCCCCTGCACCTGCTCACTGGGCTTGCCCACCGCCGCGATTTCTCGTGATCACTCGCCGCGATTTCTGAGGATCACTTTCTTTCACAATCCATCCAAACTCCGCGATTTCCGAAGATCATTCGCCGCGATTTTATGTTGACAAAAACAAACAAAAATCCGTTGGACAAAAATACGTGACTATTCAGCCATAAGCCAGCCGGTTAGCAAACGTCGGTTGAGTAGCCTGGGGCTGTTTCCAGGCGTATCGAAACCAGTTTGCAGGTCTACCCGCTGGACACGCTTTGTCAAGCCCCAAAATGGGAGAAAAGCGCGTTGAAGAGAGGGTGTCGAAGCACGATAGATTACAGTAATCCAACACCGCTCTGGCCGTGCTATGAATGGCGAAATCTGACCGTGGAACGCTCATGTCTGCACAGAATGAAAGTAGAGAGTGAGAGAAACGATGTCAAGCAAAAGCACACAAAGGGCGTTAACAACGAGAGCATTTTGCGAGCTTTGACCCGTTGCAGATGGAACTCTTCGTCATAAAGGCTGGCCAGTTCTTAGAGAGTCCCAAGGATAGCCAGCCAGCGGTTGGCGAGTGCTGGCTGGAGCCGAGGTGGAGATGGCCTCGCTCCTTTGCCTGGGCAAAATAGCCTTGGAACTGGAGACTTCTGGAGGAAGAAGCCTTGGCCCGGATTCTGAACAATCGTGCGGAACTCTTTGTCTGAGCTTGGCGGAAACGAACCTTGCGCCATTTGCCGCTTTCTTCGGTCACCGGTGCAGTACCGGCAAGGCTTGCAAGGTGGCCGGCGAGGGAAAGCGCTCCGGTCGTCGCCCAGCTTACTCCAACAGAGCGGGCCAGAGCTTCCCCGGCACCGGGCAGTGAATCGTATATATAGAAGTCTGGATGTTCGAGGCCACAAACCCTGAATCGATTTCTCCGTCTCTTTGATAAAGCGCGGGTCTGCTGCATCCGTTGGGCCAGCAGGAGTGCTTTTTGCTGAAACGCAACGACTTCGGCCAGAGCCAGAAGCTGTGTCCGCTACAAGGCCGCAAATGTTTTTTTGGTCCGATGCACTGGGAGAGCATAACCCTGAGTGCAGAACAATTCCTCGAATTCGCTCCAAGGTCAACTCGTCGGCGACTGGGGTGGGGTAGCGTTAAAGGCCAGCCCTATGTCCGTGTCCAGAGAAAATGCCTGCGTAGAAAGGCGGGATAGTAGCGACTAACAGTTCAGTCAGCCGATTCTGCTCTCGCACCCGCTCCGCCACCAGTTGTGCAGGGAAACCTGAGTGCGTAAGGCTGGATGGCGAGAAGAAACTGAATGGAAGCAAGGTGGAGAGCAGGTGTCTGTCACCGGTAGATTCGCAATCGAATGAGCATCTCAAGCTGTCGGTGCGTGCCCACGCTCTGCCCTGCTTGCCTGGCGACTGGCTGTCATCACGCAACGGAACCACATGGGCTTGCTCGTATCCATTTTGCCACAGCCAGTCCATCATCAGTATGTTGGCTGCTCTCGATGCCCACCCGACAATCGGCGGCTGACACGTCCAGGCTGGAACGCAATGCTCCTCCAGTCGGGCGAACCCTTGGGCGCTGTGGCGAATGGTTTCTTCGGCGATGGTACCTCCATGGTTATTGAATGCGCGTGGCTCTTTGTACTCCAGTCAATCCCAAGGTAAACTGCCCATTGTGGCCTCCTTGTGCTTGACACGAGGAGTTCATCGGCGGACGCAGGTAGCCATTCTCCTGTTAGGGCGTTCTCGACGCAACACGCTTTGGATGGTGAACCTGGCGTGATCGAGGCGGACTGTCCAGCGGTAGCGCTCGCAGCGCTGTTTCGATAAGGTCCTTCTTTCCTCGATCTGGTGCCGATGGGGTGAAATCGGTCAGATTTCTACCTGGTTTTACCCCATCGATGCCACTTCGTCCACTATACCGTAACAGAGTTTCGATACGGCCACAAACTGCCGTGGCCTACTCAACCGGCGCTGGCCTGAATAGTCACAAAAAAACGAGAAACGTGAATGCAAAGGTACTCTTTCCATTTCACGTTTCTCGTTACATTGCTCGTTTTGGCAGGCTTCTGCCATCAACAGCCCAAATCAGTCAGCCAAGCCCATATCGTCGCCCACCATCCGGGCGCTGGCGGGCATGGGTTGGTGATACTCCACCGGCGGGACCAGCCGCTCCACCAATTCTTTGGTGTTGACTACATTCAGCTTCTCGTAGAAGAAGCGGAATTCGTCCTCCAGGGAACGGTAGAGCGCTTTGTAGGTGGTCGGGGCAAAGCTCCACAGTTCAGGCTTAAAGGGGCCGTGGGCTTTCTTGCGGGTGCTGTAATAGAACTGGGCGTCGGTCTGCCCGCTCTTGCGCTCATCCGCGTGATGCACATCCAAATGCTTGTAGATGCGCTGTTTCAGCCCTTCGGGGAAGGCCGGATCGTCCATAAAAATGTTCTGGAAGCCGGTGGCCAGATGGATTTCCAGGGTCTGCATTTCGGGGAATTTGTTGAAATAATCCCGAGGCAGGGTGCTGGCTCCGTGCTGGACAGCACCACCCGCGCCGTGGACCCGTGCCCGTTCGCCCAGGTCGCGCAGGGTGTCGAAATCTACGGCCACTTTGGCAATCGAGCCATCGGGCAGCACAATGCCGCCGTGACTGGTTCCAGTCTGCACACTGACTTTGCTGAGACCCGCGTAGTCGCCCAGGCCAGCCAGCACTTTGAGATAGTTCTCCATATAGGCGTCCAACTCATCGGTGGTGGAGTTCTTCTCGCCCACTTCGCCGATCTCGCCGCCCAGGCTGACGGTTACACCCTCTGGCTCCAAATCCCGCACGAATTTGGTAAGCTCCGCAGAGCGCATGAAGTTGTGATACTGCTGATCCACCAACGATTCCGGCTCCAGCGTGACGAGGGTGCTGGTGTCGATGTCGATGTTCCAGAAGCCAGCCGGGATAGCCTTGGCAATCAGGTCCTTGACTTCCTGGATAGCCCCTTCCGGGTTCTTCGCATAGGTGGACGCTTTCACCTGAAAGTGATCGCCCTGAATAAAGAGCGGGCCGCGATAGCCCTCTTTGATGGCTGCCGCGATCAGGCTGGTGACGAACTCGGCCGGTTCCTGATCCGTGTAGCCCATTTCGCTGCGGGCGATCTCGAAGATGAAGGCACGGGTGTCGGTGGCCAGCGCGGCCCGCAGCGCGGCCCGGCCTGTGTCATAGGTGGAAAAGCGGATATTCATGGCCGGCACTGTGCGGTCCGCCCATTCGTCCCGGCCCCGGGCAATGTAGAATTCGTGGATGCTGGCCGGCTGCGCGCCCAACGCCTGGCCCGCTTCCCAGATCAGCCAGCGGGCAAAGTCGCGCACGGCTGGCGTGCCAAAGACCGCATCCCGCACCAGTGTGTCGATGTCCGTGCCGCGCAGGCGGCTTTCGTCCACCACCTCCACTTTGCCATTTTCGACTTTGAGAGAATCCACTACACTCTGGCGAATTTCGTAGATCGATTCGTGAATCATAAATTGTGTCCTTTCCCATTCATCACCCGTCGATACGGGATCGTTGCGCTCATACCCATTCGTGCAAAATTGCACAATGTAGCTTCAATTATAGTGCCAAAGATGCGGCGATACAAGATCGTAGGTTGGGTTCTTGCCGCCAGACACCTAACGAATCGCCTCAAACGTCTGCGGCAAGAACCCAACAGCCCAGATATCGTGTATGTGTTGAGTAAATCCCACGCGATACTGACAGGACATGCAGCGTCGTCGGCGTGGGATTTACCCAACCTACCTTTTAATACAGGAACAGCGGCTTGCCCATCACATTGCGCACTTTGGGCAGATACTGCTCGGCGTCGTAGAGCTGCTCCACATCCACCCGTTTCAGGCCACTGGTGACGGTGCTCATGGGGATGTGGGTGTAGATGCCTTCCCGGATGGCCACCATCCGGCCACTTTGCCCTTCGGTGATCAGGTCCATGGCCAGATGCGCGTAGTTGGTCGCCACCATCAGGTCCATCGCATCGGGCGCGCCGGAGCGCATCAGATAGCCCAGGCGCTGGTTGATAATATTCTCGCCGGTAATTTTCTTCAACGCTTCGCCGGTGATCTCGCCGATGCCGCCCAGCTTGCGATGGCCATAGGCGTCGGTCTCGCCATATTCCACCACCGCGCCGCCGGCCATGTGCGCGCCTTCGCTGATAGTGACCATCGCATAGTTGCTGGGGTTGGCTTTCTTGTCCCGCAACACCAGTTCGCCCAGCTTTTCCGGGTCGAAGGGCACTTCCGAGATGAGCGCGCGATCCACACCGGCCAGGTAGGAGCTGATCAGACTGGTCTCGCCGGAATTGCGGCCAAAGAGTTCCACCACCGCAATGCGCTCGTGGGAGCCGGTGCTGGTGCGCAACTGATGGATGAACTGGACGCTGCGGGTGACGGCTGTGCTGAAGCCGATACAGTAGTCTGTTCCAAAGACGTCGTTGTCCATAGTTTTGGGGATGGCAACCACCGGGAAACCTTCGCTGTGCAGCCGCTCGCCATAGCTCAGGGTGTCGTCGCCGCCGATGGGGATGAGGCGGTCGATGCCCAAAAATTCCAGATTCTTCAGAACGTGGGCGGTAAAGTCCCGCAGACTGGGGTCTGCGGCTTCGGCTTCCAAATGGGCCGGGTCTTTCAGAAAGGCCGGCACTGCCGAAGCGCGCACTTTGCCTGGATTGGTGCGGCTGGAATGGAGAAAAGTGCCGCCTGTGCGGTCAATGGTGCGCACGATCTGTTTGGTCAGGGGTTGGGTGTGTTTGGCCACACTTTCCGGATCCTCCCGGTTCATTTCCAGCAGACCGCCCCAGCCTCGGCGGATACCGATAACTTCGTGACCCTCTTCTTCGGCTCGATAGACCACTGCCTTCATACAGGGATTCAGCCCCGGTACATCGCCGCCGCCAGTCAAAATACCTATTCGCATAACACTGCCTCCTTCGGATAGAAAGAAAAGACGAGATACTGGCTGGGTAAAAAATAAGGCGTACGAGTACGCAACCTTTTCTGCGTTTCCCAAGCCTGTTTCGTCCCACGACGCCATTGCTTGTGCAAAGCGTCATTACGTTTGATCGCTATGGAACCCCGGCCCCGGCTGGGCCAACAGCTTGGCAATCGGGCGCAATTCCATCCACCATTGCTCTTTGGGGCGCTGGCTCTTCTCATCCATCAGCCGGGGAATTTCATAGAGCGGCGTGAAGTGGAAATCGCCAGCCAACAGCCCAATGGCCGCCGCGGATTCGTCGGCTTCACCTTTCTGGTAATACTTTTCGATAAAATCGATGGATTTGGCTGCCAGCCGGGTCGCCAAAATCCGGTCATAAGGTGTGGGATCGCCGCCCTGCTGTAAATGGCCCAGCACAGAGATGCGCACATCAAAGAGCGAGCCTCCCTCTTCTTCAAAGAGGGCTGCCAGAAAAGGTGTGGTGTAGAGCGGGTTGGCGTTCTCATTGCGGATCATCAACCCCAGCCGCTTGCCGTGCTCGAATCCCTCTTTGAGCATCGCGATGTCCTGTTCCAACTCCCTCAGCGTCACCCCTTCTTCGTGGAGATAGACCCGTTCCGCGCCGGTGGCAATGGCCGACATCAGGGCCAAGTAGCCGCAGTAGCGCCCCATCACCTCCACAATAAAGCAGCGGTTGGAGGCCACGGCAGACTGTTTGATTTTGTCCACCACTTCCACGATGCTGTTGAGCGCGGTGTCCGCACCGATGCAAAGTTCGGTGCCGGGCAGGTTGTTGTTGATGGTGGCGGGAATGCAAATCAGCGGAATATTGAAAGCCGGGAAGGTAGTCCGCTCCTGGTAGAGGCGGAGCATGGAGTGGTAGCCTGCCCAGCCACCCACCATCAGTATGGCGTCGATTTTATTCTCTTCCAGGGATTTGGCAATGGCGTAAAAATCACCGCCGCTGGGCACTTTGCGGCTGGTTCCCAACTCGGAGCCGCCGATGGGTGCCCAGCCGTTGACGCTCATCCACTGAAACTCTTCCAGATTGTTGTTGATCAGCCCCCGAAAGCCCCGATAGACACCCACGGGGATGTGCCCCCGGTCGACGGCCAGACGCACCGCGGCACGCACGGCCGCGTTCATTCCCGGCGCGGGTCCGCTGGCATTGAGGATGGCAAAACGGATGCGCTTCTGCCCCGGCGTTGGGGGGTGGGGCATGGAACGGATCAGTGTGCGCAGGATGCGGAAGGAGTCCTGAAAGTTCTTGCCCCGCAGTTCCATGGCTTTGGCGAAGTCCAAATTGCGCACAGCGTCGTTCAGTTCGTGGGTCTTATGCACACACTCCATCAGCGGCAGAAAGGTGATTTTGTTGTGGTGAATCCCAACCAGCATAGATTCGTCATCCTCGCCCGCGGCCAGGGCCGTAGTGGCCGCGGCCGCGCCCACCAGTGTGCTCAACACCCGGTCATACGCGCTGGGCGAGCCGCCCCGCTGCACGTGGCCCAGCACTGTCACCCGGGCCTCTTCGTCCAGGTGTTTTTCCAGCGTCTGTTTCACCATCTCCGCGGTGATGGGATTGCCATTGCGGTCCTGTGCGCCCTCGGCCACCACAACAATACTGTCCCGACGCCCGCTTTTGCGCCCTTCGCCCAGAATGGCGCACATTTTGGTTTCCCAGTCATCTAAATTGGGTGGGCTTTCGGGGATCAGCACCCAGTCCGCGCCGGAGGCCAGCGCGCCCATCAGAGCCAAATAGCCACAATTGCGCCCCATCACCTCCACCACAAAAGCTCGCTGGTGGCTGGCCGCGGTGCTGGTAATCGCGTCGATGGCGTCGGTGATCCGATGGAGCGCGCTGTCAGCACCGATGGTCATATCCGTGCCGTACATATCGTTGTCGATGGAGCCAACCAGCCCGGCAATTGTCAGATAGGGATGGGCATCTGCCAATGTCTGGGCGATTTCACCCATTTCCACCAGTTCCTGGCAAAGCCCTTTCCATTCCTGGCGCAGCAGGCTGGCCCCGGTCAGGCTGCCGTCGCCGCCGATGACTACCAACCGATCGATGCCGTGGCGCAGGAGGTTGGCCACGGCCTTGCGCCTGCCCTCGCGTGTGCGAAATTCAGGGCTGCGGGCCGTGCCCAAAATTGTGCCGCCTTTGTGCAGAATACCCCCACTGGCAGCCCAGTTTACCCGACGGATGTAATTGCCACCGTCGATCATTCCCTGGTAGCCTTCATAAATACCGTATACATCAGCGCCCTGGTCCAAGGCCGCCCGAACAGTGGCGCGGATCGCCGCATTCATTCCCTGGGCGTCACCGCCGCTGGTCAAAACTCCGAGTCGTTTGGGCATACTACTACTTTCTGCTGAACAAAAGTGTTGGCTCTGTGTCGTTCGCTGATCTCTCTGCGGCTGCGTCGTCATCGGCAGGGGAGCGCGTCATTGCGGAGGAGTGGCGTGTCGTCTCCCGTAGCTCTCAAGGAGAAACGCCAATAAGCGAAGAATTCCACGATTGATTATAGTACACCAGTCCATTCGCCTACAATTTCAGAGGTTGATGAATGCGACCGGTTGCACCCTTACACATTTCCGATGGTTTTGAGATACAATACAGGCGTCAACCACAAAGACATCAGGGCAAAAAGACGTCTGTACGGTAAAAATATGTGTACAGAAAGAAGGACAGTTACGGGCAGGGTATGAATTTGATTGTCTTCTTTGTACGCGTATGCCTTTGCGGGAAAACTACTCACAACTGAGGATATACCTGTGGCATTATCTGATACTTTTTCCCAACTGCGCGGCCAGGCTGCCAAAGTCGTCGTCGGCCAGGAAGCGGTCTTCGAGCAGGTGGTTATTGCCTTTTTTGCCGGTGGGCACGTGCTGTTGGAAGGCGTCCCCGGCACAGCCAAAACCCTCCTCGCCAAGACGCTGGCCCGGCTCATCGACGCGGACTACGGGCGCATCCAGTTCACGGCAGACCTGATGCCCAGCGATGTGGTGGGCACACAGGTCTACGACCTGAACAGCAGCCAGTTCCATTTGCGCCAGGGACCCATCTTCACCCAAATTTTGCTGGCAGACGAGATCAACCGCGCCCCGGCTAAGACCCAATCCGCGCTGTTGGAAGCGATGGAAGAACGCCAAGTGACAATCGACGGCACCAGCTATCCTCTGGGCGATCCGTTTATGGTGCTGGCAACCCAAAATCCGGTGGAGTACGAGGGAACCTATCCCTTGCCCGAAGCCCAATTGGACCGCTTTCTCTTCAAGGTGCGGGTGGACTATCCACCGGCAGAGGCAGAAGAAGAGGTGCTGCGCCGCTATCACACAGGCTTTGACCCACGCCAACTGGATGCGATGGGTCTGGAACCGGTGGTGCGCGGGGAAGCGTTGGCCGGGCTGCGCGCCGAAATCCAGGCCGTCACCGTCGAGCCGGGTATTCTTGCCTACATCACCCGGCTGGTCACAGCCACCCGGCGCAGCCCGGATATGCTGCTCGGCGGCAGCCCGCGGGCTTCCATTGCCCTGCTGCAAACCGCCAAAGTCCACGCCGCGCTGCAAGGCCGGGACTACGTGACGCCGGATGACGTAAAGCCTCTGGCCGCGCCCGTCCTGCGCCACCGCATTATCCTGCGCCCGGAAGCGGAGATCGAAGGCATCGACGCTGACGACGCGGTGCGCCGGGTGCTGGCCGGGGTGGATGTGCCGCGCTAGAGGACTGGCGGGCGGCTCGTTCCCAGTCGTCTGTGTGGCAACGTGCCCTGACCGCGCCGGTCTCCATCAACACAAAAGGAATCCACCAATGACCAGTAAAAAATATCGGCTGATACTATTTGTCTTTCTGGCCGTGGCCGTGTTCGCGGTCAGCGGATGTACACAAGCGCTGGCCGAGGAGATTATCCACTTGCCGCTTGTGGGCAATGGGGAGACGCCCACCCTCACGCCGTCATCCACAGCCACCACAGCGCCTCCCTCCACCGTACCCGCAACGGCCACGCCCACCCACACGCCCCTCGCTGTGGACACGCCGACTGCCACGCCGACAGCCACCGGCGTGGCTGCCTGGCCGACAATTGCCCTGACAACCGTCGCCAACGGTCTGGCTTCCCCGGTGGATATGGCCGACCCCAACGACGGCAGCGGTCGGCTTTTTGTGGTGGAGCAGGCGGGCCGGGTGCGTATTCTGCGCAACGGTCAACCTGACGCCACGCCCCTGCTGGACATCACCGACCGGGTGCGCTGCTGCGGCGAGCGGGGACTGCTGGGCATTGCCCTGCCGCCGGGCTTTTCCCAAAAGGGTTATTTCTACCTGAACTACACCACTGACACAGCGGGCAGATTACAGACCCGCGTCAGTCGTTTTCGCCTGGGCGCGGATACGGACATTGCCGACCCCAACAGCGAACAGATCGTCCTCGCCTACGACCAGCCCTACAACAACCACAACGGCGGGGGCCTTGCCTTTGGGCCAGACGGCTATCTGTACATTGGCGTGGGGGATGGCGGCAGCGGCGGCGATCCCCAGAATCGGGCGCAGAATCTGGGCGATATTCTGGGCAAAATGCTGCGTATCGATGTGGAGACAGACAGCCCCACTGCCTACACAGTTCCTCCCTCCAATCCTTTTGTGGGGCAGCCGAATGTCCTCTCTGAAATCTGGGCCTACGGTCTGCGCAATCCCTGGCGCTATTCCTTCGACCAGCAGACCGGTGATCTCTTCATTGCCGATGTGGGCCAGAACGCCTGGGAGGAGATCGACTTTCAGGCCGCGGCCAGCACTGGTGGCGAGAACTACGGCTGGCGCATCACCGAAGGGAACCACTGCTATAATCCCAATCCCTGCGATAAAACCGGGCTGGTCCTGCCTGTTGCCGAGTACGACCACACACTGGGCCAATCGGTCACAGGTGGTTTCGTCTATCGGGGCACAGCCTGGCCCGCGTTGCAGGGCATCTACCTCTACGCTGACTACGTGAGCGGGCGCATCTGGGGTCTGCGGCCCGCGGGCAGCGGCTGGGAGAATCGGCTGCTGCTGGACAGCAGCCACAACATCAGCAGCTTTGGCCAGGACGCCGCGGGGGAAGTCTACGCCATCGACCACGCGGGCGCGATTCTGCGGGTGGTGGTGGAGTAGCTCCATAATTGGGTGCGGTCTTCCCGTTGACTACAACAAAACGAGGTTGTATACTGCCTTTGCTGGGCTGAAGATGTGATGTCAAATGGTCTTAGTACAGCGTAAATTAAGTTTTTCGGGCGTAGAAGTTCGACTTTTCTGAAAAGTCGAACTTCTGTAGTCGAATAACTTTGTTTACAGTGTACTTAGGCTGCTGAAAACAAATAATGATCCACGAAGCCACACAAAGTTGCACGAAGAATAAGGAAAAACTTGGTGTTCCTTTGTAAACTTCGTGGACAGTTTTTTTTCTTGAAAGAACCTTATGGGACAATGATTTGCGGTCATGAGAGGTGTGCAATGTTACAAACAATTGAGGCCGTTATCGATGAAAAAGGAGTCTTACGCTTCCTCGAGCCGTTCAAATTGCCCAAACTACGGCGCGTGCTTATTACAATTCTCGATGAAGAGCCAGCAGAAGATTTATTCAATCTTGCCCTGGCCAGCGAAGCGGTATTAGCCAAAGATTGGCTACGGCCTGAGGAGGATGAGGCGTGGTCACACCTGGCCCAGCTTCCATCGTTGTAGTCCCCTTTCCGTTTTCGGATTTATCAGCCACCAAACTCCGACCGGCAGTCGTGCTGGCTGATGCAAGTCGTGGCGACTGGCTTTTGTGCCAAATCACCAGCAATCCTTACAGCGACCAAAACGCAGTGCCGATCACCAACAGAGAATTGCAGAGCGGTGTACTATCATCTACGGTCAGCTTTGCGCGGCCGCTCAAACTTTTCACCGCAAACGAAACTTTGATGAATAAGCGTGTGGCTATTTTGAAGGATGAAACTTTCAAAGAAATATTGATGGCAACAGTGGCACTCTTGCAAAGGAATATGCCAATCTAGTGTGAAACTCTATTCCGCCATATTGGACCTGATGAAAAGCGTCCCAGAATTTATTTGGGGCGCTTTCGTTTTTGACGCTAACGTGATGCTCAAACGGAAACCGTAGGTTGGCTGGCACTGGTCAGAGAAAACTTGCGGTTTCAAAGTAGCGTCACTCTAACGCGAACGGATGGGTGCAAACAACGCTACGCTCTTGCGGATGAATTCGTGGCTACACCCAACGCAACCTTCTATGCAACTAACCCTACGCGGCCTGCTCCTGCTCTCCATCACCGCCATTTTCCTGCTGGCAGCCACCTTCGCCGGATTTTTCCTCTGGCTGGCCGCGGGCTGGCTGGTGCTGGCCTGCGCCCTCCTTTTGGCGGACTGGCAATTGACGCCGCCTGCTTCTGCCTGGGAACTCCAGCGCAGCCACGACGACCGGCTCTCGTTGGCCGCGTGGAACCGGGTGGCGGTGACTGTCACCCGGCGTTTCGGACTGCGCCCCCTGGCTGTCTGGCTGCGGGACGAGACGCCGCCCACTTTTGCCCTCTCCGACGAGCAGCGCATTCTGACGGGCACGGCCACGCCCAGACAAAGCACCACTCTCGTCTACTATCTGCGCCCGCCCCGCCGCGGGGACTACGCCTTTGGCGATCTGCACCTGCGCTGGGATTCGGTGCTGGGCCTGTTGCGCCGCCAGGCCACCTTCCCCGCGGCTGGCCCGGTGAAGGTCTATCCCAATCTGGTGGACGTAAAGAAGTACGATCTGCTCCTGCGCCGCAACCGGCTGTGGGAATTGGGGCTGCGCAATACCCGTCTGCTGGGCGCGGGGTCCGAGTTCGAGCGGATGCGGGACTATCAGCCCGACGACGAATACAGAAAGATCAACTGGAAGGCGACCGCGCGGCGGGGCAAGCCGATCACAATGGAGTACGAGACCGAGCGCAGCCAGAATCTGGTGGCGCTGCTGGATGTGGGCCGGCTCATGCGCAGCCCGGTGGGGGACGTGGCGAAGATGGACTACGCCATCAACGCGGTGCTGCTGCTGGCCTACGTCGCCACCCAAAAGAGCGACCGGGTGGGGGTGATGACCTTTGCCGATGACGTGCAAAGCTGGCTGATCCCGCGCACGGGCAAAGGCCAGTTTCAGCGGATGTTGGAACTGCTCTATGCGGTGCAGGGCCAGCCGGTGGAGCCAGATTATAGCCGGGCCTTTGGCTACCTGGCCAGCCGCCAGAGCCGCCGCTCGCTGGTGCTGGTCTTCAGCGATCTCACCGGCAGCGTCGCCGCGGATGCCCTCGTCGCGGGGATGCTGCGCTTGCGCCGAGGACACCTGCCCTTGCTGGTGACAATGCGCGATCCGACTGTCGAGCAGATGGCCCGCCAGCCCATCGCCGACAGCGCGGCCCTCTATCAGCGCACAGTGGCCGAGACGCTGCTGCGGGAGCGGGCGTTGCGTTTGGAACAGTTGCGGCGTCACGGGGTATTGACGCTGGACGTGCCCGCGGGCGAGTTAAGTGTGGCACTGATTGACAGGTATTTGGAGATTAAGGCGCGGATGTTGATTTGAGGGTGGTTGATTGGTTCAGTGGTTGATTGGTAAAGCACCGGATGAGCCGCAGCTAATCAACCACTGAACCAATCAACTTTTCAACCAATACCGATACAACGCCACGCCCGTCGCCAGCCCCACCAACGCCTTCACCAGCCACGGCAACCCGCTGGGACTGATAAAGCCTTCGATCAGCCCCGCGCCGATGAGCAGGGGGACCGAGCCGAGGATGAGTTGCACGGCGATTTTGGCCCGTTCGGTCAGCGCTGTCTGGCGGGTGCGCAGACCGGGACGCAGCAGGCCATCGGCCACAAAGAGTCCGCACCCGCCGGCAAGGAAAATGACGCTGAGTTCGATGGGGCCGTGGGCCAGAATGAATTCGGCCAGCCCCGGACTCATCCCGTGGAACTGGAGCAGGCCAAAGATTGCGCCCAGGCTCAGTCCATTGAAGAGCAGGATGTAGAGGGTGAGCAGCCCGCCGGTGAGAGAGCCGGCAAACGCGTAGAACATCACGCCGATATTGTTGGTCAGAATGGTGGCCGACGCGGAAGAACGGACGCTGGGCGCAATCTCAGTCCACAGTTTGCCGCTCTCCACCGTATGCACCAGCGGCGCGATGCCCTGGCCTAGCAGCGTGTAAATGTGGTCGGGGGTCTGCCAGACGACAGCGAAAGCAACAATGGCTGGCAGCAGAAAAAGCACGAAGGCAGCCGTTGTATAGGGGAGCAGTTGGCGGTAGAGCCGGGGGAATCGCTTTCCATAAAAATTGCGAAGCTGCTGCCAGCGCAGGGGTTCTTCCCGATAGAGGACCGCGTGGGCGCGCCCCACCAGTTGGTTGAGATAGCGGGTGGTCTGGTGGCTGGGAAAGTCCCGCTGGGCCAGGGCCAAGTCGGAGGTTGCGATTTGGTACAGGCGGCCCAATTCATAGAGTTCGGCCTCTGCCAGGGCTTCCGCATTGCCTCTGCTGCGCATTGTCAATGTTTCCAGCCGCTGCCAGCCTGCTTTTTCTTTTTCGATAAATGTGTCGATTTGCATAGCAGATTCTCGTCGTTGATTCCCGCCTATCAGGCGGCTTGTCCGCAATAGGGCCAGACAGTAAAATCAGTTGATAAATCCTACCACCAAACCCAAAGAGACCCAATGAACGACTACCCGTTGCTGGAGCAGGAATATGCCATCGATACGCCAGAAAGCGTCACCTTTGCCTACGAAGTCGCGGGCATCGGCAACCGCTTTATCGCCGCGCTGATTGATACAACGCTTCTGGTTGTGGTATTGCTTCTGCTCAATCTGCTGGTCTTTGGGATGCTCTCTCTCTTGGGCGATCTGTCAGTGGACGCGCTGCTGGGGGATGAGCCGCCCAGTTGGCTGGGCGGACTGGCAATGGCCTTCTATGCGCTGGCAAATTTTGTGATCTACTGGGGATATTATGTCCTGTTTGAGCTGCTTTGGAACGGGCAGACGCCAGGCAAACGCGCGGTGAAGATTCGCGTGCTGCGCCTGGATGGCAACCCCGCTGGCTTCACAGAAGTATTGCTGCGGAATCTGGTGCGCCCAATCGATTTTCTGCCCGGTGGGTATGGGCTGGGGCTGCTGGTGATGCTGCTCAACGACAGCAGCCGCCGTCTGGGGGACTTTGCCGCGGGTACTCTTGTGATTCGGGAACTGGCCGATGTGTCGCTGGACGCGCTGGCCACCCGTCCGATCTCCTCTGCGCCCAGTGTGGATGAAGCCCTCCTGCTGGCTTTCCCACATATTCGTCGGTTGGGCAGCACGGACTACGAACTGATCCAGACTGCACTGGCCCGTTTCCGCCGGGGAGCGATCTCCCACCGGGCTGTGGAGCGGTTGGCCCATACCCTGGCCCGGCGGCTGGAGGTGGAAGAACCCACTGGCTGGGACGCATCGCTCAAATTCCTGCAGCGGGTGGCGGCTGCCTATGGGCAAGTGGGGCGATGACGGAGGGTTGGCCCAGGGAACAAAAAAGCAGCGGTCTTGCACTCTCGCAAGACCGCCGCTTTTTTTGCTCCCGCTTACTCTCCGTTATTTACTGCGGGGAGGAAGACGCGTACATACAATATGTCCCCTTCCTCGCTCATATCCCCTTCCGCGGATGCTCTGCCCTGTGCAGGCCTGTTGAGTGTAATTGTCGTGTTGTGTTCCCCCTGGGACGCTGAGGCGTAGGTGAGGCCAGGATAGGCGAGCGCCGACACTGCAAACGTGATTTGGCCGCGGCGTGAGTTGATGCGCTGATTGACTTTACAGCTACCCGCTTTATCGGTCGTACAGCTAAGCTTGCCTGATTCAGCGCTCGTTTTCCAGTCAAAGGTTGCGGTTGCGCCTGCCACCGGTGCAGACAGGTTGTCGGCTACCCGCAGGGTCACCTGGGCGTCCCATTTGCACCTTCTGTCGACGCATTTTGTGCTTCCATCCAGATCGGTCACCTGCATGGACAAAGCCCCGGTGGTCAGCGTTGGCGGCGCGGCTGCTTTGTCATCCTGTACCCAGCGGGTTGCCCCCACCGACACATCCATACCGCCGGACCAGGTGGGGATCCCGCCACTCCAGGTGGGCACACGGCCCGACCAGGTGGGAACGCCTCCCGACCAGGTGGGTATACCCCCGGCGAAGGTCATTCCACCGCTCCACGTGGGAATACCGCCGCTCCACGTAGGCACACCCCCCGACCAGGTGGGCAGGCCACCGCTCCACGTGGGTATGCGGCCCGACCAAAGGGCCATGCCTGCTGAATAGGAATAGCCGCCCGCCCACGTCCCCGCGGGGCTGTTCCAGGCACCAAAGCTGCCGCTCCATGTAGGCACTCGGCTGTCGAGGGTTTCCCAGGAAAGCCACTGGGATGAGTTAGAATCGGTGCTGCCAAAGCCATAGACTTCGCCATCCACTGTCTCTGCATAGTAGAGAACCGATGCCCCGTCGTCGCTTGTCTGCTTGCGGATGGGACCTCCGTAGTGATAGGCCAAATCCGACTTCTTCTCGTAGCCGTGGGACAGGTCCTGAAGAATATCCATCCCCACATTGGCACGCGCATCGGAGGGGAAGTTCCCAAAGACGGCATCGGGCGCCCAGATGCGTCCTGCGCCCTGTTGCAGCAAATTGTAGGCAATGTCATCCTGATCCACGGCTGGCATGGCCGAATAGGCCAGACGAAATTTTACCTGATCCGGGGTCAAGGCTGGGTTGGCTTCCAGCATCAGCGCCACCACACCCGACGCAACCGCCGTCGCCATACTCGTCCCGCTCATGCGGAAGAGGTCTTCGGTGATGGAAAAATCCGGATGAATTCGGGCCAGCGCCGCTATATTGGCCTGATCCAGCGCGGAATTGTACATAAAGGAGACAATATTCGAACCGGGGGCCAATACGTCCGGTTTGATAAATCCATCCAGTGTAGGGCCGGTGGAGGACCAAACGGGCAGAATATCGTCCGACCAGTCGCCCGGCGTGCGATTTGTGTTGAGTCCGCCGACAGTAATGATATAGGGATCATTGCCGGGCACTGTGATGGTTTCGCTTTGAGCGCCTGAGTTGCCGGCCGCGGCCAGCACCACGATGCCATCAGCCCAGGCTGCTTCGACGGCCCGGTTGAGCGGATCGACAAAGTAGGGAACGCTGGCGGTCGCGCTCAAGCTGAGGTTGATGATGCGGATGTTGTACGCATCCTTCAGTTCGACAGCGCTCTGTATGGCCCGAATCGTATTTTCATACACGCCTGTGCCGTCGTTGCCCAACGCCCGCAAGCTCACGACCTGGGCCGCGGGTGCGATCCCCAGAGAAATGTTGGTGTTGGCATCCCGGAAGCCGTTGCCAATAATACCGGCCACATGGGTCCCGTGTCCATAGCCATCGGTTGCGCCGTAATACTTCTTCAGGCAGAAGTCGCTGTGTTGCTCCGATTGGAAAGTTTGCCAGCCTGATTGAAGGCCCTGCCAAAGCGACTGGGGCGTGCAGGAACTTTCTCCCAGCATATCGGCTTGGCCAATGAAGCGCAACGCCGATTCAGAGCCGGCCATCATCATTCGCAGCGGATCGTAAAAGACACCCGAATCAATGACAGCTACGGCAATTCCTTTGCCGGTGATCGATCGGGCATGGACGATATCCGCGCCCACATCCTTGGCGAATGGCCAACCTTTGTCAGTTGTCAACCAGCTATGGCCGTCGGATGATCCACTGCTCGCCACTTGCTGATTGGCAACCAGTGAATGTATGCCAGGACTGGTGGAAAGCTTGCTTAGCTGGCTGGCTGGCAAAATAGCCCCGACCCCATTGATCAGCCAAAGATTGCTGGTTACCTGCCCGCCAAAACGCTGCACGGCCGCGGCCGCCTGCTCGCTGCTTTCTGCCGAAACGATGAGAGAAATATCACCACTTTGGACCGAGTGGAGCGATGGGTCTACATAAGCTGGCAGTGTTGAAAGTCCGAGAGTAGGCGGGAAAAACCCTGCGAACAGGGATAGAATGAGAAGAATTCTGGAAAGTATGGGGATCATTTTTTCCTCTTGATTTTCATGATTTTGATATGTGGCATTTTCAAATCGGTAGGGGGTGCATGACGTAACCTCTGGCAGAAATGATTTGTTTATTGACATAAATACTATCGCTTCCCTACGTAAGTTTCACTAGCCCATTTGTACCGGGTGTGTCTACTATTGACCGTTCGTTCTGCTTCGATTGTAAGGCAGTGTGGCGGTGAGCGTAAGCCAAATGATGCAAATTTCAGTCAGGTTGCGCAATTTGTAGCGTAAGGATATACTTGGAAATATGAATTGTGACTGGTCGCAGAAGTTTAGCGGTGGCGTGGACCGCCATCCGCGTCTGCTCGCCGGCTTCCACTTCTCAGTGCCTCCACTCCTCCATTGCAACGGAGCCACCCATGCCCACGTCCGATAATCCTATGGCCGAATACAACCCCACGATTAAGGAGCTACCCGAGAGCCTGCGTCCCCGGGAACGTCTGGCCTACGCGGGGGCCAATGCACTGAGCACAGCTGAACTGTTGGCGATTATCCTGCGCACAGGGGGCAAAGGGGAGAATGTGATCCGCATGTCCGAGCGTCTGCTGGTTCAATACCGGGGCATCACCGGGCTGGGCCAGGCCAGCCACGAGGAGCTATGCCAGACCCACGGCCTGGGCCTGGCCAAGGCAACCCAAATTAAGGCCGCGCTGGAACTGGGCCGACGCCTTCTTTTGGCCGCACCGGAAGAGCAGGCGCAGATTCACAGCCCCGGGGATGTGGCGAATTTGTTGATGTTGGAGATGGGGTTATTGGAGCGGGAGCAATTGCGCACAGTGCTGCTGGACACCAAAAACCGGGTGCAGCGAATTGTCACCGTCTATGCGGGGAGCCTGAATACAGCCGTCGTGCGGGTGGGGGAGATTTTTCGGGAAGCCATCCGGGCCAACAGCGCGTCGCTGATTGTCGTCCACAATCACCCCAGCGGCGACCCCACCCCCAGCCCGGAGGATGTACGGGTGACGGAGAAGATTGTGGAGGCGGGCGAACTGCTCAACATCGATGTGCTCGACCACCTAATCGTCACCCGCAGCCGTTTTGTCAGTCTGAAAGAGCGGGGGCTGGGTTTCCGCAAATAAAAAAGGGGCGCTGATTCCCAAGTCATGGAAATCAGCGCCCCCTCTCTACTACAAATCACGCCTCGGAGACGACGCTCACATCCCGCAAATAGTCGGTGAGCGCGCGCACGTCGTTGTTGGAAAGCTGCTGCCCTTTGCCTGTGCGCACCACTTTTTTCAGTTGAGCGACTGGCACAACCGGCACAGTCGGATTGTCCAGGTTCAGATTGATCGACGGGTTGACAAAGACGACCGCGCCCTCAATAGGCACACCCCCGGCCTGTATCCCCAATTTCTGGCTCGACTCGCCTTCCTGCAAGAGCGTTCGCATCTTCTGTTTGCTCTCCTCCAGCTCCCGGCCCGGATTGCCCAGCCCCTCCCGTGTGAAAGCTGTGAACATCCGGCCAATGCTGAAAGGTTCTTTCCAGCGGTCGCCCGATACACTGACCTGGCCTTTGTCGCCCCGCACAATGAAAATCTGGACCCCACCTGGCCCGGCCAGCACATAGGGCGCGTCGGGCAGGCTCCAGAGGAAGAGGCTGTACTTATCGTCGAAACCTTTCAGATTTTGTTCGACCAGCTCGTCCGGGCGGGCGATGCGGTTGGAGTCGGGCCAGCGGCGAGGGGCAAAGCGATTGATATAGTAGCTGCCCACATTCGAGGCCAAAAAGCCCAGAGCCAGGGAGCCAAAGCTGATATAGGCCCAATAGGATTGGACGAAGGCGATCAGCCCATTGGCTGCTGGCTCGCCCGGCGGAAACCAGTTGGGGGTAAAGCTAGCCAGCAATCCCACAAAAAGGACGGCCAGCCCGCCCAGTGTAATACGGCGGCCCAGAGATTCCTTGCGTTTGATCTCCGCCAGATTGCGATAAATTTTCATCGGTACGCTTTCGTCTTCCTGTGTGGTTCTAAGTTGTAAAGTTCTAACTGCGTGGTTCTAATGGCAGAGTGCAAGTAAAGCCAAAGCGGTTTTTGTCCACAGATTCTTGAACTTGCAGGATTCAGGTGAAATCTGCGCGGCTTTCCTTTTGGCGTCACAGATCGTGCGCCGTCCCTGCTTGGGGGGATTTATGCCGCCTGTGACTGCCGCTCGGCCGCGCTGTCGGCCACCTCTTGGACGCCCGCCTGGATTTCATCGACAATTTTGAGGTCGATGGCCTGTTTGGCCACCCGAATGGCGTGGCGCACCGCGTTGGCATTGCTGCGTCCGTGGGCCACCACCAGCAGGTTGGACAGACCCAACAGCACGGCCCCCCCAAATTCGCTATCGTCCACCCGCCGGGCCAGACGGCGCAGGGCCGATTTTGCCAGCAGCCCGCCCAGGCTGGAGATGGGCGTGGCTGTAATCTCCTCCACCAAAATTGTGCGGATGAGCTTGCCCACCCCTTCGGCGGTTTTGATCAGCACATTGCCGGTAAAGCCGTCGGTCACCACCACATCGGCCAGATTGTTCACAATATCCCGGCCTTCAATATTGCCCAAGAAAGTGATCCCCGGCGTCTTTTCCAGCAGCGCCGTGGCTTCCAGCACCAATTGGCTGCCTTTGCCCTGCTCCTCGCCATTGCTCAAAATGCGAATGGAAGGCGAGCGCACCCCCATAATTCGCTTGGAATAGACACTGCCCATCACCGCAAACTGCTGTAAATGCTCGGCGCGCACATCCACATTCGCGCCCACATCCAAAATAAGACAGAAACCGCTGTTGGTGGGGAATGGGGTGATGAGGGCCGGGCGCTGGATGCCCTTCATCCGCCCAATGTGGAGAATGCCCGCGGCCAGCGCGCCCCCGGTGTTGCCCGCGGTGACAAAGGCATCGGCCTTGCCCGCCTTGACCAGCCGACAGGCCACCACCATCGAACTGTCCTTTTTGGCCCGGACCGCGGTGGCTGGCTTGTCCTCCATCTCAATCACTTCGCTGGCGGGCACAATCGGCAGTTGCAGCCCCCGCACATCGTGTTTATTCAATTCCCCGGCAATCACATCCGGTTTGCCGACCAGAGAAACAGCCACGCCGTACTCTCTGGCGGCCAATACAGCGCCCGCGATTATTTCGTGCGGTGCGTTGTCTCCGCCCATCACATCCAGGGCAATGTTCATTCAGTCTCCTCCGGGAATCAGGCACAAGTAGTGATATACTACTATAACACCTGCCCAGAAGGGAAGTTGCAGGGAGTGTATTTGATGAAAAAGACAGCGAGGAGAAGAGAAAAGAATGCAGACAGCCGAGCAGAAGGCACGCATAGCAGAGACGGCAGATTGGCTGAAACAGGGAGGAATCATCCCTATTGTGCGGGGCGATTTCCCCGCAGAACGGGTGTTGGAAATCGGCGACGTGCTCCTGGCCGCGCCGATTCTGTGTATGGAAGTGACAATGAACACACCGGGCGCGACCGAACTGATCGCCCTACTGCGTGCCCGTTACGGCGAACACATGCGCATCGGCGCGGGGACCGTGCGCACCGTCGCCCAGTTTGACGCGGCCGTGGCCGCGGGCGCGCAGTTCACCCTTTCGCCCAGTCTGGTGATGGGGGTGGTGGCGCGGGCGCAGGAACGGGGCATCCTCCACATTCCCGGCGTCTTCACGGCCAGCGAAGCCGAGACCGCCTGGCAGGCCGGCTGCCCCATCCTCAAACTCTTCCCCGCGGATCAGGGCGGTCCCGCCTATCTGAAGGCCCTGCGCGCGCCTCTGGACGACGTCGCCTTTGCCCCCACCGGCGGCGTCTCCGCCGAGAACGCTGCGGCCTGGCGGGCCGCGGGCGCAGTGGCCCTGGGCGTGGGCAGCACCCTCATCACCGGGCCACAGCAGACAATGGCGGATTTGATTGCGCGGGCGCGGGGGCTGAAGAAAGCGTGGGCGGGGTGAGAAGTAAGCGAGGGGAGCGATGGAGCGTTAGGGCGGGCGGCGATTTCACGCTTCTGACTGTGACCAGTCCGCGAGAGTGAGGGATGGAATCTGGCTGAAATCGCGGGTGTTGCGCGTGATGAGGATAGCATTACGGCTGAGGGCAATAGCCCCAATCCGTAAATCCTGCGTACCGATGCATATCTTTTGGCCGCGCAGTCGGTTGAATTCCGCCACCGCGTCGCTGTTGTAGGTCCAGATATTGAGAGCCTGATAGAAGTGGATCGTCTTGTAGAGGCGTTGAAAGTTTCGTGCTGCTTCTGCTTCGGAGCGAGCGCGACGGATAAGAGCAAGCCAGCCCTGCAATTGCTCAGCCATACTCACAACCGTAACGAATCGACTGTTCGCATCCACTCGAAGGAGATTGGCGCGAACAGTCGATTCGCCGCGCTGAAAGAGAGAGATAATATCCGTGTCCAAAACATAGGGGCGGGATTCAGCCATTGTCAGCTAGGGGTTCTTCGAGGTGTTCCTGTTCATCAATCGAATGCCGGTAAGCTGCAACTTCCTCCTGGAACGTCTCCCAATTTGCTTCGTCGGCCCACATACCAGCGAATTCCAGCCAGGGATCGACTGGTGTAGTCTCCGACTTCAGCGGTACGTCAATGGCAACGATGCGGCTGGTGGACTGTAAATCAACAATCGCCGCACGTACGCGTTCCAGTGTCTCCTGCTCATCCGCCCCAGTGACGACGACCTCGGGAAAGAGCACAGGACGGGCCGTATAGCCATTGTTTACCTGTTTGGTCACAACGATTTCATACCTCATCCCACACCCCTTTTCCTTCCACGCTCACACTTGCTACTGCCGCCAAGTCTGCTGCCATCATACAGCAGATCGGGCGGCGCAGCAAGGGATTTGAAAATTGACTACTCTCTGTACTGGTTCCGGGAATGGACCGGCGTCAATCTGTAGGCCGGAGTATCGTCTGGTCCATTCCCGGAATCGGAACTACCATCCGCGGTCACTCCCCCGCCGCGGCCCGTTGTCGGTACTCCTCCACCTGTACGGCGTGGGTCTCGGCGTTGGGATGGCCGCTCTCCCACATGCTACGCAAGAAACTCGCCGATGTACGCCAGATAGCCCCGCCGTCCGCCCTGCTTTGTCCAGATGCCCACGGATTTGTGAATCCGCTGCAGGCAGGCCAGCAGGTCTTCGACTGTCAGCACGCCGGGCTGAATGGCAGGCGCGTCTTCGCTCAGGGGCTGTCTGCCAAGACGAAATTCGGCGACGGCGATTACTGCATCGTGTACTTCCTGCACCAGCCCGGTCAACTGGCGTTCTTTGGGTGTGCGGCCCCGAACTTCGTCCTTGTAGCGGCGCACCGCGGCTTCCAGCGCCCGACTCACTTCGTAGTCCACCAGTTCCGGCTGCTGGCGATAGACCGCGTGGATGGCAAATTCAATGTTTTGCAGCACATCGGCAAAACGTTCGGTCAGTTCGTTGTCGTTCATTCTTTCCACTCCTTCCATTCTGGCAAGTGCTGTTGGGTTCTTTCGGCGGCAATTCCAGGCGATTGCCCTGCGCTATCTGCTGAAAGAGCCAACCTACGACAGGCTCTCCGCAATCAGCTCCACCACATCCTTCACCACAACGCCCTCATCCGCTGTTTTGGCCGCGTCGGTCATCATTGTCAGGCAAAAGGGGCAGCCCACGGCGATGGTGCTGGCCCCGGTGGCGCGGGCTTCGTCGTAGCGGGCTTTGTTGACCGCGCCGTCGCCCGGCTCCTCTTCCTTCCACATCTGGCCGCCGCCCGCGCCGCAGCAGAAGCTCTGCTTGCCGTGGCGGGGCATCTCTTCAATGTGAATGTTGCCCGCTTCCAGCACCTCCCGGGGCGCGTCCACAATGCCGTTGTGTCGGCCCAGATAGCAGGGGTCGTGGAAGGTGACTTTGCCGTCGCTCTGCACGTCGTAGCTCAACTTTTTGTCCGCCACCAGTTCGGAGAGCAGTTGGGTGTGGTGGATGACTTCGTAGTGGCCGCCGTACTGGCCGTACTCTTTGCCCACAGTGTGCAGGCAGTGGGGACAGGTGGCGACGATACGCTTGGGTTTGACTTCGTTGAGCACTTCGATGTTGCCCATCGCCATCTCATAGAAGAGGTCTTCCCGGCCAGAGCGGCGGGCAGAATCGCCGGTGCAGTTCTCCATTTCGCCCAACACCGCGTAGTTGACCCCCGCGTGGTTGAGCACTTTGGCGAAGGCGATAGCCGTCTGCTGGGCGCGGGGATCGTAGGAGGGCGCGCAGCCCACCCACCAGAGAATCTCCGCGTCCGGGTTGTCGTCCACCGTGGGGATTTCCAGATCGCCCGCCCAATTCATCCGGTCCCGGCGGCTGAGATTCCAGGGGTTGCCGTTGCGCTCCATCCCCCGATAGGCGGTCTGCAATTCGTGGGGGAAGCTGTTCTCCATCAGCACCTGATGGCGGCGCATATAGAGAATGTCGAACATCGGCTCGTTGCCCACCGGGCAGATGTCCACGCACGCGCCGCAGGATGTGCAGGCCCAGAGCGCGGATTCGCTCATCGCGTATTCCAGCAGCAGAGGCGTCTCCGCGCCCGCGGCCATCTCCTGCATATGGCCGTTGATGTAATAGCGCTTGTTCACCTCCAGGGCAGAGGGGGAAAGCTCCTTGCCGGTGACGTAGGCGGGGCAGACATCCTGGCAGCGGTTGCACATAATGCAGGCGTAGGCGTCGGCCAGATGGCTCCACGGCAGGTCTTCCAGCCGGGCCACGCCAAAGGATTCGATTGTCTCGTCCTCGAAATCCTCCGGCTCGATAGCGCCCAGGGAAGTGCGCTGGGGTTTGGTGAGAAAATTGATGCCAGAGAGCATCAGATGGAAATGTTTGGTGTAGGGGAAATAGGGCAGAAAGGCCAGAATCGCGCCCAGGGCCAGCCACCAGCCCGCGTGCTGGCCAAAGGTCAACGCGCCTGTGCCCAGGCCGCCCCAGAGCAGGCTGACCGCGTTGGCAAAGGGCTGCGCGGCGTCGCCGTGGCCCGTGGCCGCCCGTTCCAGGGCAATGGCAAAGCTCTCGCCCAGAAGACGGGACCCCACGTGGAGCAGAATGAAGATACCCACAATCAGCGAGTCCCGGCGGATGCCCCCGGCCTTCACTTTTTCGTGTAGCATTACGTTGTCCCGGTAGGTCAGTTCCGGCGCGGCCAGGACAAAGCGACGAATCAGGAAATAGACCATTCCCACCAGCACGGTCACAGAGAGAATATCGGCCAGGAAACGGTAGGTGCTGCCGATAAAACTATCGCCCAGGAATTTGATGGGGAAATAGCCCTGCAACACATCCCCGGCGTTGACGAGGATGTAGAACATAAATCCCCACGCGATCAGCCCGTGGAAGACCGACGCCACTGTGCGGGTCTTCCAGATGGGGCGGATGGAGAGCCATTTGACCGCCGCATCCAGCAGGCGTCCGACGATTTCTTCCCGGCTGGGGAACGCGCCCGTGCCCCGGCGGATGACGAGAAAGACCGTGCGAAAGTTGCGCCAGGCATAGATGAGCGCGGCAACGACGACGACGAGAAAGAGCACTTTTTCGATGGTTGTGAGCATTGGCGGGGCTTCCTTTGTGGGGTTCCCTTGGGAGAGGTGATGGCAATGCTGGTCAGTCTACGCGTCCGGGGTTTTGACGCCGTTGTCGAACGGTTGGGTATAGGATAACCAGAAAGGGGGAAAGTGGCAAGAGGGTTCGGGCAGGGCGAAGATTGGGTTATCGAGGAAGAAGAATCGTCTGTACCGCCCGGCCCTAAAGAGGCCGGGCTACCGAGCTACACCTCTGGATTAGCTATCTTCTGTTTTTATCTTCAGTCGCGCCGGGAACTCATAAATAAATTTCAGTAACATCTCGGCAAACGAGAGTAGCTCAGAAGCATCCTCTTTCGTCATGGTCACCAACTCGTGGTTAGCCTCATTGCCACGTCTGCGGATACTATCTACCCAAGGTTCACCCCCGGGTGGAATGTAGTGATTGTCGCGTAAGAATTCTACATATTTAATAAATGTTAGGCCGTCCTCTGCACCTTGTTCCGCGGCCAAATGCATCAGTAGCTTCCGGCAGGCGAGTACACAAGCTGTGTATGCCCCAGCGCCTGTACAGCGGCGTGCTTCATCGTAGATCGACGCTACTGGAGCAGGCAGTCCTTCCACCTCCCTTCCCAATCGAGGGGCAGGCGTTTGCTTCCGACTAGAAATCGGACCTTCGAAATAATTAGGCCGGTTGCACCCGCCACAGATGTAGATGAGTGGATTAAAGTCGCTCGCTCCGGCATCGGTTTTGTATCCTTCTCTTACGGATGCGTCATCATTGCAATATCCGCATTTGAAGCGAAACCGCTCCATATCAACACGTCTATTTTCCCATTCTCGCTCAGGTCCTTTGTTCACAGTCCCTCCTATTGATAAGTACCCTGCGACTGACTATTACTCAGGTTTCATATTCTGTCGAATTAGTGACCGAACGATCATTGGCGTACCCGCAACTATAAAATATTGCCCGGCTCTATAAGCAGCCTTCTTGTCTTCCAACGAAAGGAATCCGAGTACAATAGCTACACCCACGACAACTGTTGTCCAAGTGTTGTCATCAGTCCACTCTGTTCCTCTTTTTGTACTCAATAAAAGAGCATACAGACTCACCGTAACAAACAGAAGAATTTGTCTCACAATTGCCTCCCTGCCAGAGAAAAATATAATCTAGCCGCTGATAACTACGAATTCCTTTCCCGATGTATTTAATGTAAGTGAACCAAGCGGAGTTGTCAAAAAAACTGC
>JAHBVF010000049.1 GCA_019637685.1 Caldilineaceae bacterium | reverse complement strand
CAGTCTGTCTGCACGAGATTGCCCCTACAGTGCTGGTGGACGCGCGGATTGCCAAGCGCAACATCGACACATCCATTGACGATGCGCCGCTGGTGCTGGCATTGGGACCGGGCTACACAGCGGGCGTGGACTGCCACGCGGTCATCGAGACCAACCGCAGCCACAATCTGGGCCGGGTCATCTGGCAGGGGTGCGCGGAAGAAAATACCGGGGACCCCGGCCATCTGCCCGGCGTGCCCGACGACACCAGCCGCGTGCTGCGGGCCGGGGTGTCGGGCCGTTTCATCAGCTTCTCCCGCATTGGCGACCGTCTGCCCGCGGGGGACACAATCGGCGTCATCCAGCGCCCGGGCGGCGAAGAAGCGCCTGTGCTGGCCCCTTTCACCGGTGTGGTGCGGGGGCTGATCCACGAAAGCACGCCGGTGGACACAGGCATGAAAATCGGCGATATGGACCCCCGCATCGACGCCAAACACGCCTTTACCATTTCGGACAAATCGTTGGCGATTGGGGGCGGTGTGCTGGAAGCGATTCTGAGTTGGATGCGAGGGTAGAAAGCAGGCCCGGACGGACCTGTTGGCTCGGCCATCAGATCAGTCACTGAATCAGCCATAAAAGAGAGGCGTCCCTAAACGGGGACGCCTCTCTTTTTGGATGAACAATTGTGCCGGGCCGAAGCCGCGGCGCAGTGTAGGGGAGATTCCCAGTCTACACCGAGACCCGCGGCCCGTGGCCGTTGACCGGTGTGGGTGTCTCCTCTTCCCGCTGGAACTGGCTCATATACAGGTCGTAGTACGCGCCCCGCATATCCAGCAATTCTGTGTGCGTCCCCCGTTCCACAATCAGCCCGTCTTGCAACACCAGCACCTGATCCGCGTTGCGAATGGTGCTCAGCCGGTGGGCAATGACGAAACTGGTGCGCCCTTCCAGCAACACTTCCAGCGCGGCCTGAATCTGACGCTCGGTGCGGGTGTCCACACTGCTGGTGGCTTCGTCCAGAATCAGAATGCGGGGATCGGCCAACGCGGCCCGGGCAATGGCCAGCAACTGGCGCTGGCCCTGGCTCAGACCGCCGCCCCGTTCGCCCAGCACCGTTTCATAGCCCTGGGGCAGAGAGCGGATGAAGTCGTCGGCGTGGGCCAATTGGGCCGCGGCGATGACCTCTTCGTCGCTGGCGTCGGGTCGGCCAAAACGAATGTTGTTCATCACTGTGTCGCTGAAGAGGAAGGAGTCCTGCAGGACAATCCCCACCTGTTGGCGCAGGCTGTCCAGACGCACATCCCGCACATTCACCCCGTCGATGCTCACCGAGCCGCTTTTGGCGTCGTAGAAGCGGGGGATGAGATTGATGATCGTCGTTTTGCCCGCGCCGGTCGGCCCCACAATCGCCACTGTCTGGCCCGGTTCCGCGGTCAGATTCACACCCTTCAGCACCAGCTCGCCGGGGTTGTATTCCAGTGTCACGTCCTTGAACTCCACCCGGCCCTGAATCTGGTCGATCTCCACTGGATTGGGTGCTTCTACAATATCTGGCTCTTCATCCAACAGCCCGAAGATGCGCTCGGCCCCGGCAATCGCGCTCTGGATATTTGTCCACAGCACGCTGACCTGCTGGATGGGCTGGTTGAAGCGCTGGACATAGCCCAGGAATGTGACCATCAGCCCCAGGGAGACCAGATTGCCGCCCAGGGATTGGCCGCGCAGGAGATAGATGCCGCCGACGCCCACAACAATCGCAATCGCCACATAGCCCAGGGCTTCCAATGTGGGGGCCAGGGCCGACGTATAGGCCACGGCGCGGATGTTGGCGTCCCGGTTGGCCGCGTTGTTCACACGGAAATTTTCGATGTTGGCGTCTTCTCTGGCAAAGGCTTGCACCTCGCGCACGCCAGAGATGCTCTCCTGCAAATTGGCGTTGACATTGCCGATCTCCAGGCGGGTCTTGCGGAAGGCTTTGCGGGCCTGGGCGCTGAACCAGAGGGTCGCCAGAATCATCACCGGCACAACCGTCATACTGATCAGCGCATAGACCAGATTGAGGGTGAGCATTTTGTAGATGATCCAGACGATGAGCAGCACGCCGCCCAGCACCTGCAAGAGGGCGAAGTTCATCACCTGTTGCAGGGTGTCCGTGTCGTTGGTAATGCGACTCATAATGTCGCCGGCCTCGTTCTTGGCGTAGTAGCCCAGGGAGAGGCGGTGAATGTGGCGGAAGACCTCCTGGCGCAGGTTGCGCAGCACGTGATTGCCTGCCCACGTCATCAGGAAGAATTGCAGACCGCTGACCAGCGAGACAGTAACGTAGAGTCCCACAATCACCAGCAACAGCCGCCACAGACCGCCAATCAGCTCATCGCTGCTGGCGTCCGGGCCTAGGGAATCCCACCAGCAATTGCGCTGGGCCGCGCTGTCGCTGCCCATCTGGCTGGCCAGGTCCGCCATGCCGGGGATGGCCGCGCCATTGGCTCCGCTGGTGACTGCATTGCGCGCCACCGCGGGTGCGATGTAACAATCGGTGGCCTGGCCGATGAGTTCCGGCGAGATGACCTGGGCCCAGGTGCTGATGATAATCAACCCGGCCACCAGTAGCAGGATCAGACTGTAGGGGGCAAAATAGCGGCTCAGCCGGCCCAGTGTGGCGCCTACTCGTTTTGGTTTAAGAGTCTCCTGATTGAGAAGACGTTGTGAACCCATCATAATTGTGTAGCCTCCATCTCTTGCGCTTCGCCGTCTATCACCGCGTCTTCTACAAGCTGGCTGCTGAAGATTTCGGCATAGATGGGGTTGGTCTCCATCAATTCCACGTGGGTTCCCCTGCCGACCACTTTGCCCTTCTCCAGCACAATAATCTGGTCGGCGTTGCGCACAGTGCTGATGCGCTGGGCAATGACAATACTTGTGCGTCCCTCCATCAGTTTATCCAGCGCGCGCTGGATTGTGGCTTCGGTTGCCAGGTCCACACTGCTGGTGGAATCGTCCAGAATCAGAATGCGCGGGTCCAGCAGCAGGGCACGGGCGATAG
Source organism: Caldilineaceae bacterium (assembly GCA_019637685.1). Lineage (GTDB taxonomy): Bacteria > Chloroflexota > Anaerolineae > Caldilineales > Caldilineaceae > JACQGT01. Next base: position 35,434 of record JAHBVF010000049.1, on the reverse strand, counting down.
CCACCCGCTGCTTCTGCCCGCCGCTCAGGGTGGAACCTCGCTCACCCACAGGCGTATTGTAGCCCTCTGGGAAACCGACAATAAAGTCGTGGGCCGCGGCCGCTTTGGCTGCCGCGCTGACTTCTTCATCCGTGGCGTCGGGACGGCCAAACGCGATGTTGTCCCGAATGGACCCGCTGAAGAGATTGGTCTCTTGCAAGACAATCCCAATCTGGCTGCGCAGGGATTCCAGCGTCACATCGCGCACGTCGATGCCGTCGATGGTCAGTCTGCCTTCGCTCACATCGTAGAAGCGGGGAATCAGATTGATGACTGTGGATTTGCCGCTGCCTGTCGCACCCAGCAGGGCAACGGTCTGCCCCGGCGCGGCGACAAAGCTGATGTCGGAGAGCACCGCGTCGCCACTGCCAAAATAGCGGAAGGTGACATTCTCAAAGGCCAGCTCGCCCTGGATAGCGGGCAGACCGCGGGCATCGGGTTTGTTCACTACATCATTTTGTGCGTTCAGAATCTCAAAGATACGGGTGGCGCTGGCGCTGGCCTGGCTCATCTGGCTGATAATAAAGCCGAGCTGACCGATGGGGAAGAAGACGTAAATCAGATAGAGACTGAATTTCTGCCACTCGCCAAAGGTCAGCGTGCTGCCGATGATCTGCACACCGCCGAAATAGAGTACAGCCGCCTGGCCCAGGTTCGCCAGCAAGAAAATCACAGGGAAGAGAAAGCTGAAGACTTTGCCGACGGTAATGCCCTGGTTCATTAGGTCTTCGGCGGCCACATGAAATTTGGCCTGTTCCTGGGGTTCCCGCACAAAGGCTTTGACAACTTTGATACCGGCCAGATTCTCCTGCAAAATTGTGTTCAGCCGGGAGAGCTTCCGCTGCACCGCGGCAAAGAGCGGCTGGGCCACCGCGCCAAAAACCATAAAGAGAACCAGCGCCAGGGGCAAGATGGGCAGGACGACCAGCGTCAACCGGGAATTGGTGAAGAACAAAATCGTCAGCGTGCCCACCAGCAACACCAGCGCCTGCACCGCCATCAGCAGCCCCTGGCCGATAAAACCGCGCACCTTTTCCACGTCGTCGGTGGCGCGGATCATCAACTGGCCGGTGCGGTTGCGGTCGTGATAGCTGAAGGAGAGGCGTTGAATCTTCTCGAAGAGTTCGTTGCGCAAGTCAAAGGCCACGCCCTGGCTCACCTGCTCCGCGATAAATGTCTGGGAGAACGCGAAAGCACCCCGGGCCACCGCAAAGATGACAATAAAGAGCATCGCCCAATAGAGCGCCACTTCGGGCCGGTTGGCAAAGGTATCAAACTGCTCCGCGCTCCAACCCAGCCGGTCCAGAACCGCGGGCAGAAAGTTGGCCGGCACATTGCCGATCTGCTGGGCGATCATCCCATTTGTCACCGCATCCAGCACATTCTGCACCAGTTGGGGAACCATCAACTGCGCGCCCGTGCTGATGAAAAGAAAGAGATAGGCGAAGATCGTCATCCGTTTGTAGTGGGACAAATAGCGGATGGCCCGCCCCAGGTCCCGGAAACTGGGTTTGGGTCGATTGCCCTTGCCTTCCTCACCCTTTTTGCGTCGTTGGAACATTGCGTTCCTCCTGTCTATTCAGTAAATTTGTCGGCGTCGTTCTCTGGAGTATTGTCTGTGCCGTTCTCTGTGGGTTCCGTCGTGTGATCCCCTGTGTCACCCAGCATAGAACGATGCAGCTTCTCCAATAAAATTTCCGTTTGCGCTGTCTCCGCCGCGGACATTCCATCTGTCAGCCGGTTGAGAAAGCGAATGTGATTGGGCAGACTTTCCTGGATGAGCCTGCGCCCCTCGTCGCTGAGTTGGATGCGAAATGCCCGCAAATCGCCCGGATCGATCCTGCGCTCGATGAGTCTCTGCTCTTCCAGATGGCGCAGATGCGCGCTGATGGTATTTTTGCTCAGCCGCTGGCTATGGGCCAGCTCCGTCGGGGTAAGACTGTTCTCTTCGCCCTGATCGGCCATCAGAAGCTGGAATAACAGACGCCATTGAGGGGATGAAATGCTGGACTGGCGCATCTGTTCGCCCAGAATCGTATCGTAGGCCCCATTGCACATCTTAATCAGGCGCAGCAGTTTCAGTCCGTGGGTTTCGGTGACGCCCATTTCGGAAAGCAGGCGGCCAAACGCAGCTCGCTGTGTATCGGTCTGAGATTGATTTTGGTTCGTCGGCGTACTGGTCATGGGCAGAATTGTACATCAACGAACTAAATTTCGACAAAATAGAGATTGGGAATTGGAGATTAAAGACCGGAGATTGGGAAAACCAATCTCCAATCAAAAAAGGCCCGCCACGCAATCGTGACGGACCTTTCCCAGTACCCCCGACAGGACTTGAACCTGTGCCTTTGGCTCCGGAGGCCAACGCTCTATCCACTGAGCTACGGGGGCAGAACAACCGGATTTGAATGCAAATTCTAGCACAGCAGGCGACTGGCAAGCAAATTGGCGCAAAGGGCGTAGGTTGGGTGGATGCCGTCCCACCAACGCCGAATGCCCGACCGTCAGCCCAGGCATTCACCCAACAACAGGCGGTTGTCGAGCAAATTGGTACAAAGAGCGTAGGTTGGGTGGATGCCGTCCCACCAACGCCGAATGCCCGACTGTCAGCCCAGGCATTCACCCAACAACAGGCGGTTGTCGAGCAAATTGGCGCAAAGGGCGTAGGTTGGGTGGATGCCGTCCCACCAACGCCGAATGCCCGACCGACAGCCCAGACATTCACCTAATAACCCACACGCGGTGCACAGTTGGGTGAATGCCGCAAATGCGAAAGGACGCTCGGCGATCCCTGGCGGCATTCACCCAACCTACAGATTTCGAGATGACATTCCGCACCGCTTGTGCTATTATTTTCCCAACGCAATTTATCCCCTTTCTATTGATCGATCCACCGTCTCGCAGAGGAAGAACTCACGTGTCTCTTGCCAACTTTCTGCCCGCCGAGCGGGTGCGCTCCTTCGGCACGACTGTCTTCGCCGAGTTCACCGCCCTGGCGAATCAACACAACGCGGTCAATCTGGGCCAGGGTTTTCCCGACTTTCCCGCGCCGGATTTTGTGGTGGAAGCGGCGCGCACGGCCCTGGCCGCCGGCCACAACCAATACGCCCGCAGCGCCGGCCACCCCCGCGCGGTCAATGCCCTTGCCGCGGTCTACAGCCCGCTCTTTGGCCGGGAACTGGACCCGCTGAACGAAATCGTCATCACCACCGGCGCAACAGAGGGCATCTTCGCCACAATGCAGGGGCTGGTCAACCCCGGCGACGAAGTGATTCTCATCGAACCCTTCTACGACAGCTATCCTGCCGCGGTGCTCATGGCGGGCGGCACGCCGGTCTATGTGCCCCTGCGCCCCACGCCGGGCGCCACCAGCGCGGCCCAGTGGTCGCTGGATATGGACGAACTGGCCGCGGCCATCACCCCCCGCACCCGGCTGCTGGTGCTCAACACCCCCAACAATCCCGCGGGCAAAGTCTTCACCCGGACCGAATTGGAAGAGATCGCCGGGCTGGTGCAGGAGCGGGATTTGGTGGTGCTCAGCGATGAGGTCTACGAGTGGATGACCTACGACGGCGTCCCCCATCTGCGCCTGGCAACCCTGCCCGGTATGTGGGAGCGCACGATTACGCTGGGCAGCGCGGGCAAGACTTTCTCCGTCACCGGCTGGAAGATCGGCTGGGCCATCGCGCCCCCCCAGTTGGCCCACGCGGTGCTGATGGCCCACCAGTGGATTCCCTTTGCGGTGACAACACCCCTGCAGGAAGCCGTTGGCGCGGCCTTTGAGCAGGTGGAAGAACGGGGCTACTTTGCCGAACTGGCCGCGATGTACAGCGCCAAACGGGACAAGCTGGCCGAAGCGCTGGCCGCGGTGGGGCTGACACCGGTGATTCCCCAGGGGTCCTATTTTATTCTGGTGGACACGGCCCATCTGGACGCTCCGACGCCCACGGACGACCCGCGGGATGTGCAGATTTGTCGCTGGCTGACGCGGGAGATCGGCGTGGCGGCCATTCCGCCCTCAGCCTTCTACAGCCCACAGCACAAAGTCCTGGCCGCGGATGTGGCCCGCTTCTGTTTCTGCAAAACCGACGCGGTGCTGGACGCCGCGGCCCAGCGCCTGCGCCAGAATTTTGGGTAGGGCAAAAACGGGCCGCAGATTTTTTCGTTCTCTGTTCAACATTGACAGATTTCTCTGTGTAATCTGCGGCCATCTGCATAAATATGCGTTCAAACCCTTTCTCAATATCACGCATCAGCGCGGATCAGTCCAAATCAGATAAATCTGCGTCCTTCTTTTCATCAGGAGAAGCTTCAATGGAGATTCGAGTTGTCCAGGGCAACATTGCCCAATTCGAGAGCGACTGTATCGTCGTCAATCTGTTCGAGGGTGTCAGCGCGCCCGGCGGCGCTACGGGCGCGGTGGACCAGGCGCTGGGCGGTGCAATCACCCGCCTCATCGCCAGCGGTGACTTTACGGGCAAGGCCGAAAGCACGGCTCTGCTCTACACCGACGACAAAATACCCGCGGCCCGGGTGCTGCTGGTGGGGTTGGGCCAGGCAGAAAAACTCGATCGTCACGGCGTGCGGCGGGCCGCGGCTGTGGCCGCCAAAACTCTGGCCAAGACAGGCGGGGTGGAGAATTACGCCACAATCGTCCACGGCGCGGGCATTGCTGGTTTGGACACGGCCCAGGCCAGCCAATCGGTGGCTGAGGGCACGCTGCTGGCCGTCTATCAGGCTACCCAATACAAACGGGAGCAAAAGGCTGTCGGACTGAGTAGCTGCACTGTCGTCGAATTTAGCCAGGATAAGCTGGATGAGGTAACCGCAGGGGTCAAACGGGGCGAAGCCATTGCCCGCGCAGTCCACACCACCCGGGATCTGGTGAGCGAGCCGCCCAATGTGCTCTTCCCAGTGGAGTTGGCGGCCCGCGCCCGCCAAATGGCCGAAGAAGTGGGGCTGAAAAGCACAGTTCTCGGCGAAGCAGCCATGCGGGAAATGGGGATGAATATCCTGCTGGCAGTGAGCAAAGGCAGCGCCAACGAAGCCCAGTTCCTCATTCTGGAACACGCGCCCGCGGGCCACGAGGACGAACAGCCTCTCGTCCTGGCGGGCAAGGGTATCACCTTTGACACCGGCGGCATCAGCCTGAAAGCCGGTGCGGAGATGTGGCGGATGAAGAACGATATGGGCGGCGCGGGCGCGGTCATCGGCGCGATGGAGGCGATTGGCCGCCTGAACCTGCCCCGGCGGGTGATCGGCGTGGCCGCGTGTGTAGAAAATATGCCCGACGGGCTGGCCTTTCGCCCGGCTGACATCGTGACGGGGATGACAGGCAAGACCGCTGAAATTATCAGCACCGACGCGGAAGGACGGCTGGTCCTGGCCGATGCCCTGGCCTATGTGGCCCGCTTCAATCCCTCTGCCGTGGTGGACCTGGCGACGCTGACCGGCGCGGTGGGGATTGCCCTGGGCAAAGTGCGGGGCGGTCTATTCTCCAATAATGAAGCATTGCAGAACGCGCTGCTGGCCGCGAGCGAAGCCAGCGGCGAGAAGCTCTGGCCCTTCCCCATGGACGAAGAATATGTGGAAGCTATCAAAAGTGATATGGCCGAAGTGAAGAACAGCGGTGGCCGAGGCGGCGGCCTGAGCAGCAGCGCCAAGTTTCTCGAACATTTTACAGAAGGCTACCCCTGGGCGCATTTGGACATTGCGAATATGGTTTGGAGCGATATGGAGAAAGGGGCAGAGATACCCAAAGGCGCCACCGGCTATGGCGTGCGTCTGCTGGTGGAACTGGCAAGCGCAATCTGATTTGTATTAGGCTTTTCGTGACTATTCAGGCCAGCGCCGGTTGAGTAGGCCACGGTAGTATGTGGCCGTATCGAAACCAAAGCGGGTAGACCCGCAAACTGGTTTCGATACGCCTGGAAACAGCCCCAGGCTACTCAACCGACGTTTGCTAACCGGCTGGCTTATGGCTGAATAGTCACGGCTTTTCCAACAAATAAATTCCCCAAACTGATTTGGAAAAGCCCAAGCCGTTCAGGGAAATTGTCGCCGGATCGGGGATTTATTTTCTTTGAACGGCCTTACACCGTTCAATCAGCGCTTGCTGGTCCGGTATATCTGATAGTCACTTCGGTTTTATCATTTGGGCAGAGGAGGAGAACGTATGAAGAAGCGAAATGGGGTGAAGTCGATGGTTCGTGCAGCGCGTATGGGGCGACGGGCTGTGTGGGCCACCGCGGCCGCGCTGGTGTTGATTGGGCTGACCGCGCCCATCGCGGCCGCGGCTGGGCTGGGGCAAGAGACAACAACCACTGGCTCGCAACTCTGGCCGGTGTTGCTGCCTCTTGTGGCTGCCGCGGCCAGTGTAGAACGGGCCGTGGAACTGGGCTGGAATTATGTGGAATGGGGGCTGTTGCGTTTTGCCGGCTGGCGGCCCAGCGATCTGAAATCAGCCAGCTACGGCCAGTTCAAAAGTGGGACGAGTCTGTTGGCCGGGGTTGTATTGGGCGTTGTCGTGGTGAACTTCAGCAGTATGCGGCTGATGGCCCACCTCCAGCCTCTGATCCCCACCTTTTTTGTGGGTGATGCCAGCCAAATGGGGCTGTGGGATGTGCTGATCACCGGCGCTGTGGTGGGCGCGGGGTCCAAACCAGCCCACGACATTCTGGGCATCATCACCCAGCTCAAGAACTTCACCGGTAACTCGGCCATCAAGCAGCGGGAACAGGCCGGCGCAGCTTTGGCAGAAGGCATTATGAAATTGGGAGGGGGCGAAGCCCCGGCTGCCTACAACATCGATGTGCCGGGCATGGGGCCGTCCGCGGTGGGTGGCTCCGCGGCCACTGCCCGCAGCCGTATGCTGGAAGAAAGCGGGGGACGTTCGCCGAGCGAGGTGAATGTGGAGCGCTATGCCAAGGCCATCCACGACAGTCTGTACGGGTAACTGACCGCGGCTGACTGACCGCGACAACAGATGTAAGTAAAGGAGGAGCAGGCATCAAAACAATGCCTGCTCCTCTTTTCGAGTGATATTTATTAGCTGATGTGTGGGCCAGTGATGTCGCGCTGGCCGCCCGCTATTCCCCAGCCAGCAGCGCGTTGACCTCGGCGGTCTCCGCGCCTGTCAGCGCCCAGTCACCCGCGGCCGCGTTGCTCTGCACCTGGCTCAGTTTCGTCGCCCCGGAGATGACCGAACTGACCTGGGGCTGGGCCAGCAGCCAGGCGTGGGCCAGTTCCACCATCGAGTGGCCCCGCTCCTCGGCCCAGGCGCTCAGCTTCGCCACAATCGCGTAATTCTTGTCGGTCATATAGCGCTGCACATACGGGCTGTTTTCGCCCCGGGAACCAGCCGGGGCAGCCTCGCCCTGCTTGTATTTGCCTGTCAGGAAGCCACCGGCCAGGGGAAAATAGGGCAGAATCCCCACGCCATAGGCATTGCAGTAGGGGATCAGCTCCTGCTCGATGCCCCGCTCGAACATATGATAGTGGGGCTGAATTGTGACCAGCGGTGACCAGCCTCGCAGCTCGGCCAGCAGATTGGCCCGGCTCAGTTGCCAGGCCGCGTAGTTGGACGCGCCCACATAACGAATCTTCCCGCCAGCCACCAGATCATCCAGGGCGCGCAGGGTTTCCTCAATAGGCGTCGTGTCGTCCCAGCGGTGCATCTGGTAGAGGTCGATGTGATCCACCTGCATCCGGCGCAGGCTGGCCTCCACCGCGTTGACCAGGTGATAGCGGGACGCGCCCCGATCGTTTTCGCCTTTGCCCATAGGGCTGACACCCTTTGTGCCCATCACCACTTTGTCCCACTTGCCCTTCAGGGCCACGCCCAGCGTCTCCTCCGAGCGCCCGCCGGTGTAGACATCCGCGGTGTCGATGAAATTGATGCCCAAATCCAGGCAGCCATCGATGATTTCGTTGACGCCGTTCTGGTCTACTTTGCCGCCGAACTGGTTTGTGCCCAGACCGATGACAGAGACGCGCACGCCGGATTTGCCGAGTTGTCGGTATTGCATGAGAAATATCCTTTCGAGTTGCGAGTTGCGAGTTACGAGTTACGAGTTACGAGTTACGAGTTGCGGGGGGCGACTGACACCGGACACACGACACCTGTCCTTTTGCCTTCTACGAGTCCGCCACACCGCCGTCTTTGTGGACCGCGCTGTACCAGCGCACTGTCTGGCCGCCATAGCGGGGCGATGTGAAATCGGGCTGGCGGCGGGCGCAGGCAGCCTCGTCCACCTCCACGCCGATGCCCGGTTTTGTCGGGGGGAGAATGTGGCCGTCGATCACTTCCAGTGGTTCGACCACAAATTCTAACATAGAAATCGGCGAAGTGTCCGGGTCCACCATCTCCTGGATCACAAAGTTGGGCATGGCAAAATCCACCTGGACGCAGGCCGCGGTGGAGACGGGGCCGTAGGGGTTGTGGGGGGCCATCCCCGCGTAGTAGACCTCGGCCAGTGCGCCGATGCGCCGGATTTCGCTGATGCCCCCCGCGTGGCAGGTGTCCGGCTGGAGCAGGCTGGCCGCGCCCGTCTCCAGAATCTCACGGAAACCCCAGCGGGTGAGCAGCCGTTCACCCGTGGCAATGGGAATCGTCGTGGCTTTGGCGATGGCCGCCATCGCCGCTGGGTTTTCGGCCTGGGCCGGTTCCTCCATAAAGAAGGGGGCATACGGCTCAAAACGGCGGGCGTATTGGATTGCCATCTGGGGCGTCACCCGCCCGTGCATATCGAGCAGAATGTCGATGTCGTCGCCCACGGCTTCCCGCACAGCCCGCAGACCGGCCTCGGCCTGCTTCTGGACACCAATGCCGTCCACGATATTCGTGATGGGCACGGGCACGGTTTTGACCGCGGTCCAGCCCTTCGCCACTTTGGACGCCGCGTCCTGGGCCATCGCGTCGGGGGTGTCCCCGCCAAAATGGGTGTACATCCGCACCCGGTCCCGCACTTTGCCGCCCAGCAGTTCGTAGACTGGGCGGCCCAGTTCCTTGCCTTTGATGTCCCACAGCGCCTGGTCGATGCCGGAGATGGCGGACAGGCCGATAATCCCCATGCGCCAGAACGCGCTGCGGTAGAGAATCTGCCAGCAGTGCTCCACATTGCGGGGATCCATCCCCAGAATCATCGGTTCCATATCCTGGATGCAGCCGGCCACGGCCCGGGGCTTGCCCTCCAACGACGCCTCGCCCCAGCCGATCAGACCGGGCTGGTCGGTCTCCACTTTCACAAAGACAAAGACCCGCTGCTCGCCCTGGGCAAAGATGGGTTTGATGGCAGTAATTTTCATTGAGGGTTCTCCTATGGGTGGGGGATTTCGATAGACTGGGATTCGACAGCGTACTTCTACTCAATTAGTCAACGCCTGCCATTCGCTCTTGACAGGTCGTAACTTCCAGGCACCGGCAGGCAGGGAGGCCACGTGTTTTTGATGGGCTTCCGATGCAACGTGCGCTCGCCAGTCTGCTTCGGTTTCCCAGATGGCAAAGAGCAGGAAAACCGTTGGGTCATCTGCGGATTGATAAAATTCGTAGCGGATCGTCCCTGGCTGATCTCGGCTCTCGCGTTCCAGAATCGCCACAGATTCTTTCACTGTGGACAGATGTTCCGGTGCGGCTGTTCCTTGAAACATAGCTACAAAGGCCATCGCTTTTACTCCTGTGGGTCTGATTGCTCCTCTATCAATGCCTCGACCAGCCGCTTCTCTTCCTCTACGCCCGCAATCTTCCCATCCAGCAGGTCGGCACGCAGACGACGCAGAATGTGGCCGAACGCGGGGCCGGGACGAATGCCCATTCCCGCCAGGTCCCGGCCTGTGATCGTCGGGCGGATGTGCTGCCATTCTTCCTGGAAGCGGCGCAGATACGTATGGATGATTGGGCTGTTCTCCGCCAGGCCAAAGAGCAGACGCGCGGCCAGGGGCGAGCGATCCAGAATTTCCACAGCCTGGCTGGGAGGCAACGACGCGTCGGCCAGATCGTCCCGGTGTGCCTTCAGATGGGCCAGCCGCCGCATCAGCCGCGTCGTCTCGCCCCGCAGTTTGAGGGCTTCGGTCAATTCGCCAATCACACCGGACACGCTTCCCTCGTCCTCATCCACCTCTTCGCCGGGCAAAAGGGGATAGACCAGCAGCCCCCAATAGAGCCGCTCGATTGCCTCGCCCGCTTCCTCCAGCGAGGGGTCAGCCGCGGCCAGCCGGGAGCGCAGGGCCGCGCACTGGCCCGCCAGCGCCGGGGTCGTCGCCAGCCGGGGATGGATAGCCGCCAGCACGCCCAATTCATCCAGCCGATTGAGCGTCTTTCCCGGTTCCGACTCCTGGAAAATCCGGTCCAGTTCGTGGCGGATGCGGGCCGGCGTCACCCGATCCACCAGAGGTACGGCATCGCTGAGCAGTTCCAGCGTGCGATCCTCAATGCGGAAATCGAAGCGCTGCTCATAGCGCACCGCGCGCAAAATCCGGGTGGGATCGTCCACAAAACTCAGGCTGTGCAGCGCACGGATCTGCCCCTGACGCAGATCGGCCAGCCCGCCGTAGAAATCCAGCAGATCGCCCCAGCGGTCGGGCGTCAGCACAATCGCCAGGGTATTGATGGTAAAATCCCGCCGGTGCAGGTCCAGTTTGATGCTGCCCTGCTCCACTGTGGGCAGGACTGTCGGCTCGGTGTAAAATTCCGTGCGGGCTGTCACCAGGTCCAAATGGGTGGGCAGATCGCCCGCCTCATCCAGCAGTTCCAGGCAGGTGATGGGATGGGCTGGCTCATCCAGCAGCCACTTGGCCGTGCCAAAGCGGCGATGGGTGACGATACGCCCACCGCACTGCGCCTGCATAGCCTCCAGCAGGGCGATGGCGTCTCCCTCCACCACAATATCCATATCCGGCCCGTTGCCCTGCCGCTGCCCCGCGCCCGCGGAAGGGGCCGCGATGCGCCCCAGCAACAGGTCACGGACAAAGCCGCCCACCAGATAGACCGCGTGGCCGTATTCCGTCGCCATTTCCCCGGCCAGGCGCAGCAGCCGGTGTTGGACTGGCGTCAGATGCTCAGCCAGCGGACGGCTCACATCGGGCAGCGTGTGGCTGGCCTCGCTCGTCTTGCCCCACAGTTTGATCAGGTCCGTGCGGGTGACGATGCCGGTAATCTGCCCCATGCCATCCACCACCGGAATCTGTCCCCAGCCGCTCTCGATCATCAGCCGGTGCAGTTCACTGATGGGCGCGTCTGGCCCGATTGTCACTGCCCCGGCGCGCATGAGCCGCTCCACAGGGCGTTTCTCCAGGCCGTGATCGATGGCCCGGTCCGCGTCCCGGCGCAGGAGGATGCCCAGCAGTTCGTCGCTGCCATCCGGGCTGACACGCACCACCGGAAAGCCCTCGTGTCCGTAGCGGCGCATGCGTTTGGCTGCCTCTCCCACGGCCATTTCCGGCGGCAGGATTTGGGGGCGTCCCCGGCTCATCATTTCCCGCACAGTCAGGGGTGGGCGCACAGAGACACCGGCCATCTCCAGAATTTTGCTCCGCACATCGCTCAGCGTGCCCCCGCGGATGAGCGCGGCCGCGGCCCGGCTGTGTCCGCCGCCACCCAGGGCTGTGGCAATTGTGCCCACATCCACGCCGTCGCTGCGGCTGCGCGCCACCACCTGCACCCGGTCGCCTAAATCCACAACCACAAAGACAGCATCGGCTTCGTATAACTCGCGCAGTTTGTGGGCCAGCGCGCTTATTTCGTCCCGAAAATCCGGCGCGCTGGCCGCGGCAATGACAAGCGTCTGTCCGGCCACCTGCACGTGCTCGGCGCTGGCGATCAGATCGTCGCCCAATGCCTGCTGCTCCGGGCTGAGGGGGTAGTGGGTAAAGCGGTGGACAACCTCCAGATTCGCCCCTTCTTCCAGCAGCCAGGCCACGCAGCGGGCGTCCCGGTGGGTGGTGGAACTGTACAACAGACCGCCCGTGTCCTCGTAGATGCCCAGGGCCAGCAGTGTGGCCTGAATCGGCGTCACATCCACGCCCTGCACCATTAATTTTTCCACCAGCAGCGTTGTGTTGGCCCCAGTGGACAGAGGACCCAGCGCATCCTCCCACCAGCGCCAGCCGTCGGGCAGCGGCTCCGTGTAGGAGTGGTGGTCGATGAGCAGGTATCGGGTCGCTTCGTCCATGCCTTTCACCGCGTTGAAACTGCGGGTATCCACCAGAACAGCCTGGGCCACCCGGCCTCGGGGCATCCGGTCTGGCTCGACAAAGGGAAAGGACGAACGGTAGAGGGCCAAAAAGGCCTGTCCGTTGCGGTTGATTGTGCGGGGCAGGACGGGAATGCTGCCGGGGAAAAGCAATGCCGCGGCCAGCAGAGAAGCCAGCGCGTCAAAGTCCGCGTGTTCGTGGGTCAGAATGACAGTGCGATTGGGCATAAAAAGGATGGAACGCTGATGGCGCTGGCTGGGCTGATGGCTGCGGATACGAACAGAAAAACCGGTACAGTAATTATAGCAGATGTAAGGGTCTTTTTCTACGCGAGGGAAACAGAGAGATGCGAAAGCCCCGTTCACGGGGCGTTGCCCGATAGCCCGGCCTCTTTAGGGCCGGGCGGATGTCACGCCGCGGCCGGAATAGAAGGGTGAACCGTCGGCACATACCCCGCGGCCAGAACAGTCGCAATCGACGGCGGAGTGAGAAGCCGGATCGGCGCACCCAGCGCGGGTGTGACGGGCGCACTATAGCCAGCGGGCGTCCACGGCCAGAGCAGGCCGCGGCGGAATAGAAAGGGCTGATCGGTATCGCCCAAAACGACAAAGACACCAGCGGGGAGATCGGCCAGCCGCGCCGGGTGGGTGGTTTTGCTGCCGCTGGCGTCGCGCCGCTCCGCGTGGAGATGCGCGTCCATTTCGACGGCACTGGGCAAAGCGCCGTGGCTGGGCAGGCCCGCGGCCACCCACGCGGACCGAAACCGGTTATAATCCTCCCGGCGGCACTCGGCACAGGGACGGTGACCCGCGGCCAGCGCGGTCACTTCGTCCAAAAAGAAGAGTTCTGTGTAGCGCCCCGGCGTCATCACCGCGCGCCTGCGCCCGCGAAATTCCAGCAGACAGGCGATCCAGCGCTTGCCCACAAAGTCCCGCACAATCTCGCCCCGCGCGTTGTGCAGACAGCCCCGGTTGCCCATCAGTGTGCCTCTGGCGGGGGTAGCGATAAGTTGGGAAGAAGGAGTGACGCGATTTTGATGGGGCATGGGTTGTGAGTTGTGAGTTGCGGGTTGCGAATTGCGGGTTGCGAATTGCGGGTTGCGAATTGCGGGTTGCGGTCTGCCGTCTATCTCAGGGCAAACCATTTCAGAAAGATCGCCCGATCCTCCTCATCCACAATCGCGTCACCCGCTGCCTGTGCTTGCTGGAGAAAATTAGCCGCTTCCCCGACATCACCGGTCAGCACACAGGCGCGGGCCAGCGCGTCGTAGGCAAAGGCGAAGTCCCAATCCTCGAAGGCGTAGGGACTGTCTTCGATCAATTCCTGGCAACGCAACGCGTGACGCAGGGCCGATTCGCCGAAACCCGCGGCGGCATAGACATTCGCCACCAGACATTCGGCCCGGGCGTGGTGGCTGATATTGCCCACCTGCAGCCAGTGGTAGCAGGAGGCGTGGGCCGCGTGGATGTTCTGCTCCGTCTCTTCCGCGGACCAGCGGCCCGTTTCCAGCGAGCGCCACAGGTTGTTGTTCAGTTCCGCGGCAAACCAGCGGTGGGCGGCTGTCGTGTCAAATGGAGGATTCGCCATTGATCAATTTTTCCTTTGCGTCTCCGCGTCTTTGCGGGAAGATGGCTATAACAGTTTGTAATAAAAGACAGTCGCGTCGGGTCTGCCGTTTTCGTCCACCACATACGCGGGGATTTCACCGACCCGTGTGTACCCGCAACCGGCGTAGAGCGGTTCCCCCGCGTCGCCCGGACGGGTGTCCAGCACAAGCGTCGTGCGGCCCAGCCGGCGAGCTTCGGCCTCCAGCGCGTCCATCAGCGCGCGGCCAATCCCCCGGCGACGGAAGGCCGAGTGGACAAGCACTTTGGCGACTTCGGCCCGGTTGCGGCCATTGGGCTTGGGGCTGGGCTGCAACTGGGCTGTACCCGCCAGTTGGCCGTCGTTATAAGCGGCAAAGAGCAGCACCCGTCCCCGCCCCACATCGGCGCAGATATCCTGCCAATAGGCGTCGGCCTCCGCTACGGCCATGGGGCGGTGAAAGCCCACCGACGCGCCGCTGTTGACCGAATCCACCAGAATCTCGACCAGTCCATCCAGCGCAGCCAGGGCTTCGGCGTGGGAAAGGAGGGCAATCGTCGTCATAAAGATTCCTCTGCTGCGTAGGTCGGACTGACAGTCCGACCTACAAAATTTTCTGTCCAAAGATCGAGGCGATCAGCTCCACGGCCAGCTCCGCGGTGCGGTTGCCGTCGTCCAGAATCGGGTTGATCTCCACCACATCCAGCGACGCCACCTTGCGCGACTCGGCCAGAATCTCCATAAGCAGGTGAGCCTCGCGAAAGGTCAGCCCGCCGGTGACAGGTGTGCCCACTCCCGGCGCGGCGGACGGGTCCATCGCGTCCATATCGAAGCTGACGTGGATGCGGTTCAGATGACTGAGGCGGGTGAGGGCGCGGCGGGCGACCGTCGCCATGCCCAGTTCGTCCACGTCCCGCATTGTAAAGACCGTCACACCGCTGACGGCCAGGGCCTGGCGCTCCTTCGGGTCCAAATCCCGGATGCCTATCATCACCACATCCTGGGCGCGCAGTTTGGGGCCGGGGTGGCCCAGATTGACCAGCTCTTCCCGGCCCTGGCCCAGGAGCACGGCCACGGGCATTCCGTGGATGTTGCCGGATGGGCTGATCTCCGGGGTGTTGTAATCGCCGTGCGCGTCCACCCAGAGCAGTCCCAGCGGGTCGCTGCTGGCGCTGCCGCCGACTGTGCCGATGGCGATGGAGTGGTCCCCGCCCAGAAAGATGGGAATCTCCGGCGTCGTCGCGCATGCCTGGGCCATGGCGTAGATTGCGTTGCAGGCCGCGATCACCGCGCTCAAATGGCGCAGGCCGCCGCCGTCCGATTCGATCCACTGCTCAGCGCGCACATCCGCCTCGTCGCGCACGGGCACAGAGACGTTGCCCACATCTTCCACTTTGTGGCCCAGTCGTTGCAGCCGCTCATAGAGACCCGCATAGCGCACCGCGCTGGGTCCCATATCCACACCCCGGCGCTGCTGGCCCAGGTCCATGGGTACACCCACAATTCGGATTTGATGCATAGAATTACCCTTTGTCCTGCTGCGTGCTGCGTGAAATCAGGTCACAGAATACGTAGCACTCGTCACGCCACAATCAGCGCCATTCCCTCGCCACCGCCGTCCGCGCCGCCGCTGAGCGCACCGGTGGTCGGGTCGATGTGCAGGGCGTGGACCAGCCCCGCGCCGCCGTAGCTGTAGGGCAGTTCCAGCACAGGATGGCGTTTGGCAACTTCGGCCATCACCGAGCGGGGGATGCGCCGCTCGTGGCGGATGGCCCCCACCTGGCAGTCGAAGCGGGGCGCGTAGACTGCCTCCTGCACGCTCATCCCAAAGTCCAGCACATTCAGAATCACCTGCAAACAGCCAGTGATGATACGGGTGGCTCCCGGCGCGCCCAGGGCCAGCAGCGGCTGGCGGGCTTCTGTGTCGCCTTTGCGGTAGACGATTGTGGGGGCCATTCCCGTCGTGCGTCCTTTACCCGGCGCAATCGAATTGGGGTGGCCGGGCCAGGGGTGAAAGTTCACCATCGAATTGTTGTACATAAAGCCCAGCCCCGGTGTGATGACACCGGAGGACATCCCCAGGGAATGGGTGAGATTGACCACATTCCCCGCGCCGTCCACAACGCTGACGTGGGTGGTGTGGGGCGAGCCAGTGGGGGTGAAGGCAGGGTCAATAGGCTGGCCCGCGGCGATGTGATCCCGCCAGTAGGCGGCCCGCTCTTTCGTCATCATCCACTCGGTGGGCACAGCCTCAAAGTTGGGGTCGGCCATATGCGGGTTGCGGTCGGCAAAGGCGGCCTTCATTGCCATGGAAACGGTGTAAATGTATTGCGGCGAATTGTGGCCCAACGCGGCCAGGTCGTAGCCTTCCAGAATGTTGAGAATGGCGATGAGTGTCGGCCCGCCGTGGGGGGGCGCGGCACTGGTGACGACGTGGCCGCGGTAGGTCCCGCTGACCGACATCTGCTCGCGCAGTTGATAATTCTCAAAATCCTGGCGGGTGACAAAACTGCCGTTGGCAGCCAGATCGCCGGTCATCTGCTCCATCAGATCGCCGTGATAGAAATCCTCCGGACCCTTGTCAATAATCCGTTGCAGGCTGCGGGCGTAGTCCGGGTTGCGGATGATATCTCCCGCTTCGTGGGCGTTTCCTTCTGCGTCCAGATAGATGCGGCTGGCTTCGGCGTGGCGGGTGATCTGATCCAGAAAGGAGACGGTCTCCGGATAGCGGCGGGAGCGCTGCCACCAGCCTGCAATCATCCCGCCCACCATCCAGCCCTCCTCGGCCAGACGGATGGCGGGCGCGGCCACCTCGGCCCAGGAGCGGGTTCCCCAGCGTTCGAGCAGCGCGGCCAGCATTTTGACAGTGCCCGGCGTGCAGACGGATGTGTAGCCGCTCTCGTTGACGTGGCCTTTGAGAAAGAAGCCCCAGCCATCCGGGTTGGGGCCGATCACCTGATCCGCCCACATATCTTCGGTCACTCTGGCCCCGGCCAGCGCGGGCGCGTCCAGGCCAATGGAGCCGGGGGTGTCGGCCAGATGCAGGTTGACGAGGGCATAGCCGCCCAGCCCACAGTCCTGGGGATCGACGATGGCCTGGGCCAGGGCACAGGCGACCGCGGCGTCGATGGCGTTGCCGCCCTTGCGTAAAATCGTGGCCCCGGCATCAACCGCGTCGGGCTGGGGGGCGCAAATGGCTGCGGGCATTGATTTCCTCCGGTGGTTGGGTGATTGGGTGGCTCAACTGTGCGGAACAATTGGACTGGCCTATGGCGTGTCTGTGGGCAATTTTGTGGACAGTTTTGTAGGCAATTTAACGTCGCCAACAATGCCGTCGGTGACGGCAACCAACTGGGCCGGCAGCAGGCGGAACACTGCGTTGGGCGTGCCCGCGGCAGCCCAGATTTCGGCAAACGCCAGCAGGTCTTCGTCGATAAGTGTGGGCAGCGTCTCCGCGTGGCCCACAGGGGGAACGCCGCCGATGACAAAACCCGTGCGTGCGCGCACAAAGTCGGCGTCGGCCTTGCCGATGGGTTCGCCAAGCAGCGCGGCCACCTTCTCGACATCCACCCGGTTGTTGCCGCTGGCAATCACCAGCACAGGCCGGTCTGTCTCCCGCGCTCGAAAGATAAGCGATTTGGCGATCTGTGCCACATCACAGCCCACGGCCAGGGCCGCGTCGGCAGCCGTGCGCGTGCTTTGGGGCATCTCCACCACCTGCAATAGCACGCCACTCGCGGCCAGTGCATCCTGCACTTTCTGTGCGCTGCTGCTCAATTGTTGGGTCATTTTTGTTCATCCTCTGTGCAAATGAATGGCAATGGGTTGGCGTCTCTTTTGCCAGGCCAGTGCCAGCCCCAGCAGAGCCAGCGCGGCATCCCGCGCCCGGAAGAGCAGCACCAGTGCCAGCCCCAGGCCGGGGTCCAGGCCCATCTGGCTGGCCGCAAAGATCTGGCTGGCTTCCAGCACGCCCAACCCCGCGGGAATAGGGAGCAAAATGGCAACCCGGGCCGCCACCACAAAGCCGATGAATTGGGCCGTGTCCAACTCCATTCCGATCAGCCGGGAGGCCAGCCAGAAGTCGGCCAGCAGAATGGCCCAATTGATCAGAGAAAAGAGCACACCAATCGCCAGCAACCGGGGCTTGGCGTGCAACATCCGGTGCAGGCGGGCTTCGTTTGCGGCCAACACATCCAGCGTTCGAGCCAGCCCTGGCCCCTGCCATTTCTCCGGCAGCCTGCCCAGAAACCAGACACCGATGCTGGCCGCGTTGGGCTGTTTCCACCAAAAGGCGAAAAGCAGGGGCGGCAGCGCCAGGGGGAGAAGGGCCAGAATGAGCACTTGCTGGTCGAAGCCTGCGATCAGAAAGTCCTGCTCCAGGGCGTAGACCAAACCGGCTATCAGAAAGATAAAATTGACCGATATTTCCAACAGCCTGTCCAAGGCCACCGATGCCACGGCCTGGCCTGGGGGAAGACCGGAATGGCGCACCAGATAGTATACCTGGACTGGCTCGCCGCCAAACTGGGGGCCGGGGGTGAGGAGGCTGACTGTGGCTCCAATCAGCCGGTAGGCCGCCACTTTTAGAAAGGGCAGTCGGTAGCCCATCCCGGCCAGGAGCAGCCACCAGCGGCCAGTAAAGAGGAGGGCGATGACGCCGTTGACTGTCAGATAAACCACAAAGGGGGACGGACCCAGCCGGCGCAAGAGGGCCAGGCTATTGTGCCACTCGATCTGGCGGGCAAAGAGCCAGAAGAGCAGAAGCCCCAGACCCAGCAGAATACCGTCGCGCCACCGACCCCATTGTGTGCGGCTCATCCTGCGTCCTCCTGCCCCCGACCAGCGGGAACTGGCTCGGCGGGAACTGGCTCGGCGGGAACCGGTTCGGTGGAACCGGCCCGGCGGCGCAGAAACGTTTCGTCGGGGGTCCACAGGGCCAGGCGGCCATTGCCCAGGACGACCAGCGCCGCGGCCACGGCCAGCAGTGTCAGTACTGGCAGGCTGTCTCCCCATCCGATCAAGCCCGCGCAGGCCACGCCCGCCAGAACAATCCCGGCCAGACGGGCGGCAGTGCCTGTCAGGGCGGCCACCGCGGCCAGCAGAGCCAGGCCAGCCAGGAGTGTGAAGAAAGCAGGCCGCTGACTGTTGCTGCCCGCGCTCCACAAGAACCACCCCGCCGCGGGCAGGCAGGCCAGACGCAACAGAAGGGGCAGCCAACCAAAAAGCCACGCCTTCAGCCTGCCACGCCAGCGGATGTAGCCGGGGCTGGCCGGGCGCAGCCAGCCGATCACCACCAGCCAATCCCGCACAAAGCTGGCCGCGACCGCGCCGCCAAAGATGGCCCCGGCAATGTGGGTGGCGGGCGGCGCAAAGACCGGCCAGAGGACGATCCCCATAAAGCCCATCAGCAGCCCGGCCGCAATGCGTCTTTCGTCGCTGGGCGTCATGGGATAGTTGGGCCGGCCCGAACGCTCGCGCCATTTCATTCCCCACAGAAAAAGAGGGCGACCCGCGGCCAGAAGCAGAATAATCTCTGGCAGTTGCCCGTATTGGACAGCCAGACCCATTGCCACAAACATCCCCAATCCGTCGAATTCGATGTCCAGGATTTCGCCCAGCATTGTTGTGTGGTGGGTGATGCGGGCCAGATAGCCATCCCAATAGTCGGCCACAATCGCGCCTGTGTAGAGGAGGGCGGGTGTCCAGTCCAGCAGGCCGCCGGGACGAGGCGCGAAGAGAAAGCCGGCCATCAGCCCATAGGCCGCGCCCCGGCCCAGAGTGACGACATTTCCCCAGCCCAGAGAGCCGCGCAGGGGTGCATCCGGACTGGAGCGATTTTTGTGGAGGTTGCGACGCAGAATCAGCAACTCCACCCCCAACACCAGCCCCGTGCCCATTGCCCATTGCAGCGCCCGTTCGGGTTTGTGGGTGGCAAGATTGATGCCCCACGCGCCAGCAATCACAAGCAACCCGCTGATCCCCACGGCGAGCCACCAGAAAAAGTGTAGGCGGGACAGAAGCAGAACGGCAGTGCGGACGGGCATGGGCGTTTGCCTGGCAGGTTGGACAAGAATGAATGGACTTATTATAAACGGTCGTTGTCACAGGAGGAAAAGGGGGGTGGCTCTTGCCCTCAAAGTTGCTTACAGTCGGGCTGTCTCTATGCACCTTCTCCTGTTTTATGATACTATTGAACTGCTTCCACCTGCGCCCCCGTTGTTCCCTTCCGTCAGGAGATTTTTATGGATTCCACAATTCCTCTGGTGATCCACGCTACCCACGAGGCTGGCGTTAAAGTTGGCGGTATTGGCGCTGTGCTGGATGGACTGCTGGGCGCGGATGTCTATAACCAGCGCGTGGCCCGTTCGGTGCTGGTCGGTCCGCTGTCTGGCTGGGACAGTGTGCAGATGGAGCGGCTGAACAGCCCCCGCAACAGATTGACCATTCGCTACAGCAGCCTGCACGGAATCTTTGACAATGTGGAGCCGGCCCTGCGCGATGCCCTGCAGGCAGTGGAGCAGGCGTATAGGGTGGCTATACTGTATGGAATCCGCGGCTTTGGGGCGTATGAGCACGAGGTGCTGCTGGTGGATGCCAGCAACCCGGACAGGGAAGCGGTGAATGCCTTCCGCTATTACGTCTGGCAGCACTACGGCATCGACAGCAGCCGCTATGCCCATGCGGATGAGATGAATCTCTATTTCTCGATTGCCCAGCCGCTCTTTGCCAGCCTGAAGGCCATCGGCGCGGACACGGGGCTGAGCCAGAATGAGCGCTTTATCATTGCCCACGAATGGCTGGGGATGCCTGTGGTTTTTGCCAGCCAGATGAACGAGCCGGGCCAATGGCGCACAATCTTCTATGCCCACGAAATGGCAACCGCCCGGCTGCTGGTGGAAACCCACGGCGGCCACGACACCCGTTTTTACAATGCCCTCTTTCGTGCCCAGGCCTGGGGCCAGAGCCTGGACGACGTATTTGGCAACCACGACTTTTTCTTCAAGCACGCCATCATCCGCCAGGCGACCCGTTGCGACAATATCTTTGCCGTGGGTGATCTGGTGGTCCCCGAGCTGCGTTTTCTGGGCGGTGAGTTTGCCCACAAAAATATCGATCTGGTCTACAACGGCGTCACCGTCCACCCCATCACCCTGGCGGAAAAGCTGGCATCCCGGCGTCTGCTCCAGGAATATTGCCAGAATCTGCTAGGATACCGGCCCGATTATATCTTCACCCACGTGACGCGGATGGTGCTTTCCAAGGGGATGTGGCGGGACATTCGGGTGATGGAGCATCTGGACCGGATGTTGCGCGAGGTCAACAAAACTGCTGTCCTCTTTGTGCTCAGCACCAGCCAGCCCGCGGGCCGCCGCTCGGAATGGGTACACGCCTGGGAGAGCCAATACGGCTGGCCTGTGGGCCACCGCGCCGACAACGGCGATCTGATCGACGCGGAGACGGGCTTCTTTTTTGACGGCGTGGAGCCTTTCAATCAGCGGGCGAGAGACAGCCGCATTGTGCTGATCAACCAGTTTGGCTGGGACAGGCAGAGCTGCGGCCAGCGTATGCCCGCGGCGATGAGCTTTATGGACCTGCGTCGGGGCAGCGATGTGGAGTTTGGGCAAAGTGTCTACGAGCCTTTTGGCATTGCCCAGGTGGAGCCGCTGAACTTTGGGGCCATCTCCTGTGTATCGAATGTGTGTGGCTGCGTGGGATTTGTCAATCAGGTGGCAGAGAAGATTGCCAGCCGGGAGGGCGCACACTTTGACCCCAGCGACAATCCCAATCTGGTGGTGGCTGATTACGTGAGCTTGCCCGACAGCTACCCCATCCATTCCCCCCAGGACGCGCTTTCCATCGGACAGCCCACCCGGGATTGGATCGAAGGGATGAACAGCGGCGACACAGCCTGGCGCATCTTCCGCCGCCTGCCGGTGGATGAGACCGGCATTGCCCGGCTGATGGAGAGCGGCGAGGCATTGGCCCAGGGCATGAGTTGGGATGTGGTGGTGCAGGACTATCTGTTGCCGGGGCTGGAGAAGGCACGGGGGGAAGGCTGACAAAATGACGGGATGACAATCCGTAAATTCGCAAATTATTGGCGAGCGCCCTGGGGCAGCGCCGATAGCGTACCTGCTGGTTCGTGTTCCAAAGGAGAATTGTGTGGCACAACGGGAACTGAAGAACGAAGAAATGGAAGCACTGGTCGGTGGCTATCACAGCGCCCCTGACGAGATACTGGGGATGCATCGGATTGTGTCCGGTGACAAAGAATCGCTGGTGGTGCGTGCTTTCCGTCCGCTGGACACAGCCGTCTTTGTGCTGGATGTGAAGAACGGGCGGACGACAGCGATGGAGCGTATCCATCCCGGCGGTCTCTTTGCGGCCCATTTCTCCCGGCGCAAGAATGCTTTTGCCTATCGTCTGCTTGTGGAGGATGGTAAGGGCAAGCAGCACGTCCTGGAAGACCCCTACCGCTTCCAGGACGAATGGCTCAGCGACTTCGACCTGCACCTGCACGGCGAGGGTTCCTTTCTACACAGCTTTGAAAAGCTGGGCGCGCATCCCCGGACGGTGGACGGGGTGGATGGGGTGCAGTTCGCGGTGTGGGCACCCAATGCCGAGCGGGTCAGTGTTATCGGCCCCTTCAATTTCTGGGATGACCGCATAGATGTCATGCGCCACCGGCCCGGCGGTGTGTGGGAACTTTTTCTCCCCAATCTGCCCGTGGGCAGCGAATACAAATACTCGGTCAAATCCCGCCTGTTGGGCCACAAGGCGGACAAGACAGACCCCTATGGATTTTTCTTTCAGAAGCGCCCGGATACAGCCTCAATCGTCTGCGATATCGACAACTTTATCTGGCAGGATGAAACGTGGATGGACGGCCGCGGGGCCAAACAGGCCATCGATCAGCCCATCAATATCTACGAAGTTCATCTGGGCAGTTGGAAGCGGGGACCGGAGGACAACGGATTTCTCGGCTACCGGGAACTGGCCCACGATTTGGTGGCCCATTGCCTGGAGACCGGCTACACCCATCTGGAACTGCTGCCCATCACCGAACACCCCTACGACGGCTCGTGGGGCTATCAGGTGACAGGCTATTTTGCGCCCAGCAGCCGCTTTGGCCGCCCGGAAGATTTCCAGTATTTTGTGGACTATTGTCATCAGCACGGAATCGGTGTGCTGCTGGACTGGGTTCCCGCCCATTTCCCCAAAGACAGCCACGGCCTGGCCTTCTTCGACGGAACCCATCTGTATGAGCACGAAGACCCCCGGGTGGGGGAGCACAAAGGGTGGGGGACGAAAATCTTCAATTTTGGTCGCAATGAAGTGCGCAATTTCCTTCTCTCCAGTGCGCTCTTTTGGCTGCAAAAGTATCACATCGACGGGCTGCGGGTGGACGCGGTGGCGTCCATGCTCTATCTGGACTATGACCGGGACGCGGGGGCGTGGCTGCCCAACCGCTATGGCGGCCGGGAAAATCTGGAAGCGATCGACTTTATCCGCAGCTTCAACGACGCGGTACACGAATACGCGCCGGGCACGATTACAATTGCCGAGGAGAGCACCTCCTGGCCGATGGTTTCCCGCCCCACCTATATGGGGGGGCTGGGCTTCGATTACAAGTGGAATATGGGCTGGATGCACGACATTCTGGAGTATTTCAAACAGGACCCCATCTATCGACGCTACAGCCACCATCTGGTCACATTCAGCCTTATTTACGCCTTTTCCGAGAATTTTGTGCTGCCCTTCAGCCACGACGAAGTGGTGCATCTGAAGCGCTCGATGCTGGACAAAATGCCCGGCGATCTGTGGCAGAAGTTTGCCAATCTGCGTGCGCTCTATGGCTATATGACCGGACATCCGGGCAAGAAGCTGCTCTTTATGGGGGGAGAATTCGGCCAGTGGCGGGAGTGGAATGAGGCGTATAGCCTGGACTGGCATTTGGTGGATCACCCCCAGCACCGACAGCTATTGCGCTATGTGGCCGATCTGAACCAACTCTACCGCCGGGAAAAGGCGCTGCATCAGGTGGATGCCAGTTGGCAGGGCTTTGAATGGATCGATCTGCACGACGTGGACAATTC
The DNA here is from genome assembly GCA_019637685.1 of Caldilineaceae bacterium. GTDB lineage: Bacteria > Chloroflexota > Anaerolineae > Caldilineales > Caldilineaceae > JACQGT01. The sequence continues at coordinate 11,525 of JAHBVF010000049.1, read as the reverse complement.
GATCCTCAGCTTCCGACGCATGGCCGCGGACCGGGACGACTCAGTGATCGTCATCTGCAACTTTACACCGGTTCCCCGCCTGGCCTATCGGGTTGGGCTGCCCCAGGCCGGTGTCTATGCCGAGATTCTGAACAGTGATGCGCCCGTCTACGGCGGCAGTGGGGTTGGCAATCCTGCGCCGATCGCGGCCGAGGATATTCCCTGGCAAAGCGGCGCGTGTTCGGGCCTTTTCAATCTGCCTCCGCTGGGTGTGATTTTTATCCGCCGTCAGCCAGACCCCGCCGAGGGTGTATCTGGATAATCCTTATGTGGCCGTCGCCCGAACCGACAAACAGCGTACCCAAACCTTCACAAATCGCTCCTCCCACTGACAAACTGGGCTACCTTTCCAGCGCATTGGGCGTTTTGGGGTTGGATGGGACCATACGCTCGGTCAACCGGGCGATGCTGGATTTGCTGGAATTTCGCTCATCGGAAGTGATCGGACGCCATTTTAGCCAATTTCTATACACGCTTGAGCCGCCACTGATCGAAGGGGGCTTTCCCGCGTTACTTGAATTGGGAAGTGCCGACATTAGCGTTCCCCTGCGCTGTGGTAGAGATCGGTTTGTCCAGATAGAAATGCGACTTGTCGTCATCTATGATGAGCAGGCACAACCCTTTGGTGTGCTGGCGACAAGCAGCGAGGGAGATGAGCAATCGTTTCTCGTGCGCCGGGCCATGGCAAAAGTGGCGGAACAGGTCAGCCAGATCATCGCCTACCGTCCCAGCAGTGGCTCGCTTTGGTCCCGGATCTTTGCCCTGTGCGAACAGCTTTTCGAAACGCCGAGCGGCTGGCTCTTGCTGCGCGATGATTCTGGACAAACACACACGCCCTTTACCTTCGGCCCACTGCACGGCCAGTTGGATGGCCTGTGCAATGGCGTTGCCATCCAGGACTGCCCATGCCATATATTGGTTGACAGCCAGGGCGAGGTCTGTGCTGTCAACAGTATGGATTGTCCCTGGCTTTCCCCTACACCCAATTCGACCAACCCCCATTCAAACCCCCGCCATCACGCCATCGCGCCCATCTTAGGCGAGACGGGCGCGCGTATTGGGGAAATCTGTCTGGTTGCCCCTTTGGGTCGTATTTTTCATCGCCACGAATTGCTGTTGATGGATGCCATCACCGATCAAATCGGCCAGGCAATGGACCGGGGCGAAATTCACTTTCTGCCCCGGTCAAATGGGAGGGATTGGCTTCCTCTGCGCAATGAAGATGCATCATTTGAGTTGATAGACATTTTTGAGCAGATTTTGGAAAACCTGGCGACAATTGTGCCTTTTGCCAGTGCGGGTGTCTTTTTGCAGGTTCCCGCGGGGCTGCGTTTGATGGCTTCTGTCAATCATCCACAGGCCAGGGATATGCGCGGGGAGCTGTTCCCTGTTGCCGAGAACCAACTCAGCCACGAAATTATGCGGACGCGGCGGTTGCTGATCATCGACGATGTGCGGAAGGATTCTCGCTTTCGTCTCTGGGGAGGGCTGGACTATATTCGCGGCTGGATGGGTCTGCCGCTGGTGATCAACGATACGGTGATTGGTCTGATTACCGTTGATAGCGAGCAGGTGGCTGGCTTCGATCTGCAGGATGGAAAGGTGGCCCAGGCTTTTGCGGATCAGGCAGCTGTGGCTGTGGAAAAATCCCGGCTGGCTGTGGAATTGGACCAGGAAAAACGCAGTCTGGAACTGCTCTACCAACTCGGCCAGAGACTGGTGGCGACTCTGGAACCAAAGGAGGTGGCAGCCAAAGCACTGGTGTTGATCACCCAGGCTTTCAACGACTGTTATGGAGAGATTTATGTATACGAGCGCGGACAGGCGTTCTTGCAGCTATTGGCCGCGCAGAACCATCGACCTGATGTGGTGGCGAAATTGCCTGGACAGCCCTATCTACGGGTCGGAGCAGGCATTGTAGGAATTGTGACCGAGATGCGTCGCCCGATTCTTATTGCCAATGTGGACGAAGACCCGCGTTGGATTCCCATCCCGGATATGGAGCTAACCATTCGCTCGGTAGCGGCTATTTCGCTCATTGCCCGCAACGAAGTGGTGGGTGTGCTTGTGTTGGGAAGCGCACAATTAAACGCATTCACCCATGCCTATCTGGCTGTGTTCCAATCCATTGCCCTGCCCGTGGCGCTGGCCCTGCAAAATGCCCGGCTCTTTGCCGCGGAGCGTCAGGGCCGCCAGGAAGCCGAGATGCTGCGCAATGCCACAGGGACGCTAACCCTGGATCTGCGCCTGGAGCAGATTCTGCGTATTCTGCTGGAACGCCTGCGCCAGGTGGTCCATTTTGACAGCGCCTGTGTACTGCTAATGGAGGGCCACAACCTGTTGGCTCTGGCCGAATTGGGCTTGCCCCATCCCGAAGAAGTGATGGCTCAACGCTTCCCCGTGAGCAGTTCCCTGTTTATGATGATCCAGCGGGAGCGGCGGGCCATATTTTTTGCTGATGTTCAAAAAATTTCTCACTTTTCCGGCTGGGGTGGCACATCCAATACCCGGGGCTGGATGGGCGTGCCCCTCATCCACCGGGGGGATGTGCTGGGGTATATTACAATGGACAGCCTTACGGAAAATGCCTTTGGCGAACAGGAGGCGTCCCTGGCCCAGGCCTTTGCCAACCAGATGGCTGTCACGCTGGTCAATGGCAAATTGTTACAGGACAGCCAGCAGTTGGCCGCGGAGCAGCAGGTGATGAGCGGGATTCTGCGTGGGCTGAACGGGGCTGGTTCATTGCAGGAAATTCAGACCGCGGTGGCCGGCGGGCTGCACAAATTGATCGGGCCGGCTGCCGTTGAAATTGCGCTCTATCAGCCCGACGAACAGAGAGTGATAGCCGAGCGCACCTGCTGGACCGAGGCAAGCGATGAACCTACCACTTCCAGCCACAGCTATAAATTTGGCGAAAGCAGCGCCATCGACCTGCATTTGCAGGGGAAAAGTCATTTTTCCCAGGCACTGATCGACGAAAGCATCTGGCCGGTGGAGGCCGCCTGGCAAAAACAGAACTATCACTCCCGCATCTCCCTGCCCCTGCGGGGCGACGACCGGATTCTGGGCCATGTACAATTGCTGTGGCGCGACCGAATGGAACCCAACTGGGCTATTCATTTTTCTTTGCCCCAGATTGTGGAAAGTGTCGCATTGGTTGCCCAGAAACTCGGCCTATTGGAGCAGGCAACCCATCGGGCAGACCAGTTGCAACTACTTATTCATCTCTCCAGTTCCCTGCGCGCAGCAGAAGGGCAATCCCAGATCATCCAGACAGCTTCTGCCACGGCTATCTCTGTATTCAAGGCTGATCAGGCCTATGTGGTGATGCCCGTGGCCGGCAAGGAAGAGTTGCGGGTGGTGGCGCAGGCCGGGACAGGCCCAGAGGTTCCCTATAGCGTTTCCCTCTATGGCAATACGATTGCCGGGCGTGTCTTCCGCTCTGGAACCCCTTTCTTCTCCCCCAATCTTTTTGCTGAGCCGAATGTAGCCCCCCAGGCTTTGCAGACGTGGAAGGAAAGCGGGGTGGATTTCGCGTCGGCTCTTTTCGCGCCCCTGCGCGCCGGCGATGAGATCGAGGGCGTCATCGCAATCGTCAATACCGCGGACAGACGCTCCTTTTACCCGGCGGATTTGCGTCTGCTCAACGCGATGGCAGAGACCATCGGCGGCGCGCTGCACCGCGCATCGATTCTGGAGGGATTGGAGCAGCGGGTGCTGGAGCGCACAGCCGATCTGGCGCAGGCCAACAAACGGCTCATGGAACTTGATCAGCTCAAGTCCGATTTTGTGGCCAATGTGAGCCATGAACTGCGCACGCCGCTCACAAACATCAAACTTTATTTGGAACTCCTGCGCAATGGCCGGTCCGAGCGGCGTCTGGAGTATTTGGGGGTAGTCGATCGCGAGACGGAGCATCTGCATGCGCTGATCGAATCGATACTCGCCTTGACTGAACTGGACGAACCCGTGTCCATTGCAATGCCGACATTTTCCACAGTCAATCTAGGCGATCTGATGAGGAGTCTTTTTGCCCGTTTTCAGGAGCAGGCCAGAACGGCCGGACTTCAGTTTTCGTTTCTATCCGACCCCCAGACTGTAACGGTTTTGGGCAACCCCGAACAGATATTACAACTGGCAGCCAATCTGGTCAGCAACGCGCTCAATTACACAAAACCCGGCGGACGAGTCGATCTGTCCGTAGAAATTAGTGCAGAGGGCGAACCGGGCATTGTTGTACGGGACACGGGCATAGGCATTCAGCCTGATGAGCTGAGCGCGATTTTTGATCGCTTCTATCGCAGCAACCGGGTGATAGAAGCCCAACTGCCGGGAACCGGGCTGGGGCTGTCGATTGTGAATGGGGTGGTGCTTTCTCATGGCGGCCGGATTGTCGTGGAAAGCGAACCCGATGTGGGCACAACGTTCTTTGTCTGGTTTCCACCTGTTTCCGAAGGCGGGGCAGATTGACCGCGATTGGGAGATGGCCATCAAATAAGCAGAAGATGAGGCAGCGAGATGATGTCATATCGTTCAAAGAATGTGCTGGTGGTCGAAGATAATATGGCTATGAACCTGGCCATCTGTGATATTTTGGAGATGAACGGCTACACGGTTCGTACAGCCAGTGATGGAATGGAAGGATTGGCTCTTATGAAAGAGCACCGGCCTGATGTGGTCCTCTGCGATATTATGATGCCGCGCATGGACGGCTACACCCTTTTGAACCAGACCCGAAGCGACGAACAACTGCGCACGGTTCCCTTTATCTTCCTCACGGCTCGTTCCTCCGCCCAGGATCGACGGCAGGCCAAGAGCATCGGCATTGAAGACTATCTCATCAAGCCCGTCGATGCCCAGGATTTGCTGCTGTCAATCTCGAATGTATTGCGCCGGGAAGAGCATCTCTTCTATCAGGCCGAGCGCCAGGCCGAGGAGCTGCGCAGCCAGATTGTCAGCGCCTTGCAGCACGAGTTTCGTACGCCGCTTACCTTCATCCTCGGCTATGCAGAGTTGCTGGCAGAAAGCCAGGCCGGCAGTGTGGACCTGGAAACCCTGCGCACCTCTGCCACCGCCATTCTGGAGGGTGGCCGCCGCTTGCAGGATATGATCGAGAAATTCCTGCTTCTGGCAGATATGCAGCAGCGCCGCGAACTGCCCGAATCTACCACGCAGATTGACGCGCTGGTCCTGCTGGCAGAAACTGCCCAGCGTTTCGAAATCAAGGCAAAGTCGGCCAACCTCGCCTTTGGCCTGGAATCCACGTCCGACCACACAACCGTTCTGGCAGAACCGACGTATGTGCGGGCCGCCCTGGACCGCCTGATCGAAAATGCCATTCAATATCGCAAGCCGACTTCCTCCCGCATCCTCTTGTCCGTCGTTGCCATCGACGGCTATCTGGGCCTGCAAGTGCAGGACGACGGGCGGGGCATCCCGGCCAATGCCATGGATTCCTTGCGCAATCCCTTTGCCCAGGTGGATCGGGAAAACCGGGACCTGCCGGGCATTGGGTTGGGCCTGGCCCAGGTGAGAAATATGGCGCGTCTCCACGGGGGATATCTGCAGATTGAAAGTGAAGAAGGGATGGGCAGCACTTTCACCGTCTGGCTGCCCCAGACCACCGAAATTGCATAGAAACGCCTCTCTTTGCGTTGTAACTGCTCAGTGCGACGCACCCCAAATCTGAATTGTTACCTTTGCGTTATGCAATCTGTTTCATCATCGCGTCGATTCCTACACAATCACATAGAAACACCCACAAGCAGAGCAGGGAAAGCACGCAGCAATGGACCACAGCCAGAAACTTTCAATTGTCAACAGCCGCCATCCACAGCCCTCGACGGGCACATTCGTAGTGGGCGATCTGGCTGTCGCCGATGGAATTATTGTGGACGAAAGGCGCGCACACACCGCCCCCTGCCCCCGGCTGGATGCGGCCGGGTGTTTCTTGCTGCCCGGCTTTATCGATCTCCACATCCACGGCGGCGCGGGCCACGACACAATGGACGCCACACCGACCAGCTTGCCCGCCATCAGCACATTCATCGCCCGCCACGGCGTCACTGGTTTCACCCCCACCACAATGACCGCCCCCCATCCACCCACTGTGGCCGCGGTGCAAAATATCTCCCGCTCACTGGCCCAGGTCATGCCCGGCGCGGCCATTCTCGGCGTCCATCTGGAGGGGCCGTACATCAGTCCCCGCTTTCCCGGCGCCCAGGCCAAAGAGAACATCCGCCCGGCCAATCTGGCCGAGTTTGGCGAACTGCTGGCCGCGGGTCCCGTCAAACTGATTACGCTGGCGCCGGAAGAAGCGGGTGCGGGCGCGCTCATCGACGCGGCCCTGGCCGCGGGTGTGCGGGTGATCATCGGCCACAGCGCGGCCAGCTATGAACAGGCCATCGCGGCCTTTGACCGGGGCGTGAGCCAGGCCACCCACACTTTCAACGCGATGACCGGTCTGCACCACCGCAAGCCCGGTGTTGTGGGCGCTGTCCTCAGCGACGACCGCATCTTCGCCCAGCTCATTGCCGACACGGTTCACGTCCACCCCGCGGCCATGGCTGTGCTCGCCCGCTGCAAAGGGCTGGATCGCCTGCTGCTCATCACCGACGCGATTCGGGCCACGGGCCTGCCCGACGGCGAGTCCGAATTGGGCGGGCAGCCAGTCTTTGTGCGTGACGGACAGTGTCGGCTGGCCGACGGCACACTGGCTGGCTCGATTCTGACAATGGACGCCGCGTTGCGCCACTTCATCGCGGCCACTGGCTGGCCCCTGGAAAAGGCCTGGCCTGTGACCAGCCGCACCCCTGCCACAGCACTGGGCATTGCCGACGAATACGGCTCAGTCTCCCCCGGCTATCGGGCCGATTTGGTGGTATTGGACCAGAATTTGGAAGTGGTGGCGACAACTGTGAGGGGACGGGTGGTCTATCTGCGCGAAGGGGAAGAGTGGCGGGTGGGGGTTGGCGATTAGCGATGGGAGATTGTGGTAAGAATCACCCCTTTTGCTCCGGCAGCCCGCAGCGCACCCTCCACGGCGGCGGCACTTTTGTCGTCCACCAGCGCGATGACATTGCCCCCCCTGCCCCCGCCGCTCAGTTTGGCCCCCCTTGCACCCGCACCCCGCGCGGCCGCGATGAGCTTTTCCAACGCCGGTGAGCTGACCCCAATTGCTTCCAACTGCTGCTGATTGATATTCATCAACTGGCCGATGGCGACAAAGTTACCATCCCGAATGGCCCGCCGCGCGCCGTGGACAATATCGGCCACGCGGCTGAAGCGGGATTCATACTCGGCGGGGTCTGCTTCCCAGCCCCGGCGCACATCGCCGACAGTCTCTTTGGTGGGGCTGGGCAGGCCGCTGTCGGCAATGGCAAGGGTGAAGGGGTGGCCTACGCCAAAGCGTTCGGGGGGCTGGCCTTTGACAAACCAGACCGGGCGTTCGTAGGCGATGACTGTATTGTCGATGCCGCTGGGCGTGCCGTGGAAATATTCTTCGCTCCGGAAAACCAGACGGCTGACTGTCTCCGGCCGCGCGGGCTGGCCCGCGTGGGTCAGCGCGGCCCGCACCAGTGCCGCGCTGATGGCCGCGCCACTGCCCAGCCCGCTGGCAATGGAGATGTCGCTGGTCAGGACAATACGCCAGTTCGGCTCCTTCTCAATCCCGGCCTCTTCCAACGCCAGCCGCAGGGCCAGGGCCAGGGGATGATCCGCGGCCGCGGTGGACAGATGCACTTCTTCGCCGATGTCCTGGGCGAAAAGGACGCACCCGCTGCCCGCTGGCGCGTCGGTGATGGCGGCAGTGGCCCGCAACTGGGACACAGGCGCGGCAATGGCCGGTCGCCCGTAGACAACCGCGTGTTCGCCAAAAAGGATGATTTTGCCCGAGGCAGTGGAGGTGGTCATAGGCTGAAATGGCAACAAAAAAGAACACGGATTTGGATGGATAGAACAGATTCTCACAGCAAGCGTGTGCCACGCGGGTGAAATCCGTGCAGATCAGTCGAATCGCTAAAAATCAGCGCCCCTTTGTTTCAGCATTGCCGACAATCCGTCCGGGTAGAGGGGGATGCCCCGCGCGGCCAGATCGTCCGGGTCGATCCAGTGGGCAGCCACTTGCTCGTCCCCTTCTGTGAGCGGCAGTTCGTCCTGGCTGTACAGGCTTTCATCCACGAAACGGCACTCCCACAGAAAGACGACCTCGTGGCCCATCTCGCCCATATAGTGGAAGATGTTTTCTGTTGTGCCCCACAGGCGCACGGCTTCCACCACAGCGCTAAATTCTTCCAGCATCTCCCGGCAGACCGCGTCCCGGCTGCTTTCGCCAAACTCCACGCCGCCGCCCGCGGGCCGGTAGAATTCTCTGTCTTTGCTGGGGTCTGCGCCTTGCATAGCCAGCCATTTGCCATCCGACGGTCGGCGGATGAGGGCCAGGGAGATGACCCGGATGCGTGGCGGTGGGGCTTGCGGAAAAGTGTTGACTACATCGGTCACAATGTGGTATCCTGTGAACAGAGAGACTAGGCGACTAGCGGCCCTGATTGCATTCTGGCAATTCGGTCCCTGGTAATAGCTCCTTCGGGAGAAGCCTAGTCCTTTATTTTATTCCCAGACCGAGACAATTTCTTCAAGCGTTATCTCGCGTTGTGCTTGTATTTTTCCTCGAAAAACATCTCTCGCCAGCCGATCGGCTTTGGAACCCTTCACCTGTTGGAAGCGTATTCGTTTTCCCGAAAAATGTCTGCGCTCCCGTTGGAGCAAGGGAACTAATTCATTGCGTATGGCCGCAGCAGGGCGAGTCCCCGGATAATCCGCATCGATGATGAGCAGTTCGATGTTGCTCAATTCAGGGGCCGATATCAGGTACACCAGCGCTGATAGCAAGCGATAGATATAGACCGCCTCGCGTCGTTTGTTGCCTGATTTCTTGAGCCAGTCTCTGGCTTGCCTTTTTACCCGCGCACGGACAAGGAAAACGGTTTCGCCACCGTTTGTCATCGCGATTGCACTGTCCGCGCTCCATTCTTCAATCTTAGCGGACAGGTCAATATAGACCGTTCGTGTCACATCACATCTCCCAAATGGGACACCCCAATCTTACAACACCTCCGCAATCCTATCCACCAGCGCCTGATTCTCGGCCTCTGTATTGTAAAAATAGGGGCTGAGGCGCAGGCTGCCGGGCCGGTAGTCGATGATTATGCCCCGCTCTTTCAGCGCTTTGACCGCCGCGGATGGATCGTCCACGGGCAGCATTACAATCCCCGCGTGGCGGGCCATATCCGCGGGCAGGCGGGGTTCCAGACCGGCCCCGCGCAGGCGGCGGATGAGGTCCGCGTCCAGTTCCGCGGTGCGGGCGCGGATGGCCTCCACACCGATCTCCTCGATAATCGACAACCCGGCATTGGCGGCGTAGACCGCGGCCACCGCGGGTGTGCCCGGCTCAAAGCGGCGGGCGTCCTCAGCCATCTCGAAGCGTTCCGGGTTGAATTTGAACATATCCTTGGCCGCAAACCAGCCGGTTGTCGTCGGGTGCAGTTGGGGGATCAGATCTTCCCGCACATATAGAAAGACAATCCCCGGCCCGCCCAGCAGCCACTTCAGCCCGCCGCTGATGTAAACATCCACATCCGCGGCTTTGACATCCACAGGAATCTGGCCCGCGGCCTGATAGCCGTCCACCAGACAGAACGCACCCGCGTCGTGGGCCAGTCGGGCAATGGCCGCGATGTCCTGAATCCAACCGCTGGTGAAGAAGACGTGGGTGGTGGCGACCAGCCCTGTGCGGGGGCCGATGGCCTGGGCGAAGCTTTCCAGCGGAACCTGCACCCGATCCGGTGAGGCGAGCAGACGCAGTTCCGCGCCATCTTCGCCGCGAGCCATCCACTGGTAGGGGATTGTCGGAAAGTCCATTTCGGTGACGACGACTTCGGGCCGGGCCGAAAAATCCAGGCTGCTGCCGATGACGCTGAGGGCCACGCCCACGCTGGGCAGGATGGCGATCTCGTGGGGCTGGGCGTTGATGAGGCGGGCGAAGCGGGCGCGGGCGTCGGCCATCTCGCCCAGCCAGAGTTCGTACCAGGCGCTGGCCCCGTAGCTGAGCCACTGCTCCTGAAAGCGCTGCATCCCGTCCATACTGCGGCGGGAAAGCTGGCCCAGGGAGCAGGTGTTCATATAGACGCTGCGCTCCAGGCCGGGGAATTCGGATCGCCAGTGGGCGGTGAGGGGATTGGGTGTGGGGTTCGGCATTGGTTGACTCACTGGGTGGATGAACGATTCAGGAAAGCCAGGGTGCGCTCCCAGGCCAGGCTGGCCGCGGTGGGATTGTAGGCTTGGGTGACATCCGGTTCGCAGAACCAGTGGCCTGTGTCCGGGTAGGTGTGGAACGTCAGCGGGCGGCCTGCACGGCCCAGGGATTCGGCCAGCATATCCACATTCGACTGGGGTTCGTATTCGTCGTTTGCGGCGAAGTGGCCCAGATAGTCCGCCCTGGAAGCGCTGAAATCGCTGTCCATTGTGCCCTCGGTCCCGTAGAAGAGGACGACAGAGCCGATGCGTTCCGGGTCCTCTGCGGCCAGGGCCAGGGCAAAGAACGCGCCCAGAGAGAAGCCGATCACCGCCAGTCTCCGCTCGGAGGGGGCCGCCTGTTCGTGGAGGAACTTCACGGCCGCTGCGACTTCGGTTTTGGCTTGCCAGTAGTTGGCATCGACTGTGCCGCCCAGCACTTCGGCCTCAGCAATCGTCGCGGCCACTTGGCCGTGGTAGAGGTCCGGCGCGAAGGCGACGAAACCGGCCTCGGCCAGCCGGGTGCAGACGGCTTTGATCGTTTCATTCAGTCCCCACCAGGCGTGGAGGACGAGTACACCGGGGCCGGTGCCGCTGGCGGGCAGGGCGAGAAAATCGTCGGGTTGGGGGTGTGTCATTGAGTCTCCTTGCAATCCGCGTTTGTCGGCGTAAATCAGCGTCCAAAATTTCAGCAGCGTCATCTGCTACTTGGCGATCTCCCAGATGTGACCGGCAGGATCGGCGAAGCTGGCCGTTCGTATACCCCAGGGACGATCCATCGGGCCGTTGAGCAGGGTGACGCCGCGACTGACCAGTTCGGCGCAGGTAGCGTCCACATCCTCCACCTGAAGGGTGAAGACGGCGCGAGCGCCAGCTTTCCGGCTGGCAACCTGGGCAGGGGCCACCAGTTCGTCGGCTTCGCTGATCTTCAGAAGGTTGATGAGCGTATCCCCGAACTGGAAGACGGCTGAATTCTCGTCCTCATACACAACGGGCAGATCGAAGACCCGCTGATAGAACGCTTTTGTGGCGGACAAATCTTCGGCGAAAAGGGTGACGGCAAAGATATTTGTTGACCGGAATCCTGTGGCTGCTCTGGTTTGACCCATTTGTGAATTCTTTCTGTGTTGGTTGTTGTCAGGCAGGTTCTGCTTGTGCTTGGAAGAGAAGAAGCTCCAAGCCAGCTTGCTATTTCG
>JAHBVF010000048.1 GCA_019637685.1 Caldilineaceae bacterium | reverse complement strand
GAAGAAACAAAAACAGATCCTTGAGTCGATCGCGCAAGAGTTGAAGGATGTCAAAGCAGAGTTGCAGTTGCTGCGGCAAGAGTTGACAAGCCCCCGTCTGCTGTCATCCCCCCTGGACATAGCCGAACCCGAATCTGAGCCGGAAGCCGAGCCAATCATCGAAAGAGCCATGGCTGAGAGATATCTCGACGAGGAAGAAAGCGGCCCGGAACAGACTGAGATTGCCGTATATGACTGGCTAACCGCCCAGGGCATCGTTGTCAAAAACTACCGAGAGCAGAGCAACGGCGACGCTATTTTCGATCAGTTGGCACTCTTTCTCGGCGAGCGGTTTGACACCCTTTCCCGCCTCCACGAATTGATCCGACGCAATCTCTCCAGCGGAGCTACCTTCACCTATAATTTGTCTGGCCGGAGCCAGGCCGAAATCGCTGATTGCACCCAATTTTGTACGCTGCTGAGTTCGTATGCGTTTCTGTCATCCTACAAGTACAACAGGACGGCAAAGACCATCTATGCCACGCCCCAACGGGTTGGGAAAGTCATCAATTTCTTTACAGGTGGCTGGTTTGAACGGTATACCTATCTGAAAATGGTCGATCTGCTGACAGCAGACCAACTGACATATACTTGTCTGCTCAATCCACAGATCACCTTTCCCAATGGGGATGATTTCGAGCTTGACCTGCTCTTTCTGGTGGACAGCCAGCCTCTTTGGATCGAATGTAAGACAGGGGATTACGCAGCTTACATCACCAAGTATTCAGAAGCGAAGAAACTCCTGTCTGTGCCATCCGAACGTTCACTGCTGGTCATTCTGGATATTCCCAATGAACTGACAGACAATTTAACTGATCTGTATGAAATTATTGTGACAAACGAAGGCAACTTTCTGGAAAAGGCCCGCTTGTCCCTGGGGTTGTCGGAAATACCCCCTGCCGGAGAGGCTGGGCAATCCGCTGCGCAGCCGGCCTCACAACGAAGCGTACAACCACCCACACAGCCGGCGATACCTGCCGAAATGCCCAGTAGCATCTCCACTTTGCTGAACAAAGTAGGCCTACGCCCTGTGCCAGAACACAGACGCCAGGTCATCGAAGAGCTGGTGAAAGTCGTGGCGACTTTCCAACAGCCTATGACAATGATTGAGACGAAGGCGATTCTGGCAGAAATCGTACAGACATCCAAAAGCCAGCTACAAGACATTCTCAATGCAGTTCTGCGCAGCGAGTGTGTTCTGGATGGCGACGGTACGGTTATCCCCGTATTCACCTATCCGTTCTGCAAGCTGACATCCGAGGACCCGGCAGACATTGATCAGAAATGCGTGGAGAGTTATGCCCGTGCTATTCTATGGAACAGTCCGGCCTATTTTGACAGCCCAAACAACGTGGCAGAGTTTGAACGGGTGGTCGGCGGCAAAATGCCAGACCCGGCCACAATGCAGACTTTGCGAGAACAGGCACCTTCTGGAGAGTGACCGCATACGTACAAGACGTTTGGGGTCTCGTCGCTGTATAGTTGTGGATTTACAGACAAAAATCCGCCCGTCTATACAACCCTCTTTGGGCCGGATTTGCCAAGTTAGGCTTTATCTGACTCATCCATCCCTTCCACCTGCTCTTTCAGCGAACTGAGCCAGCGCAGGATGACGAAGGTCAGCACCACAATTACGACAGCGATGGCGTATTGGGAAAAACCAATAGCGATACCAGCTGCTCCGGTTGTCCAGATACTGGCGGCCGTGGCTGTGCCGCGCACACCGTTGCCATTGCCTTCCTTCAAAATTGCGCCTCCCCCAATAAAGCCAAGACCTGTGATGATCCCTTCGATCAAACGCATTTTGGCATTCCCGTTGTCCCCGGCGATGGAAGTGCCAATCAACACAAAGGCGCAGGTTCCCAGAGCGACGAGGGGGAACGTTCGCAGCCCCATAATGCGCGTCGCCCGTTCTCTCTCCCAGGCAATGGGCATGACAATCAGCCAGGCAGCGACCAGGTGGGCCAAGTGGGAAAGGAGTGTTGTCAGATCAATCGATAGCATTCTGTACTCCTTCGATCCAAAGAGTACGGAATGCCTTTGTGCGTTGTCCAGGCATTCCGTACTCTGGGGTTACTACATTAGACAGAATTCCCTGTCCGGTGCAGGTGGTTAGGGTTGTGTGGCGTCCATATCACGCCCCCAATAGACGTCTATATCTCTGCGGAAATCAGCCATAACCAAAGTTTCCCACAGTGCACTGTCGAAAATCGGTGCACCTTCCAGTTCGACAGCATCCACATCCAGTTCGATGACCTCTTCGCCATCGGATTCTTCACCCGTAGTGGCAGAGATTCGTTGGAAGGGAACGATATAGGATTCATCTGCCAAATCCAGATACTGATCGGTTTGAACCACTGCAAAGGGCACGTTGGCGTCCAACAGATTGACAATCAGATCTTCGATGTGTCCCACTGCTTCGCCGTTGGCATCGTTCACCTGCCATTGCAGGAGTTCGCTCACCCGGATGGCCGTGCCTGTGGGCGCTGATTCGGTGTCGGTCACAGGCTGTGTATTCGTTATCGTCCCTGTGGCCGGCTCATCCATTCTGGTTTCCATTCCAGTCGAATGCCAGAAAGTGCGAATATCCGTGTCCCATTCAGGAATGTTCAGGTCCAGCCATTCGTTCTGACCGAATTGGGGGGTTGATTCCAGCATTGCTTCGTCCATATTGGCAACAAGCCAGGCGTTGAAGGAACTGAAAGTCAACTGGTTCAGGGGGATGAGGAAGATGCGCTCACCCAGGCCCAGGAAACCGCCGAATTCGATGGCCGCATAGCGTATCGCACCGCTCTCCCGATCAACAACCAGATCATTGACTTCACCGATATGTGTACCGTCCATATCTACCACAGGATACCCCAGCAACTGATGGGCCAAGATATAGGAGGCAGCCAGCATACGCATACCGGGCTGGGTGATGGCGTTGCTTCCCGCCGTATCCCATTCTTGCACATACCCTTCATCCCAGCCGGGTTGGCTAATGTCCAGTTCATCCAGATTGACAGGCGATGCATTCTCCGGCATGGCCATATCCATCAGCACTTCCTCTGTCTCGAAGTTGTAGATGAGGGTGTAGATGGGCACAATTCGGCTGCCACTGCTTTCGGCTGCGTTCGTCGACAGGGCGACATAGCGGATGCTGCCGTCGCTGTAGATAATGTCCTCTATTTCACCAATTGGCTCTCCACTCTCCCACGCATTCACAGGCTCTCCGATTAGCTGGCTGGCCGGGAAAAGCAGATGGGGCAGACCGCGGAAAGTGACAGAAGCGCCGAAAGGGCCATTCCCATAGGGCGTCAATAGCGGGGCCGTGGCCGCGCCAGCGAGAGGTGACCAGTAGGCAGCAATATCGCTGGCCAAAGTCAGATCATTCAACTGGGCAGACCAATCCTCGCCTTGCAGTCGGGGAGCACCCAGCACAGTTTCGTAATCTGTATGAATGACGAAACCATTGCCGTTTTCCCCCCAAGTCAGAGCATCCGCGCCGATGGGAATCAGATATTCGCCCATAGAATGACTATCCGAAACCACTTGTGTCTGCGTAATCGTCTCTGTGGTTGTCGTCATTGTAGCGGTGTCCGTAACCGTGCCCGTTGCGTCGCTGTGGGCTGTCATCTCGCCACTGGGGATGAGAGCCACATAGACAACTGTGCCGGTCTCCAAATTGAGAAGCAGATCCTTAATCTGGCCCAGTTCCTCGCCTTCGATACCATAGACGGTTGCCCCCACAGCCTGGCCTAAACGAACAGCAACGGAGTCCGGGGCAAAGATTTGTGCCCGAACAGTCTGGACACCCTTCTCCTCATCGGCTGTGTCCCCGGTGTGGGCTGCCTGGGGGTCTTCCAGCCCAAGACTTCGCCAGAAGTCACGGATATCCACATCCCAGTCCACATCGAGAAAATCGATGGCGCTATAATCGTATTTGGGTGCAGAATTGATCTGTTCTTCGGTAATATCCAGCTGCAGATCGCCTTCAATGCCGCCCTCATCCACGGCTGTCACTGCAAAGGCGTGGAGCGGCACAAGGAAGTGTTCCTGACCCAGCCCAAGAAAGCCGCCAAAAGAAGTCACCGCATACAGAAGGTGTCCACTGCGCAGATCGATCAGAACGTCTTCGATGTTAGCCAGCCCTGCATCTTCCGGGCTGCTTACACCCCGATCTAACAAGTCTGTGAGCAGGACGAGGGTATTGAGATTCTCCGGTGCTGTCACCTGTTCCGTGGATTGCAGATCGAGCTGCCCCATCAAAGCCTGGGCGTCGTCGTACCAAGCGGTCTCCAGCAGATTGGGCCAGTCTCCCGGAAAACCATCCACACCTTCCAATGCTGTTTCCGGAACATTGAGCAGCAGGACATTTTGGCTTTCATCCCAACTCAGTTTGTTCAGAGGAGCAGGCAGAATGCGCTGATCCAGGCCCAAAAATCCGCCAAATTTGATGGTGACCATCAATATCTGCTGATTTTGCAGATCGACCACTGCATTGGAAACCTCGCCGATATTATCTCCCGCCGCATTGCGGACGGTATAGCCAATCAATTCCTTGCCTTCGATGATACCGGCTCGTACAGCAGACTCAGCAACCGGTTCGTCTGGGGCTGGTTCCGGCGTGGCTGTCGCCTCCTCAGGTACAACTTCCGTCGCCGTTTCGGGTGTATTGGTTGGCACAACAATCTCCGCAATCGGTGTTGCCGTGGGTTCCGGTGTATCGTTTCCACAAGCACCCATGACCAGTGCAATGGCGAGAAGTGCACACCAGATGGAAATCACTTTTCTAGACATATCATTTGCCTCCTGACTGTGTTGGAATTATTATTTGGAAAGTTACGCAAGTGACGGGGATGGCTCTTTCAGCCATCCCCCCGGTTGACACGGCACCGGACGTTATTGGAAAGCGTTGGCCTGTGGTTCCTTGGTTTCTTTGGCCACAGATTCAGCGGTCGACTTGACACGCTTGGCCGCCGTTTTCACCTCGTCTGCAGTGGCCTGGGCGGTGGCTGTGGCTGTGGACTTGACTTCATCGACCAACTGCTTGCCGGTCTGTGTGACCTCATCCACGATCTTCTCCACCGAACGCTGCACTTCTGGTGCGGCCTCCTCCACAACCGTCTGGGCACGTTGGGCCACGTTCTGGGCTGCCTCTTTGGCTGTATCCAGCACCTGTTCCCGTGCCTCTCCCATCCACTCATTTTCCCGGCGGGTTTCGGGCAGCATCATCGCTATCAACGCGCCCACACCCAATGCGACTGCACCAAAGAGTACGGGGTTGTCCTCAATCGTATGCTGCACCTGGCGGCCTGTGCGCTGCACGTACTGCTGGGCATTTTCTCCCAGATAGGCGGTCTGATTGCCGGCCTGTTTGCTCCACGCCTCGGCGCGGGCACGGGCCTGTTCGGCTGTTTCGTGCAGTTGATCCGCCACATTCTCGGCTGTGTCGTGGACACTCTCGCCTATCTGAGAGGCAGTATGACGCAGACTATCCGCCGCAGAGCCAATTGCTTCCTGAACGTGGCCGTTGGCCTCGGCCACACTGTCGTGAACGCTTTCTCTCCCCGCAAAAATGCGGCTATCTTCAGGGGCCTGCGCAGCCGTTGTATAAGGATCGGGAGAAGGTCTGGAATAGGCAGCGGAACGGTATGGGTGCATAGACTGGGATTCGTATCCCATGCCTGGCCCCCTCTCCGGTGCAGAATTGCCCCTGGGGTTGTTGTCGCCAAAGCCCTCCAGCAGAAGCCATCCCACCCCCAGCCCCACCAGCGCGGCGGGCACTGGATTGCGTTTGATCGCCTGGGTGACGGTTGAACCGATCTGGGAGCGATTGGTGCTCAGATAATTGACGACGGCGTTTGCGCCCTCTGTCATCGAGCTTCGGATAACTTCCTGCGCCTGGTTCTTCAGGTTGTCGGGATGAAGCTGACTCTGAATTGCATCGAGCGTTTCGCTCATCCCCGCGCGCGTGGACCGAATGTCCTGGCGAATCTCATCACTGCTGTGGTGGTTTGTCATGATAGTTTCTCCTCTACCATTCTGGCATCGTTTTTCAAAGTTTCGACTGTCTTCTCCGGGACAAAAGAGATGTTGGCAAGTGCATTGCGTCCGCCCACAATCATCAGCGCACCGACTCCAATGGTGATTAGCCCGATGATGAGGGCAGAGAGCCACAGGGGCACCACATTGGCCAGCCCAAAGGCGGCGGCCAAAAGCAGAATCAAAAGACCCGCATAGGCAATGACCCCACCGGCCACCATCGACACCGCACTGCGAGCCACTTGGGAGGCCGTCTCCATTGTTTCGGTGCGCGCCAACTCAACTTCTTTGCGCACAAGCGTGCTGAAATCTTCGGTCAATTGGGCAAAAAGTGTTCCCAGAGATGGCTCCGGATGGCCCGTCTTCTGTGGGGGATGTTGTGTATCAGAGTAGGCTATGTGGTTGATCATTTACGCATCCTCCCGAATTCCTGTTGCACGGTTTTCAGCACGCCAATCCGTGTGTATTTCCTGGCTGGATGCAGAACCATTCTTCGCGGGGTTGGCCGCCGATCGGCCCGTGGCCCCACTGTAGGGATCCACAGCGTGGGGAGCCGCATAGCCCGATGAATAAGCGGCATTGCGCGGATGATTGGAACGGTAATTGGAGCGCTGCGTTTGATTGCCCTGGGAGCTTTTCAGGAAGCGGCCCAGGAAAAATCCCGCGGCAAGCGCACCCCCGATAAAGATTTCCGGCTGACGCCGGGCAAAATCCTGAACGTTGTGAGCCAGTTCGCCCAAATCACGGGAGTCCAGATAGCCCGCAACCTGTTCCACCTGATCCGCGGCCATCTCTGTATAGTGGGCGAAGGACGGGTCTTCCTGGGATCGAAACTGCTGGCCGGTCTGGCGCAGGACATCTGCCACACTGGACAAGCGTCCAGTCAGGTGTTCCTTCTTTTCCTCAGCCGCGTCAAGCACCTGACTCTTGGCCTCATTCCATTGGGACGCAGCCTGATCTTTTGCTTCATCCACCACATTGGCAGACACATTACTGAACGTATCCTTGACATCAGAAATCGCCTTGCTCGCCTCCTGCTTGACGTGCTCCGCACCCTGTACGATCTTTTCTTTCGCCTCTTGGGTGGTGGCATTTTGGGCGGTCGTGTTGTGCCCTAAATTCGATAGGCTCTTTGCAGACATTCCTCTCCTCCTTTACGACTTTCGTGGGTATGAGCATCGGTTGATATTGTGGGTGTTTCTGAAAGCAGACACCTGTGTTCTGCCCCAGAGTAGCATGCAAGTTTACAGAGGATAACGGCGCTGGTGTCAGTTTTATATTGCTCTTTTTGCCAGTCGAATCCCGGCGAAAACGACAGGGCATTGGTATTGTGACGAGTGAGGGTTTTTCTGCTTCACTCTCTGTCCGCCGAAGAAGTACTACGCACTGCAAAGGCAGTTTTTGAACGAAGCTGCTCGCCTGTGCTACAATTTCCTCACCGCGCGCCCGTAGCTCAGTGGATAGAGCACTGGTCTTCGGAACCAGGTGTCGGGGGTTCGAATCCCTCCGGGCGTACCAATAAATTTTCAAAAAGAACGGCCCATCTTTTACGAAAAAAGATGGGCCGTTCTTTTTGCTGTAAATATCGTGACTATTCAGCCATAAGCCAGCCGGTTAGCAAACGTCGGTTGAGTGGCCTGGGGCTGTTTCCAGGCGTATCGAAACCAGTTTGCGGGTCTACCCGCTTTGGTTTCGATACGGCCACATACTGCCGTGGCCTACTCAACCGGCGCTGGCCTGAATAGTCACTAAATATCCTATGTTTGCTATAGGCATAGTCCTAAAGAGCTAGGGAATGCAGCGTAGATAAGGAGTATATTTACGTCAGGTTATTAAACTACGTTTTCGAATCGCCGGGTTTGGAGCGTTTGCAGAACACAAAAATACAGAGGAAAGGTTATCCCCAATGCAAATTATTAAAAGCAGGAACTGGCGGATAGAACGTTTGGGTTTTGTATTCGCTCTATTGCTTGCGTTTCTATCCCTGGGAGCCTCGAACGCATTCTCCTCCCCCCTTCTTGAAGAACGTCATCCGATTCTGGTACAGGCAGACAGCCTGACCGAAGCACTGGTAGCGGTACACTCTGTGGGCGGCGTTGTCACCCACGAACTGGGTATTATCAACAGCGTCGGGGCGATGATGACCAGCGCACAGCAGGGCCAGTTGGCCCAGAACCGCGGGATTCGTGTCTATGAGAGCCTGCCCCTTTCCGTTGCGAGCGAGACGGTGAAGACCGTACGCGACGAATTTTCGCCTGAAGCCTACGACAACAACCACGGAACCCAGAGTTGGAACGGGCCGTGGACCGAGATCGGTGACGACAATAAGCCAAACAAAGGCAAGGTCAAGATCCAAGACGGCCAGATCAAATTGGAAAATGACAATCGGGGCATTGAGCGCGGCGCAGAGCTTGCCAATGCACAGTCCGCGACTCTCAGCTTCGAGTACCAGCGCAAAAGGATGGATTCAGCCCGGAACTATGTGAAGATCGAGATTTCGTCGGACGGTGGCGCGACCTGGAGCGAGGTTGCCAAATTGTCTGGACCTGACTCAGACCAAAGGATGCAATCTGCCAGCTACAACATTACGTCGCTGGTCAGCGCCAATACAGTCCTGCGTTTTCGCACGTCGCCGGACATGGCGGGTAAATTTTATATAGACAACGTTGAGATTCAGTTCAGCCAGCAAGCGGCCAGCCCATCTCCCACGCCCACATCTGTGCCACCCACAGCCGTACCGCCCACGGCTGTACCGCCCACAGCCGTTCCACCTACGCCCACACCAGTCCCACCCGGTGGAACCCCTGGCACAATTCCGGGATCAGTCACAACGCGTGATGAGTTCAATCAGTATTCATATAACGGAAATGATGGTCTGTACCCCTGGTCGGGCGCTTGGAATGAGATCAACGACGACGGCGGGATCAGCACGGGCCACGTCGGCCTCACCCTTCTGACTTTGAACGATCTCAATGGGTCCACCCGTGCGCTCTATCTCAACGAGAAAAAAATTGATGGCATTCCCTGGGTTGGGGTCTATGGCGTAAGCCGAACGGTCAATCTGTCAACAGCAACCCAAGCTGTTCTTTCCTTCAATTACAAGCGAGTCTCGGTGGACCTGGCCGATCACATCCTTGTACAGGTTTCGCCGGATGGCGGGGCAAACTGGATCGAAGTAGGCCGGGTAAACGGCGGCATCTACGATGCTACGTTCCAGTATGCTCGCTATGATATTTCTCATGCCATCGCCAAAACCGGCACGACGGCCATTCGTTTCCTGAGCCAATACACACCCGGCGATTTCTATGACTATCTCTACATAGACAACGTTATGGTTGAACATAACGGTGCCACTCAGCCAACAGCCAGCCATCCTACGCTTGTGGGCGCGCACACCCTCCACAACCAGGGATTGACCGGTGTCGGTGTCAGCGTCGCTGTCCTTGACACCGGCATCTGGTCCCATCCGGCCCTGGCCTACACGACCGACTACCAGAATAAAGTACGCGTTCAGTACAACGCGATTACCAACCAGATCGATTCAGAGTGGAACGCTATCTCGACCGAAGATAGTGGACACGGCACACACGTAACAAGCATTATTGCCAACAAAGATCGTACGCCTGACAACGTCTATCGGGGCATTGCACCCAATGCCCGCCTCCTGTCAGTCAAAGCATTTGACGCCAATGGGGCTGGCAATTATTTGGATGTGATCCGCGGTATCGATTGGGTTGTAGCCAACAAAGACACGTACGGTATCCGCGTTCTCAACCTGTCATTCAGTGGTACTCCCCATTCTTACTATTGGGATGACCCCCTCAATCAGGCCGTGATGAAGGCCTGGGAAGCAGGGATTGTTGTGGTGGCCGCGGCGGGAAACACAGGGCCGAACCCGATGAGCGTCGGTGTGCCAGGCAACATCCCTTATGTGATCACAGTCGGTGCTATGTCGGACAACTATACGCCTGACGTGCTCAGCGATGATCTGCTTATGTCATTCTCCTCTGTCGGGCCAACAGCCGAGGGGTTCGTCAAGCCAGATGTTGTGGCTCCCGGTGGCCGCCTGCTGGGTCTGATGCCGGTTGATTCCACCATTGCCCAGGAACACCCCAGTTTTCATGGGTTTGACGACTACTTCAATATGTCCGGCACATCCCAAGCAACCGCAGTCGTGAGCGGCATCGCCGCACTTATGATTCAGGCAGATCCTACGCTGACGCCGGAAACCGTCAAATGCCGGCTTCTGGCTACGGCCCGGGTGGCCTTGGACAGCAACAGCCGGCCAGCCTATTCGGTCTTTCAGCAGGGCGCGGGTATGGTCAACGCCTATGATGCTATCTATAGCTCGGCCTCTGGATGCGCCAACCAGGGGCTGAATATCAACGCCGACCTCAGCGGCAGCCAACACTACCAGGGCCGTGCCAATAAGAATGCCGGCGGTCAATACTATTTGGAGGGTCTTCAGGGCGATGGCTTTACGTGGAGCGGCGGGTTCACCTGGTCCGGCGGCTTTACGTGGAGCGGCGGATTCACCTGGTCCGGCGGTTTCACGTGGGGCAGCGGCTTCACCTGGTCTGGCGGCTTCACGTGGAGCGATGGCTTCACCTGGTCCGATGGCTTTACGTGGAGCAGTTCGGTGGCTGGTATCAACGCATGGGTGGAAGATGAGCAGATTACAACGTCCATTGCCCAGCAGCGCAACGTTGTCGCACTTCCGGATGACAACCCGGCATCTGACAATAGTGCGGAGCCATCTGCCCCGATCCAGCAACTCTTTTTGCCAGCCGTGACGAATTCTCACTAATTGACAACGGCGTATGAAGGAAACGATCGCAAGGGAGCATACCGAATGTCCATTCGACTTACACTTTTTCTGATATTTGCGTTGTTGTGCGCAACGCTCACGTTCTCGTCAACCAGCACCAGTAGCACAGGCAACACAGAAGCAGCCCTGACAGTTGTAGAAAGCTCTTCATCCGTTGTCGCAATCCCCGCGGATCGGGGCGAGCAGGCGGGGACGCTCTGGCAGCGACAGCACGTATCACGTGCCTCTGTCGCGGGGTTGCCTACCTGGTCGGGGGTTGGATGCCTGCGGGTTCTGCCAGCACACATACCCATACCGCTTGCCTGCCGCCGGGCGTTAGGCTAACGCTTCTCAACGCAGACGGAAATTCGCCAGCATTGTACGTGGAAAGCTGCCAAACCGGACCAGCCGAGAGAAAATAGCTCTCATGTCCTAAAGCAGATGGAGTAGTGTTGATGTATGATGAGCTTGCTTACGTAAGTCAATTTGCTGAATTTTACTCAATCGTAATTTCGGCCAAACCTATTAGGAGATACCACTTTGGCACAACTTCGAGTCCGTTCCTTTTTCCGTATTTTATTCCCTGTGATGGCCGCACTCATCCTCCAATTCAGCTTTGGCCCTGCTATGGGGCACGCAGAGGCAAAACAGGTCCCAGCCGTTGCACCCATTGATGCCATTTTCAACGGTTTCACCTGGGGCGGCTAATTTCATGGCTGTCTTCTGACATATCCAAGAAGCACAAATGAGCACCAATCGAAGAGGGGCGGTTACCAGTGGTAGCCGCCCCTCTTCTGTTCTTCAGAATTGGTTTCAATCCAGCGCCAGTAATACATCCCGCATCACGCCAAAACCGATCTCGGCCTCGTTTCGGCTGAGGATCAACGGAGGAGCCAGACGCAGGGATTTGGCCCCCGCGGTGAGAGTGAGGACCCCCCGCTCAAAACAGCCCTGCATCCACGCCTTTGCTGTGGCTTTGTCCGCAGTTTCCAGCCCGATCATCAGACCCATCCCCCGCACCGCAACCAACCGGGGCGTCTCTTGTGCCAGTTCGCGGAAACGGGCCATCAGCCACTCGCCCTGCGCCATCGCGTTCTCCATCAGCCCTTCTTCCTCAATCACCCGGATGGTGGCCCTGGCCGCGGCGCAGCCGATGGGTGTGCCACCCCAGGTGGAACCGTGCGCGCCTTCTGACCAGGTGGCTACGCTTTTGCGGGCCATAAAGCCCCCCACCGGCACGCCGCTGCTGATGCCCTTTGCCATACAGATAATGTCGGGCTGTACATCCCAGTGTTCAATGGCAAACCACTTGCCCGTGCGCCCAAAGCCCGTCTGCACTTCGTCGGCAATGAAGAGAATGCCGTGGCGGTCGCACAATTCCCGAATGGCGGGGAAGAAGCCGGCAGGCGGCACGATATAGCCGCCCTCGCCCTGAATCGGTTCGGCAACGATTGCGGCCACCTCCTCCGGGGGGGTAGTCGTTTCAAAAATGGCGTGGAACTGGCGCTCGGCCTGCTGGCGACCCCAGACGCTTTCATCCACCTCCGCGGGGCAGTCGTCCCGGTTGGGAAAGGCCAGGTGCTCGACACCGGCGAGGAGCGGGCCAAAGCCCCGGCGCTGCACGGATTTGCTGGCGGTCAAGCTGAGGGAGCCAGCCGTGCGCCCGTGGAAACCACCCCGAAAAGCGATCACCCGCTGGCGGCCTGTAAAATAGCGGGCCAGTTTGAGCGCACCTTCCACCGATTCTGTACCGCTGTTGGTGAGAAACACTTCCCATCCGTCGCTATACGAACCGGCGGGCGCGATCGCCACCAGCTGCTCGCACAGTTCGGCGTAGCCAGGGCTGTAGACATCCGCTCCCCCCGCGTGGATAAGCCGCCGCGCCTGTTCCTCCACGGCTTTCACCACAGCCGGGTGGCAATGGCCTGTGGCGCAAACGGCAATGCCCGCGAAAAGATCGAGAAAAGTGTTGCCGTCCACATCGGTTATCCAACAGCCGCGGCCGCTCTCTGGCACAAGGGGAAAGACCCGGCCCAGAACCCGGCTGGTCACGGCTTCGTCCCGGGCGATATAGGCAGCGGCTTTGGGGCCAGGCAGGGGTGTGGTGATAGAAATTCGGTTCGCTTGCGTCGTCGTTGACACAGATTCCTCCAGAGAGTGAGGTAAGGCAAAAGGCAAAAGGGGTGACGTGGCGATCATTCACAATTCATAATTCGCTATTCACCATTCACTATTATTCTACTGTTCTATTATCCTTTTCTTCACTTACTTACGTCATCGCCTTCACCGGCACAGCGTCTTGGGGGATATCGCTGCTTTCCGGCGGGCGGGCTGTGCGCTCTTGCAGGTGATAGGTGAAGTTATCAGCCAGGGCGTGGATTTTTACACCCAGCAGACTGAGCGGGTCCGGGTTGCGGAAATCGGCGATGTCCGTGTAGGTAATGCCAGAGCCATCCACCACCAGCGCGCTGTGGCGACCGAAGATTTCCAGGCTGTTGTCCTGATAGATGACCGCGCCGGTGTCTACTTCCAGCGAGACGCCGACCAGAAAGGGGTTGTAGGCCACCGCGTGGAGCAGCCGGGAGAGACGATTCCAACTGTCGCCCAGTTCCGCGGGGATTGTGTCCAGCACCAGCCGGTTGGTCAGCCCCAGGCCCGGCGCAAACTGGATCAGATGGCGGTGCAGAAAGGGGTGGTGGGTATCGTCAGCGGCCCGGCTGTCGTGGGCAATCATATGCTCGCAGAGCAGGGCCGCGCCCCGGCCATAGCCCGCTGCCACTTTGCCCCGGGCGTTGGCCCGGCGAATGGCCTGGGCCAGGGGTGTGCCGCCCAGAAAAGTCGCCATGCGCACGGGGTTTTCGCCCAGAAGCAGAATGCCCGTTGCGCCGGTGATCTGCTCCAGATTGCCCGGTTGCAGGCTCTCCTCCCGGCTGGTGATGGAGAGAATTTCTACCGAATCGGTCTCCCATTCGGCAAAGAGAGCACGACAGCGCGCCGCGACGGCCGCTGACTCTTTATCACCGGCGACAATAGCAATGCGCGCGCCGTACGCGCCCGCCTCCTCCCAGAAATATTGGAGCAGATGGCCTTCGCTTTTTTCGTCCTGGCAGGCCGGGATAAAAAGAATCGAGCCTCGTGTGTAGCCGGATGGGACTGGTGCGGGCATTGTTTGGCCTTTGCTGTTGGGATTCGGAAGGTTGATATCGGAAAGATGCCGTCACTCAAATTGGGTGTTGGCAACCAGCACGCGAAACATCCCTTCCAGGGCAGGAAAGTTTTCAGCTGTGCCGGTCATCGTAAGGATGAGCAGACGATCACCGCGGGTGTCATGAAGAGCCAACTGCCAGCCGTCGATCTGTGTGCCTTCGGGCAGGCCATAGACGACTGGGCCATCCATAGAATAGCGCAAAGAAGCCACGTCCAGCCCTCCGGGGCGCAGGCTGCCCAGAACCTCTCCGGTGTGTAGCGTAACCCCGTCCACGCTGTCCAATTGGGCCCCCATCAGCTCAGCGTATGACTCCAGCGTCAGTCCATCCGCGGGGGTGACAATCGCCGTAAAATTGCTGACAAAGTGATTGTCGGCGATGGTGGGATCGTCGAAGAAGAACCCCAGCGCGGCAAACGCGTCCAGCGCGCCGGGTGTGTTGTTTAGCTGATGCAGGATCGTTTGGACCCCGTCGTTTGCCATTCCTGCCTCGGCTTCGGCCAGCAATTTGCCCAACGCTGCCCCATCGGGCGACATTACCTCCCACACAGGAGGATGAGGAATCATCAGCCCCCGCGCCTCGTCGGTGAAGGCCACCCAATCCGCGGGCAGGGACGCATCCAATGCGGGTGTGTGGGTTGGTTCCAGCGTGGGTTCGGAAGTGGGTTCGGGCGTGGCCGTGGCCTGGGGCGTAGCCCCGGGCAGCCCTGGTGTAGGCGTGGGCGGTGCAACAGTAGCTGTGGCCGGGAGCGGTGTTGCCCCTGACTGGGGCGCGGCCGTGGGTGTGGAGTCAGCGCACGCGGCCAATAGCAGGACGACAAACCCGACCAGAATGCTTTTCAGAATTGGTGTTCGCATAAAATATTCCTTGCGGATCGCGCCGAGAAAGCTGAAGCTGTATTGTAGCAGAGGGAAGCAGCGCATAAAAAAAGTGCGGGACAGAGAAAAGTTGGCAGGCAATGACCATTTTAGTGCCACGATATTCGCGCTTTTTTGCCGCTTGACAATATTCGGGCAGGGCCTGTATTATTGAAATAAGCTTCCTGCCATTCGTACCCCCCCCGGCAGATCTGTGTTGAATTGCCCATTGTTTGCAGACTCACCATCACCCTTTATAGAGGAGGAAGTAGCAGATGGAAAGCGATCGCAAGATCAATCGTCGTTCATTTTTGCGCGGTGCGGGGATGTTGGCTGCGGGCGGCCTGCTGGCCGCGTGCGCGCCGGCCGCACCGGCCGGTCAGGCTCAACCAGCCAGCAGCGGGGGCGAGGCAGCAGCACCTTCTGTGGAAGGCAAGACGATCTCATTTTGGGTCTTCTGGAGCCAGCCTGGCAAGATTGCAGATCAGTTGTTGGCCGATCCAGGTTTGGAAGCCTACATTGGCAGCGGCAACCAGATCGACTTCAAATCGGGCGTCAACCAGGAGGCAATCCTGACATCAGTTGCCGGAGGCACACCGCCTGACATCGGCATTTTGAACAATTATCTCGACTTTATGTCCCGGGGGGCTGTGGTACCCCTGGATGACTACATCGCGGCCAGCGAGATCATCAGCAAGGAAAACTTTATCCCTGGCAACTGGGAAGTTATCCAATACCAGGGCAAAGTTTATGGTGTGCCTGCCTTTGAGTGCTTTGTGCGCCGAGGTCTGGAGTATAACGAACGGATGGTGGGCGAAGCCGGCCTGGACCCGGAGAACCCGCCCGTGACTTGGGACGATGCAATGGTCTGGCACGAGGCACTGACCAAATTCGACGACGCGGGCAATTTACTTCAATACGGCCTCGATCCCTATGATGCCGAAGGTGGCACAGGACCGGGCAACGATGGCTGGTTTGCTCTGGAGTCCTTTGATCTCATCTATTTCGACGAAGACACGAAAGAATTTGATCTGGACAATGAAAAGATGGCAGTCGCCTTTGATGTGATGGGGGAATTTATCAAGATCATTGGTCCTGACAATCTGGCCGGTATGCGCCAGGTGGAAGGCCAGGGAACCTGGGGCGGCTCCTACAATGCCGAAGTGCAGGCGATGATTATTGAGGGCTACTGGCATCCGGGCGAGACGGTCAACGAGAAGCCAGAGGTGGCCCAGTACAACCGTAGCACTTGGGTACCTGTTCCAGAATCACGCCGGGGCACAAAGATTCAGTTTGGCGGCGGCCACATGGCCATGCTTTTCAAGGATGGCAAGCTGAAGGACGAAGCCTGGCCCGTGGCCGAGTGGATCCAGAGCGATTACGTGTGCAATCTGATTTTTGACCAGATCGGCTGGCTGCCCGCCTACCTGCCCTATTTCGACAATGCCGATCAGGACAAATATCCGGGCCTGAAGTTCTACTTTGACTCGGTGAAGGAAGCCAACTATTGGGGACCCTTCATCATCTGCGAGATCCAATCCTTTATCGAGACCCAATACCAGCAACTGCGCGAGCAAGTATTCCGCGGCGAGCTGAACGGGACACAGGCAGCGGCCCAGCTCCAGGACGAGGCGGTTAAGGAGTGGAAGGAAGCCGGATTCGGTTGATCCGGGTAAGCGGCCTGTGGCTACGTAGCCACAAATTGCACGAAGGAACGTAACTACTCAGGCTTAGGGTGCGACGCACTCGCCACACGCTTTTTGCACGGGGACATTCTCCTGGCAAGTGCGTCGCATCTGAGTAGGCAGAGCAGTTGGCGTACACCTCCCGAAACGCTCAGTATCCTGCAAACCACATACAACTCCTCGCACCCCTGCGGCGCATTTTTGCCCATCGGAGGAATAATCCCAATGACTATCGGATTCCCACGCATTCGTTCGATAACGGCCCGAGATCGCAAAGACCTGCTGATTGGACTTCTCTTTGCCTCGCCCTGGCTCATCGGCTTCTTTGGTTTTACGCTTTACCCCATCGTATCTTCCTTCTATTACAGCTTTACCCGCTACGATCTGCTGCGTGAGCCAATCTTTTTGGGCCTCAGCAATTATATTCGTCTGCTCACCGACGATGGAGACTTCCGCATAGTCGCCTACAATACGCTGTGGTGGGTGGTGTTCAGCACACCGTTGGGGGTGCTTTCTGCCTTTCTCATGGCCCTGCTCCTGAATACGAAGATTATGGGACGCTCTTTTTTCCGGGCGGTCTTTTTCTTCCCTTCGATTGTGCCTGTGGTGGTGACAGCCTTTGTGTGGCTCTTTCTGCTCAACATTCAATACGGCGCGGTCAATGCTACCCTTCAGTCGGTCGGGCTGCCCATTGTTCCCTTCCTCTCGGATCCCAATGTCGTCAAACCCACACTGGTGATGATCCATATGTGGGCGCAGGGCGCGGCGATGGTGATCTTTCTGGCTACCCTGCAGGATGTGCCTGCTTCCCTCTACGAAGCGGCTACGGTGGATGGGGCCAACGCGCTGCGTCGCCTCTGGCATGTGACGATTCCAATCGTTAGCCCGGTGATTCTCTTCAACACAGTGATGAGCTTTATCGGCGGCTTTCAATACTTCACCCTGCCCTGGCTGCTTACAAAGGGCGGGCCGAACCAGGCCACGGAATTCTACTCGCTCTTTCTCTACCGCAATGCTTTTGTCTATTTGCGTATGGGCAAAGCCAACGCCCTGGCCTGGATGCTCTTTATTGTCATTATATTCTTCACGGTACTGCTCTTCCGAGCATCCGGACGTTTTGTCTACTATGCCGGCGGAAGCCGTTAGGTACGAGGTTTAGAAGCTATGACTACACAAGCGGCAACACCCAAAGTAGTGGGTACCCAAGTTGAGCGGGAGCGCGGGATTCGTCGGCTGCGCAAATTAAGTTGGCAGGACTGGGTCGTGGAGATTCTCAAATACACAATCCTGCTCGCTCTGGCCGTTACTTTTCTCTTACCTTTTTATTGGATGATCTCGTCGGCCATCAAAACCGACACCCAAGTCTATACAGTGCCACCCGTCTGGTTCCCGCCAACCCCGCTCTGGAATAATTTTTGGGATGCCTGGAACAGCGAGAATTTTTGGCTCTTCACCTACAACACAGTCGTAATGTACGCCGTGCCGGCAACCATTGGCACGGTTCTGTCTACATCACTGGTTGCCTATTCCTTCTCCCGTCTGCGTTGGATCGGACGCGATACTGTTTTTGCCCTGGTATTGGCAACAATTATGATTCCGAGCTGGGTGCGGCTTGTACCCCTCTTCATCATTTTCAAGAAGATGGGCTGGCTGAACACCTTTCTGCCCTTGGTGGTCCCGGCCTTCTTTGGCAGCGCCTTCTTCATCTTTTTGCTGCGCCAGTTCTTCATGTCCATCCCCACTGAACTTTCCGACGCGGCCAAAATCGACGGGGCCAACGAATTGCAGACAATGTTCAAAATTATCCTGCCCCTTTCTATTCCCGCGCTGGCAGTGGTTGCCCTCTTCACCTTTATGGATTCCTGGAACGACTATCTGGGGCCGTTGATCTATGTCAACATCGAAGAGAAATGGGTGCTGGCGCTGGGTGTGCAACGCCTGCGCAATGCTGTGCAGGAGATCGGCAACACCAAACTGGCCTATCCCTATCTGATGGCAGTGAGTTCGATTATTACCCTGCCCATTTTTCTGGCCTTCTTTTTCGCCCAGCGCACATTTATCGAAGGCATCTCCCTGACCGGGCTGAAGGGATAACTCTATTGCAAAGAGCCTCTAAACTCACCGCGGAGTCGCAGAGGACGCGGAGGCAACGCGGCGAGATTCAGGAGAAAACCTCCGCGTTCCCCGCGACTCCGCAGTGAAATTGACCTTTTTGCAGTAGACTCAAGGGATAAATCTCGGACAGTGTGGTTCCAGCAATCGTACCCACGAAGAGTCTAACGCAAGAATTCTCCATCCCTTACGCCGATAGATAGGAATCCCCCCTTATGAAAGTACTCATCACCGGAGCCAGCGGCAAACTGGCCGCGTATATCATCCGCGATCTGGTCGCGGACTACGAATTGGTGTTGATGTCCCGGCGCAAGCCCGCCGACGAATTCAGCCACCTGCCCTGGGTGCAGGGCGATCTGGCAAACTTTGCCGACTGTCAACAGGCCGTGGATGGGGTGGACGCCATCCAGCACATCGGCGCGCAGCCCTGGCCTGTGGACCACCCGGCCATGCGCGCACGGGCCGAGGAGCAGGGCATTCCCTTTGACGCCACCTTCAAATCCAATATGCTGGGCACGTACTATCTGATGCAGGCCGCGGTGGAGGCGGGTGTAAAGACTGTTGTGATGGCGGGGAGCAACTGTGCGCTGGGTCACGGCTTCCGCATCAGCGACACCCCTTTCCCCATCGAACGCCTGCCCATCGACGAAACCCACCCCACCTGGCCGGAGGATTCCTACAGCTTCACCAAACGGGCCGGGGAAGACCTGCTCGCCTCCTACAGCCGGGCCTACGGCATCCGCACGTATGTCACCCGCATCGCCGGTATCTGCCCCCTGGAACGACGGCAGCAGATGGCGGCCAACGCCAAACCCGTGCAAAGCTGGAGTCCCTGGCTCTACTGTTGGGTGGGCAGCGAAGATGTGACCAGTGCCCACCGGCTGCTGATGGAAGCCGCGCCCGAATTGCCCGCCCACGACGTCTACTTCCTCAACGCCGACGACACCAGCACACTGGAACCCTCGCTCGAACTGATCGAACGCTTTAACCCGGCGTTGCTACCGCTGGTCGCCCAACTGGACGGCCACGATTCCTTTCTCAACTGCAACAAACTCAAACAGGCCGTCGGCTGGCGGCATCACACCTCCTGGAGAGAACATCTATGAAAAACCCCATACGTATGGGCGTCATCGGCACAGGCAGCATTGCCGTGCGCGGTATCCTGCCCCATCTGACAATGGACGACGTGCAGGACCGGGTGAATGTCGTGTCGGTCTGCGACCCGGTCTTCGAGCGAGCCGAGGCCGCCGCGGCCCGTTTCGGTGCAAAGCACGCCTTTGCCAGCCTGGAGGAATTGCTGGCTTCGGGCACAGTCGATGCAGTCTCGATTGCCTCGCCCATCGGCTTCCATTTTGAGCAGGGGATGCAATGTGTGGACGCGGGCGTGCATGTCCACTTCAACAAAACAATGACTACGACCGTTGATGAAGCCGACAAGCTCATTGCCGCGGCCAACGCCAAAGGCGTAAAGCTGGTCTCCTCCCCCGGCGAGATGCTGCGCCCCCGCCACCAGGCCATCAAAGCGATGATTGAAGACGGCGCGCTGGGGCGGCTGACCTGGGCCGTCACGGGTTCCGCCTTTGGCACGTATCACGAAGCCGAAAATGTGCGCCACGGCGACGACCCGCTTACGAACATCAACCCGGCCTGGTATTTCCGGCGGCCCGGCGGTGGCCCTCTCTACGATATGACCGTCTACGGTCTGCACGCGATGACCGGCATCCTCGGCCCGGCCAAGCGGGTGACGGGCTTCTCCGGCGTGCGGGTGACCGAACGGGAGTTTCGGGGCGAAAAGTTGCCCACGGATATGGACGACAATACGCTGATGGTGCTGGACTTTGGCGACAATTTCTTTGCGTTTGTCTACGGCGTGGCCGCGGGGGGGCTGCCCCAGATGGGCCGCCCGCTGATCTTCGGCACGGGCGGCAACATCAACGGCAACAAGCTGAACGGGGAGGTCTTCGACTATCCGGGGCGGGAACTGGACGAGCAGTACGGGATGAACGGCAGCCTGCCCCACGTGGTCGGCCCTCACCTGGCGCAGGAGGAATCCCACGTCTATGAGGATGTGATGCAACTGGTGGACCTGCTGCGGGACGGCACGCCCACCCTTTCCACCGCGGAACACGCCCGCCACGTCATCGAGATTTTCGACGGGGCCTATCGCAGCGCGCAGAGTGGAAAGGCCATCGATCTGCGCACGACATTTTAGGCGGTTTGTAACTATCCAGCCACCAACCGCCGGGTTAGCAAACGTCGGTTGAGCGGCTACCCTTGGACAAGCTCAAGCGATGTCCTGAGCTTGTCCAAGGGTAGCCTGGGGCTGCTTCCAGGCGTATCGCATGTACTGAGTACACTGGAAACAAAGTTATTCGACTACAGAAGTTCGACTTTTCAGAAAAGTCGAACTTCTACGCTCAAAAACTTTGTTTACGCTGCACTGAGCCTGTCGAGGTGAAACCAGTTTGCGGGTCTACCCGCTGAGTTTCGACACGGCCACAAACTGCTGTGGCCTGCTCAACCGACGCTGGCCTGAATAGTCACCCCAGAATTTTGTATTCTTCGTGCAGCTCCGCGGAACAGGTATTTCATTCGGCAAGCTGCGGGCCAGCACGCCTCCTACGGTTTCACAATGCTCATTCCCGGTGCCGTCTATCGTTTCAATCGCTCCCGGCAGATCCGCTACTATCTCGCCGCGCGCACCCGCTCCGGCATCGACTTTCTCTACCCCGTCAGTCTGGACGGTTCGCGGGTGGCAGAACAGACAAAGGCGGGCCGGGAGTATGTAATTCTCTATCTGCTTACCCGGTGGGGCAAGTTGGGCGCGGGTGGCTATTGGCTCAATCCCAAGCGGGCCTTTGACAAAATCTATGTGACCGATGCCACACTGGACGATCTGGTGCTGATGGCTGAGCGCGTGGACGATCTGCCCAATGCCCATCTCCTGCTGGACGATATACTCAATCGAACGCAGGTGGAGGTGGATATGGAGGTGTGGGGTGCCGCTCTCCGCCCAGACGACACGCCGGACCCCTAAGGCCGTTCCAAGAAAATAAATCCCCGATCTGGCGACAATTTCCCTGAACGGCTTGGGCTTTTCCAAATCAATTTGGGGAATTTATTTGTTGGAAAAGCCTAAGCGACAAAATAGCCACCGACGAACGCAGAGAGAGACGGATGGAACGGATGCGCAGGATATAGAGCTGTGTTCATCTGCGCAATCTGTGGACGCTTTTCGGTGCTGGTTGTGTCCGGGATGGGTAGGAGCACGGACTTGGCTCTTCAGTAATTCCTCCTAATTCCACTCCATACAGCGGCCTGGGTCGCGAACCGGCTGCTGGCTCTCTCCTCCACAAGGACAATGTATGCAACCGACAAAGATTGTTGTCGCTGGCGCGGGCATGGCCGGATTGGTCGCCGCGGTCCAGGCTCAGGAACGGGGTGCTGATGTGGTCTTGCTGGAAAAAGGACCCCAACCCGGCGGTTCACTTGCCCTCTCTGGCGGGACGCTGTGGTGTCCGCGCACAGTGGAGGACCTACGCCGTCTCGTCCCCCGCGGCCACGGGGAACTGGGCCGTATTCTGGTTGAGGATTTCCCAGCCGGCGTGCAGTGGCTCCGGGATCGGGGCACCAATCTTGCCCTCCTGGAGGGCCTTCCGGATCGGAAGGTTTACATAATGGAGCCGGGGCCGGGCGCGTTTATCGGCCAGATGGTGGAACGTTTTCAAAGCGGCGGCGGAACACTGCTGGTCGACACCGCTGCCACAGCGCTGTTGTCAAACGACGCTGGGCAAGTATCCGGCATCAGCGTGCGCACAGGTGACGGACCGCTACAGAACATCGCCTGTGACAGAGTCATTCTGGCCACCGGCGGCTTCCAGGCCAACCCGGAGATGATGGCCCGGTACTTTGGCCGCTGGTCCGATCGGCTCATACTGCGCAGCAATCCCCACAGCACGGGCGACGGTTGGCAGATGGCCCAGCTTCTCCACGCGGGGCCAAGCCAGGCTATGGGCAGCTTCTACGGCCATTTATTGCCTGCTCCTCCCGCGCAAGTCCCCACCCACGACTTCATCGCCTACACCCAATACCACAGCGCGCAGGGTGTTTTGGTGAATAGCCAGGGAGAGCGGTTCACCGACGAATCCCTGGGCGACGAAACCAATGCCCAGGTAGTGGCCCGCCAACCCCAGGCGCTGGCCTTTCTGATCTTCGACGATTTCGTCTATCGCACCTTTGCCGTGCGTGCGGAAGGGGGCGGTGCGCGGGCCAGCGACACATTCTTCGAGTCGAAAGAATTGGGCGCGCCCGCAGGGACGGCCCCCAACCTGGAAGAGCTGGCCGAGGCTATGCAGATGTGGGGATTACATGCGCCTACGCTGCTCGCCACGCTCCGATCGTACAACCAGGCCGTGGCCCAGGGGAGCGGCGCTCGATTGGCCGCGCCTCGCCGACAGAATGCAAACCCGGTGCTGACGCCCCCCTTCTATGCCCTGGGCGTCACACCGGGTGTTACGTTTACGCTGGGTGGCCTGTCCATCAATCACAATGCCCAGGTTCTGGACCGCAGCGGCCACGCCATTCCGGGGCTGTATGCCGCGGGCGCGGATGCCGGGGGAATTCACAACGAGCAGTACGCGGGCGGGCTTTGTCTGGGCTTGGTTTTCGGACGCCGGGCGGGTCAACACGCGGCAGCTTGACCTTCGACAAAAGAGCAGAACGCCCAGAGAGAGCAGCACCGGGGCTATTTCAGGTCGACGGCCTGTCCAGTGTGGGATGACTCCAGAAGGGCCAGGGCTACGGCCACGCCGATGCGTCCATCCTCGCCGCTCACGGGTGGTGGTTCTCCGGCGATGGTGGCGTCGGTATAGGCGGCCAATTGGTCAATATATGCCTGCATACGGGGTTGGCGAAAGGCTGTGTCCGCGTGTTCGGTATTGACCGGGGGCTGCTGGGCCACCGTGCGCCAGATTCCCTCGTCCGCGATCTGCAAGGAGGCATAGGCGTCCATATCAATCATCCCCTTCTCGCCCATCAGCAAAGCCCGAAAAACCTGGCCGGGAAAACCGGGAGCCGGACAGGCGCTGCTGGCCCACAGCGTCATAATTGTCCCGTTGTCGAAGGTGAGAAGTCCCATAGTTGTGTTCTCTGGTTCATGAGATTCGCGGAAAGTGCGGGAGTGGCCGAAGACACTGGTCACATCCGCGCCCAAGAGCCAGCGGCACAGATCGATGGCGTGGACACCGCCAGCCAGAATATGCCCGATACTGGCCGGGTTGGACCACCAGGACCAATCACCGCCAAAGCCGGGGTCTGTAAAAAGCTGGAAGACCTGATTGAACTGGATGGTATGGACTTGACCGATGGCCTGGGATTGGAGCAGTTTGTGGGCAGCGGCCGGTACTGCGCGATAGCGTTGCTGATAGCCCACAGAAAGGGAGAGACCCCGACGCGCGCAAGCCTCGATAATCGCGTCGGCATCCGCCACTGACGTGGTCATGGGTTTTTCGATGAAGAGATGTTTTCCCTGTTGGGCCGCGAGCAGCGCTTCCTCCACATGGGCGAATTGGGGTGTGGCAATGATCACCGCGTCTACATCCGGGCGGGCTATCAACTCAGCCGCCGAATGACACAGTTCGACCTGGTAGTCCGCCGCCAGTGTGGTCGCCCTGGAGCCAACGGCCACTGCCGTCAGTTCGGCGTTGTCCAAATGGCGAATGGCCTCGGCGTGGGTGCGCCCCATAAAACCAGACCCCAGGATTCCATAACGCACTTTGTTCATCCTCAATCTCCCTTTGGATGTATCCAGCAAGGCTTTGCCATCGATCCTCGGCATATTTGTGCAACGAGCATGCCGGTCAGCGACAGCCATTTTGAGGGTGACAAAAAAGCTGTTTGACACCTCCCGGCAAGTATAGTATAGTGCGCACTGTCTCGTGTCAAATGACTTTTTGCCACTCATCTTGCTGGTCAATTTGCCGGGAGACTGGGACTATCTACGTAGAAAAGTGCTACTCGTCGCGTCTTTAAGACAGACCTCTGCGAAGTTTTTTTGGGTAGCTGATTCCCTCACTTTCCACTGAATATCGTCTAAGATAGCTGGCCCAAAGCCCTCTGAATCGAACCCCTACTGGCACATTTGGTTTCGTTGCCGTATCGTTCCAAGATCGGCGGTTTGACGCTTCCATCTGCACATTCACAGCGTCATTCAGCCACAATTTCAAAGGAGAGGAATATGCCGAACCGACGGAAAAGCGTACGATTTGCGTGGTTGCTCGCTGGGGTGATTGCCCTGCTTGCGCTGGGTGCCTGCACCCAACCAGCCGCCCCGGCAGCAGAACCAGCCGCGGCAGAACCGGCGGCAGCCGAGCCAGCTACAGCAGAACCAGAGGCGGAAGAACCGGCCGCGGCAGAAGCGCCAGTTGGCGACTGGTATACCCAGGAATTGGTGGATGCGCCCTGGATCAATGTGTGTACAGACACACCACCGCGGCAGGGCGGCACAGTAACAGCAGCCACGGCTGACGGCGCTATGCAGGGTGAAAACTGGATCTCCCGTTCGAGCACCAACGATGAGTTCATTTTCAGCCAGCTGATCGATCTGGGCATGAATGGCACTGATATTTTGCCTGATGTAGCCACCAGTTGGGATGTCTCGGAAGATGGTTTGACATATACCTATCATCTGCGGGATGACGTTCTCTTCCACGACGGCGTGCAATTGACTGCCGCAGATATCAAGTGGACAATTGAGATGTTCTGGCATCCTGACACAGGCGCAGGCGTGCGCACCACGCTGCCGCTGTTCGCCATCGTCGGGACCGACGAATTTGGCGCCAACGAAGCCGATGAGATCAGCGGGGTTCAGGTGCTGGATGATTTCACAGTGCAAATCACACTGAAAGAGCCGCGGGCAGATTTCTTTTATGGCATGGGTGGTATGAATATCTTCCCCAAGCACATTTTTGAGGGCATTGCCTACGCAGACCTGCAGGAATCAGAGGCGGCTCTCACCGGCATCATCGGATCCGGCCCCTTTAAGCTGGCCGAATTTGAGCCAGATCAGTACTACATTCTGGAAGCCCACGAAGATTACTACAAGGGTCGGCCCTATCTGGATCGTCTGATCTTCCGCATTGGTCTGGATTCCGTGGCATCCTGGATGCCTGGCTTGGAAGCAGGCGAAATTCAGACGGGCAATATGGTCAACGGTCCGGATCGCCTGCGGGTAGAGGAGGATGAAGGACTAACCGTTGTGGGAGCGCCCTTACCCGGCGCTATGGCCATCTGGCCCAATCACGATCGTTTCCCAGACAAGCGGGTGCTTCAGGCGTTGATTATGGGTGTGGATAGGGAAGCCATTGTCAAGGGCATCTACGGCGAAGGCCAGGCACTGGTCTACGATTACCACAACATCGATCCCAACGGCGAATGGATCAGCCCGGATATTCCTGAATATCCCTACGATCCCGAAGCCGCCAAGCAACTCCTGGCAGACGCAGGGTGGGATTCTGACAAGGAACTGCAATTTGTCACCTATTACCAGTCTGAGTTGGACCGACGCGTGACCGCGGCCATGCAGCAGTTCTGGAGCGACATCGGGGTCAAAGTCAACATCGAGCATATGGACGGCCCGACCTTCGTCACCCGTTTCTACGAAGAGGCCGACTTCGATTTGGGCTACGGCTGCTGCGGTGTGGCCTCACCCTTTGAATATCCCCGCTACACCTGTGGCAATATGTTCCCGGCTGGCTACAATGGCTCTCGCTATTGCAACGAAAAAGTGGACGAAATGGTCCAGCAGTCTATGGTGGCACCAGACCCGGCAGAGCGGAAACGGCTCTGGTATGAACTTAGTGAGATCACCAACGAAGAAATGCTTCACCTGACTATGTTCCAGCAGGACCGCCGCTATGCCATCAGCAGCGATGTGTGCAACTACCAGTTCCGCCAATGGACCAATATCATGTGGCCGGAAACCAATCCTCACACCTGGTATTTGCGAGAATAGGGAAGAATCGTCAATTGTTCCAGGAAGCGGGCAGGGAATTCCCTGCTCGCTTCCTCCCACTCTGAATAAACAACCAATGACTCAATATATTCTGCGTCGTATTCTCCAGGCTATTCCGGTGTTGCTTGGTATTACGATTATTACCTTCACATTTACAGAACTGGCCCCAGGTGATGCTGTTTCGTCTATGATCTTATCCCAACAGGATTCCATAGGCGAAGTGGACATTGTAAACCTGCGTGCCCGCTATGGACTCGACCAACCGGCCCCGGTGCGATATATGGCCTGGATGGGTGGACTGTTCAAGGGCAATCTGGGCGTACGAATCCGCAGCCGAGTGCCTGTAACCGAAGAGATTGGGCGTCGTCTGCCTGCCACCTTGCGTTTGATGTTTTCGGCACTTGCAATTGCCGTTGTGCTGGGCATTCCTCTGGGCATCTATTCCGCGCTCAATCAGTACTCCCGGCTGGATTATATTCTTACCGGCTTCGTTTTTGTGGGTATCTCCATCCCCGGTTTCTTTGCAGCGCTTGCTGTCATCTATGTCTTTGGTGTGAAGCTGGACTGGTTCCCAACCGGTGGCTATTCCACCATCGGGACCGAGTTTAGTTATTGGGGCAAACAGTGGGATCGGATGCGCTACCTGATTCTGCCGGCAATGGTGCTGGGTCTGGAAAGCACAGCCAGCATCATGCGCTATACACGCTCCAGTATGTTGGAAGTAATTCGGCTGGAATATATTGTCACGGCGCGGGCCAAAGGACTCAGTCGATTTGTCCTGATCGTTCGCCATGCCCTGCGCAACGCGATGCTGCCTGTGATCACCGTTATTGGCCTGCGGTTGCCGACCCTTTTTGGCGGCGCACTTATCATTGAAACCATCTTCAATTGGCCAGGCATGGGTATCCTCTATTTGGACGGGGTAGAGACCCGGGACTACCCCCTGATTATGGGAATGGTTCTGATCTCTGCTGTATTGATCGTAATCAGCAACCTGATTACCGACCTTACCTACGCTATCGCTGATCCCAGAATTCGGTATCAATGATGGAAGAAGGAATGGCAATCCCCATTTTGTATCAACGACCGGAGAACCAACTGTGAGTCTTCAAACGCCGAGTGCTGTACAGGTGCCCGCCGCCGATTTATCTATTGCGGCCACCCCGCAGGTAAGCCAATCTCTCTTCCGGCGAGCACTTCGACGCTTTTTGCGCCACCGGCTAGCTGTGACCAGCGCCATATTTATGGTATTGGTTGTGATTGTGGTATTTCCCCTGGCTCCCATTGTGGCCCCCATCCATCCCCATCGCATCACCCTGACCGAAGTGGGACAACCGCCCAGCCTGAATCATCCCCTGGGCACAGATCTGACCGGACGGGACCTGTGGAGCCGGTTGGTCTACGGCGGGCGGGTGTCCGTCTCTGTGGGTCTGGTGGCTGTCTCCATTTATATGACGATTGGCACTTTTTTGGGGAGCGTGGCCGGCTATTTTGGCGGACGCGTGGACGCGCTGATTATGCGCATCACCGACACAGTGATGGCATTCCCTGTCTTGGTAATCCTGATCAGTATTGTCGCCATTGTTGGGCCAGGTTTGTTCAATGCTATGCTGGCTATTGGGCTGATTGGCTGGACAGGTGTAGCGCGTCTGGTTCGGGGACAGGTGCTCTCTCTGCGCGAGACAGACTTTATCACCGCGGCCCGCTCCGTCGGTGTACCCGAATTCCAGATCATCAGCCGCCATATTTTGCCCAATATCGTGGCTCCCGTTACCGTGGCCGCCAGTTTTGGCATTGCCGGCGCGATCCTGACCGAAGCCGGGCTGAGCTTTCTGGGGCTGGGGGTGCAAGTGCCGATCCCAAGCTGGGGCAATATGCTCAACGAAGCCCAGTCTATCGCTATTTTGGAGCAGTATGTCTGGTTATGGGTTCCACCCGGTCTTATGATCAGCCTCTGTGTGCTGGCCATCAACTTCATCGGCGACGGTCTGCGCGATGCCTTGGACCCACGAATGGTTCTGGACTAAAAATGATCAACTTCCCCCGCTCCACCTTCACCTGGAAATCCCATCCGCAGCAGCCGGACCCACACTACAAATATGCGGGCGGCTATGTCAGCAGGCCCGGCCAGATCCGCCATGTGCGCTTCAACCTGGAAGCCAAGTGTGAGATACAGGACGACACGACCAGGCAGATTACAGAGATGTTCGTGGGCGCGCCCTGCCGCACAGAGTATACGATTGCAGATCGCAATCTGTTTATGGTTCCCAGCAGTGAATTTCGCATGGCGTTCAGCCGCGCCCGCAGGTTAGCCATTGCCAAACGGCCAAGTGATGAGATCGAGCCGGTCTCTGTGGCCGCTTTAAATGACGATTTCCAGGGCCACACCATTGACATACGCGAGTTGCCCGGTGCCACCCGATTGACCGATGGCGCCCAAATCGTGGAAGCCACCCTGGCCAACCACCTGCTCGGCGCGCGCTCCACCTACAGGGACGCAAAACGGGGGCTGCATGTCACGGTTGAGTATCCGGTCAATCTGATCAATGTAGTCGAATCGGACAACGAATTTCAGATATGCACAGGCCCGGTCATCCTCCCCGACCTGAATACTTGGGATGGGCAGGAAGTCAGCCGTGTCTTTTTGGCCCACGTATCCATCACCTCCTTTGATTACGTGGAGTTCATCCTGCAACGCGAAGTCGCAGCCGCAGCATCGGAGCGAGAATGGCTGGATCAACCCAGGGGCAGAGATCGCTTCGAATTGATCGATCCGGAGAATCCTCCACCCAATTATCCCCCGCCCCGCCCCCGTCCGACTGTCTACAATGAGGTCTGGGGATTCCCATCGACGAACGTTGTTTTGATGGTCGAAAACAACTAAGCTATTTACAGACAATCTTTCAATTCCGCCTTTCCCCCTTCCCCCAGCGGAGAAATCCACATGAACAACGCAACCTATCGGGGTGTCATCATCGGACTGACTGGCATCGGCGCTCGCCGACCGCCCGAATCGCCCCAGATGCCCATATACGGAGCTATGCCCCGTTCCCACGCCGCCGCCTACTATCGCCACCCCCAGACAGACCTGACAGCCGTTTGTGACATTCGCCAGGAGGCACTGGATACCTTCCGGACTGATTGGCAGGATGTGTGGCCTGATATGCACTACTACACAGACTACCGGGAGATGTTGGCCCAGGAACAGCCGGATATCGTCAGCGTAGCCACCCCGGATCATCTGCACGCGGATTTCACAGTGGCTGCGGCCGAGAGCGGAGCCAAGGCCATTCTGTGCGAAAAGCCCATTGCCACCACCCTGGCCGACGCAGATCGGATGATCGAGGCCTGCCAACGCCACAACGTCCTGCTCTCCATCGAGCACACCCGGCGGTGGTCCCCCACCTTTCTCGCCGTGCGCGAACTGATCCGCAGCGGTCAGGTGGGCCAACTGCGCTCGATTGTCAGCAGCCTGTACAGCCAACGGGCCATGCTCTTTCGCAACGGAACTCACTCCATTGATATGCTGACATTTTTTGCCGAGTCGAATCCGGCCTGGGTGTGGGCAGAGTTGGAAGCAGGCTTTGAGCACTTCACCGAATACACCGGTGACGGGGGGCACGATCCCGCGACCGATCCGGCAGCCTCGGCCTATATCCATTTTGAAAATGGGGTGCGGGCCTTCTTCAACTGCATCAAAATCGATATGCCCGGCTCCCAATTTGAGCTGATCTGCGACGGAGGCCGCATCGAAGTCTCGGACCGGGGAGCGACTCTGCTCCGGGGCACTTCCCATTACGAATGGGCCAGGTCCGAAATCCCAGTAGACGACTATATGTATACCTATCAGATCGGGGCATTGGCCGAATTGGTCCACACCCTTGAGAACGGTGGCGAATTGGTCTCGACCGGCCAGGAGGCGCGCAAAACCCTGGAAATTATGTTGGCCATCCTGCGTTCCCACCATCAGGGCAATGTCCGTGTCAACCTGCCCTTATAAGCTGAACCGGACACTCGCCAAGGAACCCATCAATGAGCACAGGCAAACGATTGATCCTCACCCCAACGGGCCAGATCGAGATCGAGGAATTTTCTATTCCATCACCGGCCCCAGACCAGATTCTGGTTCGGGTTCGCACTACGCAGGTCAGTGCAGGCAGTGAAATCAACGGCGTTCGGCGACGGCGGCTGGCCCAGCCCGACGAGCAGGCGAAATTTGAACCGACCAGTTTGGGCTACACAGCCATCGGAGAAGTCGAGGCGGTCGGCAGCCAGATAACCGACTGGAAAGCGGGCGATCGGGTGCTCTGTGGCGGCAACCACAGCAGCCACTGGCTGGTCACACCCTCCAAAGCCCAAAATGAGGCAGCCATCCCCCAGGAATTTCGCATTGAACGGCTGCCCGCGGATATTCCAGACACAGAAGCGGCCTTCTGCGTTCTGGGTGATGTGGCCCTTCACGGGGTGCGCCGTGCCCAGATTCAATTGGGAGAATCCATCGCGGTTCACGGGCTGGGGGTGGTCGGCCTGATGGCCTTGCAACTCTGCCGCCTGTCCGGTGCCTATCCGCTCATCGGCGTGGACACGGCTGATGAACGCCTGGTCCTGGCCCGGCAGGTGGGGGCTTCCCACACCATCAATGCCAACCACCAGAATGTGGTGGATGAAATTCGGGCTGTCACCCAATTGCCCTGGCGATGGCGGGGCGCGCTGCCCAATATGGAACAGGGAAGCGGGGCCGCGGTACAACTTCACTGCACATCGTTCATTGGCAACTATCCAACGCTGATCAAAGCCGCGGCAGACCGGGGACGTATTATGCTGGTGGGCGCGACCAGCGGCAGCGTGGAGATCGAGTCCAACGAACTCTTCCGCAGAGAGATTCAAATAATGGGGTCCTACCAAACGGGAATGATTGACACCCACCCCTACTGGCCCTGGACCCGAGCGCGTAACCAGCACGTGATTCTCGACCTGATTCGGCGCAAAGAGCTGGATGTCAAGCCACTGATCAGCCACGTGTCCCACTACTCCGAGGCCCCGTCCCTCTACGATCGAATGATGGCCGGGCCACAGGGCTGGCTGAGCGTTTTCTTCACCTGGGAAGATGACACATAGCGATAAAAACATCCTCCCTTTGCCTCTCTTGAATAGACAGGCAGTACATCCACAAGCGCAAAAATACAAAAAAGCGTTGGAACGGAAAAAAATATCCCGTTCCAACGCTTTTCCATCTAACACATTTCGTTTCAGCGCTTTTCGCTTAGAAGGGCAGCCCAAAACTCCAGCACTGCTTGATCGCCACCTTCCCCTCCATCTTCCCACCGGACATCTTCTCAATGCTGGCCGGGGTGAAGCCAGCGACTTTGCCGGTCCAGCCGCCGCCGGTGTCGGTCTCTACTTTGAAGGCCCCAGCCCCCACATTCGCTTTTACCGTTCCATTGAAGCAGTCCAGGTCCAGTTCCCCGGCCAGCCCCAGTTTGATCGGACCA
Organism: Caldilineaceae bacterium; assembly: GCA_019637685.1. GTDB lineage: Bacteria > Chloroflexota > Anaerolineae > Caldilineales > Caldilineaceae > JACQGT01. Next base: position 6,404 of record JAHBVF010000048.1, on the reverse strand, counting down.
ACGCTTGTACCTACCTCGGCAATGAGACGGGTGTTGTTAGTTGGCTTGCCATCCCGGTCCCGGGGCAGCCCCTGCATCAGATCAAACTCGACACCGCCGCCGACACCCACGCCACCCTCGGCACAAACTGCCATCGTTTTGGGATCGCTCGGCTCCCAGACAATCGACGCACCGCCGCCTACCCCGGCATAGGCAGAGAAGCCCAACTCGGCCAACCCCAGCGGGTCCCGATGGCCCACCGGGTCGTTGCCCGCATAGGCGTAGAGATTGCGGCTGCTGCCCTCAAAGGCCAGGGGGTCACGGGCTGCCCAGCGCCCCGCGGCCGGGTCGTAGTCCCGCCAGTTGAAGTAGAGCAGACCGGTGTACTTGTCCGCCAGACCGCCGCTGAAGCCGATGGGCAGATCGAAGGCCGGCGCGCTGTCGCTGAGGAGCAGGCCGTAGCTGTCGTGGACCAACTGCTTGACCACCGCGCCGGTCGCGTCCGTCACCGTCCGGGGCGTGCCCACCTGGTCCGTCAGCACATAGAAACGGCTGCCCTGGCGTTCCAGGCTGATCGGCAGACCGGCCTCGTCGTAGAAGAGCCACGTGACCACCCCGGCTTCGTCCTGCACGCCTGTCAGCCGGTAGGGGTTGGACAGATCGCTGTAGAAGAAGTGGCGCGTGCCTGCCGGTCCCGCGGCCGCCACCCGCCGGTTGAGGGCGTCGTAGCTGTAGCGGATCGTCTGACCGCCCACCACTGCCTGCAACAGTTCCCCGCGCACGCCGTAGCTGAAACTGTCGCCGCCCCGCTGGGTCAAAAAGCCGTCGGCGTTGAAGCTGTAGGCCACCCCGCCCAGTTGGGTCAGCCGGTCCTGGGCGTCGTAGGCCGCGGTGACCGCTGGCTGGCCTGCCTGACTGCGGCTGAGGCGGTTGCCGTTGGCGTCGTAGGTGTACTGTTCCAGCACATCCCCGTTGCGGCTCACCTGCACCAGTTGGCCGTTGGCGTCGTAGCTGTAGGCTACTGTGTTGAACTCAAGACCGCCGGCTTCCATCGCACTCGCCAGCCGCCCGCTGGCATCGTAGCTGTAGGTGAATGTGCCCAGATTGGCGTCCTCCACCTGGGCGCTGCGGCTGGCCAGGCGGCGTAGATTGTCATACTGGAAGTCCAGGCGCAGATGCTCGTCCCGGATGGCACTGACCGCGCCCTGCGCGGCGTAGCGTTCCCACTGGAAGGGACCGATCTTCACAGGCAGATTGTCTTTGTTCCAGGCCAGCGGCAGTTCCAGCGTGCTGTTGCCAATCGTCCAGCGCTGGTTTTGCAGCCGAAAGCCGCGGGTATAGGTGTAGACAAAGCTGGCCGGGGCCAGACCCGTCACATCCACCCCCACGGGCAGGCTGCCGTCGTAGACCGTTTGCAGGCTGTGGGTGGGGCCGCCCGCGGGGGTGCGGCTCATCCCGACAGTCTGGCCGGTCTGGTTGTCATAGCTCATCTGGCCGCTGTCATAGCCAGTGGTGCTGGTCGCCAGCCGCCCGAAGGGATCGAAGCCGAAGCTGCGCGCGCCGCCGCCGGCCAGAGTCTCACCGCTCAACGCGCCGTCGCTGTTGAAGCTGCGGGTCAGGCTGCCGGGCTGGCCGCCGATAGAACGGCTGGCCTCATCGCCCACGGGATTGTAGCCGAAGCTGTGAACGCTCCCGTTGGGCATTGTCACGCTGACCAGCCGCCCGTTGGCGTCGTAGGCGTAGCGGTAGGACTGGCCGCCGGGCAGTTGCGCCCGGGTCACCCGGCCCGCGGCGTCGTTCTCGTAGAGAGTCGTGCGCCCGGTCCCGTCGCTCTGGGCCACCAGCCAGTTCTGGTCGTTGTAGCTGTTGGTCAGGGAGAGATTGCCCTGGGCCACCTGCGCCAGCCGTCCCCGGCTGTCGTAGCTGTAGAGAATCGGCTCGACGCTGCCTGCATCACCCATCTGCCAGCGCACAATTTGTCCTTTGTCGTCAACGGTGACGACCGACTCTTTGCCCTCCGCACTGATATTTGTGTAGGTGCGGGTGGCGCTCTCGTAGGTCACCGACGAGCGGGAACTCGACCAACCGCCCTCCTGCTCGCTGGTATCTGTGCTCAGGAGCGCAAAGCTCATCGGGTTGACGCGGCTCAGGTCAGTGACGCTCTTCGTCGTCGTTGTCTCCCGCACCAGCCCACCCGGTGTGGTGACAATCTCCTGCGCGATGTAGGGCGCAGTCATCCCCCAGCGGGGGTCCGCCGCCACCGTCGATGTGATGCGCGTGCCGTCGGCCAGCAGTTGCACCCGCGTCTTGTCCGGCTGCACCAGCAGCGTGAAGGCTGTGCCGTCGGGCTGGACCACCCGCCGTCGGTTCTCGCCGCTGGGCAGGCTGTCCAGCAGGTACGTCGTGACCAGGCCGCTTTTACTGGTCACGGTGACCGTCACGGCGCTGTTGGTCTGGACACGGGCCAGCGTCTTCTGCTCGCCGTTGGGCCGCTGGGCCTGGGTCAGCCGTCCGTCCGCCGCGTAGCTATAACGGGAACTCTCGCCGCCGGGCTGGATGAATTCGCTGATCAGACCGCCGCCGGTGTATTTCATCTGGTAGGGTTGGCCGCCGGGCTGGCCGATGGCGCTCAGAAAACCTTCCCCATTCAGCGCCAGTGTGGTGCGCTGGCCGCCCGGAGCCACAATCGCCGTGGGCAGGCCGCTGCCGTCCCGCTCGATTGTCGTCGTATTGCCATAGGCATCCACCGCCGCGGACAGTCGCCCGGCCCCGTCATAGGTGAAGCGCACCCGCAGCGCGCCGGTCACTGCATCCCGCGTGGCCAGGTGGCGGCCAAAGCGGTCGAACTCGTAGAGTTCGCCGCCGTCCGCCGAGGGCAGGACAAACTCGCCCACGCCGAAGCCGGGCAGGGGTGTCGCCAGCTTGCGAATCTGGTAGCGGCCATCGCCGAAGTAGACGACGCCGTCCGGTCCCACTTCCAGCCCCCGGCTGTGACCGCCGATGCAGGCATTGAGGGCTGCCTCGCCGCTCTTGCCCAAAGAGTAGCCACAGTTGTTGACCCGGCCCGCGATGACTTCCATATCGCCGTTGCCGTCCACCCGCCAGATGCGCAGGCTGTTGCTCAGGCTGCTGGCGCTGAAGACGTAGACAGTGCCTGCTCGATCGGTCGCCACCTTCAGCGGCTGGCCGATGCCCATCTGGCTGGCCGGACCGCTGGGCACGCCGTCGTCGTTCTGGCCGTTGCCGGCAAAGCGGGTGAGCCGCCCATCGATGCCCAGACGCAGCACCACCTTTTCCACAGGGAAGGCCAGATACAGCGCGCCGTCCGGTCCAAAAGCTAGGCCGTAGACCCGGCCAATGTTGACGGATGTGGCGGGCAGCCCCACCCCGGTCAGGGCCGGATCGGTCATCAATTTGTCGCCGCCGCCCACAACCGTCGTCACAATGCCGCTGGGGTCGATCTTGCGCACGCGCGCCTTCCAGCCGTTCACGCCGCCCGCCCGCTCGGAGAAGTAGAGGCTGCCGTCCGGCCCCATCACAATTTCGATGGGAGCAGTCAGCCGGGCCTGGCTGGCCGGGCCACCGTCACCGCTCTCTGTGGCTTTGAAGTCGTAGTTGATCCCGGCAATCGTCGTGATAATGCCGTCGGGATCGATCTTGCGGATGTAGCCCGCGGGATAGCTGTTGCCGGTAGTCAGGAAGTAGAGGCTGCCATCCGGGCCAGTTGTCAAACCGTTGATTTCGCTGCCCAGGGTCGCTTCCAGGGCCGGGCCGCCGTCGCCGCTGGGGTCGCCCCGTTCGCGGTCCTTGCCCGCGTAGGTGCGGATGATCCCGTCCGGAGCAATTTTGACGATGTGATTGCGGTTCAGCCCGGTGTAGGCGAAGATCGAGCCGTCCGGCGCGAGGGCGATGTCGCCCAGATAGTCCACATCCGCTTCCACCGCGGGCTTGCCCTCGGCTTCGGGGAAGGGAACGGTGTTCACGCCCCCGGCCAGCGTCACCGCCATCAGCCCCAGCGCGTCGGCGGATTGGCGCGTGCCATCGCCCCGATAGAGCACCCGCTCCTGGGGGTCGTAGGCGTGGTGGACATTCAGCGTCCAGCCGCCCAGCCCCGTCGTGGACCGGGCGTCCCAGGCCCCGATGGAGCGGTAGACCGTCTGGCTGACGCCGATGCCGCAGAAGAAATGGGCTTTGTGAATCCACTCGAAATCGGTGTATTGGGTCCACGCGCCCACCAGTTGGTTGCCGCAGGAGGCCCGCCCGTTCCAGTAGTTGGTGTCGCTGGGCAGTTGGCCGAAGCTGGACTCAAACTCGGCCGCGGCCGGATAGTATTTGAGGGTGTAGATATACGAGACAGTAATCCGGGCCACAGGCCGACCGGCCATTGTCCGGCCAAAGGCGTCTTTCCCATCCCACAGGAAGGTGTAGTTGACGTTGGGCGTCACCGGGGGCAGGTCTTTGCAGGTGCGTTCACCCGCCAGGGCCTTGTTGCACCACTTCTCCTCGAAACGCCGCCCGCCGATGTCGATGGTCAGGTGGACGCCCCGCAGGTCCGACGGCAGCAGCGGGCCGGTGATGGGAATCTCCAGGTCCTCCGCCACTTTCCAGCCGGGAACCCGGTCGCTCTGGTAGACGAGGCTGTAGGGCGCGCCGATGAGGGGCACGACTTCGCCGACGGTCTGGGTTTCGCAGCCGATAATCGAACCCGCGGTGCGGCAGGGATCGTTGGGGTCTTTCCAGACGAACTCTTTGAGTTTGGGGGCCTGGGCATCGGGCGGCGGGCCAAAGGGCCAGTTGTGATCCCAGGGCGTAAAGTGGGGAATCTCCACCCGCCACAACTCCTGGCCCGCAGTGTAGAGGTTCGCCAAACTGGCCCGCTCGTCGTCGCTGATGCCCAGCGCGGCCAACGGCTCACCCGTATCCGCCGCGCCGTCGCCGGTCACATCCACATCCGCTTTGCCGCCGTTGACCGCGATGATTTTGATCACCCGTCCATTTTTGGAGGGAATCCAGCGCCCCTGCACCCGGTCGTAGTAGCCAGTGGGGACGCCGCTGCCCACCGGCGCGCCGATGAAATTTTCGGTATAGTTGATCAGCGGTTGGGAGAAGCGCACTTCGCTGGCGTTGGCCTGCAACGCCTCGTCCACCGAGAATTCGACGGCGTAGGTGTAGCCGGAGTTGGCGGGCAGGTCCCCGGGCATGGACATCGCGCCCAGATCGCCGACGGTATACTCAGTGGCCCGCACATTCAGGCTGGTCAGGGACTGCACGCTGCCGTCGGCCAGCACCATCGCCGCGGTGATGCCCTTCGTCACCAGCAGGGTGGCCTGGCGTGTGCCGTCGGCGTCGCTCTGGGGCGCGCCCCTGGCGATCTGGATGGGCGCGGTCGAGTTCAGGTCGATAGTCGTGACCTGCTCGTCCAGTTGGGTCATCACAATCCCGTCCAGCAGAATGTATTCCTGCCAGGGCGGGTCCACGACTGTGCGCTGGACAGGCAGATAGCCACTCTTTTCCAGGTTGACGGTAAATGTGCCGCCGCCGTTGAGGGCCAGATTGAAGGTTCCATCCGCGGCCGAGAAGGTGTGGCCGAAGTCGGGCGCGTTGAGAACCGTCACCCGCACGCCGGGGAGGGGATGGCCCAGTCGGTCAAAGACAAGCCCGCGCAGAACCATCACCCGCCGGGGGTCGATGGCATTTTCGGCCACATTTTTCTGGGGCGCGTCCTCGCCGGTGTAGAGATGGACGGCCGCGTCGCTCATGGGCAGGGGCGCGGTGGATGTGTCGGTAGGCGGCGGCGGCGGGGTGTTGCTCTGCTCCACCACAATGCGTCCCGTGTGGAGGCTGCCCGCCAGGTGATAGACGAATTCCCCCGCGGTATTGTAGCTGCGGCTGTAGTTCTGGCCCGGCTGGATGTGACCCTCGAACTGGTCTGTGGGCACAAAGGCCGAGCGGCGCGCGGCCGCGCCGTTGTCGCTGTCAGTGTCAGACATCACCAGCGGCAACAGCAACCGGGGCAACGGTCCACTGCGCACGGTCTGAGGCTGGCTGGTGGCGTTCTGCCACTGGACGCTCTCGCCGGTTTTGATGGTCAGTGTAGCCGGGCTAAAGCCGTTGTCGGTGATATTAATTGTGTGGACGGCGGCCAGGACCTGCCGGGTTTCAGAAAACCCGGCAGGTCTCTGTGGAGCCGCGGCCAGGGGTGTGATAAAGCTCTGCATCAGCCAGAGCAGGAGCAGGAGAGTTGTGGCAAAGGGTCGCTGTTTCATTTCATTCTCCTCGGAAATGCCAGAAAAAAATGTGTCTACTGTGAAAAGCAGGAAATCTCCCGCAGAGACGCAGAGGTGCAGAGAAACTCAGGATTGAGAGTTGGTCTGTTCGGCGTTTATCTGCGTAAATCTGCGTCCGTTTTTACCTTTTTGGAGTAG
>JAHBVF010000047.1 GCA_019637685.1 Caldilineaceae bacterium | reverse complement strand
ATAGATTCTATCATAACAGAAAGCTGTGCCCCGACGAACTATCCGGCGGAAGCCCATTGCGGAGACTGATTGTTGAGACTTATTCTTACCCTTGCCTCACGACCCAAAGGCCGAATAGCGCTGAATCCCCGCCCGGTAGACTATCCGCATCAGCACAAATCCAACTACTATCCAGGCCAGTTGCATCCCCACCCCCGCGAGAACTTCCTGCACGGTCAGCCGCCCCAGCACAAGTTCAACGGGAAAAGAGAGCATCCAGCGAAAGGGCAAAACCGCGGCCAGGGATTGGACTGGCTGGGGGAAAAGCTCCAGGGGGGCCAGCCGCCCAGAGAAGAAGAGAAGCAGGACGAAATAGACCTGATTGACCGCGCCCGTGCGGGTCGTCCAGAACGCGCTCATAGCCAGACCCCACTCCAGAAAGAAGCGCATGAGAAAGGCCAGGATCAGCACCGGAACGGTGACAGCCACGGCCCAGCCCACGAATGTCCAGGTGGGCTGGAAAAACCAGGCCAGCAGCCCCACCGCGGGGAGATAGACGATCAGCGTGAGCAGTTTGTAGCCCAGATTATCGGCGATGTCGCTGTGAATGGGATGGATCGGTTTGAGGAGAACTGTAGAGAAATCTCCGGAGCGGATGCGATAATCGTATTCCCACATAATCCAGGAAAATGTGGCGTGGTTGGCCAGCATCATGGCAATGTAATAGGCCGCAAAATCGCCCACACCAAAACTGCCGACTGTGCCGCCCTGTTGGAACGCGACTGTGCGCCAGACCACCAGATACATCAGCGGTTCGACAATGCCACCAATCAGCCAAATGATCATCGCAATCCGATACTGGAACTGGACGGCGATGGCAGTTTTGAAATAGCCTTTGTAGATGGATAAGTAAGCAGACATTACATTTCCGGTTGGCTGAATACGTGCTCGATCACATCCTCAATCGGCGGGTCCTGGACGGTGAGATCGGTCACTTCCAGTTCCCGCAGCAGACGCCCGGTGACGCTGGCTGTCTCGGCTTTGGGCACGCGCAGGGTGACAGACGCGTCGTTGCGCGCAACGACCTCGCCATATTTCGCCAGACTGCCCGCGGCCGCGCCGTTGAGCAGGTCGACCGTCACTGTCTTGAAGGGTGAAAAGCGTTCCACCAGGCCGGTCAATCCTCCGTCATAGAGCAGCGTGCCGTGATGAATGACGATCACCCGCTTGCACAGCGCCTCCACATCGGCCATGTAGTGGCTGGTGAGAAGAACAGTCGCGCCTGTGCGCTGGTTGTATTCGTTGACAAAGGAGCGGATACGCCGCTGCATCGTCACATCCAGCCCAATCGTCGGCTCGTCTAAAAAGAGGACGCGGGGGCGATGCAGCAGCGCGCAGGCAATCTCGCACTTCATCCGCTCGCCCAGCGAAAGGTTGCGCACCGGTTTTTGCAAGAGCGGCCCCAATTCCAATAGCTCTGTCAGATGGGAGACGGTTGAGCGGAATTCTTCCTCGGGGATACGATAGACGGCCCGGTTTAGCGCAAAGGAATCGGCCACCGGAATATCCCACACCAGTTGGTTGCGCTGACCCATCACCAGTGTCATCCGGCGCAGATAGTCCCGATCCCGCTGCCAGGGGCGAAAACCAAAAACCTGGGCGTCGCCGCTGGTGGGGTGGAGCAGACCCGAAAGCATCTTCAGCGTCGTCGTTTTGCCCGCGCCGTTTGGCCCCAGAAAGCCGACAATTTCCCCTTCTTCCACTTCAAAGGAAATGCCGTCCACCGCGCGCACCTCTCGGGCTTTGCGCTGGAACAGGCTGCGCAAAGCCGCGCCCAGACCAGCTTCCCGTTCGGACACTGTATAAATCTTGCGGAGATTGTCGAGGCAGATAACGGGTGAATTCTGGGTCATTTGTCTTTCAACGTAACTGGGGAATCGTCAAATGATGATGGATGTCGTCGGTCTTTCGCTCCGGCTACCGCAGCGTAGACTTCGCTTGTGACGCAAATTGATATAACAGGGAGACGGGCTGAATTCCGAACTCAATACAGTTTTGGCGATTCATTCGTGTTTGTCAAGCGGAGATTCGGAAATATCCTTGGGCAAGTTCTTACTATTGACTTATATACAATCAAAATATTTTCACTTTAATAGGTACAGGTCACGATAACAAGTCTGTCTGGAATATTCTGCTTCATATAAACAGAAAGTTCCATTAAGAACAAAATTACAAGCCGGTTGATTGGTCTAAATGCTGGGGAAGGTAAGTGTATATTATGCAGAAAAAATGGTTGTGGCAGCTATTCAAGAATCTAGCACAGGCTATATTGGTGCTATTGTTAATGTCTTCCATCGGGACATCTGTTTTTGCCGACGACTCGGTTGCTTGGGTGGCAACCGCAGGTGGCTCCAGTTTCGATTACGGCAAAGCAGTTGCCATTGATGGGGAAGGCAATTCCTATGTCACCGGTTACTTTCAGGGGACTGCCGACTTTGATCCAGGCCCTGGGACTTTCACACTTACCAGCTATGGGGGGCGGGATATTTTTGTCGTTAAATTGACGCCCACAGGCGATTTTATTTGGGCGCTCCAAATGGGAGGAACGCAGTTGGATGTGGGGGAAAGTATAGCACTTGACACATCCGGCAACGTCTATATTACTGGTTATTTTCAGGGCACATCGGATTATGATCCCGGCCCGAACGAGTATCGTTTGACCGCTAAGGGAATAGACGCCTTTGTCCTAAAATTGACCTCTGCGGGCACATTTCTCTGGGCAAAATCGATTGGTAATCTTGACTCATCCACAGAGTTGACGATTGCGCGAGATATTTTTGTAGATACGATCGGCTCAATTTATTTGACTGGCTATTTTTATGGAACGATCGATCTGGATCCTGGTTTGCCAAAATACAATGTGACGAGCGCAGGAGATTACGATATTTTTGTTACCAAACTTACCACCGACGGTATATTTGAATGGGGCAAAAGTATAGGGGGGCCAAAAATTGATGAGGGAACGAGTATTACACTGGACAGCACAGGAAATATACTTATTACTGGCCGCTTTCATGAAAGCGTAGATTTCGATCCGGACGCGGCAAGCACGCCCCTTACCAGTGCCGGTGAAAGCGATATATTCGTTCTTAAATTGAATAACAATGGTGCGTATGTGTGGGCTTCGGCAATCGGTGGCAAATCTACGGACGAAGGATTTGGTATTGCTGTAGACCTTTTGCAAAACGTTTTTATTACAGGGCACATCCAAGATAAGGTTGATGTAACGCTTCAGTCTGGAGTTATTACGCTGGTTTGCACAGGAAATGACGCTATTTTCCTGGCCAAGTTAAATTCCTCTGGTAGCATTTTGTGGGCCAACAAAATGGATGGGGAAACAGCCGACAGCGGTAATGGCGTTGGTTTGAATTTGACGTTGGATGCCGCTGGCAACACATATACTACGGGTTATTTCGAAGGCTCGGTCGATTTCGATTCGGGAGCAAGCGTCTACAATCTGTCGAGTCTTGGCAGCTATGATATTTTCATCACAGCGTTTGATACGGATGGCGCGTTTGTATGGGCACAAAGCATTGGCGGTTCTGGTCAAAATCAGGGAACAGATATCATTATAGAGTATCCTAATACTATTTTTGTCAGCGGACAATATAGAAACACCGTTGATTTCGCTCCAGGAGTCGACGTTCTTGAGCGTACGAGCAATGGGTTAGATGATATGTTTCTGATAAAAATGAGTGTTGACAGCATTGTCAACCCGCCCGGAGGTCCTACCGCCACACCAACGGCTACTTCTACGACGCCCATTGGCAACACAGCCACACCGACACCGACGGTTACTTCTACTACGCCTGTGGACAACACAGCCACACCGACACCGACGGTTACTTCTACTACGCCTGTGGACAACACAGCCACACCGACACCGACGGCTACTTCTGCTACGCCTGTGGACAACACAGCCACACCGACGGCCACTTCTACTGTGCCGCCAGGCAGTACAGTGACAGCCACATCAACGGCGACCCCTACTGTACCACCCGGCAGCACAGTGACACCCACGCCCACTTCAACAGACACGCCCACTGTGCCCGCTGGCAGTACGGCCACATCCACACCAACGGCTACATCCACTGTGCCGGCAGGCAGCACGGCCACATCCACACCAACGGCTACAGTGCCCCCAGGCAGTACAGTCACATCCACAGCGACGCCCACTTCCACTGTGCCCCCAGGCAGTACAGTGACAGCCACATCAACGGCTACCCCTACTGTACCGCCAGGCAGCACAGTGACATCCACAGCCACACCGACCGTCACGTCTACAGTGCCCGCAGGCAGCACAGCGACCGCCACGCCGACTGTCACATCCACTGTGCCCGCAAGCAGCACGACCACACACACACCGACACCTACTGTGCCCCCAGGCAGTACTGTCACATCTACGCCCACACCGACGCCCACTGTGCCCCCAGGCAGCACTGTCACAGCTACACCCACACCGACCGTCACGTCTACAGTGCCCGCCGGTAGCACAGCGACCGCCACACCGACTGTCACATCCACTGCGCCAGCAGGTAGCACGGCCACACACACACCGACGCCTACCGTACCCCCAGGCAGCACTGTTACATCTACGCCCACACCGACAGCTACTGTACCTCCAGGCAGTACAGTCACCGCTACGCCCACGGCCACCGCTACTGTGCCCCCAGGCAGCACTGTCACGGCTACACCCACACCGACCGTCACGGCTACTGCGCCAGCCGGTAGCACATTCACGCCTACACCCGTAGTGGGTAATCTTTCCCCCAGGATTACCATCAACGATGAAGCCGGGGAAACAAGCGTCAGAGTTAATGAAAATCGTTCCTTTGTCACAGATACACAGGTGACAGACCCCGACAACGATCCGGTTGCCATTGAGATTGTCGGGGGTGCCGATGCCCCCCTGCTTTTTCTGGACGCGAACAACGGGCGCTTGTTCTTTTTACAAGCACCCAATTATGAACATCCCCTCGACTCCAATGGGGATAATGTCTATGAGATAATTATCAAGGCAACGGACGGGCGGGGTGGCACAGACAGTCTTGTCGTGCGCGTAATTGTAGAGGACATCGGGGAAGGTGTACTCATCCCGCTGATAGCCAACGGGACACAAAACAGTGGGCTTCCATCAGCAGCAAGTGGTCTTTTCCTGCCACTGATAACGCATAAACATTCTACTCAACCGTAGGCCCTGCTACCACCAGTGTATAGGCATCGGCGCGCAGATATTTGGCAGCCACCCGCTGTACGTCCTCAGCAGTGATGGCGTTAATGTGATCGGCGTAGCGGTAGAGGTAGTCCAGCCCTAGCCCGTACCATTCCATATTCAGCAGTTGGGAGGTCACGCCATCATTCGTCTCCAGCGCCAGGGGCAGGCGACCGGTCATATTGGCCTGGCTGTCGGACAATTCTTCCTCACTGACTGGCTCCGCCCCCAGGCGGGCAAACTCAGCGCGGATGCTTTCCACGGCCAGGTCCACATTGGCCGGGTTCACCCCAGCCGCGGCCAGCCAGGGACCGGGGCCGATGTCTGTGTCCAGCATACTATAGCTGTAATAGGCCAGCCCTTGCTCTTCGCGCACCACTTCGCCCAGACGCCCCATCAATCCAAACTGGCCGAGAATACTGTTCGCCACCTGCACCGCAAAATAGTCCGGATCGGAACGGGCAATGGACAAGGACCCAATCAAAATATCCGACTGGACTTTGCCCGCCAGCGGAATCCGCTCCTGCCGGATGTCCGTCTGGGGCGAGATCGGCGGGAGCGTCTGATCCGGCGAGGCACCGCGCCAGTCGCCCAGATGGCGCTCGATCAATTCGGTCACGACCGGGGCTGTGATAGCACCGCTGACGACGATAATCGCGCCCTCTGGCCCATAATTGTGTCGATGAAAGTCCGCCACGTCTTCCCGGCTGATGGACTGAATGGTCTCGGAATAGCCAGAGCCAGGCCGTCCGTAGGGGTGGTCGCCATAGAGCAGCTCGTGAAAGCGACGGTGGGCCACACTCCGGGTATTCTGTTCCCGTTCCTGCAAGCGTACTAGCCACTGCCCCCGCACCCGCTCCATCTGCTGGGCCGGAAAGGTGGGGCGGCGCAACACATCGGCCAGAAGCTCCACCATTTGGGGGAAGTCCTCAGCCAGGCTTTCTGTGCCAAAACTGGTCACGTGATCGCCTGCGCCCATATTGATGCTTGCGCCCACCGACTCCACCGTCTCGTTAAAAGAGTCGAAGTCGAAACTGTGGCTGCCACGGGTGAGCAGGGACGCCGTGAACGAGGCCAGCCCGGCCTTTGCCGCGGGTTCGTGGATGCTGCCCACGGTCAGAAAGCCGTCCAGAACGACGACGGGGGCTGTCCAGTTTTCCCGAACGAGCAAAATAATTCCATTGTCCAACTGGGTCCGTACTACATTGTCTGGTCCGGGGAAAGCGTGTTTAGCTGTTGATTTCATGAATATCAGTACCATTGCCTGAGCGTTCAAAGCACTATAATTGTGTCATACTGTCACGTAGATGAAAGCATAGTACACCCGAAATGGGTGTAGAGTAAAACTGTATTGACGTATGCTATGTAATTCACTTCGTTTGCAGAGTACATTTGATGGGGAAAATGCAGATGTGCCGTTTTTTGTTGTGGAAGCTCTATTTTTTCGGGCAGAATCTATTTCAGATGGAAACAGCCCAGGCACTCACCGAATACAGTATTACCCTTATGCTGCTGGTAATCATCACAGTTGCAGCTATCGCTGCTATGGGGATGTCAGTCTTCGATCTCCTAAACAACTCAGCCAAAGCTATGGTCGAAGCCTGACACCAGTATTTCTCCAATGAAACGAAACCGATGATTTCCTCTCATTTCGATGGGGATTGGGTCAGTTCGGCCACCAGAATCTCAATTTCTGTCTCAGGATCGACGCCGGTTTTCATGGCGAAGTCCGCCTGTAACAGACGCTCCAACACCGATTCCAATTCCTCCATCCTATAGCGCCGGCATTGCTGCATAGCCTTTTTGACCGGATAGGGACTTTCCTTCACCTCTTTGGCAATCTCGTTTTCATTGCTGCTGCCCCGCCCCATCGCGTCTTTGACTTTGATCAAAATGCGGTATTGGCGGGCCATCATTGTCAGCAGATAGAACGGATTGGCATCCCCCCGGCGCAGATCGTGCAGGGATCGCATAGCCTTGCGCCCATCCCGCTGGCTGAGGGCATCCGTCAGGTCCCAAATCAATCCTTCGCTGCTGTCACTGACCATCAACTTCACGTCGGCGCCGCTAATTGTGCGGCCCCCCGCATACGCGGCCAGTTTTTGCAGTTCATTGCTCAGTTGACGCAGGTTTGGCCCCACAAAATTGGCCAGCATCTGTACGGCCTGGCCATCAATCCCAATCTTCTCCTCTTTGGCAGCCCGCATAATCCACCCGTTCAGTTGGCGGGCGTCCGGTGTCCCCATCTCTTCCAGCACGGCCCGGCCCGACGCAATCAAATCCGCCAATCCGTCTGATTTCTCCCCTTCGCTGCTGAAGCCCTTCCATAAATGGCGCCGCTTGTCCACGCCCTTGTCCACAAAGACCAGATCGTTGGACGAAGGCACGTGGACAATATCCTTCAGCAGCCGGGCCGCTTCTGTGTAGGCAGCACTTTCCGTGCCTTTGCTGGCCCCCATGCGTTTGTCCAATTGGCCCAGATAATCCCGCACGATCACCAGCCGCCGTTCCGCCAGAAAGGGCATTGTCCCCGCGTGATAGAGAATATCGGCTGCGTCAGTCTGGCTGGCCGCCAGATCGGTCACATTCAGATCGGCCATCTCTGCGTCGCCCATCTGCGCCTTCAACACAGCCAGGCGACGGCTGAGCAGATAGTCGTCGGCATCGAGAAATAGATAGATCATCGCCCAAAAGTAACCCGGTGTATTGGCCGGGGTGTAGCCGTCACCTGCTCTACATTGACCAACCAGCAGTCAGCCACATCGGCCAGAGTCGTAAATTTCTGAAAGTACATGCCCAGGGGGTGGGCCACAAAGAGCGCGGCCGATACGAGCAGAGCCGAGCCGGTGATGCGCTGGCTGAGCCGCCGTTTGCCCGCGCCCCCCAACAGCCCTGCCCCTGTGACGAGCACAACTTTTGTTGCCAGATTCGTCCCGCAATTGGGGTGGCGGGCAAGCGCGCTCTCTCCGGCTTGCAGGCGCAACAGAGCCTGGCGAACGGCCTGCCAGACAGCCCCGGTCTCCACATTCCCAAAAAGCGTGAAGCCCAGGGGATCGCTCCAGCCAGCCAGGGAAAGATACGGATGGGACGCGGCCAACAAATGGATTGTTGCGTGTTCCAGCGCGTGGTGCTGGCGGGTGCGGCGAATAAGAGTAGAGAGCTGAATAGTCAAAGTTGAACTCCTGAAAATGAGACGGTGGAGGAGCAATAGTGCGAATCACTGCCGCCTCTATTACCCCTCAGCCTTCTCACCGCGCCGCTTTCTCACCCCGCCATCAGTTCCCGCGCCTTTGCTGCCACAGCCGCCGCGGTCAACCCAAACTCCTCGTAGACCCGCTTGTAGGGAGCGCTGGCCCCAAAGTGATCCACACCGATGATGGCGCTGCGGGCCGGATCGTTGCCCACCCAGCGATCCCAGCCCATTGTCACCCCGGCTTCGATGGCGACTTTGGGCGCAGCCGCGGGCAGAACTGCGGTTTGGTAGGCCCTGTCCTGGGCTGCAAAAATGTCCCAGCTGGGCAGGCTGACCACCTGGACTGTGCGCCCTTCTTCGGCCAACTGTTGACCCGCGGCCAGGGCAATCTCCACTTCGCTGCCACTGCCCACCAGCACAATCTCCGGTTTGTCCCCATTGGCCCAAAGGACGTATCCGCCCCGGCGTGTGCCGCTGGCCGCGCCCACCCCAGCACCCCCACGATCGACTGTCGCCAGATTTTGGCGGGTGAGGATCAGCGCGGTGGGGCCATCGGTTCGGCCCACAGCCAACCGCCAGGCTTCGGCAGCCTCGTTGGCATCCGCCGGGCGGATGACTGAGAGATTGGGGATAGCCCGCAGAGCAGCCACCTGTTCCACCGGCTGGTGGGTGGGGCCGTCCTCGCCCACGCCCACGCTGTCGTGGGTAAAGACGTAGACAACCCGGATGCCCATCAGCGCGGCCAGGCGAATGCTGGGACGCATATAATCGCTGAAAACGAGGAATGTCCCGCCGTAGGGAATTACCCCGCCGTGGAGGGCCATACCATTGAGAATACCACCCATGCCGTGCTCGCGCACACCGAAATGGAAATTGCGGCCGCTGAAATCGTCCGGGCCGACCGCGCCGCTGCCGCTGATGATGGTTTTGTTGCTGGGGGCCAGGTCCGCGCTGCCACCAATCAGATTGGGGATAACCTTTGCCAGCGCGTTCAAAACGCTGCCGCTGGCATTGCGGGTGGCCTGGCTGCCCGGCGCGTCGAAGGTGGGGATGGCTTCCGCCCACTTCTCCGGCAGATCACCGGCCAGCACATGGCACAATTCCGCGGCCAGCTCCGGGTGGGCTGCGCTATAGTCGGTGAAGAGTTGGTTGTAGGCAGCTTCCAGCTTTTCGCCCCGGTCCACTGCCTGCCCGTAGAAGGCAGCCACATCCTGCGGCACAAAAAAGGTGGGTTCCAGAGGCCATTCCAGATTGCGTTTGGTCGCTTCCACCCCGGCAGGGCCGAACGCGTCCGAGTGGGCTTTGGGCTTGCCCTGCAAGTCCGGGTTGCCAAAGCCGATGATTGTCTTGCATCCGATCAGACTGGGCCGGGGATCGGCCTGGGCCGCGGTGATGGCCGCGGAGACCGCCTCGCCGTCCATCCCGTCGATCTTCTGTACGTGCCAGCCATAGGCTTCAAAGCGTTTGTACTGGTCTTCGCTGAAGGCCAGATCGGTGTACCCGTCGATGGTGACCCGGTTGTCGTCGTAGAGGTAGATGAGTTTGCCCAGACGCAGATGGCCTGCCAAGCTGGCCGCTTCCTGGGATATACCTTCCATCAGATCCCCATCGCTGACCACCGCGTATGTGTGGTGATCGACCACCGGGAAGCCGGGCCGGTTGTAGTGGGTAGCCAGCCAACGTTCCGCGATAGCCATACCCACCCCATTGGCAAAGCCCTGGCCCAGGGGTCCGGTTGTCGTCTCCACACCGGGCGTGTGGCCGTATTCGGGATGGCCCGGCGTGCGGCTGCCCCACTGGCGGAAGTTCTTCAGTTCGTCCAGGGGGAGATCGTAGCCGGTGAGGTGAAGCATCGCGTAGAGCAGCATAGAGCCGTGGCCCGCGCTGAGCACAAAACGGTCCCGGTTGTTCCAGGCCGGGTTGGCCGGGCTATAGCGCATGTGTCGGGTCCACAGGGCCGATGTCGCGCTGGCCATGCCCATCGGCAGGCCGGCATGGCCGGAGTTGGCAGCTTCCACCGCGTCCACAACCAGCAGGCGTATGGTGTTCAGGCAACGATCTTCAAAGACTGGATCGAGAGCAGGCGTGTCCAGCGCTGGAATTGTAGATGATGACATGGGTCTGTCCTTTTGGGTGATGGCGTTGTGAAACAGGAAGAAAACCTGTATTCAAGTTGAGAGGATTATAGCACAGGGACGAGAAAAGCGGGGATTGGGGATTGGATTTTAGGGGTTGGGGATTGGGCAGTGGCTGCTAAATCACTACCCAATCCCCACTTTCAATTGTCTTTGCGTCTATCTTTGCACCGCGGGCAGAAAGATACGAATATCGGCTGGCCGCGGGTCGGGTGGATCGGAGGGGTCAGACGGATTGGAGACGGGTTGGGCCGCCTCTTCGGATATAGGCCCCAGGGGCAGGGCGTATTTGGTATTGGGTGACAGAGTCACAGGCACAAATGGCTCGGAACGTACAGGCTTGGATGGGTCCAGATTGCTGTTGGGCGCTGGGGTACTGCGAGGACCGCCGGCGCGCACCTCCACAACTGTGCGATAGGTGGACGGGGTGAACCCAGTGACTTCCATCTGATAAACACCCGCGACAGGGGCCACAAAGCCGGTTTCATCCACTGCATCGGGCAGGTTCGTCACCCACGGCCCCCGGCTCTGGTAATCCGGCGGCCAGATATACAGGTCCGGGTCGCCCTGGCCGGGGATGACAAACGCCAGCATCTGCTCGCTCACTTGCAGCGCGTAGCGATAGAGACGGGTCTCGCCCGCTTCCAGTTTGTCATCAAACGGATGTGCATAGTTGATCAGGCCGATGGCTGGCTGGGCCGAGATGTTGCCCGCATTGTCCGCGGCCCAGGCATAGATGTAGCGAGCGCCGGGCGAAGGCAGCAGTTTCCAGGGATAAATAGTCGGATGGCTGATGTAATCCATCCAGCCAGACCACTGGACAGGTGTCCAACGTCCGGCGCCCTGGTTGTACTCGTACTCCACCAGAAAGATGGCCCGTACACCGGAGCCGCCATCTTTGGCTTGCACCTGCACTTCGATCTCCGGCTTGTCTGTCGTCACCATTCCGCCGCGGATGAGCAGACTCTCCACGCTGGGCGCGGCCATGTCCGCGGCAGTCGGCAGCACAGTGATATTCCGCCTGAGAATATTATTATCTTCGTTGCTCTCGGCCAACCGGTTGTCCGGATCGATGACCGCGTACAGGGTATAGTTGCCGGGCGCGGGCGGGGTCCAGGTCAGGGCCTGGGTGCTGGTGTCGCCATTGCCCTGTAGCAGAGGAACCAATGCCTGTCCCAGATAGGTCTGTGTGCCTGGTTCGCCGCTATAGAAAGCGACCGGCACATCCAGCAGGGGTTGCTCCCCCCTCTGTCGATGCACCCGCAGCCCGATCAACACTGACTGGCCTGCGTAGAGCGCGACCGGAGCGCTCCACAACTCGTAGGGATAGGCGAAAAGATCGTCGCTGGTGGCTGTGTAGATGGTAAAGGCATTGGCCTGGGTTGCGTGGAGGCCATCTCCTCGCCGTACAGTCACGGGATAGACACCCGGCGGGGCTGCTTCTGACGGAACCATCGCCTGCAAATGGCGGGTGGAGAGGAAGTGCGTCTCCAAGGGCTGCTCGTCCAGCAATACGACTGCATCTGCTGTGAAGTTGAACCCATAAATATTGATGAGCTGGGGCGTGTCCTGGGCCGAGCGGCTCGGGCGCACATCGGTTACGGCGACACCGGCAGTTGTCACAGTAAAATCAGCCCGGCGGATCACCGTGACCCCGTTGGGGAATGTGACGATGAGATCGTATTGGCCGGGGGGCAGGAAGGCGGGCACGGTGGCAACTATCCGGCGGCTCTCCTCCACCTGCACGTTGAGCAGAGGATAGGGGCCAAGCGAGACCTGGACCGGACCGCTGAAATTGAGACCGGTTAGGGCTATCTGCACCGAGCGGTCGTTGTCAAATGCTTGCGGCGAAATGTTGTGGACGACGGGAGCATCAGCCCCGGATTCGCCGACAACAACGAGCGTCAGTTGGGCTGTGGATTGCTGGCCGTGGCCGTCGTCCACTGTATAGTCGATTATTTCTTCACCGATGAAATCCGGTGGCATCAGATAGCGCAGGGTATTGTCCGAATTGATGGAAATTGCGCCGTAGACCCCCTGGGAAACTTTCACCACCTGTAGGGGGTCCCGATCCACGTCCTGGTCGTTGGCCAGCACGCCCACATTGATGGAAGGCGTATTCATCACCTGCACCCGGTCATCCACTGCCACGGGTGGATCGTTCACCGGGTGTACGATCAGGCGAAAGGTGCGGCTGGTCAGGTATTCCCCGTCGGTGGCGTGTACCGTAACATTCAGTTCCCCATTGCGATCTTTGGCGGGCCGCAGGAAGAGTGTGCGTTGTGCGCCCACACCCTCGACCCAAGACCCCGTGGCTGGCACAATTGCCAGATTGCCGGATGTGATTTCAACCTGCAATTGGGCCAGGGGTGTATCGATGTCGTTCAGCCCCAGCCCCACGCCCAGCACCGTATCTTCATCCATCTCCTGATCGGCTATGGGGTCCAGGGTCGGCCCATCATTGCCCCCGTCGACCGTAAGTACAAAGGATCGCTCGCTGGTCAGGCTGCCGTCGCTGGCCTTGAGGGTGATGGTCGTCGTGCCTGACTGGTCTGGCAGAGGCGTGATAATGACCGTACGCTCGGCCCCGCTGCCAGCGACGAGTAAGCCGCTGTCGTTCACCAGTTCCTGCTGGCTGGAACGGCCCGACACAGTCACATCGGCCAGAGAACTGTCGATATCGCTGACCAGAAACGTGACAGTCACAGGTGTGTCTTCATCTGTGCTCTGGGCGGCAATAGCCGCGATAGCGGGCGGATCGTTGACAGGCAGAACAGTCAGCGTGTAGGACGTGCTGGCGAGCAGGCCGCCGTCGCTGACCGTGACTGTGACAGCCGCTGTGCCGTAGAGGTTGGGGGCCGGGGTCAGACTAATAGAGCGATTGGTCCCCTCGCCGCCAAAGACGATACTGGTGTGGGGCAGGAGCAGAGGGTTCGACGAGCTGCCGAAAAGTTCGAGCGCGGCCAGGGGGGTGTCGATGTCGCCGATGGCAAAGGGGACCGGCCCGTTGGTCGTATCCTCGTCCGTCACCTGATTCCCAATCGTGCTGATGGTGGGTCTGTCGTTCACAGACAGAACTGTGACCCGAAAGGCAAAGGCTGTGCGCAGACGGCCATCATCAGCGAAGAGTGTAATCGTCGTCATTCCATTCTGGTTTGGCTCTGGCTGAATTTTCAATGTACGTGCTGTGCCCGAACCGGCCAGGACCAGCGCTTCGTTGCGGATCAGTTGCGTGTCTGCCGAAAGCGCGGACAAACGCAGGCGATCCGGGTCCAGGTCCGGGTCGGACACAGTAAAAGCGAGGGTTTCGCTGGAATCTTCGGCCACGCTCATATCGCCAAGACCAGCGAAGGAAGGCGCGCCATTGACCGTGACCACAAAAGAGATACTGGCTTCTGCCGCGCCGTCGCTGGCCTTCACAGTAAGGGTGGCAAGGCCGCTGCGCCCGTGGACAGCCGTGAAGCTCAGGCGGCGGCTGGCGCCACTCCCGGCAAATTCCAGCCTGTCGTCGGGGATCAATTCCGGTGCGGAGGAGGTGGCAGTCAGTACAAGCGCGGCGGGGTCATTGTCGATATCGGCGATAGAAACTGTGACGATTCCCGTGCCGTCCTGGTCGATCAGTTGGGCCGGGATTGTGGCGATGGTCGGCGGATCATTGACAGCACGCACAGTCAGCGTGAAGGTCGTGGAAGCAGTCAGACTTCCATCCCCTACGGTGACAGTCAGCCGGGCTGTGCCGCTCAGATTGGGCGCAGGTCGGACAGTCGCGGTGCGCGATTCGCCTGTGCCCGCAAAAGTGATATTGGCAGCGGGAACCAGCAACGGGTTGCCAGTGAAGCCCGTCAATCGCAGGCTGCGCAGGTCTGTGTCCGGGTCTCCCACAGCGAAGTCCACGGCCAGAGACACATCTTCATCCGTGCTTTGGTCTGGAATGGGGGTGATGGTGGGCGGAGCCAGCACAGAGGCTTTGAATGTGCTTGTTGCATTGTCTGTTCCGTCGTCCACCAGAATTGTGATATTGGCAGAACCGTAGACCCCTTGGGCTGGGTTCAATGTGACCGAACGGCTGCTACCGCTGCCGCCCAAGACCAGAGAGCCGTCGGGAAAGAGGGTTGGATTCGATGTGGCAAAGGTAATGATCAGCGCATCCAAAGGCGTGTCCTTGTCATTGACGACAAAAGCAGCCGTGGCTGTGATGCCCTGGGGTGTGCTGAGATTGGCGGGTGTGGATACAGTGGGCGGATCGTTGACAGCGTCTACAGTGAGCACAAAGCTTTTGGTCGCGGTCAAATGGCCGTCGCTGACCGTTACCGACACAATGGCCGAGCCGAACATATCCGGCGCTGGCGACATGCGCAGCCGGTTCTCTGTGCTGGTGCGACTGAATTGCAGACTTCCCTGGGGCAATAGCCCAGGATTGGATGTTTCGGCTGAATAGAACAACTGGCTGAAAGGCGTCTCCACATCCCACGCTTTGAAGGCGATGGTCAGCGGTTTATCCTCTGGCGTGGACACGTCGGGCAGATCGTCCAACTGTGGGCGATCATTGACCGAATCTACAAAGAGGGTGAAGGTAAAACGACTCACATCCTCCCCGTCGCCAAGCTCGATGGTCACAAAAGATGCTCCGTACATATTTTCTGTGGGCGTGATCGTAAGGGAACGCTCGATGCCGCTGCCCGCCACCGATACATTGGTGGTGGTGATCAGAACTGTATTGGCTGCGCTGGCCGTGGCTGTAATCGCGCTGGCTGGGGACTCCACATCCTGAACAGAAAAGCTGAAGGGGCCAAAAATCGTATCTTCGTTGATCCGCTGATTGGCGAAGGGGACTACTGTCGGCGCATCGTTCACCGGCGTAATCGTCAGTTGAAACGAGGCCACAGCGAAATTCGTGCCATCGTTTACTGTCAACAAAATCACTGTAGAACCGAACCGATTGGCCGCGGGCTGAATCAGCACAGCGCGGCTGTTGCCATTGGTTTTGATGGTAATGTTGGCGTTGGGGACCAATTGCTGGTCGGTGGATGTGCCTGTGATGGACAACTGATTCAGCGGTGTGTCTGTATCTGTGATGGCCAGGCTGACCTGAATCGGCGTGTCCTCCGGCGTGGTTTGGCTGGTCAGGCCGTTGATGGAGGGCGGATCATTGACCGGCAGAATCGTCAAGGAAAAGCTGCGGGTGACAGTGAACTCGCCATCGCTGACCTTCAGAGTGATGATAACCGTTCCATACTGATCCGGGGCAGGGGTGACAGACAGAATGCGGTTTTGACCGCTACCGCCCAGGCTCAGGTTCAGATTAGGGACAATACTCTGGCCGGAGGAGGTGGCTGTATAGATCAGGTCGTCGCTGGCCGTCTCCAGATCGGTGACCACAAAGGCAAAGCTTTTGGTGGAATCTTCCTCCATCTGTTGGTCGGCAATGGCCGAGACAGTAGGCGGTTGGTTGCGGGGAATCACAGTCAGATTAAAGACCGCTGTGGCCGAAGATGTGGCGTCCTGTACAGTGAGTGTGATTACCGCACTGCCCGTGAGTGACGGGTCGGGTGTAAGCGAAAGCGTTCGGTTGGCGCCGCTGCCCCCAAAGACGAAAGCCGAAGGCGGCAGTAGCGCCGGGTCTGACGAGACGCCGCCCAGGCTGAGGGTAGCTGTATCTGTGTCCACATCGCCCAGTATCACAGCCAGCGGCCCCAACGTGCGGCCAGCCTCGGCCGTCTGGTCGTCCGGCCCGCTGATAGTCGGCGAATCATCCACCGGGCTGACTGCCACCAGAAAGGCAGTCTGGGCTGTAGCCGCACCGTCGCTGACGATCACTGTAATCAGCGCGTTGCCCGACCCTTCGGCCGCGGGTGTCAGGGTGACAGTGCGATTGCCGTCGCTGCCGCCCAACACCAGATTGCTGGCCGGAAACAGCACTGTGTTCGAAGAAGTGACAAAAAGTTGCAGTTGGGCCGGCGCTGTCTCTGCATCGCTGATGGTAAAAGCAAGCGGACCCAAAACAGCGTCTTCGCTGATCGATTGGTTAACAATTGCACTGATCACAGGCGGGGTGTTGGCCGGCGCTGGCAGATCCTTGGCCGCCGCCGACTGCCCAAAAGTAGCCAGCAGACCCATCACCAGCGCCAGAATACCAAACAGTGTGCCCCCCCGTACCCAGCGGACGCGGGGGGATGGGTTTGTGATTTCAGTTTTCTTCATCGACGGAAATTCTCTATGGAAATGCATTTTCTGCCACCAGATTCAGCCTATAGCGGATGGTTTCGCCCGTGTCGGTGCTGCCGTTATAGATGTGGCGGGTGAGCCGCTGGTGCAACAGAAGCCCGGTGCGTTCGGCCTCAAACCACAACTCAGCCTCGCCGCTCTGCACATACTGGGCCGAGCCGCCTTCCGCCCAATAGAGGAAACGGTCCCGGTTGACCAACCGCCAATAGCGCAAGGTTTTGCCAAAGGCTGTGAGTGTTTCAAAGGGGCCGCTGACAGTAAAGACCTGCCCATCCACATAGACCGCCTTCAAGCCTTGCAGGGAGAGGGAATAGGGCAAAAGCCAAGGGCTGCCCCATTGGGTGCTGGCGTCCGGGGGCAATGTCGTGTCGACAAACGCGCCGGAAGTTACGTCGTAGCGGCTGCGCCACGCCTCGGCCGGCCACTGCTGGGGATTGGGGGAAAACCACTGCTCGCCCTGGCTCGACACCAGCCCACCGCTCTGGAATGTATCAATTTTCTCCTTCCAGAAATAGCCGATGTCCACGCTGCGTTCCTGGCTGGTCAGCGTGCCCGCGCCTTGCCACGAAAGCTGCAATCCCACAAAGAGCGGGTGAATGGTCACGCTGCTCGTACTGCTCCACGGGCCGGTAAAAGTGCCCACGGACCCGCGCACCCGGTAGTAATAGCGTCCGGGCACTTTGCCCCTGGCCTGCCAGAAGGGTTCGCTGCCCTGATAGACCAGCCGGGCAGCCGCAAAATTCGCGTTTTCTGCCTCTTCCAGCAAATATTCCACGCCAGCCCCTGCTGCCTCCCACTGGACCCGATAATTGTTGTCATAATCGCCGTTTTCCACCGGGGCCAGCACGGGCGAATGCAGGGCAGGAATGTGGAGAATCAGCGGTAGATTCAGATTTGGCGGCGGCAGGCGTGTCGGTGTAGCTGTCGGCTGCGGAGTCGCTGTGGGCTGTGGGGTAGCGATAGGTTCTGGACTGTTGGTGGCGGTGGGGCTGGGGCTGGGCGTGGCAGACGCAGTTGGCGTCACCGATGGGGTGGACGTGGGGGAGGCTGCTTCGCTGCCCCGGTAGAAAAGGGCCACCCGGCCATTGCCGCCATTGACCAGCGAACGGGCCGCGGAGAGAAATGCTGTTACGCTTCCGTCTGCCGAGAAGGCGGGAAAAACCGCGTGGGCATCGGCCTGTTCACCGGCAGAACCCACGGAAATTCGCTCGGTTGTGCCGGTCTGCCGATCGCGCACAAAGATGTCTGTCTTGCCGTTGCTGTCGTCGCCGATGAGATTGGAGGCATCGGACTGGAAGATGACCCAGCGTCCGGTGGAGGAGAGCCAGGGCCGGGCCGGGATCACCTCCGGGTTGGAGAGCAGGGGATTGGCCTGTGTCCCGTCGCTGGCGCGGCTGGCGATCTCCACTGTACCTGTCGAAAGGGAGACCACAAAAATATCCCAACTGCCGTTGCCATCGCCAAAGAGCAGATTTGTGCTGAAGGAGCGAAAGACGACAAAGCGATTGTCAGCGGAGATGCTGGCCAATGTGGATGGCCCATCCCCTTCGCCGCCGCTGGCCGAGAGGGAGACACGCCGGGTAGAGCCGTCCGCGCGGTCATGCAGAAAAATGTCGGTGGCGTTGTTGGTGTCGCCACTCACCAGATTAGTGGCTAAGGACTCAAAGACCACATAGCGGCCATCGGCGCTGATAGTGGGCATAGCCGAATCCCGATTGGCCTGCACACCGGTCGAATCGACCGAAACCTGGCGAATTCCGCCCGTGTGGCGATCGAAGACGAACACATCCCGCCGCCCGTTTGTGTCGCCGCCCACCAGATTGGTGGCATCAGATTCAAAGACCACATAGCGGCCACTGGCAGAAATGTGGGGATTGAAGGAATCGCCGTTGCCCTGTTTGCCCGTGGCATCCACCGAAACCCGGCTGGTCTGGCCGCTCACCAGATCTCGCACGAAGATATCCCGCATTCCGTTTGTGTCGTCCAGCACCAGATTGGTGGCATCGGAGGAAAAGACCACATAACGCCCATCCGATGAGAGCGCGGGGGTGTAGGACACGCCGTTGGCCTGCGCGCCGTCGTCAGCCATCGAAGCCCGATTGGTCTGTCCTGTGGCCCGGTTATAAATGAAAATGTCGGAGAGACCGTTGCTATCGCCAGGCAGCAGATCGGTGGCCGCGGAGGCAAAGGCGAAGGTGCTGGCATCTGCCGCAAGCGCCAGCGCGGTCACATCGCCATTGCCCTGGCCGATGCGGCTGGTGACGGCATCCGGCGTGTCTGGACGGGCGAGGGCAGCCAGGGCTTGCCCCGGCCAGTGGGAAACGCCGAAAATGCCCACGCAGATCAGCAGGGCAAAAGCGCTGACATTGCGAAGGAATAAGCGGTTATTGGTGGTGGCTATATTCTTGTGGGCCATAATTCGTGTCATCTGTGGCATATATCTGGTCTATTCGCACCTGTCCAGCGCCATCCCATCCACCACAATCTCCACATTGTCAAAATAGACATTGGAATTGAAGGGGGCCGGGCTTTCGGCCTGAATCAGCACAAGCACTTCGCCGCTCTCGCCAGCCACCACACTGTTGTTCAGTCGGCTCCATTCCCCCCGGCTGTAGCCGTTGACATAGCGGGCAGCTTCTTTGTGCGCGTCGGGTTTCACGCCCAGCGAGACCCAATCGTTTACGATTTGATCGCCCACCCGCAGCCCTTCGTGGTCGAACATCAAATATTTCAGCCCCACCTCCACAATTGCGCCGGGGGGGGCGTGGATGATCGGGCTGATCAGCCCCGCGGCATAGGGCTGGCTCCCTGCGATTTTGAAGGAGTAGTCATCGCCCACCGCGGCTTCTCGGGAAAAATTGACGTTGCTTGGCCGGTAGAATCCCCCGTCGTCCACCGCAAATGTGCCCCAATTGCCATACGCGGCCCACGTTACCTGGCCGTTCCAGAGATTGGCATCGTTGAAGGTGAGACAGGCCGTGGGTGTGCGGAAGAGCGCGCCGCCTTTGGAAATTACGGCCCGTTCGTCCAGCACGCCAGAACTGGACGGCGCGGCTTTGGTCTCCACCAACTCCCGGCTGGCCGCGTTTGCCCCATTCTGCTGATCGTAGACAAGCTGGTTGTAGACACGGGTATCGGGGATCAGCGAGCTGAGGGAGGGCGCGGGATCATCCGGAACCGGCGCAATGGCGTGGATGCCCGACGGGGGCAAGGGACGGCTGGCGCTGGCCAGGGCAAAGGCCGGCCAGAGCAGCACCATCAGTAGAAGCAATTTGGAGGAAAGACGTAAAATCGTTGTTTTTTTCATGGCATCGGCTCACTGCTCGTCTGCAAAACTCAATTCTGCATTGGTGGTTTCCAGCAACTGCTCATAGGTTTCCGAATCGCCGAAATAGGCCCGTTCGTAGTCGCTGCCCTGAAAGCTGCCGGTGAAGACCCAGCGTTTGATATAGGACATAAAGACAAGCATCCCGGTCTGGACGTCGTAGCAGACTTCTCCGTCATAGAGAGTTGTCCAGCCGTCAGCCTCGGCCACTTCGGCCTGCTGGGGACCCGTACACCAGGCATCCACCGCCCGGCCATCCTGCAATTGAATACGCCGCTGGGCCGCGCCCGCTTTGGCCCCGGCCCAGAAATTGAACAAGCGGTCCTGGCTGCTGGGATAGCGCTCCTCTCCGGTGAACTGATCCACTTGGGAGAGCCAACTGGTCTGCTTGCCACAGCCTTCATTCCAATCCACTCGCCGGTCAATCTCCAGCCAGCGTTCGCCTATTTTGTCCCGCACCCGGCTGTGGGCCGTGCCCACACAAGTTTCAAACTGGCAGCGATCCGACAGGCAGAGCCAATTGATCGACCACTGGGCCTCCAGCGAAGGCGACAGAATGGGTTTGTCTGCCACTGAAATGCTCAGTGACGATGCAGCCACACCAGTGGGTGATGGGGCCATCCGGTCCCCCACACGGGAGACAGTCTGGACTTCGTAGAAGACATTGCGGCTGGGCGGTGCGGGTTCCTCTTTGCCACAGGCCGCCAGGAGCAGGCCACCGGCGAAGAAGCAGATAAGAATTCGAATGGTGTATGACAAAAGGTAGCGTCGCATTAATTTTGCACCGGGCACAGGACTTTCTTACTCTCTCTATATCGTCTTTTTCTACCCTACTGTATAGAGTCCAATAGTCCACCCACAACCTGTATGCAAGCCATAAAGGAGGCGTAATGGACATTGCCCCGGTTTGGGTGGGTCAACCGATGTGGGGTACGATTGGGCAGGCATTGATGCCCACATCGGTCACGTTCAGGACTGAAAATAGGGGCACGGATTTAAGCAAAAATCAGAGATTTCGCAAATTCTGGAGTGTCAATAGCCACGGATACGTCTACTGCAAAAAGTCCACAGACCCACCGCGGGGGCGCGAGGAACGCGGCGTTGCGCGGAGGTTCTCTCCTGAATCTCTCCGCGAAACTCCGCGCCGCCGCGGTGAAATTGCTCCTTTTGCAGTGGAGTCACGGATAAACGCGGATGGGACGGATGAACGCAAATTCAACCTGTGAAAATCTGCGTCATCTGTGGATGATTTTCGTTGTGATCGGTGTCAACCGGTCGTATGCCTATCCCTATTGATCCGCGTGCTTCGGTGGCTAGTTGTAGGGTAGTGTACATGCCCGGTCGGGCACAACGAGCAATGAAAATAGGGACGCAAATTTACGCAGAAGACACAGATTACGCAGATTCTATCCGTGTTTATCCGCGTTCATCAGTGGTTATTTTCAGGCCAGTGTTTCTGGGAAAACACAGAAACGGGAACGGAGAAAGCTGTATGGCGAATGGGAATCGGGGACTGGCCGCGCTGCTGGGGATTGCCGGTCTGGGTGCAGGTGTGGGTGCTGCCCTGGCTGGCTATGCCTATCTGCACGAGCCTTTCGACGTGCGGCTGGACCGGTTGGCCCTGACAATGCCCAATAGCCGGGGCAAGCTGCCTGTGGGGGGGCTGCGCCTGCTGCATCTCTCCGATTTCCACTTCCGGGGCGCGGAGCCGCGGGAACAGCGCAAAACAGAAGAGGTGCGGCGGATTACCGCGGGGCTGGAATACGATCTGCTCATTCACACCGGCGATTTCCTTCATTACGACGCGGGGATGGAAAATGTATTTGCCCTGCTGGATGTATTGCCCCCGCCCCGGCTGGGTTCCTTTGCGGTGATGGGCAATCACGACTACGCGGTCTATCGGATGTCCAAAGCCGTGGGCTATACCTGGCGCAATTTTGTCGCCAAAGAGAGCCGCCTGGGGAATGGACTGCTTCCCCATCGGCCATCCACCCGACAGGAACGCACCCGTCGCTATCTGCGCTTCGCCCTCCATCTGCTCCACAACCGCATCGACGGCGAACCGTCTGGCCTCAATGATGTGCCCCGCCTGCGCCACGAGTTGGAGCGCCGGGGGATTCGTGTACTCCACAATTCTTCCGTGCGTTTGCAGGCTGATGGATTGGATATGTATCTGGCCGGGGTGGACGATCTGCAAGAGGGCCACCCGGACCTGGCTGCGGCCTTTGCCCAGGTGGACGATGGCGCGCCGCTGTTGCTCCTCTCCCACAATCCCGACATCCTCCAGGCACGGGCCGCTCATCGGGCCGATCTGATCCTGGCCGGGCATACCCACGGCGGGCAGATTGTGCTGCCTTTTCTCGGCCCGGCCCACACCCAGACCGATATTCTTGGCCGGGCAGATGCGTCGGGCCACGTACATCTGGGCGATACACAGCTTTACATCAGCCGGGGGCTGGGGGAAGGCATTCCTCTGCGTTTCGGCGCGCCGCCCCACATTTCGTTGATTACGCTCTTGCCTGAGGAGGAAAAATGATCGGCAGACTTCTGGGAAAACCTGGCGGCTGGCGTGCCCGACTGGTGGAGGGATTGAGCGGGGATGTGTTGGAGATCGGCGTGGGCACAGGGGCCAATCTGCCCTATTATCGGAATGCTGCCTCGGTGACAGCCATCGAGCCGGACCCGGATCGGGCGCAAAAGGCCCAGGCCGCGGCACTGCAGGCTGCGACGCAACTGGGCATTTCGGTGCGAATCGATGTGGCCCCTGCCGAATGCCTGCCCTATCCGGACGCCGCTTTCGATGTGGTGGTGAGCAGTCTGGTCTTCTGTTCCGTGGCCGATCAATCCCTGGCCCTGGAGGAGATCCACCGGGTTTTGCGAAAAGACGGTCTGCTCTGGATGGTAGAGCACGTGCGCCCCCGGACACCGATCCTGGCCCGGTTGGCTACCTTTGTCACCCCGGGCTGGCGGCGCATTGCCCACAATTGTCATTTGGATCGCCCGACGCTGACCCTTTTGCAGGATGCGGGCTGGCAGGTGGAGGTTTTGCGCCGGCGAGGTGTATTTGTGAAATTGCGGGCACGCCGAGGGATGGAATAGAAAAGGCCCCTCTCGGCAAATGGCGAGAGGGGCCTTTTCTATTGTGTTTTGCTAATTTTGCACTGTGACTGTAACTTTGCACGGCGGCGGATAGTTGCCAGTGTCGTCCACCACAATCAGACGAATGGTGTAGGTCCCATTGGGCACGCCGGGGCTGTTGAAACGTCCCATTACGCCGCCAACGACCGGCGACGAAGTGCCGTCAAAGTAAACAAATCCACCCTCGGCATTGGCGCCTGGCGCAAACTCCAGTTTGTAGTAGTTGAACGCTTCGTGGGTGGCGCTGCCGATGATAGGCACAAGCCCACTCACCACCTGGTTGACGCCGGGCAGAGAGATCACTGAGCGTGCGTCCGGGCAGACAGGCGACTGGATCGCCGGGGCGGGCACAGGGGTCGGCTCTTCTACCACCACCACAGGCTCCGGCGTGGGGGGCAGAGGCACGGGCGTCTCTGTGGGTGTGGGCAGGGGAACCGGCGTCTCAGTCGGCGTGGGTGTGGGCGGTTCTGGTGTGGGCGTGGGCGGCTCTGGCGTAGGGGTGGCCGTGGGAATCAGTACAACAGCCCCACCGGCTGGTGTCGTGGAATCCCCACCACCTGTGCCGCCGCCCGTACCGTCGGTCGTGCCACCACTGCCGCCATCCACAGCCTGGCTGCTTATCTGTGGGGCTGGCGTGGCCTCTAGGGTGGGCGTATTCACAGATGCGATCTCTGGAGCCACGCTGGATGCCCGCTCTTGCAGGCTGTCCAACAAAGTGCTCACCTGGCTGCCGATCTGGCGCAGTCCCCAGCCCAGGACAACAATAACGGCAATGACGGCCAACGCCGTGGCAATAGGCGCAAACCAGTCCCGTCCTGCCGCGATATACTCGCTCAAGACATCGGAGACCGGCGTCTCCACCAGGTCCACATCTTTGGGGCGATAGTCTACCTCGCGCACGGGGGGCAGAACCGACCCGGCGCTGGTGCGAGACAGGCTGCGGGCCAGGGTGGGATCCGTGGCCGCACGTCGCCGTTCGAGCAGCGTGTCTGAGTCCAGGTTCAGGTGGTTGGCATAGTTGCGCAGAAAGCCCCGGCCTACCACCTCGCCGGGAAGCAAATGCCACTCATCGGCTTCGATGGCGGCCAGATATTTTTGGCGGATGCGGGTGGCTTTTTCCACATCGGCCAGGGATGCCCCTCGCTGTTCCCTGCGCTCGCGCAAAAGCGCCCCCAATGTTTGCAAAGGCGAATTGCCCGCAGAGCCATTGGCAGAAGGAGGGGGGGTATACGAAGCCTCGCGGCTGGATTCGTTGATGTTTGTTTGTTCCATAAAACCTTTGCTACAGACGCCCAGGGCGTCATCAACTACGCGCAACACTTGCCGTGCAAGCATCTACGATTTTATCACAGGCCGATCCGTTCGTTCCAATTGGCTTTTGCGTGCAGAATCCTCGAACTGTTGTACAATCAGAGCGCCGCTCGCTGGGCATTCGTGCCCCGGCTGCTTATGAGATAAATTTCCAAAATCCCATGCGTCGCGATCTGCTTGGCCGAATCCAAAAAGTTTTTCTGCTTGTCAGCATTTTGCTGATACTGGTGATCGGCGTATTGGCTGCCCAAGACGCTGGCTTGCCCTGGGCCACGGGCGAATCGCTGGCGGGTCTGCTGCCATCTGCGCCCAAACCGCCTCACATTGTGCTGATCAGCGGCCACAAAGGGAATGATTCCGGCGCTGTCTGCACAGATGCAGCGGGCACTGTAACCGTCGAAGAAGCCGATGTCAACGCGGCGGTGGCCGAGCGGGTGGCTGGGCTGTTGCGCCAGAAGGGCGACGAAGTTGACATCTTTGACGAGTTTGACGAGCGGCTGCAAGGACTGATGGCCGATGTACTGGTCAGCCTGCACGCGGACAGCTGTGTGGCCTACAGTGGCTACAAAGCAGCCCACCGGGACAACGCGCCTTCGGCGGCAGACAGCCTGCTGCTGGCCTGCATGGACGAGCGTTATCCGGCTGCCACGGGTCTGGTCTATCACCCGGACACCATCACCCAGGATATGATCGATTATCACGTCTTCCGCAAGATTGACCGCTCCACACCGGCACTGATTCTGGAGATGGGCTTTCTGGGCGGGGATGGCCGCCTCTTGACCGAGGGAGCGGATACGGTGGCCCAGGGCGTGGCCGACGGGATCTCCTGTTTTTTGACGGCGTCCTCACCAGAGCGAACACCAGCCGCGCCCTAGCGCGTTCTACAAACGCAGTTGGCAAGCAATCGGTTCCATTTTTTAATCGACAAAGCGCTGTCAAAAAGAAGGGACAAACGCACGATCGTTTGTCCCTCCTTTTCTTTTGCAATCTTTTGAGTCTACTGCAAAAAGGTCAATTTCTCCCGCAAAGACACGGAGTCGCAGAGAATTTCAGGCGAGAATCCTTCTTTTTATCAGCGTTTATCAGCGTTCATCAGTGGCTCAAAAGGCTTTTTGCAGCAGACTCATCTTTTGAAACAGAGAACTTGCAGACGGAATCCCGCCTGTGGGCGCTATAACGGCTGGCCCGTCAGTGAGAATTTCGTCTGATTGCGCTCGACCAGATGGCAGGCAACCCAGTGCTCCGGTATTTTTTCCTCGAAGACGGGTTCCTCTACCGAGCAAATGTCTGTGGCAATGGGGCAACGGGTATGGAAGCGGCAGCCGCTGGGCGGATTGAGGGGCGAGGGCACGTCGCCCTTCAATACAATACGCTGGCGGGTGCGCTTGGGGTCGGGGATGGGAATGGCGGACATCAGGGCCTGGGTGTAGGGGTGGAGCGGGTTGCGGTATAACTCTTCCCGCTCGGCAATTTCAGCCATTTTGCCCAGATACATCACCCCCACCCGGTCGCTGATGTGTTCGACGACGCTCAGGTTGTGGGCCACAAAGAGATATGTCAGCCCATATTCGGCCTGGAGTTTGCGCAGCAGATTGAGCACCTGGGACTGAATAGAGACATCCAGGGCGGAGACCGGCTCGTCGCAGATGATAAACTGGGGCTGGAGGGCCAGGGCGCGGGCAATGCCGATGCGCTGGCGTTGGCCGCCAGAGAACTCGTGGGGATAGCGCTGAGCGTGGTAGGGATTCAGCCCCACCTTCGCCAGCATCTCCTGGACGATTTCGGTGCGCTCGGATTTGTTGCCGATGCCGTGGATAGTCAGACCCTCGGCGATGATTTCGCCGACGGGCATACGCGGGTCAAGGGACGAATAGGGGTCCTGAAAGACGATCTGCATATTGCGACGCAGGGCCTTCAGCCCGTTGCGCCCCACCGAAAAGACATCCTCTCCGTTGAAGGTGACGCTGCCGTCGGTGGCCTCTTGCAGGCGCAGGATCGTGCGCCCGACAGTCGTCTTGCCGCAGCCGGATTCGCCCACCAGGCCAAAGGTTTCGCCGGCGCGGATGGAGAAGCTGATGCCATCCACGGCCTTCACCCAGGCGGTGACCCGTTGCAGAAGTCCTGAACGGACGGGAAAGTATTTTTTGAGATTGTTGACGACCAGCAGGTCGCTCTTCTGGGCTGGAATTCTGGACATAAGTTTCTCGCTTACCCCACTGTCTCGATAAGGACTTCATCGCCCATAAATTGCCAATCGGCTTTGCCCACACCTGCCCACAGATGGGCCGTGGCGGGGTGGCGCATATGGCAGCGGGCCGAGTGGCCTTCTTCGATCTGGACGAGGGCCGGGACCTCCTGCGTACACATTTCTTTGACATACGGACAGCGGGGCGCAAATTTGCAGCCGGGGGGCAGATTGATCAGATCGGGCACAGAGCCGGGAATAACGGCCAGATCGTCCTGCACGACACCCAGCACAGGGATGGCCGCCAGTAGCCCTTCGGTGTAGGGATGCAAGGGCTTGTCGAAGAGCGTAACCACATCCGTATATTCCACAATCTGCCCCGCGTACATCACAGCCACGCTGTCGCACATTTCTGCCACTACGCCCATATCGTGGGTAATGAGCAAAATGGCCGTGTCAAAGTCCTGGCGCAGGTTGCGCATCAGGTCCAAAATCTGGGCCTGAATTGTCACGTCCAGGGCGGTAGTCGGCTCGTCGGCGATGAGCAATTTGGGCTGGCAAGCGAGGGCCATAGCAATCATCACCCGCTGGGCCTGGCCACCGGAAATCTCGTGGGGGAAGGCTTTGGCCCGCCGCTCCGGGTCCGAGATGCCAACTTTGCGCATCAGTTCGTAGACCTGGCGCATGGCCTCCTGCCGGTCCATTTTTTTGTGGACCATTATCGACTCGGCGATCTGATCCCCCACTCGAAAGACCGGGTTGAGACAGCTTGTGGGCTGCTGAAAGATCATCGACATTTTGTTGCCGCGCAGGGCGAGCATTTCGTTTTCAGACGCTTTGGCCAGGTCGTTGCCGTCAAAGATGATCGCGCCATCTACAATCTTTCCCGATCCGCCGATCAGCCGCATGATGGAAAGGGATGTAACGCTTTTGCCACTGCCCGACTCGCCCACCAGTCCCATCACCTCGCCAGGACGGATGGCAAAATCCACGCCGTTGACGGCCTGTACAACGCCGTCTTCTGTATAGAAATATGTTTTCAGCCCTTTGATTTCCAGCAGGGGCTGCGCTGTTGAATTCTTTTGGTCAGCCATACGGTATCCCATATCGATAATCGTTGCAGAGAAAATGTGATGCGTGGGACGTGAGATGTACTGCATACCAGGTGAAAACGCACAGCAATCTCATATCTCCGGTTAGAATTCCCCTAGCGTTTTAGCCGGGGGTCCAGGGCATCCCGCAGGCCATCGCCAATAAAATTGAAGCCCAGGGCCACAATCACAAGGGGAATACCGGGGATCAGCGGCAGCCAGGGGTGCTGGAACATATAACTTTGCGAGGCATTGAGCATATTGCCCCAGGTGGGTGTCGGGTCCTGCACGCCCAGCCCCAGAAAGCTGAGGGACGCTTCCAGAATAATCACACCGCCCAGACTCAGGCTGGCGTTGACCAAAATGGGGGCAATGCCGTTGGGAATCAGATGGCGCAGAATAATGCGGGCGTCGGACGCGCCCAGGGCTTTGAGCGATTCCACAAAATCCTGCTCGCTCAGAGAGAGGACCATTCCCCGCATCAGCCGGGCCGCGCCCAGCCAGCCAAAAATGACAATAATCATCACCAGCACAAAGACCTGATTGGCTTCCCGCTCCGGGGCCAGCAGCACCGCGCTCAAACCTTTGATCACAAAGTCGGGCAGAGGCAGTTTGGCATCTGTGTTGATCATAATGGCAGAAAGGATCAGCAGAATGGGCAGAAGGGGAATGGTGAGCATAAACTCGATGATCCGGGAAATGAGTGTGTCCACCCAGCCTTTGTAATAGCCGGCCAGCGCGCCGATCAGTACCCCCAGCCCTTCGGAGAGCAGCACAACGGAAAAGGCAATGGAGAGAGAGACCCGGGCCGCGTAGAGCATACGGGTGAAGAGGTCCCGGCCTAGATTGTCGATGCCCAGAATGTGTAATCGGCCATCACTACCCGCGATTCCGGGCGGGCCAGGGCGGGTGGGCGCCGAGATATCCACCGCATCCCGGGGAAAGGTGGTAATCACCGGGGCCAGGAGCGAGGCGATAAAGATCAGAAGGATGAGCACCAGGGAAATAACAGCCAGCCGGTGGCGCATAAAACGCCGGGCAACCACCATCCACTGGCTATCCTGCTTCTCCCGTTTTGCTTCGATTTTGATTGTGCCGGCTGTTGCTGCCATTGAATTGCTCCCGAAATAAAGGAATGGAAGGTAGAGATTGGGTCAGTCTGTCCTCCCATCTCCCTTTCCAAACTCATTTATATTTAATGCGCGGATCGACGACTGTGTAGAGAATATCGCCCAGGAGGAGGGCAAAGACAGTCAGAACAGCGGTGATGAAAAGAAAGGCCAGGGCAATCGGCCAGTCGCTGCGGCTGAGGGCGTCGAAGTAGAGTCGCCCCATTCCTGGCCAGGCAAAGACCGTTTCGGTGATAATGGCTCCACTGAAAATGCCGGGAATCGTCAATACCAGAATCGTCACGAAGGGGATCAGGGCGTTGCGCAGGGTGTGTTTGTAGATGACCAGGTTTTCCCGCAGCCCTTTGGCCCGTGCCGTGCGCACATAGTCCTGGCGCAGAACTTCGAGCATCGATGTACGCACAAAGCGACTCCACCCGGCCATATTGAAAAAGGTGAGTACGAGCAGGGGCATTGCCAGATGGAGCAGCCGATCCCACAGCGAGCCAGCCTCCACCCGGGGCAGCCAGGTGGCGATGCTATAGCCGCGCATGGCCTCGCGCAGGCCCGAGGGCAAGCGGGGAATCCAGGGGATTGTGTCCTGCAGGAAGACGGGTATGACAGAAAAGATCAGGATTAGGAGTAGTGCGAAGAAAAAGACCGGCATAGAAGAGCCGATAAAAGCCAGCGTTGTAAAGAAGTAATCGAAGCGGGAGTATTGATTGACCGCGCTGTAGATGCCGATGGGCACGCCGATGAGCAGGGAGAGCAGCGTGGCCGTGACCAGAAGCTCCAAAGTGGCATTCAGCCGGCTGAGCAGTTCGTCCAGCACAGGACGACCGGGGCGCACGACTGTACTCAGGCCAAAATCGCCCCGCAAAATGCCTTTGCTGCTGCGCACAGCCGGATGCAGTTCTGGAATCTCGGAAAGGTAGACAAAGTCATCACAGCCCGTCGGTTTGGTGACTGTCTGGCCTTTGCGATCCGTCACCTGTTCCTCCCGCACCAGATAGCAGCCCACGGGAATATTGGCGAAAAGCTCCTGCCCGCCAACCACAATCGGGCCGGAGGGAACGCCAATCAACCAGCGGGAAAAGCGCACCGGCAGGTATAAGTCCAGTTCAAATTGAGCTTTGATGCGGGCAATGTCTTCCCGTGTCAACTGCTGCTGCTGCTGTTGCAGGCCAGTCAGGGGGCCGCCGGGCGCAATATTGAAGAGAATAAAAGTCGCCAGCGCCGACAGAAGAATCACAATCATCATCTGAAAGATGCGGCGAATAAGATAATTTGTCATAATACCAGTCCCTCAGCAGGAAAACGGACACACATCGGCCTGATCAATTTTGATCAGCGCGGCTCAATTCAGAGCGAACAGGGGATACGCAGGGAGAGGACGATACGTCTGGACGGCCCGGCTGGCACGGCTACAAACCGGCCACCCGCGTAGCTTCTGTCACAAAAATCTGCACCCCATTTACAAGCAAAAGCGGGTGGAACAATCCGATATGGAATGCCCCACCCGCTTTCGTTGTCATAGAGTGCGAATCAGCGGTGAACTTGGGTCAGCCCGCCTGCTTCGCACCCATTGCGAACAGAGGAGCCTGACTATTTGGTGTACAGGTTCATGTCGATGTGTTCCCAGGTCGGGCTGGGCACCACTTCCACATTCACCTTGCCTTCGGCAGCCGCATCGATGACTGTCTGAACTTCGGCGCCGCCACCCAGGGTGGCCCGCTCCAGATAGTCCAGATCGCCGGCCAGCAACTGGGCAACAGCCTGGTTGGTGTCCTGAACGATGACGACAATAATCTTCTTCACCTTGGGCGCAGGCTCGTAATAGGGGTTCACTTCCAGTTCAATGCGCTCGCCCTTGACCCAATCGGTGATGACGTAAGGGCCGTAGCTCAGGCGCTTTTCGGAGATTTCCGGCAGGGTGGCCCATTCAGCCGCGGGCACATCCTTCAGCATCCGGCCGTCGCTCAACACCTGGTGGCTGGGGTAGAGTTCGCCCCAGGGGGAGAGGAAGTAGGTCGGGCTTTGGTAGCCGGGCAGATAGGTCACAGTGGCTTCCACGCCAGGACCAAATTCCGCGGATTGAATGGCCTCGCAGGTGATGAAGGAGGTGGCGCCAGATTCCTTGTCACATTCAATCTGATTGGCCAGTTCCACATCGCCAGCCGAAGCAGGCGTGCCATCGCTCCAGGTGAATTCGTCGTACTTATAGTTGACGACCAACTGGGGCATCATCACTGTGCTGGAGCCATCGTATTCGACTGCCTCGCCATCTACAATGATCTTCGTGCCAGCGGCCAGTTCTTCCGGCTCGCCATCCACATTGTAGACCATATCGCCAGCGGTGACTTCCACCATTTCGTTGGTGGCCAGGCCATCTTCCAGGGTTGCCAGAGGCGTCTGGGTCAGGGGCTGGTAGTCATAGCTGTATTGGGTATTCAAGTTGCCAACGCCCATCTGGGCCACCTGGCGCTGGACAGCCGCCGAGACAATCAGGCTGAACATACTGGAGGGTTCCTGCGAGAAGCCGACAACCATTGTGTCGCCGCCATCAGCCAGTTCCCACTCCCAGGAGTTGGCCGAGCTGTACTCGGTGGCATCGGGACGGAAGTTGAGCAGGTTGGTGCTCCAGGCTTCGGCCTCGGCCCGCTGGAAGAGGGGCAGGGAGACCATATCCTCGGAGAATTTCTTCTGCACAATATCATAGGCAGCGATGCGTTCGGCCCGGTCCAGTGTGTTGTTGCCCGCTACGATGGCCTGGCTGGCTTCCTCATCACACCAGCCCATGTAGTTCTGGCCTTCCCAGTTGTTGCTGGGCAGAGGAATCTGGTTGCAGGCGTAGAGGGTACGACCGCCGGGATTGGTCTGGCCCACCCAGGCATACGCGCCCAACTCGAAGTCACGGCGTTGCAGACCCGTGCTGTCACCGAACCACCAGGACGCGGGGGTATGCAGGCGGATAATCTCGATGCCACATTCTTTCAGATTCTGCTCGGCCACCGCGGCCCAGGTCTGGCGGAATTGGGCGGTGGTGGTGGTGAATTTCAGGGAGAGGCGGTTGCCATCCTTCTCGCGGATGCCATCGCCATCCGCATCGACCCAGCCGTCGGCTTCCAGGGCCGCACCAGCTGCAGCCGGATCATAGGCATAGTCTGTGTAGCCACCGCTGTAGGCCCAGTGGCTCTTGGGCAGGAAGGTATCCATGCGCAGGGTGGGCTTCACATCGTCCGCCACATACGGATAGACAGAGGCGATCAGCTCATCCCGGTTGACGCACTGGGCAATGGCATGGCGCACCACAATATCGCTCAGAATGGGGTGGGGGGTGGTGTAATCTTCCGCTGTGACCTGAACCTCTTTCACAACTTCCTTCTCAACAGGCACTTCCTTCACAACTTCCTTTTCGACAATCTTTTCGACCTCGACGGTCACTTCGATTGTCTGGGGTTGGCCCGCGGGTTGGGCAGGACAGGCGGCCAGCACGAAGGCCAGCGCCATCAAGACACCGACCAGCGTCAGCCATTTTTTGGTGGGGTGCATATTCATCTCCTTTGGTGAACAAAACTACGAAATGTACCTGAAACTGCCTGCTTCCCAGCCAGAGGGTTGGCTGCTATACAGACAAGCTAGCATATATCGTACCTGCAATTACACCCAACTGTCAAAATTGTATGACGATATTCGTGTGTATGCAATTGGGGAGGGAAAAATCCAGGTATAGTCCTGGAACAAATCGAAATTGTTTGCCGCGGGGCTATTGTGCATCGCCCTCGCCGTGTATTTTTGCTGCTTTGCTTGCCGACTGTTTCTGCCGGGTTTTCCAAACAATAGCCGCAGCCAACATCACACCCAGACCGATGGCCAGGAAAGGTAGACTTGCAGGCAATGACGAATCATTTGAGGCACTTGAAGCATTTGCATCTTCTCCCGTTGGGGCAGATATCACCGACGCAGACAGGGAAGCCACTGTGCGGGAGGTGGGGGCAAACGTTTCCAGTGTAGCCCAATCAGCCAAGTTATCCGTCTCGTTCAGCCCGGTGCTCCCGTTTGCTGCCGCCAAATAGAGTGCGATGCGCTGATACTGTTCATCCTCCAGAAGACCAGGCAGATGCCAGGGCATAGATGTCTGGATATAGCTATAGAGATCGCCGATTGTGGGAAAGCGGGCAAGCGTCTGTTCGCCGATCAGCGCTGGTGCATAGCGGGGCAATTCAAAACCCCCAGGCGGATAGTTGGACGCGTGGCAGCGGCTCTGCCAACAGTTGGCATCCGCGGGATCGCCCGCGTTGCGCCACTCCTCTGTCAGCCCCTGGCCCCGATCTCCGTGGCAGACCATACAGTACAGATAATAGTCGTAGTGACCTGTTTCCAGCAAAGTCGGCGGGTCCGACATGGGGGGCGGGGCCAGCCGATCCGGGGTGCTGGCCCTGGGTTTCTCCTCCTGGGGGGCAGAGCCATTGCCCCCGCTCTGGGCCGATACTGTGGATGTGCTGCACAGGCCGATACTTATCAAAAGGGCGCAAAACGCCACAATGCTACAGGCCACTGTACCGCGATTTACTGCGCTACGGTTCACTGTCCCAGCAATTTTCCAGCACAATCGGCGTAATTCCTTTGAAGAAGCAGCTTATTTGGGCATTTCCGTCACTGGCACGGGCCTGCATCAGCACAACATCGCCCAATTGATTCTGCTTTGTGATCTCAATATCTTCGCCGTAGGCCGCTGTCCGTGCTTCTATCCACGCCTGCTGTTCCGCGGTTGAACGGAAACGGCATCCAGTACAATCTTCCGGCAGTGCGCCTGTGCGCACAAACGCGGGAAAGCCCACCAGATAAGGCGGCGACGCGTCGTTGCAGTGCGAGAGGTTATCGCCCCTCAGGTGACAGAACAGCCAGACGCCGCTTTCAAATTGGACGACAATGTGGACTGTGTTGATCGGCCCCCACTCAATCTGGCCGATTTGCAGGGAATAGCGACCACTTAACCGATCCCGTTCACCCTTTAGGCCGCTGTAGTTGATACCGTCTGCCTGGCCCAATTCCAGCAGATCGCCCTGGGTGCTGCGTACCACGCGGATGGCCTGATCTGTACTATTGGCCGTTGTGTAGACGGGTTTCAGTACGATTTCGTCAACAATCAACCCCACACCCAGGATTGGCAGAAGGCCGAGTACAAGCAGAAACCAGCCCCGGCCTGTCATCCAGAAACGGTCGTCTATCTCTGCCCGCAATCCGCTCAGGCGGTTCTCTTGCAACAGTCCATAAGCGCTTAGTGCCAGAACAACAAAGAAACCAGCCAGACCGCCCCGCAGCCGAGATGCGCTGCTCGGTTCGTAGATGGGCTGCCCCCAAAAGCGCTGATCAACCAGCCAGGCGCTCACTGTCTGCACCGGATAGAGCAGCCCACTGATCACAACGGCAATGGTCAGCGCCCCGATGAACCACACAAGAACACTGAACCCCGCGTGGGACAGACGTTCTGAGATCGCCCCGGCCAGAGCAGTGATGGCAACAATCAAAAGGACACCGATGATCAGCGTCGGGTAGAAGTGTGCCAGGGGCACGGCCCACAGACGGATCACCTCGGGCAGCCACAGCCCCACGGACAGCCCAAGCCCGATCGTGGCTCCGTACCACAGTCCCAAATGGGTCCGAAAAGTCTGTTTCATCAACGCTCGATCACAAATGTCTTGTTTTCCAATAAAATGTGTGCTGATCAGGCTGATGATGGAACAAAAAATGGGACGCCGATTCACGCAGATTGACGCTGATCCAGAGAAAAAATCTGCGTTCCTCTGCGTTTATCTGCGTCCAGCTTCTTTCACTATCAGCCTGATCACTACATTTTCCAATAAAATGTGTGAAACCGGGCAGGAAAGTATGTGTAATCCTCCTCCCACTCTGTTTCACGCATCAATCAGCAAATTGGTTTTTGGACATCGCGATCCGCCCTTTTCGCAACTTTCATTTTTTCATGCGGGGGTCAAGCACATCCCGCAGGCCATCCCCAATCAGGTTCCAGCCCAGGCCAAAAAGGATAAGAGCAATTCCTGGATAGACAATAATGTACCAATAGGTGTCCAGGCTCAGAATATAGGAACGGGCAAAGCTGATTACCTGGCCCCAGTCAGCATAGCCGATGTCTGTGCCCACCCCCAGAAAGCTGAGCGCGGCAAAGGTGAGGACAATTGCGCCCACATCCAGCGAGGCCAGAACCATTGTCGTAAAAATAGCATTGGGCAGGATATGGCGCAGCAGGATTGTGCCATCCCGAGCGCCTACTGTGCGGGCGGAAAGCACATAATCTCGTTCCTTCGTGGCAAGAATATCGCCTCGAATCACCCGGGCATACCCCATCCACCCAAAGCTGATCAGCGCGATCACCGAAGGCCAGATGCCCCGGCCAAATAAGGGCACAAGAATGGCAGAGAGGGTGAGCGCTGCCAGCAAAAAGGGAAAGGCCATAAATATTTCGGTAATGCGCATGAGTATGTCATCGGTGACACCGCCGTAGTAGCCGGAGATCGAACCGACGATCAGGCCGATGAATAGCCCGGCGAAAACGACCAAAACCCCAACCAGAAGAGCCGTTCGGGTTCCCCAGACAATGCCGTAATAGATGTCAAACTGGCCGCTGGTCGTTCCAAGCAGATGGACCCATTCTGTCTTGCCTGTGACACTCTCATACCAGAAGGGCAAAGGCGGCACATCCCGGTCCCAGGCTGAACCCGGTTCCTGGGGTGTCGGACCGAATCCGTCCCGAGGTATTTGGTAGGGGTCCGTCATGGCGTTCAGCGGCGGGGCCAATACAGGCGCAGCCGCGGCTATCAGGAGGAACAAAATGACGACAAGCAGCCCGGTGACAGATAGCGGATTGGTAATCAGCCCACGAATAATCCGTGCCCACTCTGGCCCCAGTGCCTTCTCCAGGCGACCCGGATCGGGCAGAAGAAAGCCGTCATCCGTCTGGATGCGTTTATGGGCTGTTGGAGCGATTGCAGAAGTTGTCATCGATCAAAAATCCTGACATAAAGAGGAGCGTCGGTGTTAGCGCAGGCGCACACGAGGATCCAGGAAGGCATACAGAACGTCCACCA
The DNA here is from genome assembly GCA_019637685.1 of Caldilineaceae bacterium. Taxonomy (GTDB): domain Bacteria; phylum Chloroflexota; class Anaerolineae; order Caldilineales; family Caldilineaceae; genus JACQGT01. The sequence goes on along the minus strand of JAHBVF010000047.1, from coordinate 5,721 downwards.
CAAGATTGGCTAGAATCAAAAGGGTAGCGTTGAAAAGGACAAAACCCAGCACTGTCAGCACATCCAGGCTCACGGCTGCGGCGGCCACCGCCGAGCCAAGCCCCGGATAGTTGAAGACCGTCTCGGTTATAACCACACCGTTGAGCAGCCCGACAACAGTCAAACCGCTGATGGTCGCCACAGGAATGAGCGCATTGGGGCGGGCGTGATCATTGATCACTTTCTTCTCCTCAACACCCTTGGCCCGGGCCGTGCGAATATAGTCCTGCCCCAGGGTTTCCAGCATAGACGAACGGGTCACCCGCAGCAGGAGCGCCCAGGAAAGATACGAAAGAGTAATAATCGGCAAAAGCATATGGCGCAATGCATCCAAAAAGACATCAAAACGGCCATTGAGCAGGGCGTCAAAAGTATTCAAATTTGTATATTGAACGAACCCAGGGCTACCCACAATCTGTACAGCCCAGTCGGACAGACGACCCGGGGGAAACCACCCGGTCTTGGCATAAAAAAGCATCAATACCAGCAGGCCAAAGACAAATGTGGGGAAGGAATAGCCCACAATGCTGAAGACCCGGGCAAGCTGATCGATCAATTTATTGTGATTGATAGCGGCAATGATCCCCAGCCAGATGCCAATGCCCAGAATGGGAATAAAGCTCCAAATCGCCAGCTCAGCCGTGGCCGGCAATCGGCGCAGCAAGAGATCGATCACCGGCTCGCGGCCTGTGCGGGAATAGCCCAGGTCTGCCCGCAGAACACCGCCTACACGGCTGCCCGTGTCCTGGTCCACAGTGCCAATCAACCAGTTCACATACTGAACATAAATCGGCTTATCCAGCCCATAACGCTTGATCACCCGGTCGATCTGTGCCTCGTTTTTGGGTATGTCTTTAATGTACAGGGCTGCTCGCTCCGAAGGGCTGAGCACCTGAAGCATCAGGAAAATCAAAATTGTGACGCCAAAAACAGTGATGGGCAGTTGTACCAGACGTCGCAGGATATAAGCAGTCATCGCTCGTCCGCCTTGAACCAATATTTCATTCGGAAGTTGTCGGTGTTCATTGTCACTGCTGCCCTGTGTCCCGCTGGGTGGGTGACACAAATAGTTTTATACAGCGACAGAGAGAGGAAAACTCACCGGCAAGGGCTTGCCCTTGCCGGTGAGTTTTGTCAGGCATTGATAGAACTACTGGGCCAAACTGAACGAGTAGAAGTAGTTGTCAAACAGGGCCGGGTTGTAGTAGTAGCCTTGCACCCAACGCTGTTCGTAGCGCACACCCGTGGCCTGGGCCAGGGTAATCTGAATCGCGCTGTCGTGATGCAGCTTCTGCAACTTGTAGTAGATTGCCTCACGCTCGGCAGGCGTTGCCGCGGCCACACCCGCATTGACCAGTTCCTGGAACTGCGCCTTCAGATCATCCGGCAAGTTCTGACGACCCGCATACGTGCCCACAGTGAAGGGCTGTACCCAGTTGTGGGGATCGTGGATGTCCTCGACCCAGCCGCTGGCAACTACAGGCAGCTGGCCGACACGGAAGGCCGCCAACATTGTGGGCCAGGGCAGACCGACAAGCTCGATTTGATACTTCGGGTTGATCGACCGGAAATTGGCCTGCAGGATGGCGCCGATGGTCTGGCGGGTGTCGTTGCCTGTGTTATAGGCAGCCTGCAAACGGAAGCCCTTCTCGGCCACCTGACCGTCCCAGGCAAGAGCCATCTCTTCGGCACACTTGTCCAGATCGAAGGGGTACATCTCACCATCCGGGTTGTAACCCAGCATATCCAGAATGATGGGGCCGTTGTTGCGCACGCCGTCGCCGTTCAGGGCATCGGAAATGTAGGTGTCATAGTCGAAGCAGTATTCGAAGGCCAGACGGGCATGGATGTCGCTGAAGAAGTCAGCGGGGATGCCGTTGCCGTCCAACTGTCCACTGCCGATGTAGGGGTTGTTGCCGTTCTCATCCGTGCTGACGTTGAAGTTGAGGAAGACATCAGTGCGGCTGGTACTGGGCAGGTTGCCCCACTTGCGCAATGGACCATCCGGATTGTCGGTGGGGGTACACTCGTTCGTGCGCCAGTCACAGGTTTCGCCCACAAATTCATCCGCTTGGGGGCGATTGGCCACGGGCACATTGACTACTTCCGCGTCACCGGCCTGCAGGATGGCAAAGCGGGTTCCCCACTCACTCACCAGCTTGCGAACAATACGCTCGACCGCAGGTGCGCCAGCCGGGCCGCCTTCCCACATGGGATCGTCACTGGCTCGCCAGTAATTGGGATTGGCAACCAGCACCCAACCCTCGCCAGGTGTCCAGCTTTCCAGCATATAGGGGCCAGTACCGTTGATGATGCTGGTCAATTCGTCGTTCTCGGCGCCCGGTGCATAAAAGTCGGTCCAGGTGTCGCAGGAACCGTCCCACGCGCCATTCTCAACCGCCCACTGCTCGTCCAGGGCAGCGCCCCAGGTCTGGGTCAGGGTAGCCAGGAAAGGACCCCAGGGGATGGACAGATTGAAGGTGACAGTGCCGGCTTCGTCGTCCGCCACAACCGCGGACTGAACCTTTTCGCAGACGGCAACCAGTTCTTCCGGTGTCGCGTTGGCCTTCAGGGCATCGGGATCGCCAGCATATTCGCCGTCGGCAATCTCCTCCGTCACGTCGCCCGATGTGTAGCCCAGAATCGGCTCCAACAGCAGCCACTGGGGACCGTTGGGGTCGGACTGGAGCAGGCCACGCTGGAAGCTGTAGGCGATGTCGCTGGGGGTCAGGTCGTTGCCGTTGTGGAAGGTGACGCCTTCACGAATGTGGAAGGTGTAGGTCAGCCCGTCGGCAGAGATGCCGCCGTTTTCCACGCTGGGCACTTCCGTAGCCAGCACAGGCACAAAGCTTGTGGCGTCTGTGTGGTTGAACCAGATCAGCGTTTCCATCACATTCATAATGAGGGCGCCGCTGGCCGTGTCATAGGCCAGAGCCGGGTCCATTGTGTCGATGTCGCCAAAGGTAACATCCGTATAGGTATCAGGACGGGGGGCCGTGAAGGAAACAGGCATAGGCGGTTCGGGCGTGGCAGTCACGACGACTGTCTGGGATTCGCCCTCGACAATGCGGGTGACTTCCACCTCTACTACTTGGCCGGGCTGTGCTGGACAGGCGGCTACTATCATCGCCACCAGCAGCAGAACCGCCAACAAGACGGAACTTCGCATCTTTCTTGACATAAATTTCTCCTTTGATATGGAACTCAAAAAAATCGAAAAACCGGCGCGCTTACAAAGAACTCGCTTTTTCGATCGGACACAACCAGGGGACATAACTACTCATAGAGGAAGCAGGCCACGTGATGGCCGTTGCCATCATCCCGAAACTCCGGATCGCTTTGGCGGCAAATATCCATCACCCGCGGGCAGCGGGTGTTGAAGTTACAGCCTATCGGCGGGTTGGCCGGGTTGGGCACGTCGCCTTCCAGAATAATGCGCTGGCGCTTCTTTTCAATTTCCGGGTCGGGGATGGGTACAGCCGAAAGCAAAGCCTGGGTGTAGGGGTGTTTTGGGTTGGCATAGAGTTCGTCCCGATCCGCCAACTCCACAATTTTTCCCAGATACATCACCGCGATGCGGTCCGAAATGTGGCGCACCACCGACAGGTCGTGGGCAATGAAGAGATACGTTAGCCCCAGGTCCTTCTGCAAATCTTCCAGCAGATTGATCACCTGGGCCTGAATTGACACATCCAAAGCAGAGATGGGTTCGTCGCAGACAATGAACGAGGGATTCACAGCCAGGGCGCGGGCCACGCCGATACGCTGGCGCTGGCCTCCCGAAAATTCGTGGGGGTAGCGGTTGATAAAGTAGGGGTTCAGCCCCACAATCTTCAACAGTTCCTGCACCCGCTCCTGGCGTTCCTTGCGGCTGGAGCCGATATTGTGTACTTCCAATGGCTCCCCCACAATACTGCCCACTGTCATACGGGGATTGAGAGAAGCGTAGGGGTCCTGGAAGATCATCTGCATCCGGCGGCGCATTCGCCGCAGATCGCCGCTGCCGATCTGCGTCAGCTCTTTGCCTTCAAAGACCACCGAACCGGCGGTCGGCTTATATAGCTGCAAAATGGCCCGGCCGGTTGTGGATTTTCCACAGCCAGACTCCCCCACCAGCCCCAGTGTCTCGCCCCGGTACAGATCGAAGTTGAGCCCATCCACCGCTTTGATAGCCCCCACCTGGCGCTGCACGATTACGCCTTTGGTGATGGGGAAATGCATCTTTAGCCCGCGCACAGAGAGAATCGAATCCGGTGCGTTGCCGTTGCCTGTTTTCGTTGCCTGCTGGCTCATTGTGGCTTCGCTCATGCGGTCACCTCGACATTCTGCTGGTCCGCGCTGGGGTTGTAAATCTCAACATTGGAAATATCGACCCAACAGGCCGTTTTGTGATCCGTACCGACTGTCTCCAGGGCTGGGTTCTCCTGCCAGCATTTTTCAATATTGAAGACACAGCGGGGAGCAAAGGGACAATGGCTGGGGGGATCGAGCAGGTCTGGGGGAAGGCCATCGATGGGAATAAGCCGTTTCTGACGGCCCAGGTCCAGGCGGGGAATCGAGCGCAGAAGGCCGAGTGTGTATGGGTGGCGGGGCTGGGCATAGAGTTCGTCTACCGCGGCCTCTTCCACAATAAAACCGGAATACATCACAATCACCCGGTCAGCCATACCGGCTACCACACCCAAATCGTGGGTAATCCAGATAATCGCCATCCCCAGTTCTTGTTTCAGCCGTTCCACCAAGTCCACAATCTGGGCCTGAATGGTCACATCCAGGGCAGTAGTCGGCTCATCAGCAATCAACAACTGGGGATCACAGCTTAGCCCCATGGCAATCATCACCCGCTGGCGCATACCGCCAGAAAATTGATGAGGGTAATCGTCCAGCCGTGCGGCCGCGCCAGGGATACCAACCAGTTCCAAGAGTTCAACAGCCCGCTTGCGGCTCTCCTCCCGTCCCATATGCAGGTGCAATTCCAGGGCTTCGGTAATCTGCCGTCCAATGGTCAACACCGGGTTCAATGAGGTCATTGGGTCCTGGAAAATCATGGCAATACGGTTGCCCCGTATGTTGCGCAGTTGATCTTCCGAGAGTTTGAGCAGGTCTTGCCCGTCAAACATCACCTGACCATCCACCACTTTGCCGGGCGGTTCCGGGATCAGACGGATCAGCGACATCACGCCGACGCTCTTACCGCTACCGGATTCTCCGACGATTGCCAATGTTTCACCCTGATCGACCTGATAGGTGATACCATTGACCGCATGAACAATGCCGTCCTGGGTGAAGAATTGGGTCTTGAGATTCGAGACTTCTAGCAGTTTTGCCATTGAGGCGTGCTCCTGAGATGAGTGGGAGTCATCGCACGATAATTTCGCGTGGGTTACGAAAAAAAGATAAATATTTTGAAACGAGCCCGATTGCATGCGTGGGGCTTGGACTACATTTGGGGGAGACGATGCAAATCTAACAGAGTTTGATTGACAGAACATTGAGGGTGAAAACCGTGTTCTGCTTCCAACAGACAATAGAACAGTCCAGGCGCTATCCTAGCAATCTTTGCGCCCTTTGTCAACTTGACCAAAAGAGCCGCGCAGGATTGGGGTTGTCGATGCACAAAAAACCGGTGACTATTCAGGCCAGCGCCGGTTGAGTAGGCCACGGCAGTATGTGGCCGTATCG
>JAHBVF010000046.1 GCA_019637685.1 Caldilineaceae bacterium | reverse complement strand
ACCAGCGGACTAGCAGGGATACGAGTTGTCCACAACTTCCGCTGCTGTCTCTTTGCTGTGCGACCACTGCGCGGTTGAGGGCCAGAAGGCCGCGGATATGATAGCCATTCTATATCTAATGGAATTGGAAAACGCCTGTTTGTCTGGGTCATTGCGCCCCCTGTGGGCCAAATTCGTCTAAAGTGAATTCACCGATACCGAAGTTTTCTTCCAGATGCTTGCGCAGCAGTTCCGCGGCGGGCTTCCAGGCGTCGCGTTCCTCTGCCGGAAAAAGCTGTGCTCCCTTTGTATGGAAGCGTTCGAGGGTTGCGCCGTTAAGCGGCTTCAGTACATCGTAGGCGATTTGGCGAGAACGACGCACTGCACGCACGTTGCCTGGGACTCGAGCCGCGTAATAGAGGATATGCATGACCGCGTGCGCCAATGCATCTTCTAGCTGGTCGATCTCTGTTTGGGAGGGATCATCTGCACGTTCACTGAGCCAACGTCGTTCCTGAAGGATCAATGCAGCCAGGGACCAGGCCTTACTCAGATGGGTCCAGTAATTGCTGGGGTCATATCGCTGATGACGCTCGTGTCCGGGATTGCGATACTCCTCCGGCGCATAGGCAATGGCTTTTTGAAGCCGCGTATCGGCCTCGTCAAGCCAGGCAACAATCTGCCGACGCCGGTCGGATTCGCTCTGGATTTCTTGTGCCGAGTCGATTCGCCAGTAGTAGAGATAAGCCAGATTGACGGCTGAATCGACTCGCCGTTCGCTTGTGTTGATTCCTTCCAGCGCCTGGATCGACTCTTGCAGCAATCTCTCCGCTCGCTGACAGGATTCCTCTGCGTTGTGCTTATCTTTGCATTCTTCCGGGTTTTCCCAGCAAAAGTGGGCCAAATCCCGGTAGACACAGCCATATTCGTCCAGGATATCGGCGAGCAGAGAACTGGGGCGTTCAAGAAGATTACTTGCAATTGTATAGGCCTGCTCACTTTCTTGCAGTGCGCTCTCCAGGTGACGTAAGTAATGATCCCGTGCCATAGGGAGACGTTCCGCATCCCGGCGATAGGCTTCGCTTAGGGCGCGATGGGCCAACATCTGACCATAGGGGCTGCCCACGCGTCGGAAAATTTCCAGCGCACGCTCGCATTGGTACTCAGCCGAAACCGGGCGCTCGTTCATCATCAACACAATGCCATAGGTATTCAGGCTGAGACCGATGGGGTAGCCATAGCCCAGGCGCTGACGCAAGCTCAAAGCATCCGTCACTGCAGCCTCGGCTTGGAGTGAATCGCCGACCAATGCCAATGCATAAGCCTTGTCGTTGAGGGAACGCGCCTGGCTGACTTCGAACTTCAAATCCCGATAGGGCTTCAGACTGGCTGTATACCAGCGCGCCGCCCGCCCATAATGGCCTCGGGTACGCTCAATAAAACCATAGGCATAATAGCCAAAAGCTCTGGCCGCGTGGATCAGCCACCCCCGCAAATCTGTATCCCAATCTCCATGCGAGCGCTTTGCTTCTTCCAGCACTGTCAGAGAATGGGTAAACGCGGTTCGCATCTCTTCCAGCGTCGCTTCTCCTTCCAGTTGGCCGCGGCAGAGATGGATGTAAATTTCCAAAAGGGCGCGCGCAAACGGGGGGATACGGAATTGATGATCATTCAGCATACTTTGGGCCAACGCGAGTGTTTCACGCAACCGTTGCACCTGAGGTTTTGCTTCTGTATACGCGCGCTGCACCGAGCGCAGGGCGAAGTCTGCTTCGATGAGTTCCGGGGTGACGCCGACGGAGGTTGCTGTGTCCTGACGGTCGGAGATCGCCGTGTCGTTGCTTTGGGCTTCCCACCACTCCAGAAACACAGCGCGAATGTGCGCCTCATACTCGCGTAGTCCTGTACTAAAAATTTCTTCGGCCAACTCATAGTAGTGTTTGTAGCCTTCTGCTGGATTCCAGCGGAGGGCATAGCTCATCCGATCGGCTGCCAAATGCCGACGTTGTTCTCGCGCTATGAACAATTTTCTCTCGTCTTCTGATCGCTCTGGAATCTGCTCTATCCAATGAATTCCTTCTTTCTCGTCGATCTCTTCATCGCTGATATTTGTGCGCTCGTTAAGACGGCCAATCGTTCTTTCTAATTCGTCAATCTCCCGATCGTATACAGTCGCCAACCGTCCAAAAACCTCCCGGGCTTCTGGCTGTGCAATGCTGTAGAAACCTCTCTCCAACCAGTCAGCGATCTCGTCGTGAAGGACGAGGCTGTCATCCGGCCGGGTTTTAACAAAAATCTGCCTCTGCAATTGGGCGAAGTCCTCGTCCAGGTGTTCGAATTGATAGTTCCCTGTCCAAACCGCGCGGAAGCGTTCTGGGGTCAGCCCGCGACGGGCCAGGGCCATATAGCGCACGATGATGCTGGCATCCTGCCCAAAGGCGTAGTCGCCCAGGGCATCTACCAGGGCTTCGCGCACAATTGCATTTTTGTCGGGCGGCTCCGCTTCTCCTTCCAACAGGCGGTCGATCAGCACCATCAGTTTGGGCGGCGTCCTATCCAGGTAGAGTTGTAGAGCAATGGCAAGGGCAATGGGCGAGCCGCCGGTCAGACGATGGAAGACCTCCACCAACGCATCGTCAAACCCCTCTGCCTGGCTGAGCGCCTGCGTCTTGTCGGGGTGTCCCTTTTCGTGGAGGGTGCGGGATAGATGTTCAATGTACTCTCCGACTCCCTGTCGGGAAAAACCACTCAAATCAAGCATCCGTTCCGGAACACCAGCCAGCCTGCGCAGCTCTGCATAGAGTTCGGGCGCTTCTCTGCGTCGCCCAGCCACCACAAAGAGTACGCCGGGCAGCTCATTCTTCTCAATTTTGTTCCGCAGCCAGCCCCACGCCGTGGCAACCGGCAGGGGGGCGTCAAAGCGCTTGCGAACCGGATCATCGTGGAAACGCAGCAGTTCGGCGGTGTCCAGGCGCACCACCAGCCGCCATCCCTTTTCCGCTAACCTGCGCCAGGCCGCGTCAAAGGCCGTCATCACCTGCTGGCGAATATCACCGGGCACGCCGGCGTTGCGCTGGCTGCGAAAACGTTGGCGCAAATTATCGAACTCGGTGAAAATTTCGTCGGAGGTATCGTCTTCGCCAAACCCTGCACGCACATCTTCGGCAATGGCCTCAACCAAATCCAGGGCAATACGCACGTGAGAACTATAAAAATCGATGATATCGGTGCAGAGGAGACGCGATGGTTTGCGGGTAGATTCGGTGAAAAGCTCTTCCTTCATCCACTCCAACAGACGGGTCTTGCCCATGCCGCCGTCGCCGGCAATATAAAAGAGGCAAGTTTCGTCGCCGGCATTGGGTAGCGCACGCACGGCGGAACGCAACTTCTCCTGCTCTTCCCTGCGCCCTGCCAGCGCGCTTGTACGCAGTGTAAAGAGGGGGTGGGTGGGGTATCGTTCAGCCATTCGAACCCTCCTTCTGATAGAGACAAACCAGCGGCGGCAGTACCTGGTATCGGGGCGTTCCAGGGATGAGATCGATCAATCCAACCTGTTTCAGTCTGTTGACCAGGCGGGGGCCTTCGGCATCCAAAACAGAATCTGTATCGGCAAAGCCGCCTGGAAAGTCGCGAGCCAGGCGAATGAGTAATTCTTCGTCATTTGGACTTAATCTTCCGTCGATAAGGAGACCGGCCAGTTCGCTCAGACTCTGATCCGCCGCACCCTTTTCAAAAGCACTGCCATTTTGAGAGAGCTTCCAGGCCAGCCAATCTACAACCAGCGGATGACCGCAGGCGTAGCGTTCTGTCAGGCTTTTCAATTTGTCCGCATCGATTTTCACCGGATTGTCTGGGCGATTTTCCATTTCCTCGACAATACCGGTTATCAACCGATTGATTCGATCCTGCAAACTGCTCACAGAAATTAGCGCCAATTTGCGCTTCATTCTAGCATTGAAGTGGGCGGCGGGGAGCGGTTCCCGGCTGGTACAGATGACCAGTCCGGGCACATGTGTGTGCCGCAACACTGCCCACCACAAATGTTGATAGATACGTTGCAGGCGGGGGTCTTGCGGCGACCAGTTGATCCAGTGATCCAAATCATCAAAGAAAAACGCCAAAGGCTGACTCTGGGTTCGAAGGGCGTTATCCAGACGGTTGGAAAGGTCCTGGACGATTTCTGCTTTGGTGGGAACCGATGAAATTTCCGCTGTGTCGTCCTGCAGACACCAGCGCAGGAGTTCTGTCAGTTTGGCATTGGGATCGGCCAGCATACTGTCCGCCGGGACAACATCTGCGCAACGAACGCCCGCGGTGCTGCACAGTTCGCGGATCTGTTCGAACAGCCAGGTCTTGCCGACTCCGGGTGGGCCGTGCAATACGATGAACGGCTTCTTGCCGTCAGGTCGTGCAGTGATCGCCTGGCGAATATGCGCCATTGTTTTGTCCAGCTCATCCCGGGGCAGGTTGAAGCGTCCAGGGCCGTAGTTCCGGCGGATAAAACTGTTCGCCATCGTGATCCTCCTCCGCAGAATGCTTTTGTTTATGTTTCAGACCGGGCCTTCGTGAGCGCCCGGTCAGGCGCGGAGAAGGACGCGGCTAATCGTGTGGTGGATACGGTAGAGGGCGAGGGGGGAGGTTCGCCAGCGTACTTCGTGAAATTTTGCCGATCTCTTTGCCTTCGGCAATACGGGTCACATGGGCATGTAATATCTGCTGGAGCACATGTAACAAATAACGCGGTGAGAAATTGGCGAATGCCAGTAACCATTCGCTAAATAGAGGATGCACATCTTCTTCGACAAGTTGGATCAGGTCGGTAACTGCGCCACCCGTAGCGGCCTGAAGCCGAGCTGCCAATAATTGACGGAGCTCGTCCCGACTCCATTGAATTATAGCAATGGGATCGTTTCTGTGCAAAGTCCCCGCAAGGAGATTAAAGGTATCCATAGGTAAGAATAACTTAACATACGTATTTTCACCAAACCATTTTCCCTGTATCGCCTCTACAAAGGGTACTGCCATTGTGCGCATGCGTTCGCCCGGCATTTGTGAAGATGACAAATCCTTTGGCGACGGATTTACATCGATCCCATCAATCAGCAAGAGTAAAGCCTGAAAGCCGGCCCGTTGTAACAGTGACTCCCACTCCTGCCAGCGCTTGGTAGTATCCACGGCCAGGCTCGATCGTTCCTGTACATTTTCGAGCAGGTCAATCCATTGATGCAGCCAGATGGTGTTGACAGTCAACCATCCTGAAGGAAGGTCCAGATCGTCAAAGGTGGGTTTTACATTCTTTACGATGGGATCGATGGAATTGGTTTCCAGCGCTTCGTAGAGGTCGTCCAGCCAAAGAGTTGTTCCTAAGTACTGATCAAAGTAACTGGCAAAGATGCCTGCAAACGCGGGATTATCTTCCAGAATGCCCAGATCGTTGCCATGCGCAGCTAACAATACAAATGCGTGTCGTACACTTGCCGTTAAAATATGTGGGAGGTGGCCCAGGATGTCATGGGGAGGGTTTTCTGCAACTTCCTGGGGAATGGTATAGGAAAAGCAGAAGACATGATTCCGCAGCAGGTCTTCTCGATAGAGGCTTTGGAGTCGGAGACGCAACACCGTCTTGCCATCACCTGTTCGAGCAAAGACAAGACTATTTTCTAATTGGGCAAGGTTATCAAAATTGGGGTGTTCGACAAAATAATTGGATAAGTGCTCATCCCGTTCTGCATCTGTGTCTCGAAAAGGATTGTAAAAAAAGCCAAATTGACTGAGCCACGTTTCGATTGCCTCTTCGCTGCTTTTCGTTGTTCCCCCAATATTTTTACTATCGCCATCGTCGTTAGGTGCAGATGGGGGTAAAAGGGATCCATCGCTGTCCATTACGAGAATTGATTGCATACGTATTTCCATTCATTGTGACCACTACCAGTAGATATAGAAAATCGTTCGCCCCACTCTCCCTTTCTGGTGAAGTGGGGTGAACGTTCCTTTTCAATTCTATACTCAGCACGAGTTGTTACTCTGGTTGAAATATCAGTTTATGCCCTTCGGCGTATAATGTCCCCCTGTAACAGTGAGAGGGGAATTGTACTCGCCCTTGCCTGTCTACGCCAAGTCACCTTGGGGAGAAGGCTCGTTGTGACTCCCATTCTACGCTTGATTCATCAAAAATTCAGTAACACACATCGGGAGTACAGTAACAAACAGCGGGCTACATCTTACAAAACCGTCACAATTGGACATAGAGTCTCTCAATTATGATGGTTTTGCTACGGCGAACGGTCTGTATGTTGCAATCCATAGCCGCCGCGTCTGTAATCGGTTACAAGATAGATATACCCGCCTTCATCATCGCCTTCACCTTCAAACCGGGGTTCGATGTGATCCTTACGCGCCCGGCTGATGTTGGTATTTAGCGCGTTTTCATCCATATTGAGTTTCTCAGTAAGTTGGTACGTTCTATGAATACCAGGATGTTCGTAGAGGTATTTGATAAGCGGATAGATTGCTCTTTTTCTTGGAACCAGCCCTTCCAGCAATTGATGACCCCGCCAAAAGTTGCCTTCTTCGTCCCGTCGAATCTTCAGATGTTCAGCGCAATAGGCGCGGCGGGCGGTCAACCAGCTCTTGTCATTGCCGGGCAGTATGTCTGTTTCACTGATCTGTTGAGCCAGAAAGCGGGCCAAGTCGAGCCAGGCAGAGGGGCTGCGAGGATCTCCATACTCATGCAGAAAGGCGGTGAAACGTTCTGGATCGATCAAATCTTTCAATTCCTGGATCTTCCCCTGACTGGCAAGCGCAAGACGACGATTCAGAATTTCGGCCAGTTGTGCTTGGGTCCACTCCAATGTTAGGACGGAGACGCTGAGAGTCTGGCCCCCCCGTCGCTTCTCCAGAAAACGTATTACAGAAGGTACAGCGAGACATTTGATGTGGAGATTTCGATTGCGCAACAAATTGAGAAAGTCATAGAGAAAGGCCAGAGAATCCTGGACTTCGTCTGGCAACTTCTCCCATTCTTCGTCTAAATCTATCCAGACGCCTACGCCGTCAAAATCTAATTTGTGAATACAGTCAAGCAGAACTCCCAGACGCATTTCATCGTCAGCGGTCTCCGTGAAGAGCTGACGAGGTTTTAGAAGTGCCAATCCATGCAGATGAGCCTTCTGCTCCGAGCGATCTTCGGCCAATGTTTCCAACCAATAGTCAATATCAAAACCTATGTATCCCTGGAAAAAGTATTTTACAGCTTCAGCGCGGCGTCCTAAACGCTGAAATTCCTGGGGTTTTTTGCCCAAATAATGCCACAACTGTTTGGTGATGGCGGCCAGTAAGCTGTCAACAACCTGTTCGGAGATCAGGTCTTCTTCCTGTAGAGGGACGTGCAGCCAGGTATTGGCGGCTTTGCGCGCCAAAAAAGCAAGGGTTGTCTTGCCATAGCCGACCGGCGCAGCAACCAGTGTGGAACGCCGGTTGAGCAATGCCGACAGAATATCCGGCGCGACCAGGCTCGATTGCAAGTGGGGATGATCTTCCGGATGTCGGTTTTCTAAAATAGAATGGTCTAGAAATGTCATGGCTATCTCTGCAAAGCAAGAATGACAATCACTGATAAATAGCAATCGGGTCCTGCGTAACCGGGTTGATGACTTCGTGAATTTTCGACCATTCTTTGACGGGTACCGGCGATCTGCCAAATATCTTCAAATAGATTTCGAAGCGGTTCAGTTCCTCTCCGATCTCCGTCAATTGCAGCCTCGGCCAGATTTTTTCCTCCTGTCTTGGCGGCAGGTTATCGATCAATAGGTAGACCCTGGAAAAACCAGCTTGATCAATCGCAATGTTCACATCGCTCAAAATCTGGATAGGGGATGCTTCGTCCGTCAGCAGTTCTCTTTTCTGTGCCCTATGGGTGGCTTCCCGTATTTGGGCCAAACGAAAACTCTGCCATTTGTTGGCATAATAGCGATCCAGATCCGCCACGGGCGATGTAGGTACAGCCAGCGATGCCTTGCCCAGGGGAACCGAGTAGCCGTAGCGGGCGAGAAAGGGTCCAAGATTTAATATCTCTTCTTCCTTGATTGTCGAAGATTCCAGCAGCGCGGCGACAAGACAATTGGCGATGCTCTGGGCGAAACTCCTGTACAGAAAAATTCGGTTTTTAACCCTGTAAAGTAATTCTCGCGGTGGGAAATAGAAGGTCGGCAGAAACGTCGCATTGTCTGACCAAACGGTATTCTCAAAATAGATGCGTAACCAGCTTTTGCCGCTGTTAGATTCCCCTTGTATGTAATGATGATACGGTTCCTTTAGTAGTTCAATAGCTTCGTTCCAGTATTCGGCTTCGTCTGATGGCGATGAAAAGTCGTAATTAGCGTCCTCCCGTGGAATACCGGTTGCAGCGGCGATAGGCCACAGCGATTCACGAATTCGCTGCATTGTCTGCCAATGGGATTTTTTATGATTACGTTCATTCTGCATGGTTTGACACCATTCTATCAAATCGACATCAACACCCTGTCCGTTTCCTCCTGCAATGAGGTCAATCGTCGTTGTGAAGAATTGATTTCCTGGCGATGGAATTAAAGCCCCACTCCGTTTATCTTCGGGAACATCTAAGTTGCTGTACCAATCGCCCAGTTCTTTGCGTAGGGATTGGCGTGCTTTCATTGTATCAATTTGCTCATCGCAGGCATAAATCCCCCATAGAGCTTCTTGCCAAATGAGATTCGAATTGTCCGGATTATCTTCGACCAGTAACTGTAACCTTTCCAGCGCCGTCTGTCTCTCATCCGTACTCATACCAGACCAGAGAAAATTGAGATAGATCCCGAACAGATACGCATCGGAAAAGATATAAGTCGTCTCTCTCAGCCGTATTCCAGGAGGGGCGTGCAGGGTGGAAAATACAGTACGTAAGTCGTTGATGATATGTATATCTTCAGGATCAATATCCTTTTCAAGGCGATGAATTGCTTCGTATAATTCTTCGATCCATACTTCATTATTAAGGTTCAGCACGGTTAGATTGTGTCTGTATAGATTTTGACAGGTTTCACGTATTTCTTTGACCTGCTTGCGTACTTCCAGAGATGCTTGGCTCAAGACATTGACAGATACAACCCACCTCTGAATCAGATGAGGGATTTCATCTGGCTCGGCAAGAGGCAATCTCTCTGCGATGTGCCGAAGGTTGGCCTCTTCACGCCCTTTGCGATCATTCTGATCTTGAATCAGATAGGCAAAGACCACGCCAATAAGTCCTAAAATGCTACCCAGCGATACAGCGATGTCCCGGAATCTACGCCAGAAGAATTGCCACCTTGATTCTAGGGAAACTTGGGCAACGGTTCGATAGAAATGTTTATTGTTGCGATCTTCCAGATCGAATTCAGCCTCATACGGCGCGTCGGCTAATGCCGCGTGCTCGACAAGAAATGATGCCTCCGTTATGCTTGACGACAAGGATAAAGTGATAATTGGGGTGAAGGATATGCCATCACTGGTAATGGGGAGGACGCCTTCAGTGCTTTGGACCAGAAAACTCCACTCTTGAACTTCACTGTTAGTATTCGATGGTTCTTCTTCATCCTGTTCTGTAGTATCTGTAGCCGGAGATGGAGTGAGCGCAGACGCAGAGGTTTTGCCCATTTCATTTAGACAGAAAGTCATATAACGGGAACAGGGAGTCCTCGTTATTGATTGGGTCGAGATCGGTAGGACTGTATTTGCCGCAGGTGTGGGCAATACAGTAGTAGCAGCGGAAGTGACTGTGAATGTGTCATCAGGCTCAGTAAATGGTCGCAGCGAAAAAGCAATTCTTCCCTGACGTCGTTGTCCATCCCGGGTCAATATCTCTGGCGATTGAATATGAAGCTTTACATTGGAATTATTCAACGCAATTTCTTTTATCAGACTGCGCGGAGTGTCGGCGATTTGGAAGAGTGCGCCACAGATAGCAAAGACCAGATAAATTCCTATTAGAATAATAAAGTAACGGGTTTGGGTCCTGGTCAGCACTGTTCGCCCCTTGTGCCATATAGGTCGACTATAGTAGGTTCGATAGAGAAAAGCATACCACTGATTCTGCAACATATCAACCCTGCGGCGAAAGATTTTGGTAATGCAAACCATCGACATCGCCCTCTCTGGCCTGGGCAATGTGGGACGCAACTTCCTGCGCATTCTGGAGACGAAATCCGACAGGCTGGCCGCGGACTACGACCTGGCTTTGCGCGTCGTCGCGGTGGCGGACAGCAGCGGCTTCTCTGTAAATATGGATGGCTTCGATCCTCACGGCCTGCGTCTGCGCAAGGAGGCCGGCGGGCGTGTGTCCGATCTGCCCGAATACAAGCCTGGGGTATCGTTGGCCGAATTCCTTTCCCTTCCCGGCTCCTGTGACTTTTTGCTGGAAGCCTCGCCAGTCAACCTGAGCGACGGCGAACCGGGGCTGGGGTACGTCCGGGCTGCGCTGGGTGCGGGGATTTCCTGTGTGCTGGCCAACAAAGGGCCACTGGTGCTGGCCTACCACGAACTGCACCGGCTGGCCGCGGCCAATGGCGCTGGGCTGGCCTTCTCCGCCACTGTCTGCGGCGCGCTGCCCGTGATCAACATTGGCCGCCGGGACCTGATCGCCGCGGACATTTCCCTGCTGCGGGGCATCTTCAACAGCACCAGCAACTTCATCCTGGACGAGATGGCGGGTGGGCGCTCCTACGCCGACGCCCTGGCCGAGGCCCAACGCCGGGGCATCGCCGAGACCGACCCGTCGTTGGATGTGGAGGGCTGGGACACGGCCAACAAATTGACGATTCTCGCCAACAGCTTTCTGGGCGTGGAGATGACACTGGCCGATGTGGCGGTGGAGGGAATTACGGCCATCACCGCCGAGCAACTGACGGCAGAACGGGCGCAGGGCAACGTCATCAAACTGGTGGCCGAGGCGAAGCAGACAGGGAATGGCTACCAGCTTTCGGTCGCTCCGATGGCTCTGCCCGCCGACGATTTTCTGGCCGGGTGCGACGGCTGGGAAATGGGTGTGGAAATCCACAGCGATCTGTATGGGAAAATGTTCCACAAAATCTGGGAGCGGGAACCCCTGCCCACTGCGGCCGCGATGCTGCGGGATGTGGTCAATCTGTGGAGCGACTAAAGAAGTCCTCCAAAAAGGCCCGCTGTGCCAGCGTTCCTTCTTCTTCTTTGCTGATAGAAGATTCCTCAGCAGGTCTGCCAGCCGTTTCTGTCTGTTGCTCCTTCTGTTGGCGCAACCCCTGGCCCAGAGATTCCATCTCCGTTTGTGGGGGGATAGCCGCGCCGCTGGCCTCCATCACATCTTCTGCTACCAGTATTGGGCTGCCTGTACGCAGAGCCAGAGCAATGATATCGCTGGGCCGGGCATCTATCTCTACGACGGTTTCGCCCGTGCGCACCTTTGCGATTCCATAAAAGGTGTAACCCCGCAGCGCTTCTATCCGCACTTCTTCCAGCGCGTCCCCGCTGGCGTTTAGCAGCGAAGCGATGAAATCGTAGGTCAACGGACGATCCGTTCCATTGCCCAATAAATAGCGGGCAATGTTATCCCCTTCGTATGGACCCACCCAAATCGGCAATATCCGCTGTCCGTGTGCGTCGTGCAGCACAATTACCCGGTGTTCACTGACTGGATTGATCACTACGTCCAAGACTGTAACAGGAATCATAGCGCTTTTCCTTTCCTTTTGTAGCTGATTTTCGTCGATTGGTACACTTGTCTGCTGTGCAGTGCCTGGCAAGAAAATAGTGCCGCCCAGACGTTCTTTTATTTCCCTGCGGGATTTGTGTAGCCGCCCTTTGACCGCTGCCACCGAAATGCCAAGCAACAGCGCAATCTCACGTACAGAGAGGTCGTCGTAGTAAAATAGCAGCACTGCATCCCGATTTCTGGGCGATAGTTCATAGACCGCGGCCAGAATCAGCCGATGCTGCTCGTGAAATTCGGCCATCTCCTCCGGGCCGGGTTCGACACTGGCAAAGGGCAGAGCGTCGAAGGCTACACCGCCGGCCAACACTTCGAGTGAAAGCGGGTGTGTGGGTCTGCGGCGCAGATAGCTGCGGCAGAGATTGAGGACGATCCCGCACAGCCAGGCTGAAAAGCGCGCTGGCTCCCGCAGATTGTCCAGGCTGAGATAGGCGCGGAGCAGAGCTTCTTGCACCACTTCTTCGGTTATATCTATCGAGCCGAGCATTCGGCGGGCCATACCCAGCGCCAGCGCGTAGTGACGTTCTGCCAGCAGACCAAAGGCGTCTTTATCCCCCGCCAGTGCATGCGCGACCAGCGCAGCGTCTGTGGTGTGTGGATATTCTTGCCGGTTGCTCTGTGAAGGTGGTTCCATGCGCATCTATACAAGTAGTGGTATTCTGGTGGGAAAAGGTTACTTTTTGGGCTTGGGGAACTTTGAACGCGTTGCCTTCGTCAGAACAGCAGCGATTCATCGACGGTTTATACCCTTATCAGTCTAGCAGGTGTTCTTATGACGAAAAACCGACAAATTTCCTTCGACAGCTTCCGACTGGCGGGTTGGCATAGACTGCGCCACGGCCGCGGCCCGCTGTTCGCTGTTCTGGTTCTGGCCGCGTTGGTGTTGAGCGCCTGCCTCTCTCTGTTCGCTCCGACTGGCCCAGCGCGTACACCGGTTGTCCTGCCTGGGGGCAACAGCGACCGCGCTCAGATTGCCATTTCCCCGCCCAGTGGTTATGCGGGTGTCTATGTGCAGGTGGTGGGCAATGGCTGGCCTGCCAAGGACCTGGTGCTGGTGGTGCTCAGCGATGACACAGGACGCAGCGGTATTCTGGCCGCCAGCGCAGCCGACAGCAACGGCACAGTGACAACCGGCTTTCTCTACCCCATCAGCCCGCGCTGGCTCAGCCCCGGCCTCCATACAATTGTGGCCTACACCGCAGATGGTAATTTACAGGCCACTGCAGAATTTGAAGTGATACCCGGTCAGGGAGTGACGCCAGTAGCAACCGGCCAGTCCACAACGCCTGTGGCCGCGGCTACCCCTACTGCAACGGCTGGTGGACTTATCGTCCAAACCCCCACCCCGACAGCCGTTACCGCGGCCACGCCCAGCGCCACGGCCACGACGGCAGCCGCGGCCACGCCGATTGTCATCAGCGACTGGCGTGGTGATTATTGGGCCAACGCGACCCTTTCCGGTGAACCGGCGCTGGTGCGCAATGACCCCGCGGTCTTTTTTGACTGGGGCAGCGGCTCTCCCGCGGCGGTTTTGCCCGCGGACCAGTTCAGCGCCCGCTGGACACGCCAGTTGAACTTTGATGCCGGTGTCTATCACTTCTTCCTGGAGATGGACGACGGGGCACGTCTCTTTGTCGACGATCAATTGGTGCTGGACGAATGGCGGGCTGGCTCCCAGCGCATCGCTTCTGCTACTGTCTCTCTCTCCGCTGGTCGCCACTCCTTGCGGGTGGAATACTTCGAGCGCACCGGCAACGCACTGGCCCGCTTCTGGTGGGAGCGCCAACTCACCTTCACCGGCTGGGAAGGGCGCTATTTCACCAATCCCAATTTGCAGGGAGACCCGGCACTGGTGCGGGATGATGCCACCATCAACTTTAATTGGGGGGATGGCAGCCCGGCTCCGGTCATCAGCGGCGACAACTTCTCGGTCAGTTGGAAGCGGACGGTTGCTTTTGACCCAGGGCGCTATCGCTTCTACGCGCGCATGGACGATGGCCTGCGCGTGCGTATGGACGGCCAATTGCTGTTGGACGAATGGCAGGATGGATCGGATCGCACTGTAGCCACAGAAGTGGAACTGCCCGGTGGCAACCACCAGATCGAAGTGGAATACTACGAACGGACGGGCGGCGCGCTGGTCAACTTCTGGTGGGAGCTGGCCCCCGAACCGATGCCGACCCACACGCCCACCTGGACACCGACCTGGACGCCGACTTGGACGCCCACGTCCACGCCCACCGATATGCCACCGGCTACAGCCACAGCGACTGACCCGTCAACCGCGACCCCAACGCCGACACCGGAGTCGGCTGAAACCTCGACCCCTACCGCCACACCTGAGATCACAGAGACGGCCACGGTTATTGCCAGCGGCGGCACTGCAACTGCCATTCCGGAGAATCCGGACATCGGCCAGCCGGTTGCCTTTGCCCGTTTGGAAATGCCTCTGCTCCTGTCGCCGAAAAGAAGTATCTTCCAGTTGGTTGCATCGGAAGGCGAGTGGAGCGATCTGCTGGACAGTCTGCGCCCGCCCAAATCTGCCCGAGCCAGCCAGCGCCCCACGCCGACGGCGACTGTGACCCCAACCGCGACACCTGTTGTTACAGGAAATTCGGCGAAAGTACCTGGCGCTCCGCCCGTTTCCCCGGTGATGATTTCAACATCCGCAACGCCCGATTTCGACCAGCAGATTGCTCTGGTAGCGATTCTGGGGGCTGATCGAATGGGTGAAACCGTGCAAATTGTGGATGTGCGCGCCGAAGCTGACGATCTTTTTGTAAAGGTGCGTATCCTTTCTTCAGGGACCAGCCGGGTCGCTCCGTGGGGCAGCAGGGCAGATGCAGTGGTGTTGGATAGAGATTCGCTGCCCCGCCTGTCAGAACTGAATATCCAGTTTGTTGATGAGTTCTATCAACCAGTGACGGTTGACTCTCTCCAATAGCCGTGGGCAAAGCAAAGAGTCCCTGGCTGTCAGCGGCCGGGGACTCTTTGCTTTCATCTTTTGTGATTGTGGAACGGGTGGTTGTGGCGCAGCTAGGGAATGATCAGGCGCTGTCCCCGATAAATTCTATCGCTGGTCAAGCCATTGCGTGCTTTGATCAACGAGGGTGTTGTCCCGTAGAGATAGGCGATGCCCGTCAGTGTTTCAAACGACATCACAATATGGGTCCGTATCATTGGCCCTTTGGGCGTCGGGGTTGGAATGACGGGCGTCAAAGTCGGTGTTGGATAGTCGACCGTGATGGACGTCGGAACCGGTGTCCGCGTTGGCTCGGATGGATCAACGGGTGCCATTGGTGTTGCCGTGGGCGGCACATACTCGCGGGTGGGTGTCGGATAGACTGGCTGCGCGGGCGCTACGGATGCACCTGGAATTCGGATGACCTGGCCTACCCGCAGATAGTTGACGTTGGCGATGTTGTTGTAACGGGCCAAAGTGTAGACACTTGCCCCATAGCGGGCTGCAATCGTAGAGAGTGATTCGCCAGGTTTTACGATATGAATCGATTCCTCTTGGGCCTGAGCCGAAGATGTGGCGACGGGCATAAAAAAACATAAAATGGCGATGATTGTGGCTACAAGGCACAGTTGAGACGAGAACTTTTGCCCTGATCGGCGTAACCTCCCTGCATTCCCTTTCACAATTGCCTTCTGATTGTATGACACTACTTCCCCCTGTTTATTACAGGCATCCTATTGCAGGAGGATACCTGAGAAATTTTTAGGGAACTCTCAGTAATCTGGTGGCTACTGAGTAGCCCAAATGCTACCGGGTTCCCTGGATTGTTGGAGCAAAGACCCGAAAAGTCGAAGCTGCCGGGTCAATTTGGGCCGTACCAAAATTCAAACCTGTGATCTCTTGGCCGCTTTGTAAATCAATCGTGAATGTGTGTTGTGTCGTGATTCGGGTATTCCCGATCGCCTGGGCAACGATGCGATAGGAACCGGGATAAATATCGGCGATACGCCATTGACCAGCCTCATTGGGCGTAGTCTCTTTGATCAGCGTACCATCCAGATGCCGCAATTGGATTAGCAGGGTTTCGGTGGCCGCACGCTCGTCCTGTTCCCACACGCCATTGATATTTTTGTCCTGCCACACAACCCCGCTTGCTGCTGCGTCAGGCTGAATCACAGGAGCACCTGCTTGCAAACTGGCAAAAACATTAATTCGTCCGTATCCAAAATAGTCATCCCGGCCTGGATCACCTAGATCAACGGCTGTACTCTGTAGTCGTGCGCGCACCTGGGCCACGGTGACCTTGGGGTTCTGGCTGAAGATCAGCCCTGCCAGCCCAGCCACATGGGGGGCAGCCATGCTCGTACCGCTCATATAATTGTACCCGTGATAGGTGTTGTTCAGGTCGTTGTAGGTGCTATAAACGGCGTATCCCGGTGCAGAGACTTCAACAAACGAGCCGTAATTGCTCAATGACCAACGGGTGTCGTCATTGCGGGTGGCGGCCACGCCCACTACTCCGTCCAGCGCTGCCGGATAAAAGGGTGTATCGGAGCGACCGTTGCCCGCTGCTGCCACCACCAGAACGTTGTGTTCGACCGCATACTGGATGGCGTCCTCCACAGCCTGGGAAATCGATGTGCCGCCCAAACTCAGGTTGATCACATTGGCCCCGGCATCTACAGAGAAGAGAATGCCCGCAGCCACACTTGCCCACGATCCCTGGTTGTGATTGTCCAGCACCTTCACCGGGATAATCGAGCAGCGTGGGCAAACACCCAGCATACCGATGTTGTTGTTCGCTCCTGCCGCTGCAATGCCAGCCACATGGGTTCCATGGCCGTAATCGTCGTGGGGGTCTGTATCATCGTTGATGAAATCGTAGCCTGGGAGCACCCGGCCGGCGAACTCTGGATGGGATGCCAGGATTCCGCTGTCAAGGATAGCGATTTTTACATCAGGTGATCCCATTGTGTAATTCCAGGCCAGTGTTAACTGAATAATATCCGGCGCATAGACCTGCATTTGCGGATTGTTATAGTCAGCGTCATTGACCCGAATGGGCGCCATGGGAATGGTGCTATTGTCGGCCCAGGGCACACTCTTCATGCGCTCTTCCACCGCAGGGATTCCAGCCACCACTGCATCGAATTCGACCGAGCGCACAAACGGACTTTTGCTGGCAATCGAGAGCGCGTCGCTGCCGCTGCGCGCCGTGGCCCAATTGGTGGGCAACTGCACCTGGGCTGTGGAGATTGCAGCCAGCCACATCGTCTCTTCCCCACCCATCTCGCCGATTACGCTCGCTCGATTCGCTGCTGGTGTGTCTTCCTGGAACTTGATTAGCACTGTATGGGCAGAATCGGATGGTTTGCTGCCCGCGTGGACTGGATTCACCAATTGCAGGCTGAACCAGAAGAGAAAGGCCAAAAGAATGATAAGAATTAGTCTTTTGTGATTATGTGTTGTGTTTATCATATGGCTTTCCTCAGTCATTAGTATCCATGCTGTTCTTGATCCATGTGGTTTATACTGACTTGGAGACCACTGGTTTGTCGAAAGAACCCATGTAAACCACTACGATTTATATTTAGGGCTTTATCTTTAGCCTACGTTTTCTGATGCACTTGGTTACGCGTGCTTTACACATACGTTAGGCTATTATTAGGTGGGATGCAATAGGTATCTGGGGGGGGTCCTATATAGAAGTTTCGTGAGGTTTGTCTGCCCGCGGAGAATTGCCCATAGATTGTAACGGCATCTCAGTCTGCAAGGCATAGCCAATTCAACCCAAATGGAAATCTGTGGACAGCGAGAGAAGCCTTTGTTATACTGGACATCGTCTGTTGTAACAATACTTGCCCCACCCGATGGAAGCGACAATGACCACCAATCCCATCCGTTGGAATGAATACCACGCACCGGCTACGTTTTGCGCAACCGAAGCCGAGGCTGTGCTGATGGGTGCATCCGGCTTTGACGAAAATGCCCTGCAAGCAACCATTGACGCCGTCCACAGTCAGGCCCACCTGCGCATCAGCAGATACCGGATCGGTGGGGCTATCTGAATGATCCACCTGCAAAGCGTGACCAAAAGGGCCAACTTCCCCGCCCAACAGAAGACCTTTCCCTTCAATGTGCCCGTGATCGCCCGTCTGGAGAGTCTACGCTTCGAGACACCTGTCACCTTTTTGGTGGGCGAGAATGGGTCGGGAAAATCCACATTGATGGAGATGATCGCGGCGGGCAGCCGCCTGCCCGCGGTGGGCGCGTCGGATGTGGACCGGGACGCCACGCTGGCTTCGGCCCGACAACTGTCCCGTTTCTTCACCTTTGGCTGGGCAAAACGTAACCACAGGGGCTTTTTTCTGCGGGCAGAGGACTTTTTCGGCTTTGCCCGGCGTATGGACCGGATACAGCGGGAGTTGGAGGCCGACCTGGCCGCGGTGGAAGAAGAGTATGCGGACCGTTCGGAATATGCCAAAGGACTCGCCCGCATGCCCTTTGCCGGCGAGTTGGCCGCCATCCGCCAGCGCTATGGCGAGGGGATCGACGCCCGCTCCCACGGCGAGAGCTTTCTGGCCCTTTTTCAGGCCCGCTTCGTGCCCGGCGGTCTCTATCTATTGGATGAACCAGAAGCGCCCCTTTCCCCCCTGCGCCAGGTGGGGTTTCTGGCCCTGCTCCACGAAATGGTCCAGCGGGAGGCCCAATTTGTCATTGCCACCCACTCCCCGATTTTGATGGCTTTTCCAGACGCCACAATTCTCAGCTTCGATGAAGCACCCCCCCGCGCCATCCCCTGGGATCAACTGGAGCACGTCACCATCACCCGGGATTTTCTCAACCAGCCCGGCGCTTTCCTCGCCAATCTGACGTGACTGTGAATCCCCCCGCCCCCGCCCGTTGGCCCACAGCCCCCCTGTCCGAGCTGCTCGTGCTGGCTGTGGCCGCGCTCACCCGTTTCTGGCGGCTGGGCTATCACAGTTTCTGGTTCGACGAGATTGTCTCCCTGGACTGGGCGGCCCGTCCCCCGCTGGAAATCTGGGAGATCGGCTTTCGACTGGTGCAGGAAAAGCACCCCCCTGCCTATTACCTGACCCTCCATTTTTGGCAGGAATGGCTGGCCCTCTTTGGGCTGCAGCAGAACGACAGCGCTCTGCGCATACTGGGCAGCCTGCTCGGTATCCTCACTGTTTGGGGCGTGCTGCTGCTGGCAACCCGGCTCAGCGGACGGGCTATCGGTCTGCTGGCTGCCCTCTTTGTGGCGCTCAGCCCCGCCCTCGTCTGGTATAGCCAGGAACTGCGGATGTTCCAACCCGCGGCCACAGCCATCATCTGGGCCACCTATTTTCTGGTGGCCGCGCTCTCCCCAGCGGATGCGCAAACACAGACCGATACGTTCCCCGTTCCCCGTTCCCCGCTCCGCGTTCTGCAATGGGTCGGCCTGGTTGTCTCTCTCACCTACGCCCTCTACAGCTATCTGTTCGCCGCTTTTTTCCTGCCCGGTCTGGGATTGTCCCTGCTGGTGTTGGCCTGGAAACGCCCCCCGCGGCTGGCCGAAGGCGTGACTGCCCTGGGCATCACAACCCTTCTCTTTCTGCCGTTGGCCCGCAACGCCTGGCTGATCAACGACAGCGAAAGCCCGCGTATGGCCGCTTTCGACGGATTTCTGTCCAATCTGTGGCGACAGGTGCAGGTCTTCACCCTCTGGCGCGCCGGCTGGACCGGTTGGCTGGTCACTGGCGGAGTGCTCGTTTTTGTTGGATTGATGCTGGTTGGGGTTTTGATGGCAAAGGGAAGCGAAAGACGGGTCAGCCTGCTGTTGGCTCTTTGGGGACTGCCCCCGCTTTTGATTGCCGGATTGTTGCAGGCCACCAATGCCAACATTTTTAAGGAAGACCGTTATTATCTCTTCCTGGCTCCCTTTGCACTCTGGGCCGCGGCACGGGGCGCTGTGGCGATCTGGCGCTGGCGGGTGGGGGCCGGGTGGAGCAGCGCTGGCCTGGCATTGGGATTGCTGGCCGCGTCTCTGCCTGTGCTCTGGTCGCCGGGGATGCTGCGGGAGGATTGGCGGGCCGCGGCATCGTATGTGGCTGATTATCAGGCCCAGTCGCCGGGCCTCTCCGCGGGCGGGGTGGCCCACGTAAATTATTTGCAGCCCGCGGTGGCCTGGTATTTGGAGCAACGCATTGGCCCAGAGGTGCTGCCCGTCTTTGGCCTCTTTGGCGGGCCGCTGACCCCAGACCAGATGGAGAGTGTGATCGGTCCGCCCTTGCACGGCATCGAAACCGCGCTGGGCGCGCAGACGCTCTGGCTTTGGCAGAGCCACCTGACTGGTGTGGACGACGAGGGACTGGTGGAGCAGTGGCTGACCCAGAACTACCCGCTGGTCACAGAGCAGTTTCCCGCGGGCATCAAACTCAGCGGCTACGCCCTGCACACCCGCTATGCCGAGTTGCCCCCCCTGGCCGCGACTGCCGTCTATCCACGCGCCGAAGTGGCCCCATCTATCCAACTGACAGCCTGCGAGATTGTCACCCCCCGTGTGGCTGCCGGGGATATACGGATGCACCCGCCCAGCGGCTGGGTACACATTCGGCTCTGGCTGCGGGCGTCGGCCCCGGTGGCCGAGAATTATCCGCTCTTTGCCCGGGTGGTGGGCGGGGATGGGACGGGCGGCGATGGCGTATGGGGCGAGTTATTGCCCCGGCCCGACAGCAGCCTGGAGAGGTTCCCCACCAGCCTCTGGCAGCCCGGTGAATGGATGCGAGTGGAGGGGGACATCAATCTCAACCCCGCTACGCCACCCGGTCCCTATCGGGTGGTGGTGGGCCTGGGCCAGGGCGCAGGCCAGATATGTGGACCTGTGGAGATTATCGAATAGCGCCTATCGCCAATCAGTGGGCAGGATTGTGATCGTCTCGCCCGCCACTGGTAACACCCCCAATTGTGTCGATCCCCGGCGGCAGGCAATCCGCGTGGACAACAGCCCCCCGCTCACTTCCATCCCCACGGCCACATCTCCTGCCGCGCTGGGTAGGGCCGCATAATTCAACTGCACCCGGCCATCGGCAAAGAGTGCCATCTGAAAACGGACCCGTTCCTCCGGCGCGGAGGCCAACGGCACATCCAAAAACTCTGCCACGAATGCCCCCGCGGTGCTGGTGAAAGTAGAAACAGTCCCGCCCAGGCCAGGATTCAGATCACTCCACCAGCCGTAGATGGCCTGCCCGGCCGCGGTTTCGTCGGGCGTGCAGGCCACCGGCAGACTGTTCACACTTTCGCTGGCCGGAAAGGTGAGAAAGCCATCTGCATAGAGGCGCACAGTCGTCACTGCCTGGGACTCGACTGTGTAGGTGAAAGGCAGAAGCAGGCCAATACTGCTGTTGTCGGTCAACTGTACTGCCTGCTTGCCCCCGGCGTTGGGCGTCTGCCATTCCAGGGGCAACGGCAGGCGGCTGGTCATAGACAGCCAGGACGACCGCAGCGAAGAACGCACGAAGAGATTGACCGGCACTGTCAGATTGATTTGGGAGCCGCTGCTCCGGCTCGCCACCACCTGAATGCTCCCCGTGTAATCACTGGCCGCCAGCAGTGTGGGGGTGATCACCAGCGAAAGTTGGGCGGGTTCGCCGTAGCGGATGCTGTGATTGCTTCGGGCCGTGGCTGGCCGCACATCCAGCCATTGGCTGCCGCTCGTCACCGACGCCTGCCAGAAGAGCAGATCGCCGCTGGGATTTGCCAGCGTCAGCGTTTCGGTAAAGGGCGGGCTGCCCACCGCGGCCAGGCGTGCCAAACTCGACTGGGAAAGCTGAATGTCGCTCAACAGTGCCTGACGCACAGCCGCCTGGGCATCCAATCGCCCCGCGCCCACATCCGTGGACGGCGCGCCCGTTTTGCGCACAGTCTCCAGCAGCAGATTGCGCACCTGCACCAGCGTCAGATCGGGCCGGGTGGACCAGACCAGCGCGGCCACACCGCTCACGTAGGCCGCCGACATACTCGTGCCAAAAGCTGTGCAATAGCCCGTCGGTGCGACTGTGCTGCATTTGATCCCCGTGGGCCAGGTGCTGTAGATAAGCTGGCTGGACAAGCCGCCGGGCGCGGCCAAATCCACCGCGCCGGTGTGGCTATAATAGGTGCGCTGGTCCGCCATATCTGTCGCGCCCACCGCCATCACGCCTGCATAGGCCGCCGGCCACCAGACCGGATTGGGGGCGGCATTGCCCGCCGCGCCCACCAGAAGCACCCCTTTGCCCACCGCATAATTGACCGCGGCTTCCAGCACCGCGCTGTTCTCGCTCACAGTCACACTTAAATTGATAATGCGTGCGCCGTCGTCGGCTGCATCCCGGATCGCTTGGGCAATATTGGAGACAGTCCCCGCGTTGTTGCTGTTCAGCGCCTTGCGCGGATCGATCAGCACCCGCGGGGCCAGCCCGGCCACCCCCACCCCATTGTTCAGGGCCGCGGCAATAATGCCCGCCACGTGGGTTCCGTGGCCCGAATCGTCGTGGGGCGAAAGGCCGGGGGTTACATAATTTTTGCCAGCCAACAGCCGTCCGGCAAACTCCGGGTGGCTGAAGTCGATGCCGCTGTCGATCACCGCCACCCGCAAGGCCGCGCCCTGGCTGATGGCCCAGGCCCGGGGCGCGCCGATGCG
Source organism: Caldilineaceae bacterium (assembly GCA_019637685.1). Taxonomy (GTDB): domain Bacteria; phylum Chloroflexota; class Anaerolineae; order Caldilineales; family Caldilineaceae; genus JACQGT01. The sequence goes on along the minus strand of JAHBVF010000046.1, from coordinate 20,655 downwards.
CTGCATTCCCCACTGATTGGCCCGAAAGAGAGGATCGCTGGGCAGCACCGGCGTGGGCGACTCGCCGCTGCCCACCACCGCCGCCCGCACAATCCAGTTTGGCTCGGTAAAGGCAACAGACGGATCCCCGCGCAGTCGCTCAATTGTCGCCATCTCCGCGCCTGGCTCCACCCCCAGCCGGAAAAACCGGGGCGCATCTGCCGCGTCAGTGATTGTCAGCTCCTCCACAGCAGCCAGTGCAATCCCGGCCAGCCCAGCCAATTCTTCCCTGGCTGCCGCGCCGTCTTTGCCCCTGGCGGAAAAAAGAGGGGCATCCCGCCGTACACCCACCAGCACCTCCCCCGGAGCAAAGTCCCCGGTAAAGTTCCCGGTAAAGTTCCCAGTAGAGTCGGCGTCGGTGGCTGCTGGGGGGGGATCCGCGGTCTGGCCGCGGGTCGCCGCGCTCAACCCGCCTTGGATGGGAAGAAGAGAGAAGAGAAGCGAGACGATCACCCCCAGCAGTGGGGCCGTTCGCCTCGCGCTGATGTGCCGTGCGCGCCTGTGGGTCTGCACAGAAAACAGCGCAGGTTTGTTTTTCATAGCCACTCCGTCCTCCCGGATAATTCTACGCCATCTGGCGCAGGATCATTCTACCCTACCACTCCTCTTCCAGAACGTAAAGAAACCACCAGTTTGTTCCTGGCGGGGTGGTTGGGGATTGGTGGCTGGGGATTAGGGATTGTGGACAGGGGTGCGAGTAGGGCGGGTAAGCTGGTAACAGTCTTCAGCGCGCCAATCGTCACCGTCCACTGACAACTGTTCACCGTTCACAGATCAGAGATCACTTCCTCCCCTGCATCTCCTCGTCCAACTGGGCGAAGAAGGCGCACATAAAATCGTGGCGCTGCTGGCCGATGGCCTGGGCGGTAGGTGTGTGCAGTGTGGGCAGCAGACGCTGTAATTTGTAGACAAATTCGTGGACGGGGGTGTAGTCCGCGCCGGAGGGTTTGGCGTCGTCCGGCGGTGCGTCGGCCGCGGGCTGATGCCAGAGGCGGCTGTCATACGCTCCGCTGTGCGCGAAGGCCCGCGCCACCCCAATCGCGCCGATGCTGTCCAGCTTGTCCGCGTCGTACAGGCATTTGGCCTCCAGCGTCTCCGGCTGGATGGACTGATCCCGGAAGCGGTGGGAGCGGATAGAGTGGACCACATTCTCCACCTGGGCCAGCGACCAGTCCAGGCCCGTCAGATACTCCCCCGCAAAGTCTGCCGCGGCCAGGTGATGGGCCTTGCGGCTTGCCCCCGATACCGGCACGTCGTGGAGCAACGCGGCCGCGGCCACCACCGCCACATCCGCGCCCTCGGCAGTCGCGATGCGCTCTCCCAGCCGGGTCACCCGCAGGATGTGGTCAAAGTCGTGGGCCGCGTCCCCGTCGGCGTAGAGGCCGCGGATGTGAGATTCGTCGAGAATCAGGGGCATTTCAAGTCCTCCATAAAAGGTCTACAAAAAGGAGTGAGCAGCGAACGGTTATCCGTGGAAACGCCGATCCCTACGGACAACCGTTCGCTGCTCATCGGTTGTTTGACGCATTCGCCCTACGGATGCCCCACCACCAGATCACTCACCAGCACAGCCACATTCGCCCGGTTGTCGCTCTCATTGCCCTCGGCGATGGCGTTGTCTGGGTCCACCACCACCTGAAACGAAAGCTCGCCGTTACTGGCCGCCGCGTTGTAGAGCACCCGCACAGGCGTGCGCTCCCCTGGGGCCAGGCGGGCCAGTGTCATCGGCTCCCCCACTGCCACGGCGCGGCCGCCGCTCACATCCATCACATGCACACTGATGCCCTGAGCCGGGGCCGATCCTCGGTTCTGCACAGTGGCGGTCACCCGCACCAGTTGGCTGTTGGCGGACGAGGCCAGATTCACCGCCACATCCTCCGGCAGAATCGCCAGGTCTGGCCCGGCACTGCTGGCCGAGTCCGCCGCGCCGAGGGTCAGCGTCTTGCTGGCCTGGTTGTCGTCTTCGTTGGATTCGTCGATGGCCCCGTCCGGGTCGGCGGTGACCCGAATTGTGAGTGTCCCCTCCTTGCCGGTGGTATCGAAGAATACAACCGCGTCGCCGCTGCTGCCCGCTTTGAGTGTGCCGGTAATCGTCACATCGCCGATGAGTTCCGGCTCGTCGCCGGTGGCATCCTCAAAGCGCACCAGCGGGTCGGTTACATCCTCCGTGCCGTCGTTGCGCAGACGCAGGGTAATCGTCACTGTATCCCCGGCAGACGGGCTGGTCGGGTCGAAGCTGATGTCGCTGGTTGTGACCACCAGATTGGGTGCTTCTGGTGGTTTCTCCTCCGGTGAACGCACCTTCAGCACCTTCGCCGCCCGGTTGTTCTCCTCGTCGCTTTCGGCGATGTCATTGGCCGGATCGGCCACGGCCTGAATGCGCCGGTCGCCCGCTTTGTCCGCGGTGTCGTAGCTGAATTCGGCGGTCTCACTGCCACCCACTGGTAGGCTGGCAATCGTCACCGGCTGGCCGATGGGCGTGGGCGCGCCGTCGCTCAGGTCGGCCAGACGCACCACCACATCGACCGCGTCTGCTGTGCCATTGTTGGCAATGGTCACAGTCACTTTCACTGCATCCCCGGCCACCGGGCTGGTGGGATCGAAGGCGATGTCGCTCTCCGTAATCACCAGATCGGGCAATGCGGGCGGTTTGATGGCAAGGCTCTTTGTGATGCGGTTGTCCTGTTCGTTGCTCTCGCTGATGGCATCTGTGGGATCAGCGAAGACCCGGATGACCCGCGTGCCTGCCACCTCCGTATTGTCGAAGACCACCCGCACAGTGCCGCTCTCCCCGGCCCGGATCAGGTCGATAATCTGCTCTGTGCCGATGGGCTGGGGTGTGCGGCTGTCGGTCACATCCTGCACCAGCACAAGCACATCGTTGGCGTCGTCGTTGCCTGTGTTGAGAATTGTGGCGTAGACCGCGACTTTGCCGCCGATCTCGGCTGTCTCCGGGTCGAACTTCACATTGCCCGCCAGGACCGCCAGATTGGGGGCCTGGGGTGCGGCCACGGTCAGATTGACAATCGCTTTGTTGTCCGCTTTGTCGCTCTCCGGCACAAAGTTGTTGGGGTCCGCGGTCACCTGCAAGCGCCGGGTTCCGGCCTTGCCCAGGGTGGCGTAGCCCACCTGTACTTCCGCGCTGGCCCCCGGCGGGATGACGCCGATGACCTGTGGCTGGCCGATGGGCACGGCATCGGCGGTGGTGATGTCCAGGAACTGGACGGCCACATCCCGCGCCTCTTCGCCCCCGTCGTTGAGCACCACTGCGCTGATTGTCACCCGATCCCCCTCCTGGGGTGCGGCGGGATGGAAGCCGATATTGCGCGGCTGCACCACCAGATTGGCAGCCGCGCCCGCGCCGAGGGTCAGGCTCTTTGTGGCTTTATTGTCGCTCTCGCTGCGCTCCAGAATAAAGTTGTTGGGGTCGGCGATAATCTGCACGGACCGCTTCTCCGCGCCGCCCGCGGTCGGGTAGAGCATCTGCACACCCGCGCTGCCACCCGCGGGGATGCGGTCGATCGTCAACGGCTGGCCGATGGGCAGGGGCGAGGACGACGAAGTGGCGTCGATAAACTGGACCACCACATCCGTGGCCGTGGCCGTGCCGTCGTTGAGCACCAGCGCGTGGATTGTCACTGCATCGCCCATCTGTGGATTGGCCGGGACAATTGTCACATTCGACGAACTGACGTTCAGATTGGGAATCGGCTCCACCTGCATTTTCAGCGTCTTGGATGTGCTGTTGTCGTTCTCCTTCGTTTCGGCCACAAAATTGTTGGGATCGACCACAACTGTCACCCGCTGGTCGCCGTCGCGCCCGCTGGTGTCGAAAGTGACCTGGGCTGTGGCGCTGCTGCCCGCGGGGATGCTGTCGATGATTTGGGGCTGGCCGATGGGTGCGCCGCCCGTGCCGCCCTCCACAAAGGAGACGATCACTTCGCCCGCGTCCGCGCCGCCGTCGTTGAGAATCGTGGCGACGATTGTCACCTGATCTCCGCTGGCGGGCACATCCGGGCTAAAGCCGATATTGTCCGATTTGATGACCAGATTAGGCAGGGCCGCCACGCCGATTGTAAATTTGGCCTGGGCGCTGTTGTCTCGTTCGTTGCTCTCGGCGATCAGATTGTTGCGGTCGGCCACAACTTCGATCTTGCGTTCGCACCCCCCTCCACCTCCTCCCGGTGTGGGGGCAGAGCAGCGATTGGACGTTTCGTAGACCACCTGGGCCGTGCCGCTGCCCCCCGCGGGAATCGTCTCAATCGTCTGGTTGGTTCCAATCGGCTGGGCGTCTTTGTCCGTCACGTCCAGGAACTGGACGACGACACCGCTGGCCGGGGCTGTGCCGTCGTTGCGCACAGTCACCCGAATCGTCACGCTGCCCCCTTCGATAACTGTGGCCGGGGCAAAGCCGATATTCTCAACGGGAATTGTCAGATTGGGCGCGGCGGTGGCCGCCACCAGCAGGACGCGGGTGGCGGTGTTGTCGGTCTCGTCGCTCTCGGACACGACCGCATAGGGATCGACAGTCACTTTAATCTTGCGTTCCCCGTCCCGATCCGCGGTTTCGTAGACCACCTGGGCCGTGCCGCTGCCCCCGGCAGGGATGCGCTCGATTGTCTGTAGCGCGCCGATGGGCCGCTGGCCGCTGTCGGTGGTGTCGCTGAACTGGACAAGCACATTCTCCGCGTCCGCGTCGCCGGTGTTGAGAATCGTCGCGATCAGCGTCACCGGCGTGCCCTCCACCGGCGCGGATGGATCGAAGCCGATATTGGCGACCGCCACGCTCAGATTGGGCGTGGGCGCGGGGGCAACGGTCAGGCTGCGGTTGCCTTTGTTGTCGATCTCGTCGCTCTCTTCGATAAAGTTGCCCGGATCCGCCACCACCCGAATCTTCACCTCTCCGGCAGGACCGCTGGGGGTGAATTCAGCGTGGACGGTTCCACTGCCGCCCGCGGGGATGCTGGCGATTGTCTGGGGCTGGCCGATGGGCACAGGTCGGCCCGCGGTTACGTCCTCAAACTGTACAATCACATCCGTGGCGTCGCTATCGCCGTTGTTCAGGATCACCGCGCTGAGGCTGACCGGCTCGTCCACGTGGGGCGCAGCCGGGTTGAAGCCGATGGCCGCGTCCAGCACGGCCAGATTGGGCAGTGCCCCCGCGCTGACTTCGATCAGCTTCGTGGCGGTGTTGTCGTTTTCGCTGATCTCCCGAATCTGATTGTTGGCATCCACCATCACCTGAATCTTGCGGTTGCGCGCGCCGTCGGGCAGATCGTAGCTGACCTGGGCCTGGGCGCTGCCACCCACAGGGATGAGGGCGATTGTCTGCTCTGTGCCAATGGGCGTGGCTTCGCCGCCAGTCACATCCATAAAGAGAACCTGCACGGAGCGGGCCGCGGCTGTGCCGTTGTTCAGCACCACCGCACTGATTGTCACGCCCGCGCCGCCGGAGGGCGTGGGCGGCTGGAGCGCGATATTGCCCGCCAGCATCACCAGATTGGGCGTGGGCGCGGGCGCGACGGTCAGGGCAGAGGAAGCCGCGTTGTCGGTTTCGTCGGTCTCGGCCACAAAGTTGCCCGGATCGACCACCACCTGAAGCGTGCGTCGCCCGTCTTTATCGGTGGTGTCGTAGGTCGTCTCGGCCAGGGCGCTGCTGCCCGCGCGGATGCGGGGCAGGATAATCCGTTCGCCGATGGGTGTCGCGCCGCCGTCGGTGATGTCCACAAACTGGACTTCCACCGCTGTGGCGTCGGACTGGCCCCGGTTGAGAATCGTCGCGCGCAGGGTCACGCTGTCGCCCGCGCTGGGGCTGGCGGGATCGAAGCCGATATTGGCGGCCAGCGCGCTCAGATTGGGCGCAGAGAGGGGCGTCACCGCCACTGTCAGGCGGGATTTGTTGTCGCTCTCGCTGGTTTCGGCGATGAAGTTGTGGGGGTCAACTACCACTTCCAGCTTGCGATCCCCCGGTTTGTCCGTTGTGTCGAAAAAGACTTCGGCCACGCCGCTGCTGCCCGCGGGGATGCTGGCGATTGTCTGCTGTGGCCCGATGGGCACAGCCGGGCTGGTGGTGGCGTCCAAAAACTGCACCAGCACATCCGTGGCGTCCACACTGCCCCGGTTGAGGACGGTGGCGGTCAGCCGCACTACCTCCCCTTGGGTGGGGGCCAGGGGACTGACCCCCACATTGCCCGTAGGCAGGGTCAGATTGGGCGCGGCGGGCGGTTCGATGTCCAGGGATTTGGTGGTGCTGTTGTCGCTCTCTTTGGACTCGGCGATAAAATTGTTGGGGTCTGCCTCTACTTTAATGCGCCGGTCCGCGGTGAAGCCGCTGGTGTCGAAAGTCACCTGCACCCGCCCGCTGCTCCCGGCGGGAATCAGATCGATTGTCTGGGGCTGGCCGATGGGTGTGGTCTGGCTGCTGGTGGTGGCGTCGAAGAACTGGACCACCACATCCGCCGCGTCCGCGTCGCCGGTGTTGAGAATCGTGGCGTAGATCGTCACCTGTGCGCCGCTGTTGGCCGGGCTGGGGTCAAAGCCGATGTTGCTGGAACTGACGTACAGATTGGGCGCGGGGGCCGGGGTGACGGTCAGGGCGCGGGTGGCCCGGTTGTCCGCTTCGTTGCTTTCGGGGATGAAATTGTTGGGATCGACAATCACCTGAATTTTGCGCTCGCAGCCCGTGGCAGTCGAGGTCGGCGGCGCGGCGCAGGTGCCTGTCGTGTCATAGGCTATGCGGGCGCTGCCGCTGCTGCCCGCGGCCACCTCCGCCACTGTCTGGGGCGGGCCGATGGGAATGGGGGTGTCGCTGGTGGCGTCCACAAACTGGACCATCACGCTCCGGGCGTCGGCGCTGCCATTGTTCAGAATTGTGGCATTGACGGTCACTTCGTCGCCGTCTGCCGGGCTGGGCGGGTTGAAGCCGATGTTGAGGGTCTGGATGACCAGATTGGGCGCGCTGCGCTCTTTGCCGGGCAGGGCCAGCTTGGCCGTGCGCACCTGCACGTCGTCCACATACCAGCCTTCGTATTCGTTGAAGCTGCTGGTGATTGTATCGAACCAGAAGCGTACCTGCACCGAGCCGGAACCGTCCAGAAAATCAGTCAGGCTGATCTCCCGTTTGCGCCATTCGTCGTTTGTGCCGTGGGATTCGAAGACTGTCTCCCAACTCTTGCCATCGGTGCTGACCTGCACCCGGGTGCGGTCGAAGCGTTCATTGAACTGGAGTGCGCTCCATTCGTAGAAGGAGAGCAGCGCCTCGTCCGCGCCGGTAATTTCGATGGGCTTGGAAGTGAGCGTGCCGCTGTTGGCGTCGCCCGTGTCGTAGTTGCGCTCTTTGTCCTGGCCGTAATACCAGGCCGTGGCCGGGCTGTTGAAACGCAGGTTGGAGAGATGCCAGAGGCTCTTTTTGTCGTCGGTGGTCCAGTTGGCGTCGCCGCTCTCCATATCGTCCTCAAAGACGATTGTGCCCGAAGAGGTGCGGGCCAGAACGACGTTGGACAGCTCGGAAAGATTGCCCACATTGTCCGCCACTTTCAGGGCGAAGTAGTAGGTGGTGTTGGGGGCCAGACCGCCCACCAGCACCGATTCCTGGAAGCCCGCGGCCTGGGGTTCGGGCACATCGGGGACCCGGTTCGCCAGTTCAAAATTGGCGTCGGAGATGGGGGCCTGGGAGTAGCGGATGTCATAGGCGGTGGCTTTGCCCTCCATCCCGTCGTCGCCTGTGGCTGTCCAGTTGAGCAGGATTTTGGTGAGCAGCACGCCGCCGGGGGTCAGATCGGCCACCGCCGCGGGGGGCGTGCTGTCCCGTTCCAACACATTCAAAATATTGAGACGCCCATTCGTAATCGTCTGTTTGGATCGGTCGCGCAGACTGTCCACGCCGGAGATAATGCGCTGTTTGACCTGCTCGTTGCTCAGGCTGCTGCCAAATTCGGACCAGATCAGCGCGGCCGCGCCGGTCACGTGGGGCGCGGCCATGGACGTGCCGTTGGCCGCGCGATAGCCGGAGGGATCGCACATGGCGCAGCGGCCTGTGGGCACAGTGGAAAGGATATTCACGCCCGGCGCGGCCAGGTCCACCCAATCCGCGCCGTAGTTGGAGAAGCTGGCGTATTTGTCCTCGTGATCCGTGGCCGCCACGGAAATGATATTGGGCAGTTCGTACGCGCCGGGATAGGAGCGGCTGTCGGTGTTGGAATTGCCCGCGGAGCAGATATGCAGGGGCGAGCCGGGCGCGCCCATCGCGTCCATCAGTGCCTGGGAAAAACCGCCGCCGCCCCAACTGTTGTTGGTGACGAGGATATTCTGCTTCTGTTTGTTCTTCAGGTCATAGATATAATTGAAACAGCGCACCGCATTGGCGGTGGTCCCGCTGCCAAAGGCGCTGAGGAATTTGCATGCCACGAAACGCACATTCCAGTTGATGCCGACCACACCGACTTTGTTGTTGGCCGCGCCGATTGTGCCGGCCACGTGGCTGCCGTGGCCGAAGTCATCCATAGGGTCGCCGCTGTCGTCGATTGTATTGATGCCGTAGAAATCGTCCACAAAGCCGTTGTTGTCGTCGTCCTTGCCGTCGGCCTCACACTTGCCCGCGCCCTGGGGACACTCTTTGGGGTTCACCCACATCTGCGCTGCCAGGTCCTCGTGGGTGTAGTCGATGCCCGTGTCGATGATGGCGACGATCACCTCCCGTGAGCCTGTGTTGATCTCCCAGGCTTCCAGCGCGTCCGTGTCCGCGTCGGCTGTGCCGCCGGTCTGCCCGGTGTTGTTGAGCGCCCACAGTTTGTCAAAGAGGGGATCGCTGGGGGGCGTCTGGCTCTGGCTGATCTGGAGCAGATAGTTGGGTTCGGCGTAGACCACCCGGGGGTCGTTTTCCAGCAGTTCGATGAGCTGCTCGTCGATGTCCACCGGCGACGCGGCCAGACGCATCTCCTCGTCGGTATCTGTGGGGTCCCGGTCCAGATTGCCCTTTTCCGACAGCCCGTACTGGGCATAGAAATCGGAAATCTGTTCCCGGGTGACGCCGGGCTGGAAGCGCACAATCACCTGGCCGGGGACAAAGGCCGGGCGCTCGTCGCTCTGCGCGGTCGTGCGCCCGCTGCTGATGAAGAAGCCGAGGAGGAGAATGCTGAGAGCCAGAACGAATATCGCGGGCCGTTTCATAGGGTTCTCTCCGAAAGGAACGCCGGGCCATTGCGGGGGGCAGGGCCGGATCGGTGGGTCGGGTGCGCCGTGTGTTGGGAGACGCGGGGAACGCGTTTGGTCTCCAATGTATACACGATTGGGAGATATCCGGCAAGTGCGAAGAAAGGGAACACGGTTGTTCGTTTGTGTAGATTGAAGGTATAATTGCGGCAGTTCATTTGTTCTACAGTCAGGAATAAACTCGATGGAGCATTCAATTCCACGTACAGTCAGCGAATACTTTGCAGGCATTGGCTTGGTCAGGATGGGTTTGCAACCCCACAACTGGCAAGTTGTTTCGGCCAACGATATCTCTGAGAAGAAATATGAAATGTATAAGACGTTCTTCCCCGATGCTGACGAGCATTACACAATTGGGGATGTATTCGACATCGATCCTACTGTTGCCCCCCAAACCACATTAGCTACCTGCTCCTTTCCATGCATTGATTTGTCATTAGCTGGAAATATGAACGGTCTTGTAAATGGTAGTCATTCCAGCGCTTTTTGGGGTTTTATTCAGATTCTCAAGGCGCAAGGAGAGTCCGCACCACCGCTTCTTCTAGTGGAGAACGTCCCCGGTTGGTTGTACTCAAATAAGGGCAAGGATTTTCGGATTACTGTTCAGGCGTTGAACGAATTAGGATACGCTTGTGATGTTTTTATTCTTGACGCTCTTCGGTTCACTCCGCAAAGTCGACTGCGCGTTTTTCTGGTTGGGACAAAACTGCCAGTTAAATTAACCACTGCGGAATTAATTCTGGCACGTCCTAAAGCACTACTCTCTGAGCGATTGAAGGATTGTATTATAGCAAATAAAGACCTGCGCTGGTTCTACAACGATATTCCAATGCCCCCGCCTCTCCGATCATCTGGTTTGTCCGAAATAATCGAATATATGGATGAAGACGATGACCGGTGGTGGCCTGCAATAGAAATTAAACGACATCTCGATATGATGAAAGAGGCACATCGAGAACGGGTTGATGAGTTGATAGCGGGAAGGTGCTTCTCCTATCGAACGTTCTTCCGTCGGATACGTGAAGGTCAGCAACGCGCTGAGGTGAGGAATGATGATCTGTCCGGTTGTCTGCGCACCGCAGTTGGCGGTAGTGGCAAACAATTTTTGATTAGAGCCGGACATGGATCGGTGAAAATGCGTGTAATGACCCCACGAGAATATGCGCGTTTACAAGGTGTTTCTGATACATTTCCGATTTCTGCAAATGGTGTACAGGCGCTCACTGGATTTGGAGACGCTGTATGTGTGCCTGCCATTTCTTGGATTGCACAGCACACTTTGAATCCACTGGTAAGCGGTGACACACAACTATATAATCATAACCTACCGAATGCGCAACTTTTTTTGTTAGAACAAAGAGGCCGAACGTGAGGGATACTTTACTGGATGGAATTGCAGTGCGAAGCGACCAAATTCTTAACGAATGGTTGGATTCTTGCACAAGACATGGAAAAATTGCTCGCAATACAGTTGCGATTGGTATTGTTGTTTTGGATCACCTGCGACGAGCGTGTCCGGTTTCACGAGATGAAGTCATCTCACAAGGCGGGGAAGTCAGCGGTGCTCGCTCTGGGCTAGGAAAAATCCTTGAAGCGTATGGTATTCCGAGTGGATATCTGAAAGAAGTGACAACGCGGCAAGGTCATCAGGACGGACAGCGGCTTTTTGATCAATTTGAGTGGGGCCACCTTCTTGCAGATTTGGCAGAAGATGATAGAGAAAGTTTACTGCAAAGTCTTGTTTCGGAATTACGAAAGATTGCAGATGAATGGCTCAAGCGGCAAAATTTGAAACTTGATATAGATCGTCGCCAATCGCCAGCAACTTGGGTCAATGCCATTGTCGAGAATGCTAAAGGGCGTTCAGGCGGGGTGGTTGAACAACAACTTGTGGGCGCGAAATTGGCGAAACGGTTCAAAGATATCAATATCGCCAATCATCCTGCTCATGCTGGCGATAGGCAGACGGAGCGTGCCGGAGATTTTGCTATTTCACAATTAGCCTATCACGTAACTGCATCTCCTTCGCGGAATGTCTTGCAGAGATGCGCTCAAAACATCAAAGCCGGTTTGCACCCTATTCTTGTGGTTCCCGAAGAACAGAGAAACCGGGCACAGATCCTCGCTCAAGATGAGGGCATCCACAAAGAAATGGCAATCATTTCGATTGAAGATTTCGTTGCATTCAATATCATCGAATTAGCCACTGAAGAAAACAAAGACTTTTTCAGCGTTCTGCAAGAGATTGTCGAGATTTACAACAGCCGATTGACAGAAGTTGAAACAGACCTGTCTTTGCGAATCGAAGTTCGCTAAATCATACAGGATAATGATTTAACTCGATAGTTGTGTTTTCAGAATGAACTAGATTTGACAAAGGAAACCAGTAGTCTTTCTGCTGAAAGTGGAAACAAAAACAGGCCTCACTCGATTTAGAATCAGGCCATTTTTGAAAATTGCTATTGGCTGACCAAGAATCTGGTGTAAATTCATCAAATCCTTCCATGCTGTACAAAACGATAAACGAAATCATGCAGATACATATCGCTTGCATACCCTAGTTGTGATATCAATGGTTTGATCGATATCTCTGAATGGCAACAATGCGGATGAATCAGTGACTTTGCTTTCGATATGGCGCTGAAAAGACAGGTCAGCACTGAATTGGAGGCTGAATTGTAGCATATCGTTCTGTTATCAGCATGTCCCATTTGTCAAACTCAGTTGCCCATAAAAACACAACTATCGAGGATTTAAATTTCAGAAGCACAGGCAGTCGAAGATTTTCGACACTTTTCATCAATGCTGCAAAAGACCAAGAAGTCGTCATCATTGGAACAAGCGGCATCGTCTTCCAATCGGTGGCTTTGATGCGTGCGCCAAAACCCATTTTGGGAAGTGCTAGCAGGCTGGTCTCCATCGGCCCAGATTTTGGCGACCCAAACACTGACTGGCTGAAATCGAATGACTGATCACAGATTGGATGAAGGAACCCCAAAAAATGTCCACAGACGCCACCCGCACCCGCAAATGCACACACCCCGATCCAGACCTGCTGCATCTGCGCGATGAGCAGAAAGCCGACGACATCTTTGTCCGGGTCTTCGACTGCGCTGTCTGTGGCCGCTACGAGATACCCCTGGACATCTATGGCTTGGACAAGTTTTCCCGGCTCCAACTCCAGTTTCTCGGTCAGTTGATCAGCATAGGCGAGGACAAAGTGGCCGAAGTCCGCGCACGGCGCTATGCCGAGCTTCGTTCCCGCACATCTGGAGAGTGACACTCCGTCTCTTCATCGGAGAGACGGACTACGCCATCTTCTCGAAACTCCCCTTCAACGCCGGATACAACTCCCGGTAGACCCTATACGCTTTTTCATAGACCGCCACTGCCTGCGCGTCCGGTGTTGTCGATCCCGTCACCCGCACAGTCTCCCGGCAGGCGGTCTCTCCGTCCGGCCAGATGCCCGCGCCCACACCAGCCAGGAGCGCCGCGCCGTAGGCCGCGCCTTCGGTGGTGTTGACCGTCACCAGTTCGCTGCCCAGCACGTCGGCCAGAATCTGTCGCCAGAGGGGGCTGCGTGCGCCGCCGCCGCTCACCCGCACCTGGCGGATGGCCGGGAGACCCGCCGCTTTCATCAACTCAAAGCTGTCAGCCAGGCCAAAGGCCACCCCTTCCAGCACGGCACGGGTCAGGTGGGGCTGGCTGTGGCGCACAGTCAGGCCGACGAACGCGCCCCGGGCCAATGGGTCCGGGTGGGGGGTGCGCTCGCCGGTCAGATAGGGCAGAAAGAGCAGGCCGTCGCTGCCCGGCGGGATGGCCGCGGCCGGGGCCAGCAGGTCGTCATAGGCCACGCCGGGCGCGAGGGTGTCCCGATACCAGCGCAGGCTGCCCGCGGCCGAGAGCATCACCCCCATCAGGTGCCACCTGCCGGGCAGGGCGTGGGGGAAGGCGTGGAGACGTCCCTCCGGCTCGTAGATGGGGCTGTCCGCGCTGGCAAAGACGACGCCCGACGTGCCCAGGGAGAGCGCGACAATTCCTTCCTCCACCGCGCCCACACCCGTGGCCCCCGCGGCCTGATCGCCGCCGCCGCCCACAACCGGCGTGCCTGCTTTCAATCCCGTCGCTTCCGCCGCGGCTGGGGAGATGACGCCGGTGATCTGCGTGCCCTCATTTGTGGGGGGCAACCATTCGGGACGAATGCCCAGTGCTTCCACCACTGCCGGGGACCAGTCGCGGGTCGCCAGTTCCACCAACAGCGTGCCCCCCGCGCCGGCCCGGTCTGTGGCGAAATCGCCGGTCAGTTTGTAGCGCACGTAATCTTTGGGCAGAAGAATCTGATGGATGCGGGCGTAGATGTCCGGCTCGTTCTCCGCAACCCACAGAATTTTGGGCGCGGTAAAGCCGGTCAGCGCGTCGTTGCCGGTGATGCGCACCAGTTCCCGCTTGCCAATGCGGGCGCGGATTTCGTCGCACTGGCTGGCCGTGCGCTGGTCGTTCCACAGAATCGACGGACGCAGCACTTCCCCCGCGGCGTCCAGCAGCACCAGCCCGTGCATCTGGCCGGTCAGACCCACCCCGGCAATCGCCGCGGGATCGACGCCCGAATCGGCCAGCACCCGGCGGATGCTCTGCACAGTGCCGTCCCACCAGAGCGCGGGGTCCTGCTCGCTCCACAGGGGGTGGGGGGTACGGTAGTTGTATTCGCTGGCAGCCACCGCCACAATCGCTCCGGTTTCGTCAATCAGCAGGGCTTTGGTGGCGGTGGTGGACGAGTCGATACCGATGAGGTAGGCCATAAAAACACTCCTGAAGAATGGAACGCGGATGGCGCGGATTGGGCAGATGGATGCAGATAGGAGAAGAGGCTCAATGAAAATTCAGAAGGACCCCGCTTGGTTTCGACACGGCTGGAAACAACCCCAGCCTGCTCAACCGGCGCTGCTCCAAATGTCTGCCGCTGATCCCTGAGTTCCCAAGCGTCAAAAAAGAAGGGCAAGAATTGACACAGAAATAATCTGCGAAATCTGCGTCCTCAGCGTAATCTGTGTTCCTCTTGTCTTTTTGTTAACCCATCTGGGCCAGCATCCGCTCGGCCGCGGCGTAGGGGTCGAGGGTGCGGGCAGCGACCTCTTCCACCAGTCCGGCCAGGCTGTCGGCGGGGAGGGCCGTGCGCAGGCGGCGCAGAAGCTCGGCCTGGACGATCTGCTCAATGGAACGGGCCATACGCAGCCGCTCCCGCGCGGCCAGCCGCCCGTTCTCTGCCAGCCACATCCGATGCCGCTCGATTTCCGCCATCACTTCGGGGATGCCCCCACCGGAGACAGCGACAGTCTTGAAAACCTGCACCGGCCAGCCGTCGTTCTCGTTTTCCACAGCAGGTGCGGCCACTTCCAGCAACTGGCCGTGATGAAAGAGCTGGCGCGGCGTGCCCTCGGCCATGTGCAGCATCAGTTCCAGTGCGCCGACCGTACGCGCTACACCGGGCCGGTCGGCTTTGTTGACCACAAAAATGTCGCCAATTTCCAGCACACCGGCTTTGATGGCCTGGACCTCATCGCCCAGCCCCGGCGCTTCGACGACGACTGTCGTGTGGGCTGTGCCCGCAATCTCCACCTCCGCCTGGCCCACGCCGACAGTCTCGATCAAAATGCGCTGGTAGCCCGCGGCGTCCAGCAGCAGCAGCGCGTCGGCAGCGGCCGCGGCCAGCCCGCCCAGACTGCCCCGGGTCGCCATCGAACGCACAAAGACACCGGAATCTCCGCTCAGTTTGGACATGCGCACCCGGTCCCCCAGCAGCGCACCGCCAGTGAAGGGACTGGTGGGGTCCACGGCCAGCACCGCCACTGTCATCCCCGCGGCCCGATAGGCCTGCACCAGACCGGTGACGAGGGTGGATTTGCCTGTGCCCGGCGCGCCGGTGATGCCGATGAGGTGTGCCCGGCCTGTGTGGGGGAAGATACCTGCCAGCAGCGCGCGGGCATCTTCGCCGCCCTCCTCCAACCGGCTGATAGCGCGGGAAAGGGCCAGCCGATCGCCAGCGAGCAGGCGGGGGATGAGTTGGGAAGGGGGAAGGTTTTTGGGCATTGTGGGTTTGTTGAATGGTTGAATAGTTGATTGGTTCACTGGTTGATTAGGATGTGCCTACTCCAATCAACCAGTGAACCAATCAACTACCCCACCAATCAACCGCTTCCTCATATAACAGCCGTACGAATGAATTCAACAATGTCCTGGGTGGACGTGCCCGGCCCGAAGACGCCCTGGACGCCCGCGGCCTGCAAGGGAGCCACATCTTCATCGGGGATGATGCCCCCGACGAGGACGGTCACGTCGTCTTGGCCCTGGCCGCGCAGGAGATCGACGACTTTGGGGCAGAGGGTCATATGCGCGCCGCTGAGGATGGAAAGACCCACCACATCCACATCTTCCTGGAGCGCGGCCTCGGCAATCATCGCCGGCGTCTGGCGGATGCCGGTGTAGATGACTTCAAAGCCCGCGTCGCGCAGGGCGCGGGCCACTACTTTTGCGCCCCGGTCGTGGCCGTCCAAGCCGGGTTTGGCGACGAGTACACGGATTTTGCGTTCAGCCATCGGCGGCTCCTTTGGGCGGAGGAGAAAACCTGACCGGATGACAGGATGACAGTAAGATGTGGATGTCAACCTGTCGCCAAGCCAAGAAACGACAGAATATGCGTATTGTAGCGGAATTGGTGGGTGTTGTACATTTTGGGGCGATGACACATCTGCCGCGGAGCGGCCCACGGATGATCCCACGCGGATCGATGGGAACGAGGCGTGGTGCTTACTTCTAAACCGGCTGAAGGCTATGCTAAAATGGAAGGGATTTGAGTTCTGCTCGTCCGTCGTCCAACCGGCAAGCGGACGTACGCAACTCGCCACTCGCCATTCGCAATTTCCAGGAGTATGCAATGCTTTACCCCCGAACTGACCGCCAGAAACGCTTTGTCCAGATCGCCAAAGAATTGGCCCCCACTTTCCAGGCCAGGGCTGCCCAGCACGACCGAGACGGCTCCTTTCCCCACGAAAATTTCGCCGATATCCGGGCCGCGGGGCTGCCTTCGCTGATCATCCCGGCGGAATTCGGCGGCTGGGGCGCGGATCTGCTGGAATCTGTGCTGACAATGGAAGCCCTGGCCGCGGGCGACGGCAGCACAGCCCTCAGTTTTGTGATGCACGTGCAGGTGCTGGGCGCGGTGGCCGAAAGCCGGGGCTGGCCGGAAGCCCTCTTCGCCCAGGTCTGCCGGGACGCGGTGGAAAAGGGCGCGCTGATCAACTCCGTGGCCACGGAACCGCGCCTGGGCAGCCCCAGCCGGGGCGGTCTGCCCGACACCACTGCCGAGCCGATTTACACAAACGGTGCCAGCGACGAGCCGGATGCCTGGGTGATCAACGGGCGCAAAAGCTTCGCCAGCCTCAGCCCGGAGCTGGACTATTTTATTGTGCCCGCGGCATTGCAGGACGGTAGCGGCCACGTGGCCCGCTTTGTCATTCCCAAGGGCGAACACATCCGCATTATTGAGACGTGGGACAGCCTGGGGATGCGCTCCACGGGCAGCCACGACATCGAAATTGTCAATGCCCGGGTGGGCGGAGATCAGATGCTGGGCCGGGGTGGCCCAGAGAAGGGTGACCCGGCCCGTGCCACCTACAACGCCTGGTTTGCGCTGACAGTCAGCGGCGTCTATTTGGGCGTGGCCCAGGCCGCGCTGGACTTTGCCGCGGCCTATGCCAATGAGCGCGTGCCCACCGCGCTGGGAAAGCCCATTGCCAGCTTGGACAACATCCAACATCGCCTCGGCCAGGCTGATCTGTTGCTGACCCAGGCCAGGGCGCTGGTCTATAGTGTGGCGCGGGACTGGAGTGAGCAGCCCGACAGCCGGGCCGCGCTTTCGCCGTATGTGGTGGCGACAAAAGTAACGGCTACAAATAATGCCATTGATGCGGTGGATCAGTGCTTGCGGGTGGTGGGCGGCTCTGGGATGAACCGCTCTCTGCCCCTGGAACGGTACTTCCGGGATGTGCGTCCCGGCATCTTTCACCCGCTCAACGACGATCAGGCGCTGTCCATGTTTGGGCGGATTGCCCTGCAACGGGTGGCTGAGCAAAAGACAGAGCCAGAGACGGCCAACAGCAATCCGGTGACTGCGTAGGAATCGGGGCAGGCATATGGGAAGCGGTCTGGGCTAGGGCAGCTGGTATACGAAGACGACCGGATTGCCCGCTCGGTTGCGTTGGAGCAGGAAGACGCCGCCGGGATAGCGGGCCTGTAGCTCAGCAGCCAAAGGCTGGTCATCCGGTTGGAGAATGACGGAGGATTGGGGCGGCAGATTGGCGGGCCAATCCTCGGGGTGGATGGTGGCCCGTTTCCCCGCGTAGGGGCCGCCCGCCAGAAATTCCACTGTGCGCTCGCCCCATTCGGCGCGCAGTTCGCTGTCTGTGTCAATGAGAACCGCGGTGCGCTCCGGGGGCAGGCTGCGAATGGCCCGCCCGGCAAAGCTCTCCGCGTCGCCATAGACGGTCTTGTCCGCGTACCACGCCACCCAGTTCTGGCTGCCCGCCAATACAAGCAGTCCCATCACCACAAGCAGGCTGAACTGCCCCAGCCAGGGGCTGACACTCTTCGTCAATGTGACCCGCATTCTGTCCACGGCCAATGCGCAGATCAGCGCTGCCGCGGGCAGGGCGGGCAACAGCCGGGGCCAGTAGGGGGAGTTGATAACCAGTACGCCCCCCAGAATCACGACTCCGGCCAGCCAGGTGAGCAGCATCCAGCTTTGCATCCGGTCCAGACTCAGAAGGAGATAGCCGATTCCCAGGAGAAGGAGCGGGGCTGTCAGGCTGTCCAGCATTGGCGTCTGCCACCCAAATTGGGTGCTTTTGTCCCCGAAAATCCAGAAGGTCAGGGCCGTGCGCCGGGCATTCTCCAGCAGGACAGGCCCAATGCCGTCAACCCCAAAGACCGACTGTATGTGGGCCAGCCCGGCCGGGTTGAAAATAGAGACTTCCTGGAGGCGCAGATAGAAGGCCGAAGGGTTTTGCAGCCAGATACCGGCAAAGGGGGCCAGAAAGAGAAAGACGCCCCCTGCCCACAGGCCAAAGCCCTGCCAGCCAACAGAGGAGAGCCAGCGCCGCCTGGCCAGCAGCAGATAAAACCACCAGAGCAGGGCAATCAGCCCAAAGATGCGTCCGCTGTAATAGAGCGCGCCGGTCAGCCCCAGCAGCAGCCCGGCCAGGGCCAGGGAAGGCCGGGAGCCGGTGCGCACGCCTCGGTGCAACGCCCACAGCCCGAGCACACCCCAGGCCACAGGCTCCAAGTATTGGGGTTGGCGTCCAAAATGGACAAATGTGTAGCCAATGCCGACAAAAGCCGCGGCCAGCAACGCGGGAACCCGCCCGTCGTCCAGACCGGTTGTCTGTTCGGGCGCGCAGCGGAAAAGCTCGCATCCCAACAGCCAGACGCCCAATAGCGTCAGCAGGCCGGCATAAAGACCAGCCAGCCGGTTGCCCAACAGCCAATCCCCGCTGAAAGTCATCCCCAATGCCGCGGGATAGTAGGCCAGCAGAGGAATGTTGGCCCACCCCGGCCCAAAGATACCCGTCTCCTGCCCAGACAGAATAGACAGGGCTTGCAAGCCGTGGCTTGCTTCATCGCCGTCGATCCGCAAAGGCGCAGAATCCAATTGCCAGCCCAGAAGCAGGCCGCCTATCACCAGAATCACCAGAAATACCCGCCAACTTTGCTCTGGGTTTGGCTGACCCTCCGCGGGCGCGGCGCGGTTGTCCAGCAGCCAACTGCCCAGGGCAAAGAGGCCGATAGCTGCTACCCAGAGATAGTGGGTCCAGGCCGGTTCCCTATTGTTTTGAAGGGTGTTCTGCTGAAAAAAAGCGAGAAGGACTGCGCCCCCCACAAGCCCAATGGCCACCAGAATCCAGCCCGGCGCGGCCAAACGCGAGCCTCTGCCGCTGGCGGATGGTGTGGCCTCTGCCCGCGAACCGGGCCAGGCATAGACCACCAGCCCAAAGAGAAGCGCGCCAATGCCAGCTAAATAGAGGCCCAGGCTTTGCCTGTCCAGAGGTGCCCATTGGGGCAGATTCCAGAGAAATGGCAGGTTATCGCTCACCCACTGGACGCGTAGAAAATCCAGCGTGCTCTGGTTAAAGAGGTATTGCGCGGCGTAGACAGCAAAAATGGCCGCGATCAGAACAAGAAAGCGCAGGGTTCGCACGCGTTCAGCCTTGCCGAGGGGATAGTTGGAGCGGGAAAGACAAAACCCGGTTGCCCAAGCGTATGGTCAACCGGGTGGAGCTACGGCATCAAAAGGAGTTCCCAGGTACACCTATGCGGCGTCTTCGGTCTCTTCTACTTCTGCCTGGACGGGCTTGCTCTTTTTCGGAGCAACCTTCGGCTCGTCATCCTCTTCGTTCTCATCCTCAACGTCTTTGGCAGCCCGGCGGAATTCACGGATGCCTTTGCCCAGCCCACCAAAGACCTCTGGCAGACGGCCCACGCCGAAGAAGATTACGACAATCACCAAAATCAAAATCAGTTCTGTAGGTCCAAGAGAAGGCATTGCAGATACTCCTTATATAGAAAAACTTCGTCGCCTGGCGGCCCGGCCAGATGGGGGGTCGTCTGTTACGAGTGGTCGAATGGCCCCATTATAACACGGGCGCAAGGGGCTGCAAATCTCCAAAGCACAGAAAAAAACTCCGCCACCCCTTTCAGTGTGCCGACCATTTGTGCTAGAATGATCTCTGCCTGTTGTGCTGTTGTCAATTGCCCCGATGCCAGAGGATGAGCCGCCGCCATGACTGCCCTGCTGGAACTGCACATTCGCAATTTTGCCATTATTGATGAACTGCGCCTGCCCTTTCACGCCGGGCTGAATGTGCTGACCGGTGAAACGGGCGCGGGCAAGTCGATTATTATCGACGCGCTGGGCCTGCTCCTGGGGGATCGGGCCACGGCCGAGATGATCCGCGCGGGCACAGACCGGGCGGAGATCGACGCCATCTTCAGCCTTTCCCCCCAGCGCGGCCAGGCCGACGAACATCTGGCCGAAATCCGCAGCCTGCTGGAAACCGAAGGGCTGGACGATCCCGACGCGCCCAATACCCTCATTCTGGGCCGGGAAGTGCGGCTGGGTGGGCGCAACATTGCCCGGGTCAATGGGCGGGCTGTCTCGTTGCAGATTCTCAGCGACGTGGCCGGCCAGTTGGTGGATATCCACGGCCAGGGCGAACACCTGAACCTTCTGCGCCCCCGCACCCACATTGCCCTTATCGATCGCTATGCCGGGCTGACCGAGCAGCGCAAACAGGTGGCCGAGCAGGTGCGCCGCCTGCATACAGTGCGCCAGGAGTTGGACCGCCTGCGCCAGGA
>JAHBVF010000045.1 GCA_019637685.1 Caldilineaceae bacterium | reverse complement strand
TAATTCTGTTGTGCGGAGGCGATAAGCGGACTCAACGCCGGGATATCGAAGATGCACATCTGTTTTGGGACGACTATAAGAGGAGAAATCAATGAGCTTTCCACCATCTGTGCCCTATGAGGATGGACTAATAGAGAGTCTGAAGGACCCTCTGGAGGCGGCGGCTTACCTGAATACTGCACTTGAAGACGGCAGCCAGGAAGTCTTTCTGCTCGCGCTACGCCACGTGACGGAGGCAATCGGAATGTCGGAGGTCGCTCGCGAATCAGCGCTGAACCGGGAGAACCTGTACAGAATGCTTTCTGCCCAGGGGAATCCCCAACTGTCCAGCCTGAACACATTGCTGCGTTCACTTGGCCTGCGTCTTGCTGTTGAAGTCGAATACGCCACAGCTTAAGTACACTGTAAACAAAGTTATTCGACTACAGAAGTTCGACTTTTTTGAAAAGTCGAACTTCTACGCCAAAAAAAACTTTGTTGACGCTGCATTAAGTTCGCCCGTACCAATCCATCCCCCAGCCATCACAATTGGAACCCCCAATGACCAAAATTTTCACCGCCTGTCTGGGCACAGAGACCAATACATTCTCCCCCTTTGTCACCAGCTACCGGGACTTTGAGGAGACCTACTACACCCGTCACGGCCAGCACGGCGATGACCCATTTATCTTCGCTGTGCCACTGATCACCTGGCGGCGCATGGCCGAAGCCAAAGGCTGGGAGGTGGCCGAGAGCGTCTGCGCCTTTGCCATGCCCAGCGGCGTCACCCTGCGCAAGGACTACCTGCGCCTGCGCGGCGAAATTCTGGAAGATTTGCAGGCAGCCATGCCGGTGGACGCGGTGCTGCTCAGCCTGCACGGCGCGATGGTCATCGAGGGCTGGGACCTGCCCGCGGAGGAGCAGGAGGGGGTGGACTGCGCCGACGGCGAGGGCGATCTCATCAGCGCCATCCGCGCCGTGGTCGGGCCGGATGTGCCCATCGGCGTGGAACTGGACCTGCACTGCCACATCACCCAGCGGATGCTGACCCATGCGGATGTGCTGATCACATTCAAAGAATACCCCCACACAGACTTTGCCGAGCGGGCCGAGGAGGTCTTCACAATCATCGCCGATCAGTTGGCGGGCAAAGTCAAGCCGCTGATGACTCTGCACGACTGCGGAATGATCGGTGTCTTTCACACCACCCGCGAGCCTATGCGCTCCTTTGTGGACGATATGCAGGAGTTAGAGGGCAGCCACGGCATTCTTTCCGTCTCTCTGGGCCACGGCTTTCCCTGGGGTGATGTGGCGGATATGGGCGCGCGGATTCTGATTGTCACCGATGACCGCGCCCACGAAGGCGCGCGCCTGGCCGCGGAACTCCACCACCGGCTGGAAGCCATCGCAGCCGAAGCCCAGCCGCCCTATCTCACCATCGACGAAGCCCTGGACAGGGCGCTGGAGCTGGCGGACGGGCCGGGCAGCGGGCCGGTTGTCCTGGCCGATGTGTCGGACAACGCGGGCGGCGGCGCGCCCAACGATTCCACATTTGTCCTGCGCCGGGTGCTGGAACGGGGCATCGGCGACATCGCCTTTGCCAACTTCTGGGACCCGATTGTCACCCAACTGGCCATCAACGCGGGGACGGGCGCACGCATCGCCCTGCGGCTGGGCGGAAAAATGGGGCCTCAGTCCGGCGACCCGCTGGACGTGACCGCTACTGTCGGCGGCGTCGCTGTTGACGCGGTACAGACAGTGGGCAAACCGCCCAAGACGGCTAAATCCCGTTTGGGCGACGCGGTGGCTCTGGATTTGGGCAACGGCGTGGAGGTGCAGGTCAACAGCCAGCGCACCCAATCCTTCAACCCGGACGCCCTGACACAGGTAGGCATCGACGCGCTGAACAAGCGGCTGATTGTCGTCAAGTCCATGCAGCACTTCCACGCCGGCTACGGACCCATCGCCAAGGCCGTTCTTTACATCGCCGCGCCCGGCGCGCTGGTGCCCCATTTCGATCAGCTGCCCTACCGCTTCGCCGATCGCTCCCTTTGGGGAATCGACGGCGCGTAAACTCCGCGGGAGTGTAAGCCCCACAGAATTGTGGATTCTCAGTTGAATTGGGAATTCTGTCCGAGCAGGTCGTGGACCAGATCGTGGGCCAGGGAGCGCCAGTAGCCCCAGCCCTGGCGTTTGCCATTGAGTGAGCGCAGCTTAGCCGCCACCTGGCCAATTCGCTGCACAGGCACTGTGCAAAACTCGGCCACTTCGTCGTTATCGTCAGGGTCCAACAATTGGGTGCGGCTTTCCAGATAGAAGAGGTAGCTGGTGAAAGGGACGCTGGAACCGTTGCGGTGGAAATGGCAGTTCAGAATGGCAAGAAAGCGGCGCACGATTACCGACTGGCCGGTCTCCTCCTCCACTTCGCGCAGGAGCGCGTCTTCCACCGCTTCGCTTGGCTCGATGCCGCCCGTGGGCAAGCGGTAGATAGGCTCTTCGTATCGATGTTTGCTGTGGAGAAGAATCTCGCCATTGGGTTGGCGGATGATAAATATGACTTCGCCGCGCCTATCGGGCACGGCTCGCCACCGGTGCGCGGCCAGATAGTCGTCAGTCTCTATAGTCATTCTACGGTGAACCGGTTCACCGTACTTGGCGGCCAGAATGCGCATCTCCATCGGGTCTACTGCCGGAAGATAGCAACCTGCGCCGGTAAGTGTGTGCGTTTCCATTCATGCGCCTCCCAGGAGAGGGTGTCTGGGGATGGGGGCCGTATGTGTGGTTAAGAAAATCCTACCAGAGCAGAACACAATATGCAATGCACAAGCACTTACATTTTCATTTCCTGCGCGCCGTAGTGACTGCCCCGCCCAGCAGCAGGAGCAGCGTTGCCAGAGAAATCCACTGGCCGATGGTGCGCGGCGGCGTATCGCCATAACGGAGCAGAATAAAGCCTTCGCCGGTGGGCGGTATGGGCACTGTCATACGGCCCAGCACCCCTTCGCTTTCGGGGATGACAGGCAGTTCCCGCACGGGCTGGCCGTGTTCACCGTCCAGCAGCCAGGCCCGCCAGCCGGGATAGTAGAAGTGGTTGAATACCACCCGCTGATCGTCCCGCGGGTTGCATTGGCCCGGTCGGTCGCCGGGGTCTGTGCAGAAGTAAATCTCCTCCATCACTGAATTGTGGGCCACCGAGCCGACGGCCAGCACACTGTAGTCCAGCGCCTCGTAGTCCACTTTGGATGTAACCGGCGTCACAGGCTGGCCCGCCTCGTCCAGATTGATATAATACTCGGCCATAGGACTCCAGGTGGGAATCTCCTTCACCCAGGCCGTGCTGCCGGTCATTTCGTCCGCATCCCGTTCAAAACGCATGAGCGCGGCCAATCCCACCGGTCCTTCGGCAGGGGGCACAGTCTGGACTTGCAAAAGGGGATAGCTGGCAAGGATTGCCACAGACACAACCGCAAAGAGAGGCAGCGAGAGCGCGGCGGCTTCCCCGCCTACCCTATCAGTGCCATTGGTTCCCCACTCCGCCACGAACAGCAAACCGGCCAGCACAGAAAAACCCACAACCGTCAAAGGCAGCCAGCGCCAGGGGAACTGGGCCGATTGGAGAACCGCCCCCACCAGCGGCCAGTCCCACAGCGGCGCGAGGAGAGTCCAGCCCAGCGCGGCCGCGCCCAATCCTGTGACAGCGAAGACTACGATCTCGGCGCGCAGGGAATGGCGTCGCCACGCGAAGAGCGCGCCGAGAAGGGCAAAGAGCAGGAGCACCGGCCCGATTTGGAAACCGAGCGTGTCGTTCGGCCCTGGCAGACTGACACCGAAATCCCAGCGAGGGCTGAAAAACTGGAAGAAATAGACGAAGTCATCCCGGAAGTTATAGCGGCCATCAAACCACTGGTCCACCCGCACATACCCGCGTTCCAGGAGCATGGGCAGCCAGAAGATCGCGCTCAACCCCAGACCGGTCCCGGCCCCGGCCAAAGGGGCCAGCGCCCGCCGGAGCAGCCGTGCAATGGACAGGCGCGGCGCGTCCCTCTCTTGCCAGAAAAGCAGCACCAGAATATAGAGCATCAGCACGGGCGTGAATAGCACCCAGACCAGATTGCTGGTCAGAATCAGCCCGGCATAGGCCAGCGCGGCCGCGATAACTGTCCACCGGGCAGGGCGGTGTACACAGGCACGGAAGCTCCACAGGCAGAGGGGCAGCCAGACAAAGGCCATACTCTCGGCCAGGTTGGCCCGCATATACAGAACCATCAGATGGTAGGGCGCATAGGTGTAGACGACCGCGGCCAGCAGACCCGCGGAACGTCCCGCCAGCGCGCGCACGTAGCCATACATCGCGCCCGCGCTGGCTACAATACTCAGCCCAAAGACGATCTCCACCGATTGTACAAAATTGAATTTGGCGAAATAGTGGAGAAGCTCAGCCAAAAAGTGGCTGAAGGGGCCGTAGATATTGAAAAACGGATAGCCGTAGCCAAAAGCGAAGTCGGGACTCCAGCGGGGCCACCAGACCCCATCCTGCCAGAGCCGATCGAACTCAAAGAGAAAGTAGACGTGATGGCGGGCGTCGTTGGCCCCCCAGAAGTAGCCGGGCTTCAGAAACGGGGCAACCGCAAAGATCGTCAAGGCGAGGGCGAGCCACAGAAAGCCGTCGCGCAGAAGTGGCCTGTCGCGGAGGGGAGATGGGGGGGTGGGCGTTCGGTGGTTCATCATCTCTTCACTCACCAAACAACACTACTTTGTCATCGGGTCCGCCGTTGACAGGCAGGCGCGTGCCGTCCTGCCAGTTGTAGTAGCCGAAATAGTAGCGCAGGTTGATGCGGGCGGGATCCACAGGCAGAGAGAGCGTGTAGGTGGCGGTCAAGACTTCGCCGGGCTGCCAACTGGTGGCAGGGCGCTGACTCAGGGGTTGCTGGTCCATCTGGGCGACGACTTCGTAGTCGGTGCCGTTGGCTGCCAGGCGCAGGGCCTGGAAGAAAAGATTGTAATTGAAGTCAATGGGCTGTTGGACAGGCTGCCAGACCGCTTTCAGTGTGGCGTCATTGCTGCCTGCGTTGGACTCGTCTACCGTTGCTTCCAACAGGACAATCTCGCCCCGTGTCCCATAGACGGCCACAGGCGCGACGGGCGGCACGTATTCGGTGAAAGCAGCCGTCAGGTAGGGATAGCTACTCATCAGTGCCAAAGCCAACAGCGCTGCCCAATAGCCCCGACAGGCCAGTTGACTGTTGAGCGCGGGCAGGCTGCCCGCCAGCAAAGCCACAAAGGGCAGCCCCGGCAGCAGCACCTGCCAGGGCCAGGTGAGCAGACGTTCTGCGCCGGTCAGTTTCCAGAGAAAAGCCGACGGGCCGAGGGTGAGCAGCACCAGCAAACTGACCGCGGCCAGCGAGAAGAGCAGAGAACGCCTCACCAGAGGCAAGGGCAGGTCCACGTTCTCCCGGTATCGCAGCCAGAGCAGCCAGAGAGCCACAAAGGCAAAGGCGAGGCCGGCAAAGCCCAATTGAAAGGGATAGCCGTCCTGCCAGCCGGGGATGCTGGGCGCGGTCTGCCAGCCACCAGAGAAGTATTGGAAAAAGTAGACAAAATGGGCGTAGAAATCGACCGGAGGATTCGCCTGGATGCCACGCAAGGGCAGCAGGCTGAGCAACCCGGCCAATCCGGTGACACCGATTGTGAGCGAGGCCAGCCGATCCCGCTCCACCCACAGGGCATAGGCCAGGGCCAGCAGCGTGACAAAAACGGCCAGACCCGCCTGTGTGCGCCAAATCCAAAGCAGGGAAATGACGGCTACACCGATGGCCGCGGGGTTGCGGGATTGGACGTAGACAGCCAGCCCTGCCAGAGTCAGCGGCCACAAGCCCAACACCAGTGCGTCGGACAGGGAGCCGCGGATGTAGACCGTTGCCAGCAAGGGTGGCAGCAGCGCGTAGACCAGCCCGGCCAGCCCAGCCGCTCGATCGCCCAGGCGGGGGCGCAGCCAAAAGTAGATGCCCAGGCTGCCCAGCACAAAGACGAAGATAAAGACTGAACGCACGGCCACAGCCGGCGCGACACCGAGCAGAATCAGCGGGCGGGTGAGCAAGAAAGTGGCACTACCGCTGCCCCGCCACAGATCGGGCTGGAGGGCAATGTCGGCCATGGGCGCGGCGTACGGGGCATTGAAGAGAGGGGCAAAACCGTCCAGTGCCTGCCAGTAGCCGGGAAAGGTGGCGGGTGCCCAGGCAAAGGCCGTTGCGATCAACACCACCCAAAACCCGGCCAGCCCAGTATCTTTGCCAGGAGACAATTGCGCAGACACTAGCGGACCTGCATAATTTCCCGGCTGGCGTGGGCTTGCAGATAGCCCAGCCAGGCGCGGGCAGAAATGGGGCCAAATTGGTTATGGGGTACGCTCTGCTCTGGCGCAACCGAGGCATTCTTCAGCGCCTGGGCCAGGGAGACGGTCTCGGCCCGGGTGGTGCGGAAGTTTTCAACCAATTCGTTCCAGGGCACGTCTCTGGCCGGGCGATAGACCAGATATTCTTCCTGGCGCAGGGGATCGCCCAGGAGCACCCGCAACCGGCTCTGTCCCCAGCGTTCGATGCCGATAATGTGGGTGAGGACCTGGTGGTTGCGTTCGCTGTTGGATTTGCCCTCCAGCCGGGCCAGCACTTTTTCTCCAGCCGTCCCCAGTTGTTGGGCCAATTCTGTAAAGCTCTTGCCCCTGGCCGGCCGCTCGAAGAATAGACCTGCGGCGAACGAATAAATTTTCTCTTTGAGTCCCATTCTTCTGCCTTCGCTAAACGGAGAGTGTTTCGGTGTCAATTCTGTCCCGCTGGGTGGCATCGAGCAGAACGCCGCCCCCTTCTGCGCCACCCCCTTCTGCACTGTCCGCTTCTTCCATATCCGCCACCTGCCCTTCCGCGAGCTTCTTTTTGTGGACGTGCAGCGCGGCCACTTCGGTGACGGAAAGCCCGTATCGATTGGTGGGATGGAGAAGAATCTCGACCAAGTCCAGGCCGATCATCCGGGCCAATTGATTGCGGTGATGAAATATCTTCCAGCGCAGGGGCCAATAGTGTAAAAATTCCTGGCCCGCGCTGGTGCGGGAGCCAGCCAGACGCAGGGGGAGAATTGAACGCTCCAATTGCATGGCCAACTGCCACTCCGCGCCAGCCGGTGCGGTGATGTCCCGTCCCATCAAAAAGTAGAAGCGATCCACATTGGCAACCAGCTCGAAAAGATTGTCGTAGCTGATACCTGTGATGGGGCTGCGGCGAATCTCCGCGCGGATCTGCACAGGCAGCTCGGCCAGAACCTGGCCGATGACAGCCCGCTCGGCTTCCAAATCATTGGTGGCGCTGACGAAAATGCGCAATATCTCAGCCATAAATCCCCTACAGATGAAAAGACAAATAACAGAAGTCGGATGTTCTTGACCCGGATGTTCCCGCGCTATACAGCCAGCTATGCGGTCAGGGCAGCGGCCTGTTTAAGACGCCGCTCCCAGGCTTCCAGATCGGCCTGCACCATCAGACGCACCAGTTCCCGAAAGCTGACACTCGGCTCCCAGCCCAGGTGTTTGCCGGCTTTGGACGGGTCCCCCACCAACAAATCCACTTCGGCGGGGCGATAGAATTTGGGGTCTTGCACGACAAATTCCCGCCAGTCCATATCCACGTAGCCAAAGGCTTCTTCCACAAATTCCTGCACGCTGTGGGTTTCGCCGGTAGCCACGACATAATCGTCTGGCGCGTCCTGTTGCAGCATCAACCACATGGCCCGCACATAGTCCGGCGCATAGCCCCAGTCCCGCCGGGCTTCCAAATTGCCCAGCCGCAGTTCGCTCTCCAGCCCCAATTTGATACGGGCCACCGCGTTGGTGATTTTGTGGGTGACAAATTCCAGCCCGCGCCGGGGGCTTTCGTGGTTGAAAAGGATGCCGGAGCAGGCGTATATGTCATAGCTTTCCCGGTAGTTGACGGTGATCCAGTGGCCGTACAGTTTGGCCACGCCATAGGGGCTGCGGGGATAGAAAGGCGTGGATTCCCGCTGGGGAACCTCCTGCACTTTCCCGAACATTTCGCTGCTGCTGGCCTGATAGAAGCGGATGGCGGGGTCTACAATGCGGATGGCATCCAGCACGCGGGTGACGCCCAGTGCGGTAAATTCGCCGGTCAGCACGGGTTGGGTAAAACTGGTGGGCACAAAGCTCTGCGCGGCCAGGTTATAGACTTCGCTGGGCCGGTACTCCTGCAGAATGCTGATCAGACTCATCTGATCGAGCAGGTCGCCCTGGACGATCTCGACCTGCTCCTGAATGTGACGGATGCGGTCGAAATTGATGGTGCTGGTGCGACGCACCATTCCGATGACTTTGTAGCCCTGTTCAAGCAACAGTTCGGCCAGATAGCTGCCGTCCTGGCCGGTGATGCCGGTGACGAGTGCGGTTGGCATAAAATTGTCTCCATCAGTAATCTGCGTAAATAATTTTTAGTCCGAAACGCCTGCCACTGGGGGCCGGTTCCCGCGGATGTCCTGTCGCCAGCCGTTCAACACATCCTGCAGGGTGTGGCGCAGTTCAATATTCGGCTGCCAGCCGGTGACTTCGACCAGACGGCGATTATCACAGATCATAACGGGCACGTCGCTGGGGCGTAGACGGGTTGGGTCCTGTTCTATGCGAATCGGTGCATCGCTCATCGCCAGCAGTGTGTCCAAAACAGTCTGGATCGAATAGCCACGGCCGCTGCCCACATTGTAGACCGCACCGGGTTCCCCCCGCTGGATGGCCAGCCAATAGGCAGCCACCACATCGCGCACATCTGTAAAGTCCCGCACAGATTCCAGATTGCCCACCCGCAGCACAGGCTCCCGCTGCCCGGCTTCGATCTCTGCGATCTGGCGGGCAAAAGCACTGGCAACAAAATCGTCCGATTGTCCAGGGCCAAGATGATTGAAGCTACGCACCCGCACAATCGGCAGGCTATAGTTGCAGAAGTATTGATAGCCCATCATATCCTGGGCAATTTTACTCACCCCATAGGGTGAGTTGGGGCGAAAGGGCGTATCTTCGTTGACAGGCAATTCTTCTGGCCGCACCCGCCCATAGACTTCGTTGGAACCGACCACCAACACCCGACACGCCGGCGTATAGCGGCGCACTGCTTCCAGCAAATTGAGCTGGCAGTGGATGTTCAGCTCGTAGGCGACCCAGGGCTGGGACCAACTGCCCCCCACATCGCTCCAGGCGGCCAGATGCAAAAGATAGTCTGGCTGCACCTGCTGCATCAACTCATCCACCCAGGATGGGTTGCGCAGATCGCCCCGGTGCAGATGCAGTTGCCCGCTGATGGCCCGAATCCGCCAGTCGTGGCGGTGGATGACGCCGTGAACCTCGGCATCGGGCTTCGCCAGCAACAGCGGGGCCAAAGCAGAACCAGCGAATCCGGCAATACCAGTGATCAGAACGCGCACAGAAATTCTCACGAAAGAAAATGGGCGGCAACGGCTGACGGATGAGACCAAAATCTTGTGGTGTACCCGCCAATGTGCAGGGCATTTGAAAGCCCAGTATAGCAAAGGAGCCGCCGGAACACACAATCAACACTCCTCCTGACAGGTGGCAGGGCTGGAAAGGGCGGGTGTGAAGTAGATCGCAGAAATCTGTGATCCATTTCACGCGCCAGGGCCTGTTCCCTTCTAGACTGGTGAGAGGGAGAGGAGAGAGAGAAGAGATGGCGAGAAAAGAGAACGCACAGCAGCGGCTGAGGCTGGGCTTGCGAGGAGGAGACAGACGCAAAAATCTCCCTAAAGCTGATGGAAACTGGTGCAATCACTTTGCGCCTGTCAAGCGGAATGATATACTGGCTATAACACACACAGGCGGCTTACCGTTTGATAGAGCCGTAGGAGACAGGAACATATGCGCGTACTAATTACAGGTGGGGCCGGTTTTATTGGCAGTCATTTGGCAAATTATCTCTATTCCCAGGGCCATTATGTGCGGGTTCTGGACAATATGACCAGCGGTGATCCGGACCGATTGCATCCGGAAATTTTTACCAAGCGGGGCGATGTGGGAGATATTCCAACGCTCTGGTCCCTGTTACAAGGGGTCGATGTCGTCTATCACTTGGCCGCGCTGGTCAGCGTCCCGGCCTCGGTTCTCTATCCGCGGGACTACAACAATGTAAACGTGGGCGGGACTGTGGCCCTGCTGGAAGCGTGCCGGGATGTGGGGGTGGGCCGGGTGGTATTGGCCAGCAGCGCCACTGTCTACGGCGATCAACCGTCCCAGCCCGTACACGAAAGCGCGCCCCCCGCGCCGTCGGCCCCCTATGCGGTGACAAAAGTGGCCGCGGAGCAATACCTTTTCACAATGGGTTCTCTGGTCGGCTTCGAGGCGGTCAGCCTGCGCATTTTCAATGCCTATGGCCCAGGCCAGCCCCTGCCCCCCACCCACGGCCCGGTCATTCCCTATTTGATGCAACAGATCGCCCAAAACGGATCTGCTATTGTCTTTGGCAATGGGGAGCAGACCCGGGACTTTGTCTATATTGACGATGTCGTCCACGCCCTGGCCGCGGCTGGCGTGGCTCTGGATGTGGACAAGCAGATCATCAACATCGGCAGTGGCAGCGAAACTTCCATCAACCAGGCCGCAGAGATGATTGGGTCGGTGGTGGGCAAACACCCGCGCCTGTTGCACAACCGGGAAAAGAGCGGCGGCACGGCCCGTCTGGTAGCAGATATTGCCAAAGCCGAATTTCTGCTCGACTACCGGCCCCGGGTGCAGCTTCGGGCCGGGCTGGAAATGCTCTACAAAAACGATCCTCTGTTCAAGAAGGAGACTGTACGCAGAATTAACACGGCCCGGATGCTGGGCTTTGCCCTGTGGAGCAGCGCCTAGCTGATGCAATTGCTTCGTCGTTGGCCGCCTGGGCCAACTGCCATCAGATGCTTCCTCCTGATTGCGGTCTTGCTGGCCGCTTCTGCCTGCACCCGAGAGGGTATGCTGCAAAGCTATCTGGACAGCAATGAGGAAGCCCTGCAGCAGCCCCACAGTGTGGACGAACGCCCCATTCGCTTTGAGGTTGTGCCCGGCTCAACGGCCCGTAGTATCGCCGAACAACTTGCCAGCGCCGGGCTGATCGGCGACGCCACTCTCTTTGAGGCTTATGTGCGGGTGCGGGGGATGGCCCAGCGGCTGGAGGCGGGTACGTTCTTCCTGAACCCGGCAATGACACCCGTGGAGATTGCCGAAGCGCTGCAAAATTCCCAGGCAGCCAGCATCCGTGTGACCATTCCCGAGGGCTGGCGGCTCGAACAGATTGCCGACTATTTGGCCGAAAACGAGCTTCTGACCGACAGCGAGGAATACCGACGGCGGATTCTGACAGGCGACTTGACCGGCCTGGATGTGAGTCGTTATCCCTTTCTCAACACCCGGCCCGCCGGGGCAAGTCTGGAAGGCTATCTCTTCCCCAGCACTTTCCAACTGCCCGCGGAAGGCGCCACAGCCACAGACTTCCTCACCCGCCAACTAGACGCCTTCCGGGCCCAGGTAATGCCCATCTACGAAAGAGCCGTGGCCAACGGCGACACAGCACTGGACCTCTACGCCACGCTCACATTGGCGAGTATTGTGGAGCGGGAAGCTGTGCTGCCGGAGGAACGACCGGCGATTGCCGCGGTCTATCTCAACAGACTGGCCGCGGGCATCAAACTGGACGCGGACCCGACGGTACAGTACGCGATGGGCTATCAGCCAGCCAGCGGCCAGTGGTGGAAAACGCCAGTCTTTCTGGAAGAGTATAGCAGCGTGGACAGCCCGTACAATACCTACATTTATGGGGGCATTCCACCGGGACCCATTGCCGGGCCAGGGCTGGCTTCCATCCGCGCGGTCCTGCACCCAGACGAGCACAATTACTTCTATTTCGTCGCCACGCCAGACGGCAGCGGCGCCCACGTCTTTGCAGAGACCTACGAAGAACAGTTGGAGAACGTGCGCCGTTACCAGGGCCGGTAGACGGAGCGTCTTGCGCAGAATTCAAAAGAGGCGCGGAGCACAAAACGCGGGATCGGGCTACGATCCCGCGTTTTGTGCTCCGCGCCTCTTATCTTTGACACATCGGGGACGTCGCCCGACTCAGACCGCCACACTTTCCAGAGGAATCAACTCTACTTCGCCCTCTTCATTTTCCACAATTCGGTAGAGTGCCTCGGCTCGATCCGTCATCAGCACGCCGTTCAGGTGATCGATTTCGTGCTGGAAAATGCGGGCGAGCCAGTCGTAGACTTTCAGCCGGACCTCTTTGCCATCCCGGTCCTGATACTGCACCAGCACATACGTGGCGCGCACCACATCCGCGGCCAGGCCGGGCAAGCTGAGACAGCCCTCCTGCCCTTCCTCCGCGCCTTTGGCTTTGACAATTTCCGGGTTGATCATTTCGTAGCGGCGCAACGTTTCTTCGGGCTTGTCCGGGTCTTCGGGCCATTCGACAACGGAGATGCGCTGGTCCAGGCCGATCTGAGGCGCGGCCAGCCCTGCCCCGTTGGCATCGCGCATTGTCAAAACCATATCGTCCAACAGCGTATGCAGCGCGGTGTCAAAAGTCCGCACCCGTTTGGTCGGCTGGCGCAGAATCGCACCGTTGGCGCTTTTGGGAGTCACAATCTCAAGTAAAGCCATCCTGCCCTTTTTCCTCGCTTGTCTGATGCATCAATCACCCATCTATTATAGGCGTCGGGGAAAGCGGCTGTCAAAAGCCGCGCGGCCAGTTGACGGCTCACTCTCTGTCCACAATCGCCATTGTCAACCGGCAGACACAGACCAGCCGTTCAGCGTCGTCCACAATGCGGATGTCCCAGACGTGGGTGCGGCGGCCAATGTGCAGGGGCCGGGCCGTGGCGTGGACATTGCCCGAACGCACGCCCCGCAGGTGATTGGCGTTGATCTCCAGACCCACCGCGGCCTGCGTGGCGGGGTCGATCAGGGCAAAAGAGGCCAGGCTGCCCAAGGATTCGGCCAGAGAAACCGACGCGCCGCCGTGTAGCTGGCGAAAGGGCTGCATCGTGCGGCTGTCCACCGGCATGCGGGCCGTCATAAAGTCCGGGCCGATTTCAGTAATCTCGATGCCCAGATGGGACACGAGGGTATCCGCGAAAAAGTCGTTGAGTGCTTCTAAGGAGAGTTCTGGCTTGAACATTAGAAAAATTTCCTGTGCAATTCATTCAGGTCGATACGTCCGTTTTTGTCGTTGACAATCGCCACATTCTTCTCCACTTCTTCCGGCGTGCGCATCCCCACCAGCGCCACGTGGACCAGCGGGTTCGACAGCACATACTGGAGCAGAGCCGGTGTATAGTCGAAAGTGTTGGCCGGGTTCACCATTTGCACCCACTTTTGCAGCAGACCCGCGGTCAGCGCCCGCATTGTAATCACACCCAACTTCTGCTCCGCTGCCTCCAGCAAACTGCCCGCAGACCGGGACGCGTCGTAGGGGTGTTGGAACGCGAAGTTGTAACACATCTGCACCACATCAAAGCGGCCCGTCGCCATCAGCCGGTAGAAGGGCGGGTTGTTGTCCTCACTGGTGAAGCCGATAAAACGGGTCAGCCCCTCGGCCTTCAGTTGCTCCACCTGCTCCAGCATTCCACCCGGCGCGAGGATAGCGTCGACTGTGGCCTCGTCGTAGTTTGTGCCGTGAATCTGGAAGAGATCGACCTGATCCCGATGCAGACGGGTGAGGCTGGCCTCCAGACTGGCCCGCACATTCTCTACGCTGGGGCTGGCCTTTGTGGCCACAAAGACGGGTGTCGTGACGGAGGCCAATGCCTCACCGTAGATTTCCTCGCTGGCTCCTCTGCCGTAGGCAGCCGCGGTGTCAAAGAAAGTGACACCCAATTCTGCGGCCCGGTGGATGGCGGCGATTGTCTGCGCCCGCTGGGCCGCGTTGGCTGGCGAGGAATTCACCAGATAATTCGTCAATCCTGCCGGCGCGCCGCCGAAACCCAGGCGGCTGACGGTTGCACCGGTCTTGCCCAATTGTACGGTTTCCATTGGCTTGCTCCAGTGGTTGGGGGAAGGGATATCGCTCGCCTGTAATCTTACCAGAATTCGTCCACCGGTTGCCAAACCGGGCCATACCGCTGAATGGGCCTATGCCCTTCCCCCCTCCACATTCACCTGTGCACTAGAACACTTGGCGGATGTGGAGCCAACTGCCCTTCGTCGATCTATTCTTTGACATACTACCCCCAGAACGTTCCAAGTAGTTCCAATTCGACCCACTCTATTCATTCAGGAGGAAACAATGGCAAGCCCCATCCCCCGACAACGCCTGCGCGAAAGGCTACTCTCCTACACGCTGGTGATGGCGCTGGTGCTCTCTGCACTGCTCAGCGCCCTGCCCGCAGGGGCAGCGTCCGCAGTGGCTGCGCCCGTGGCATCCAGCCCGACGCGCAGCCTGCAGGCGACTGCCGCCTGTACCCGCATCACCGGCGAGGCCCAAGTGCCCAGCCGCACGGTTCTCCATTTCGACGAACTGGCCAACGGCTTTACACTGGGCAACCACTACCAGGCAGCCCACGGCGTCGTCTTCGAGGACAACCAGACGACCAAAGCCCTCATCTACAGCGACCACCCCAACGATGTGGGCAAGTCCTTCACCAAACCAAATGTGGCGACCAATTCGGCCCAGTCTCCCAACACCAGCCAGAATGTGCCGATGGTCATCACCTTTGATGCGGACCAGGCCTACGTGGGTCTGCGACCGGGCAATGGCAAGGACAGCGCCGGCAACGGCCCCGACCTCGGCGGCATCCTGCGCGCCTATGACCGGGCGGGCAATCTGCTCTGCACCGAAACTTTCTCGCCTGTGCCCGCGTCTCATCCGCGCTTCATCGGCGTCTACGACAGCGCCAAGCGTATCGCCAAAGTCGAACTAGACTACGGCGACACCCTTCTCTCCGAATCCATCGACAACCTGACCTTCTCCGAGGACAAGAACCCGCCCGTGCAGCCCGGCTCCTGTGTCGAGCTGTTCAACGAGCGGCAGATTCCGGGCCGGGTGCTGGTGAATTTCGACGATCTGAAAGACGCCGTGACCATCGGCGAGCATTACGTGCTCGCCCACGGCCTGCACTTTATGGACGCCACCAACACCCGCGTCATCACCTATGGCGACCGCAGTGCAGACCCGACGACGGCCCGCTCTGCGCCCAATGTGGCCGCCAACGATGCGGTCCATCCCAGTACCAGCGCCAATGTGCCTCTGACTTTCTCGTTCGACAAGCCCAAAGCTCACGTGGGTTTCTATATGGGCAATGGCGAGACTGCCAATCTGCCCGGTGCAATGGTGGGCTACGACGCCGCGGGCAATGTCATCTGCCAGGTGACCAACACACCTGTGCCCGAAGCCTACACCGAATTCATCGGGATGTACGACAGCGCGGGGCGCATCGCCCGTGTCACCCTGAACTACGGCGACACGACCCTTTCTGAATCCATCGACGACCTCTACTTCTCCGACAACACCGCGCCGCCGGTGGAGCCGACAGAAGCGACCCCGCCCAGCTACGATCCGCCCAAACGTCCCCTCATCAACCGGGACGAGTTTGTGCGGCTGGACAAAGGCCAGAACGACAACAAAGGCTTCCAGGGCGTCTTCCGCTTCCCCGAAGCCCACTTCCAGAAGCTCATCGGCCCGGACCAGCAGGAATTCGGCCAGGTGGGCGTGCCCGGCATCGACCAGGCAGGTATGCAGCCCGGTCTACCCAATGTGCCCATCTACACCCAACTGATCGCTGTGCCTGTCGGCTCAGTGCTGATGCTGGACAAGTCCACGCCCAAACTGCGCCAGATCAACAGTGTGTTGCTGGCCCCGGTTCAGCCCGAACCCGCGGATGTGAACGCCAGCCAGGAGAAGGACCCCTTCCCGGTGGATGACTTCCGGGATCGCCCCTTCGCCTTTGATAAGGAAGCCTATGCCAGCGGCAAAACCTTCCCCGAAAACCCGGTAGAGATTCACCAACTGGGCACAATGCGTGACCTGGAACTCTGGCAGGTGTCCGTGGCCACGGGCCAGTACGACACAGCCAAAAAGGAGCTGCGTCTCTTCGAGAGCATGGATCTTTCCCTGCATTTTGAGGGCGGCAAGGGCTTCTTCCGCACCGAGCGAGACCTGAACCCCTTCAACAAGCAGAAGACCGGCATCGAAGGGCTGGTGATGAACTATGAAATTCTGGACAAATTTATCCTACCCGGCGACATCACCCAATGGCTCTGCATCGGCACAGAATATCTGATTATCACCGATCCGGCCTTCCGCACAGCCGCCGACACCCTGGCCACCTGGAAACGCGCCAAAGGCATCTCCACCGCGGTTGTGGAGACAGGCAGCGACGCCAACGATGCGGGCAACAGCGCGGTGGAGATCAAAGCGTATATCGAAAAGAAGTACGACGACTGCCTGATTCGCCCCAGCTATGTCCTGCTCTTGGGCGACGCCGAGCACATCCCGCCCTGGTACAACCGGGTGATCACCTGGGACGACAACGGCACAGCCACCACCAGCGATGACTTCGCCGACACCCCCGGCTCGGACCTGGAATACTCGCTGATGGACAGCAGCGACATTCTGCCCGACCTGGCCCTGGGCCGCATCCCTGTGGACACCCTGGCCGACGCCGAGACGGTCATCAACAAAATCGTCAACTACGAGCAAAACCCGCCCAACCAGCACAGCTTCTACAGTAATATGGCCTTTGCTGCCTATTTCCAGTGCTGTGATGACGACGCGGCCAACGACGGCACAGCCGTGCGCAGCTTTACCGAAACCGCGGAATTGGTGCGGGACGAGATGACCAGTAAAGGCTACAGCGTCGAGCGCATCTACACCAGCGACGACGACTATCACGACGACCCGACCAAAAGTGGCTACTACAACGCCGGCACCCGGGACATCACACCCGACTACTACAACAACGGCGCTCGCCTGCCCAGCGACCTGCGCAAAGGCAGCGGCTTTGCCTGGGACGGCGACACCAACGACGTCATCGACGCTTTCAACGAGGGCAACTTCCTGATCTTCCATCGGGATCACGGCTCCATCACCCGCTGGGGCGACCCCAGTTTCAGCACCAGCAACTTTGCCAGCCTGACCAATGGCAACCTAACACCGGTGGTCTACAGCATCAACTGCGCCACGGGTCTGTTTGACAACGAAACCCGCAGCGCGGCCAACGACGACTACACATACAGCACCAGCAGCGGCGGCGTCTACTGGGCCGAATCTCTCCTGCGCCAGGAAGACGGCGCGGTGGGTATCATCGGCGACGTGCGCAACAGCCCCACCTGGGCCAACAGTGCGCTCTCCCGCGGCCTCTTCGACGCCACCTGGCCGGGCACTGTGCCCGAAGGCGGCAGCGATTCCATCACCCGCCTGGGCGACATTCTGAACTACGGCAAGAGCTACCTGTGGGGGCAGATCGGCGTGGCCCAGACCGCAGGCAGCGTTTCCACCAACAGCGCCACAATGGATGTGATTCTCTATCACGTCTACGGCGACCCCACAATGGAAATGTGGACGAAAGACCCCCACAAATTCTGGCTGGGCGGGATTATCGTCATCGAAGAATTCAATCCCATCGGCTGGCGGGTACGCTATCCGGTCAACGGAGCCACCCTGACCGCCCTGCAAGACGGCAAGCCCATTGGTCGGGCGATGGTGCAGGACGGCAAGGCAGATGTTCACTTTGTCAACAAACCCGAACAGGGCAAACCCGTCCAGTGGTCGGCCAGCCTGCCCGGCGCGGTCTCTGTTCAGCTTCGCACAGAAGACCAGACGAATGTGGAGCAACCCCACTTCAACCGTAAGGATCAGGTGGTTGTGGAGACCGTTCACTCGGACAACAAAGGCTTTGCCGCCAAAATCCAGTTCCCGCCCCTGCAATACTGGCCGGTGAAGGGTGGCGACGGCAACCAGTACATCCAACTGGGCATCTCTGGTCTGGAACCCAACACCGCCCCCATCGGCCAGCCCGACGTGCCGGTCTACCGCCGACTGCTGGCTGTGCCCCGGGGCGCGCAGGTGATATTGCAAACACCCAAAATCGAGGCCGGTTACACAATTTCCTGGACCGATCTGCTCGTTAGTTCGGCCCAGCCATCCCCTGTGGACAGTGGCCTAGTAGATGGCAACCACCCCGGCGACCCGCCCCACGACAAAGGCGAGCCAGACCCATCTGTCTTTGACGACCCGGCCTGGGCCTTTGACGAAAAAGCCTACGCCAGCCAGGCGCTCTTCCCGGCAGAACCGGTACGCATCCAGAAAGTCGGACGGATGCGGGACCTGGACCTGGTGCAGATCGAAATGGCCGCGGGCCAATACGACACGGCCAGCCGGCGCTTCATCTCCTACACCGGGCTGGAGTTCCGGGTGCAGTTCGAGGGCGGCGAAGGCATCTTCCTGCCCGGCGACTACCGCAACCCCTTCGAGAGTGGCAAGGCGTCCTATGGCCAGGTAATCAACTGGCAGGCCGTGCCCAAATATGTGGGTGACTGGAAGATTGTTGGACCCATCGTCTGCTTGGGAGCCGAGCTGATTATCATCACCGACCCGGCCTTCCGCAGCGCGGCCGACACCCTGGCCGACTGGAAACGCACGAGCGGCATCTCCACACTGGTGGTCGAGACCGGCGCAGGCAAGGCGGGCACGACCAAAGAGGAGATTCAGGCTTATATTCGCAACAAATACAACAACTGCCTGGTGCGCCCCTCTTATGTGGACCTGATCGGCGACGCCGAGCACATCCCGCCCTTCTACCGGGCCACGGCCTACACCGCCGCGGCGGGCACGGACCTGGACTACAGCCTGATGGACAACGCGGACCTGATGCCCGACCTGGCCCTGGGACGCATCCCCGTGGACACACTGGCCGAGGCCGAGGCAGTAGTGAACAAAATCGTGGCCTACGAGAAGAATCCGCCGATGTTCATCCTGCCCAATGCCAGCTACTACAACACAATGACCTTTGCCAGCTACTTCCAATGCTGCAAAGACGGAGCCAGCGCGGGCACAGACGCACGGGCCTATGTGGAAACCAGCGAATTCGTACGCGACGAGCTGAAGAGCAGCTACACTGTCGAGCGCATCTACACAACGAACGCCGGGGCCAGCGACACGCCCAACTACTACTACAACGGCGCCACATTGCCCGCGGCCCTGAACGCGGCCAGCGGCTACGC
Organism: Caldilineaceae bacterium; assembly: GCA_019637685.1. Lineage (GTDB taxonomy): Bacteria > Chloroflexota > Anaerolineae > Caldilineales > Caldilineaceae > JACQGT01. Next base: position 25,411 of record JAHBVF010000045.1, on the reverse strand, counting down.
CTGGGACGGTGACACCACCGACATCATCGACGCCATCAACGCCGGTCGGATGCTCGTCTACCACCGGGATCACGGCTCCTCCAGCGGCTGGGCACAGCCCAGCTTCAAAGCCAGCAATCTGGGCAGCCTGACCAACGGCAGCCGCACACCGGTCGTCTACAGCATCAACTGCTCCACCGGCTACTTCGACAACGAGACCGACGGCAGCGGAGCCAGCGGCAGCTACTTTGCCGAGCAGATTCTGAAACTGGCCGAGGGCGGCGCGGCAGGCGTATTCGCGGCCAGTCGGGTCAGCCCGACCTGGGCCAACAACGCCCTGACCCGTGGCCTCTTCGATGCCACCTGGACGGATGTTGTGCCCGGCTATGGCACTGGCACATCCATCACCCGTCTGGGCGATATCCTGAACTACGGCAAGGCGTATATGGTCAGCCAGATCGGCGTGGCCCAGACCGCGGGCAGCGTCAGCAGCAGCGCATCTGACACCAATCTGATCATCTATCACCTCTTCGGCGACGCCACAATGGAGATGCACACGGGCAACCCGTACCGCATTGTGCTGCCCTTCGAGGCTATTCCCGAACGAGTGGGGCCGAAGCTGTGGAATCTGAAATACCCGGTCGAAGGCGCGGTCATCACCGCCCTGCAGGACGGACGACCCCTGGCCCGGGGCACAGTGGAAAAGGGTGTGGCCAGCCTGCGCTTCCTGGCCGACCGCAACCCGGACCGCCCGGTGCAGTTCTCGGCGGATATGCCCGGCGCCATCCCTGTGCAACTGCGTGTGAAGCAGAACAGCGGCGACGTGACACCGGAGCAGGGCGGCACTGTGCAGGACCCGGAGAAGAAGGTTGTGGTGGAGTTCCCGCCCAACGCAGTGGACCAGAATGTGGAGATTGTTCACACCGAACTGGTCAGCCCCACAGTGGACGTGCCCGCGGGCAAGACACCCCTGCGCAGCTTCCTGCTGGACGCCAGCGATGGCGAAGGCAATGCGGTCCACCAGTTCAAGGACTTCTACGTGCTGAAGGTCTGTTTCAGCGACGAGGAACTGAAGGAGTTGGGTGACCTCTCCCAACTGGAACTGGCCTTCTACGACGAGGAAAAGCAGGAATGGGTCTCTGTGGAGACGAAAGTGGATGAGAGCGGCAAGTGCCTGTTCATCAAACTGGACCACTTCACCGAGTTCGCGGTGCTGGGCAACGCGGAACTGACAGCGCCCACAAGCCAGATATTCCTGCCGGCAGTGCAGCGCTAGACGGTAAAAGGCTGGATGTTCCTGGAAGAAGTTCAGCCTTTTACCAACACAGAACAAAAAAGCGGTCGCATCTCTGAGGATGCGACCGCTTTTTTGTTCTGTGTCAACCGCTTGTAATCTGCCGGGGATCGACCCGCTGGGGATGAGAACCGGGTTTCGCTGAACTCTTCCCCGTCAGCCGCACCCGCCAAGCCACCAGCGCCTTGCGCACCCGGGGGATGCGGGCCACTAGCAGCAGAATGACGACGATACCCCAGGCAATCGGCTCTCGGATGTCCGACTTGACCAGCCAGAGATAGTGGAAGACGCCCAGCAGACCCGCGGCGTAGACCAACTGGTGCAGCCGCTTCCACTTTTTGCCCAGCCGTTTCTGCCAGCCTTTGGTGGAGGTGAGGGCCAGGGGTGTCAGAATCAGCAGGGCGGCAAAGCCCACCAGCGCGTAGCGTTTCTCGAAGATGGCTTCGTAGAGCAGCCCCCAGTCAAAGCCGTAGTCCAGCCCGATGAAGACCAGAAAGTGGACAGACACGTAGCCCCAGGCGTACAACCCCAGCCATTTGCGGGCCGGGATAATCTCCCGCCAGCCAAAAATCGTGTTCAGCGGCGTCACCGCCAGGGAAAGTACCAGCAGCACCAGCGCGGGTTTGCCCGTGCGGAAGGTGATGTCCTGAATTGGGTTGACGGTCAGATTGCCCGCGTAGAAATCCCACAGCAGCCAGGCCAAAGGCAGCAGCGATCCGATATGGACCAGCCAGAGTATGCGGTTTTTGGTGAGAAGGCGGGATAGCCCATTCATTGACTGATGTCCAGTGGTGATTAGATAATTGGTTGATTGGCTGATTAGGGTTTGAAGGGAACGAATCAACCAGTCAACCAATCACCTAAAAATTCTTGCGCAAGTCCATCCCGTCGTACAGTCCCGCCACCTGCTCGGCATAGCCGTTGAAAGGCAGGGTGGCGCGGCGGCCCAGCTCGCCGATGCGCCGCTCGCTGGCCTGGGACCAGCGGGGGTGGTCTACATCCGGGTTCACATTGGCATAGAAGCCGTATTCATTCGGGGCCGCGTCCATCCACAGGGAGTTGGGCTGTTCGGCCACCAGTTCGATGCTGACAATCGATTTGATGCTTTTGAATCCATATTTCCAGGGCACGACCAGACGCAGGGGCGCGCCGCTCTGGGGCAGCAGATCTTTGCCGTAGAGACCCGTGGAAAGGATGGCCAGATCGTTCATTGCTTCGTCCAGGCGCAACCCTTCGGTGTAGGGCCAGCTATACCAGGTACTGTTCTGGCCGGGCATCAGCGCCGGATCGTGCAGGGTTTGAAAACGCACATACTTGGCGTCGGATTTGGGACCGGCCGCGGCCAGCAGCTTGCCCAGCGGGAAGCCCATCCAGGGAATGACCATCGACCAGGCCTCCACACAGCGCAGGCGGTAGATGCGCTCTTCAATGTCAAACGCCTTGCGAATGTCATCCATATCGTAGGTGATGGGGTTGTCCACCAGCCCGCCGACGGTCACCGTCCACGGCGTGAGCGGAAAATTGGCTGCCAGCTTGGCCACGGACTGCTTGTCTGTGCTGAATTCGTAGAAATTGTTATAGTTGGTGATCTGCTCGAAATCGTTGAGGGGATCGCCCAGCTCGTCGGTGGTTGCGCCGGCCGCGGGGGCACGGGTATCGGGTGTGGCTGTGGGTGACGCGCTCTCCCCAGCGGCAGACGCGGGCGCAGGGGCCGCGGCGGGCGGCTCCACGCCACACGCAGCCAAAGCCACCGCGCTTAGGGCAGCACCGGCCCCTACCATCAACTGCCGACGATTCAAATAGACACGTTCGGGAGTAATTTCCTGCCACGAGATTTTGGGAATTCTGCTCATTTTATCACCTCTCAAAAAAATTCCGGGCGGATGAAAAGTCCGCCGGAATAGATTCACCTGTCAACTGGTCGGGAACGAATCTCTTTAGTATGACGGCCAAAAGCTGTGTCGCCATCCCAGAATACCCGGATTCCCTCAAACTTCCCTTGCCGAACTCTTATGAAATGGTTACGGGGTGCGTAGTGCAGTATAAAGTCGGTTCTGGGAAGATTTCTGTGATGTGCTATACTGCTTTTCATCGAAATTCTGTCCACCCACTAGGGATGTCCGATGTTCCCGCCTGTCATACACCCGCTCCTCGTGCATTTTCCCATTGTATTTCTGCTGGCCAGCAGTGCCACAGCCCTGGCCTATCTCCACTGGCAGACCCGGCCCGAACTGCGCATATTGACCTGGTGGATGCTGCCCGCGGGCTGGCTCTCTCTGCTGGTCACAATCATCACCGGGATTATCGATCAGGGCGGGTTGCCACCAGACGCTCCCTACCGGGGCATCCTTAACCTGCACACAACCAGCGGGCTGCTGCTGGCCCTGCTCTACGGCGATCTGCTCTATCGGGGCTGGCTGCACTGGTCCCGGCTGCGCAGCGGCACGGAAAAACCGGGCAGACAAGTTGTGACGGGTGACTTTCTCGATCAGCCGGGACGCAAGTGGCCGCTGACTATTCAACTTCTGCTGGGGATAGCACTGGTGATGTGGAGCGGCTGGCTGGGCGGAGAACTGGTCTACATTTGGCAAGTGAACGTCGGCCCGTAAGAGGCCACGCCCGATTACAACGCGCCCGATTTACGGGTCAAAGGGTACGAGCCGCGTCCCCACCTGATGGCGCAGGGCCATGACACCCAGAACGATCACAAAAACCGTCGCTTGCAGCAGAACAATCGTTGCCCCGGATGCCACGTCCACATAAAAGCTCAGGTACATCCCCCCAAAACCGGTCAAGCCGCCGATGGCAGTGGAGAGCAGAATCATCCGATCAAAGCTGTCGGTGAGCAGCCGGGCGGTGATGGCGGGCGTCACCAGCGCGGCGGCGATCAGTGTGACCCCCAGAATTTGCATGGAAACGATCAGCACCGAAGCCAAAATCAGGGCAAAGGCCGTGTCGATCCACTCTGTGCGCACGCCGTAGACCTGGGCCACCTCGGCATCAAAAGTTGTGAAGAGAAGCTGTTTGTAGAGGAAAAAGATGGCTGCCGCAGTAGCAAGCCCCACCCCGGCCACAATCCACACGTCCTGTTGGGTGACACCCAGAATATTGCCAAAGAGCGCGGCGTCGAAGGAGCGGGTGAAGCCCCGGTAGCGGCTGATCAGCGCCACGCCCACGGCAAAGCTGGCGGTGGTGATGACGCCGATGGCCGCGTCCGCGGGGATTTTCGTGCGGCGCACCGTCTGGTTGATGAGCAGCGCGGCCAGGAAACCCCACAGCCCCGCGCCCAGATAGAAGTTCCACTCCAGGACAAAAGAGACAACCGCGCCGCCGAAGATGGCGTGGGAAAGTCCGTGGCCGATGTAACTCATCCCTCGCAGGACGATATAGACCCCGACCAGCCCGCAGAGCGCGCCGGCCAGCACAGCGGCGGTGGTTCCGTTGCGAAAAAATTCAAATGCGAAGGGTTCCAGCAAAAATTCCATATCCGCGTTCTATTCCTGCTCGGCGTGTCCCAGCACTGGCTCGTGCAAAATAATGTCGTGGACCGTATGGGGATGGGGCCGCTGTTGCACCAGCAGCACCCCATCCTGGCGCATCACCAGCATATCCCCCCGGTAGGTACGGTTGAGATTCTCTTCGGTAAAAACCTGTTCGGGAGGTCCTTCGGCAATCACCTGCCGGTTCAGGCAGATGACCCAGGGCAGATGCGCGGCCACTGCGTTCAGATCGTGGGAACTGAGCAGAATCGTCATCCCTTTTTCGTTGAGATGGGCCAGCAGATGCAGGATTGTCTCCGCTGTGCGCAGGTCCAGGCCGGTGGTTGGCTCATCCAGCACCAGCAGGTCCGGTTCGGCAATCAGTGCCCGGGCCAGGAAGACCCGCTGCTGTTGCCCGCCGGACAGTTCCCGGATGTGGCGCTGGGCCAACTCACCGATGCCCAGTTCCTCCAACACAGCCCCCATCCGCTGCCGTTCGTTGCGGGTGGGCCAGGGCCAAGGACCAGAGCGACGCACCCGGCCCATCAGTACCACCTGCTCCACCGTCACCGGGAAGTTCCAGTCCACCGTTTCCGTTTGGGGCACATAACTTACTTGCAGCGCGTGCCCCTGTCCATGCAGGTCGATACGCCCCCGGCTGGGCTGGAGTGTCCCCAACAAGAGCCGGAGCAGGCTCGTCTTGCCCGCGCCGCTTGGCCCCACCACCGCGGCAAACTGGCCAGCGTGGATGTGCAGGTTAATCGACTCCAGCACAGGCCGCCCGGCATAGGCGAATGTCACATCTTTCAGTTCGACAAGGGGATCCATAGGGAAACCAGACGTGAAAGTCCAATAGTGGGAAGATCACAGATAAAACGTGAAATGTAAGATTCAACGTAACTATTCAGGTGCGACGCACTCGCCAGGAGAATATCCCTGTGCAAAAATTGTGTGGCGAGTGCGTCGCACCCAAAGCCTGAGCAGTTACGATTCAACAACGATCTCACATTTCACGTTTTTATCTGCCACAAGATGCATTGGGCTGTCGCCCAAGCGAGTCTCTATTCACTTTCTTCGATCACAACTTCATTCATCACATCGCCCTGGCGGATGGCGTTGACCACATCCTGGCCTTCCCGCACTTTGCCAAAGACGCTGTGTTTGCCATCCAGCCAGTCGGTCTTGACGTGGGTGATGAAAAACTGGCTGCCATTGGTGCCTGGCCCAGCGTTGGCCATACTCAGAATGCCGGGGCCGGTGTGGCGCAGGTCTGGGTGAAATTCGTCGGCAAACTTATAGCCGGGGCCGCCCCGTCCTGTGCCCGTGGGGTCGCCGGTCTGCACCATAAAATCCGGGATCACCCGATGAAACTGAACGCCGTCGTAATAGCCATCCTTGGCCAGAAAGACAAAGTTGTTCACCGTATTGGGTGTCTTGTCCGCGTAGAGATCGATGACAATATCGCCCCGGTTGGTTTTGATTGTTGCAGTGTACGATTTGGTGGCGTCGATCTGCATGGCAGGCGCGCTAGGGTACTGTTTCACGTGCTGTTCCTTTCCTTCATTGTAAAAACGGTGCTTCCGCAGTGCTACGAAAGCTCTGGTATACTAACCGGCAAATAGCCAACCCTACTGTACCACACATAACAATTGCCCGCTCAATTTCTCCCCAAGAAGGGACAAAAAATAATGGACAAAGCACTGGCTGATCTGATGGTATTGGACCTGTCCCGAGTGCTGGCTGGCCCCTACGGCACAATGGTGCTGGGCGACTTCGGCGCAGAAGTAATCAAAGTGGAGCAGCCAGACAGAGGCGATGACACCCGCCATTGGGGGCCTCCTTTCAGCGCCCACGGCCAGAGCGCCTATTTTCTCAGTGTCAACCGCAACAAGCGGAGCATCACCCTCAACCTGAAGAGCGAAGAAGGGCGGGCCATTCTGCGCGATTTGGCCGCCCAGGCCGATGTGCTGATCGAAAACTTTAAGGTGGGGGGAATGGAGCGGCTGGGGCTGGGATACGAACGGCTGCGGGCTGACAATCCAGGGCTGATCTACTGTTCGATTACTGGCTATGGGCAGACAGGCCCTTACAAAGATCGCCCTGGCTACGATACAGTCATCCAGGCCCAGAGCGGGCTGATGAGCATTACCGGCCCCACGGAAAATGGGGAGGACGGCGACCCTTTCAAAGTAGGTGTGGCGATTGTGGATGTGACAGCGGGGCTGTTTGCAGTGATCGGCATTCTGTCGGCTCTGCATCACCGCCAGACAACAGGCCAGGGGCAGCACATCGACATTGCCCTCTTTGACGCCCAGTTGGGATGGCTGGCCAATGTGGCGAGCAACTATCTCGTCTCCGGCCAGCCGCCCAAACGCTATGCCAACGCCCACGCCACAATCGTCCCCTATCAGACATTCCCCACCGCGGACGGGCATCTGATGCTGGCCGTGGGCAACGACGGCCAGTTTCGCGCACTATGCCGGGCAATGGGAATGACCGCGCTGACCGACGATCCCCGGTTTGTCACCAATCCAGACCGGGTGGCAAATCGGGCGCAACTGGTCCCCCTGCTGGAAGAAACTTTTCGCCAACGGACCACACGCAGATGGATCGAAGGGCTGCTGGACGCCGACGTTCCTTGCGGCCCCGTGGACGATATTCCCACGGCGCTGGCCAATCCCCAGGCCCAGGCCAGAGAGATGGTACAACAGGTGGTTGATTCCAGCGGGGATCGGATTTCGTTGGTCGGGCCTGTGATCAAAATGAGCGAGACCCCGCCCCAAATTTACAGTGCGCCGCCCCGTTTGGGAGAGCAGACAGCAGCCGTCTTGCGGGAAAAGTTGGGATTTGATGGGGAAAAGATCGAGGCATTGCGCCGGGCAGCCGTGATCTAACGGCGGAAGATATCGTCGGCTGCCCGCAGGGCCTGGCGATAGAGCAAGGGGCCTTTGTTGTCAGGCAATCCCAGCCGGGACGCGATGACATCAAATTGGTTCCAATCGGCTTCCTCGTAGGCCAGCACCAGGCGGAAAATATTCCCATACCGGCTCGGTTTGCCCAAGAGTGCAGACTTGGCGTCTTCGGCAATGGGCAGTTCTTCCAGAATCCGTGCCATGGGCACATCCATAAAAGCATCGACGAGGGAGAACAACCCCATCAGATAGATATCCGTGTGTTCGGCGTGCATGCCCACTTCCTCCGCCACTTTTTCGCAAAAGTGTGCCCGAACCGCCGACAGAACCGCCAATTCGTTGGGCTTGTCATCCCCGATGCCGGTGAGCGCCAGCAGGGAACCCCACTTGCGTAGTTCGTCGTTACCCAACAAGACCAAGGCGTGGCGTATGGATTTGACATTGTGGCGCAGGCCAAAAAAGGCGGAATTAATCAGACGCAACAGCTTGAACGAAAGGGAGGTATCCAGCCGGATAATCTGCTCCAACTGGTCGATGTCGATGTCCGGCTGGTTGATTTCCTGCAGGGCACGCAGATAGTTGAGCTTAAAAGCGGGAATATCCCGTCCTTGCACCACATCTGGCTTGCTGAAAAAGAAGCCCTGGATATACGAATAGCCCAGGCTCATCGCCATATCGAAATCGTCCTGGGTTTCTACCTTTTCCGCCAGAAAGCGAACGTGCTTGCTACGCAGCCGACTTACAATTTGCGCGCGTTCGGGTTTCGATGTGGCAAGGAAGTCCACTTTTACAATGTCCACCAGATCGAGCAAAGGATCAAAAGTGGGCTGATAGGCGAAGTCATCCAGTGCCACCAAATAGCCCGCCTCTTTCAGCCGCCGACAGGCGTGAATGGTGTGGACATCCGGCTCGATATCTTCCAGGAGTTCGACAACAATCTGGTCCCGCGGGAAGGTTGTCGCGATATCCGCCAGAAGCAGATTGCGCGTAAAGTTCACGAATGCCCGCTTGCTGTTTGTGATGGTTGTCATCCCAATCATCAGAAAGCTGTTCGTCAAAACAGTAGAAGTCGCGGAATCGCCGGAGATGTTGGCGAACGCGCCATTAATGCCCTGGCGGAAGAGCAGCTCGTATCCGAACAGGTCCATACGGCGGTCAAAAATCGGTTGTCGTGCCACAAAAATATTCATCGGACCCTCGATCTGGCAGATTTATTACAGTTATCCTATCAGGGCTGCCCCCAAAAGGATAGCGACGTTATGCGCACATTGCCAGACCGAAAATACCGACAACGCATCATTCGGATTCACCTGTGGCGTGTCGTTATGTTTTGATCCCATACCCAGACTCTACGGCAAAAAAAACCTACAGTCCCACCGCGGGGAAACTACTCTTTTTGTAGTGGGCTTACGGATGTACACGGAAAAACGCTGACAAAAAGGCTCAATGGGATCGCATGTGATTGGCAAAGAGCCGCACTTTTTTGTAATGAACTCCTACCCAGAGTTCACTGAAATGGGTATCTGTTCAAGAAGCCAAAGGCAGCTATAATCAGCTTATTATGCATTTTTGTCCAGATCAAAAAGATAGTAGAAACGGCTGGACGCGGACAAGGGAATCAAATGTGAGGCAGACAAACGGATTTGGCAAAGGCGTAGTTTTGGGCCTGCTATTGACAGCAGCCCTGCTCGGCTTGTGGTTTGGAGATATCCACGCCCAGACCGACGCCCCCCCCCCCCTACGCGTGGGGCCGCACGCCACCGCCCCCGACGCACCCGCGTTTGTGCCGGGAGTTGTACTGGTGCGTATGGCCGGGTCCGTGAGCCGTGCGGCGGATGTGGCCCAACAATTGGGCGTGGCCCCAGAGGCCATAACCCAACTTCCTATCCCAGGCCAGAACAATCTTTACCGGTTGGCTGTCCCCACGGGCCAGGAAGTGGCGGACGCGGGGAGACTGTCTGCCCGCGCCGACGTGCTCTACGCAGAACCGGACTACCTCCTGTTCGCAGCCGAGACAACACCCAACGACACACTCTACGACCGCTATCAGTGGAATCTGCGCCACATCCGGGCCAACGCGGGCTGGGACCGCACCACAGGCAGTTCCAGTGTAATTATCGCAATTGCAGACACGGGCGTGGACCTGCTACATCCGGACCTGGCAGGCAAGATCGTCGGCGGCTTTGACGCGGTAAACGGTGACTTTGACCCCCAAGACGACGCAGGCCACGGAACCCACGTGGCCAGCGTCGCCGGGGCAGTGGGCAACAACGGCACAGGCATCGCAGGATTGGACTGGAACGCGCGCATTATGCCCATCAAAGTGTTGGATGGGGGGGGCAGTGGCACAGTCTCGCAACTGGCAAGTGGCGTGACCTGGGCCACTGACAACGGCGCGGATATTATCAATATGAGCCTGTCTGGAAACAACAACTCTATCGTAGCCCGCAACGCCATGCAATACGCATACGACCGGGGCGTGTTATTGATCGCGGCCGCGGGCAATTCGTATACCGACGGCAACCCGACCAGCTATCCGGCTGCCTACGAACACGTCATCGGCGTGGCAGCCGTCAATGACACGGATGGCCACGCCAGCTACTCCAACAGCGGCAACTATGTGGATGTGGCCGCGCCTGGCGGCGACCCGTCCAGCAACACAGACAACAATGTGCGCCATTGGATTCCGGGGGCCTATTGGGATAGCCAGACAGGCTCCACCTATGCCTGGCTGAGCGGGACCAGCCAGGCCGCGCCCCAGGTGGCTGGTCTGGCCGGGCTGCTTCTGGCGTTGAACCCGTCGTTGACGCCGGACCAATTGACACAGCTTATCACAAGCAGCGCGGTGGATGTGCAGACTCCGGGCTGGGATACTTTCAGCGGTTTCGGGCGCGTTGATGTGGCTGCTGCTTTGGCCGCGGTGGCCCCACCCGCCACGGCCACGCCCACGCCCACTTTTACCGCCACACCCACAGCCGGGCCGACTTTTACACCGACCCCTACACCCACTTCTTCACCCACAGCCACGCAGACGCCCACACCCACACCCACGCCCCCACCCCGCAGCCGGGCTGATGTACGGGTGAACAGCAGCGCAGCCAACGCCCAATCCGATCCGGCCCTGGCGATTGACGCAGCCAACAATCTGATGGCGGTTTGGCGGGATGCGCGGAGCGGTGTAGACAGCCTCTACAGCGCGGGTCTTCCGGCCACTGCGGCCCAATGGGGTCCCAACTGGCCTCTCGCCGGCACAGAACAGATATCCCAAACCGATCCAATCGGTCTGCCGGACTTGGCAATGATGAACAACGGCGATGCCTTTGCAATCTGGCACGACGACAGAGCAGGCGACGGCCAGCAGGACGTTTTCGTCTCCCGCCTGGCGCAGAAGAGCGGGGTTTGGAGCAGTCCCCAAGCGATTGTCGATGACTCCACACCGCCCGCCAGCCAGAGCAATCCTGTTGTGGCAGTGGATGGCGCGGGCAAATTGGTTGCTGTCTGGGAAGACGGGCGTTCGTCCAGCCGGGCCGAGGGGAAGATGCAGCTTTACTGGGGCCAGTTCGACGAGGCACGCAGCATCTGGCAGGAAAGGGGAAGCGTGGCCCCCTCGCCGCGAACGCAGCGATCGCCCCGCCTGGCATCGGCCGGGGACAATATCTACGCGGTTTGGGTGGAAGAATCCGGCGAGGAAAGCTATCTGCTGACGGCCCGCCGCAGCCTGACCAGCACAGTCTGGTTGCCCCCCGCCATTCTCGCTGTGGGGACCAGTGACAGCGCCCTGTCCAGCCCCCAAATTGGCGCAGACAGCCGCGGCAGGTTGCTGGTGGCCTGGGTGGAGAGCCGCGGCACGCAAAGCCGTATCTACACGGCCTGGCAGACAGAGACAGAAGGATGGAGCAGCCCCACACCGGTCACCCGGAACGAAAGCCGGAACCAACAGACGGCCCCCCGGCTGGCATGGAACGACGAAGATATTGCACTGGTCTGGCAAGAGGCAGGGGCCGATGCGGGGGACATTTACATTGCCTGGGCAGACTGGCCGGGGCGGGCGTGGATGCCTGGGCCTCGGGTGAATCAGGACACCGGACTGGTGCGCCAATTTGCACCGGATGTGGCAATCGACGTCTGGGGCCACACAACAGTCATCTGGAGCGATGCGCGTGTGGCCGCCACCGCCCCGGACATCTACGCGCGTTTTATGCCTGTGGGGGAACGCTTTCGGGTTTTTCTTCCCGACGTGGCAAAGTCTTGATGCCCAACCCGGCCAGCCCCACCAGCAGCAAGACCACTGCCGCCGAAAGATAGGCCGCGCCTTCACCCACCGCGCCCAGCATGCCATTGCCCCACACCGGCCCAACAGTACGTCCCAGGCTTTCCAGCGCGCTGCTGACTCCCTGCACCCGGCCCTGTTCGCTTCGTCCGCCATTTTGGCTGATCAGGGCAATCAGCGTGGGATTGGAGAGTGCACCGCCCACCGCAGCAGGGATGAGGGCAATGACGAAGAGCGTGGGATTGTAGGTAAAAGAAGCCGCGCCCAGCCCCAACGCGGTGAGAAAGATGCCCACGACGAAGACCTGCTTTTCCCCAAAACGCCTGACAATAGGACCCACCGCGCCCCCCTGAATAAAGGCCCCGATGAATCCGACCAGTGCCAAGGCATAACCCACTTCTGCAATGCCCCAGCCAAAGCGGATTTTGCCAAAAAGGGCGAAGGTTGTTTGGTAGACGGAGAGACTGGCCCAGTAGACAAAGTCCAGACCGAGCAGGCGGCCCAGCACTGGGCGGTGCAAGAGCAGCGGTATCTCGCGCCAGGGATTGCCCCGCGCGGCGCGGCTGCTGCGATTGGTCTCCGGCAGCCAGAGGATCGTCATCACCAGTGCCAGCCCGGCCAGAATCGCCGCGGCCCAGGCGGGCGCGGCATAGCCATAGCGCCCCAATAGACCGCCCAGGGCTGGTCCGAAGATAAAGCCCAGCCCAAAGGCCGCGCCGATTATGCCGTAGGCCCGCGCCCGGTCTTTCTCTTCGGTGATGTCGCTGATATAGGCCCGGGCCGTGGAGATATTGCCGCCGGAGAGACCGTCGATGATGCGGGCGGCAAAGAGCAGAAAGATGGTGTTGGCATAGGCCAGCAGAGCAAAACTGACCACCGTACCGATGAGGCTGAAGATGAGAATGGGCCGCCGCCCGTGCTGGTCGGAGAGATGGCCCAGCCAAGGGGAGGCGATAATCTGGCAAAGGGAATAGGAGGCAAAGATCAGCCCGATCTGGAAAGGCGATGCCCCCACCGCGTCGCCATAGAAGGGGAGGAGGGGAATAATAATCCCAAAGCCGAGCAGGTTGACAAAAATAATCAGGAAGATAATCGCCAATTGGCGTCCGTTGCGCATGGGTATCGACACTTTCCAATGATGAGAACGACCAGAGGACAAAACTGTACCACAAAGATAGAAGAGCGGAAAGATTGGCGCGTATATTTTGGCAGCACGGCATAGCTGTGCGCTGTACCGTTCCCGATCGTTCAGCCACGCACTGTTTCCCCACGCGCGGCCCGTGTCTCAGCGGAGATGTTCAGTAGAACTCCCCACCTGACTAGCCCCAAAACCCATCGTCTGTCCGGGTTATACAATCGGTTGTAGTGGTATGCTATGGATGGCAATCGGGATATTATCGGGATATTGAGGAGACTCAGTGCCCCTGCGAAGCGGATATTTATAGATTCCCGCAAGGAGGGAATTATGCAGAACATTGGAATTGTCAACGAAGTGAACGGGCTGGAAATCCACGGCATTACCAATGCCGATGTGGTCTATTGGAATTTGCCCACACCCGCCCTGTACGAAGAAGCCATTCGCCGCCGGGAAGCCACGCTGGCCCACCTGGGCGCGCTGTTGGTGCGCACGGGCGACCACATGGGGCGCTCGCCCAACGACCGCTTTATCGTGCGCGAGGAATCCACGGAAAAGGATATCTGGTGGGGCAAAACCAACTCGCCTTTTGAAGAAAGCCAGTTCAAAAATCTGTATCGACGGGTGCGGGCCTATCTGCAACACAAGGAACTATTCGTCTTCGACGGCTATGTGGGCGCAGACCCCCGCTACCAGCGCAAAGTGCGGGTGATCAACGAATTGGCCTCGCAAAATCTCTTTGCCCGCAATATGTTCATCCGGGAGATGGATCCGGAGGTTCTGCGCACCTTTGAGCCGGATTTCACGGTCATCGACGTGCCGTCCTTCCACGCCAACCGGGAGGAAGACGGGACCCGCAGCCAGGCATTTATCCTGCTCAACTTTGCCGAGCAGATGGTGCTCATCGGCGGCACAGCCTACAGCGGCGAGATGAAGAAATCCATCTTCAGCGCAATGAACTATCTGTTGCCCAAAGCCGGTGTGATGAGCATGCATTGCAGCGCCAATTATGGCGAGAACAAAGACGACGTGGCCCTCTTCTTCGGGCTGAGCGGCACGGGCAAGACAACCCTCAGCGCGGCTGCCGGGCGCACGCTCATCGGCGACGACGAGCACGGCTGGAGCGACAACGGCGTCTTCAATCTGGAAGGCGGCTGCTACGCCAAAGTCATCCGGCTGGACCCGAAAGGCGAGCCGGAAATCTACGAGACCACCCGGCGCTTTGGCACGATTCTGGAGAATGTGGCCTACGACCGCATCACCAGGCGGGTAAATTTGGACGACGATTCCCTGACCGAAAATACCCGGGCCAGCTACCCGATTACCCATATCGAGAGCGCGGACCCCAGCGGTGTGGCCGGCCATCCCAAGAATATCGTCTTTCTGACTGCCGATGCTTTCGGCGTGCTGCCACCCATCAGCAAACTGACCCGTGAGCAGGCGATGTACCACTTCCTGAGCGGCTACACAGCGAAGGTGGCCGGGACCGAACGGGGCGTCACCGAGCCGTCACCGGTCTTCTCCGCCTGCTTCGGCGCACCCTTTATGCCCCTGCACCCCGGCGTCTATGCCAAGCTGCTGGGCGAGAAGATCGACGAGCAGGACGCGTCGGTCTGGCTGGTCAACACCGGCTGGACGGGTGGACCCTATGGCGTGGGCAACCGCATGAAACTGGCCCAGACCCGACGGATGATCGACGCCGCGCTGAAGGGGGAACTGGACGACGTGGCAACTGTCACCGACCCGTTCTTTGGCCTGGCGATCCCGGTGAAAATCGACAGCGTGCCCGACAAAGTGCTGCAACCCAGGCAGACCTGGACCGATCCCGCAGCCTATGACGCCCAGGCGTTGAAATTGGCCCAAATGTTCGTCAAAAACTTTGAGCAGTTCGCCAGCGGTGTCACCCCGGAGATTGCCGCGGCAGGGCCGAAGGTGGGAATGGAGTTGGCATAGGGAAGCAGCGCGCTGTGCCTGCACAAGTTGCGATGTTTGCCAGCACGCCACCAACTGTAGCGTAGAACAAAAGAGACCTGCCGGTTTTTTGGAACTCGGCAGGTCTCTTTTTGCGTTCCCTGTGCTATAATAGATCGGTTGATTTTCTCTGCTTTTCTTTGTGCCTTTGCGCCTTTGTGGTTCGGCGGTTTCCCTGGAGTTTGCCTGTGTCTGAGTCGGAAGAATATCGTTTTGATCCCAGCGAATTTGAGATGGTGGAGGGCCGGGCCATCGATCTGGTCGAATTCTTTGGCGAAGGAGGCAATATCGCCCCGCCCCGGGAAGATCACCGCAGCGGCTATGTGGCGGTGATTGGCCGCCCCAATGTGGGCAAGTCCACCTTTCTGAACCGGGTGCTGGGCCAAAAGATCGCCATCACCAGCAACAAACCCCAGACCACCCGCGACCGCATTCTGGGCATCCACACGGGCGAGAACGCGCAGATTATCTTTCTGGACACACCGGGCATCCACAACCCCAAGAACAAACTGGGCAAGCGGATGGTGCAGGTGGCCGAAGATACGATTTCCCGGGACGCGGATGTGGTGCTCTGGCTGGTGGATGTGAACACGCCGCCCACGGACGAGGACCGGATGATCAGCGAGCGGCTGCGGGTGCTGCACAGCATCACACCGCTGCCCCTGCTCCTCTTTGGCTTCAACAAAATTGATGGTTGGCACAAAGGCGACGAACTCCTGCACCAGCGGGCCGCGGAATACCGGGCGCTGTTGGGCTGGCTGATGGACGAGGACGACGACGACGGCCAGGAAGAGATTCCCATTTATACGATCAGCGCGGCCAACGGCCAGGGGCTGGACGATCTGCTCATCGACCTGCGGGAGTTTCTGCCCGAAGGACCGGGCTACTTTCCCGACGATCAGGTGACGAATCTCAACCTGCGCTTTCTCGTCACCGAGGCCATCCGGGAGCAGGCGTTGAATCTGCTCCATCAGGAAGTGCCCCACAGCATCGCCGTGGGTGTCACCGACTGGGAGGAGCGGGACGAGAATATGACGTACATCGCGGCCACAATTTACGTGGAACGCCACTCGCAAAAAGGGATTGTCCTGGGCCAGAAGGGGTCGATGATCAAACAACTGGGCCAGGCCGCCCGCCCGCAGATCGAAGAACTGGTGGGCACAAAAGTCTATCTGGAACTGTGGGTGAAAGTGCTGGAAAAGTGGCGGGCCAAAGAGAATCTGTTGCACCGGATGGGGTATAGCGGGTAAGAAATTAATGAATGGTGAATAGCGAATTTCGAATTGTGAACGATCGTCAGTGACGATCCGGCACTTTCCACCTGAACCTTTCGACCTGCAACTCCCTACCGCTCTTTTCTTTGACCGCCTCGCTGTGCTATGATCAGCCTAACGTTTGAGCAGAGAAGAAGTCCGACTTTTTCTGAAAAGTCGGACTTCTCTCACGCAATACGGAACACGCAATACCGATGAATCCACATACCATACGCGTACTGGAATACGACAAAATCCTCGACCGGCTGGTCACATTCTGCTCTTTTGAAGGCGGTATGGAACTGGCCCGTTCGTTGCTGCCCAGCGACGATCTGCGCACAGTGCAGGAGTCCATGCAGCAGACCGACGAGGCCTGGCGTCTGCTGGACCAGAAGACGGACATCCATTTCGGCGGTGTTCACGACGTGCGTCCGCTGGTCAACCGGGCCGAACGGGGCGCGGGTCTGCTGCCCATGGAACTGGTGGACATCCGCACGACGCTTCTGCGCGCCCGCAGCCTGCGCCAGACCCTCACCCGGCTGGGCCGCCAGTTCCCCCGGCTCTCGGACATCGCCTTTGTCATCGAACCCTGCGACCACGTAATCGCCGAGATCAGCCGCTGCATCAACGACCGGGGCGATGTGGTGGACGGGGCCAGTGCCGAGCTTTCCCGTGTGCGTTCCCAACTGCGGGTGGCCCAGGACAGGCTGCTCAGCACACTGGACCGGCTGGTGCAGAACAGCGATGTGAAGCAGTATTTGCAGGAGGCGATTGTCACCCAGCGCCAGGGACGCTATGTGATCCCTGTGCGGGCCGAGCACAAGGGCCAGATTCAGGGCATTATCCACGACCAGTCCTCCAGCGGCGCGACCTTTTTTATTGAGCCGATTAAGGTGGTGGAACAGAACAATGCGGTGCGGGAGTTGGAGTTGGAGGAGGAGAAGGAGGTGCGGCGCATTCTGGCCGAACTCTCCGATCTGATCGCCGACGAAGGCCCTTACGTCATCCGCAATGTCAATACCCTTTCCCTGCTCGACTTCACCTTTGCCAAGGCCAAATACGCCTATGCCCTGGACGCCCGCGCGCCCAAGATTCGGGCGTTTCAGGCCAAACCGCCGCTGATTGCAATGGGCAAGGACGACGACGGCAACGAACGGGAACCCATCGCCCATCCCGGCTCGGTGCTGGACTTCCGCCAGGCCCGCCACCCGTTGCTGGATCAGGAGACGGTCGTCCCGATTGATGTCTATTTTGGCGACGACTACTATATGCTCGTCGTCACCGGCCCCAACACCGGCGGCAAGACGGTTACGCTGAAGACTGTCGGCCTGCTCACACTGATGGCCCAATCCGGGCTGATGATTCCTGTGGACGAGGGCAGTGAACTGGCGATCTTTGAGGGCATCTACGCGGACATCGGCGACGAACAGTCCATCGAGCAGAACCTCAGCACCTTCAGCAGCCACATGACGAATATCATCCGGGTGCTGGAAGAGGCCGACCCCAGCAGTCTGGTCCTGCTGGACGAACTGGGCGCGGGCACCGACCCGGACGAAGGCTCCGCGTTGGCCATGGCACTGCTGGACAATCTGCGCGACCGGGGCATTACGACCCTCGCCACCACCCATTACAGCGACCTGAAACTCTACGCCCACAACACCCCCGGCGTGCGCAACGCGTCGGTGGAGTTCGATGTGCAGAGCCTCAGCCCGACGTATGAACTGAGCATCGGGCTGCCGGGCCGCTCCAACGCGCTGACGATTGCCCGCCGCCTGGGGCTGAACCCGGTAATTGTGGACAAAGCCGAGTCGATTGTGCGTCCGGAAGCCCTGGAAGTGGATTCTCTGCTGGATGACGTGCGCAGCACCCGCCAGGAGGCCCACCGGGTTCTGGAACAGACCAAAGAGCGGGAGCGCCACGCCCAGGCCATCGAAGCCGATCTGCGCTACCAATTGGCGAAGATCGAAGAGGTGCGCCGGGAGGTCATCGCCGAGACCCGGCAGACAATGCAGAACGAACTGGCCGAAATCCGCCGGGAGATCGAAAGCTTCCGCCGCCAGATGGAGCGGGGCGGGCTGGTGGGCGGCGAGACTGTCCATGAGCAATTTTTGGCCGAGGCGCGGGAGATACTCAACCAGCGGGAGGGTGAAGTGGAGGGCCGGGTGGAGCGGGATGTGGCCACGCCCCAGTCCCCTGCCGAACGGCTGGCCGGGCCGATTGAAGTGGGGGATCGGGTCTTTGTGCCCTCGCTCCAGGCCAGCGGCGAAGTGCTGAACATCGACTTTCGGGGCGGCGAGGCCAAAGAGGCCGATATACAGGTGGGCAACTTCCGTCTGAAGCTGCCTATGCGCCGCCTGGAACTGCGCAGCAAAGCGCCCAAAGAGCAGTCACCCCAGCCCGCGCCGATCAGAATCCATATGCGCACGGATCGTAGCGTTGACGGCAACCGGATGGAACTGGACCTGCGGGGCGAGCGGGTCGATTCGGGTCTGGCCCAGCTCGACGACTATCTGGACAACGCCTATCTGGGCAATCTACCCTGGGTGCGTATCATCCACGGCAAGGGGACCGGCGCCATGCGCGACGCGGTGCGCAATATCCTGCGCGAGCACCCGCTGGTGAGCAAATACCGGGCCGGCGATCTGAGCGAAGGGGGCGACGGCGTAACAGTGGCCCATTTGATGACAGAAACGAGTGGTTGATTGGCTGAATAGTTGATTGGTTGGCTGGACGTTCAACCAATCAACTATTCAGCCAATCAACTGTTCGACCAGTAGGGAGAACAGAAGTGATTCCACCCAAAGAAACCATCCCCTGTAGCGTGGGCGTGACGGCCTATAACGAAGAAGAGAACATCGGCCCGCTGATGCAGGCGCTGTTGGATCAGCACGTGCATCAGGCAGAAATTATTGAAATAATTGTCGTTGCCAGCGCCTGCACAGACCGCACAGTGCCAATTGTGCAGGAATTTGCGGCCCTGGACCCACGGGTAAAGCTGATCGAACAGGAGCGACGGGAGGGCAAGACCAGCGCCATCAACCTCTTTTTGGCCGCGGCCACCACCGACATTTGCGTGTTGGAAAGCGGCGATACCCTGCCCGACGAGTACGCGGTGGAGCATCTGGTGCGGATGTTTGCGGACCCGGAGGTGGGAATGGTGGGCGCGCAGAAAGTCGCGGTCAACACGCCGGATCACATCGCCGGTCTGCTCAGCCACATCCGCCTGCGCATGGAACACACCCTCTGCCTGGAGATTCCCCGGCTGGGCGAGATGATCGCGTTTCGCAAAGTCTTCGAGCGCATCCCCCCGGATGTGGCGATGGACGAGGCGTTTGTCGAGGCGATTGTGGTGGAGCGGGGGATGCGGGTGCAGTACGCGCCGGATGCCATCGTCTACAACACCGGGCCGGATACAGTCCCTGATTTCATCAAACAACGGCGGCGCAACCACGCGGGCCATCTCTATTTGAAGCACAAATACGGCTACGCGGTGAGCAGTATCCAGAACCGCCGGGTGCTGAAAATTGCCTTCAAAGAAGTGTGGGGCGTTGTCCAGGTCCTGTGGATATTTTTCCTGCTGGCCGTGTTGGAAAGCTGGAGCCGGGTACTGGGCTGGTACGATTTCGCGGTGAAGGGCGACCGCCACGTCGTCTGGGATATGGCCTGGAGCCAGAAGCAGAATGTGCAGGAGGTGAAGGCGCGTAGCAGCGAGAAGCCGGAAGCCGGGCAGCCTGTGCGCAGAACCAATGGCAAAGGCCCGGTGGATGTGGTGAGAAGTGCGTAGTCGAACCCACCTTCTCAACGTTCTCAAAATTGTCGTCGGCCTGGGACTTCTCTACTTTCTCTACACCCGCCTGCAAGACCCGGCCGCGCTCTGGCAGCAGACATTGGCCGCAGACCGCTGGATGCTGCTGCTGGCGCTGCTCTCCCACGCGCTGGCCGTGGCCCTGAGCGCGTCCAAATGGTGGCTGCTTCTGCGTGCCCAGCACATTTCTGTCCCGCTCACCCGCCTGTTTGCTTTCCAATGGATGGGCATTTTCTTCGACAATTTTTTCCCCGCCCAGGTGGGGGGCGATGTGCTGCGGGGCTACAATCTGGCCCGGGACACCCACCGCACAGCTGATGCCGCGGCCAGCGTTCTCATCGACCGCTTCACCGGGCTGACTGCCTTTATGCTGGCCGCGGCCCTCTCTTCTTCTGCAATTCTCATCACCGGCGGTCTGCCGGCCGCTGCCTCCAGCCAGGAATTGGCTTTTCTGCGCTTTATCGATCTGCGCCTGATCGCGCTGGGCAGCAGCGGCGTGGCCGTCATACTCTTGACAGCCCTGGCCCTGCTCCTGAGTCGGCGCACCAAAGTGCTGGTGGAACGGATATTGACCCGACTGCCCCTGGGCCACCGGGTGCTGCCCGTCTGGCAAAAGCTGGCCGAAGCCATCAATGCCTATCGCCACGCCTATCCAGCAATGGCCGTGGCCGGATTGGTCAGCCTACTAATTGTCGTCGTTACCAGCGTAACAATCTGGCTGCTGGCCAACGCCCTGTCACCGGGCAGCATCAACTTTGTGCAGGTACTGGTCATCAACCCGATTATTGCCTTCCTGTCAGTCATTCCCCTTTCCCCAGGCGGTCTGGGTGTGCGCCAAGTAGCCTTTGCTGCGCTCTTTGTCAGCGTGGGCGCGGGCGCGGAACTGGGCTTCCTCGTCGGCCTTCTGCAACAAATGATCACCTATCTCGTCAGTCTGCCCGGTCTGTTGCTCTGGCTGCGAGGACGAGGCGAAGGTGAAAGCTCTCCTGCTACGCCTGGATTCCCAGACGAGCCATCTGCGTGACTTGAAAATAGCCACTGATGAACACGGATAGAATCTGCGTAATCTGTGTCTTCTGCGCAAATCTGCGTCCCTATTTTCATTGCTGGTTGTGCCCCACCGGGCATGGATAACTGACACCCAATTCCTTTCTTCTCTCGTTCCCTGCCTTTCCCCTTTGGTTCCTGCCATTTTGCTTCTTTTCCCCGGCGGCTTTTCCCCGCATCTTCTTCGATACTTCTTCGTCTTTTTTCGGGTTGGTGTGTCCCTTTACCAATCACCTTACATTAACTGTAATCCTGCTCGAACCAAAGCCAGAGTAATATCGGATGAAATGCGTCTGGCATATTTATATGATAGGAAATTGACAGGGTCAGTCTGGTAGCATTTTTGGGTGTGAACATATTCACGCGCTTTGGTCTTATCACAATCCAGGATCACCCCCTTCGCATTTTGTTAGATAAGTTTTGGACAGAGTAACCAGATGACCATCACATGTGCCGAATGTAAAACGGAAAATCCAGGGGTCAACTCATTTTGCAGTGGCTGCGGGACAAAATTACCGCGGGCGTGTCCCCACTGTGGAAGTACGTATGCGCCTGATTCCCGCTTTTGCGGCAATTGTGGTGCAGCGCTGGCACAGATAACCGACTGCCATAAATGTGGCGCGGGTCTGGCCCCTGGAGCCAAGTTCTGTGCGCAATGTGGTTCATCGACCAATCTGCCCGTGTCACCAGCAGTGAATCTGGCAGCCCAATTGGGATTGGTCACATCCCCCTCGCCGAAACCAAAAGACAAGGGTGGAGAGCAGCGCGAGGTCACTGTTCTCTTTCTGGATATTGTGAACTTTACGGGTGTCTCCCATCGACTCGACAGTGAAGATGTTTTTCAATTTATTAATGAGGCGATGAAACTTTTTGTAGGTGTCCTACAAAAATATAGTGGCGTGGTGGATAAATTCACGGGGGACGGGCTGATGGCCCTTTTTGGCGCGCCGGTGGCCCACGAAAACGATCCAGAATTGGCCATCCGATCCGCGCTTGAGATGCTGGACGTGATTGCACCTCTGCAGAAAAGGCTTCAGGAGTCCTACAATTTTCAGTTGCAGGCCCGCATCGGTATTCACACGGGGCTGGCGATTGCAGGTCGGCTGGGCGGACGCCAACACCAGGAATATACGGTTATTGGCGATACAGTAAATCTGGCCTCTCGCCTGGAGTCAGCATCCCAACCCAGTACAATTCTTGTCAGCGGCGAGACCTTTCGCCGCACCCGCGCCCACTTTCACTTTACACCCATTCCCGATTTGCGGCTGAAAGGTATTTCCGAACCAGTGACCGGCTACAGGCCCCTGCGTCTGCGGCGCAGGCCCGGCCGTGTGCGGGGTCTGGCTGAATTCGATACGCCGATGATCGGGCGCGGCGATGAGTTGTCTCAGTTGAACAAAACTTTTACAGCGATGAAAGAGAGCTGCCAGGGCCATGTGTTGCTGATTACTGGGGAAGCGGGGCTGGGCAAGAGCCGTCTCATTCAGGAATTTCGCAGACAACTCTACGAACAGAATGCCCGCAGTTATTTGGGCACGAACTATCCTCACACCCGCTCCATTCCCTATGCAGCCATGGCCCGTCTGCTGCAGGATATGCTCCAGATCGCAGAAAACGATCCGGCAGAAGTCCAATATAAGACTCTTCTGGAGCAGTTGCGTAACCGGGCTGAGACAGATATCCACGGACTTCCCTACTTGCTGAATGTGCTGGGGCTGGACCGCTTCAACCCGGCGGCCAGAGATCAGGCCCGCCAGCTTGATCCCCAAATGTTGCAGCGCCAGACCTTTGTGGCTGTGCGTCGTCTGCTTGCCAACGAAGTGTACGAAAAACCAGTGGTATTGATTATTGATGACTTACACTGGATCGATGCAGCCTCTCAGGAGATGCTCCTCTATCTGTTACGCTCCACCAGCGATCTGCCCATCCTCTTTGTCGTCATCTCGCGTCCGGTCGACCAAAAATCCCCCGCTCATGGGCTTTTGGAAGAGATCAACAAAGACAAAAGCCGGATCACAACTGTCCAATTACAGGCGTTGAGCACAGAACGAACCCGAGACTTGCTGGGACATTTTATCCAGAGCGAAGATGAACAGAGCAAGCACGTGATCGCAGAAATTTCCACCCGGGCCGAAGGGGTTCCCTATTATGTGGAAGAGCTTGTACGAATGTTGATGGACAAAAAGGCGCTGGTGGAGGACGAAGAAGGACGTTATCGGGCCACGGACCAGGCAAACAGCCTGCTGTCCGAAGTGCCGGGCACACTGGCGGGACTGCTGATGGCCCGTTTCGACAGCCTGGAGGAACAGTCCCGTCAGATATTGCAGAATGCAGTGGTGCTGGGCCGCTCCTTCCCGGTGCCTCTCTTGCAGGAACTGTGCCAGATTCCCGTGCCCGCGCTCAACGCCATTCTCAGCGATCTGGAAAGCCGTCTCTTTCTGCGCGCGGAGGACTTTGGCAGCCAGCCAGGCTATGTCTTCGGCCATACGCTGATTCGCAGCACAATCCACAATACACTTCTGCGCCGTACCCGCCGCCAGATGCATGGGCAGGTGGCCGGGGTGATTGAAAGGGGTGAGTTTTTTGGGGAAGATGCCCGGATCGATGCCCTGGGCTATCACTACATTGAAAGCGACACACCGGGCAAAGCGATCCCCTATCTCCTCATCTCTGCCGAGAACGCGGCTGTACGCGGCGCGCACAAAATCGCGCTCGACAGCTATTGCCGTTGCCTTGCCCTGCCCGCCGACACCAAATCGTGCGATCCAGACGAATATTGGCGCATCCGCCTGGGCATGGGCCGGACACTGAAGTTTCTGGGCGAATTGGGGGAGGCTGATCAGCGCCTGACAGAGGCTGTGGAAAAACTGGAAGAAAAAGATTCCCACACAGAAAAAAGCTTTGCCATACTAATCCAATCGCTCACTGAATTGGGCGATGCACACCTGCGTGTGGGCAAGCCAGATAGTGCCTGGGCTTCGCTGGAACGTGCGCGCTTGTTGCTGGAAGAAAGTATCCTGCTCACCGAAGTAGAATTGTCCAAATTGTGGACAGCCCTGCTGGACCGCATGGCGTGGGCCCGGCTGCGTCAAGGTGATTTGAACGAGGCAATTGCGCTGGCCCAGGAGGCATTGGACAGACCAGAAACAAACCACAGCGCGGCCCCGTCTCTGCTGGCCAGTCTCTACAATATTTTGGGTGGCGTCTACTACCAAAAAGGCATCTCCGCCAGGGCGATCCAATATGTGCGCATGAGCCTGAATCTGTATGAAGACCTGGACTATTCCTGGGGCGTCGCTTCTGCCTTGAGCAATCTGGGCGTGCTCTATTATATGCAGGGTCTGTGGTCAGAAGCGGCCGAATACTACGAACAGGCCGAGATCATCCGTCGGGAGCACGGATTTGCGGCAGAGCGTGCGCTCAATCTGTACAATTTGGCCCTGTTGCGGGCCGCAATGGGCGATCACCAGCGGTCCGCCAAAAGCTTTGAAACCAGCCTGCGCATTGGCAAACAATTGGGCGACCACAAAGTGATCGGCTGCTGTTATATTGGATTGGGCCAACTGGCCGATGTGGAAGAGCGCGTGGATGATCTGCACAAATATGTGGACGCGGCAGATGAATATGTGGCAGCCTTTGGAGACGATCACAAGACCCACCTGCGTCTGCTTCAGGCACGGCTGGCCAACCACACAGGCAATTTTGAATCAGCCATCAGAATTGCAATGTCTGCCCTGGGCCTGGCAGAAACAGCCGGTCTCTCGGAAGAAACAGTGGACGCGCACCGGGTCCTGGGCACGCTCTACCGGTCGGGCGGCGCCTTCGCTGAATCAGAAAAATCCCTGCGCTACTCCCTCAAACTGAGCCAGGAGCGCAACGATCCCCACCATCAGGGGCTGGCCGAAATAGAGTTGGCCCGCCTCTTCCTCGACACACAATCCGCCGACCCCGCCTCTTGGAAAAAGAACCGTGTGGTAGGCCAGGCGATGCTGCAAAGTGCCATCGACCATTTCGAACAGGTAGGCGCGGCCTATTTCCTGGGTCTTGCCCATCGAATGCTGCGGGATGCAGATAGCGAACCAGTAACCGACGGCCACACCGGACAGTAAGTACACTGTAAATTAAATCTTTTATTGTCGTAGGCGCTGCTTGTAGCTGCGCAAGGGACGAATACCCCTGCGGCTGCCTGTGCAGTTCAAAACTGCACCTACAGAAACGTCAAATCACTTTATTTACAGTGTAGTAAGGCTATTAAAGATAACTTAG
>JAHBVF010000044.1 GCA_019637685.1 Caldilineaceae bacterium | reverse complement strand
CTATAAGCCTGCCAAGTTTACAAACGATAGGGGCCGTAAGCACCGGTCTCGCAAAGAGGGAATGGGCTTTCCTTTTGAAAAGCGCGAATATCCTCACCCTCCATCATCCGGCATAGCAATGCAACAATCGCAGAAGACGAAAGTTCCTCGCCTTTTCTGCGGCTCGCCAACAATAGGTTAAAGGATGCGATTAGGTATGCTTGTCCTGCCAATGTAGCCATAAGAGATTTGCCTTATTGGAAAGAAGATGCGAATTGATCCGGCGGCCAGGTTTTCTATTTGGTTTTCTGTTCTCACAGGTGGCTCACCCAGTCTATCGACCAATCATTACAGATAATGTTACTGCTGTACAGCCGAGGTTCGTGGATCATTTTTTGTTTGCAGTAGCCCTATTTGATCCCACAGAAAAGACAACCGGGTGACACCCGGATTTTGTAAAGCAAAACAAACGCCTACAAATTCGATGGGAGTTGTATTCCAGTCCATCGTGGCAAGAACGGCCCTTTGTTAAAAGACGAGGCCGGAATCCTGTGGGATTCCAGCCTCGTCACTATAGCTACTGCTGATACTGCCGGATTGACAGCTATCGTTCCGAAGCAAAGCGTAGCTTCTCCCCGTCCGCGTCCACCACCAGCCGGCTGCCGTCGGGGATGCGTCCGGCCAGAATCTCCCCGGCCAGTGGGTCCGCGACCAGATGTTGAATGGCCCGTTTCAGCGGGCGTGCGCCATAGGCCGGATCATAGCCATCCTCCACAATACGGGCTTTGGCCGCGTCGGTCAATTGCAATTGAATGTCACGCTCGGCCAGCAGCGCCCGCAGTCGGGCCAACTGAATCTCTACAATTCCCTTCAGATGCTCGGTAGTCAGGCTATGGAAGATGACGATTTCGTCCACCCGGTTCAGGAATTCGGGACGGAAGTGCTGGCGCATAGCCTCCATCACCCGGCGCTCCACTTCCGCATCCACCCCGGCCACATCCAGAATATACTGGCTGCCGATATTGCTGGTCATAATCAGCGCGGTGTTGCGGAAATCGACTGTGCGCCCCTGGCCGTCGGTGAGCCGCCCGTCGTCCAGTACCTGCAACAGCACGTTGAAGACCTCCGGGTGGGCCTTCTCGATTTCGTCGAAAAGCACCACCGCATAGGGGCGGCGACGCACAGCTTCGGTCAACTGCCCGCCCTCGTCATAGCCCACATAGCCGGGGGGCGCACCGATGAGCCGGGCAACGGTGTGTCGCTCCTGATACTCGCTCATATCGATGCGCACCAAATTGTTCTCGTCGTCAAAGAGGAACTGGGCCAGGGTGCGGGCCAACTCGGTCTTGCCCACGCCCGTGGGACCGAGAAAGATGAAGCTGCCCATGGGCCGGTTGGGGTCTTGCAGACCGGCCCGGCTGCGGCGAATGGCCGAAGCCACAACCCGCACCGCGTCGTCCTGGCCTACCACCCGGCGATGCAGTTCCTCCTCCATACGAATCAGCTTTTCCCGTTCGCCTTCCAGCAGCCTGGAGACGGGCACACCTGTCCATTCGCTGATAACAGTGGCGATTTCGTCCGCATCCACCTCCTCCTTCAGCAGCGCGCCCTCGGCCTGCAAATCGTGAACCCGCTGGGTGGCTTCAGCCAACTCGCGCTCCAGGGCATTGATTTTGCCATAGCGCAGTTCCGCGGCTTTTTGCAGGTCATAATCTCGTTCGGCCTGCTCGGCCTGGGTACGCAAACCATCCATCTCCTCTTTCAATGTACGCACCTGGGCAATCGCGGCCCGCTCCGATTCCCAGCGGGTGCTGAGTTCAGCGCTGTCCTCTTTCAGGTTGGCAATCTCCTGCTCCAGAACGTCCAACCGCTTGCCGCTGGCCTCGTCGCTCTCTTTGCGCAGGGCCTCCCGCTCGATCTCCAGTTGCATCACCTGGCGATCCAGTTCGTCCAGGGCCTTGGGCTTGGAATCGATCTGCATCCGCAAACGGCTGGCGGCCTCATCGATGAGATCGATGGCCTTGTCGGGCAACTGGCGGTCGCTGATATAGCGGTTGCTGAGGGTGGCCGCGGCGATGACCGCGCCGTCAGTCACCCGCACGCCGTGGTGGACTTCGTAGCGCTCCTTCAGCCCGCGCAGGATGGAAATCGTATCCTCGACGGTCGGCTCGTCCACAAAGACGGGCTGGAAACGCCGTTCCAGGGCAGCGTCTTTCTCGATGTGCTGGCGATATTCGTCCAGTGTCGTCGCGCCGATGGCGTGGAGTTCGCCCCGGGCCAGCATGGGTTTCATAATATTGCTGGCGTCCATGGCCCCTTCGGCCGCGCCCGCGCCCACAAGTGTGTGCATTTCGTCGATGAAGAGCAGAACCTGCCCCTCCGCGCCTTTGACTTCATTGAGAACAGCCTTCAGCCGTTCCTCAAATTCACCCCGATATTTGGCCCCGGCCACCAGACTGCCCAAATCCAGAGAGACCAGCCGTTTGTCGCGCAGGGTAGTGGGCACATCGCCCGCCACAATGCGCTGGGCCAGCCCTTCGGCAATGGCCGTCTTGCCCACACCCGGCTCACCGATGAGCACAGGATTGTTCTTTGTGCGGCGGCTGAGAATCTGAATGACTCGGCGAATCTCCTGATCCCGGCCAATCACCGGGTCCAGTTTGCCTTTCTCGGCTTCGGCGGTCAGGTCCCGGCCATATTTTTCCAGGGCTTCGTATTGCCCTTCTGGGTTCTGGCTGGTGACGCGCTGGCTGCCCCGCACGCTTGTCAACGCCTGCAAAATGGCATCGTTTGTAATGCCAAAGCGGGTCAGCAGTTCCCGCACTCGCCCAGCTTTTGTGCCTGTCATCGCCAGCAGCAGATGTTCGGTGGATGTGTATTCGTCCTTCATTCCACCGGCAATGGATTGGGCTTCGTCCAACAAAGCCGTGGCCTCGCGAGAGGTGTTGACTTGGATCGAGCCGCCAGTGGCCCGGGGACGCGCGGCCAACGCTTGCTCCACTGCTGTGTTCAGGCTGGCAGCCGACGCGCCAATACGCGCCACCACCGCGGGGACAACGCCGCCCGCCTGTCGCATAAGCGCGGCCAGGATATGCTCCGGGTCGATGACTGGGTGATTATATTCTTCCGCAAGGGTGCGGGCGTCCAGGATGGCTTCCTGGGCTTTTTCTGTAAAGCGATCAAATCGCATAAGTGCTCCTTCCTAAACAGAGAAAACTGATTCAATTGCCTTCTATCATACCCACAGAATGTTAGCACAGCGCATACAAAATGTTTGCGTAGTCTCATTGTCTTTCTTCACTGTCTTTCTCCACCGCCTTTCTGTGGGGAAAGCTTTTATCGGGGAAAATATAGTGATCGGGCTGATAGTGAAAAAAGCCGACGCTGATAAACGCGGAGGAACATAGCACTATCGTACTACAGTGAATCGACGCGGAATGGCGTATGATCAAGCAACTTTACTTAAGTTGTCTTACTTCCCCAGACGATTCTATTATCTGTTAAAAGGAGTGCCACGTGAACAGGAAAAATCACCGTACCATCAAAATGCTTGTCATTCTTGTGCTCGCATTTGCATTGCAATTGAGTGTGGCTTTGTCAGCAAGCGCCAAATGGGACGGACCGCCACCGCCGATACCGGCCCAGGGTTTCACCTGGAGCGGGTAAATTTTCGCCCACAGGCTTGTCCAGCTGGTCAATATACCAAAAGCCGGAATGCGTTTGCATTCCGGCTTTTGGTATACGGACAATTCGTTTGATTATTCCTCATGCGTGGCGAAAGCGTTCATTCACCTACTGGATTGGAAGAGGTCAACGGGTTGTACGCTATTTCACGGAAGCCAACTGCCCGTTATCCACGTGCAGCAGTTGGGCCTGGGCGCGGAAAGCCGGAGAAAAATCTTCCCAATCCGTGGCAGTGACGATAGCCTGCGTGACGCCATCCAGCGCGGCCAGAAGAGTGGCCCGCCGCTGGGCGTCCAGTTCACTCATTACGTCGTCCAGCAACAAAATCGGTGTTTCACCGGTCTCCGCGGTCATCGCCTGCACCTCGGCCAGTTTGAGGGCCAGCGCGCCTGTGCGCTGCTGCCCGCGGCTGCCATAGGTGCGCAGGTCTCGCTCGTTCACCAGAAAAGCCATATCGTCCCGGTGAGGACCGTAGAGGGTAACACCCGCGGCCATCTCCCGGCTGCGCCGACTGTCCAGCTTCTTTTGGAATGTTTCCTGCAGGCTGGCGAGGGCCAGGGGGGCTTCGGGCAAGCGGCCCGTGTGAGACGTCACATCGCCGTTGACGAGTCGCCGATAGTCTGGCTCGCCCAAAAAGCCGGGGTCAAAGCTGGGCTGGTAGACCAGTTGCAGATTCTCCAATCCGGTTGACAGTTCCCCATGCAGCGTGCGGGCGGCGGGGTCCAGCAGGGCCAGGAAAGCGTAACGCCGGGCCAAAACGAACGCGCCGTGGGCTACCAGTTGCTCGTCCCAGAAACGCAGTTGGGCAATGACGCCGGGGTCCCGATAGCTGGCGTTCTCCTCCCGCAGTTGGCGCAGCAGACTGTTGCGCTGGGTGATTACTTTTTGATAGCGAGAGAGATGCTGGGTGTAGTTGCGGTCGATCTGGCAGAGAGCGATGTCCAGATAGCGGCGACGCTCGCCGGGGCTGCCCGCCACCAGCACGACATCTTCCGGTAGAAAGAGCACGGCCCGCAGATTGCCGATGAGATCGATACCCCGCCGGTTGACGCCATTGACCCGTATCTGCTTGGCAAAGTTCGTCTCATCGCCTCTGGCCGAAAAGAGAATCTCCAACTCCACCTCGCCCTCGGCCTGTTGCACAACCCCCCGGATACGGCTATAGGGAATCGGCTCATCCGTCGCGCTCCAGCCCACCACCTCTTTTTCAGTGCGCGCGTGGCTGGACTTACTGGTGGCCAGATAGTGAATGGCTTCCAGCAGATTGGTCTTGCCCTGGGCATTGCGCCCCTGGATCAGTGTAAACGGCGCGGCAAAGTCGTGGGAAAGGGCGCGGTAGTTGCGAAAATGTTCGAGGGTGAGATGGGAGAGGAACATTGGATGTCCATGCGGTTGTGCAGAGTCAACGGGGCACAAAACGTAAAACGTGAGATCATTCGGTGATCTCACGCTACGTTTCACACCTATGCCGGGCACTTCGATTGGTATTGCCGTCGGGCCAGACTGTCGGGCCAGGCTGTCGCCCTATGCCTTCGCCCCGTATTTGCTCAGGTCGCGCAGAGAGTCGGGGGGATTTGTGCTGCTGTCCCAGTTGCGATGGCGCAGAAAGAGCAGGACAAGACTGATGGCAATGCTGATGAGGGCGATCCACTGGGCAGTGGCCAGGGTTCCCATAACCCAGGCATCGGGGCGGAAGGCTTCCACCCACAGGCGGCCCAGGGGATAGGCAATGAAGTAGAGCAGCGCGCCGTCGCCCTGGCGCAGCTTGTGGCCGAAATTGCGGATGACCAAAAAGAGAATCCCAAACATCAGAATATTCCAGCCTGCTTCATAAAAGAATGTGGGATGAAAGCCGTGGCTGGCATACCAGTCCAGCGTCGATTGGGTCAGCGGGCTGGTCCCACAGACGCCAATATCAGCCGGTGTGCCGGGCGGGCGCTGGCAGGGGAAGAGTGGATTGATGTGGAAAGCCCAGGCGACATCTGTGGCCGGGCCATAGAGTTCCTGGTTGACGAAATTGCCCATACGCCCGATGGCCTGGGCAATCAGCACATTCGGGCCGATATAGTCCAAATAGTGCAAAAAGTTTAGTTTGTTGCGCCAAGTGTAGACAACAATGGCAATGATTCCGCCGATCAGACCGCCGTAGATACCCAGCCCCCGAAAGCCCCCGTTCCAAAAATTGATAATCTCGATGGGGTGCTCTTTGTAAAAAGACCAGCCCTGCGCGTCTGCGGGCGAACTGAAAACGTGATAGAGTCGGGCGCCGATAATACCCAGCACCAGCGTCCACGCCAGCAGGTTCCAGATGTGATCCGGGTTTTCCCCGGCCTTTTCCGCATAGAGAGAAGAAAGCCAGGCAGCGATGACAGCACCGCCCACAATAAAGAGGCCATACCATTGCAGGGCAAATGGTCCAATGCGAAAGATGACAGGATCCATAGAGGAACGTACTCCTGTAAAATGAATGGATGATTGTTATTGGGTCTGATGCACAGGGACACAAGGCCAGAATGGGCGATGTAGGCACGGCCCTGCTAAAAGTATAGACGAAAGGGGTCAGATCACAAAGAGAGTTGCGGACAAAACAATAGGTAGCCGTTCTATTCTCTTGTCCTGGCGCGCAAAAATGGTGGCTTCCCAACAATAGGAAGCCACCATTTTTGCGCGCTGTGGATTGTTTTTGGAAGAATTCTCAGGCAGCGGTTGCCAGTGAAACCGAACTGTACAGCTCGTCCAGAGAAAACGGTTTGCGCAGCATACCCGCCACCCGTGCCTGCTGCACTTGATTGATCACAGCCGGTGTTGTGTGGGCAGTCAGCACAATTACCGGCAACTGCGGGTGATTTTTGTCGATCCAGTCCAAAAGGTCAAAGCCGGTTTCATAGGGCATCACCAGGTCCGTCAGAACCAGAGACCACTCCCCTTCGGACAGGAGTCGCCGGGCTTCGTCCACATTGTCACAGGTAGAAGTCGTATAACCTGCCCGATCCAAACACATACTGACAAACCGGCTTAGCCGGGCTTCATCGTCCACAATAAGCACATTTTGGGTCGCATTTGTAGTATTCTGAGCGGTTATCATAAGCCTATAGTTCCCAGATAGTTTACTTCTCCGAGCGTCGTCTGCGCCACCAGTTCTCTGTCTATACAATATTAAGGGTTTACTTCTGCGCTACTCTTGGCTTTGCATATTTATTGTATAGGTCATTTATACCACTGGTAAGACAGAAACAATATAGGCCTAAAGTACTGTGATTCTATGGCTATGAAGCCGAACATTCGACAAATAGCCGTCAATTGGTGCGGCTATAGGGCGCGCCCCGTTCCAACCAGACTTCTAACGTGCGGCCAATGCGGGCCAGGCTCTCTGCGCTCACTTTATCCAGCGTGTCGTCGACTGTGTGCCAGAAGGGATAGTCGAAATCGATCATATCGACCGCCGGAATGCCTGCTTCCAAAAAGGGTGTGTGGTCATCCAGCATAGAATGGCGGGGCGCGTCCACAATCCATTCCCCATAGCCAAGTTCAGCCGCGGTCGTCCAGATCGCATCCACCAGAAACGGGGTGCTGTTGCCCTCCCGATAGACCTGCTGATCCGCGTCGCCAATCATATCCACCACCACTGCAAATTCTGGCTCGCTGCATTTGGGCAGCGCGCTCAACCGCGAGACAAAAAAACGGCTGCCCAGAATCCAGTCCCAGCCGGGAATCCGGCCATTGTCTTCGGCATCAAAAAGGACAAGACAGATTGTCTTGCCCGAAGCTGCCACATCCAGGCTACGCGCCAACTCCATCAACACGGCAACCCCCGACGCGCCATCATTTGCACCCGGCACTGGCTGCGTCCAATTGTCTGGATTGGGGTCGGCATCGGCAAACATACGGCTGTCGTAGTGGGCCGCAATAATCACCGCCGGGCCGCTGCCATTGACGGCCAGGATATTGCGGGCATCGACGGTTTCCAGCGGTTCAAAAGGCTGGATGAAGACCTCCCAGCCCCTTTCGCTCAACTCGCGGATTGCCCAATCGCCCATCTGCTTGTGTGCTTCGGAGCCAGTAACACGCGGCCCAAACTCTAGCTGTGTTTTGACATAGCCCAGGGCTTCTTCGCCAGAGAAGATAATTGTGTCCGGCGAAGGTTGGATAAGGCCGTAGCCCAGATAGCCAAAGAAGCCCAGGGAGGCAAGCAACGCCAGGAGCAGCGAAATCTCGATGGTATAGGCCCGGATGGAACGGATGAGGGATCCCACTGGCTCTTCCTTACAGGATCAACTGGAACGCTCACGCATAAAGATGCGGATGGGCGTTCCCACAAATGGATGGTGTGCCCGGAGCTGATTTTCCAGATAGCGTATATAACTGAAATGGGCCAGTTCCGGATCGTTGCAAAAGAGAATAAAAGTGGGCGGTTTCACGCTGGACTGAATCGCGTAGTAGATGCGCAGGGGCCGTCCATTGCGGTTGGGCGGCGGGGTTTTGTCATAGGCTTCTTGCACCACCCGGTTCAATTCGCTGGTAGAGAGACGGTATTGGGCTTCATCAGCCACGATCAACGCTGTAGGCAACACTTTGTTCACCCGCTGTTTGGTCAGCGCGCTGATGAAGAGCACGGGCACGTAATCCATAAACTTCAGGTCTTCGCGCACCTTTCGGGTGTATTCCACCATTGTATTTGTATCTTTGTCCAGGGTATCCCATTTGTTCACCAGGACAACCACCCCTTTGTTGCGCTCCAGCACGTGGCCGGCCACGTGGGTGTCCTGGGCTGTCACCCCTTCGGCAGCATCCACCAGCAGCAGGGCCACATCGGCCCGGTCGATGCTGCGCATACTGCGCAGGACACTATACTTCTCGATGCCCTGCTCCACTTTGCCCCGCCGTCGAATACCAGCCGTATCAATAAGGGTGATATTACGCCCCTCGTAAATCAATTCCGTGTCAATCGGGTCGCGGGTGGTGCCGGCAATCTCGCTGACAATCGAGCGCTCCTGGCCGATCAGCGCGTTGAGCAGGCTGCTCTTGCCCACATTGGGCCGCCCGATCAGGGCAATGCCTATGCTCTCTTCTTCTTCCTCTTCCTGGGGACCGGAATCGGGGAAGAGGTCTACCAGCAGGTCCAGCAGATCACCCACACCTGTGCCGTGATAGGCGCTGAGGGCAATCGGCTCTCCAATGCCCAGCGCCCAGAATTCCGCGGCATTGAGCTGGCGTTCCTGGCTTTCAGCTTTATTTACCGCCAACACCACGGGCTTTCTGGCCTGGCGCAAAGGGATAGCCAATTCCTCGTCGGCCGCGCTCATCCCTTCTTTGCCATCCACCACAAAGACAATCACATCTGCCTCATCGATGGCAAGTTGGGCTTGATTCTGAATTTCCACCACAAAGCGGGCCGAGTCGGTGGCCAAAGGCGATGCACCGGGTCGGGATGCGCGCATATCTGCGGTGGACTGAGCTTCCAGCCCGCCCGTGTCGATCACAATAAAGTCCCGGCCATTCCAGTCGGACTCGCCATAGAGACGATCCCGGGTGGTGCCGGGCAGGTCCTCGACAATGGCTGTGCGCGCGCCAACCAGTCGATTGAAGAGCGTAGATTTGCCCACATTGGGCCGGCCAACCAGCGCGATTACAGGCTTACGTTTTTTCATCGAGAGCGATCCAGTGTCCAGAAACAGGGCCGTTGAGCCGGCAGGATAATTCACCCAGGCCACAGGGCATAAAGAAGAAAGTATACCACAGAGATATGCCAGCGCGAAGAAGCAGCAGCCTTGTCGGGCACGAAGATGATTGCAAAAACGGGACGACCCCGGCCAACTACGGCGAGGGTGTAGACAGGGGACCATCGCTCTCTTCATCCACTTTGCCTGGGATGGGTGGCGGTTCCCCAAGCGGCACCAGAGGTTCGATGACGACTTCAATCGCCTGAGGAATGACATCTTCTACCCGTATCCCTTCGGGAGAGAGAACTGTGGGCAGGACAACGTGGCTGCCTGGGGCCAGCCCCGCCAGGTCCACCGTCACCCGTACATCCGAGGGGCCAAGTGCGTCCAGGCGGGGCAAAGGGCCACTCACCAGCACATCCACCCGCGCCAGGGAAACAGTAGCCGTGAGGGATTCGCTCAGCCCGATCACAATCGGGCGGCGGCTGACAGTAGCACTGCTCTCGATAGGCGAAATTCCCACTGTGACAAAGACACTGGCGTCCTCCATCATCGAGACATTATCGGGCAATTCCAGGGGAAGCCGCTCACGCACATCGCTGGTGGCCCCTTCGATGGAAAGGGTGGAGGTCTCCACAAAGCCAGGCACATTGCGCAACGCATCGGCACTGCCCAGCAAAATGACAGTAGAGGGTTCGGGCTTCACTGACGTAATACGATAGCTGGCCGCGGGCTGCCCCTCCACGTGGACGAGTACGGCGACTTCCTTGCGGCCTGGCCGCTGCACCACGGGCACAACCACCCGGGCCATTCCTGGATTAATCGTCACCCGATCCACTGGTTGATTCTGCCCATCCCGGGCTGCCAAAGAGCGGGTGCTTTCAATCTGGGATTTAGCGCCCAGCAGCAAGACCTCGGCATGAACCGCACGCACCTGATCGACCTGCGTCTCCGGCCCGGAAATCTCAACCTCAGCCGGTTCGGAAATCGGCGTCTGCCAGTCGTAGCCAAAAGCGGCTGTATCAATCACGTCCACCTGCACAGGGACCGTCTTTGTAATCACATTCTCGATCTGAACCCGAAGCTGGCGGGGCTGTTGTGCCAAAATTTCCACATCCGGATTGACAACCGTAACCTCAACGTCCAGGTCGTGGCTGCCGGGAGCAAGAGAGGCCAGATCAATCACAGCCGTAAAATCATTGGGAGTCAGATTTTCCCACGTGCGCAGGGGTGCGCGCAGAGTCAGGGAGACGGTGCGTTGGGTCAGGTCTTGCAGGGTTTGCAGATCTGGGTTCAGCCCGCGCACGGTGATAGGGATGGGTGTGGCGAAGTCATCCCGCACCAGGGGATTTTCCTGATCGACAGCAAAAATCCAGACAACCAGAGCCAATGCCACAGACATCAGCAGAGCGACGACTGTCTCCCGGAACTGATTGCGGTTGGTCAGGCGGTTATTCCGCATGGGGAAGAGGCTCCACGGCATCGACAGCGGGCTGGTTGCGGGGATCAAAAAAGTCGGTCAAAATACGGCGCAGGCGGTTGTCATCCAGACGCCGCACAATCCGTCCGTTGCGGGCCACCGAAATAGCGCCTGTCTCCTCTGATACAACAATCGACAGGGCATCGGACTGTTCTGTCACACCGATGGCAGCCCTGTGACGAGTGCCCAATTGCGAATCCAGCGTATCCCGCGACGTGAGAGGCAGGACGCAGGCCGCGGCCGCAATCCGGCTGTCTCGCACAATCACAGCGCCGTCGTGCAGAGGGGTGTTCGGGAAGAAAATCGTCATCAGCATTTCCGTAGTCACATCGCCGTCCACTGAAACGCCCCGGTCAATGTACTCTCCCAGCCCGGTTGTCCCTTCCAGAATAATCAGCGCGCCGTGGCGGTTGTCGGCCAACTGTGTACACGTCCGCACGATCACACTGACCACCTCTTGGGTGATGGCCCCATCAGCCCGACGGGTCAGCAGAGGCATACCCCGGCCCACCCGTTCCAGGGCGCGCCGCAGTTCGGGTTGGAAGATCACAGGGATGGCAACGAGGATGGCAACGGAACTGCTGCTGAGCAGCCAGCTAAATGCAGTCAGCTCGACTGTGCGGGTAATGACGATGATTACCAGCCCAATCACCAAAAGCCCGCGCAACAGTTGAACGGCCTGGGTTCCCCGAAAGAGGCGCAGGAGGAGGAAGAAAAATAACGTAACCAGCCCGACATCCAGCAGATTCTGCCAGTCTGACAAGCGGCCGAGAATAGAAAGTGTATCTGACATAGACACCCATTGACAAGCCCGGATAGCCCATTCTGAACGAAATCTTCAACCCATTTCACACAGGCTGCTTCGCAAAAATGCGTATCCGAGAGTCCCCAAACTTCACAAACTTCCATGTGGGGATCCCGGCATGCGGACCCCCAAAAACAGAAAGTGCCGGGGACTTTCGATTGGGCACTTTAGTCTTTGACACAGTTTTAGATCAGCGGAACGCCGCCCAATAGATGGGCCAGAATCGCCTTTTGCGCGTGGAGCCGGTTGTGGGCTTGCGGAAAGAGAATACTGGCCGAGCCGTCGGCCACATCATCGGTAATCTCTTCGCCCCGGTGCGCGGGCAGGCAGTGCATCACAAGTGCGCGCGCGTTGCCCGTGCGTTCCAGCACAGACTGATTGATCTGATAAGGAGAAAGGACAGCCAGACGCTCTTCCCGCTCTGCCTCCTGTCCCATACTGGTCCATACATCGGTATAGAGAATATCCACGCCCTGCACTCCGTCCAGATCATCGGTCACGCTGACTTCGGCCCCGCTGGCTTCCACAACCGCGGCAGTGGGCATATAGCCAGCCGGCGAGACAATGCGCACATTCAGCCCCACTTTCCCCGCGGCCATCATCAGACTGGTGGCCACATTGTTGGCACCGTCACCCACATAGGCAATCGTCCGATCTTCCAAATCGCCCAGCACTTCCCAGGCAGTAAAGATGTCGGTGAGCGCCTGACAGGGGTGGCTGAAATCGCTCAGGCCGTTGATGACAGGCACACTGCCCCAGGCGGCCAAGTCGGTCACGTCCTGATGCGCGAAGACCCGGGCCATAATTCCATCCACATAGCCACTGAGCACCCGAGCCACATCGGCCGCGCTCTCCCGGCTCCCCAGCCCCACTTCGGCAGGGCTGAGATAAAAAGCATAGCCGCCCAAATGCTGCATGCCCATCTCAAAGCTGACGCGGGTGCGCAGGGAGGGTTTTTGGAAAAGGAGGGCAAGGGATTTCCCGGCCAGAATTGGCTCGTTTGCACCCTTTTCCCGACGCTCGTCTTTCAGCCGTTTGGCCAGACGCAATAGCCCCCAGAATTGGTCGCTGGAAAGTTCGGCCAGATCGAGAAAGTGATTGAATGCTGGAATTGCCACGGGAAAGGTCTCCCTGAATTTATCGGTAAAAGCTGCTGAGCCAAGCAATCGACGCGTCTGTCAGTTGGCTCCACCGCTGATTGGATCAGCCGTGGGGGGGTCCTACACACCCGCAATCACAGGATTGCTGAGCGTGCCCAATCCGTCGATCTCCACCACCATCACATCGCCGGGGTGAATAGGACTGACACCCGAAGGCGTGCCCGTCAGGACCAGATCGCCCGGTTCCAGCGTCATAAAGTTGGAGACATAGGCCAAAATATCCCCCACCGAATGGATCATCAGATTGGTGTTGCTGGCCTGCTTCACTTCGCCGTTGACCAGACAGCGCACATCTTTGTCCGCCGGGTCAAAGGTGGTGTCCAGCCAGGGACCCACCGGGCAGAAGGTGTCGAAATTTTTACCCCGCGTCCACTGCACGTCCTTGCGCTGCAGGTCCCGGGCCGTCACGTCATTGGCACAGGTATAGCCCAGCACCACATTGTGGGCATCCTGGGGGTTGAGATAGCGGGCACGTTTGCCGATCACAAGCGCCAATTCCCCTTCGTGGTCCACTCGTTCGCTGACAGACGGCTGAATGACCGGCTCATCTGGCCCAATCAGCGTCGTAGGCGATTTGAGAAAGATGGCTGGCTCATCGGGCACTTCGTTGCCAAACTCGGCCGCGTGCTCTGCATAGTTGCGCCCCACACAGATAATCTTGCGTGGCTCGCAGGGCGGCAGCAGCTTCACATCCGAGAGGAGAAGCGGCGCGCCCGCGATTTCCGGGGCATAGTCCCGATTGAGCCGGGGGCTATCATAAGGAGCACGCGCCAAGGGGTAGACAAGTTGCTCCAGAACCAATCCCCACGCAGCTTCATCGCTCCGCTCGTTTCCTTCCGCTGTGAAACGTACTAGTCGCATTTTTCGTTCCATTTCTCTGGTGTTAAGGATTCTTCGAAAGCTGTCAAAGGGGCCCGGATTCACGAAAAATAGACATCATTGATCATAAGCCGGAAGTCGCAACCTAGAAAGTTAACAGCCTGACGAACCATCGTCATTCTGCTCAAAAATATCTCAAAGTATTCGAGCACCTGGGCAAAGTGGGTATCAATCTCCAGTTCCAGGGCAACCACCCGCTGATCCGCGTCGACCCGTACCAGACTGCGGGTGGACGCATAATTTACCCGGTCGTGGATGTCGAAAGTGGCCGGGTCCGGATTTTGCACCCGGCTGCGGTGAACGTCCGCTTTGTCGGCAATAATCACAGCCGCCGACACAGGATTGTTAGCCGTGCCCCGCTCCTCCTCGTGGTTGCCGATGGCATTCATAACCAGGGCGATCTCATCTGAAGGCATACCCAGCCGTTTCAGAATGGGCCAGGCCATCAGCGCGCCGCTCTGCGCGTGGTGCTCCCGGTGCAGCAGGTTGCCAATATCGTGAAGATAGCCAGCTATTTGGGCCAGTTGTCCCAGGCGCTGGTCATGGCCAAGCCGGGTCAACACATTTGCGGACACTTGAGCCACCAACCCCGCGTGGCGCTGGCCGTGTTCAGTATACCCCAGGCCGCGCAAGGTTTCGTTGGCCTGCTGCAAAAAAGCGATCACTTCCGGGTCGCTGCGGATTTCAGTCAGCATCACAAGCCCGGTCTGTTCACCTGTTTCGACCATTCACCTGTTCCCCAGGATTGGTGCAAACAACAAATGCTCCACGAAGCTCCACAAAACTGTTTGCTTGGACATCAAGAATTGAGCGGGCAATAGCGTAGGCGCGGCTTTTTGGACATCCCTTATCTGTGCGGCTAGAAGCCGCACCTACCCTTTCCCAATGATTTTCTTGATCCACAAAAAACAGGTGTCCCGATCAACATCTGCATCAAAGAGACTAAACAGCCTGCCCCAGTGCCAATCCGCTGGTGAGCATGGCCGCCACCCACCAAAAGCGGACCCGTTCCAGAGGCTGGTCCTGGGCAAGCGCCAGCCAGGTGGGCAGAAAGAAGATAGCCAAAAAGATCAACCAGAGAGGCAGATGCAGAACAATCAGGAGCAGCCCCATACCTGCTTGGGCCAGGGCAAGCAGCGCGATCCTCCACATCTGCCTGTCCTCGCCATCCCCGCTGGGCGCGGCCCAGACGTGCAGCGTCCATAGCCCGGCTAGGATAAGCTGGGGCGTGAGGTTCGCCTCCATCCCCAGAACAAATATAACCAGCAGCCAGGGCAGGGCGACAGTCGCCAGCACCAAAAGCAGGTGAATCGGAATCGATTCGATCTGCTGGTGCAGCCAACTGGCTGTACTCACGCCGATCAGCGCCAGCGTCAGCCAGAGTGCAGCCGGATGCAAAAGAAAAGAGACCAGTAAAGCCAGAAAGATGGCAGGCAGCGCCACGCGGTAGACCAGCGCCAAAATACTGGGGCCATCCATCCCGAAAAGCCGGGCCGCCGGGGAACCAGAACGCAAATAGGGCAGCCAGATGCGGCTGCGCTCCAGGGACCGCCGCACCAGGGGCAGACTCTCTGGGGTGGACATCAACCCCCAGATGCTCCCCCACAGCGGATCGGCCAGAAGAAAAAGCAGGGCCACTGTGAAAGGCTGCGCCAATATATCGGCCAAAGACAGGCCCGACGCCAACACAGCCGTCAGCACAGTCCAGCCCGCGGCAATACGCCAGGGGGATTCATCGAACCACATGCGAAGGTCGATGATTGAACTGCCTGTTGTGGACGCCGCCGAGCGTCCGTCGGCTTGGCTCATCGGTCTGGCAACCCTTCTGGCTGGCACAGAGAAATAGACGATTCCGGGAATCGGCCAGGCCTATGCTGGTGTTCGCTTCCCGGAATGAGCAATGGCTTGCTTAGCGGCTGGCTATGTTCTGCCAGCCCTTGCCAGACCTTAACGCTCGGGTCGGCAATACAGGAAAGTATACCAGAGATTCAGGGCATTTGGAAAACATTTCAGCACAGAACACGCAGGCGGCCGGGCAGCACTTGAGCCGACAGACCAATAGCCTCGGTGCTGAGAATCTCGCCGTCTGTATGCACGGGGACAGGCATTTTGGTGGCGATGCAGACCGAAGTGCAGCGCACGAAACGCATGGCGGGGTGGTTGCGATGGGTCCCAGCCATCACCCGGGGCAGCAGCGCCAGAATGCGCGGTGTATTCAACGATTGGGCAATGCCCATATCCAGCAGGCCGTCATCCATCAGAGCGTCGGGTGTCATAAAAAAGCCTCCCCCCGTGCGCCGGCTGTTCCCCAGCGTTATCAGCAGAGAGCGTTGGCTCACCTGATGCACCTGACCGTCCGCCTCTGTCCAGGCGACATCGAAGTGGGGCTGGTCATATTGACGCAAGGCACGAACTACCGCCCAGAGATAGATGGCTACACCCCGCAGCCGGGTAATCTTTCGGCTTTCCACTGTCACCTGCGCCTCAAAACCCGCACCCATATTGTTGTCAAAATAGCGGGTGAACTCTCGGCTTTCCTCGTGAACAGTGGCCCGGCACAGGTCGATGTCACGGGTGTGTCCCGCGTGTACAATCCGGGCTGACTCAACCAGACCCCGGGGCAGGGAAGCCATATCGGAGAAGTCGTTGCCGCTGCCCATGGGGAAAACAGCCAGTGGGCCAACGATCTCCCCTTCCGGCGTGGCCTGGGCAATGCCGTTCACCACTTCGTTGACTGTGCCATCTCCACCGGCCGCGCCGATCACATCGTACCCATCCAGTTTGGCCTGGCGGGCCAGTTCCACGCCATCGCCGCTCTTTTGTGTCAGCACAACATCCGCGGCCACGCCCCCCGCGTTCAATGCCGCGGACAGGACATCTGCGTCTCTGCCCGCGCCGCCCCGGTTGGAATATGGATTGAGAATTACTTTGACGCGCTGGGACATTTCCTGGCATCTCCTGAATAGACAACAGCCACGGGTGAAAGTGGTAAACACAGATAGGGATAGTTCGCTACAACAACGCCCAGGACCAAGCAAAAGGGATTCATCAGTCCTATCCCCGGCGCAAGACCAGAGCGTCGCGGGCAGGAAGCGCTACAGAGAGGAGGTGGCCCTGCTCGG
Organism: Caldilineaceae bacterium; assembly: GCA_019637685.1. Classification (GTDB taxonomy): domain Bacteria; phylum Chloroflexota; class Anaerolineae; order Caldilineales; family Caldilineaceae; genus JACQGT01. The sequence goes on along the minus strand of JAHBVF010000044.1, from coordinate 33,103 downwards.
CCACATATCGGCCGCTGTTCCAGACCGCCTGGAAGCGCCCCCCTTTGCTCGCCAGCGTGCCCAAAGGCAGGTCAATCCGTGCCTCTTTTTTGCCTGCATTGAAAAGGACAATCAACACATCCCCCTCCAGCTCCCTGGCGAACGCGTAGATGTCGTCCTGGGCGTAGAGAGTCTCGAAACTACCCGTGCGCAGGGCTGCAAAGCGTTTGCGCAGCCCTGTGGCCCGCCGATAAAAGTCGTGGAGTGGTTTGTTCCACTCGCTCTCCTCATCCCAGGGGAAAGCCCCGCGGCAGCCTGGATCGTGGCTGCCGGTCATGCCGATTTCGCTGCCATAATAGATGCAGGGAGCGCCGGGCAGGGTCATTTGCAGAAGCACAGAAAGTCGCAGCGCGCGCTCATCCCCGTCCACCATCCACAGGGTGCGGGCGGTGTCGTGGCTGTCCAGCAGATTCAGCTGAGTCAACGTAATCTCCCAGGGGTGGGACTTGAGCAGCGCTTCCATGCGCGCCGCAAAAGTGGCCGCGTCCAGCACCTCCAGGGCAAAGCCGCCGGGCTGATAGTCTGTCTGCAACGTCTCCTGGGCAAAAAAGCCAAGGGCATTGCGGCTGAACAGATAGTTCATCACCCCATCAAAACGGTCCCCCTGCAGCCACTCACTGGCCTCGCGCCAGATTTCCCCCACCAGATAGGCGTTGGGATTGGCAGCCTTTGTAATCTGGCGGAACATTTGCCAGAAGGCCGGATCGGGGATTTCCTCTGGCACATCCAGCCGCCAGCCGTCCGCGCCGAATTCGATCCAGTGGCGAGACACATCCATCAGATATTCCCGCACGCCGGGATTGTCGGTGTTGAATTTGGGCAAAGCAGGAATGTCCCACCAAGCCGCATAGTTGATGGGATTTTCGTCGTCGTGTTGATAGGGGCGCAGAGGCCAATTGTACACAAAGAACCAGTCCAGATAGGGCGAATTGCCGCCTGTTTCCAGAATGTGGTGAAAAGCCCAGAAGCCCCGGCTGGCGTGATTGAATACGCCATCGATCACCACATACATCTGACGGGCGTGGGCCGCGTCCAACAGGCGGCGGAAATCTTCGTTGCCCCCCAGCAGGGGGTCAACCTGCATAAAATCATACGTATGGTAGCGGTGGTTGGAGGCAGAAGAAAAAATGGGGTTCAGGTAAAGGGCATTGACGCCCAGTTCTTGTAAATAGTCCAGCTTGTCCACAATGCCCAGCAGATTCCCGCCTTGAAATCCCTGCTCTTCCGGCGGTGTGCCCCAGGGCTTGAAGGTGGTTCCGGGGATGGAACGGGCACGGGGGCTACGCGCAAAGCGGTCGGGGAATATTTGGTAAAAGATCGCGTCTTTCACCCAAGCGGGTGTAGAGATTGACATACAAATCTGGCTCCTCGATGGAATCGGATGGGGGGGCTTCACGCGTCGATTGTGGCATAGCCCAGGCCAGATGTCAATCCACGGCCAGAATAAAGCCGCAATTCAAGTTGGGGGCACGCTGTGCTGATTCCCGGAATCGGTTGCCGCCAGAATAAAGCCCCACGATCAGAACAGAATCAGTGAAGTGAATCTATCAGAACAGGCAGATCACCCGGGTATGGCGAACAGCAGCAGCAGTTGAAGAGCCAGCATCAGCAGCAGAGCCGCGGCCAGCATTTCGGGCAGGCGGGACTTTTTGGCTGGCGGCTTGTGACCTGCCTGCTCCAACGCGGCAATCACCCGCTGGTTCGCCCAAACCTCCAGACGCAGGCGCAAGGCCAGCACAGCCAGCCAAACAGTTACTGCCAGAAAAATGATTCCCGTTCCGATCAGAGCCAGCGTATCCATTTTGGAAAACTCCTCGCACGCTTTAGTGTTTCACCAACACGAACTACGGATAGTGTATATTATACACAATCAAATGTCAAGCCCGAATTTTCTGTGCTATCCTCCCATCCGGCACTGTTCTGCTACAATAGAACAGCGCCGGGCAGGCTCGACCCCTGTTTTCGCCAATCCTGCCCAATTTCATAGAACCCCACTGGCACAGAATTCCGATGGCCCAGGAGCCAATTGCACAGAAGAGGACGACCCAAATGAAGTCACAGCATTCGCACCGTCTGCGCCGCTCCCTGCTTTTTATGCCCGGCGACAGCACCCGCAAAATTGAAAAGGCAACCACACTGGGCGCAGATAGTATCATCGCTGATTTGGAAGACGCGGTGGCGCTCAGCCAGAAACAGGCAGCACGGGAGACGGTCGTTGCCTGTTTTGCCCGCCTGGACTTTGGCCCCAGCGAGCGGTTGATCCGGATCAATCCGGCCAGCACAGCCCAATGGGAAGACGATCTGGCCCAGACCGTGGCTGCCTGGCCCGATGGCTATGTGCTGCCCAAAACCCAGTCCGCGGCAGAGGTGCAGGCTGTGAGCCAGCGCTTGTCTGCCCTGGAGAAGGCCCACGGGCTGGAGCCGGAAAGCCTGCGCCTGCTGGTACAGATCGAGACAGGGATGGGGGTGCTGCGCGCCGGGGAGATTGCCGGGGCCGACGCACGCGTGGACGCGCTGCTCTTCGGCGCGGAGGACCTGGCCAGCGATATGGGCGCCCAGCGCAGCCGGGAAGGGTGGGAGATTTTCTATGCCCGGGGCGCGGTTGTCACCGCGGCCGCGGCCTATGGGCTGCCCGCCATCGACACTGTCTATCTCGAACTGGCCGATACGGAAGGGCTGGCGACTGAATGCCACCTGGTGCGCGGGTTGGGCTTCTCCGGCAAACTGGCGGTCCACCCCCGGCAGGTGGAGGTGATCAACCGGGCCTTCTCGCCCACAGCCGCAGAAATTGCCCAGGCGCAACGGCTGATCGACGCGTTTGAGAGCCAGCAAAGCGCAGGCACAGGCGTATTCGAGATGGATGGAAAAATGATTGATATGCCTGTGGTGTTGGCGGCACGCAAGGTGCTGGCTGCCAATCGCTAAAGTGCGCCAGCCCGTTGCCAGTGTTATCTCTGGACAAAACGAGAAGGGCGAGAGGAAAAATCCCATCGCCCTTTTCAGTATATCTTTCTGATTTGTCTTTCAACTTTCCTTCGACATCCCCGGCGGTTTGCCTGTATCCCACCCTAACGCACGGGTCGGATTCCCAGGTACACCTGTCGCCCGCCCAGCGTCGCCAGGATCGTACGGGCCGGTTTCCAGGGCAGAATTTGCCCCAGTTCGTTGGGGGTGAGGGGTGTGTTGTCGTTGGCGAGAAAGACCCGGAAGCAGGCCGCGCCCAGGGCCAGATGCTCGTTGATAAAATCCGGATCGTTGGCGCATCGGGTACGCAGACATTCCCACAGCGCGTCCGTGCGGTGGACTTCTCCGGTCTCCGGGTCTACCCAATCCACATTTTCCGTATTGCGGTGGTCGGAAAAACGATCCCGACATTCAGCACACAGTTGATCGCGCAGATAGAGACGGAAATCCCGCCCGCTATCCTCCCACCAGGAATAGTCAATATGGAATTTGGTGTCCGCGGTGGGGCGAAACCGGCTCAGGTCTGGTCTGGCAGAAGCAGGGGCCATTGTTACACCTCCAGGGCAAAGAATCCGCCGCCCGAATCCCGGAAACGACGATTACTAATGAGTGCGTAAAAAACAGGGCCGGGGGGGCAGCGCCAGAGCATATTGACAGCGCTGTAGACGGTCTTGGCGTGGGCTGTGCCCTGGGGGCTGAGTTTTGTCAGTTCCGGCACAATCTGCTCCACCAACTCGTCCATACTGATGCCGGCCTTTTCCACCCGCTGACTCTGCACGTCCAATTCCTTTGTGTCCTCGGCAGATACAATAAGGTAGTCGTCATATTCGCAGGTGATCTGAATTTTGTTCATTTCGAAGGTGATGCCCAGCGCGCTGCCTTCGGCAGTGGCAAAACGGCTCCACTCCCGTTTCATCCGCCGGGGGCGATAGTCGATCACAACTTCCCCTGGATTTTGGGTGCGCTCCAGTGTAATCTGCGCGCCCACGGGCAGGTTGTGTTCTTCCATCCACTCCTTCAATCCGCTCACATAGCGCCCACTGTGAACAACCCAGGCAGTGAAGCGTTTGCCCCAGCGACCATCGATAATTGTCACCATCGAGCGGCCTTCGCTCCCCGCGGGGAAGAAGCTGCGGGTGCGGCTGCTCAGCGGCAGCGTGCCGTGGCGGCGGTGGGGATAGATGAGGGTGAAACTGGTGCTGGGCACAATCGACGGCACATCGCCGCCAATGCCGCTCTCGCCCCATTCGTCGTCCAGTTCCCACTCGATCTGCAACAGCTCTACGCTGAGCAGCGCCCGGTTGTAGCGGGGGTGGTGGGGACGCAGCAGCGGCGGCGTTTCCAGGGCTTCTTTGGGTTCCAGCCGTTTGAGATACCAGAGGTGATCGCTCCCATTGCCCACCCGATCAAAGCGGTCATCGCTCGACAACGCGTGGTTGATGCTGATAATCTGCATGGGCTGAGAGATATCGGCGTCGACATCGATCTCTTTGAGAAGTTCTTGGGAAGAGAGGGGGCGGGCCTGCATTTCTATCAAGGCTTCGGCAATGTTCAGGTGTCCGATGTGGACATCGGCCAGCATATCGGCCAGCAGCCAATAGTCCCCCACCTGGACAAACTCTTCGTGGCGGTCGCCCTCTTCCAGGGCATAGAGCAGACTCTCTGTAATTTCGTCCTGGTAGAGATCGTAGATTTCCTGGGAGGTCAGGAGTGCGCCCTCTTCCACAATCCCCTGCCCATTGGCCTGATTCAGTCTGTGGGGTGTCTGCAAATCGCAGGCAAATTCCCGACCCTTGCTGCTTCCCGCAAACTTGACAGCGATGACAGAAAAGTCGCCATATTCAGGATTTTCGCCGGGGCGGATATCCGTGACATCGCCCACAGAAAAATCCATTGCCGGGAAGACAAGCGTCTGGCCTACTTCATAGAGCTTATCCGGCTGATAGATTTTGCCTTTGGAAAGCTCCGATTCCATGCGGCTTGTTTCTCGCCGCTGATATTCACCGATCACCCGCAGGGCCAATTGTTCGGTTGTCAATGGCGAACTGGCATCCAACACAAGCTCGTGTACATAATCCAGGTCTTCCTGGGTTAACTCAAATTGATCGCGCCAAAAGGCAGCGGTTTGGGTCTTTCTCTGCAACACGCACCCCTCCTACCTCAGAAAGTCGGTCTGTCTCATCGATTGCCGAGCCGTTGGTTGCTCCGACAGAAGCCATTATTTCAAGTATTCAACAACCTATTATAGCAGCCGTCAGGAGAAATTTCAAAAAGACGTACCAGTGTTTTATTTCGCGAATTGCGTTCCCCTGCGCTTTGGGTTAGGATGTTGTTGTCAACCTGTGCTTGCATCCGCCTGCGTGGAGAAAGAAGGTCTCGATGACCACGATTGCAATGATTTTGGCCGGCGGCGAAGGAACACGCCTCACCGTCCTTTCGGAGCAGAGAGCCAAACCAGCCGTCCCCTTCGCTGGCAAATTCCGTATTATCGATTTTACCCTGAGCAATTGTGTCAACAGCGGCATCTACACCATCGGTGTCCTGACCCAATACCGCCCCCACAGCCTGAACGAACATATCGCCATTGGCAAACCCTGGGACCTGGACCGGGCCAGGGGTGGTGTGCGTCTGCTCCAGCCCTTTCAGGGGCGGGGCAACCAGAACTGGTATGCGGGCACAGCCGATGCTATTCATCAGAATATGAATTTTGTTCAGGAACAGAACGCGGATACGGTTATCATTCTCTCCGGCGATCACATTTATAAGATGGACTACGGCCCCATGCTGGCGTATCACCGGGAGCAAAACGCAGACCTGACCATTGCGGTTATGCCCGTGCCCATAGAAGATGCCCACCGCTTCGGCATTATGGAGGTGGCCGAGGACGGAGCCATCACCCAATTCTACGAAAAGCCCAAAGAAGACCGGGGCAATCTGGCCTCTATGGGCATTTATATTTTCAATGCCCGCAGCCTGGCGCAGCGATTGAACGAGGGCAGCAAAGAGACCCCCCGGGAAGATTTTGGCAAGCACGTGGTGCCGGCGATGCTGGCGGCTGGGGATCGGGTCGTTGCCTACCGCTTCGAGGGCTATTGGGTGGATGTAGGGACAATAGATTCCTACTGGGCTACCAATCTGGAATTGGTCCAACCCAACCCGGCTCTGGACCTCTACAACGAAGCCTGGCCCCTGCACACCAAATCCGAGGAACGCCCCCCGGCCAAAATCGGTCCCCAGGCCAAAGTGGTGCAAAGTATGGTTTCCAACGGCTGTGTGGTGCGAGGATTGGTCGAGAACAGCGTTCTCAGCCCCGGTGTCTACGTCAGCCCCGGCGCGGTGGTGCGCAACAGTGTGGTGATGAACGACGTCTGGATCGGGCCGGGCGCGCTCATCGAGAAGTCGGTGGTGGACAAGCAGGTGATTGTGGGCGCGGGCGCACAGATCGGCGTGGGCGATCCCGCGGTGGCCAACGAAAAAATGCCCGACAAACTGGCCGCGGGCATTACTGTCATCGGCAAAGGCGCGGAAATTCCCGATGGGGCGCGGGTGGGCACCAATGTGCTCATCAACAGCGACCGCCGCGCCAACGATTTCCCAGCCGATGGCGAAGTCAAAGACGGGCAGACAATATAAACAGACGACAGACGAAGTTCGACTTTTCAGAAAAGTCGAACTTCTTTTTCCCGCAAGAGGTGACTTTATGGCCCGTACACTTGCACTCATTATGGCTGGGGGCGAAAGCAAAGACTTGAGCGTTCTGACCGAAAGCCGTTCAGAACCAGCCGTCCCGTTTGGCGGAAAGTTCCGCCTCATCGACTTTTCCCTGAGCAATTGTATCAACAGCGACATCTACACCGTTGCTGTTCTGACCCAATACCGCCCCCGCAGCCTGAACGATCACATCGGCATTGGCAAGCCCTGGGACCTGGACCGGGCCAGCGGCGGTGTACGTCTGCTTCAGCCCTACCGGGGCGGACCCTATGGCGATTGGCAGCGGGGTTCTGCCGACGCGGTGCGCCGCAACCTGGACTACGTGGCCCGGCAGAGCGAAGAGTATGTGCTGATCCTCTCCGGGCGTCACGTCTCGGTGATGGACTACCGCCCGCTGATCGAGCAACACAGCCAGACCGACGCCGATGTCACAGTGGCCGTGCGCCGGGTCAATCTCTATGAAACCCATCGCTTCGGTATCGTCTCCACGGCCCCGGACGGCCGCATTGTAGAGTTTCAGGAGAAGCCCCGCCGCTCCCCCCGCAACCTGGCCTCGATGGGCATTTACGTCTTCCGCCGGGACTATCTGGTGGAGCTTCTGGCCGACAGCACTTATGTGGAATTTGGCAATCACGTGCTGCCCGCGCTGCTGGAAGAGAGCCGACGGGTGCAGAGCTATACTTTCCCCGGCTATTGGGCCGACATCAGCACAGTGCAGGCCTATTGGGAAGCCAATATGAGCCTGATGTCCGAAGAACCGGCCCTGGACCTCTACGATCCCCAGTGGGTGATCCACACCCGCAGCGAAGAGCGTGCGCCAGTCAAACTTGGCCCCAACGCGGATGTGGACGGTACGCTGCTCTCCAATGGCTGTCAGATCGATGGAACAGTGGAGCGGAGTGTGCTTTCGCCCGGTGTGCGGGTGGCCGAAAGCGCGGTCGTGCGCGACAGTATCATCCTCAACGATACAATTATTGGTCCTGGCGTGGTGGTGGATCGCTGCATTGTGGACAAAGGGGTGATTATTGAGGAGGGCGCGCAGATTGGCACGGGCGACAGCAACAAACCCAACACGGCCATGCCCGAACGGCTGAATACAGGCATCACCCTCATCGGGAAAGGCAGCCACATTCCCGCCGGCATCTCCATTGGTCGCAATGTCGTCATACATCCCGCGAGCCGGGCCGATGTCTTTGGCAAACGCAAAAGCATCCGCAGCGGCAGCGACGTGGGCAGAGATATGCGATAGCCCTGCACAAAACCCACCCAGTACATCAGGCACAGAACGCTGGATCGCCTAAAAGCCTCGCGTTCTGTGCTTATTTTTTATCCCGGCTTTTCCTCTTCGCGCGCCAGCCACACGGCCATTTCGCCCACGCCCCTGTGGCCCCAGGCATAGTAGGGGATCGCCACAAAAGGGTGCGACCCGGCCGCGCTGATGACTGTCACTCCATTGAGCAGTTCCGGGCGGTGTTCCACCCGCAACGGTGTGTCGTCGGCCAGAGCGAGTTCGGCGACACTGCCCCCGCTGTCCACCCCTTCCACACAATAGACCAGTGGCCCGCGCATCAGCGCCACCCGGCCTCGGTTGGCTTCCACCCCTGCGTGGCAGGCCACCCGGCGCACAGGCAGGGGCAGGGTCAATTCCACCACATCCCCTGGCTGCCAGACCCGCGGCAATACCGCGTAGCCCTTCTCCAGCAGGGGTGTGACCGTTTCCCCGTTGACAGTCAGCAGCGGCGCGGCGCTGTCTGTGCCCACAAAACGGTAGAGATCGCTGGGCACGGGCCGATTGTTCGCCCAGCCCGGAACGCGCAGCCGCAGGGTAAATTCGGATTTTTGCGCCGGGTCCACCCGCAGCCGCACTCGACCCTCCCAGGGATAGTTTGTTTCCTGGCGCAGGCGGATCGTCGCGCCATTTACTTCCACCCGCGCCTCCCCCGCCACAAAAAGATTCACGTACAGAGAATCGGCGCGGCTGGCATAGACATAGCCGGGCAAAGACGCGAGGAAACGCACATCGTTTGTCGGGCAGCAGGAGCAGTCAAACCAGGGCTGGCGACCGATCTGCCCCCGGTTGACAGCCGTTTTGCCGTCCGAGGCCAGGGGATTGGTGTAGAAGAATTCGTCGCCAGAGAAGGAGACGCCAGAGAGAAAGCCGTTGTAGAGGCTGAGTTCCAAGACATCGATGTAGCGGGCGTCGCCGTGGAGCAGAAACATCCGCTGGTTCCACAAAATATTGGCGATGGCCGCGCAGGTCTCGGCATAGGCTTCGGCGTTGGGCAATTCGTAGTCGTCGCCAAAGGCTTCCCCTGTGTGGCGTGCGCCGATGCCGCCGGTCAGGTAGAGTTTGCGCCCGACGACGTTCTCCCACAGGCGGTCGATAGCCGCGATGTACGAAGTGTCACCCGTCAGCGCGGCCACATCGGCCATTCCCGTATACATATAGGCGGCGCGCACCGCGTGGCCCACGGCTTCGCTCTGATCCACAACCGGTAAATGATCCTGCATATAGCCGGGATTGCCGAAATTGGTATAGAGCGCCCGCGCATTGGCGTGGCCCCGCTCGTCCAGAAAGAACTTGGCCAGGCGCAGATAGCGCGCGTCGCCTGTCACCCGGTAGAGCTTGACCAGTCCGATTTCGATTTCCTGATGGCCGGGCACATCCCGCCGCTTGTCCGGGCCGAAGACAGCATCGATGAGATCCGCGTTCTTCAGCGCCACATCCAGCAGCGTGCGTTTGCCCGTGGCCTGAAAGTGGGCCACCGCGGCCTCGTAGAGATGGCCCACATTGTAAAGTTCGTGGTTGACCCGCAGATGGGACCAGCGGGTCAGCCCTTCCCGGTCGGCTTTCACCGCGTCGGGGTCGATGGTGCGGGCAGTGTAGAGATAACCGTCCGCCTCCTGTGCGGCGGCAAAGGCGGCGATCAAATTGTCCAGATAGCTGTCCAGCGCGGGATCGGGGAAGAGCGCCAGGCTATAGGCCGCGGCCTCTACAACTTTGAACACATCCGAGTCGTTGAAGAAGATGCCTTCGTGGGGGCCGTCCATCCAGCCCGCGGCTTTGGCAAAATTGTCGATGCGCCCGGTCTCCTCGCACTTGCGGAAGTTGAATGGGAGCGTCACCTGCCGATTGGTCTCCAGGCGAGGCCGCCAGAAGGCATCTTCAAACGAGACAACAGTAAAAGGGACGGGTGTAATCGGGTAATCCGAACCAATTGTCATGCGGTCAAATCCTCTACGTTCAGGCTGCAAATTTGAGAAAAACCATCCACGACTTCGACAAAATAGAGCCATTTTCGCTCTGGCCCCAGGAACGGATGGGCGTGATAGCGCTGGCCGCGCACAATCGGCGTCAGTTCCCGCAGCACTTCCACCCGCTGCTTTTCGGGGTCAAAGGCGTTGTGAACCCAGAGCAATTGATGGCTGCCTGTGCCCATCTGATTCTCGTAGAAATTGACCAGCCCCGCGGGGTCCCGCCCGCTGTGGACGTAGCCGACGCCGGGCAGACGCGCTTCGATGAAACTGTCGTCGGCCAGATCGTAGCGACCAATCCAGACTTGCCGTTCGTCCCCGGTGTCATCGTTAGCCTCGTAAAAAATGCCCCGCTCGGTGATGACGTTGTGACAGATCGCGCCGTGTCCTTCGCCCCGGGGGCGCAGCACCCGCTCATCCGTGCCGTCAATGCGGACGCTCCACATGCCGTTTTCGCCCTGGATGTGGTTGATGAGCAGGCGGTCGTTGTCCACAAAGAAGACGTGATGGACGTGGAAGGGGACATCCATCACTTTGCGATAGTCGCCGGTTTGGGTGTCCATCAGCCCGATGACGCAGGGCAGATTGTCCCGCCAACGCTGGAAGTCGAAGGGCTGGCGCATGACTTGCAGACTCTCCCGCTCGGCCAGGGCCTGGGCAAAGGCAGCCCGGTCCGCGTGGATAAAGGCGTAGTAGCGGCCATCGGGGGAGAAGCCGCTCTGGCCGATGGAGACGCGACCGGCCAGGTCATAGACGAGGCGATTGTCCAGGCTGTCCAAGTGGGTGGCGCGCAGTTCCTCGTCCTGAAAGTACCAGACCTCCCGGCCCACCCCATTCAGCGCGGCCAAATGGGCATAGACCCCCCGCACTCGCTGCTCACACCAGATGGCCCAGCCGCTGTCCAGCGTGTGGCCGTCGCTGAGCTGGACGATCTCGCCGCTGTCCAAATCCAGCCGGTAGAGTTGCACCCAGCCGCTCCGTTCGCTGTGGAAGACGAGATAGCGGTTGTCCGGGGTGATGGAATCGACGAAATAGTAGAGGGGATAGGAGAAGGCGGGCGCGCTGGTCAAACGGCGCAGGGTGCGGCCTGTAGTCGGGTCAGCGGTAGTGCGCCACTCAGCGGGGAAAGTGCTTCCGATAGGCATTTCAAACTCCTTTGATTTGCGGCTGTTTTTGGGGTATGCTTGTGTCAGGCAATGTGGTGATCTGTGGTCAGGAGGCAGACAAATGGCGTATCCATTTCCCGGCATGAACCCTTATTTGGAAAGAGCGTCCTTGTGGCCGGATGTTCATCTGGAGCTTATTCGCGCAAGCCGGTTTTCGCTCACCCAGTCTATTCCCGCTCGCTATTACATTAGCGCAGAAGAACGCACATACATTGCGGCCAACGACCCCGATTCCTTTGTTGGCAGGCCTGATGTGGCGATTGTCGGTGTGCCCGGTATTGCTGTTGCGCCTCTGCAAACGATGACGGCCAACGGTTCACCGGCAACAGTAGTGCTCCCCGTGCCAGAGGAGGTGAGCGAACACTTTTTAGAGATTCGGGAAGCGGCAACCCATCGCGTTGTAACTGTGATTGAAATTCTCTCACCTGCCAACAAAGCATCGGGCGAAGGTCGCCGCCAGTATGAAATAAAACGACAGCAAGTATTGGGCAGCGCCACGAGTCTGGTGGAGATCGATCTGCTGCGCAGTGGCCAGCCACTGCCCGCCCAACCCCAAGCCCAAAAAGACTATCGCATCCTCGTCAGTCGGGGTTGGGAACGGCCCAAAGGGTTGCTCTACTCCTTCGACCTGCCCGATCCCATCCCACCTGTGCCAATTCCTCTGCAAAGGGGCGAGGAGGAGGTATCCCTGGCTCTGGGCGATCTGATCCCCCAGATCTACGAGGATGTGCGCTACGAACGGCGTATGGACTACACGGTTCCCCCCCCGCCGCCCGATCTGACCGGCGAACAGAACGTCTGGCTGGACGAACTCCTGCGCACAGCATCCCTCCGCTAAACCGCCTGCTGATCGCAGCCTTTGCAGATCAGCGCGAAACGACCGGCCAGTTCTGTCTGGTAGTCCACCCGCACAGGCACATTTCCCCCCGCGCAGAAGTCGCATTTGCCCCGCTGCTGATAGGGGGAATGGGCGGCACGCAGCATCTCCCGTCGCGCCCGTTCCTGCTGGTTGGGCACCGCGAACATTTCCACAAAACGGCGCACCTGCCCGTCATTTTCGTTCTCCACCGCCCGGTCGAAGATGGGTTCCAGAGCCGGGTCCGTAGGACAGCCGCCATCTTCCAGCGTATGCCAGGCCGCGCGGCGCACCCGCACGTCCGGGTCTTCCATCATCCGGTAGAGCGCCTGCCAGGCATCTTCGATCCGCCGCCGCAGGTGGCAGGGGCAGAGATTCTCGGCAGCTTCCAGCCGGTCCGCTGGGTCATCGCTGGCGGCCAGAGCGATCAGCCGGTCAATTTCGTCGCCCCGCACCCGATGTTCACCGGGACGGAAGGCGGCTTTCTGGTGGCGGTTGAGGGTTTTTTGTGGCATTAGCAGTTACCTTTGTGGACGATTCACACGTAATAGCTTGCCGATCAGTGGCATATCAGAGCGGAGAATTTCATCAATCCTTAGCGCTTGGCCTTGAGGATCGGGATCGCAGGTGCAAATGATAATCTCAGCGTGGGCAGCAGACTCTCGATGCAAACGCAGAAAATACTTGCGATTCGTCGTCAGCAAGACTCTGCCTAACTCGGAAGTTCTTGCCAGAAGTGCGTCGTCTGGAAAGCGTTGATTTGCTTTGCCATCATCCTGAATCGTGAGGACATCGTGCCCTGCCGTCCGCAGTGCATCTACCACAGGATGAGGAAAGTTCTCATCAGCATACAACTGGGCCACAATCGCCTCTATTCCGCTTCATTTTCACTGATCTGCTGGTCGATTTCGTTGCGGTTATTGCGGTAATAGGTCCACGCGTTGGTCAAATCCTCCGCCGTGAGCGTAGGAAAGCTGCGCAGAATTCTGGCATCATTCTCGCCCTGTTGGCGCGCCACAACCAGCAACCAGACTGGAATCCGCGTGCGTACAATGCAGGCATCGCCTCCCAAGACGCCTGGCGTGCTTTCGATTCCCGGTATGGTTCCACTCAAATCCTGAGCCAGCCATTGCAAAACCTGGGCTTTCTCCCCTTTCGTCATCACCGATAAAAGCTCTTGTACCTGTTGCAAAGCCGTCATTCTGCTATACCCATTATTCAAGATAACATGACGCCAATCGAAAGCTGAGTCTGATCATACCATCAGATTTGTATAACGGTCAACGCTGTCAGAATAGCAGCTTGCCCATTCAATCCCAGATTGACAACCTTCCCGTTGTGCGGCAGACTATTGATTCTATCGATTACCCATATCTATCCCCCAATACCCCAATATCTGAGGAAACCTATGAGTGCATTGCCCTTTAACGACGATTTGAAACTGTTCGCGTATATGCGGGAACATCTCTACGCTGCGGTCCTGTGTGATGCGCTGGACCAGGCGGGTTATCGCCAGCAGGCCATGCGCGCTGACATTCGCCCCATCTACCCGGACGCGGTGGTGGTGGGCCGGGCGGTGACAATGCAATCGGTGGATGTCTACCAGCCGGAAGAGAATGCCTATGAACACGAAATCGCGGCGGTGGATAGCCTGAAGCCGGGGGATGTGATGGTGGCCTCCACCCAACAATCCACCCGCACCTGCGTCTGGGGCGAGCTGCTCTCCACCGCGTCAATGGTGCGAGGGGCTAACGGCGCGATCATCGACGGCTACACCCGGGATGTACGGCTGATCCAGCAGATGGGCTTCCCGCTCTTCTCCACAGGCATCTACCCGGTGGATTCTGCCGGTCGGGGCCAAGTCATCGACTACAATTGCACAGTCAACTGCGGTGATGTGGTTGTCTCGCCGGGAGATGTCATCTTCGGGGACTCTGATGGGGTGGTTGTGATTCCCAAGGATGCTCTGCGGGCTGTGGTAGAGCAGGCTGTGGCCAAAGTAGAAGGCGAGAATATCACCCGGGAGGAATTGCGCAAGGGACTGACTCTGCGGGATGTTTTCAACAAATACGGCGTTCTGTAGGCAAGTTTGTCTGGCCCTGCGTTCAAAAGCCCAACGCCTGTTGCCCTGCCCAAAAGCAGCCAGGCGTTGGGCCTATGGGTACTCGTCGATAGAATTCTGCTGCTCGACGCGATCCCGCGCCAGATCGAAGATCGCCGCTGGCATTTTCACCCTGTGAATCCACTGTAAAAAGGATACTTCCTCCCGCGGAGACGCCGAGGCATTGATATCCCAGCGCGGCCCTGGCGGATCAGTCGCCGCCCGCGTCAACCCGCCCCTCTCAACAGTCAATCAACCCCAATACGGCACAGGTCTTCCCCTGTGCAACGGCTGCAACGGATGTGCCAGGGCGAACACAAATCCACCGAAAGATATGTGCTGCTGGAAAGCCCGCCGCTCATCCGGGGTTCCACGGCTCCTCTCTTGGGACAATCTCCCACAGTCCGGTTTTCAGACATTGGCCTGTTCCAGAATCAACGGGTACAATTGAGGAGAGCGGCGGAGCGCGTATGGCTGTCGCTGTTTGGCTTCCGCAACTCATCACATCCCCTGGGAGAACCCATGAAAATCACAGACATTCAAGCCTGGCCCGTGTGGGGCGGCCAACGCAACTTTCTTTTTGTCACTGTTGATACCGACGAAGGCATCTACGGCGTAGGCGAAGCGGGCATCACCGGCCGCGAAAAGGCCGTCATCGGCGCTATCGAGAATTTCCGGGATGTGCTCGTCGGCGAAGACCCCTTCCGCATCGAGCACATCTGGCAGCTTCTTTTCCGGGGTGGCTTCTTCCCGGCCCAGCGCATCCTGACCTCCGCCATCTCCGCCATCGATGTCGCCCTGTGGGACATCAAAGGCAAAGCCCTGGGCGTGCCCGTCTACGAACTGCTGGGCGGCAGAGTGCGGGACAAAGTGGTCTGCTATCCCCACAACCGGGGCCACGCGTTGGAGATTGCCCCGCTGGTGGAGAGCTGCCTGGAGACGAAAGAAGAGGGCTGGAAATTTGTGCGCTGGGGCCTGCCCCAGGACGGCAGCATTCTGGAACCCCGCCAGTCCGTGCTGGCTTCCATCGCGCAGTTCCAGGCCGTGCGCGAGGCCGTGGGCGACGACATCGAACTGACCTTTGACGTTCACACCCGGCTGGACCTGCCCGACGCGCTCTGGCTCTGCCAGGAGGTGGAACAGTTCCGCCCCTATTTCATCGAAGACCCCCTGCGCTGCGAGAATCCCGACTCCTTCAAAACCCTGCGCCCACGCACGACTGTGCCCCTGGCCGCGGGGGAGCAGTTCTCATCAAAATGGGAATTCCGCCAACTCATCGAAGAGGATTGGATCGACTACGCCCGCATCGATCTCTGCATCATCGGCGGCTTTACCGAAGCGCGCAAGATCGCGGGCTGGTGCGAGACCCACTACATCAAACTGGCCCTGCACAACCCGCTTGGCCCAGTCTCCTCCGCGGCCTGTCTGCAACTGAATCTGGCGACGTCCAACTTTGGCGTGCAGGAGCAGCCCCGCAAGACCGGCACAGTGCTGACCGATGTGGTCCCTGTGCAGCCGGTCTGGGAGGACGGCTATCTGCTGCCCCCCACCATTCCCGGCATCGGCGTGGAATTCGACCGGGAAGCCGCCAAGAAATCCCCCTTCCAGCAGCGGGAACTGCCTCAGTTGCGCCGGCTGGATGGGTCGTTTACGAACTGGTAGAAAGTGCTGCGTGCTGCGTATTGCGTGGGTAGTGGAGGCGGTAGGATTGAAGGATGCGAAGGGAAAGGCAAAGAATGTCAACGCCCCTTGCGTTTCTCTCAACTCTGCCAACACAACTGCCAACGCAGCACGCAGTACGCAGCGTCATCGAAGGAGCAAGCGGAATGAACACATTGACACCCACTCTCACCGCCCCCGCCATCTCCCCTGGGGACGTGGCGTTCTTTCGTGAAAACGGCTTTCTGGTTGTGGAAAATGCGTTGACACCCGGCGAAGTCGAAGAATTACGATCCGAGACCACCGCGCTCTGCCGGGGGGAGCGGGGCGAAATCCGCGGCGTGGAACCCGCGGCCCCGGACGAATCCGACGACGACGTGCTGCGCCGCTATCTCTGCATCCACTTTCCCCATAAACTCTCCGATGTGATGTACCGCTATCTGGCTCATCCCGCGATTGTGGAGACCCTGACCGGCGTCATCGGACCGAATGTGAAGGCCATGCAGTCCATGCTTTTCATCAAAGCCGCGGGCAAACCGGGCCAGGCCTGGCACCAGGACGAGGACTTTATCCCCACCCGGGACCGCTCCCTAACCGGCGGCTGGATTGCCCTGGACGACGCCACTGTGCAGAACGGCTGTCTGTGGGTCATCCCCGGCAGCCACAAACGGGGCATCCTCTGGCCCCAGAAGGATCACGACAACCGGGAGTTCGACTGCACCGTCGAGTCGGTCGGCTTCCCCTACAGCGACGCCGACGCCATTCCCGTGGAGGTGAAGGCGGGCGCGATCGTCTTCTTCAACGGCTATCTGCTCCATCGCTCGCTGAAAAACCGGGCCACCAGCGGCTACCGTCGCGTGCTGGTCAACCACTATATGAACGCGGATTCCCTGCTGCCCTGGCGCTTGGGTCCGGGCGACCGCGCGGCCATTGCCGACTTTCGGGATATTGTGATGATTGCCGGGGAAGACGCCTACGCCTACAAAGGCATCGAAGATGTGGGCGGCGCGCACGTGCGCCCCGGCGGCGAGGGCGGCTGTGTGAAGAATCCGGGGGAGAAGAAATGATGCCCACCCAACCCAACCTCCTCTTTCTCATGCCCGACCAGCTCCGCCCGGACTTTCTGAGCTGTTATGGGGCCGACTTTATCGAGACGCCCCATATCGATAGTCTGGCAGAACGGGGTATTCGCTTCGAGAAAGCCTATTCCACCCATCCCATCTGCGTGCCGGCCCGGGCCGCGCTCTTGACGGGAATGAACGCCATCCGCAACGGCGTGACAGACAACGGCCAGTGGCTGCGCCCGGACCTGGCCGCCTGTGGCATCCACACCTGGCCCGAACTGCTCAACCGCCAGGGCTACTACACCGCGGCCATCGGCAAAATGCACTTCTATCCCTGGGATATTGTCCACGGCTTTCAATACCGGGTGGCCTGCGAGGACAAGCGCTGGATACGGGTGCGGGACGACTATCAGGAATTTTTACACAGCCGAGGATTGCGCAAGCTCCACGGCAACGAACATCCCGACTATCACGAGGGCAAAGGCGCGACCGTCAGCCCCATTCCCTGGGACGCGTCCTGGGATCACTTTGTGGGCAGCGAGGCCGTGCGCTTCATTGACGAATACGCGAATGAAGGCCCCTTCGCGGCAATGGTCGGCTTCCCCGGCCCCCACTGCCCCTATGACCCCACCCCCGAATATCTGGACAGCATCGACCCGGCCCAAATGCCCGATCCCATCCCCGCGACGAACACCCCGGCAGGGATGATTGAAGGCAATGTGCGGGGCAATCTGGGGGAATGGAACGGAGTGGATTACACTGAATTCAACGACGACCACAAACGCAAAATCCGCGCCCACTACGCGGCGCTGGTCAAACAGATTGATGACGAAATCGGCGACATTCTGGCTGCCTTAGAACGCACGGGCCAGTTGGAAAATACGCTTATTATCTTCGCCAGCGATCACGGCGACTATCTGGGCGATCACGGAATGATCGGCAAGAGCAGCTTCTACGAGGCCAGTTGCCACGTGCCGCTGATTCTGGCCGGGCCGGGGATCGATGGCCCGTCTGTCAGCCAGGAGATCGTCGCGCTGCTGGATGTGACCGCTTCTCTGCTCCACGCGGGGGGCGCGGCATTGCCCGGCTATCTGGATTCCCGCCCGTTGCCCGGCCTGGGCGCGGAGCGCACGCCCCACGAAACGCTTTTCGGCGCGACCAGCAGCGGCTGGATGCTCTACGACGGGCGCTGGAAGTTGTGCAAGTACGCCACCGGGGATATTCTATTCTTTGACTTGGCAAACGATCCGACGGAAGAACACAATCTGGCAGGTGATCCAGCCCATTTGACCCGTTATCTACAAATGGACGCGGCACTTGCCCAGGAACTGATGCGCTCCATCACTGCCGCCAATTCGGATCGCCGGGTCTATACCGGCAACAGTATGTGGAACGACGACGACTTCGGCAAACGGGGCTGGCAGCGGCGCTATCCCCAGCCGATTGGGGCGTAGCCTGCCACCAGTGCCAGCTGAGCAGGCGGGGTTGTTTCCCGCCATATCGAAACCAAGCGGGTAAACGCGAAACAACCGGACTGCCCGCCATCTACATTTTCATCAACCAAAACCGGGAGGACGCGTGGAACTGCTCGCCCATTCTATCAACAATTTCAACGGCGTGATTATCGATCCCGCCCAACTGCCCGACGATCCCGCGGCATTTCGCTCCCGGCTGGACGCGTCTCTGACCCAGTGGCGGGCCGACGGCCGGCAGGTGGTCTGGATGGAAGCGCCCGCCAGCCGGGCCGCGCTGATCCCTCTGGCCGTGGACGCGGGCTTCACCTTCCACCACAGCCAGGACGGCTATCTGATGATGACCTTCCAATTGCAGGAAGGTGCGTTTATCCCCTACTATGCCACCCACTACATTGGCGCGGGAGGCGTTGTCATCAATGCCCGCCAAGAAATTCTGGTTGTCTGTGAACGTTTTCGGCGAGGCAACCAGCCCTACTACAAATTGCCCGGCGGCGCGCTTTTGCCCGGCGAACACCTGATGGACGGGGTGATCCGGGAAGTGCGGGAGGAGACCGGCGTGGAGGCCAAATTTGAAGCCCTGGCCTGTTTTCGCCACTGGCACGGCTACCGCTACGGCAAATCCGACATCTACTTTGTCTGCCGCCTGTCGCCTCTCACCGAGACGATAGTGAAGGACGATTATGAAATTGAAGAGTGCAAGTGGATGCCTGTGGCTGAGTATATGGAGAGTGACGCCGTGGGTCTCTTCAACCGGCGCATCGTGCGCGCGGCTCTCAACGCACCGGGGATTCCGTCGGTCTGGGTCGAGGGCTACAACGACCCGACGTCCCACGAATTTTTCTTTCCGGAGGAATGAGTGTTTGCTGCGTGCTGCGTGCTCCGTCGTCTTCCGGCGTTGCGGAGCACGCAGCACGCAGCAAACACCACAACCGGATTCCCGCCCCAACGGAGTTCATACCCTATGCAAATCAATCTTTCCGGAAAAACCGTGCTCATCACCGGCGCGGCGGGTGGCATTGGCCGGGCCTGCGCGCAAACACTGGCCGAAGCCGGCGCGTTTGTCGTGGCTGTGGACCTCAACCAAACCGGCGCGCAGGAGACGATTGATGGCATCGGCTCCGGGCTGGCGTTGGGCTGCGATCTGAGCAAACCCGACGCGGTGACAGCCCTGGCGCAACGGGTCATCGCCGAAAGCGGCGGCGTGGACAGTCTGGTCAACTGCGCGGGGCTGATCGCCTATCGCAAAGGCATCAACGCCGTGTCTGTGGACGAGTGGGACCTGCTGCTCAATGTCAACCTGCGCGGCACATTTCTGGTCTGCCAGGCCTTTATGGATGGGATGAAAGCCCGGGGCGGTGGCTCGATTGTCACCTTCTCCTCCCTGGCCGCGCGGGTGGGCGGCATTGAAGTGGGCATCCACTACGCGGCGTCCAAAGCCGCGCTGATCGGCTTTACCCGCACCCTGGCCAAAGAGGGCGGACCCCACGGCATTACTGTCAACGCAGTGGCCCCCGGCGTCATCCTCACCGAACCGGTCAAGCGCCAGGTGGCCGGCCACGAAGAAGCCTACACCGCGACAATTCCCCTGCGCCGCCTGGGGCTGCCAGCCGATGTGGCCAATGTGGTCCTTTTTCTGGCCTCGCCCCTCTCCAGTTACATCACCGGCACAGTGCTGGACATCAACGGTGGGATGTATATGGGGTAGAAGCTGGTGGGTGAGGCGTGTGACGTGTGGCGTGAAAAAGCCGGGCGATCTCACGTATCCAAACCATCCGTACCAATCCGTGTCCGTAACCATTCAGGGCAGCCACATCACAAGGGGTAAAAAGTGAGCACAGGTCCAACTCTCATTTCCGAAGAAAAACTCAATCGATTTATTGTGGATGTGCTGGCCGCGGTGGGTGTGCCCCAGACCGACGGCGCGATTGTGGCCGACTGTCTGCTCACAGCCAATCTCTCTGGCGTGGATTCCCACGGCATTGTCCGTCTGGCCCACTACGTCCGCCGCCTGGAAAATGGCTCCATCAAAACCCACCCCGCCCTGGTCTTTGAACAGACCGCGCCGTCCATGGGCATTGTGGACGGCGGCGACGGACTGGGCCACGTCGTCACCAATCACGCCACCACAAAGGCCATGGAACTGGCCGCGGAAAGCGGAACCGGCGTCGTCTCCATCCGGGATTCCAGCCACTTTGGCATGGCCGGATTCTACATTCTGCGGATGGTGAAAGAAGGCTACATCGGCATCGCCATGACTGCCACGGATAAAATGCTCGTTCCCTTCGGAGCCAAAAAGGCCTTCTTCGGCACCAATCCCCTGGCCATCGGCTTCCCCACCGATGGCATTCCCGTTCTGCTGGATATGGCGACGACCCTCACCGCCTGGGGCAAAGTGGCCCTGGCCCGTGTGGAAGGCAAACCGATCCCCGCGGACTGGGGGATCGATGGGGAGGGAAATCCCACCACCGACCCCAACGCCATTGCCGGGCTGCACCCCTTTGGCGGCTCCAAAGGCAGTGGCCTGGCAATGATTATCGATATCTTTTGCAGTGTGCTGGCCAACCTGCCCTGGGGACCCCACATCAATCTGATGTACGGCGAGATGGACCAGCCCCGCAAGCTGGGCCATTTTGTGATGGCGATGGATGTGAGACGCCTGCTCCCGCTGGAGCTTTTCAAAGGCCATTTGGGGGCAATGCTGGCGGAGTTTTCCGATCTGCCCCCTGCCGACGGCTTTGATCGGGTATACTATCCGGGCCAGATCGAAGGGCTGAACCGGGAACGCCGCCGGGCCGAGGGCTGTCCCATCGATCCGGGGCTGTATGCAGAACTTTCCGAACTGGGCCAGCGCTTCGGCGTCCCCTTTCCCGGTTGATCCAGACAGAAAGCAGCCACTGATGAACACTGATAAACGCTGATATTTTGGCCCATTTCCTGGCATCACCGCCATACCCATCTCCGACTCTACTGCAAGAAGCACATTTCATCGCTGAGTTGCAGATAGATCGGGAATATCCAAGAGAAATATCCGCGTTCATCAGTGGCTAGATTTTCCGCTACATACACCTGAAGGAGTCCCTCCCCTTGCGCCACGCCATACCCGTTGACGACCTCGGCCCCCAGGCCCATGCAATGGCCGATGCTGTGTCGGCCTGCGTCCACTGCGGATTCTGCCTGCCCGCTTGCCCCACGTATCTGACGCTGGGCGAGGAGATGGACTCACCCCGCGGGCGCATTCTGCTGATGAAAGGCGTGCTGGAAGGCGAACTGGAACTGGCCGACGCCCTGCCCTATGTGGACCGCTGCCTGGGCTGTCTGGGCTGCGTGACTGCCTGCCCCTCGGGCGTGGAATACGGCGAACTGCTGGCCCCTTTCCGCGCCCGGGCCGAAGAGCAGCGGGAGCGCCCCCTGCGGGAAAAGATCACCCGGCTGATGGCAAACCAGACCTTGCCCTATCCGGGGCGCTTTCGGGCCGCAGCGGCACTGGGCAAACTGGCCCGTCCAGTGCAGAGTCTGCTGCCCGCGCCCATGCGCACAATGCTCAGCCTGCTGCCGGAGAAGATGCCCGCCAGCAACCCTCTGCCCCCGCTGGTTCCAGCCGAAGGCACGCGGCGGGCGCGGGTCGCGCTGCTGGCGGGCTGCGTGCAGCAGGTGCTGGCCCCGGAGATCAACTGGGCGACGGTTCGGGTGCTGGCCCGCAACGGCGTGGAGGTGGTGATTCCGCGGGGGCAGGGCTGCTGTGGCGCGCTCTCTATGCACAACGGCGAGGCAGGCCAGGCCCGTTCCCTGGCCCGGCACAATCTGGACATTTTTCAACCGGGCGATGTGGACGCGATTGTCACCAACGCGGCTGGCTGTGGTTCGGGGATGCACGAATATCCATTGCTTTTTGCGGGGAGCAGGGACGAGGAACGGGCGCAGCAGTTTGCCGCCCAAGTGCAGGATGTGAGCGTCTTTCTGGACAAATTGGGCATCGCAGCACCGCCCGCGCTGGACGCGCCGCTCAGCGTCGCCTATCACGACGCCTGTCACCTGGCCCACGCCCAGGGCGTGCGCGACGCACCCCGCCGTCTGTTGACAGCCATCCCCAATGTGACGCTTGTGCCGATTGCCGAGGGGGAAATCTGCTGCGGCTCCGCGGGGACATACAACATCGAGCAGCCGGAATTGGCCCAGCAATTGGGCCAGCGCAAAGCCGGTGCCGTGGCCGCCACCGGTGCTGACCTGCTGGTCACCGGCAATATCGGCTGTATGACCCAAATCAGCAATCATTTGGGCCAGTTGGGGAAACCCCTGCCCGTGCTGCATACAATTCAGTTGCTCGACAGGGCCTATGGGAATCGCTGACATTGGGCGATGGATATGCCCGCGGCGCTGTTAAATCTGCGGCGGTCAGCCCAATCTGTCTGATCCGCATTGCAACTTTCAGAGACGGAAGTCCAGCAGCCGTTGCAGCGCGCTGCGGGCATCTTCGCCGCCGGGGGAATGGCGGGCTGTCTGCTGTGTGCGGAACTCAGCCAGGGCTGTTGCTATCAGCTCGGCATCCGGTCCCGGCGCGCCAAAGGGCTGCCAGTCGGAGAAATGCTCGGACACGAAATTGGTGGTCGTCTCCCCCGCCTGGAAAACCGGGTGCGCGATCACATCCCGCAGAAAGGCCGTGTTGGTCGTCAAATCGCCCAGGGCCACAAAGGAGCGCAGCGCCCGGTCCATGCGGTTGACCGCCGCGGCCCTGTTCTCTGCGTAGACACTCACTTTGGCGATAAGAGAATCATCGCCATCGCGCAGGACATCACCGCTCTGCAATCCACTGTCCACCCGGATGCCCGGACCGGTCGGCTCGGCCAGACGCAGAATTGTGCCGGGCGCAGATGCAAAGCCATTGGCCGGGTCTTCGGCGCAGATGTGACATCCGATGGCGTGTCCCCGGGGTTGGACCTGCTCCTGACGCAAGGGCAATTGTCCGCCATCAGCCACCCGAATCTGCCAACGCACCAGGTCCAGCCCGGCCACCAATTCGGTGACGGGATGCTCGACTGCCAGCCCGCTCTGAATCCCCGCAAAAACGAAGCCACTCTCTCCGTCCAGAAGGAAAGTGACGCTCCCCGCCCCCACCAGACCCGCGGCTTTGGCCGCGGCCACGGCTGCCCGCCCCATGCGCGCCCGCAATTCCGAATGCAGCGCGGGCGAGGGTGTCTCAGCCACAAGCACCCGCTGCCCCCGGTGAATGGAACACTCCCGCTCGCCCAGGTGGATTGTATTGCCCTGGCTGTCGCCAAAGACCTGAAATATTACGCGACGAAAATCCCCGTTCTCATTGGGCGATGGGTCTCCAGCCGCCACTACATCAACCGTTACCAGCGCAGCGCGGAGCGCTTCCGGCGCGGCTATTCGTTCCAGTGTCTCTGCCCCCGCACCGATCCAGGCCATTTTGGCCTCAGCCACTTGGCGGGCAAAGCCTGCATCCTGGGCCAGCACACCCGCGCCGGGATGGATGGCATCCACGCCGCTTTCCCCGGCCACAGCCAGAATCGCCGCGCCATCCCCATACGCATCCCCCCCGGTGGACGACTCGATCGCAACCGCTTTGTCAGCCAATTGCACGTGCAGCGCATCCGCGTCCGCGGGCGTATAGATTGCTACTGTGCGAATGCCCATCTCCTGGCAAGTGCGTATAATACGCACGGCAATCTCGCCCCGGCTGGCCACAAGTATGGAACGAATCATGGAAATTCCTTTACGAATCGGACGGAGAATAGGAAGACGACCCATCTATTGTGCAACAATCCAGCGGAGAGTACAAGCGGGTATGTACGGATAATTGTAGGGTGGTGGCCGGGGAATGTGGTACACTTGGCGGATGTAGGAAGAAAAATTCAGGCCCGAGCGCCTGCCCCATTGTACAACAAAGGAACACCGATGATCTCTGTAATTGCTGTCGATCTGGATGAAACGCTGCTGCGCAATGATGGAAGCGTCTCGCCGCGCAGCCTGACCGCCCTGGCAGACTGGGAAAACGCGGGGCATCGCGCGGTCATCGCCACCGGTCGCCCGCCCCGCAGTGCCCGACGCATCCCCGAACCCCTGCTACATCTGCCCTGTGTCTGCTACAACGGCGCGGCCATCTATCAGAACGGAACCCAAAGCTACGCCCAAACCATTGCCGCGCCGGATGCCCGCTGGATTGTGGAGCGGCTGCTGGCGGCTGGTCTGTCCGGCTGGATCGGCATTGAAATCGACGACGTGCTATACATCAACCAGCGTTCCGAGCGCTGGGGCCACGTCTACACGCCGGATTTGTTGACCGTGGCCGAGCAGCCCGCGGCCAAGATTCTCCTTTCCATGCGCGATTATCTGGCCGCCGAATCTACAATGAAAGCACTGCCCGATTCCTCTAAAGTCCTGCTTTCCGAAAAGTACGATCTGGCCCAAATTATGCCCATCCAATCGTCCAAAGCCACGGCTCTGCACCACCTGATGAGCGAGTGGGGCATATCTATGGACCACGTGGCCGCTTTTGGCGATGACGTGAATGATGTGGAAATGGTAGCCGAAGCCGGGCTGGGGGTGGCGATGGACAACGCGGTGGATGAGGTGAAAGCGGTGGCGGATCGCATCACAGCTTCCAACGACAGAGACGGTGTGGCGCTGGTGGTGGAAGAGTTATTGCAGCGTTGAGCCTGGAGGGTTGAAATTGGCAACTGGCTATGGGGTGCGGGCACTGACACAGACCGACGCGGAGGAAATTGCGCGCTGGTGTTATCCCGCGCCCTATGCCATTTACAACAGTGCGCCGGTGGACGCCTCGCAGGAACTCCTGGCAGCCACCGCGGCCTATTACGCGGATCCACTCCACCGGTACTTCGCGGTAGAGGACGAGAACGGGCAGTTTCTGGGCTTTGGCTGTTTCGGCCCGGAAGCCCAGGTCCCCGGCTACGACTACACGCAAACCGAGGCCCTGGACATCGGCTTGGGGATGCGCCCGGATCAGACGGGCAAGGGACGGGGACAGACATTTCTGGCAACGATTCTGGGCCACGGGTTGCGCCTTCACACACCGGCTGTTTGGCGGGCGACAATCGCGGTCTTCAACGACCGTTCGGCCCGCACCTTTCTGCGCGCCGGTTTTGTGCAAATCGCCACCTTCCGCAGCCAAACCACCCGCCCTATGGACTTCGGCGTCTACACCCGCGGCGCTTCCCAGTGACTTTGAATCAGGTAAATTTTGACGTGCAGTGCGGCGAAATCCGCGCCCTCATCGGGCCAGACGGCGCGGGCAAAACGGCCATGCCCAACTGCATCAGCGGCTTCTACCGGCCCTGGGGCTGGAACGTATACGGGGAAACAAATGACGGAAAAACAGCAGTTGGAGCGGGTGCGTCGGTTTTGTCTGGCCCACCCCGAAACATCCGAGCGGCTCTCCCACGGCGAACCGACTTTCTTTGTCAAGAAAAAGGTCTTTGTGATGTTCGCCGACAATCACCACAGCGACGGCCACATCGCGGTCTGGCTGCCTGTGCCCGCCGGCTTGCAGAGCGAACTGATCGAGGCCAGACCGGAGACTTTTTTCAGGCCGCCTTATGTGGGAGGAAGAGGCTGGGTTGGCATGGAACTGGACCGAATCAGCGACGACGATTTGGAATTTCATATCCAGACAGCCTGGGAACTGATCGCGCCCAAGCGGCTGGTTGCACAGAATCGACAGAATCAGTAATGCAAAGACCTGGCCCTGCGGAAAGAAATACTCGAACGCGAGTAAGCCACAGCCAATACAAACCCTACACCTTCCACACGAGGATTTCCACCGATGGAGACGAATAGTTCATCGCAAACCGCCCACCTGAGCGCTGCCTCCCGCCGGGCACTTGCCTACACTCGCGGGCCAGAATGGTTTTGCGAATTTCGCGAGTCGGATTTGGGTGGTGATTTTGCCTACGAGGCAGGCGTCATTCGCCGGGACCCCAGCGCGGTGCTGCTGATCGGCGACACATTCTACGTCTGGTACACCCGGGGCGAAGGCGAAAGCGCGGGTTTTGGCACAGGTGACCCATCGAAGAAAGTCTTCCCCTGGGATTTGACCGAAGTCTGGTACGCCACATCCAAGGACGGCTGGGAATGGGAGGAAAAGGGGCTGGCCGTGGGCAGAGGCGCGCCCGGCTCCTTCGACGACCGGGCTGTCTTCACCCCGGAAATCTTCGCCCACGGCGGCAGCTACTATCTGGTCTATCAGGTGGTGAAAGCGCCGTATGTGCTGCGGGTGAAGGAATCCATCGCCATGGCCGTGGCAGAAGTTGCCCGCGCCCATCCTGCAACCCGCGGACAACGGCGTCTGGCTGGGCGAGGAGGACGACCGCTTTCAGGTGATTGCCAAAGGCGATTTCGACAGCCACAAAGTCCACGACCCCTGCCTGGTCTATTTCAACGACAAATTCTACCTCTACTACAAAGGCGAGCAGATGGGCGAGGCGCGCAACTTCGGCGGGCGGGAGATTCGTTGGGGTGTCGCCATTGCCGACACCCCAACGGGGCCGTATGTCAAGTCGCCCTACAATCCGGTGACCAACAGCGGCCACGAAGTCTGCGTCTGGCTCTATCGGGGCGGGGTGGCCGCGCTGCTCACCACCGACGGCCCGGAGAAGAATACGATCCAATACGCGGCGGATGGTATCAACTTTGAGATTGTGGCCGTGCTGAAACGGACACCCGAAGCGCTCGGTCCATTTCGCACAGCCCAGCCCGACGCCAGCCCCCTTGCAGGAATCGCCTGGGGACTCTGCCACGCTTTCCAGGACGGCTGGCAATACATCCGCCGCTTCGAGACAGTCCAGCGCAAGCCGCGATAGCCGGCCCAGACACAACATTCCAGGTAACATTGCCATGCAAAAAGTAGATAGCGCCATTTTTCTCTCGCTGATCCTGCTTGGGTTGGCCGGCTGTACCGCGCTGAGGCAGCCGGTTCCGCCCACGCCCCTGCCGGCCACAGCCGTTTCATCCACGCCTACAGCAATACCCACACCCGCGCCAACACTGGCTCCGACAACCACGCCCACATCCACAGCCTTGCCCGCCCCCACCCCAGACGAAAAGGAGCGCGCCCAGATGACCACACAACTTCTCCAGGCCGCGGCAGTTGGCGACACAGCGGCCGTCCAGCAACTTCTGCAAGCCGGAGCCGACATCAACGCCCAGGACGATCTGGGCCGCACGCCGGTGATGGCCGCCACCCATGGCAATCACAGCGAGACGGTCCAGGCGCTCATTCAGGCCGGCGCGGACATTGATAGACAGGACAACCGGCTGGACAATCCCTTCCTCTACGCGGGCGCGGAAGGGCTGATGGAGATTCTACGTCTGACAATTGCCGCGGGCGCAGACACGACGCTTACCAACCGCTACGGAGGCACGGCGCTCATTCCCGCCGCGGAACGGGGCCACGTGGCGATTGTGGCCGAGCTGCTCGCCCACACAGACGTAGACATCGACCACATCAACAATCTGGGCTGGACCGCGCTGCTGGAAGCAATTGTCCTGAGCAACGGCGGCGAACGCCACCAGCAGATTGTGCAAATGCTGGTGAACGCGGGCGCGGATATTTCGATTGCTGACAAAGAGGGGGTGACACCCCTGGCCCACGCCCAAGCCCGCGGCTTTGGAAATATCCAGGCCATTTTGCAGGCAGCCCAGGCGCGGGACTTGCAATTGATCAGCGCCGCGGGCCAGGGAGAGATGGAGAGAGTCAAAGAGCAATTGGCAAAAGGTGCCAGCGTCCACGCGGCGGATGGCAACGGCGTCACAGCGCTGATTGCCGCGGCCTATGGCAACCACACAGAAGTGGCCCACCTGCTCATCGACGCCGGCGCGGATGTCAACCGCCAGGACCAAACCCAGCAGAGCGCGTATCTGATCAGCACATCGGACGGCTTTCTGGAACTCCTGCGCATGACACTGGCCGCGGGTGGGGATGTCCATAGCCGCGACAGCTACAACGGCACGGGGCTGATTCGGGCCGCGGATCGGGGCCACGTAGAAATTATTGATGAGTTGCTCAAAACCGACATTGCCATCGATCACATCAACCGGCTGGGCTGGACCGCGCTGCTGGAAGCAATTATCCTGGGCGATGGCGGTCCCCGTCACACGGAAGTGGTGCGGCTGCTGGTAGAGGCTGGTGCGGATGTCAATCTGGCCGATGGCAACGGCATCACACCCCTGGCCCACGCCCGCCGCCGGGGTTTTGTCCAGATGGCGACAATCCTGGAAAGTGCAGGGGCACGATAAGGCCAATTGTCAGGCAGCCCCCAGAGCAGCCCCCAGGGCAATTTCACTGCGGAGACGCAGGGGCGGCGCGGAGATATCCAGAAGAAAACCGCCGCGAAACGCCGCATCCTATTTTTCAGGGCAGGGCAGTCTAATACGCCCCTATTTGCTGTGCAGCGGGTTTCGTCAGCACAGGGGTTTCACCCAACGTTTGGAGATTTTATGCAACCCTGCGCCGAACAGCGCCGCCTGACCGAATACCGAGAACAGATATCCAACTGGAAACATTGGGGGCCGTACCTCAGCGAGCGGGCCTGGGGCACTGTGCGCGAGGACTACAGCGAACACGGCGACGCCTGGGACTACTTCCCCCACGACCACGCGCGCAGCCGCGCCTATCGCTGGAACGAAGACGGGTTGGCCGGTATCAGCGACCGCAACCAGTTTCTCTGCTTTGCCCCTGCCCTGTGGAATGGCCGGGACCTCATCCTTAAAGAGCGGCTCTTTGGCCTGACCGGACCGGAGGGCAATCACGGCGAAGATGTGAAGGAGGTCTATTTCTATCTGGACAGCACCCCCACCCACAGCTACATGAAAATGCTCTACAAATACCCCCAGGCTGCCTTTCCCTACGCCGAACTGGTGGCAGAAAATCAGCAGCGGGGCATGGAGGAGGCCGAGTACGAACTGCTGGACACAGGCATCTTCGCCGAGGATCGCTATTTCGACGTTTTTGTGGAATACGCCAAGGCCGATATGGACGATATTCTGATACACATCCAAGTGGTCAACCGGGGGCCGGACGCGGCCGCGTGTCATCTGCTGCCCACCCTCTGGTTCCGCAACACCTGGAGTTGGGGCTATCCCAATGGCCCTATGGGAGACGCGCCGGGCAAACCCCACCTGGCGTGCAGAGCAGAAGCCGGGGGACACCAAGCCATCGCAGTCCATCACCCCACGCTGGGCCGCTATACTCTTTATGCGGATAGCGCGCCGAAGCTGCTTTTCACCGAGAACGAGAGTAATCTGGAGCATCTGTTTGGCGTCGCCAATTCAACGCCTTTTGTCAAAGATGCCTTTCACCGCTATCTGATCCAGGGCGAGGAAAGCGCGGTCAATCCGGCCCAAACGGGAAGCAAAGCAGCCGTCCATTACCCCCTGCATCTGGCAGCGGGCGAAAGCCAATCTCTGCATCTGCGTCTATGTCAGGGCAGCAATGCCGCGCCCTTTGCCGACTTTGCAGCAGTTTTTGCCACGCGGCAAGCCGAGGCCGACGAATTCTACGCCGCGCTACAGCCCCCAGCATTGACCGACGACGCCCGCAATGTGCAACGCCAGGCCCTGGCCGGGATGCTGTGGAGCAAACAGATATACTACTACGATATCCCCCAATGGCTGCACGGCGATCCCGCTGGCCCGCCGCCTCCCCCGGCCCGGGTGCTGGCGCGCAACCACGGCTGGGATCACCTGAACAACTTCGATATCATTTCCATGCCCGACAAGTGGGAATATCCCTGGTACGCCACCTGGGACCTGGCCTTTCACTGCATTCCCCTGGCCCTGGTGGATGTGGATTTTGTCAAACGCCAGTTGGAACTGATCGCCAGGGAGTGGTATATGCATCCCAACGGCGCGCTGCCCGCCTACGAATGGGCCTTTGATGATGCCAACCCCCCGGTCCACGCCTGGGCCGCGCTGCGTGTCTATAAGATGGAAAAGGCGCAGCAGGGCAAGGGCGACCGCTCTTTTCTGGAGGGGATATTTCACAAGCTTCTGCTCAACTTCACCTGGTGGGTCAACCGCAAAGACAAGGACGACCGCAACGTCTTTCAGGGCGGTTTCTTGGGGCTGGACAATATCAGCGTTTTCGATCGCAGCGCGGACCTGCCCACCGGCGGCCATATCGACCAGTCTGACGGCACCGCGTGGATGGGCTTCTACAGCCTGAAAATGTTGGAGATCGCCCTGGAATTAGCGCTGGATGACCCCGTCTATCAAGACATCGCCACCAAATTTTTTGAACACTTCCTGCGCATCGCACACGCCATGTCAGATGCAGGCGGCCAGGGACACTCCCTTTGGAACAAGGACGACCAGTTTTTCTATGATGCCCTGCACCTGCCCGACGGCACCATTGTGCCACTGCGGGTGCGTTCGCTGGTGGGGTTGCTGCCGTTGATTGCTGTGGCCGTGCTGGAGCCAGAATGTATGGAGCGGATGCCTGATTTTTCCCGCCGCGTGCAGTGGTTTGTCCAGAATCGACCCCAACTGGTGGGCCACATGGCCAGCATTGAAACCCCTGGCCGGGGCGAACGCCATTTGGCCGCCATTCTCACCCCGGATCGGCTGCGAGCCGTGTTGCGCTATCTGCTGGACGAAGAAGAATTCTTGTCCCCACACGGCATTCGCTCCCTCTCCAAATACCACGAGTCCCATCCTTACCGTATCCACGTGGGTGGGCGCACCTTTTCCGTGGACTACGAGCCAGCGGAGTCGCGCAGCGGTCTTTTTGGCGGCAACTCCAACTGGCGGGGGCCGGTCTGGTTTCCTATCAACTATCTGATTATCGAAAGTCTGCTGCGCTACGACGAATACTACGGCGATGATTTTACTGTGGAATTCCCCACCGGTTCGGACCAGCGGATGACTTTGGCCGAAGTGGCAGCGGAGTTGTCCCAGCGGTTGCAACGTCTCTTTCTGCGCGACGAAGAGGGCGAGCGCCCCATCTTCAGCGGCCAGCCCAGTTACCAGAACGATCCCCACTGGCGCGACTGCCTGTACTTTCACGAGTATTTTCACGGGGAAAATGGGGCAGGTCTGGGGGCCATCCATCAAACTGGCTGGACCGGTCTGGTAGCTGATCTGATTCAGCGAAGTACAACCGGCGTATGAGCCATCCCAACGACACAGACGCCCAAAATTATGCCGCGCCGACACCGACTGTTGGGCCGATTTCCGCCACCAGCCATATCGTCTATCTCGACCAAAGGGAGTCCTTCTATGGATCAGTTACAGCAGTTATTTCCCCAAGCCGGTCCCGCGCCCTTCCCCGGCGCGTATCTGGCCCACGATCTACGCCAGGCGACCCGGCAAGCGGGCCAGCCTTTTGTCTACGCTAATTTTGTGGTCAGTCTGGATGGCCGCATTGCCATCCCCGCCGCGGATGGCAGCGGCTTGACCGTCCCCAAGCAGATTGCCAACGAGCGGGACTGGCGGTTGTACCAGGAGTTGGCAGCCCAGGCGGATATAATTATCAGCAGCGGACGCTATCTGCGCGATTGGGCCGCGGGCCGTGCCCAGGAGATATTGCAGGTGGACGATCCCCGCTTTGCCGACCTGCGGGCATGGCGGCAGAATCAGGGACTCAAGCCCCAACCAGACATCGCCATCATCAGCGGCAGCCTGCGCTTTCCCATCCCGGATGTGTTGACCGCCGGGGGGCGCAAGGTGGTGGTCTTTACCTCGGCCCAGCCGGACCCGCATCGGGTGCGGGAGATCGAAGACCAGGCAGGCCAGGTCTTTGTGGCCGGGGAAGAACGGGTGGAGGGTGGCCCGCTGGTGCAACAGATGGCCGCGCTGGGCTACGGGACTGTCTACTCTGCGGCCGGGCCGCGGATCGCCCATCTGCTGTTGGCCGCGGGCGTGCTGGACCGGCTCTATCTGACCCACGCCAGCCGGCTCTTGGGCGGGGATCCGTTTGCCCCCATCGTGGAAGGGCCGCTCTTCCCGCAAGCCATCGATCTGAAGCTCAACACACTCTATCTTGACCCCGCGGGCCTGGCAGGGCTGGGCCAACTGTTCGTCTCCTACGATCGGGTTTAGGTCTCCGCCGGGAAGGGGTATGTCCCGGATCGGACCTTATGACCGACAGTTTTCATGCCCGGTGGGGCACAACCAGCAATGAAAATAGGAGGTAGCGCAAGCTGTCAGCTTGCGTTACAAGGACTATTTTCAGGTTAGGCGACACGACCGGTTGACACCGATAGCAGTGAAAATCATCCACAGATAGCACAGATTCTCACAGGTTGAATCCGTATTCCCTTTTGCCCGTGTATACAACCCTATTTTCAGAACAGGCGACACGACCGGCTGACACCGATAACGACGAAAATCATCCACAGATGACGCAGATTTTCACAGATTGAATCCGTCTCCATTCGTCCCACCCGCGTTTATCCGTGGCTATTTACACATCAGGCGACACGACCGGCTGACATCGATAGCAGTGAAAATCATCCACAGATGACGCAGATTTTCACAGATTGAAGCCGTCTCTATTCGTCCCACCCGCGTTTATCCGTGGCTATTTACACATCAGGCGACACGACCGGTTGACACCGATAGCAGTGAAAATCATCCACAGATAGCACAGGTTTTCACAGATTGAATCCGTGTTCCCTTTTATCCGTGTATACAACCCTATTTTCAGAACAGTGTTCATGCCCGCTTCGGGCACAACCAGCAATGAAAATAGGGACGCAGATTTACGCAGAAGACACAGATTTACGCAGATTCTATCCGTGTTTATCAGTGTCCATCAGTGGCTATTTTCAGGTTAA
>JAHBVF010000043.1 GCA_019637685.1 Caldilineaceae bacterium | reverse complement strand
ACCCCAGACTC
Organism: Caldilineaceae bacterium; assembly: GCA_019637685.1. Classification (GTDB taxonomy): domain Bacteria; phylum Chloroflexota; class Anaerolineae; order Caldilineales; family Caldilineaceae; genus JACQGT01. Next base: position 52,829 of record JAHBVF010000043.1, on the reverse strand, counting down.
TTTCTGGATAATTATTTCTATGAAGAAGCCTAGAGTCATTCCCCATCCGCATTTTTGAGCATTGAAAGCAGCACAGGAATCAGCGAGGCCCAGTCCCGGAAGTGGCGCACTTCGTTGGTGGAGGCCAGGTAGATGCGTCCCCGCCATTCGCCTTTGGAATTCTCACCCTCCTCGTTCTCATCGACGTTTTCTTCTCGCCAGATGCGTATTGTGAAGAGGTGGCTGGGTTTTTGGGACAGATCGCTTTCCATCGGCTGACTCCAGTAGTAAAGGGACGGGACAGGATAGACGGTGGACGGCAGATGGCGAAGCGCAACCGTTAGCGATGCGATGGGGTCCGCCATCTGCCGTCGGCGGTCAATCATTCAGAAAGACAAATGTGTCCAGCACGTAGGCGTAGAGGGCATCCATCTCCACATAGGACAGACCGGCCTCCGGGTTTGCAGGCAGGAGGGTCAGGTCATAGAGCCGCCCGTTGTGGATGATCAGCAGCCGCTGGTTGATCTCCTGGCCCGGCAGCTTTCCGATCAGCAGGCCAGGCTGGCCCCCGACTTCCACGTCCGTCTGTTCGATTTCCCCCGCGGGCAGACTGTAGTTCATCAGAATCTGGCCCGCGGCGTCCTCCAGGCTCAGCCCCATCCCATCGCGCACATCCAGAAAGAGCCGTTCCCGGTGGCCGGGGGTGGATGCCGGGCCGAGAACCACCCAATGGCCGGTTTCGTTCTCTTTGGCCTCAAAACCGGGAGGCAGCAGCAGACAGTAGCCCTGGGCTGGATTCGAGAAGAGAGTCAGGTCGCCGTAGACGGGCAGACATCCGTTGCCCTCATCTGTCAACGGCGGAAGCGTCGCGCTCGGTGTGACATCCGGTGTCACACCCGGTGCCACACTCGGCATTGGCGTTGGAAAGCTGGCCGGGTCTGGTTGGGCCTGGGCAGACTGGCAGCCGCCCAGCAGCGCCAGCAGAGTCAGAAAGAGAGCCAGCAATTGCACTTTTCGATCGCTCTGATAATTGAATGGTGGGTTGATGTTGTACACGGTTGGTATCCTTATCCTTATCCTTATCCTTTGAGCAGGTCATTCAGCGTATTTGGCTATCCACAGCTTGCACAGATGGGCACAGGCTGTTCTCACCTATCTGTGCAATCTGTGGATGCACATGTCTGGGAAAGCGCTTTAGCGAATCGTCACTGTCAGCGTGTAGTGCTGTGCGTAGTCCGAGGGCGTACCCACCCGGATGCGGTAGTCCTGGCCTAGAGGCAAGACACCTTTCCAGTAGGGATCGCCTACTTCAATGCGCTTGAAAAGCTGGCCGTCGCTCACCCCTTCCAGGGCAAAGTTGACCTCGCCCGCGGAAGTGAGTTGGATTTCCATCGTCTGTCCGGCCCGTGCCTGCAGCAGATACTCCTTGTGGGTGACGCCCTGGACAGAGCCAGCCACGGTCTTGGCAAAGGCCCCCGGCGCAAACTGGATACGCTCAACCCCACTTCCCACTGCACTGGCCGGTTGGGTCAGGCTGGGCAGGGCCGAGACGAAGCAGTTGCCCACTGTGTTGTCCGGGCAGACCACCCGCCACCAGGCGTCGTCTTTGGTGATGCCAGTGACGGCTCCCATCTGGCCGGCGTAGATCCGCTCGATAATCGGGTAGTTCGTGCCCGGCCCTTTGCGGATGCGCACATCGGTCAGGGCCAGAATGAATTGCACCGGCGTCTGGTCCACCAGAATCTCATCGCTGGGGCTGCCGGAAGCTACGCAGAGCCGCTGGCCTGCGTAGATGCGATTGGGGTTGCTCAGATTGTTCAGGTTCTGCAAGACAGTGGCCGAGACGCCGAAACGCCGACCGATAGAATAGAGGGTGTCCCCCCGCTGCACTGTGTAATATTGGCTGCACGCAATTGCAGATTGGGCCTGGGCCGGGGCGGGCAACACAAACGCCAGCGTCAGCAGAAAAAGCAATGTCAGGGCGAAGCGGTGCAAGCGGCTGATTTGTATGTTCATTCCTGGATTCTCCTGAGAGCAGTCGAAACACTCGACGCAGATTTCTGTTCCGTTTTCCAGCGGGTTCGGAATGCGAGGGAGCAACCCGAACCCGCTGGCATATTCAGTTTGACTACAAAAAGAGTGAGAGCAGGCGCACCAGACCCATCCGTCGTTTGCGCCAGGTGGATTCAGCTACAAACCCGATCCGTCGCAGGTGGTGCATTTTTTCACTCTCGCGCCGCATCTCTTCATAGCGGCTGTTGGCAACTTCATAGGCAGTCATTGGGTGCAACATTTGATTTTCCTCATCACTTTCCGGGCTGGTTGGCAAGATAGCTGGAGTTTGCAACCAGCCACCCGTCCACTGCCCTGCGCTGTCCTCTGTCTCTTCGTTCCGTTCTTACCCGGATATCTACACTCTATTCCTATCCCCGTTTGTCATCCGTTCGAGCAGCCGTTTGGTCGCCCGTTTATTCGGGGAAATTGTAGTGGTCATTTGCATCCTGAAAAGTCGGACGCAGATAAACGCTGAGGGGCACAGACTATTACTCGGAATCAGCGTTTGTCTGCGTCAATCTGCGTCCCACTCCATCTATTCCGGGAAATTCACCCGCACCGTGCGCATGACCAGCATAAAGCGCCAGTAGGGCGGATAGCTATCGTCGGGATCGTCCCACCAGCAGCGGGCGTGATAGGTGGCGTCATAGGCCAAGACCGGATTGCCCGCCGAGTCCAAGGCCAGGGCCGGGGTCAGTCCATTCCACAGCCCCGCGTCACAGGTGATGCCAAAGGGCACGTCCCAGGCTGCGTACAACTGGGCCGCGGTCTCCACATCCTTCTTTTGCCAGGCAGCCACGCCGGACTCGCAGTTGACGTCGCAGCGCAGCAGCCCGACACCGCCGGTCGATTCATCCGCATAGGCGATGCGGGGGCGGCCCTGGCTGTCGAAGCGCAGGTCCGGCTCCTGGCCGTTGTTCTTGCCGGTTTCCAGGCTGAAGCGCTGCCAGTTGCCCGCCTGGGCGCAATCGCCGTTGCACCAGACGTAGTAGAGTTGCTCGCCGCTGCCATCGGCCATCTGCTTGGGATAGAAGGCGATACGCGGCCGGTCCTGACTGTCCAGGGCAATATCCACACTCGGCCCCAGCCCCTGCCCCCGGGGGAAGAGCAGAGCGTTGCGCCAGTTGTCCCGGCTGTTGCAGCCGCTGTCACACTCAAAATAGCCCAGAGCCGGTTCCTCCTGGGCAAAGGAGTAGAACTCTGCCGTGGCCATGCGCGGCCGCCCGTCGCTGGTGAAGGCCAAAGCCGGATACTTCACAATTTCGTAGTCGTACTGGTAGGGCGGCTCCAGCGCTTTGGTGATGAGCGTCTCCTGCCAGTTGGCCGCGACCGTGCAGTCGGCGTCACACTGGACGTAGAACGTGCCGTAGTGATCCGGCTCCACTGTGTAGTCCGAATCGAAGTAGACGAAGCGGGGCCGCCCCAAATGGTCCAGGGCAAAGGAGCGCTGGGGCATATCGTCGTCGTAGACAGCCAGCCCGCCGGACGGATTGTCCTTGACAACCAGCGCGCCGCCCCACTGGGCCGGGTCCGTGCAGTTGGCGTCGCATTCGTAGTAGTGATACTCACCGCCGCCCTGGCTGCCACCCGCCCAGGCGTGGACCAGCAGCCGGGGCTGGCCCGCGGCGGTCAGGGCCAACTGCACATCCCGCACAGCCTGGTCCGTGCTGATCCCGCCCCAACCCTTCCCCGCCAGACAGTCGCTCTGGGGAGGGGGACAGGCCAGATAGACTGCGCCCACGGGTTTGCTGCCGTCCGCGGCCTCATAGAAGCCATAGGCAATGTGCATCCCCCCCTTGGCATCGATCTCCACATCGCCACTGGCGGTCTTCCATTCGGTGTTGACAAAGAAGGCCCGCAGTGGGTGTACAACCGGCGCGGTCGGGGTTGCAGTCGCGGTCGGAGTAGGCGTTGCGGTTACAGTTGCCGTCTGCTGCCGAGTGGGCGTGGGGGTGATCGTAGCCGTTGGCGTGGCGGCGCTCCCCGCTAACACCGGCAAAAAGAGCGCCACCGGCGTTGTGCCCACCTCTGCCGCGTGGACGGCAGGCAAAGCAAGCCTGCCACTGTGGACTCCGGCCCACAGGGCACAGAGGGCAAAAATAAATGCAAAATAGGGGGAAGGATGGCGTGACATTGGGCATTCTCCTGGATGAAACAATTTGAGACTTCCGACGTCCTGTTCTTTACGTCCTGGCGTCTCTACGGGAGAGATTGGCCGACGCGGCTCTACTGTAGCCCTTTGGACGTTTGGCGCTCGTTTGATCAGCCGTTTCGTGTATGTTTTTTTGTATTTCTAACAGGCCTTTTGCGCTGGATTCCTGTATAATTGCTGCTATCGTTCCCACTTCTTGCAACGAGAAACCTATGGAAATCCTTTCCATCCGCTTGCTCGGCGAATTCTCTTTTGTCTACGACGGCGCAGAGGTGCCGGGGATGCACGGAGACCGGGTACAATCCCTCCTGGCCTGGCTGCTCCTGCATCCCGACGCGCCCCAGTCCCGCCAGCATCTCGCCTTCCTCTTCTGGCCCGATTCCCCCGAATCCCAGGCCCGCACAAACCTGCGCAATCTGCTCCACACCCTGCGCCAGAGCCTGCCCGAAGCCGGACGCTTTCTGGCTGCCACCAATCTGACCCTTCAGTGGCAGGGAGAGGGTGTCTGTTTGGATGTGGATGCGTTTCGGAATCAGTGCCAGGCCGCGGAAGAGGCACAGAAGGCGGGTAATCTCGCCGCCGCCCGCGCGGCCTGGGAAGATGCAGTGGCGGTCTATCGGGGCGAACTCCTGCCGGGCAACTACGACGACTGGATTATCCCCGTGCGCGAGGGGCTGCGGGACGAGTACGACCGGGCGCTGGAACGGCTGATTCTGCTGCTGGAGGAGACGGGCGAACTGCGCGAGGCCCTGCGCTACAGCCAGCAGCGCCTGCTGCAAGACCCCCTGAATGAGGCGGCCTATGTGGCCCAGATGCGTCTCTACGCGGCATTGGGCGACCGGGCCGGGATTCGCCGGGTCTACGAGCAGGCCGCGGCTTTGCTGCGCCGGGAATTGGATGTGGAACCCGCGCCCAGCACCCAGGCCGCCTACGCCGATTTTCTGCGCGCCGCGCCCGAAGCCGCCCCGCCCCAGCCCCGGCCCATCACACCTTCCCCCAGCACACCTTCCCCCAGCGCCGCGGCAGCAGAGCCGCCCACGCGTCGGGCCGCGGGTCTGCCTGTCTACCCTATCGCGTTTGTGGGCCGGGAGAAGGAGCAGGCCGAGCTGGCCCAACTGTTGGCCGATCCCGACTGTCGGCTGGCGACGATTGTGGGGCCGGGGGGAATGGGCAAGACCCGGCTGGCCACCCAGACGGCCCGGGGCCACGCTTCAGTTTTCCAGGACGGGGTCGTTTTTGTGGGGCTGTCCGGCGTCACTGACCCGGCCCTGCTGGGCACGGCCATTGCCGAAAATCTGGCCGACTTTCGCCCCGGCGCAGGCAGGCGGGAGGAGCAGCTCCTCGACTTTCTGGCCGAGCGGGAGATGCTGCTGGTGTTGGATAACTTCGAGCAACTGGTGGAGGGGGCCGACTTTCTCAGCCAGATTTTGCACACCGCGCCCCAGGTCAAACTGCTGGTGACCAGCCGGGTGCGTCTCCAATTGGCCGAGGAATGGGTCTACGATCTAAACCGGCTGCCCCTGCCCCCGGTCGACGAGGCGGGCTGGGCCGACAACAGCGCGGCCCAACTCTTTGTGCAGAGCGCGCGGCGGGTGCGGGCCGGTTTTGCGCCAAATGCTTCCGAGCAGCAGGCCATCAGCCACATCTGCGCGCTGGTAGAGGGGTTGCCCCTGGCGCTCGTCCTGGCTGGGGCCTGGGTGCGGATGCTCTCCCCCGCAGAAATTGCCCAGGAGATCGAGCACAATCTGGCCTTTTTGGAGAGCGACCAGCGCAATGCACCGGAACGTCATCGCAGTTTGACGACTGTCTTTGAACATTCCTGGCAACTGCTGGCGGAGGAGGAGCGGGCTGTCCTGCGCCGGTTGGCCGTCTTTCGCCGGGGCGCGGACCGCCGGGCCGCGGAGTCTGTGGCCGGGGCCACTCTCACAACGCTGGCCACGCTGGTGGACAATTCTCTCCTGCGCCGGGATGAGAACGGGCGCTACAGCCTGCACGAGGTGATCCGTCAGTTTTCCCTGCAAAAGTTGGAAGCGGCCGGGGAAGCGGCCCTCGTGCGGGATCGCCATCTGGCCTGGTTTGCGCAACGGGCCGAGGCGTTGGACGCTGAGCTTTTCCGGCAGCCGGAGGGCGAAAATGTGGTGCGTTTTGCTGCCGATCTGCACAACCTGCGTGCGGCCCTGAGTTGGGCCTACTTCCGGGCGGATCAGCCGCCGCATGTGGAAAGCCTGCAATCGCCAACGCTGGACGAGAGCCTGCGCTTGGGGGTCGCCCTGACTGCCGCGCTTGGCCGTTTTTGGTATATGCGCTCCAACTTTCACGAAGGCTATAGCTGGCTGCGCCGGGCCTTGCGGCTGTTGGACGCCAACCCCACTCGCCCGGTGGACCCCCACCTGCGGGCACGGGTGCTCTTTGGGGTCGGCGATCTGTTGGGGGCCATCGGCGATCTGAAGCACAGCCTGCCCCTCCTCCTGCAAAGCGTAGATCTGCTGCGCCAGAGCGGGGATCAGTTGCGGTTGATCCACGCCCTGCATCGGGCAACGGAGGTCGGCTCCAGCCGCCCCCGGGCCGAGGTGGAAGGCTGGCTGGCAGAGAGCTTGGCCCTGACCCGGGGCCTAAACAACACCTGGCTGCTGGGGCGCACGCTCTTTCAGTTTTCTATGGCGGCCCAAACCTGGGGGGAGATTGAACGGGCGGTGGCCTTTGGCCAGGAAGCCTTGCCCATTCTACGCGGCCAGACGGCCATCGGTTCGGTGATTGCCCAACTGAATATCCTGGCCCAGCTTGCCATCGCCCAGGACGACGCGTCCCAGGCCATTGCGCTGCTGGAAGAGGCGTTGGCCCTGAGTCGGGCAAGGGTCGCCAGTCTGGGCAGTCAGGCGTGGACTGTGCGCAATTTGGGCTATGCCTATCAGTCGGCGGGCGACTTCGCGAAGGCGGTGGCCTGCTATGGGGAGAGTCTGGAAATGCGCCAGCGGCTGGGCCAGCTGCCCGGTGTGGCCTGGTCGCTGGAAGGATTGGGCGAGATCGCTCTCTTGCAGGGCGGGGCTGAACGGGCTGTGCGCCTGTGGGCGGCTGCGTCCCGGCTGCGCCAGGAGAGCCACGACACCCTTACAGAACGGGAGGCCGAGCATTTTGCGCAATGGCTGGAAAAAGCCCGGAATCAGTTGGGGGAAGCCGAGTATGAGCAGGTCTGGGCAGCGGGGGCAGCCCTGGGATTGGAAGATGTCGTGGCCTATGCGCTGGCGGCAGGATAGGGCGTGGAATTGGTGGCGTGCCGGAGTGAAATTCTTGTTTTTTGTGCAGGCAATGAGAAATTTTTGTATACACGGATAGGAAGGAACACGGATCAGAAAAATCCGTGTTCCTTCCTATCCGTGTATACAACCCTCTTTGGCTCTGGCTTTGCCAGGTCAGGGCAACCCGATCTCCAACACCGGGGCCAAATGAATCAGTTCCGCCTCCGTATCGTTGCCTGTCTCTGGCCTGCGTGCATAGAAGAGCACCTGCATCTTGCCTGCTGCCTCTCCACTGCCCAACGGGAAGAGATGGGTATCCCGCACCACCTCGCCCACCTTCCAGAGAGAAGTCGGATAGTAATCGCCGCCGGGGGGGCGATCGTCCTGGGCCAGCCACTGCCCCCCGGCGGCAAAGAGCTGTACGGAGGAGGTATACCGCTCCACCAGTGATTCATTCACCCGCCAGAAAAGGGAAAGCGACAGACTCTCGCCCCGCTGGCCCACGTCATAGCCCAGCAGCGTCAACGGGCCATAGGTCAAGTCAAGCCGTCGTGTGATTTCTGCCGCGCTCACCCCGCCCACTACACGAATCAACGGCGGAGCGGCTGGGGCCAAATCAAACTTTGCCTCCAGTCCGGCCATCTCTTTGATAAGAAAGACAGGCCGATCGCCCGCGGCCAATGCGGTTTCTGTGACTGCACCCACATCGGCAAAGCGTGCCTCCGGCGTCAACAGCGGAAACAGACCGGTTAGCCCTGGGGCTTTGCCTTCCACAGCCTGCAAATAATAGAGCGGCACAATTTCGTTGCGGTCGTTGCTGACAAGAATAGCGTTGCCCGGCGGATCCCCGGCCAGAATAGTATTCCACATCCGGCGGGCGGCCCGGTTGCCAGACTGGTCCATGGCGGGCAGGTGGGTGATGAAGAGAGAAATGGGGAGAGTCAGCAAAAGGAGGAACCAGAGCGCGAGTTGGGCATTGCGTATTGTGTGCTGCGTGTCGGGTCCGTCACTGGTGGCCTGCCGTCTGCGGTCTGCCATCCCCATCAGCCACGCCACCCCCCACCCAGCCCACAGCGCCGCAAAGAGATAGAGGGGAATGTAGAAGACATAAATATCACCGATGCCGTAGAAGAGATTGAAAATTTGCAATAGCAGCGCCGCGGGCAGGGTCAACAGAAGCAGAGACCAACGACGTTGGCGGATGAGAACGCCCAATCCCAGCAGCGCCAACACCAATCCCGGCCAGGTGAAGTGGACCAGCCAGAGATTGGCGGCCTCCGGGAGGCGGGCCAGAGCTTGAGTCGGGCTGAGGAAGCTGACGGCGAATATCGAACCGGTGAGGAAGTCGATAAAACCCTGGAGCGTCGGCGTGTAGAGGGCAAGCGTCTCGCCCCCGATTTTCGGGTAGAGCCAGGGCGAGGCAACCGCGCCGCTGCGCAGAGGAATGTACAAATAGAGCAGTTGGGGCAGGGCCAGGCCGCCGATGAGCGCGGCCCATCCGCGCCCTGTTTGCCACCGGTTTCGCCCTTGCCAGAAAAGCCAGAGAGCGAAGCCAGGCAGGAGAAAAAGCGTTGTGCGGTGGTGGGTGAGAGAGAGGCCGAGGAGGGATGACAGAATCAATAAGTGAAAAGATGCGTGTGCGGGTGATTGGGTCTGTGGCTGAGCGGATGAGCGGGTGTAGCGGCTGGCAAGCAGCAGAAAAAGCACGACGAAAAGCGCGTGGAAGGCATAGACTTCGGCGATGAGTGCCTGGCTCCACAGGGTGGGGTTGACGCCCATGAGCAACGCGGCGAAGAGCGCGGCGATACGCGCGGAAGGGGCGCGGTCGGGCAGCCATCCCAACACGGCGAGATAGAAAAGGGCGACAGCAGCCGCGGCCAGCAGCGCGCTGAAAGCGTTCAGGGCAAAGGCCGGGTCCACACCAAAAAGCGCGGCCAGGTGTTGCCAGCTTCCCCCCAAGAGCAGATAGAGAGGATAGCCGGTGGGGTGGGCCAGGCCGAAACGCCAGGCCGCAAACTGAAACTCCCCCGGATCGCCGAAGAGCAGCCCCGGCGCAAGGGTGCGGCTGTAGATGCCCAAACAGAGCGCAAAGAGGAGAATCGCCAGCCGTCTGTCCAGGCGGGAAAAGCGGGGCGTTTGGGTATGGGGTGTGGGGCTGGTGGATTTGACCGCAGTTTTCATCTGGAGGATAATTGACCGGCTCTGGCGCGGGAATGGGCGACGGATTTGGCGGGATTAAGCAGAATCAAGTGGATTGTCACGGATGCAAATGAATGGCTGCTGACTGGCACGGGCAGGCGCTGATGATTGTGCCCACATACAATGAAAAAGAGAATATCGCCCGGCTGCTTGGCCGGCTGCGCGCCCTGCCCGGCGATGTCCACGTGCTGGTGGTGGATGACAATTCCCCCGACGGCACGGGCGGGCTGGTGGACGAGCTGGCCGCGGCGGATGCAGGCATTCGGGTGCTGCACCGGGCGGGCAAGTTGGGGCTGGGCACGGCCTACAAAGCCGGTTTCGCCTATGGGCTGGAACGCTCTTATCGCTATCTCTGCACAATGGATGCGGACTTCAGCCACAGCCCAGAGAGTCTGCCCGATCTTCTGGGCAAAGCCAGCAGCGGCTATGATCTGGTGGTGGGCAGCCGCTATGTGCCCGGCGGCGCGGTGGAAGGCTGGCCCACTTCCCGCAAAGTGCTCAGTTCCGGGGCCAATCTCCTGGCCCACCTGCTTCTGGGCGTCACTGTCCGGGACTGCACCGCGGGCTTTCGCTGCTATCAGCGCCAGGTGCTGGAAACCATCGATCTGGACGCCATCTTCAGCAGCGGCTACAGTTTTCTGATGGAGATGGCCTTTCACGTGCAGCGGGCAGGTTTTCGCTGTGGAGAAGTGCCCATCACTTTCGTCAATCGCGCGGAAGGCGACAGCAAAATCAGCAAAACCGAAATCTACAAAGCCTTCTACACCCTTCTGCGCCTGCGCACCCGTGCCCTGCCCTGGGAGTGGGTGGTGGGGAAGATGAAAGCTCGTAAAAGGAACGGGGTGGAAATGGGGAGATTAGGAGATTAAGAGATTGTTCTCAGTACGTCAATCTCCCAGTCTCCCAATCGCTACTTCCCCCACCGCGCCGGCCAGTGTGCGCCGGTCCCGGTTCAGGCTGATGCGCAGGAAAGCCTCGTAGGGGTCGATGACCTGGGCAGCGCTGCCCAATGCGGCCCCTTTTATCCCCGCCAGAGCCAGATAGTTCCCCCGCAGTTTGTCCAGCGTAACATCCCCGCCCAAAGAATTGAGCGCGGTCAGCGCGTCATCGGTCAAGAAAGCCGCGGCATCGCCTCTTGTGGCCACCAGCACAGGCGCGCCAGCAGGAATGTCAGCGATATACGCAGCCAGCTTCTCGCTCTCAAAAGTGTTGGCCGCGGTGTCAAAGCCTGCGGCATCGACCACCCCGCCGTGGCTGTCCAGCACCGTCACATTGACCCCCCGCCGCCCCGCGCTGGCATCGGTCTGGCTGCCCGCTTCATCAAAAAGGGAGATAAACCCGCCCTCGGCAAAGGCTTTGATGTCGGCGTCGATGGGCAACTCGACACCTGTGCTGCCGATGAGCCGGTTGCCGCCCAGCACACGCCGGGGCACCGCGTTGTAGCCCCATTCCAGACAGAGCCGGTTGACCGAATCCACCAGGCCGCGGCCGGGGACGCTCCACTCGACCGTCTGCCAGTCGTTGACCAGCACTTGCTCGGCCAGCCGCGTGCCGTTGACGATAGCCGTCACCTGCTGGGTGTCGCTGCCAGGATAGTCGAAGGGGCGCACCTGCACCCGCACGGGATAGTCGGCAGTGGCATCCACCCCGCGCAGGGGCAGGAGCAGGCAACTTTCCCGCGCCACCGCCCAGATGCCGGGCAGGCCATAGGGCGTATCCACGGGCGATTCGTCCCAGCCCTCGGCCCGATAGGCGAAAGTGTCGGGCTGGCCCAGTTGGATCTGGAAATTGTCCGCGCCGGGCGGCTGCACCACCCGATAGGCTTCAATGCCGTCGCCGGTCCAGAAGGGCGCTTCTTCCAGGGGTAGGGTGGCTTTGTAGAAATCCCAGGTGACCTGCCAGTGATCGGCGTAGGGAAAACGCTGGGGAATGGCTGGCATAAGCAGGACATAGCCCACATTGTAGAGATACATCAGTTCAGCGGCCTGGGCCTGGGCCGCGGCAGCCAGCCCTTCCCCCACCAGCCCGTTGAACTCCACTTCCCGGATGGCCTGAAAGAGAGGCAAGCGCTGGAAATAGCCCATTTTGAAGTCCGAGGCGCGGCTGATATTGCCACCGATCATCGGCTTGCCGTGGACGGACTGGTAGTATTGTAGAATCGTGCGCTCCGCGCCGAAGACGCCGAAGCTGTTGCGCCAGCCCAGCGGCGCGTGCATCACAGAAACCGGCGCGGGGTCGGCGGCGATCTGTTCGTAGACCGCGGGAACCCGGTGATCCGACAGAGGCAGAGGCAGGGCCAGATGCTCAAACAGAATGGCGCCAACCAAAACAAACGCGACAGAACCGCCGACCACCACCTGCCGTCCGCGGTCCGCCGTCTGCTGTCGCCTCACCCAATCCCCCAACCGCCCCATCACCCAATACCCCCCATACGCCGCCAGCACTGCCACCGCCAGCATCAGCAGCACACTGTTGCGGTTGGGCGCGCGGTTGGCTTTGATAATCGGCAAATAGTGGAGCAGGGCATAGGGCAGGGGGAAGCTGGTCTCCACGCCGTCCAGATCGAAACGATATTGGCCGTTGATCTGCAGGAAGGGGCCGAGGGTGAAAAGGCCGAAGGTCAGGGCTGTCCATGCCCAGGCGCGCAGCCGGCGGCGATAGACGATCAGCCCCAGCAGGGCCAGCGCGCCGCTCACCCAGCCGATAAAGACTGTATTGATGTCCCGGAAACCGGTGACACCGCTGCCTTCCAGCGCGCGCAGCTGCACCCGACGCAGCTCCGCCACCAGATCGCCGCCAAAGAGTGGGTGCAGCACAGTGGGTGTGAACCAACCCCACAAATCCGTGCTGAGGGGGATAGCCTCACCCCAGCCCTTCAGTGAAAAGTCGCTGGTGAGAAACTGGCGCAGAATTGGAAGCAGCGCGGGGGACCAGAGGAGGAAAGCAACAAGAACAATAATTGTGAGATTAGAGGCTAGAGATTGGAGATTGGGTAGTGCGTGAAACGTGAGACGTGAGACGTGAGTGGGTTCGTCTGTGTTTTTCTCCTCTGCGTCTCTGCGCCTCCGCGGGAGATTTCCCTGCGTCTTTGCCTCTTTGCACCTTTGCGTTGAAAGAATCCGCTCCACAACGACGATAACCGTAAAGATCGCCAAAAAGAGGGCGGTGATCATTTCGGCCAGGCCGTTGAAGGCGAAGAAGACCCCGGCCAGGATTGCGGAACGGCGACGGGCCGCGGGCCCGCGTCTGCCATCCAGGGCTTGCAAGAGTGTGAGCGCGTAGAAGGGAATCCACTGGGTGGTCACCATATCGTAGTGGCCCAGGGTGGCGTAGATGGCCCGGTTGCTGGCGAAGGCGTAGAGGATGCCAGCGAGAAGGGATGACAAGATGACAGGATGACGGGATGACGGGATGAGTCCGTCTGCCGTCTGTCGTCTGCGCTCCGCGAGCAACAAATATCTGGCAAGCAGAAACGCGCCGTAGCCGCTGAGGGCGGTGCTGAAGAGGACGGTGACGTTGCTGGAAAAAATGAGTCCCACGGCCAAATGGAGCGGCTGGGCGATGAGGGCGTTGAAAAAATTGTAGGTATAGAGGATGAGATCGATACCCAGCGGGTAGTAAATTAGCTCGCTGTGCAGGGGTGTGGACAGATTGTCGATGAGCGCGTGCTTGAAATACCAGATGTTCCAGATGAAAGTAGATTCGTCGTAGGCCCACTGGGCCACGCCAGGGACGAAATCGAAGATGCGCAGGGGCAGCGGCCAGGAGAGGGCCAAGGTTAACAGCGAAAAAAAGGCCAGGGAGAGGAGGTGGATACGCCGCTGCACTGGAAGACTACTTTTCCGCTACGCAAATGACACTCGACCCAAAGGGCAGATTCATCCGTTCGAGCAGTTCCGCCTCCAGCCAGCCCACCGCGTGCAGAATCGAATTGACCGGCTCCGGCGTCGGCTCCATCTCCACCTGATAGACTTCCTCGTCCGCGGTCAGGTGGGGGCTGTCCAGTTCCGGCGCGTCCGGGCGCAGCAGACGCATCCCCGCGAGTAGCGGGAAGACGAAAAAGTTATTGTAGCTGGCCCGCTTCACCCGAAAGCCGGAGAGTTCGAGCTTTTGACTCAGCTCGGGCACGGTATAGCGCCGCTGATGCTCGTTGATGACGTCGTTGTAGCTCCACAGCCACATAAAGGCTGGCACAGTCACCATCAGCTTGCCCCCGGGTTTGAGCACCCGATAGGCTTCGGCAAAGACGCCCAACTCGTTGGGGATGTGTTCCACAGTGTCCAGCAGTGTGACCAGATCGAAGCTGGCATCGGGGAAAGGGAGTTCGTCGCCGGACCCCTGGCTGGTGATCAACGCGCGGGACTTGGCAACGGGCAAGGGTCGGACGTTGTAGTCCAGACCGATCACTTCGCCGTAGTGGGCCAGGTGGTGGGCCATATTGCCCGCGCCCGCGCCGATGTCCAGCACCCGGCGGCGGGTTCCGTTGCCAGCGCCCACCTCCGCGTCCAGATATTTCAAAATGGCCCGGGTGCGGGTCATAAACCACCAGTGGGTGTCTTCTTCCAAAACAGTCAGGGCAGGGGTAGACATAAATACAGCGCGTCTCCGTAGATACTCAAACAGAACAGGTACGTGGGTATAGTATACACCGGCGGCAGCGAGAGCGGCGAAAGTGGAGCATTCCGGCTATACCGACACCCCCCCGTTTACTCCATCACCCCAAACTCTGTGTTTAGCCAATCGCGCCATCCCTTTCAAATCCTGCAATTGAGACCCCATCGGCCTGGGGCAATACACCCATCCAGTCCCGGTGATCCCCCAAGGATTTCGGAAAAGCCGGCAGCCGTTCCACGCCGTGGGTGTCACTGGCGTTTTGCTCTCTGCAAAAGCCCCTATCCCCACCGCGGAGACGCGGGGTTCGCGGAGGTTTTCTCCTGAGTCTCCGCGGTAAAAGACCTTTTTGCAGTAAAGTCACAGATATCTATGCCCCCCGTCGGGGAAAAAAGAAAGCCCACACCGGCTTGCCGTTGACCTGACACCAGTGCTCCCGGTGGGTGGGGACGTGGGGGGTGATACCCTCGGCCAGAGCCGGGTCGTGGGCAGCAAATTCCGGGTGCTGCTCCACCAGATAGCGCACCAGTTCGCCGTAGCCCTCCACATCGCTCTTGAAATGCAGGAAGCCGCCGGGCCGGATTTTGTCTGCCAGCAGATCGACAAAAGGGGGCGCAAAGAGCCGCTTGATTTTGTGCTGCTCCTTCCACCAGGGGTCGGGGAAGAGGACGTGGACCGCGTCCAGCCGCCCGCCGGGGATGATTTCGGGCAGGTTCACGCGCACGTCGTCGTCGGAGAGCCAGAGGTTGTCCAGTCCCAATTTTTTTACACGGGCCAGGGCCAGACGGGTGGCTTTGGTCTTGACTTCGTAGCCGATGAAGAGGCGCTCCGGGTGGCGGGCAGCCCGGTCCAACAGAAAATCGCCCCGGCCATAGCCCACCTCCACTTCCAGGGGCTGGTCACTGGCAAGCGCGGTCCGCAAGCGCGGCCCGTTGTCGCAGCGGGGATCGTCCAGGGCGAAGGCGCGGAAAAAGGGGCGGTTGAGTCCCCATACCGGCAGGCGTTCCGCGCCGGGCCGGTGGCGGGGGTGGCCGCCGATCAGCCCTTTGCCTGCTTCCCAATCCGCGTAGAGTTGGGCGCGCTCGTCGTCGGCCAGCTCCTCCCAAGCAAAGTCCATCCGTCCCTGGGAAAAGGTGGTGGGGGCGTAGGGGAGTGGGTGATTGGGTGATTGGGTCATTGGGTGATTAGCCTAAAACAGAGAGGTGTCGTCTTCGTCAGTTGGGGTGATTGGCAGATAGGGTTCAGTCGCTTCAGATAGTTTTGGATTGGGTTTTTTGCTTGCGTTTCGTTGTTCACGCCGGTAGCGAATATATGCGTTCAATTTCACGGCGAGGCGTTCGAGTGAAGCGATAGCATTGAGGCAGATTTCTTCGGGAAGGAGTTGACGAGCCTGCGCCCTGTGCACCCAATATTTGGTTTTGTAAAGACTCCCACGGGCGTAATAGAGGAACTGTAGCTGCTCACCGTAGCCAAAGCGTCCATAGCTTTCCGCGATGTTTGCACCGATGCTATCTGCCGCCCGCACCAACTGATCTCCCGAAGTTCGTTTATCGAAAGCATCCCACGCCTGCACCAACACATAGAATCGATCACAAATTCGCTCGGCCAGCCGAAATACTTCCGTATCCTCCAACGACTCATAGCCCATCTAACACCTCAATCGTCCACTGCCAAATCACCCAATCACCTATCCCCCCAACTTGCGCGCAATCGTATCCTTCACCACCCCCGCGTCCGCGGGGAGGTAGACCGGCGGATTGGCGAAGCGGCTCTCTACTTCGTCCAGCGTCCCTTCGTGATAGCCGACTTTGAAGGGGGTGAATTTCAGCCCGTGCGCGGTGCTGATGACGACCACCCGCTCGTCTCGCCCGATGACACCCCGCTGGCGCAGATTGAAGAGGGCGGCCAGAGCTGTGCCCGTGTGGGGACAGGCGTACATCCCCGTATTGTCGGCGATGGCCGCGGCATTGGCAAGCTCGTCCTCCGTCACCTGCTCCACCAGGCCGTTTGTCTCCTGCACCGCCTGCACGGCCTTCTCGTAGCTGACCGGGTTGCCGATCTGAATGGCCGAGGCCAGCGTCTTTTGGGCGGGGATGGAGACTTTTTCCTGGAAGCCGTTGCGATAGCTGAGATAGAAGGGGTTGGCCTTTTCCACCTGCGCGGCCACCAGCCGGGGCAGTTTGTCGATGATACCCAACGCCTGCATCAGTTTCAGCCCCTTATAGAGCGCGCTGATATTGCCCAGATTGCCCACGGGAATCACAATCCAGTCGGGCACTTCCCAGTCGAACTGCTGGACAATTTCGACGGCGACGGTCTTTTGCCCCTCCACCCGCAGGCTGTTCATGGAATTGGCCAGATAGAGGCTGTCGTCCTGCGTCACCTCTTTGACAATCTCCATACAGCCGTCGAAGTCCGTGTCCAGGGCCAGGACGTGCGCGCCGTTGGCAATGGGCTGGATGAGCTGGGCCGGGCTGACTTTGCCCTGGGGCAGGAAAATGACCGCGGGGATGCCCGCCGCGGCCGCGTACGCGGCCAGGGCCGCGCTGGTGTCGCCGGTGCTGGCACAGGCCACCGCGCGCACGCTCGTGCCGTCCTGCATCATCTGTTTGACGACGCTGACCAGCACTGTCATGCCCAAATCCTTGAAACTGCCCGTGTGGCTGTTGCCGCAGAGCTTCACCCACAGGTCGGGCAGATCGATCTGTTTGCCCAGCCGTTCGGCCCAGAAGAGGTTGGAATTGCCTTCGTACATACTGACGATATTGTCGTTGTCAATCGTCGGGATGACCCACTCCTTTTTGCCCCAGACGCCGCTGCCATAGGGCCAGGTCGTGGCACCGATACGACCGTCCAGCAGGGACTTCCACTCCTGCGCGGAACGCTGGCCCAGGGCGTCGATGTCGTGGGCCACTTCCAGCAGACCGCCGCAGGTGGGGCAGGTATAGATGACCTGATAGATGGAATATTCGCCAGGGCAGCCCCGGAAACAGCGGAAATGGGTTTTGTAGTCAGGCATTGAGTTCACCAGAAAGGCGGGCACGCAAAGCAGCGCAAGAGTTGTAAATGTCTACTCATTTTACCATAGAGAAATAGCGGTAGCGAACAGATAGCGCATTCGAGGTAGAGATGCTCTATACCCATCCGTCGTATTCACCACACAGAAAGGGGACGCAGCGGTGGCTGCGTCCCCCATCCGTTCGTCTGTTGTCCGCCGTCCACGCCCCTACCCCAACCGCTTCTTGAACTCCTCGGTCAGCGCGGGCAGGACGGTGAAGAGATCGTCCACAATGCCGTAGTTGGCTTTTTCAAAGATAGGCGCGTCCGGGTCTGTGTTGACGGCCACGATCACTTTGCTGTTGCCCATGCCGGCCAAGTGCTGGATAGCCCCGGAGATGCCGGCGGCGATGTAGAGATCGGGCTTGACGGTCTTGCCCGTCTGCCCCACCTGATGTTTGTAGGGAATGTAGCCCGCGTCCACCGCGGCCCGGCTGGCACCTATGGCCGCGCCCAGCACATCGGCCAGTTCACCCACCAGGGCAAAGCCCTTTTCCGGGTCCGCGGCCACGCCGCGGCCGCCGGAGACAATAATGCTGGCGTCGGTCAGGCTGATTTCGCTGGTGTCCGCGGCCCGGAAATCGGTGATTTTTTCCCGAATATTGGCTTCGTCCACGGAAACTGACAATTCTTGTATAGTCCCGCTCCCCGCGCCTGCTTCGGGCATTGGGAAGGAGCGGGGCCGCACGCTGGCTACGGCCAAATCGCTTTCAAACGAAATGTCGGCGAGTATATTGCCGGAATAGACAGCACGGGTGGCGGTCAGTTTGCCGCCGTCCACGCGCAGGTCGCTGACATTGGCAGCCATCCCACCGGCCCTGCTGCACGCAACAGTGGCCGCAAGCGCGCCCCCGCGCAGGGTGGCGTTGGTGAGAAAGACCGTCGCGCCCGCGGCGTCCAGGGCCTGCTCCACCACCGCGGCATAAGGCTGCAAACGGTAGCGGGCCAGGGCGGGGCTGGCCGCGGTGTAGACGGTCGCCGCGCCGTAGCTGGCGGCTTCCTGGGCAATGGCGTCCACGTCGTCGCCGATGACGAGTGCGGCCGCGCTGGTTCCCAGTTGACCGGCCAATGCCTGCGCTTTTCCCAACACTTCCCAACAACTGGAAACGGCTGTGCCGTTGTTCTGTTCGATCCAGACGAGAATTGTCATCAAATCTCTCCTTCGCAGATGACTGGATTTCCATTCAATTTGTAAGGGGTGTTGGGCGAGGGGCATAACCGCAACTCGCAATCCGCAACTCGCCCCCTAAACAACTTTTTCCGCCAGCAGCGCTTCCACCAGTTGGGCTGCTTTCTCCTGCACTGTTGCGCCGTCGAAAATCTGCACGCTGCTGTTGCGCGCTTCGGGTTTGCGCAGGTTGCTCCAGGCCACAGTCTGGCTGAGTGTAACGTTCAGATCGCCCGCGGCCAGTGTGGGAATTTTGGCCCGGTTGGCCTTGCGGATGCCCATAAAGCTGGGATAGCGGGGGTCGTTGATCTCTTTGGCGACGCTGATGACCACCGGCAGAGGCACTTCGACTGTCTCCTGACCGCCCTCGAATACCTGTTCGACGGTCACTTTGCCGCCGGAGACATCGACAATTTTGGTCACATTGACCAGCAGGTCCCAGCCCAGTTTGCCGGCCACACCGGCATAGATGACACCGCTGTTGCCGTCCACGCTCATTTTGCCCGCCAGAACAATTTCCACGTCGCCCTGTGCTTTGACGGCTTCGGCCAGGGCACTGGCCGTGGCCCATTCGTCGCCACCGTCCACAATGCTTTCGTCCACCAACACAGCTTCGTGAACACCCATTGCCAGCGCGTGTTTCAGGGCGTCAATCTCGCCCTCCACGCCCAGAGAGATGACCACAGAATCGGCGTCGAAGCGGTCGGCCAGATCAATGGCCTCCTCCGCGGCGAACTCGTCCCAGGGGTTGATGACCATTGTGGCTGCGATGTCGCCGGACTGGGCCTCGGCCACGGACACCTTTGGCAGCTCGGCGGTGTCCGGCGTCTGTTTGATCAGCACTGCTATTTTCACAGGGGAATCTCCTTCAGATGGGAAGTATTGTCAGAAATCGCATTCCGACCTGATTGTATGGATAGAGATTGTGGGGGGGTTGTGGATTGGTTGATTGGGATATTGGGTGATTGGGTCACTCGAGGCTCAATAGCCAATCACCCAATTACCTATTCTTCTTCCATCCACGCGTCCGCGTCGTAGGCGGGCATGGGACAGCGCAGGGGTTTGTCCTCCCGCCAGCCCAGGACGTAGGATGCCTGGAGCAGCGTGTGAATCTGGGAGGTGCCTTCGTAGATGACCGCGCTTTTGGTGTTGCGCAGGTGACGCTCCACATTGTATTCGTCGGAATAGCCATACGCGCCGTGAATCTGCACCGCGTCGTCCGCGGCCTGGCGCGCGGCATCGGTGCAGAACCATTTGGCCATACTCGTCTCGCGGGTGTTGCGGATGCCCTGATTTTTGAGCATCCCGGCTTTCCAGACCAGCAATTCGCCCGCGTCCAGGTTTTGCTGCATACGCGCGATCATCTGCTGGATGAGCTGGTACTCGGCGATGGGTTTGCCAAAGGTACTGCGCTCGGTGGCATATTTGACCGATTCGTCCAAACAGGCGCGGATGATGCCCACTGCGCCCGCGGCCACGCCATAGCGGGCGTTGTCCAGGCAACTCATGGCAATCTTGAAACCCTCGCCCTCTTCGCCCAGCCGGTGGGAGGCAGGCACGCGCACATCCTGCATTGCCACCCAGCCGGTGTTGCTGGCGTGGACGCCCATTTTGCCTTCGATTGTCCCGGTGGTCAGCCCCGGCCAGCCCCGCTCCAAAAGGAAAGCGCTGATGCCCCGGCTGCCCTTTTCGGGATCAGTCTTGGCAAAAACGAGGAAACGGTCGGCCACATCGGCCAGGGTAATCCACATCTTCTCACCGTTCAGAATGTAATCGCCCCGATCCTTGCGCGCCCGGCTCTGCATCCCGGCCACATCGGAGCCCGCGCCCGGCTCAGTCAACCCAAAGCAGCCGATGTGTTCGCCGGAAGCCAAACCGGGCAGAAAGCGCTGCTTTTGCTCCTCTGTGCCCCACTGAAAGATGGGCAGGCTGTGCAGGGCCAAATGGACAGCAATTGTCTCGCGCACGGAAGAGTCGCCGTACTCCAGCGCTTCGGAGACAATACCCAGCGAAATGTAATCCATCCCCGCGCCACCGTAGCGCGCGGGCAGACAGACGCCAAGAAATCCCTGCGCGGCCAGCTTCGGCAACAGTTGTTCGGGGAAAGTGTGGGCGCGGTCGTGCTCTTTGATAATGGGCATCACTTCCTTGCGGGTGAAGTCGTAGGCCATCTTGCGCACCATTTCGTGTTCCTCGTTGAACAGAAAAACAGTCGGGCCAATCATTGGGGATACTCCTTTGTGACAGTGAGAAAATCAGGACACATCCAGCCTATTATACCCTGTGGGGAGGGCGCAGGCCGAAAACAGGGACACAAAAAGGGGCAGAGACGTCATTGTCCCTGCCCAATGAAGAGACCGAAGTCCCTTCTCTTTCCTGAACAGTATAACATTTTGCCGAGCGGTAGGCAATTTGGGGCAGTATAATTCAGGGGGCTGTCACCCAATCCCCCAATCCCTGCCCACCCATCTCTTATGATATACTGCGCCCAATGACCATTCGCTATGCACTCTTTCTCCTCATCACCCTGGCGCTTACAGCCTTCATCGGCTACGGAACCTTTGCCACCGCCCGCCTCTTGCGCACCTGGCGGCCAGACCGCAATCTGCTGCTGTTGCCCCAGGAAAACGCGCTGCGCGTTCTCCTCGTATTGGCTTGTGTGGGGTTGGGATTGCTGAGCGGTGTGGACCAAGCCGTGTTGGGTTGGCAATGGCGCGATTGGCAGATAGACGCGGCGTGGGGGCTGGGCGTGGGGCTTCTGTTGGCTGGGGGTTTCTACCTTGCCACCCGGCTGCTGGTGCATTGGGGCGGCGGACGCTTCTATTCGCCCTCTGTTTTGGAAATTCTGCTGCCCACCAGTCCGCGGGAATTTTGGCTGGTGCTGCTGGCATTTATCCCCGCTGTGTTGCTGGAGGAAATGCTCTTTCGCAGCCTGCTCATTGGCGGGTTATCGTCCCTGGCATCGCCGCTGCTGCTGATAATTGGCACCGGCATCGCCTTTGGCCTGCTACACAGCCCCCAAGGAATCTGGGGAATGGTGGGCGCGGGTCTAGCCGGGGTCATCTTTGGCCTGCTCTTTTTAGCGACGGGCAGTCTGGTCGCGCCGCTGATGGCCCACTACGTCGCAAACAGTGTACAAATCGCGCTGGCTTTGGCACTGCCCCGCTGACGGAAAATTTTGCACTGCCCCACCCTAACCGGGCAAAGCCAGAGCCACAGAGGGCTGTATACACGGATGGAAAGGAACACAGATCAGAAAAAAATCCGTGTATACAAAACTTCTCATTTCTTGCGCAAAAAGCAAAAATCTCACTGGTTATGTATTAAAGAGCCAGATGGACATCCTGAACTGCGGCCAGCCAACCGGGGGTGTACGCAGCCTGCCTCTCCCGACCCGCTTCCCAGGCAAAGCACGTACGATCTACCCTTTGACAGAGCCTAGCGTCATACCGGAAACCACATAGCGCTGCACAACAATGAAGAGAACGATGGGCGGCACAGTGGTCACAATGGCAGCAGCCATAAGCGGTCCCCAAAGAAAGACATCCCCCAGCAGAAAACTGCCCAATCCCGATGGCAAGGTCTGCATATCCTTGCTCTTCACCAATACTGTAGCGAACAGAAACTCATTCCAGGAATTGGTGAAGCCGAAGATAAAGGCGGTCACCACGCCAGGCGCGGAGAGAGGAAGAATGATCCGGAAAAGTACACCCATGCGGCTACAGCCGTCGATCCGGGCGGCGTCCTCCAATTCCTCAGGAATCGTGCGGAAATAGCCCAATATCAGCCACGTGCAGAATGGTACGTTGAAAGTCTGGTAGGCCAGCAAGAGCGCCCACACTGTGTTCACCAGGTGCAGGGTACTCATGAGGATAAAGAGCGGAATAAAGAGCAGCGATCCCGGCAAGAGATAGGTGAACAAGATAGTCTTGGCCATTGTACGGTTGCCTAGATAACTCAGGCGTACCAGGCTGTAGCCGGCCAATATTCCGATGACCACCGAAATGCTACTGGTTACAAGCGCAACCACTACGCTGTTGCGCAGCCAGATAGCGACGGGCCTCTCATTGAAGATGAAACGGTAGTTGTCCAATGTCAAGTTCTGGGGAATCAGCATCAGCTCTCGAACATAGACGCCCCGCGGTGTGCGCAGGGAGGTCAACACCATCCAGTAGAAGGGGAAAAGACAGATCAATACCAGAATGAGCAATGTTCCGTAGACGAGAATTCGGTTGAAGCGGCTGGGCGCACGGTGACGGTTCACTATTCGTTCTCCCCTCTCAGCATCAGCGGCGACAGAATCAGAATGATGCCAACGAGTACCGGGGCCAGGATCACCGAGACCGTCTCCCCATATCCCAGCCGGCTGGCGCGGAAGCCGAGTTTGTAGGTGTAGGTAGCAAAGACATCCGTGGCATTGCCCGGACCGCCGCCGGTGAGCAGCCAAACAATGGAAAAGTCGTTGAAGGTCCAGATGATGGACAGAATAGTCACCACCAGAATAATAGTGCGCAGGCTGGGCAGGGTGATATGCCAGAACTGTTGCCAGGCTGTGGCTCCGTCCACCTCGGCCGCTTCGTAGAGATCAGAAGGGATTGTCTGCAAACCGGCCAGAAGAGAGATTCCAAAGAAGGGAAAACCGCGCCAGGTATTCACCAGGACAAGGGAGGTCAGGGCCGTTCCGTATTGGGCCAGCCAGGGGACAGGCGCATCAATGATTCCCACAGATTTCAGCATATAGTTGAGTACACCGGTCAATTCCAATATCCAGCGCCAGGTGAGCGCGGTGACGACTGTGGGTGCCACCCAGGGCATGAGCATAAGCCCTCGAAAGAGGCTGCGAAAACGGATCGGTTGGTTGAGAACAATCGCCATCACCATACCAACAATCAGCTTCAGGAACACAGACCCCAAAGTGAAAATAAAACCGTTGCGCACCACAGCCCAGAAAAAGGGATCGTCAAAGAGCAGTTCGCGGTAGTTTTCCAGGCCAATAAATCGACCGGGCAAGCCCACGGTTTTGTCCTGCAGGGTGATTCCGATTGCGGTGAAAATAGGATAGGCTAACAGCCCAAACAGCACAATAATCAGTGGGATGAGCAGGGTATACCCAAGCCGGTAATCCCGGCCCAGGATCCGCTGCAAGCGTGGGCGCTGGTGTGAATGTGGCACAGACAGAGGGGAAAGCTTTGCCATCCAGTCAACTCCTGACACTGGGTTGTCCACAATTAAGCGGGAGATTGAAGAAAAAATGAGGCGATGCAACAACCGAGGGCCGTAACGGCTCAGGTGTGACACACTCGCCAGGAGAGTATTTCTGTGCAAAAATTGTGTGACGAGCGCGTCGCACCCAAAGCCTGCATAGATACCGAGGGTCAAGCGAATTGACGGTCAGCAGGTTCTGCAGAAGGAAAATTTATGAATTCCTGCACACAGAAACAGGGGCGCTGAGATGGCCTTGACCAACCACACATCCCATCGCCCCTGCGCTCGTTCGGCTGTTGAATGTCCTTAGCCCTGCAAACGCGTCTGCCAGTCATCATACCATTTGGTCAGCGCCGCGTTGGCCTCTTCGATAGCCTTGTCGTTGTCCCAATCATCAAAGAGCACACGGCCCAACATCTTGACCATTGTGTGATCGATCCAGGCATCCAATACCCAAGGCGTGGTCAGGCCGGGGTTGCCCTGGGAATAGGTGTCAGCGATCATTTCAGCCAGCACCTTCCGATAGGGGTCCTGCCACATTTCGTCGTTGATCATATCTTTGTAGACCGGGAGCAGATTCCCGCCGCCAGCCTCGTAATAGGGCCGCAGTTGCTCGGGCGCAAACAGATATTCCAGCAATCCACGAACTACTTCGGGATGCTCCGTTTTGTTAAAGCCACCCCACTGATAGTTATAACCGGAACAGAAGCGGCCTTTGGGACCTTTGGGAATGGGGATCACGGCTGTTCTGTCCAACAGATCCGGATCATCGGCCTGCATGGCACGCAGAATGCTGCCTGTGTTGAAGACCATCCCTACGATGCCTGTCAAATAAGCTTTGTTGTTGCCGCTATCGTCCCAGATCGCGGCATCGGGGGGGACAACACCGGCATCCCAGGCATCCTTCAGCAGGTTGATGGTCGTGCGGGTCTCCTCCGAGTCGATGGCGGGTTGAGAGTTCTCATCCCAGGTCTTGCCGCCGTACGACCAGAGCTTGGAAGTGAACGCGACTTCCGAGTCCCAGGAGGGTGTGCCGATTTGAGTACCCCAGCCCCAGAACTCGCCGGGCACTGTGATCTCCTTGGCCGTAGCCAAAACATCTTCCCAGGTTTCGGGGATATCCAGCCCCTTCTCGTCCAACTTATCTTTGCGCACGTAGAAGATTTCGGTTGAACTAAACGAGGGCACGGACCAATGTTTACCGTCTGGGGTGCGGCCCGCACCGTAGGCACCGTTGGTATAGCCGCCTTCCTTCTCGTTGAGCGCCTCCACCAGGTCGGTCGTCTCCAGCATCACATCGGTCAAGATAAACTTGGCCAGATCTTCCTGAGGAATGTTGCCAATATCGGGGAACTGGCGGCTTTCAAAGGCAGCCTGCCAATTGGGACGGATGGCATCACCGGCGAAGCGGCTCAGGTCCAGTTCCACCCCATTTTCCGCGCACCAGCCCGTAATCTGCTCATCCTGCAAAGCGTCAGCGTCGGTGGTAAAGGTGGCACTGGTCCAGACTGTTATTTTCGGTTTTTCCGCGGCCGGGGCAGCGCTGCCCGCGGCGGGCGATGACGTCGCCCCCGGTGCAATAGGTGTACAGGCTGCTACTGCCAATACGCCAGTGGCCACAGCCGCGCCGCGCAGGAAATCACGTCGGCTGATCCGTCGGTTCTGCCCTGCTTCATTCTGTTGCATAGCTTTTTCCTCTTGGGTGATTTGATTTCGCACACGATTGATATTGGCTGAACCCGCTAATCGATCGGATTCTTATGACCAGTGTTGGAGACTATGCGGTGCTATTCTATCGTAGGACCGGTGGAAGAGTAACAGTACAAACTCCAGAACCGGCACTGTTTTCGGTCCGAAAGTCAAACGGTTGGGGGGGTTTTGTGTTGCATCGAGATGTCAAGCTCAGTTTTTCGTGCCGCGGTAAGTGTGGGAAAGGTGATGCCAGACCGACTTATGTATGGCCCAAACCAAGTTCGATTGCTATCAATCTGCCTCTGCACAAGCAGATTATCATAGCTGTTATCGACTGTCAATTGTCGTTTTTTTTCTTTTCCTCGAAAATGTCCTGCAATTGACCGCGATTGTCAGCCGAGCCAATCCACATCATTCAGCGTAGTGACCTGTTCTTCCTCAGTGTCTGCACTGGTGATAGCCAGTCCCGCGCCCTGGTAGAGCACAACAGATCCATCGTTCGACAGGAGCAAGCACAGGGCAGTGTCGGCTTCCAGTCCTGATCCGGGGCTACACGCGAAAAGAAGTTCAATTCTTTGGAAAAATTGAACTTCTTTATGGACAGGATCACAACAATCCACGCCCCTGTCTACCCCTTCAGACCGGTCGTAGCGATCCCTTCGACAAAGTAGCGCTGCCCAACGAAGAAAAGGATCAGACAGGGCAGAGCCACCATCAGCGCAGCGGCCATCAGCAGATGATCTTGGGGGCGGGAGACGACCGCGGAGCCACCGGCAAAGGTGCTTTGCAGATAACGCAGACCCACAGCAACAGTGTATTTGCTCTCTGTGTTGAGAAAGATCAATGGTCCCAGAAAGCTGTTCCAATTCGCAATAAAGCCCAGTGTAGCCAGTGTAGCCAGAGCGGGTTTGCTGAGGGGCAAAATAATCTGCCAGAGAATACGCCAACTGCTGGCACCGTCTATGCGGGCAGCCTCGTCCAGATCATAGGGAATTCCAAGCAGGAACTGGCGCATCAAAAAGATATTAAAGGCCCCACCGCCGAACCAGGCAGGCACAATCAAAGGGTAATAGGTGTCGATCCAATTGAACTTACTAAAAAGGAGGTAAGTAGGGATCAATGTCACCTCCACCGGCAACATCAGCGTCCCCAGAGTAATGAGGAAAAAGATATCTCGTCCGGGAAAGCGAAAGCGGGAGAAGCCATAGGCAACGATGGCTGAGGAGAGAGTCCCGCCCACCAATGCCCATGTGGTGACCCAGGCTGTGTTGAGCAGCCAACGTCCAAAGGGCACCGCCGACCAGACCTCTGTATAGTTCTTGATAAACTGGGTGGACTCCGGCCAGAAAGTGGGAGGGTAGCGGTACAGTTCGGAAATGGTCTTGCCCGAACTGACGACCGTCCAGAAAAATGGAAACATGGAAGCGATAGCACCAATCACCACAACCAAATAGAGCAGGCTGACTTTGCTGATCTGTCCCACTATCCAGGCGCGGGTGTGGCGTTGTCCAGTCTTTGCACCCAAAACTTGTTGAGCCATGATTTAGCGCTCCCCCGCGTAGTAGACCCAGCGACCTGATATTCGAAACTGGATAAGTGTCAACAGCAAGATAAGCAGCACGAAAACCCAAGCCAGTGCTGAAGCGTAGCCCATATCAAAACTGGTAAAGGCGTTCTGGTAGATGTGGAGGGAAATGAACCAGGTGGCCCGGGCCGGGCCGCCAGCAGTGGCGACGAAAGCGATATCAAAGGTGCGTAGGGCGAAAATAATGCCTAGCACCATATTGAAAAAGACGGTCGGCGTGATCATCGGCAGGGTTATACGCCAAAATTTATCCCAGGTGCCAGCCCCGTCGATTTCGGCGGCTTCCAACATCTCTTTGGGCACATCCTGCAAACCGGCCAGAAAGATGATCATCCTCGACCCCCCCACACTGGCCCACAGTCCCATGAGCACCAGAGAGGGGATGGCCCAGGTGGTACTCGAAAGCCAGCCAGGCCCGTCGATACCAATCTTGTCCAGCAAAAAATTAATCAAACCCACATCGGGGTTGAGCATCCAACGCCAAAGCAGGGCTGCGGCGACAATGGGCGTAAGTGTTGGTAAGAAATACATCGTGCGCCAGATGGTTGTCCCGACCAATTTCTGATTGAGCAAAAGGGCAATGAACAGAGAACCGATCATGGCGAGCGGCACGCTTATCAACGCGAAATAGAAGGTGCGCCCGATCGACGGCAGAAAAAGGGGATCATTTGTGAAGGCAAAGATGTAGTTCGCGAGACCAATGAACTTGGCGGGGCGCAATACATTGTATTTGGTGAAACTCAGATAGAGCGAAGCCAACAGTGGGCCAGCGATGAAGACCAGGAAGCCGACAATCCAGGGGGAAGTATAGAGTATCCCTTCAATTGCTTCACGGCGGCGGGCCGCCGACATCTTTACGCGCTGCTTGGGCAAAGGGGCTGTTGCCGACAACGCAGGGGAGGAATCTTTGGATGTCATGGGTTTCTCTCGATATTTGCGTGGGGCGAATCGCCTTTGACCGGCTACAGAAGCACAATTGCGGGAACCGGCCATAGGATGAAGGCAAAGCCCAGCCCATCTATGGCCGATTCCCGCAATCAGTTACTTAGGCAGGTTCCTTGTCCAACACAGCCTGGCAAAGGTCCTGGATTTCAATCGCAGCCTCGTCCGGTTGTTTTTCGCCCAATTGCATGGCATCGAATACCTGGGCAAAGGCCTGATCGAACTCGTCACCCCGGTAGTTTGCTACCAGGTAATCGGGTTCGATACTCTCCATAATGGGGCGCAGTTTGGCGTAGGTTGGGACCGCATCATAGACCCGGTCATCCGCCCAAACATCGGCACGGGCAATGGGGCCTTTTTGTCCCTGCACCAGTGCCTGCACATTCATCTCATAGCCACAGAACCAGGCCATACTGGCAAAGGCCGCATCGGGGTTCTTGCTGGCCGTGGTCATCCCAAAGACATGCTCGTTGAGCATGCTGCGCCGCTTGTCTCCCTTGTTCACAACCGGCGTCAACACGAAACCGATCTCGAAGTCAGTAAATGTGGCGGGGTAGATCTGAATGCGAAAAGGCCAGATATCCACAGCCAGCACCTTCTGACCACCAAACATCTCAGGGGCATTGACCGCACCGGCAGATGGCGATGGAGATACATTCCAGGTGTTTACCAGATCGTAGGTAAACTTAAGGGCTTTGACGAAACCCTCCTCATTGTCCAGGAAGGTGGCCTGGGTTCCTTCCTCATTCACTGGTTCCACCCCGTGCTGACGGTAGTAGGGTCCACCGCTAAAAGCAGCATAGGCCCGGTCAGCCGGATCGTAGCCAAAAACGTCGTCGGTTGTGCCCTGCTTTGCCCAATCGGCCAATTCGTCAAAGGTCCAGTCGTCGCTCGGCTCAGGCAGCCCCATCTCGGCCACTTTGGTCTTGTTGTAGGCGATGATGGGTACGATGGGTTCCGAAATATAGGACATCCAGTAGGTCTTGCCGCCAGCACTGTTGACATCAATCGCGCCCTGAAAGAAATTGTCTTCCGGTTTATAACCGACACCATCCGCATAGGGTCGATAGTCCTGCACAATGCCATAGCTTTCGCCCCAGGCGATATGGCTGCGATGACGGGGCGGGAACCAGACCAGATCGCCCAGCGTGCCCGCGGCGGTGAAGGATAGAATCTTGGGAATGTACTCCGGCGTCCAACCGGGGATGGTCTCCAGGACAAGATCGATTTCGGGGTTTTCTTCTTTAAATCCATCAATATCCTGGTCCAGGCCCATCTGGATCCAAGCCGATACATCCTGTTTTTCCACCATGTGGGCGCGTACAGTCACACGCTCGGCGGCAGGAGCAGAAGCCTCTGCACCACCGCTGCTGGTGGCAGGGGCTTCTGCCGCGGGGCTGGCTGGCGCACAGGCAACCAGCAGAGAACTTGCGGTTACGGCACCCATTGTGACGAGAAATTGGCGTCGTGACAATAGTCTTGCATTCTTGCGGTTCATACGATTTCTTCCTTTCTAAATTGCATGAAAAGACCGGACAGTATACTACTGAGCGAACACCAGGGAAATCCGAAGTGAATCTGGCTGGCACGCGGGACGGGCTGAAGAAAAGGGTGGGGATGTATACAAAATAGCAACCGCTGTGTGTGGGGCAACGGTCAAATCAACTGTATGCATCGGTAGAAGATGGGGTAGTTTGTCAAGAAGAAAACAGGGACGATCTTGCTTCTATTCCAAGACTACCACTGCCCCCATTTTATCACTGATCATTCGATTGTCAAACGGCTTCCAAAGGAAATTGACAGATATTCCAACCACCCGGCAATATACGCCGCCTGCTTTTCCCGGACGATTTCATAAAAATGCACGTGATCGCAGTACACTTCCTCGCCCAGATTGGCGGTGAAGCTGTGCAGATCAATCGAAGGCACACCCGCTTCGGCCATCACCCCATCGGCCACTGCGTTGTAGGCCACGCAATCCGCGGCGAAGCGGTGGAAGGCCATCCCCGGCCGCGTGTTATGCACCGCTTCGTCACAGGGCGTTGTGCGCACCCAGACCAGCGGCACCTCCGCTTTCCGGGCCAGGGCGACGATCCCTTCCAGATTACGTCGGTAGTCGTCCATACCCACCTGCTTGCGCCCAGTGGCCGGGTCGGTTTTGGTGTCGTGCAGCCCACAGTTGATCAGCAGCAGGTCCGCGGCCAGTTCGCCCCATTCTATCAGCCCAGCCAGAAAAGCCAACACCGCCGACGAATCCCCGCCGTTGTCGCCCATAGGAACGGGCAAATTGAGCAGAGCCTCGGTCTCTGCCGTCTTGCGGCCATAGGCGTAACGCCCAGCCAGGTACTGCTCCAGATAGGGGCCATACTGTATCGAAATGCTGTCACCGATCACATACAGTCGCAGTTGGTCCATTTTTCCCTCCTCGTTGGCGACAAATAAATGTAGAAATCACAACAGCTTTCCATGCGACGGGTTGCGCCACGGAGAATGAAAATTGCTTCTCCCCCGCGCCCCTGCATTTCTGCGTTAAGATTTTTGGCTCTTTGGGAATATCTCATGTGGTTGACAGGCAAAACCCCACCCCTTCGACAGGCTCAGGACACCGCCTGGCCCTCCCCAGCTTGGGGAGGGGACTGTCAATCCGTCAACGAAACAACATCTCCTCCCCCAAACTGGGTGAGGTTGGGAGGGGGTAAATCTTTGTCAACCACATGAGTACACTGGAAACAAAGTTATTCGACTACAGAAGTTCGACTTTTCAGAAAAGTCGAACTTCTACGCCCAAAAAAACTTTGTTGACGCTGCAATGAGATCCGCTTGAACCAATTTTTCAGGACAGGAAGAGGAACACAGATTTTCACAGATTCAATCCGTGTCCCTATTCCCCCACCAGATGCTTCCAGACCGCATGGATTTCTCTCCCCCCCAGCAGCGTGTGCAGCCCCCCGTAGACCAGACAGCCGCCGCCGATGCTCACAGCCAAAAAGGGGATGACGCCCCATCCCAACCGGCCTACACCTGCAATAAACGCGGCCATCCCCCCACAGGCCAAACCCGTGCGGGCCAGCGCCAGGAACAAGCCTCGCTCCTCATCGCCAGCCCCATTCATCCGGCGGTTGAGTTGATAGAGCGCCAGGGCCAGAACCGTGGACGCCGCGGTCGTCGCCCAGGCCAGTCCCCCGATGCCAAAGGGTTTCACCAGCAGAAAACTGAGAAGCACATTCAGCCCGGCCCAGCCCAGATTGGCCCACATCACAATTCGGGTATTGTGCCGGGCGTAGAAGCCCATAGAAAGCACATCCTGGGTGGAATCCATCACCAGCCGCAGGCTGAAAATTGCCATCAGCCCAAAGACCAGACTGGTCGAACGCTCGTCGAACGCGCCCCGTTGAAAGAGAAAGCCTACCGCGGGTTTGCCCAGGGCCAGCAGCCCCACACCCGCCGGGATCACCAACAGCCATACCCCACGCAGACCCGCAAAGAGCGTCGCCTGCATCGCGCCCGGCCTGCCCCCGTTGTACTCCTCGGCCAATGTGGGGAAAAAGACCGCCGTGACAGTTCCGGTCAGCAATGACTTGGGCATAGCCACCATCACCAGCATGGCATAGAAAAAGGCTGTGATGCTGCCCGCGGGCAAAGGCGAAGCCAGACGTAGAAAGACCAGATCCACCGCCTGCACCACCCCCAGCGTAATCATCCGCGGCCAGATCAGATGGGCCATCTCCCGGCTGCCGGACAAACGCAGGGCCAAAGCCGGGCGCAGGCGGATGCCTTTGTGCCCTAGCGCGGGGAGTTGGGTGAGCAGCAGCAGCACCGCGCCGATGACGCTGCCCCAGGCCACCCCGTGGATACCCCAGCGGGGAGCCAACACATACAGCCCGAAAATCTGGCCCAAATCGATCAGACTCAACGCCAGCGCCGGGGCCAGAAAGTGCTGGTGAGCCTGGAGCAGGCTACTCAACACACTGCTCACCCCCACAACCACCGACGAAAGCAGCACAATCCGCATCAGTTCCGCGGTGAGCCTCTGCTGTTCGGGGCTGAAGTCCGGCACAAGCAACACCCGGCTGATCCACGGCGCGGCCAGCGCGGCCAGCCCGCAGATGCCCCCAACGACCAGTACGGTGAGGGTAAAAACAGTATTGCCCAGTGCCTCTGCCTGGGCTGTTTTACGGCTGGTCAAATAGGCTGAATAGACAGGGATGAAAGCCGCGGCAATCGCGCCGCCGGTGAGGGTGTAGAGAAAGAGTTCCGGCAATTGGTTGGCCGCGGTAAAGGCATCCGCGGCTGCACCTGTGCCAAAGAGACGGGTCATCAAAAAGAGTTTGCCCAGACCGGTGATCTTCTCCAGCACATACAAAAAGAGCACCAGCGCGGACGAGCGCACCAGATGGCGGGCACGGCTCATGGCAGGCCACTTGTCCATAGGCTGCCGTGCGCGGCCAATAACGAGAAATCTGCCCTTAAATTCGTGTCAATCCGCCAGATCCATCTCATCCGCGTTCCATCATTTCAGGCGATACCGACGAAACAGGCGTAGTTATTGGCCGAGGTGGGGTTGTCCACATCTTTCTCCCAATAGGCCAACTGCTGCACATCCCCAAAACCCGCGGCCCGCAACAATTCCTCGTGGCGGGACGGCGTAATGCGCCCAGGCTCGTAATCGAAATTGCTCTCGTCGGGCTTGACGAAATCGCCGTTGAGCAACAGACCGCCCGTCGGCAGCACTGCCCGCGCCTGTCCATAGACCGCCGCGATATGTGCCTCTGCGCCCAGATCGTGCAGCGCCCAGGTGGAGACAATCGCGTCCGGCTGCCGGGACAGGCGGGCGGACCACACGCCGTCGGTCAGGTCGGCCCGGGTGTAGACAATCCGCCCGGCAAATGCTGCCAGCCGGGCACGGGCAATGGCAAACATCGCCTCGGAGAAATCCACCCCCTCGTAGCTGACACCGGGGATCCGTCCCAGAATCTCCCACGCCAAATAGCCGGGACCGATGCCCAATTCCACAATGTGGGCATTGCCGGGACAGCGGCTGGTAATCTGCTCCACCATCAGATCAAAGAGTGCCTGGCGCGGCCGCGTGGGCACAAAGCGGTTGGCCCAGTCCTGGGCATAGACTGGGTCGTGGAATTCGTGCTGCGCACCGATGGGTTGCATAGGGAAACCTTCGCTATTGAGTACGTTTTGTGCTATAAATGGATAGGAAATCCGTGAGGCGTGAAACGTGAGATCAGACGGTGCTTTCACGTTTCACGCCTCACATTTCGGCAAACAACGCACCTCAGCACGACCGTTCGGGTGCTATTACAACTCTACCACACCCCACACCGGAGCCAAACCGTGGACGCTGAACTGGTACTCATCAACGGCAACTTTCATACAATGGACCCGGCCCGTCCCCGCGCCTCTGCCGTGGCAATTCGCGGGGATCGCTTTGTGGCCGTGGGCGACAGCGAGGAATTGCAGGAAGAATTCTCCGGCGCAGGGGTGATCGATCTGGGCGGGGAGACGGTTGTGCCCGGCTTCATCGACGCCCACATCCACTTTTTGTCCTACGGCCTGAATCTGAAGGCCATCGATCTGACCAACACACCCACGCGGGAATCTGCCCTGGCGCGGGTGCGCGCCCGTGCCGCCCAGACACCCGCGGGCCAGTGGCTCACCGGCTGGGGCTGGGACCAGTCGCTTTGGGGCGACGGCGCATTCCCCGGCGCGGCAGAGCTGGACGCCATCAGCGCGGAACACCCCATCTTTCTGCGCCGCAAGTGCGGCCACGCGGGCTGGGCCAACAGTGCGGCCCTGGCACTGGCCGGCATCACCCCCGCCACACCCGACCCGGATGGCGGCGAAATTGTGCGGGACGGGGCGGGCCAGCCCACAGGCATTCTGCTGGAAACGGCCATGCAACCGCTCTATCAACTCCTGACCGAGCCGACCGCCGAAGAGGCTGCCGACGCGGTGCGCGCTGCCCAGGCTGTAGTACACAAAATGGGCATTGTGGGCATACACACAATGGAATCCGCGCCCGCGCTGCGTGCCTTTCAAAAGCTGCGCGCCGATGGCGAACTGCGCCTGCGCGTCGTCGCCCAAATTCCCGTGGCCGAACTGGACGACGCCACCCGCCTGGGCGTGCAGACCGGTCTGGGCGACGAGTGGCTGCGCGTCGGCGGGGTGAAGGTCTTCAGCGACGGCGCGCTGGGGCCGCGCACGGCCTGGATGCTGGCCCCCTATGAAAACGAACCGAACAACACCGGCATTGCTGTCACCGACGCCGCGGCGATGGCCGATATTGTGGCGCGGGCCACCGCCGCGGGCCTTTCCGTCGTCACCCACGCCATCGGCGACCGGGCCAACCGGATGGTGCTGGACGCGTTGGAGGCCAGCCGCAACGCGGGCGTCGGCCTGCATCTGCGTCACCGCATAGAACACGCGCAGATTCTCGACCCCCAGGACATCCCCCGTTTTGTGGAGTTGGGTGTCATCCCGTCTATGCAGCCCATCCACGCCACCCAGGACATGCGCCTGGCCGACAAGCACTGGGGCAGCCGCAGCCGCCACGCCTATGCCTGGCGCAGCCTGCAAGAGACCGGCGCGCGCCTGGCCTTCGGCTCCGACGCGCCGGTGGAGACGCCGGATGTGATCCAGGGCATCCACGCCGCGGTCACCCGCTGCCGGGCCGATGGCACACCGGGCGGCAGCGGCTGGATTCCCGAAGAACGGCTGAGCGTGGAAGAGGCGGTCTGGGCCTATACCGTCGGCGCGGCCTATGCCGGCGGAATGGAGAACGAGCAGGGCAGCATCACCCCCGGCAAACTGGCCGATCTGGCGATTCTCTCCCAGGACATTTTCAGCGTCAACCCCATGGCGATTCTGGAAACGGACGTGACCGGAACAGTCGTCGGCGGCGAGTTTGTCTTTGGCGGACCCGAACTTTAAATCAGAGGGAATGGGTCTATTGGCACGGGCAGTGGTGGCCGTGCCGCGGAGAACTTGACGGTTTAAGGCTGATTCACGGATAGGCCCGTGATATACTGTTGGCAGTTGGGAGTGCTTTGGTGGAAACTACAGTCGGAAGGTTGACAATGGCAGACAGGTTGATTGTATCCGACCCCAAAATAATGATGGAGAAACCAGTCGTAGCGGGCACGCACATCGCTGCGGCTGAAGCCCTGAAAACCGATGTGGTCTACCCAATGCCGGAGTTTGCCTGATGCATCTGCTGGCCGATGAAGGGAGTGTATTCATCCCCGGCCTGACCCTCTGCCGCGACTTCTACCGGGAAGCCGTGCGCCCGATTCTGGCCGACGCCTTCCCCGGTTTGGCCTACAGCGCCGCGCTCATCGGCAGCGGCTCGGAGGTGCTGGGCTTTGACGACGAAATGTCCACCGACCACCACTGGGGGCCGCGGGTGCAGCTTTTCGTGAGCGAAGCCGACTATCCGCGAGTAGCCGATGCCATTCACACAGCCCTGGCAAATCGTCTGCCCTATACCTTCCAGGGCTACTCCACCCACTTCAGCCAGCCAGACCCCAACGACAACGGCGTGCAACACCTGACCGTCCTGGAAAGCGGCCCGGTCAACCACCGGGTGAGCGTCTCCACCATTCGGGGCTTTGTCCTTGACTATCTGGACTTCGACCTTTCCAGCCCGGTGGAAGCAGCCGATTGGCTCACCTTTCCCCAGCAGAAGCTGCGCGCCCTGACCAGCGGCGCGGTCTATCACGACGGCCTTGGGATTGAAGATGGGCTGGAAGAAGTGCGGGCGCGCTTCGCCTGGTATCCCCCGAACGTCTGGCTCTATCTCCTGGCCGCGGGCTGGGCGCGTATCGGCCAGGAGGAACATCTGATGGGCCGGGCCGGGCTGGTCGGCGACGAACTCGGCTCCGCGCTGATCGGCTCCCGGCTGGCGCGGGATGTCATGCGCCTGGCCTTTACGATGGAGCAACAGTACGCGCCCTACCCCAAGTGGTTTGGCACAGCCTTCTCCAAACTCCAGTGCGCGGCGGAATTGACGCCCCATCTCCTGGCCGCGCAGACCGCGCCCGACTGGCAGACGCGGGAGAGCCATCTGGTCCCCGCCTACGAAGCATTGGCCCGGATGCACAACCGATTGGGCCTGACCGATCCCCTGCCGGAGACAGTGCGTACCTTCTGGGGACGCCCCTTTCGGGTCATCGCGATGCAAGGCTTCGCCGACGCGCTGCTGGCGCAAATTACCGACCCGGACACCCGGCGTATTGCGGCCCGCCAGCCCATCGGCAGCATCGATACAATCAGCGACAACACGGATCTGCTGGAAGGCGGAAACTGGCGTCCTGTGCTGCGCAGACTCTGGAGTACACAGGATTAATTTCTTGTGCCCGGCAGCAGTCTGACAGGACCGACTGCTGCCGATTTGGAACAAAATCCGACGACGCGACGGCTTCCGTCCTGAATGGCTGATACAAGAATTGGTCCACATCGGCGTCGTCTTGGAAACCCATTGCATTGTGGCGCACTGGATGCGCCACAAGAAAGAGGAAAATCGAATGAGTGAGAAAAATGCAGCCCCGGCCACACAGACGGCCCGCCCTATCCCCACCCACCTGAAAATCGTCTCGGTGGCCCAGATGCAGGAACAGGAACGCAGGGCCAACGAAGGCGGCCATTCTTATGCCCAGATGATGGAGCAAGCCGGCAAAGCCGTGGCGGATGTGATCACCGAAGCCTTTCCTGGGGCAGAAGGGACACCGGTGCTGGTGCTGGTGGGGCCGGGCAACAACGGTGGCGATGGGCTGGTCTGCGCCCGCCATCTGCACGACGCGGGCTATCCTGTGCGCGTCTACATTTGGAAACGGCAGACCGACCCGGAGCACGACTACCAGGAGCATTTCGGCCAACTGGCCGCGCGGGGTGTCGAAAGTGTACGCGCCGACGCGGACGGCGATTTCACTGCTTTGGCCGAATGGCTGCACCGGGCCGCGGTGGTAGTGGACAGTCTGCTGGGCACAGGCAACAACCGGGCTATCGACGGCAGTCTGGCCGATCTGCTCGATCAGGTGGCTGCGGTGCGCGCCCAGCGCCAACAGGACGAATCCGACAGCAATGGACTCTTGACGGTTGTGGCGGTGGACTGTCCCAGCGGGATGAACTGTGACACGGGCGGCCTGGACCCCCACGCAGTCCCAGCCGATGTGACCGTCACCTTCGCCTACGCGAAATCCGGCCATTTTCGTTTTCCGGCCGCGGGCGCGCTGGGCCAACTGGTGGTAGCAGACATCGGCATTGCGCCCGCGCTGGCCGATGACATCCAGACTTTCGCCCTGGCGGCCGAATACGTGTCTCCCCTTCTGCCCCAGCGCGAGCGGGTGAGCCACAAGGGCAGCTTTGGCAAAGGGATGGCCATCGTCGGCAGCGTCAATTATCCCGGCGCGGCCTTTCTGAGCTGTGCGGCTATGGGCCGCGTGGGCGCGGGGCTGGTCACGGGTGCTGTGCCCCAGCCGGTCTGGGTTCCCCTGGCCACGGCCCTGGCCGAGCCAACCTGGCTGCTCCTCTCCCACGAGATGGGCGTCATCAACGAAAATGCAGTGGCGACTATCAACGAAAAGATCAGCGGCTACCAGGCGCTCCTGCTGGGGTGCGGCTTGAGCCACGAAAGCGCGACCGTCGATTTTGTGCGCTCTTTTCTCACCCGCACGCGTGCAGGCCGTTCGTCGGCATTGCCCACAACTTTTCAGGCAGGAACCGGAGAAACGGGGACGGAGGGGATGGATGCCCACGCCCTGTCCACATCGCCCTTTGGCACAATCCGCCGCCGCAGTCAACTGCCCGCGGACACGCCCAGCCTGCCCCCCACAGTCATCGACGCCGACGGACTGAACTGTCTGGCGCGGATAGACAACTGGCCCGAGCTGCTCCCGAATCCGGCGATTCTGACACCCCACGCCCAGGAAATGGCCCGGCTCTGCGGAATCGAACTGGAGGCCGTGCTCAGCCAGCCCTGGCAGTTGGCCCAGGAAAAGGCCGCGGACTGGCACGCGGTTGTGTTGCTGAAAGGGCCGTATACAATAATCGCCGGGCCGGACGGACGGCTGGCTGTCCTGCCTGTAGCCACGCCCGCGCTGGCCACCGCCGGCACGGGCGATGTGCTGGCCGGGACGATCACCGGTCTGCTGGCGCAGGGCGTGGACGCCTTCGACGCGGCCTGCCTGGCCGCGTGGCTGCACGGGCGTGCGGGCGAAATCTGCGAAGAAGAGATCGGCCCCGGCGGGGTGCTCGCCAGCGATCTGCTGGGGTATCTGCCCGCGGTGATGAATGAGTTGCGGGGGTAGGGGGCAGAACTCGCTTCGTCAGGAAAAAAAGAATCGAACGGGGATGCACTGAAAATCAACTTTCTGCTCCCTTCCCGCCTGTGCTACAATTGCGCCAATTCTGGGAGCGCCAACCTCTGGGAGCGCCAACCTCCCGGTTGGCTGGCTGCCGTTAGGGATAACGGCGCTCCCAGGCGGCATTCCCAGCCTCTGGGAGCGCCAACCTCCCGGCTGGCTGGCTGCCGTTAGGGATAACGGCGCTCCCAGGCAACCCATCCCCCACCAGTCAGGAATTTTGATGTTTGAACAAGCCTTCCGCAATATCGACGATGTGCTGCGCAAAGAAGCAGGCTGCACCACCGAACTGGACTATACCGAGCAGACCTCCTGGCTGCTCTTTCTGAAATATCTGGACGGGCTGGAACAGGACAAGGCCCTGGAAGCTGAATTCGCGGGCAAGCCATACGCCTATATTCTGGAGCCAGCCTATCGCTGGGAAAGTTGGGCCGCGCCCAAAGACGCCACCGGCCAACCCGACCACCAGCGGGCGCTCACCGGCGACGACCTGCGCGACTTTGTGAACGACAGACTCTTTCCCTATCTCCACGGCTTCACCAGCAGGGCCAGCGGCCCCAACACCATCGAATACAAAATCGGCCAGATCTTCGGAGAGATCAAAAACAAAATTTCCAGCGGCTACAACCTGCGTGAAATTATCGAACAGATCGACGAACTGCGCTTCCGCTCCCAGACCGAAAAGCACGAACTCTCCCACCTCTACGAAGCCAAAATCAAAAATATGGGCAACGCCGGGCGCAACGGCGGCGAGTATTACACGCCCCGCCCGCTGATTCGGGCGATGGTGCGGGTGGTGCAGCCCCGGCTGGGCGAGCGCATCTACGACGGCGCGGTCGGCTCAGCGGGCTTTCTCTGCGAAGCCTTCGACTATCTGCGCGCCACCCCCGGCCTGACCACCGGGGATATGGAACGGCTACAGAGCAGCACCTTCTACGGCAAAGAGAAGAAGTCACTGGCCTACGTCATCGCCATTATGAATATGATTTTGCACGGTATCGAAGCGCCCAACATCCTGCACACCAACACCCTCACCGAAAATCTGGCCGATGTGCAGGAGCGGGACCGCTACGAAATTGTCCTGGCCAACCCGCCCTTTGGCGGCAAAGAGCGCAAAGAAGTCCAGCAGAATTTCCCCATCCGCACGGGGGAGACCGCCTTTCTCTTTCTGCAACACTTCATCAAAATGCTCAAAGCCGGGGGACGGGGTGGGGTGGTGATCAAAAACACCTTTCTCTCCAACAGCGACAACGCCGCGGTCAGTCTGCGCAAACTGCTTCTGGAAAGCTGCAACCTGCACACAATCCTCGACTGTCCCAGCGGCACCTTTCAGGGCGCGGGGGTGAAGACAGTTGTCCTCTTTTTTGAGAAGGGCGCACCCACCCGCCACATCTGGTACTACCAGTTGGACCCGGGCCGCAATCTGGGCAAGACCAACCCGCTCAACGACGACGACCTGGCCGAGTTTGTGGAAC
This sequence comes from Caldilineaceae bacterium, assembly GCA_019637685.1. Classification (GTDB taxonomy): domain Bacteria; phylum Chloroflexota; class Anaerolineae; order Caldilineales; family Caldilineaceae; genus JACQGT01. Next base: position 13,103 of record JAHBVF010000043.1, on the reverse strand, counting down.
TGCAACAGCGCCGGGCCGATTCGCCCCAAAGCTGGACAGTGGACGCGGCCCGCATTGACCCCACCACCTTCGACCTTTCGGTGAAGAACCCCAACGGCGGCGAAGAGATCACCCACCGGGACCCATCCGATATACTGGACGAGATCACCGCCTTGGACGCCGAGAGCGCGGATGTGCTGGAAGTGATTCGGGGGTTGCTATGAAGAAGGGGTGGCGGCTAAAGCAATTGGGTGATGTATGCACTATTGTCAATGGAGGCACACCAAAAACGCGAATTCCTGAATATTGGGATGGAGATCACCTGTGGATTACGCCCGCAGAGATGGGAAAACGTTCTAGTCCGTATGTTGCAGACACAGAACGGAAGATTACGGACTTGGGTTTACGAGATAGTTCAGCGAAGATGCTGCCCGCTGGATCTGTTATTCTTTCCTCTCGCGCACCGATTGGATATCTGGTGATAAATACCGAGCCAATGGCAACGAACCAAGGCTGTAAGGGCATAATTCCTGGCGACCAACTCAAAGATAAATTTTTGTATTACTATCTGGGTAGTATCGTTGATGTTCTGAATTTATTGGGAACCGGGGCCACATTCAAAGAATTGTCTGGTGGGAAGCTGAAGACAATTACCGTTCCCGTTCCTCCCCTCCCCGAACAACAGCGCATCGTCGCCCTCCTGGACGAAGCCTTCGACGGTCTCGCCACGGCCAAAGCCAACGCCGAGCAGAACCTCGCCAACGCCCGCGCCCTCTTCGAGAGCCATCTGGATGCAGTCTTTCGTCAGCGCGGGGAGGGGTGGGTGGAGCATAAAAAGTCTCTGGCTGAACTGTGTGAGCTAATTGTGGACTGCGAACATAAGACGGCTCCAACGCAAGAGCAAGGAACTCCTTCAATTCGGACGCCGAATATAGGAAAGGGTAAACTATTGCTCGATGGGGTTTATCGTGTTTCAGAAGAAACTTATCGAAAATGGACTCGTCGGGCTGAACCTCTTCCCGGTGACTTAATTCTTGCGAGAGAAGCACCTGCTGGAAATGTTGCTGTCATTCCCGAAAATCTCAAAGTTTGTCTGGGACAACGAACTGTTTTGATTCGACCAAACCGCAAATTCCTCGAACCAGAATTTCTTGCCTTGCTTCTGCTTTGGCCCCAAATGCAGCAAAGGCTTTTGGCTCACTCGCGTGGGGCAACTGTAGAGCACGTGAATATGAAAGATATTCGAGCACTTGACGTTGGCGGTATCCCACCACTTTCGTTACAACGAGATATTGCATCGGTTGTTGGTGCAGTAACCGAAGAGAGCGAACGCCTCGAAGCCATCTACCAGCGCAAACTCGCCGCCCTGGACGAACTCAAACAATCCCTCCTGCACCGTGCCTTCCACGGAGAACTGTAGAGGTCACCAATGCAAACCACCCCCAAGCGCACCGAACCCGGGATCGCCGAACTCCCGTTCGGCCAGCGCCCAGAAAACGCCAATCAGGAGATTGGCGAACCTGAGCCTGGGATCGCCGAACTCCCGTTCGGCCAGCGCCCAGAAAACGCCAATCGGGAGATTGGCGAACCTGAGCCTGGGATCGCCGAACTCCCGTTCGGCCAGCACCCGGAAAATGCCAATCAGGAGATTGGCGAACCTGAGCCTGGGATCGCCGAACTCCCATTCGGCCAGCGCCCGGAAAATGCCAATCGGGAGATTGGCGAACCTGAGCTTGGGATCGCCGAACTCCCGTTCGGCCAACACCCTCAACGAGCCAATCAGGGAATTGACGATCCGAACGAACCTGAGTTGGGGCGCAAACCCTTCTGGCATTCCCGCGGCTATCTCCCCCACTACGAAAATCCTGCCGTCGTCCAGCACGTCACCTTTCATTTGGCCGACAGCCTACCCAAAGCGGCCCTGGAACGGATGGAAATGGAATTGCAGATTTTCCCAGGCAAACGGCAAGAAGAAGAACGTCGCAAACGCATCGAAGCCCTGCGTGACGCGGGTCACGGCTCCTGTGTACTGCGCATCCCGGAGATCGCCCAAATGGTGCAAGACGCCCTCTTCTACTTTGACGGTCAGCGCTACCGTCTGATCGCGTGGGTCGTTATGCCCAATCACGTACACGTGCTCTTTCAGCTCCTGCATAACTGGACAGTTGCCAAAATTGTGGCTTCCTGGAAAAAGTTTACGGCGCGGAAGATAAATGAGTATCAGAGACGCACCGATGGGAGCGCCAATCGGGAGATTGGCGAGGCGGGGGTGGTGGCCAATCGGGAGATTGGCGCTCCCAATGACGTTCCCAAAAACACGCCGAATCCGGTCTGGCAGCGGGAGTATTGGGATCGCTATATGCGTAATGAGGAGCACCTGTACCGGGCGGTCGAGTATATTCACCAAAATCCGGTCAAGGCAGGGTTGGTGGCAACTGTGGAGGAATGGCCGTGGAGCAGCGCCGCTCTTGGGACCGCCAAATTCCCGTTCGGCCAAGATCCCGAAAATGCCAATCAGGAGATTGGCGAACCCGGAAGCGGAAGCGAGAAGACCCAATTATGAACGAAGCCGAAACCCGCGCCGATCATATCGACCCTGCGCTACGCGCCGCAGGCTGGGGCGTTGTGGAGGGCAGCCGCATTCTGCGCGAATACCCGCTGACTTTGGGCCGTTTGGAAGGGGGCGGGCGGCGGGGCAAACCGCTCACTGCGGATTATGTGCTGGTCTATCGCAACCACCAACTGGCCGTGCTCGAAGCCAAAGCCTGGGACAAACCCCTGACCGAAGGATTAGGCCAGGCTAAGAACTATGCCAGCAAAATGGATGTGCGCTTTGCCTATGCCAGCAATGGCCAGAGCCTTTACGCCGTCGATATGTGCACGGGCAAAGAGGGCACAGCCCCGGCCTATCCCACGCCGGAGGAACTCTGGCAGCGCACCTTTGCCCAGGCCAACGGCTGGCGCGATCGCTTCGCCACTGTGCCTTTCGAGGACAAAGGCGGCTCCCATCCCAGCCGCTACTACCAGGAAATCGCGGTTCAGCGGGTGCTGGAAGCCGTGGCCGCGCAGCAATCGCGTATTCTACTCACGCTCGCTACCGGCACAGGCAAGACTTTCATCGCCTTTCAGATCGCCTGGAAACTCTTCCACAGCCGCTGGAATCTCAGCCGCCAGCCCAGCCGCCGCCCCCGCATCCTCTTTCTGGCCGACCGCAATATCCTGGCCAACCAGGCCTACAACGCCTTCTCCGCCTTCCCGGAGGACGCGCTGGTACGCATCGACCCGGCGGACATCCGCAAAAAAGGTCGGGTTCCCACCAACGGCAGCCTCTTTTTCACAATCTTCCAGACGTTTATGAGCGGGCCAAACGACACCCCCTATTTCGGCGACTATCCGGCGGATTTCTTCGATTTTATTGTCATCGACGAATGTCACCGGGGCGGGGCCAACAACGAGAGCAACTGGCGGGCGATTCTCGATTACTTCGCGCCCGCGGTCCAGTTGGGGCTGACCGCCACACCCAAGCGTCGAGACAATGTGGACACCTACGCCTATTTCGGCGAACCGGTCTACGTCTACTCGCTCAAAGAGGGCATCAACGACGGCTTTCTCACCCCCTTCAAAGTCAAGCAGATCGCCACAACACTGGACGAATACGTCTACACCGCAGACGATACGCTCATTGAGGGCGAGATCGAGCGGGGCAAGCGCTATGTGGAGAGCGATTTCAACCGCATCATCGAAATCACAGAGCGGGAACGGCACCGGGTGCGCCTATTTATGGAGATGATCGACCAGCGGGAGAAGACCCTTGTCTTTTGCGCCACCCAGGACCACGCGCTGGCCGTGCGCGACCTGATCAACCAGATGAAAAGCAGCAGTGATCCCCACTACTGCGAACGGGTGACGGCCAACGACGGCGCGCTGGGCGAGCAGCATCTGCGGGACTTTCAGGACAACGAACGCACGATCCCAACAATCCTCACCACTTCCCAGAAGCTCTCGACTGGCGTGGATGCACGCAACATTCGCAATATCGTCCTCATGCGCCCCATCAATTCGATGATCGAATTCAAGCAGATTATCGGGCGGGGCACGCGGCTCTACGACGGCAAAGACTACTTCACGATTTACGATTTTGTGCGGGCACACCACCACTTCAACGACCCGGAGTGGGACGGCGAACCCGCGGAACCGGAGGAGGTAACCGATCCCCAGTCCGGCCTCGGCGACACTTCCGGCGAAGTTGTGCACGATCCCAGAGAAGGCTACGAACTACACCCGCGCATCAAAGTGCAACTGGCCGATGGCAAAGCGCGCACGATTCAACACATGACCGTCACCACATTCTGGCATCCCGACGGCACGCCGATGAGCGCCCAACAGTTTATGGAATCCCTCTTTGGCAAGCTGCCCGAATTCTTCAAAAGTGAGGAAGAATTGCGCGATCTCTGGTGTGCGCCAGCCAGCCGGGCTGATCTCCTGCGCCGGCTAGCCGAAAAGGGTTTCGGTCACGCACAGTTGGCCGAAATGCAGCGGATCATTGATGCGGAAGAGAGCGACCTTTTCGATGTGCTGGCCTACGTGGCCTATGCCCTGCCCACGGTCAGCCGGGCCGAGCGGGTCAACACAGCCAAAGCGGCCATCAACAAGGCTTTCAGCGCCAGGCAGCAGGCATTTATCGACTTTGTGCTGGGGCAATATGTGCAGGTGGGTGTGGAGGAGCTGGCAACCGACAAACTCCCCCCACTGCTGCGTCTGCGCTACAACGCCCTCACCGACGCCGTGGCCGAACTGGGCAAACCCGACGAGATCAACAAAGTCTTTGTCGGTTTCCAGCAGTTCCTCTACCAACCGCGTCTGTCTGTTTGATTACTGAACCCGGTCACCAGAAAAAGCAAACACCCCGCCCTTGACTCTCCTCCCGTGTCTGACCGATAATGCAGCCATCGCATCCGATCAGCCACGGGAGGAGAACCCCCAATGCCCAACCCCATGCCCACCTACCAATCCTATCTCGACGCCAACCAGCCCCGCTTTCAGGATGAGCTTCTCGACTTCCTGCGCATCCCCAGCATCTCGGCCCTGCCCGCGCATAAAGCCGATGTGCAGAAGGCCGGCGAATGGGTGGTGGCCCGCCTGCAGGCCGCGGGCGTGGAAAATGTCCAGTTGCTGCCCACCGCCGGCCACCCGGTTGTCTACGGCGACTGGCTGCACGCGGAGGGCCAGCCCACGATCCTCATCTACGGCCACTTCGATGTGCAGCCCGTAGACCCTCTCCATCTCTGGACCAGCCCGCCCTTCGAGCCGCGCATCGACGGCGACAAAGTATTTGCCCGGGGCGCGTCCGACGACAAGGGCAATATGCTCGTCCCCATTCTGGCGGTCGAGGCGCTGCTGAAGGGGGAAGGCAGCCTGCCGGTGAACGTCAAATTCTGCTTCGAAGGGCAGGAGGAGATCGGCAGTCCTCAGATTCCCGGTTTTCTGGCAAAACACAAAAAGCTCTTCGCCTGTGACCTGGCCGTGAGCGCGGACGGCGGCCAGTGGAGCGACAGCGAAGGTATTCTGCTGGTAGCCCTGCGGGGCATCTGTGGCCTGCAAATCGACATAAAGGGAGCCAAGACCGACCTCCACTCCGGCGGCTATGGCGGGACCATCCGCAACCCGGCCCACGTCCTGGCCGAACTGTTGACGTCTATGCACGGCCCGGATGGACACATTACCGTCGATGGTTTCTACGACGACGTCGTGGACCTGACCGACGACGAGCGGGCCGCCATCGCCCGCGTCCCCTTTGACGAGGAGGAGTATCTGGACAATCTGGGTCTGGAAGCCACTTTCGGCGAAGCCGGTTTTACCACCCGGGAGCGGGTCTGGGCGCGGCCCACCCTGGAAGTCAACGGAATGTGGAGCGGCTTTCAGGGCGAGGGCATCAAAACGGTGCTGCCCAACGAAGCCCACGCCAAAATCACCTGTCGCCTGGTCAGCAACCAGCGCCCGGAGAAGATTGTGGAACTGGTGATCGCCCACGTGGAGAAGCACACGCCGCCCGGTGTCACCGCCACTGTTTCCCCGGAGGAGACGGGCGGCAAGCCCTATACAATCCCAGCCGATCACTGGGGCAATCAGGTGGTGGCGGATGTGCTGCGAGAGGTCTACGGCACAGAACCCTATCACGTGCGCAGCGGCGGCAGCATCCCCATCACCGGCGTCTTTCTGGACGAGCTGGGCGCGTACACTGTCAGCTTTGGCTTTGGCCTGCGGGACGAGGGCGCGCACGCGCCCGACGAATTCTTCCGCCTGAGCAGCTTTGTCAAAGGCCAGGCAGCCTATTGCCGGTTATTGCAGCACTTTGGCGAAAGGGAAAACTGATTTGACTGTACAGCATTTCAGTGGTCTGATTGAGCAAAAGGGCAGCGGAGCGCTGATTCGCTTGCCCTTTGACCCGGACGCGGTGTGGGGCACGAAAGATCGCCATCACATCACCGGTGCAGTCAACGGCTGTGCCATCCGCGGTCCGCTGGGTGTAGACGGTCAGGGCCACTTTCTTGCCCTGACCCCGGCCTGGCGGCGCAACAACCGGTGGGCCGCGGACGTGCCGGTGGAGGTGGAACTCCGGGCCGAAGGACCGCAGATTGCAGAACTGGCCGACGATATCACCGCGGCGCTGGAGGCAGAACCCGACGCTTTGGCCTTCTTCCAGGGGTTGGCGACCTTCTATCGCAAGGGTTTTCTGCGCTGGATCGACGCCACCAAACGCAAGCCGGCATTGCGTGCTGAACGCATTGCCGAGATGATCCGTCTGCTCAAAGCCGGGGAGAAGCAACGAAAATGAGCCAAATGCCACCCATCTCCACTACTAGCACTTCCACTGCCATCGCCCTAATCGGCAGCCTGGACACCAAAGGCGAAGACTTCGCCTTCGTCAAGGCGGAGATTGAACGCCGGGGGCTTGCTGCGCTGGTCATCGACACCAGTGTGATGGACGAACCAGCTTTTACCCCGAATGTGAGCGCGGCGGAAGTGGCAGAAGCGGGCGGATCGTCCCTGGCCGCGCTGCGCAAGGCGGGGGATCGGGGCGCGGCGATTGGGGTGATGGCAAAGGGTGCGGCGGCTATTCTCAAACGATTGCACGGCGAGGGCCAGGTGCAGGGCGTGCTGGGGATGGGCGGCTCCGCGGGGGCGACGATTGCCACCACAGCCATGCGCGGCCTGCCTGTGGGCGTGCCCAAGGTGATGGTCAGCACGCTGGCTGGCGGCAATGTGGCCACGTATGTGGGCGACAGCGACATTGTGATGATGCCTTCGATTGTAGATGTGGCCGGGGTCAACTCCATCAGCGCCCGGATATACACCAACGCGGCCGCGGCCGTCTGTGGGATGGCGACAGCCACGCCGACGGAAATTCCCACAAAACCGCTGATCGCGGCGTCGATGTTTGGCAACACCACCCAACTGGTGGGCAAATGCAAGGCCAAACTGGAGGCCGCGGGCTATGAAGTGCTGGTCTTCCACGCCACGGGCGCGGGCGGGCGGATGATGGAAAAGCTGATCAGCGAAGGCCATTTTGTGGGCGTGCTGGACGTGACCACCACCGAATGGGCCGACGAACTGGTGGGGGGCACGCTCTCGGCTGGCCCCACCCGGCTGGACGCGGCAGCCCAGGCAGGTATCCCTCAGGTCATCGCGCCGGGCTGTCTGGATATGGTGAACTTTGGTCCGCTGGAGAGCGTGCCGGACAAATTCGGCCCTTCGGCAGGCTCAGGACAGAGCGACCGGCTCTTTTACGTCTGGAACCCGACCGTTACGCTGATGCGCACGACGCCGGAGGAGAACGCGGCGTTGGGTCTCATTCTGGCCGAGAAAGCAAACGCGGCCACTGGGCCGGTCGCCTTCTTCCTGCCCGCCAATGGCGTCTCCATTCTGGACTCACCCGGCGGTCTCTTCTGGTGGCCCGAAGCCGATCTCGCGCTGTTCGATGCCATTCAGCTCAATGCACGCCCCGATATTGCGGTGGAAGTCGTGGACGCCAATATCAATGACGACGCCTTTGCCAACGCAGTCACAACAAAACTATTGCACTTCCTGACAGGAGAAGAGTGATCGATGCCGTACATCTCACGTACTGAATCCCTGCGCCGCCTGCGCGCAAAAGTAGCCGCTGGTCGCCCGATTATCGGCGCGGGCGCGGGCACGGGTATCTCCGCCAAATTCAGCGAGCGGGGCGGGGTGGACCTGATTATCATCTACAATTCCGGGCGCTATCGTATGGCCGGCCGGGGCAGCCTGGCCGGGATGATGCCCTACGGCGACGCCAACGCCATCGTCGTGGAGATGGCGAGCGAAGTCCTGCCGGTTGTGGCGGATACACCGGTGCTGGCAGGCGTCTGCGGCACTGACCCCTTCCGGCTGGTGCCCCATTTCCTGCGCCAGTTGAAGGAAATGGGCTTCGACGGTGTGCAGAACTTCCCGACGGTCGGGCTGATCGATGGGGTGATGCGGACCAATCTGGAGGAGACGGGGATGGGCTACGGGCTGGAAGTGGAGATGATTCGCCAGGCCCATCAGTTGGATATGCTTACCTGCCCGTATGTCTTCAACCCCGACGAAGCGCGGGCCATGGCCGAGGCCGGCGCGGATGTGCTCGTCCCCCATATGGGGCTGACGACGAAGGGTTCTATCGGCGCGGACACAGCGCTGACCCTGGCCGAATCGGCCAAGCGGGTGCAGGCCATGCGCGACGCGGCGGTGGCAATCAACCCGGAGATTCTCGTCCTCTGTCACGGCGGGCCGATTGCCGAGCCAGCCGACGCCCAGTATATCTTCGAGCATACGGAAGGCATCGCAGGCTTCTTCGGCGCATCCAGCATCGAACGGCTGGCGGTAGAACCGGCGATTGAGGGGCAGGCCCGGGCGTTTACGGAGTTGAAATTGTAACGCAAGTTGACAGCTTGCGCCCGTTGCGGGCTAACAGCCCGCGTTACAAACCCAGCATCGAGCGCCTGACGGTGGAACCAGCGATTGAGGGACAGGCCCGCTCATCGACTGACACTTGACACCGGACACTCGACAAAAATGCAGGCCCGCTCATCGACTGACACTTGACACCGGACACTCGACAAAAATAGGGAGCAACCCCAATGGACGGAAAATTTATCACAAGCGCGGCAATGGAACGGGACCGCCTGGACTGGGGGGTGATGGGCTGGCTGAGTCGCCCGTCTACCACCGGAGCCAAAGATTTGGTCGTCATCGAAGTGACCCTGGAACCGGGCTGCGGCCACAACTTCCACATGCATCCCGGCCAGGAAGAGGTCATCTACGTTGTCTCCGGCGCGGTGGAGCAGTGGGTGGGCCAGGAATCCACAACCCTTTCGACAGGCGACGGCGTCTTTATCGCCGCGGATGTGGTCCACGCTTCCTTCAACACCGGCAGCCAGACCGCCAAACTGATCGCCATCCTCGGCCCGTGTGTGGGCGCGGAGGGCTATCAGTTGGTGGAGGTCTATGAGGACGAGCCGTGGGCCAGCCTGCGAAGCTGAAGCAGCCCTATCTGGCCCGCAATTTTGCATAGACGCCAACCCAGAGTAGAATTGTATTGCCTGTTTTATCGAAACCCCTAGGCTATCGGTCTGGCAGCACCCCTTTTTCTGACCCAACACTTGGACAGATACACCCTATGACCCGTTCAACGCTGACCCATTTGGAATGCGGCAAATGCGGCGAGACCTACGACGCTGACCGTCTGATGAATCTGTGCCCCGCGTGCAGTCGCCCGCTGTTGGCCCGCTATGACCTGGCAAAGGCCGCCCAAACCCTGACCAAAGAGAGCCTGGCCGAACGGGAACCGTCCCTTTGGCGCTATGAAGAAGTATTGCCTGTGCGCCAGGACGATGCCTGTATGAAATTGGGCGAAGGCTGGACGCCACTGGTGCTGGCCGGCCGCTTGGGCGCAGAAATCGGCTGTGCCCACACCTTTATTAAAGATGAATCCCTCAACCCCACAGGCAGTTTCAAAGCCAGGGGGCTGGTAATGGCGGTCAGCCGGGCCTATGAACTGGGCGCAAAAGAGGTTGCCATTCCCAGCGCGGGCAACGCGGCGGGCGCGATGGCCGCCTACGCGGCCGCGGCCGGTCTGCCCGCGTATGTGTTTATGCCCTCCGATGTGCCTATGACCTTTCGGGTGGAGTGCAAAACCCTGGGGGCAAAGGTGACACTCGTCGACGGGCTGATTACTGACTGCGGCGTAAAAGTAAAAGAGGGTGTACAGAAGCACGGCTGGTTCGATGTGAGCACCCTCAAAGAACCCTATCGGCTGGAAGGCAAGAAGACGATGGGCTATGAGTTGGCCGAACAGATGGGCTGGGAACTGCCCGATGTCATTATCTATCCCACTGGCGGCGGCACCGGGCTGATCGGTATGTGGAAAGCCTTTGACGAAATGGAGCAGATGGGGCTGATTGGCTCCAAACGCCCCCGGATGGTCAGCGTGCAGAGCACCGGCTGCGCGCCGATGGTGCGGGCCTTTGAGGAGGAGAGCGAACACGCGGAGATGTGGCAGGGGGCCAAAACTGTGGCTGACGGTCTGCGTGTTCCTGCCGCGGTGGGCGATTTCCTGATTCTCAACGCCATCCGCCAGAGCGGGGGTACAGCCATTGCTGTCCCGGACGAGGAAATGCTGACCCACGCCCGCACAATGGGCCGGCACACAGGCATCTTCCCCGCGCCCGAAGGAGCTGCCTGCCTGGCCGCACAGATTCGCCTGCTGGCGAGCGGCTGGATCGCGGCCGACGAGCGGGTTGTGCTGTTCAACACAGGCACTGGGCTGAAATACGCGCATCTGTGGGCGTAATAGCGCAAGACCAGAGTCTACTGCAAAAAGGTCAATTTCACCGCGGGATCGCAGAGGGCGCGGAGGCAACGCGGCGAGATTCAGGAGAAAAACTCCGCGAATCTCCGCGTTCCCCGCGACTCCGCGGTGAGTTTAGGGGCTTTTTACAGTAGACTCAAGACCTGAAAAGCCGAACTTCTGAAACCGTGAAACTCAATTTACAATTTACCTACACGCACGATTGCATTCCATCATTCGTTTAGCAGAGAGACAGTCCATTGGCAAAGATTTCCCAACGCCGGGCCACCGTAGCCGGACCGGCAGAAACCCATAAGCATCTGACGCGCGGTGTCAATCTCATTGCTGACCTCCTCGCCCCCACACTGGGACCCATCGCTGGCCACATTGCCAATCAGCGCGACACCCGCGGCCCCGAATTGCTGGACGATTCGGCCACTGCCGTGCGCCGTATCCTGAGCTTTGGCGATCCCCGGATCGATGTGGGCGCGATGCTCATGCGCGGTCTGGTCTGGCACACAGGCCAGCGTGTGGGAGACGGGGGCGCGACCTGCGCTGTCCTGGCCAGGGCTATTTATATCGACGCCCTGCGTATGATAACCGGCGGCATCAACTTTCGGGATTTGGAGCGGGGCATTCTGGCGGCCACCGATGCAGTCTGCGCGCATCTCACCGCCCACTCACATATCGTCGCTTCGGAGGACGAACTCTCGGAAGTGGCCTTTACAGTTGTGCGCGATCGCCCGCTGGCTGGAATGCTGGGCGAAATGAGCTTTCTGCTGGGGCCAGAGGCAAAGGTCACTGTGCAGAAATATGTGGCCCCCTACCTGGAACGGGAATATCACGCGGGGGCCAACTTTGGGGCAGAGATTGCCAGCTATTTGCTCTATTCCGACGCGGCCCGCAAACAGGCTGTGCAGACAAATTGTGCGGTGGCATTGGTGGCAAACAATCTGGCTGAAGCCGAGGACGTCATCCCCTTGCTGGAGGCAGCCATCGCCTCTGGGGCCAAATCCCTGGCGATTGTCGCCAATAATTTCAAAGATGCCGCGCTGCATATTCTGATCAGCAACCACACGGCTGAGAAGAAAAAACTGGATATTATCGCAGCCAAAATCAAACCGGTGGGCGAAGAACGGCGCTATGCTCTGGAAGATATGGCCCTGCTTACCGGAGCCACAGTATTGGGCCAGGGCTTCACGCCATCCAGCCGCAAGGCAACCCCAGCGCATCTGGGCAAAGCATTGCGGGTGGAGGTGGACAACGGCCAACTTCGGCTTTTGCCCGAACGCCAACGGCTGGTCGACGCCCAGCCAGAGGTGGAACTCATACGTCAACGGCTGGCGGCAATGGCCCAAAACGACGAAGACCGCCCGCTGCTGATGGGCAGACTGGCGTCCCTGAGCGGTGGGATGGGCACGCTGAAGGTGGGCGCGATTGGCAAACTGGAACGGGAAGTGCTGGCCGAAAACGCGGAGCGGGCGCTGAAGGTGCTTTCCGCGGCCCAGCAGACGGGCGTAGTGCCCGGTGGCGGCGCGGCCCTGCTCCACGCACGGGCCGCGCTGGAGGACGTCCAGTTCGACGACGACGCCCGATTCGGAGTTCAGCTCATCCACAAAGCCCTGGAAGCACCCCTGCGCCAGATTCTGGTCAACGCGCACGTGGCCGCGCCGGGGGTAATCATCGACCGGGTGGCCGAAGCCGGACAAGGCGCAACCTATGACGTGCTGCAAGAGAAGGTGGACGATGCCTTGGCCTGCGGTGTGTTGGACGTGGCCGGTGTGTCAGAGATGCTCCTGCGCACCGCGGTCAGCACCGCGTTGATGGCGCTGAGCACCGACACAATTGTCTATCACAAACAGCCAAAACAAAGTATGGAGCCGTAAGCAATGGCGATTATTCTCTCGATTTCTGCCCAAGGGGAACAGCGTTGGGCAGCCGGTCCCTATGGCCTTTTCAGCCTGGAGGAGGGCGAACTGCTGCCCCTCTCCCAGCCGATGGAAAGGCTGATTCTCTGCACAGCCATACACGACAGACTGCTGGTGGGTGGCGCGCCCCACGGCATTGCCTATCAATACCTGGGCGGTGACGAATGGCAGGCCGCGTGGTTGGGCGGCGCGACAGAAGCCGCGCTCTGTCTGGCCCCCCACCCAGACGTTTTCCGCACGGCGGTCCTGCTGGCGGGGACAGAGGGCGACGGCGTTCTGCGCTCCACAGACCGGGGCCACCGCTGGACCTCCTGCAATTTTGGGCTGCGCAACTACACCATTCTGAG
>JAHBVF010000042.1 GCA_019637685.1 Caldilineaceae bacterium | reverse complement strand
GGCAGCATGCAGAATATCATCGCCTCGTCTCCACCCACCCTGGCCGATGTGCTGGCCGAGATTGGGCGGGGGATGGGGGCGGTGTGATTTTCTCATCCCGCCCCCATCGGCTCTATCCCGCTGGAAAACGATAGGCCAAATCAGCCGGTATGCAATCGCCATTGGACAGGCGGTAGTGTGGGCCGTTCATTTGCGCGTTATCCAGCAGTGAAACCGGCGGCATCGAAATCAGGTCGTAGGCGAGCAGATGGGAATCGGGCGGCAGGTCCAACGGATTTAGCGGGATCGCAGCCGTGTATGCCCCTTGCCGAATGCTCGTGACTTCCTCCGATGCAAGTACCTCCACAGCCGCTTTGCTCATCCATTTGCCCAGACGAACCCATTTCGGCGGTTGCCAGTCGGCGGCGCTGATGATGCTGAACACAAACTCGCTGCCCACCGCCAACTCTTTGGCCCGGCCAAAGCTGGGGGTGTTGCGGCTGCCCGGCTCCATCTTCACCCGGTAGCGGTTGTCGGCATATTTGAAGGTGTTCAGTTCATAGGCCACCATTCCAGGACGGGCTGGCGTTACGTAGAGTTGCCGGTCATTGAGAACTGGCAACTCCTCGGCATAGCGAGGGATGGACCCAGCGCTGCGGTAGGCGGATGTCGCCAACCCCAGCGCGTAGGTCAACCCGTAGTTGTGCAGATAGCGGCCTGTTTCGTACAGCCTGCCGATCTCCCGTGTGGCATAAAAGAGATTCTCGTGCAGACAGAGTTGACAACGGATGATGCGCATAACTCCCCCTGTTATCTCTTGCCCTTCTTGCCTTTGGCCAGCCACGCTTCGTGATAGCTCTCGCTGTCGTTCCAGGCCGCCTGAAGCAGACCTTTGAGTGATGCTTCATCCGATGCTTCCCGCTGCAAATCCTGCAGGAAATCGGCCAGATCGTCTCCGGTCAGGAGTTGACTCACCACAACGCCATCTTCGCCCACCAGTTGGGGCAGCACTGTGCGGGCGGCTGCGCTGGCCGCGGCCACATCCACCGGGTCGGGCAGATTGATCGCCTCCTGGCTCGCCAGCGCATCGTAGAGCCGCTGGGTGAATTTGAGATTGCTGAAGATCTCGCCGTCGGCCAGCACAATGCCGATAATGCGGTTGTCCACCCGACCTGTACGGGTGGTCTGTGCGCCATAGCGTCGGGTACGCAGCACATTGTTCAGCACATAGCGAAAGAGCGGCCAAGTCAGGTCCCGGGTGGTCAGGACGCTTGGAAAGATGACTTGGGGACGGATGTGGTCCTGCTCGTTGATACGGCTGGTCACTTGCCCCCGCTGGCTCATTGTGCCGCTCTCATAGGGCGCATTGAGAGTAAAAGCTTCGTGACTGTCGTCGTAGGGCGTCAGGGAGTAGCAGGTGTCGCTGAGCACTTTGCTGCGCTCGGAGCCGGAATCGCCAATAGCATAACCATAGCTGATGGCATCTGGCGTCCACTGGCAGAATGCCACATTGTATTCGTCAAAGGGCAGGCCGTCGGCGTCTTCCGTCTCTTTACCACTTCCGTCCACCGATTCGGGGCTGATAAAGCCATAGCGCCGCAGCAATTCCCGACCGACCAGCCGTTCGGGGGTGGTCTGCTTGCGCTTGAACATCGTCAGCCGGGTGATGATCTCTTTGGAGGATTGCTCGTTCGCCCCGGCGCTGATACGGGCTGTATTCAATTCACCGTCGGTCTGAAAAAGTGGGTAGCTGTCCGTCACCCGCAGCATCACAATATGGGCGTAGTGGCCGCTAGGTTTAGGCGGCACTTGGGCAGGGAACTGGCTGGTGTTAAGGGTTGTCATTTGTGCTCTCTCCTAAATGGGTACATAGAAATCGTGTCGATACGATGGCAGGTAAGAAACCTGCTCTACAAAACTTACTACACTGGAAACAAAGTTTTTTGGTACCTATTCAGGCTAGCGCCGGTTGAGTAGGCTGGGGTAGTTTCCAGCCGTATCGAAACCAAAGCGGGTATACTCGAAAAACTTCGTAGACCCGTTCGCTTGATTTCGATACGCCTCGAAGACTCGGCTACTCAATCAGCGCTCACTCCCAAGAAACTTATTTTACGAAGTACTTACGCTTCGCGATCTTCTTCGCTCTCCGGTTCGATTGCTTCGTCTGCTGCTCCGCGTTCGACCCAGTATTGAGCGTCAAGATCGCGATACACTACCTCACACGCACTCTTCAAAAGATTTAGCTGCTTTCCCCGAAGAGCGCTGATGTCGCTTCTCAAAATATCAAAAAACAAATCCCGGACGAAGTAATCGGCAAACGAACGAATCGCTTGGTCACGCGTCGGTTTGTCTATCCCCTTCGGCAGTCTTCCATCGGCCTTATTCTCAGAAACTCTAAGGATGAAGCGATCAAGTTCTCCAGTAACTAATTGTATTAGACTGTCTACGTCACTAAACAGGCGTCGGTCAGCTTCCATCAAGGTTTTTGCTGCGATAGTCACTGGTCGAAGAATGCTGTTAGAATTGGGTCTTGGCTTGGCACGGTAAAACTGTCGATAGAGTTCGGTCAACGTGCTTGCGTGGGTCATAGTGAGATTTCCTCCTTCAGCTAAAAAGTGTATATACCTGAGATATTGACTTGCTTTTTCGGCAGGTATTGCGTCAGCTTTTGCTTTGCGCTGCCACTTCTTCAGATACCAAAAGGCGTATAGCGGTGATTCGGACAGGTGGCGGGCCAGAGCAGGGAATTGCTGCCAGCGATAGAAATCCTTGCCGCCCGGTTCGCTGTTGCCGTCCATATGGATCAGATAGCTGGTGGTCAGCCGTTGCAGCGCGGGCAGCACCCGGTCCAGATTGATGCGTTCCCGGCCCACAATATAGCCAATGGCTGCGTGCGCGCCGTCCAGAAAGACTGTCTCGGCCAGTTCGTCTGCTTCGGCCAACACTGGCATCTGAGATTCGCTGGCGACTACCTTTACATCCACGCAGAGTGGCAGCAGCAGAGAGAGAAAAGCGGGATGTACCCACGACTCGGCGTCCTTTGCGTCCCGTCCCGGCGGCGGCACACCCATAAAGTAGAAGGTCACTGGCTCATTCTCTGGGAAGTGCATCCGCAGATAGCGGTCTTCCTCTTCGCTGAACTCTGCCTCTGGCGTCATCAACAGTGGCTCCAACCGTTGCCAGATGGCCGGGTCCAGTCGGACTTCGGATGTGCCCTCTGTCTCTGTCACCAGTTGGCGGCGCAGTTCGGTAAAACTGATCCGGCGCAGGCGTGTGTGCAGAATGCGGAATATCTCCAACGTCTCCGGTGTAAAGAAATAAGTCGGATAGAAGTAAAGATAGCGCAGACGCCGCCCCTCAAAGCGTCCTCCGCTAGCATTGGACCGATTCATCAAAATCTGGCGCAGCATCATCTCCAACCCGCAGATGGAGCAAATGTCCCGAATGGCTGATGAGCCGTGGAGGGCCATTTTGTTGCTGTATACTTGCGGCGCAAAGAGCGCGGCGGCCTCCTCCTGTTTGTTGACTGTGTAAGGCGATGAGCAGAGCGCACACATCGCCGTCGTGCCCCGTCCCCGTTTTTTGGCATTGGCATAGCGGTCAAGTTCCGTGGCGAAAAGGCTTGTCCCATCGCCATCTGTCGCAGCGGGCTGGGTGATCGGTCCAAAGTGAAGTATCTGTTTGACATACTTGCGCAGGTCGCCAAAGCCGTCGTCTGCCTCTGCCGGGGTGTCACTCTTTTTCTGTTGATCCAGAAGATACGCTTTCAGTTGTCGGGAGAAATCCTGGATGCGTTCCTGCCAGGCTGCCGGGTCCAGACCCGTCGTGCGTTTCAGATAGTGGCCCGCGGCAAAGTACCAGTGATAGCCTACACCGCCTGCTCTGGCATCCCGCGGCACAGAGAGAAAGTCCTCGTAGATATCACCCAGACCCATCGCGTCGATCAAAAAACGGGCTGCGCTGCCCCCGCCGGGCGCGTCCCGGGCGATCTTCTCTGCCTGATAGCACCATTCGGCCATCTGGTCCACGCGGAAATCGTCGGGCAAAACCAAATCCACATCTCCATCCATCCAGCCGTCTGTGGCGAGCTTCGCATAGCGTTTGCCTGCGGAAGGTTTCTTACCCTCGTGGATGATTTTGGCCGCGGCAGCCACAGCCACATCCAGCATATCCAGCGTTTCGAAAAAGAGGCTGTAGTAGGCGGCGTACTTCAGCCCTTTGCCATCTCGCCCGAAGCCGGTGAGGGAATTGGAGAGACGGAAGCCACCCACTTTACGTACCTTTTGCACCACAGCCTCGGCCACTGTGTCCAGGTCGGGGATAAATTGGGCCTCTTTGCGCGCCAGATAGACAATCCCTGTGGGTGCATAGAGCAGGGGAACACAATCGTCGTTACGTCGGCTCTCCAACGCGGCGTTGTGGATCAGATTGGTGATCACCCCCCGCACATCGGCCACGTGGTGGTAGACCAGGTGGGCGTTTTGGTTGCTCAATCCGCTGAGTACGCTGTGGATATATTTGTCACTGGCAACAATGCGCGGGTTGCGGGCAATGTAGGCCAGATAGTCGGCCAACCGGCTCAACTGTTCGGTCAGGTCTAGCTGAGGGCCAGGGAGGGTGAGCTGGGGTAATGCGGCCAAGTTGCGCAGGGTTCCCCATTTGACCTGTGTATTGCAGGCGATAAAAATCAGATCGTGCAGCCGATAGTCCAGACCGCCGATGGGTGCCAGAAAGTCGTCCAGACGCAGACGACCACCCCAGACCCGGAAAATCTGTTCGACCACTGCCCGGTGCTGGGCCGCGTTAACGGTGTCGTGACGGACACCTGCCGCTTCCAGTTCTGCTTCCACCCCCGGCAATTTGAGCCAGTCGTGCAAGACATCGCCAGCAATAAAGAGTCGGCGCACAGTGTCGTCATAGTAACGGAATTGGGGGGCACGCCAGCTTTGCAGGGTGTGGGCGATGTGTAGCACGGGAAAAAGACCGTTGATCAGATGGGAGCGCATAGACTGATCGTCCCCGTAGCGCTCCACATCCCGCGCGCCGGCGGCCCGCATCTCCTCGGCAAAGATGCCCCCTTTGGCCGTCACGTGGCCCAGCAGGTCGGAAAGATGGGGTGCGACGTGGGTGACGAAATCGTCGATCACTGGGTCGTCGCCCCACAGCTTTCTGGCTGCTGTACGGAGGAGCGCGGAGAAGATTGGTTCTGGGGCAAGAGATGTCTCTCCTGTCTCGGAATCCGACTCGTCATCCTCAGAGCCGCCAAGTAAATTTGGATCGAGAGCCTCATCTTCGACATAATCACTTTGCATAAAGCTGAGTTGTTGCATACTGACTGACATTGTGCATTTCCTTTACGCTGATTCCTTCTTGCCGTCTATAAATCTTCCATCTCGTCGAATTCAAGCAGTATTTGCGCCATTTGATTCTCTAAAGAACTTAATTCGCAGTTTATGCGACTCCGTTTGTAGTCGCATAGACTGGAGTTGTACTCGGAGAGCAATTCGTAATACAATTTGTGAAGAGCCGCGTAGTTTGCGTCAAGTCTTTCTCCCGACTCTATCTGCTCCAAATAGAAATCGGAAAAGGGACAAGAAAATTCACAATTGCCTTCCCCGATACGACTCCCTTTGGGTAACGTGTATTTATCCATGCAGGCAACTCTAGCATGGTTTTTCATCCGTGTCAAGATATAATCTTGGCATTTTTTATGATCTGTTCTAATATCAGAGGCACTTGTCCTACGACTCGATCGACTTATCAACCCGTTCGAGGGATTGCAACACCCACAGGGAATCGTAAGGAAACAATTAACCCGTTCGAGGGATCCTCCAAATTACGCAAAGATCGCCCCGCCGCCGCAGTCGATTTTCCGATGACGTAGCGCCACATCCAGCAACAACGCCTCCCGCCCGAACGCAACAATTCCCGATAGCCCATCCCGACTGGTGAAGCTGAAAATCGGGAATAGCATAGGCAATTGCAAGCGCCGCTTCCAGTCCAGGGGATGTTTTTCACTCAGGCAGAGCAGAGCGGGCAGGGTTCGACTCTCCAACTTGCGATTGATGGCGTTCAAACCCGGCACAAACTCATCACTTTCGATTGTGACGCCCTTCAGGACAGTTGCTACGCCAAAACGATCCGAACCCCAGCCCATCAGGTCCCGTTCGATCTGAATCCGGTAGTTTGTGCGTTCGGCGCGAAAGCCCCGCACCCGCAAAAAGCCAATGGGATTTGTGCGTTCAAACGGACGCCGCTGTAACCCCGATTGGTCTACTGCTTGCCAAAAGGTATCTTCTGTCATTTCCTCCAATCGGCCATTGGCGACAAGAGCAAAGAGGTCGTAGGTTTTGATGCGATCCACGCCTTCTTCGGTCTCGTCCAGCACGCCGCAGGTAAAATAGCTGCCCCCGCGAAAGCTGACCGCCTCGTCCAGCAATTCTATCTGGTTTTCAGCCAGCCCGCCCAGCCGCCGCAATTGATTGTTTATGCTGGTCCGAAAGGTCTGCTGATAGCGCTGTGCCAGCTCCTGCACTGAATCCTGATACTGTCCACGCACAATATATGCGCCAAAGCCCTTTACCACCCTGGCTGATTGCAGCGCGCCCCAATACTGGGCATAGGCGGCAAACTCTGTCGTTGAGGGAAAAGCTGATTGAATTGCTTCGGCCAATACAGTTCGATCCGTCTCCATCCCGTCGCTGAGGGGTGCTGGCTCTTTATCCCGTCCCTGAAAGAGCGCTTCGCAGGTCCACGGGGGCAGCACGGCGTAGGCCTGAAACTCCTGAAAGTGGTGTTCTACGCCATCTTTTGTGAACGAATTGTGCCGCCCCAAGCGTCCCAAGCGCTGCAAAAATGTACCCGCATCCCGGCTTTCAAAGAGCAGAAAATTGATCTGAAAGTCCACCCCCACATCGACGGTACTCGTACCCACTAGCAGATCGGCTGCATAGGATTCATCCCGTTGGGTGCGTCCGGTAAATCCTGTGTTCTCGCCGACCACCAATCCATAAGGTTGTAACGCTTCCCGCAGCCGTTCTACTATGCGTTTGGCCTGGGCCACGCTATTGACGATCACCGCGCCTTTGGCTGCCGGTCGATTGCGCTGGAAGAAGGGGATGAGCGTATCTTCCAGATGCGCGTCCAGCCAGTCGTCCACTTTGCCCGGGCAGAAGGTAATCTCGCTGGCGTGGAGTATCCGCCGCCACTGCTGGGGATCCGGTCTGTCTGTTGTATGGATATATTCCCCAGGGATGACTTCTACGGAAAGACCGGCACGGGTCAAATACTCTTGCAGCAACGAATTGGGCGTAGCCGACTGAAAAAGAAATTGACGACGGCGACCAGGGCCAGCAAGCTGATGAATTAGCAGTAGCGCATTCATAACACTCACGACTTGAGGTGTCTCAAAGACGTGAAATTCGTCGAAGGTGAATTGCTGGTAACGGGTCGTCAGTGGTCCAATCAGTTTATCCGGTGTGTCACCAGTTTTGCCCTGCCGCCGATAGAAGAGCTGCATAATGTAATGAAAAATGTCGGGATTGGTCAGCACAACGTCGTGATTGCGCGTCAGATTGATAAGGGCATCGCCTCGGGTCGTATAATCCCCAGCCTCCATCAGCGTGTCCAATTCCCCGCTGTTCAGTTCGGCGATTGCTTCGGTGTACTGATTCCAGAGTTGCCAGGTCTTTGCTGCCTGGCGACGCTGATCCCGAATCAGTTCATTGGTCGGATACATAGCAAATAGCGGTCGGTTCCACCCCTCCACCAACGAAGGTAATTGACCGGCCAGACTCTTGCCATCTCCGGTCATTGCGGTATTGACAACCACATCCGGCCCGTTTGAGCGGGTGAGCGCTTCGTATGTGTGTACCTGATGTTGGGATAGATGCCAACCTGTGGGTATCACTTTTTTCACAGCACTGGGTATGCGTTGAGCCAACCGGGAATAGACAGGAACTGTTCGTATCTGCATTTTTGACTGATTCCTTCGCCAAAATTCTTGTATTTGTCTCCTACACAATTTTCATTCTCTCACATCAACTCCCCACAATTCTGGGGAGTGAGCCCCAATCGGCGATCAATTTCCTACGAATTCTGCTGATTATCGTTGTACATACGCCCCAACCCTTCCACCAACGCCTCCATATGCTGCCGCACCTCCCTGTCGCCCACCACCCGGCAACTTGGCCCATAGCTGAGCAACTGGCGGCAGGCCATAAAAAGATTGTCTGTCGTGGCCGTCACTCGCACCCAACCCTCCGCGTCCGGCGTGTAAATCTGCATATCGTCGAAATGGCGACTTACCTGGCCCAGGCGGGCGATCTCTGGGGCCAGCAGATATTCCAGTTTGTGACGAGGGCGCTTGGGCGGCGTGGGTGGCAGGCGTTCCGGCAACACTTGAATCCCCTCGGCCAGAATCCGCCCGATCCGATAGCGCATCCACTGGCGGGCTTTCCACAGCCCGTGGGGACCGTCCACTTCACGCAGGAAGGCGTCCAAATAGAAGTGGCCCCGGGCCGAATCAAAATAGCGGTTCCATGGCTCCACCGTATGGATGCGGGGAATCTCGTCAGCCTGATTGGGAGAACGATAGGCGAAGCGCAGGAGTTGACGACCTACGGCCCGACCGATGCTATTCTCAACGACAGGTGGGACTTCATCCCTGTCTTTGCTGCGCAGGTGAATTTGGAGCCGGTTGCGGCGATAGGCAAGGCTGCCCTGCTGGTTGTCCGGTAGCAGCTCCTGAATCCGATGCAACAACGCTTGAACCTGGTTGGCCTGGGGTGCGTCTGGCTCAAAGGCTTCCACCAAGAAGGCCAGCGTCTCCAGTTCTTCCTCGCTCAGTCCCAGGGGGCGAAACTCCCCAAAACCTTGAAATTCATAGACTGCCTGCTTTCGGTTGTAGCGGGGTCTTTCCACACCCAGCCGTGTATGGAGAAAACTCAGGTCTTCTTCAAAACGACGGCGGCCCGCGTCGAGAGTATCTGTATCGTAGGGGCTGCCGCCCACATCCACAGAGACCAGGTCCGTCAGAGTATCCCGGCTGCTTGGCGCGCGCTGCAAGTGGCGCAGGATGCTCAGTGCTCTGCTTATACGTTCATCTATAGTAGCCATTTGGAGCCTAACTTTCCAAGAAAGGTGCATTACTGTCATGACTTACAAGTCTGCATAGGTGTCAGTGTATTTGAATTAGGTAACGGGCGCAAGCGTTCACAGAATCTTGCTCTCGACGCGGCCTTCAACACGTCTTCAATTCAACGTCTGCCTGAGGCTTTCATTCGATGACTCATAACAAAATGGCATCGACTTCATAAGACTAGTGGCAATTGAGCTAGCAGCTTGAAACGCCCCAGAACAGTCGTTCTTTTTCATCTGGCCCTACGACACCTGCGACGAATTACAACCCCTTTCCCGGCCTTCCTGTGGGGTCAACCGCTGGCGACCACGCTGGCGGTTGGGGCTGGCCTAGGGGCTGGCGTGGAGGCTGGCCCTCACGCTGGCGTGGAGGCTGGCGTAGGATTGTGATGGTGCGATTTTCAGCCGAAGCGAAATTTGGGGTTTTGGCGAATTGGGGGACAAATAAGGGAAAGCAGTTGGCTTTTGGCGGTAGGCAACGGGACGATGGGCGTCAGCGTTCGGCAGTCAGCGCTCAGCCATCAGAGAAGAGAGGGCAGAGGTTCGATCTGACCCCTACCCTCTGCTATTCGTTCTTCCACTCACCACCTGCTAATAGCTGATATTTACTTCCTCCACCCCGGCGGCAACTTCTTGCCTGCCCAGGTACGCACCTGCGCCTGCCACGCTTCGGGAATGACCAGATTCCAGGAGAAGCGGGGGGTGCGGGTCACTTCCCGTTCTTCCAGGGCAGCGATAAGGGCCTTCTCTTGGCGGCTATAGGCGTCCAGGGCGTAGGCCAGGCAGAGAGCCACGGCCTGGCTGGTGGAGGTGTCCCACTCCTTGGCCAGGGCGGTGAAGGCGTCCTGCAGGGCAGGGTCCAGGTCATAGGTCGCCTTGGTGCGGGCCCGGTCCAGTTTCTTCTTCTTGGAGAGGGCGGCCCGGTTCTCGACCGAGGTGCGCAGCAGGTCGGCGATGGCGGGATCGGGGCGCAGGCCGGAGATGCGGGTTTGGTTGTTCTTGGACATGGGGTGTGCTCCTGTGA
Organism: Caldilineaceae bacterium; assembly: GCA_019637685.1. Taxonomy (GTDB): domain Bacteria; phylum Chloroflexota; class Anaerolineae; order Caldilineales; family Caldilineaceae; genus JACQGT01. The sequence goes on along the minus strand of JAHBVF010000042.1, from coordinate 42,868 downwards.
GTTTGGTGGCTAATAGCGGTTGGCGGCTGGCGGCTGGCTCCTGGCTGGTAGCGTCTGGCTACTGGCTACTGGCTATTGGTGGCTTGCTCGCTGCCCGTTGCCTCCTGACGGCTGAAAGCTGATGGCCGCTGGCTGCTTGCCATATTCTCGATAAAGCGCCGACACACCTGCTCCATCGCCTTCGCTGCTTCGCAGCCGGGGTCCCGCGCCCAGACGTGGGTGCCGTAGGTGGCGGCCTCGCTGAGACGGATGGAGAGGGGGATGGCGGGCCAGACCAGGGGGCCAAAGCTCCCTACCAGATCGACCAGATGGTCGCCGTGGTCGATGGTACGGGCACGCACGAAATTGGGCACTACCCCCAGCAGGCGAGGGGCATGGCCCTGTTCCCGCTGCAACTCGGCCACCGTGTCGGCCATGTACTGGACCCCGTGCAGGCTGAGCCGCTCCACCTGGGTGGGCACAAGCAGATAGTCGGCGGCGAAGAGCAGTTCCCGGAAACCAGCGGCCTTGCTGGGCGGCATGTCCAGAAGCAGCACGTTCGGTTGCAGAACCTGGTTGGCCTGGCGCAGCATCTGGGCGATAGCGTCGAAGGGGCGGTGCAGGGCGGCCAGGGTGATGAAGGCGTCGCCGGTCTCGTCCGAGCCGGGCAGCAGCCCCACCCCCCAACGGCCCGTGATCAGCACATTCTCGACCTTTTCCCGTGCGATGAGCAGCCGCCAGAAGGCGCTCTGGTGACGCTCGCCCCCACACAGCCAGGCGGTGGCATTGGCCTGGGGGTCGGCGTCGGCCACCAACACGCGCAGTCCCTGGGTGGCAAGCCAGGCGGCCAGATGGACGGTGAGGGTGGTCTTGCCAACGCCCCCTTTTTGGTTGGAGATGGCGATGGTTGGCATAGGTGTGTACTCCGGTGGTGGATAGCGTATTGCGGCCAGCTTTCAGCGGTCAGCAAAAAAAGGCAGATGGTAGATGATGGAAAACGGATTGTATTCGGCTATTTCGTCCAAGGAAGGCGCTTCCTTCGATGGCGTCGCTGGTCACCTCCGGCGGCGTCTCTTGCTGCACAGAGCCGCTATTGCCGTAGCAGGTGCTGAACTCGCTTCCCACTGCGATAACACCTGTCCACTGGGCAGATGGCAGTTCGCTGAAGGCTGAAAGCTATTCCCCCTCCCCAATCACCACCTCCGCGTCCGTACCCGGCCAGACCGGACGGGGCAAGGCGACCTCCTCCGGGCGTAGACGACGGCGCAGGTCGGGCGCACCCACGAAGGAGATGGCCTGACAGGCGTGGTAGAGGCGGCTGAGTACGGGTAGTCCCCAGTTGTCGCAGAGTTCCTCCGGGGCCAGGTTGCTGGTGACCAGCACGGCCCGTCCCCCGCTGTAGCGCAGATTGACCACGTGGGCCAGCCGGTCCAGTGCCCAGGCGGTGGTCTGCTCCATGCCCAGATCGTCCAGAATCAGCAGGTCTACCTCCTCCACGAAGGTGAGCAGCCAATCCTCATCGCCCCGGTTGTGGTCGGACCAAGTAGCCCGGATGTCGTGGAGAAGCTGGCCGAAGGTGGTGGCGTAGGCCTTGTAGCCCAGACCCAGGGCCAACATTCCCATGCCCACGGCCATGTGGGTCTTGCCACAGCCCACGCCCCCGGCCAGGATCAGACCCCGTCCGTCGCGCAGATGGGTTTCCAGCCCTTCCGCATAGCCCTGGACCAGACGCCGGATGTGGGTGGGATACCAGTCCCAGCGAAGGTTGCCCAGACTGGCGTTGGTGAAACGATGCCAGCGGGCCAGGCCGCCGCTGCTGTGGTAGTTTTGCCCCACCCGCCCGTCGCAGTAGCGACACCAGGCTTCCTCATTCTGGGGGTCCCGCTCGGCACAGTCCGGGCATTCGTGCCAGCCGGGTCGTCCGGCCAGCAGCTCCCGGTGGCTCAGTTGCCAGAGTGGTGGTTTGGTGATCATGGGTTGGGTCTCCTTTCAGGCGTCAGCGAACTGCCTGCACAAGTACCTTTCCAGCGACGAAGGAAGGGCGTAATGCTCTGCTTGACTTCTGAACGCTGAGCGCTGAATGCTGTGGTCTGCCCTCTCCTCACTGCACAAACTTGGGCCGCACGGTCTCCGGGTCGTGGGTCTCCACCCAGGCTTCAAACGCCTCGTCGCTGATGGAGGGGTCGATCTTGCGCCATTCGCCCGCGTCAAAGGGCCAGAGGGTGTACTCGTTGGGGTCCATGCGCTCAAAGGCACCGCGCTTGCGGGGAGAGCCGCTGGGCGTGGCGGGGCTGGCAACGGTCTTGGCTCGCGCAATCGGCGGCTTGGCCGAGCGCACCCCCTGGCGGATGTAGGCGGCGGGACTGCGGATTTCGTCGCCCTGGGCGAGTACATAGTCCAGCCAGGCCTGGGTCAGCCGGGGCTGTTTGAGACACTCCTCAATGCCCTCGTAGTTCATGCCCTGGGGGGCCAGAGTCGCCAGGGTCACGGCCAGCTGTTCGTGGACCGGGAGCACGTTGAGGAGGTCCAGGACTGGGTGGTTGGGCGTCGAGGCGGCTTTTTCCCCGGCTTGCGGGTTGCCGGTATCCGGGCTGGCCGGGGCCGGGGCAGTCTTTTCGGATTGCGCCGGACGGGGAGGGGTCGGGGTGTGCTGCTCCGCTTTGGCATGGACAGGCGTGGTCTGGGTGTGCTTGTTGCCAACGCCAGCCTCCTTAATTGGTACAACACCCTCTTTCTGATCAGTACTGAGTACTGACTGATCTGATTCTTTCTTTTGAATAGGTTTAACAGAAAGAAGATCAGAACTCAGATCAGTACTGAAATCAGTACTGATACGCGCGCGTACACGCGTGTGAGGAGTGTCTGGGTGTGTTCCCGGCGCACACCCAGGGGTGGTCGGGGTGGTCTGGGTGTGTGCCCCACGCACACCCAGGGGGTTCCTGGTGGGGGCAGCCGTTTCTGGGTGTGTAGGCTCCACGCGCCCAGGCTGGTCTGGGTGTGTGCCCACAGCACACCCAGGAGTCACAGTCTCCACTGCCGGTGCAGGACTTTCCGTCTCTGCCCGCTGCGAAACCTCTGGGTGTGTGCCCTCCACGCGCCCAGACCCCTGTGGGTGTGTTGCCAGCGCACACCCAGCCTGGTACGGCTTTCCCTCGGCTACGCGCTCGCTCACCTGCGCACCCTTCGTCGCCAGGGCTGGCTGCTCTGGGTGTGTTCCCAGCGCACACCCAGCCTGGTCTGCCTGTGCATCCTCATCCCACCCAGGGGTCGCGGGTACGTGCTCCACAGGCGCTGCCCGCTGCCCGTTGCCCTCCTTCTGCTCTGGGTGTGTGCCTGGCGCACGGTCAGAACCGTCTGGGTGTGTTCCCCCTACGCGCCCGACCTCCACTGCCCGCTGCCCGCTGCCCTCTACTCCCTCTGGGTGTGCTGCTACCACCCACCCAGGCTGGCCTGCCTGTGGGCCATCCCGGCTGATACGTACCTGGGGTGTGGTGACGCCGGGTTCCAGGGTGAGGTGCAGGGTCAGGTGGATGGGGGTCTGGGGCTGCACCGCTTGGGTGGAGAGCGCATGGGGCGTAGCCCGCAGGGAGGGAAAGAGCGGCCCATCCAGCACCGGGTAGGTGCGCCAGACGCTTTGTCCGCTGCGCTCTCGTGTGATGAGGCCGGCGCGGGTGAGCCGGTTGAGCCGTCCCCGCACAGTCTCGGCGCTGACGGGTCGGTGTTCAGGGTGCAGGGCGGCCAGTTCGGCGTAGGTGCGCTCGGTCCAGGGGCTGAGAGCCTGGGGATGCTCCTGCCAGGCCAGTTGGCAAAGCAGCACGTAGGTACGAAAATCACCGTCGGCGATCTGCGCTTCCATGGCCATGCCGAAAAAGGCTGGCGTTGAGTCGGAGTCAGATTCTGCAAATTGCCCAAATTGGGTCTTGTCAAACTGGGTAGACATGGTGTATAGTTCTCCTTGTCAAGGTTTTGGGAAGGGGAATGTCGCTTGCACCTGGGCAGGCATGGGCGACAGTCCTCTTTCCTTTTTAATTGGCGGTTAGCTCATGGCAATTGGCCATTGGCTGCTGGCTATTGGCGGTTCGCCAACGGCCAACTGCTATCTGCCAGAGGCTAGGAGCGGTCAGACTTCTCGAAGTGCCCTACTCCGTTGGGAGAAGCCCATTCTCTTGGCTTGGTTGTTGCTTACCTCTTCATGCTGCATTCTCCTTTCAATAGCGGTCAGGTATCAGACTTCAGCCTGTCTTCTAATGGCTGGGTGCTGATAGCCAAGCGCCACTCCCTCACTCCTTCCCTCCCATCTCGGCTCCAGCGCTCCTGCACCCCCCTGTTCCACTCCTCCTTCGATAGCCCTTGCAACGCGGCCAGATAGTAGTCGTCGGGGAAGTGGCCCGGTCCGTCCAGGCTGCGTTCGGCCAGCAGGAAGAGTGGACAACTGCGGGCAATGTAGCGTGGCCAGGTTTGGCTCCAGCAGGCGGGACAGAGCAGACAGCCACCGACTATGTAAGCCCGTGGCAGGGCATAACCCACAGCTTCTTCGTCACAGCCTTCCTTCCTGAGTGCTGCCCCCAATGCCTCCCGCAGTTCCCCATTGGCCGTCTCCCCATGCAGCAGTTGAAACTCGTCGCCCCAGGCATCCGGCCCGCAGCCCCGACAGGAGAGCAGGTGGGTGGAAGGTTGCCCACACAGGGGACAGGTCAACTCCTGCCTCGGCGTGGATAGCTCCCGGCGCAGACTCTTCATACACAGCCCTCTTTCTTTCGCATAGCAGGCCAAGTACTCTTCGTCGGCGGCAGACAGGAGATGGAGGAGGGCGGTTTCGGCGTTGGCGGTCAGATGGATGTGTGCGGGCATAGGTGGTTCTCGGTAGTTGGCGTATAGCGGTCAGGTGTCAGCGTTCGGCAGTCAGTAGTCAGTAGATAGCAATTGGCGGTCGGTGGTCGGGAGACAGAGAACAACAGGTCACAGGTATCAGGTCACAGCAGCCAGATGGCTGATCAACACACTGCGATCTGTAGCATGTCCTCTACTCTTTCTTCTTCATTCTCGATCCTTATGTCGACGGCGATAGGTGCGGGTCTGGCCTTGGCTCTTGTCTCATCGAGCTTTATCGCAAGATTGCGACGACGAAATAACATTTGTCGGCCTTTTGCTGAAAGCTGACGGATGATAGCTGATAGCTCTCCTATCCTTTCCCCTTCATGGAGAACCGGGCATCCTGCATCGGCGGCGGCAGGAGATCGTAGCGCCCGCCACCGGTCACACCCCAGGGTGGAGGCTCGTTGGCAGGCGGCTGGGGCGGCGGTAAAGCATTCCAATGGGGTTGCTCCATGGGGAAGACAGGCGGAGGCTCCGGCTCCCGACGGGAGAAACGCCCCCCGGAGAGCTTCACATAGAGGCCCGCCCCTACCAGCAGGGCGACCAGAATCAAGCCCCCGCCACAGAGGGCCGTGAGCGCGCCCAGCATCTGCTCTGTATAGCCCTGGGTCCAGGTGTCGCCGATACGCACGGCCAGGTAGCCTGCCGGGATGACAAAGAGCAGGAGTACGCCGATAAAGAGTGCCTGTCCCACGGCCCGTGTGATGTTGTTCATAGTTGCTACTCCGTGAGAATAGCGGTCAGGATTCAGCGTTCAGCTTTGAGGTTTCAGCCGTCAGAGCACAGAGGGAGAGAATCGTTCCTCTCTGCCTTCTGCACGCCGTCGGCTGGTACTCGAACATTGACGCCGTCGAAATAAGCAGCGACGCATGCCGATACTTATCGCCGTCCCGCTGCTACCTGACCGCTGATAGCTGAAGGCTGGTGCCTGAGCGCTGTTTTGAGCCACCCCCACACCTCCCCGTTCTTGTAGCCCCAGACCAGACGGCAGGTCTCGGACTTGCTGCGGGTGGCGGCGTAGATGGCCTGGATGCGGGCCACCTCCTCGGCGCTGTGGGGCGCACGGTCCAAAAAGGGTTTGTCGGGCGGAGAACCGCTGGAACCGGTAGAACCGGTCAGAACCGGCTGGTTCTGGGTGGTTCTGGGGGCAGAAAGACCCCCTTCGCCCCGAACGGTTCGTGGTTCTGGGGTTCTGGTCGCCGCCTGCCCGTTGCCCAGCCAGGGGCGAATCTCGGCTGGGTCTTGGGGCAGTCGGGCCAGGTCGTCGTCCTCCACGGGCGAGACGGCCAGACGGGTCGTGCCCCCATCGGTAATGAGCAGGGCGTCCCCCTTGTAGCGGCCCAGACTCTCGGCCCCGCTCTTGCCCCGCCCGGTGAAGAAGCTGGCGTCCTGGGCGTCGGCTGTGCCAAAGACCAGCCGCACAGGAATGTTGCCCGTCACCGCGGCGTCGCCCGCACCCCGCTTGCCCAACCGCTGGGTGGCGATGACCAGGTGGATACCCGCGCCCCGCCCCAGAGAAGCCAGTTCGGTGAGGGGTCCGACCACATCCACCAAGGCCAGCAGGTTGAGCAGGTCGTCGAGAAAGATGACCAGCCGGGGCAACAATCGTCCCGCCGCGGCCCGGCGCTGCATGAGGCCGGTCAACCAGGTCAGCAGGTGCAGGGCCTCCTCCGGGTCGGTGACCAGGGCCAGGCTGTGGGAGAGTTGGCCGAAGGCCAGCCAGTCCTGGGGCTTGAAGGTGACGGCCACGAAGCGCAGGCGCTGGGTCACATTCTGACGGGCCAAATGGTAGGCCACCGCCCGCGCTGCCGTCGTCTTGCCCCGGCCTGTGGGTCCGACCAGAAGCAGGTGGGGGTCCTGGGCAAAGTCCACCCCGGCCACGGTGCAGTGGCTGGTCAGTCCCAGGGGGATCGCCAGCTCCTGCCCCTCCAATTGCCAGCCAGGGACCGGCGTTGCCACGGGCGAAGGGGTCTCCACCCAGACCACACCCCGTTCCAGGACGATGCGCACGGGTCCATCGCCCAGAGCCGCCTCCACCGCCGTCGCCAGCTTCTGGGCCTTGCCCAGATGGGTGGCTGTGGCCTGATAGAGCCGCAGCCCGAAGGTAAGGGTATGGGGCCCCTGCACGCCGCCCAGCAGATGGACGGGCAGCCCGTTGTCCACAAAGGTGCGCCCGATGGCCTGTTCGATGAGTTGCATGTGTGTCTCGATTTGTGTCATGTCGTGTGTCTCCCTGTCGAGCGGTCAGCGGTCAGCCCACAGCTATTGGCCTTTGGCTATTGGCTATTGGCTATTAGCTATCGGCTATCGGCTATCGGCTAGTATTCAATCTCCCCCGTCTCCAAATCAATGCTCCCACCCCGCAACTCGGCCCCAATCACCGCCGCGGCATCCACGGCAATGGCAAAGCCCTGGCCGCGCAGCTTTTCCAGTTCGGTGTTGATTCGCTGTTGTCGCCGCTGCCACTCGTCGAGAAGAGGGTCCGTGACCAGGGGTGGGTTCATTTGTTCCAGACGCAAGGGCGTGCGGGTAGAAGGGGCAGTTCTGTGGTTTCGGGGCGTGATTGCGTTGACCGCCACATCGAAGCGATAGCCCCGTGCCTGTTTCCAGTCGGGATGGTCGCCGGGCAGAAGGAGCAGACAGCGCCCTTTGCTGGGACTGCGGCGGCAGGAACCATCTGCGCACATATCCGCAGTAGGACAGCCGTGGCGGGGGGTCTCGCCGTCCAGCCAATCCAGGGCGGCCTTGCACCACTGACGCTGGTCGGCCAGGGGGATGTCGAGAATGGGAATGGGTGTTGCTGCACCGATGTGGGCGGCCTTGTCATCGGGAACGTAGCCGACGATGCGGGGTGCGTCGAAAGGGGATTGCCGTTTGGGTTGCATGGTAGTTGCTCCTTGGGTGAATAGTTTTCAGCGGTCAGGTGGCCAGCGATTGGCGATTGGCCGTTGGCTGATAGCTGAAACCTGTTATTCTCTTCCCCACGCCTCTCCCAACCCTCCATGCAACTTGGCAACGGACCGTCTTGTCCGTATCATGGGTGATTGGCGAGACGCTGGGCACATCAGCGCTTCGTCGGCCTGGCCGGTGTTCACAGCATCGGTCAGGCGCATCTTGCTTGTTATTGGGTGATGACGACCGGTATCTAGCGCTTCGGGTCGTCATTCATTTCACCTCCCTTTGTGGTAGAGCGGTCAGGTATCAGGCGTCAGAGCCATTAATTGCATGGCCGTTACTGCTGGGCACATGGCCGTTCTCTGAGCGCTGAAATTTGGTACCTGAAAGCTCTCCTCCATTTCCGTTTGTGTTTGGGTAACTCCGCTCAATCACATGGCTGCGGGCAATACTCGCCTGCCTCTCTAACTCTCCCGCAATCACCAGCAGCATCACATTGGCTTCCGTGCTGGGTGGGGCCGAGGGACAGCCGTCGCAGCTTCCCGTCACCTCCAATGTGCTCAGTTCCAGGGCCAGTCGGTAGGCTTCCGCCTCGATGTCCCGCAGGATGATGCGCGCCAACTGGTAGGGTTCGTCCTCTGACTCCACCTCCTCCAAGGCCGTCCGTGCGCGCCGGGCCAGCACTTGGAGTTCCTCCTTGGCAGAAGCCAGAACCATCAGATACTTCTTAGGCAATGGATAGGGTTGTGACAAGGGCACTCCTCCTTTCTTTGTGGTCAGATGTGGGTAGAATTTCCTTTTCATCGACTTTTTTGCTCCTTTTCGGCTCCTTTTGATCCGCCGGGCCAAATTTCTGCTATGTTGAACATGCCCACTGGGGCACAGCAAATGATCTGGCCAGATCGCTGTTCAACCGATACAGACCGAGAGACTTGCGAGGAACCGACCGTATGAACACCGATACCCTGGCACGCTATGTGCAGCGTTTCCTGCTGACCAAGGCCAACAAACAGACCCGTTCCTGGTACAAACGCAGCCTGCGCCCCATGCTCGAATACTTCGGCGAAGATAAGTCGTTAACTGAAATCGAGCGTACTGACGCTGAGGCATACTGGATACACCTAAACGAGCGCACAGACTGCTGGACATCTCACCCTGGGCGCCCGACCGTGCGTAAACCGCTGTCGCCAACGACTCTTGCCAACTATTTGCGGGCCGCCCGGACCTTCTGGTCCGAGATGACCCGTCAGCACGAAGTTGAATACAATCCTTTTGCCCATCTAGAAGCCCCCAAAGACAATCGACCTCCCCAGATGAAGGCGATCTCTGCCGAAGACCTGAAGACACTCTGGAAAGAAGCCAGAAACACGAGTGCCAGGGATTTTGCCCTGGTGACTGTACTGGCAACCACCGGGATTCGCGCCGGGGAGCTTGCTAGCATGACCACCGATCAATTGGACCTGGCAAAGGGGGAGACCTGGGTAAAGGGCAAACGTGGCTGGCGCAAAGTCTTTTTGGGCAAAGTCTGTATTGAGGCATTACAAACCTATGTCGATGATCGACCCGACGAGCCGACCAACGCTCTTTGGGTGAGCGCCCATCAAGGGGCACTGACAACCGATGGCATTCGCCAGTTGATTGACCGTCTTGCGGAAAGCGCCGGTGTACGTGGCCGACACAATCTCCATTCGTTTCGACACCGGCTTGCCCAAGCCTGGCTTGATAACGGTATCAATGCTGAACTGCTTTCTCAGGCGTTAGGTCACGCCAATGTCAAGGTCACACTGCACATCTACGGCAATCAGGATGACAAGCGAGTTCGCAATACAGCAGCACAGGCAGAGATGTTCCCATTCACTGATCGCCAGTTAACTGCACATCCCTCCTTTGGCGATTAGGTGAAAATAAACCAATAAACAAAATTGGGGCTATTCCTTTCCAAAGGAATAGCCCCAATTTTGTTTGTGATGCGCGATCAAGACAGACTGACGCATTTTCGAGATGACGCGTCTATATATTCGGGTTGCATTGTGAAGAACTTCACCGGACCTAGAGCCTCATAATCGCTAGGTCGCTGGTTCAAGTCCAGCCATCGCCACCTGAAGCGACGTGACATTTCAATCGAACTTTTTTGTAGATGAGAATTGATTCGGTTGTTAATGTGCGCGTTTCGACAACCCGACTGTAGCAGCTAACTACAGTCACCTGAAAGACCGTCTGTTCCTGCAGGCGGTCTTTCGCTTTTCTGGGGCCAAAACGGTTCTTCGTTATCTGCCAGCTATGGCTGCGGTTCGCCGGGTACATGCGGGTGATGCCTGAATCGTTTGCCAGTTGGTTCAGACTCTATAGTTGACTCCTGTATTCCAGCCACCTCAACAGCCCAGCCTCCCGGCCACGGGCAGAGGGACGGGCGCAAGGCATCGCGGTCACAGCCACCATTTGCGCTTGGACATCCCGCCGAAAAACCAGTACACTTGACGTATGAATGTACTGCATGCCCACTGGCAACCACCCCTATCCCCGGCAGAGACCGGCCTATTCTCCCTGTGGTCCGAGACGACGGACAGCCCGCCGCCGACGGCGAAGATTGACCGTCGCGTGCGCACAGCCCGACCCCACCCCTTTGCCGGAAAAGCCGCGGGTCTGCCCCGACAGTTCACAGCCCTGACTGGTCTGCACCTACCAGGCACAGCCGCCTCCCTCTGCCTGCGCCTGCCCACCCTGCGCACTGCGCCCCAACCCTCGCCCCATCTGACACACAACTGGGATTTGGACAACGCCGCGCCCGTCCTGTTGCCCTGGCAGATACCCTGCCAGAATCACGCGCCGGCCGACGCGCTCTTTCTGCTCCTCAATCTGCCGCCTGCCAACGACCTGCCCCACGACGTGCGCCTGGGCGATGACCTGCTCTTCTGGCAGGTGGCCGCCCGGCTGGCCCTGGAAACCCTGGCCCAGCAGAAGGTACACCCGGCCCTGGTAGCTGACGCGGATGGCAAGACGCTCTATGCCCGCTGGCTGCCGGTGCTGGACGGCCCCCGGGATGGACCCCGGCTGGCCCGTCTGCGCCAGGCCATGCCGCCCCTCTGTCGGGCCGCGGCGGAAGGCGAAACCCAGCCCCAGGCTCTGCTCGACTCTTTCCTGGCTGGTCTGACCGATGACCTGATGCGCCGCTGGAACTGGGGCAGCCGGATGGCCCAGCCCGCTCAGACCGACGGCGCGGTCTGGCTGAACGCCCTTTGCCAGGACGACGCGGCTGTGAAGTTGTCCGCTGCCCAGTCGCGCAGACTCCTGAGCAGTTATGGGGCTTGGCTGCGCAGCCTGCACGTGGCCGGGGATGGCAACTTCCGGGTGGCCCTGCGTCTGCAACCGCCTGCTCCACAGGACGCGGCGAGCCAGCCCGCCTGGACACTGCACTTCCTGCTCCAGGCCAGGGATGATCCCAGCCTGCTGGTGGATGCGGCCCAGGTCTGGCGGAGTAAAGGCAGCCTGCTCAGCCATCTGGACCGTCGCCTGGAAAATCCCCAGGAGATGCTGCTGACCGGTCTCGGCTATGTGGCCCGCCACAGCCAGGCTGTGCAACGCAGTCTGCGCGGCAAGAGTCCTGTGGCCGCGTCCCTGACCGGGGATGAAGCCTATGCCTATCTGCGCGAGACCGCGCCTCTGCTGGAGGAGAGCGGCTTCGGTGTGCTTGTGCCCCCCTGGTGGAACCGAACCGGGGCGCGGCTGGGCGTGCGCCTGAAGATGAGCGGCAGCGGTTCTGCTGCCACCGACTCCGACGGTGTGGGCCAGGGCCTGCTGAGCATGGAAAAGCTGGTGAGCTATCGCTGGGAACTCTCTCTGGGCGGGGATGCGGTCAGCCAGGAGGAGTTTGAGGCGTTGGTCGCCCTCAAATCGCCCCTGGTGCAGATTCGCGGCCAGTGGGTGCAGTTGGATCCGGAACAGATCGAGGCGGCCATCCGCTTCTGGGAGAAGATGGAACAGCGCAGCGACATCGGCCTGCTGGACGCGGCCGCCCTGGCTTTGGGTGAGCATAGCGCGGTGGACGGTCTGCCCGTGGAAGGGGTGGAGACGGAGGGCTGGCTGCACGAGTGGATGGAGCGCTTCACCGGCCAGGAGAAGTTGACGGTTTTGCCCGCGCCCGAGGGCTTGCAGGCCAGCTTGCGCCCCTACCAGAGCTACGGCTACTCCTGGCTGGACTTCCAGCGGCGCTGGGGGGTGGGCGTCTGTCTGGCCGACGATATGGGGCTGGGCAAAACGATCCAAACCCTGGCCATGTTGCAGCGGGTGAAGGAACAGGCGGGCCAGTTGCCCGGCCCCACCCTCCTGATTGCCCCCACTTCGGTGGTGGTCAACTGGGCCAAAGAGGCCGCACGCTTCACCCCCCAGCTCGCAGTGATGGTGCATCAGGGGCCGGAGCGACTGCGCGGCGATGCGTTTGCCCAGGCTGCACGGTCCCACGATCTGGTGGCGACCAGCTACGCCCTGGCCCGTCGCGACAGCGAGAGTTTGCAGCAGATTGGTTGGTTTGGCCTGATCCTGGACGAAGCCCAGAATATCAAAAACTCCCAGACCCAGCAGGCGCGTGTCATCCGCCAACTGCCCGCCACCTTCCGCATGGCCCTGACCGGCACGCCCGTAGAAAACCGGCTCAGCGAACTCTGGTCGATTATGCACTTTCTCAACCCCGGTTTTCTGGGCAGTCGCCAGCGCTTCCGCGAGCGCTTTGCCCTGCCCATCGAACGCTACGACGACGCGGACGCGGCCAATCGCCTGCGCCGTCTGGTTTCGCCCTTTATCCTGCGCCGGGTCAAGAGCGACCCCACCGTCATTCAGGACCTGCCGGAGAAGCAGGAGAGCAAAGCCTACTGCTATCTCTCCCCGGAGCAGGCCACCCTTTACGAGGCTGTGGTGCAGGATTCCTTGAAAGCCATCGAAAGCGCGGAGGAAGATATGCAGCGCCGGGGGATGGTTCTCTCCCTGCTGATGAAACTCAAGCAGATTTGCAACCACCCGGCCCAGTTTTTGCACCAGATGGAGGACGGGCGCGCCGCCACCGACGCCGCCGCCCGCAGCGGCAAGCTGGTGCGTCTGGTCGAGCTGGTGGAGGAGCTGCTGGCCGCTGGCGACCGGGCGCTCATCTTTTCCCAGTTTTCCGAGATGGGCGGCTTCTTGCAGAGCTATCTACAGGCCCACTTTGGGCGCCCCGTGCTATTCCTGCACGGCGGCACACCGGCCCGCAAGCGCAACGAGATGGTGGAGCGTTTCCAGGCCGAGGGCGACGGGCCGCCTATTTTCGTCCTCTCGTTGAAGGCGGGCGGCACCGGGCTGAACCTGACCCGGGCCAGCCACGTCTTCCACTACGATCGCTGGTGGAATCCGGCGGTGGAGGATCAGGCCACGGACCGGGCCTTCCGCATCGGCCAGAAGCAGAATGTGCAGGTGCACAAATTTGTCTGTGTGGGCACCCTGGAAGAGAAGATCGACGCCATGATTGAACAGAAGAAGGCACTGGCCCAGGCCATTGTGGGCGGCGGCGAAAACTGGCTGACCGAACTCTCCACGTCGGAACTGCGGGAACTGGTGCATCTGCAACGGGAGATGGTGGAATGAGCTGGTATCCCAAACCGACCCGACCGATTGAGACGGAGAGTGGCATCAAAGCCCGCAGCAAGCGGGGCGACTTTGCCGAGAACTGGTGGGCACAGCGCTGGATTCAGGCGCTGGAGCGCATCACCGACGCCGGTCGCCTGCGCCGGGGACGCAGCTACGCGCGCAAGGGGCAGGTGCTCTCGATTGAGGAAAAGGCGGGGGCCATCCAGTCCCGGGTGCAGGGGTCCAGGGCCACGCCCTACAAAATCCGCATCCGCCTGCAACCCCTGACCGCCGCCGAGTGGGAGGCAGTCATCGAAAAGCTGAGCGAGCAGGCCCTCTTCACCGCTCAGCTTCTGGCCGGGGAGATGCCCCAGGACATCGAAGAAGCCTTCGCCCAGGCCGGGGTGAGCCTCTTCCCGGACAAGGCCGCGGATTTGGAGACCGACTGCTCCTGCCCGGACTGGGCCAACCCCTGCAAGCACGTGGCTGCCGCCCACTACATTCTGGGCGAACAGTTCGACGAAGACCCCTTTCTGCTCTTTCGGCTGCGGGGTATGGAGCAGGAACGCCTTTTCGACGCGCTGCGCGCCCGGCGCACCGAGCCGACCCTGCTGGCGGAAGAGCCGGAAGCCTACGTCACCGGGGAACAGGTCGCTCCTCTGGAAGAATCGCTGGACAATTTCTGGCGGCTGGGCGCGCCACTGGACCACTTCCCCACGGCCATCCGCCAGCCGACCACCCCCCTGCCGGTTCTGCGCCGTCTGGGTCAGCCCATTTTTGTGGAGCAGAATCTGGAATCTGTATTGGGGAGTCTGTATGAGACAGCCACCCAGCAGGCATTGTTGGCCGCCTTTCAAACGCAAGAAGCCCAGGCGTCAAGCGAGGATGCAGAATGAGTTTATACGATATTTTTGACAATCTTAAGAGCGACCAACTGAAGGATTATATGAGGCTGTGCGACGGCCCCAGCTCCCTGACTCGCAAAGCCGACCGGGCTAATCATCTGGTGGAGACCCTCACCGATCCGGTGCAGCTACGGCGGCTGTGGGCGCAGATGGACGACCTTTCGCGCAAGGCCGTGGCCGCGGCCTATCACAACGACGGCATCTTCAACAGCACAGCCTTCGTCGCCCAGTACGGCTCTCTGCCCGAACGCCCCCAGAGCGACCGCTGGTCCTATCATCGAGAGCCGATTATGCTGGACCTCTTCATCCACGGCAACGAAATCCCCGCGGAGGTGATGGCGCTGTTGGCCCCCATCGTGCCTGCGCCAGAGCGCTTTCAGTTGACCGGCAGCCAGACTGTGCCTGATGTGGTAGATGAATCCGGCGAGGCCATAGAAATCTTCGTAGCCGAGCGGGAGATAGCCGGTCTCCACGATCTGACCCTCTATCTCACACTGTTGAGTCAGGGAACGCTTAAGCTGAGTTCCTCTTCCCACCGTTTGACACCGAAAAGTGTGAAAACGCTGGTGGCTGGTCTGCAACAGGGCGACTTATTTTCCGATGTGGAGAAGGCAGAGGAAGCCATACTCCCCTACGGCTTGACCGTCTTCTGTGATCAGTCCGGGTTGACCACCTACAAAGGCACGCTGGACGAGTTGGCAAATACATTCCTGGCTACGAATGACGCGCATCTGCTCCTGGAAGCCTTTGAAAGCTGGGCGGAAAAGGGAACGTACGATGAAATCGACCGCATCCAGGCCATCCGCGGTCTGCGTTCGCGAGGCATACGATTGACCTCACCGGCCAGCCGGCGGGAGAAAATTATGGAGGCCCTCTCCTGGTGTCCGACCGGCGTCTGGATTTCCATCGCCGACTTCTACCGGGCCATCCGCGTCTGGCACTTCGATTTCGACCTGGAAAATGGGACGGACAAACTCTATGTGGGCTATCGGGGCAGTCAGCGCTGGTATGAGTCTTGGGCCTCGGCGGAAAATCAGTGGCTGTTGACCACGGGTCTCTACATCAACACAATTTTGATGGAATATCTGGCGGCCATCGGGGCCATCGACATTGTATACACCTACCCGGAATACGAGATCTTTCCCGGTCAAGCCTACAATTATGACGAGTTGATTTACAGCCGCTACGACGGTCTGCTCTATTTCCGCATCAACCCGCTGGGTGCCTATCTTTTCGGCCAGGCCGATGGCTATGAATCCAGTCAGCCGTCGGCGAGTGCGCTCTTCTCTATTGCTCCTGATGGCTCTATTGCGCTGTTGCAGCCGGATGAAGTGAGCGCCGCCCTGCAGGCCCAGTTGGACCAGATAACAGAGCGTGAGGGGGACGGATATCGTCTGTCTGTGCCCAAACTGCTGGCTGTTCTTGAGAGCAGCGCCGACCTGGAGATTCAGCGCAGTTTCCTGCGCCATAACAATCGGGGGGATATTCCGGTCGAGATAATCGCTCTGCTGGACAAAACCGAAGCTGACAGCAAAGCCCTGCGTATCGCTACAAAATCGTTGACCATTCAAGTGCGCTCGGCTGAATTGACCCAGCAGGTCTTGGCCGACCCCAAGGCGGGCAAAATCGCCCGGCAGTTGGACGACAGAACCCTCATCATTCCGGCCAGCCGGGAGACTGCCTTTCGCAATGCCCTGCGCGAGATGGGGTATGGGCTTGACGCAGGAGGCTAATCATTGGAACCCCAGCCATACGAAATAGCCTGATGGACAGGCAAAGGATATTCCATGCAAAGCCATCAGTCCCCATCCCTGCTGGACTCCGGATACGTGCAGCGTCTACCTGCTGCGTCCCTTCGTCGGTAACTGCCATCTCCGACAACAGCCCTCCCTTCAGCCGTTTGCGTTCTTCCCCCACCTCCTTGGCTATCTCGTCGAACTTTGCCTTTGGGTGTGCTTCTCTCCACTCCCGCAGCCGCGCATACATCCCTTCCCCTGCCTTCCCTAATTCTTCCCGCTCTTCTTTTTTGTCTGCTTACTTTCTTGTTTTGCCTCTCCTTTTTCTTTTGCCGTCCCTTATCTTCTATCCATTCCTGGAACGCACCCAAAACGCAATTGGCTGTTTGACAACCGGAGCCACTCTGCCTATAATCAGTGCCAACCACATAGATCGCTGTGGCAGGGACGCCCGGCTTTGTGCCGAGGGCGTTCTTTTTTGCTGTGACGACACGCTGTATTCGCAGGTGAGGACAAGATGAAAATACCAGAGAATTTGCGACGCGCCTCCTATCATTTTTCCCGTTCAATGCTGCCTTGCCGCCTGGTTTCCCCCATTGCCTCTTCTGTCTCTTCCCGTACCTCCTGTTGTTGCCCCTGTTGTTGCTGTTAAAGCTTCCACTCGCTTTTCCAATTCATACGACCCAATTGTTTGTTGCACGGCAGATGTTTGTCGAATTAACTCTGCCAGATATTTTTGGCTGAATCGTTGATTCGCTGAGTGTCCGCCGTCTGTCCACAACCGAAACTGCCTGCTGATCCGCCTGCTGTTGTGCGATGCCTCTGTCAGGGTATCCTGTCGAGCGCGTTTTTCCCTGCACGCGCCGCTTCTGGCCTGGGATTGGCATTGGCGTTTGTTCCGGGATAGCAGCCCTGTGGAAGCGGGTTGCTATCCTATAGCACAGCCGAGGAGACAACCACAATGAGCATTTCCAGCGCACTTCTTCCCCAGGCCGAAGCCTTTGATGCCTGGCAGCACGCCTTTTTCACCCGACTCAGCCGTCGTTTCGAGCGCGCGCCTGCCGAGGATATTCTGGCCTGGGCCATCGCCGACTTTGGGTCAGGGCTGTCGATTGGCACCGCTTTTGGGGCCAGCGGTATGGCACTCATCGACATCGCCCTGGGCATTGACCCGGACATCGACATCTTTTATGTGGACACAGGCTATTTTTTCCCGGAAACCCTAGACCTGATCCAGCGCACACAAGAGCGCTATGGTCGCCCCCTGCGGCGGGTGACGCCAGAGCAGACGATGCCGGCGCACGAAGCCACCCACGGCCCCACGCTCTATGCCCAGGACCCGGACCTTTGCTGCCAGATTCGCAAAATTCAGCCGATGGAAGCAGCCCTGCGCGACAGCACAGCCTGGGTCAGCGCGCTGCGCCGGGACCAATCACCCACCCGCGGCCAGACCCCTATTCTGCGCTGGAATGGCCGCCACGGCGTTGCCAAAATCGCACCCCTGGCCCGCTGGAGCGAAGGAGATGTCTGGGATTACGTTCGACAACACAACCTGCCCTACAATGAACTCCACGACCGCAACTATCCCAGCATTGGCTGCTGGCCCTGCACCCGGCCTGTGAAAGCCGGCGATGATCTGCGCGCCGGGCGCTGGGCTGGCCTGGCAAAGACGGAGTGTGGATTGCACTGGGCAGAAGGCAAGGCTGTGTAACCGCAAAATAGTGTGACGGAAAGGTGTGAAAATGAAGGGCATTGTACTCATCGGTCACGGCAGCATCAAAAATGCCAGTGGCGCGGCAATGATCCGCCTGGCCGCGCGCCTGCGCGAGCAGGGGGTGGCCCCGGTGGTGGAGGCTGGCTTTCTCAACTACAGCCGCCCCACACTGGCCGAAACCATTGAAAAATGCGTCGGTCTGGGCGTGGACTGGCTCTTTGTCCAGCCCTATTTTCTGATCGACGGCGTCTATGTGCAGAACGATCTGGCCCAAGAGATTGCCCAATACGCGGCTCGCTGGCCGAGGGTACGCTTTGTCAGCGGGCGCAGCTTTGGCGATCACCGGCTGATGGCTGCTATTGCTCTGGACCGGGTGCGGGCGGTGGACCCCAGCCTGGGCCAGGCACGCAAACAGGCCGGGCTGCTCTTGATGGCCCACGGCACACCCAACGCGCCGGCCAACGCGCCTCTGGAACGGATCGTCGGACGGCTGGGCGTCGCCAGCGATTACTGTCGGGTGGTGGTCAGCTATCTCGACTGCAACGAGCCGTCCATTCCCGACGCGATTGACTATCTGGTGGAAAACGGCGCGTCCCGCCTTGTGGCCCTGCCCTATTTTCTCCACAAAGGCCGCCACGTCCAGGACGATCTGCCCCGCCTGTTGGCCGAGAGCCGCCAGCGCCATCCGGGGCTGGAAATCGCTGAAGCGGCAGAACTGGGCTACGATTTGCGTCTGGCAGTGCTGATTGCCGAAAGGGTGAAAAATGAAGCGATTTGAGATTGGGGATTGGATTGTGGCAAATCATGCGGCAAGGCCGACCGGTGTTGGCAAAGCGTGGCTGGTGGGCGCGGGGCCGGGCCGGGCGGATCTGATTACTGTGGCTGGGCTGCGGGCTTTGCAGGCCGCGGATGTGATAATCTACGACCGGCTGATCGGCCGGGAACTGCTGGACGAGGCACGGCCGGACGCGGAGCTGATCTTTGCGGGCAAACGCCCCGATCACCACACCCTGCGCCAGGAGGAGATCAACCAACTGTTGGTGGAGCGGGTGCAGGCCGGGCAGCAGGTGGTACGGTTGAAGGGGGGCGATCCCTTTGTCTTTGGCCGGGGGGGAGAAGAGGCGTTGGCCCTGCGCCAGAGTGGATTGGCCTATGAAATTGTGCCGGGCATCTCCTCGGCGCTGGCTGTGCCTGCCTATGCGGGTGTGCCTGTCACCCAGCGCAACGTCGCCACCAGCTTTGCTGTTATCACCGGCCACGAGGCCGCGGGCAAAGCCAGCAGCCAGACCGACTGGGATGCCCTGGCCCGCATTCCCACACTGGTGGTGCTGATGGGGGTGGGGCAGATCGCCAGCATTGCCCAGTCTCTCATCGCCGCGGGACGGGATGGGCAGACACCTGCCATCGCCATCAGCCAGGGCACGACTGACCAGCAGCGCAGCGTGCGCGCCACATTGGCTGAACTCCCCACCGCCATCGCAACCGCACAGATTGAATCCCCTGCCGTCATTGTCATCGGCGAAGTGGCCGCGTTCCACGACCAATTGGACTGGTTCGTCCCCAATGGTTTATCCGGCGGACTGGTGGACGACGAGCCGGTTCCCCTGCTTGCCGGGGTGGCTGTAGCACAGGGATGAGACAGTGTCCTTCCGATGACGTTTCCGTATCTCAATGGATTTGTTGATGCCTACGCCGAGTCGCTATCCGATTACACTTATCCATCTGGAAAGCGCGCTTGCCGTCGTTGTGGGCGGCGGGATTGTCGGCGAACGCAAAGTCCGCGGTCTGCTGGCCGCCAACGCGCGGATACGGCTGATTGCGCCTGCATCCACGCCCGCCCTGGCTGCCTGGGCAGAAAGCGGCCAAATCGAGTGGATACAAAAAGAATACCAGGCGGGCGATCTGGCTGGGGCCGGGATTGTCTTTGTGGCGACGAATGTGCGGGCGGTGAATCGGGCGGCGACAGACGAGGCATTGAGCCGCGGCCTGCTGGTCAATGTGGCGGATGCGCCCACTGAGGGCAACTTTCACGCGCCGGCTGTCCACCGCACCGACGAAGCGGTCATCGCCATCAGCAGCTATGCAGGACGACCCGGCATTGCCACCCGGCTGCGGGCGCGGATTGCCGAGTTTCTGGTGGGAGAAAGAATTTAACGCAAAGACGCAGAGAGGCAAAGCGGTGTCCTGAGCCTATCGAAGGGGCGCAGAGAACATTCAGAGAAATTCTTTGTGCCTTCGTCTCTTTGTGATTGCTACTTTACTGACGGTTTCGGATACTTTGCAGCAGATCGCTGGAGAGTTCCTGGTAGACGGGGGGGAGCGTGCGCCGGGTGGCCCAGAAGCCGAACCAACCGACGAGGAGGGCCAGACCGATCAGCGCGGGCAAAGCCGTGGGCAGCAGAAAAGGGGAGGGAAGCCACAGGGCCGCCGCAATTGTGCCTGGGAGCAGCCAGAGCCAGGGCAATTTCTGCAACAGGGCCAGGTCGAGTGTAATCCAGGCAGTGGTCGTCCCCGCCATAAAAAGTCCGCCGCCCAGAAAGGCCAAGGCCAGCCGGTCGATGAAAGCGGCCCATTCCCCATCCGCCGCGCTTGGCAGCAGCGCCATCCAGACTATCACCCCGGGAATGAGCAGGCCAGCGGAGAGCAGCATCAGCCCACTTTGCAGCATTGTGGCCACGCGCATAGCCGGTGAATAGACGTGCATCAGCGCCACCAGAAAGGCCATCCAGCCAAAGACCCCCGCCAGAGTCAGCCAGCCGCCCAGCATCCACAGCAGCCTGTTTTGCCCCAGCCACGCCATCCGTACATCCCAACCCATCTCTACCGCCAGCGGGACACGCAGCAATAACAATCCGTAAAGCAGAACAACCAACAAAATGGATGCCGCAAAGCGGGCCAGGGGTGTCAGTCTCATTTCTCGTCCAGTGGTGTGTCCAGGGCAGCCACCCGCTCACCCAATCGTTCTCGATAAATTCGCTGCGCGGCCAGACCTGTCGACGGGTCTGGGAAGCGGGCGTCGGCTTTGGCCTGTCCCCGGCGCAGGGCGTCTTCCATATCGATCCCGCACTGGTAGGCGATTTTGAAGAGCATCACTTGCAGATCGCTCAGCTCCAGGGCCAGCAGATCGCGCACGGCGTCTTCATTCGGCGGGTCGAGGGGACGGTAGCCTTCCAGCATCTGCACCAGTTTGCTCACTTCGCCCAGTTCTTCCAGCGCGTGCAGAAGGGTATGGCTCACCAGCACCCGGTCCCAGGTGCGGGCCTTGTCCCACTCTTTCACCCAATTTTGATAGTCGCGGATGCGCATGGCGGTTTGAAAATTCTGTAGATGCGGTTTCTTGTGGATCAAGAAAATCATTGGGGAAGGGTAGGTGCGGCTACAAGCCGCGCCTACGGATGGGCGCGTGCGGAGCGCAGACGGCGCACAAAATCCACCGAGCGCAACTGGCGTTCCAGCACCAGCACCAGATAGCGATAGAGAAGGTTTTCCACTGTCTGGAGCGTCTGGGGGCGCAGTTGTACCCCGCGCACGTCCGTCCACGAACTGCGCTGGATGTGGCGCAGCACTTTGAGCAGTCCCGGCTCAATCGGCTCTGTGCCGCCGGCTGCCTCGCCACAGCGGGGACAGTAGACACCACCCGCGGCCAGACTCAGATAATTGGTCACGGCCTGCAATTTATCCCCACAGGCCAGGCAATTGAAGAGTTCCGGCTGAAAGCCGACCAGACTGAGCAGGTGCAGTTCGAACCAACGCAGGAAGAGATCGATCTGCTCTTCGCCGCTGTCCAGCACGCGCAGAGCAAAGAGCAGCATCTCCCACAACTGCTGGTTTTCGTCCTCCGCGCTGCCAAAAGCATCCACCAATTCGCAGGCATAGCCCGCCCAGCCGATGCGGTCCAGATCGCTGCGCAGAAGGAGAAAGCTCTCGACTGTCGTCGCTTCGGTGACGATACCCCAGGTGCGGGCCTGGGCCACCAGCAGACTGGCGTGGCTGAAAAGCTCCAGATGACCGGCTTTGCGGCTGGTGGTTTTGCGCGCACCTTTGGCGATCAGTTCCACTTTGCCCAGGCGCGGGGTATAGACCGTCAAAATGCGGTCGGCGTCGGCGTAGTCCCGGCGGCGCAGGACAACTGCCTGGGTGCGATAGGTGCGGCTGCGTTCGGCCATAATTAAAGGAAGGACACGGATGATACAGATGGAATCGATTTATACAGATTTCGCAGAGGAAGTATACCACGCGGCGGGATGGGGTGAGAAAGCTATTCATCGAAGCTAACGACGGAACATCCACACGCCCGCGCCATTCTCCTCCCGGCTGGCCTGGCCGGTTTCGAGCAGATACTCCAGATGGGCCAGAGTCTCGGCCACGGCAAAGCGGACTTCGTGGGTGTTGAATTTGTCCACAGGGAAGACCCGGCGGGTGATTTCGAGTGTTGTAGCGCCCGCGCCGGGGAGGGCTTCCTGAATTGTTGCCAGCCGCTTTTTGTGGTGGGCCAGCAGTTCGTCGATGCGTCCGGCAAAGTCGCTGATCTCCTGGCGGTGGCCGGGCAGAGCCAGACGCACATCCAATTCGCGCAGACGGCTTAAGTCGGTGAGGAAACGGCCCAGCGGGTTGGCCGGTGTGGTCGGCCAGCTTCCCACATTGGGTGTGATGCGCTGCAACACCTGATCCCCGCAGAAGATGAGCCGGTCGGCCGCGTCATAGAAAACCGCCTGGTCGTCGGCGTGGCCCTGGGCCGAGATAGTCTGCACCCGGCGGTTGCCTAGCCTCACCCCATCGCCCGGAGCGAAAGTCTCCACCCGCGCCGGGTGAGGGCGCACCGCGGCCCGCATTTCCCGCATGCTTTGCAGCACACTCGCCAAAAACGATTCGGACAGCCCGTTGCGGTGCAGATAGGCGCTGGTCTCGTCCAGCCAGGCTTCGGCGGGTGAACGCCAGATGGCCTCTGCCGCCTCGACTGTGGCTGTGGACATTCGCACCGGTGCGGCGTTGTCCGTCCACGCCTGCAATGTGCCGGCCATCCCGTAGTGGTCCGGGTGGACGTGGGTGAGGACGATCTGTTCCACAGCGTCGGGTGTGATGCCCAGCGCGTCAAACGCGGCCAGCCAGCATTGCCAACCCTCTGGCGTGTGCAACCCTGTGTCCAGCAGCGTCCAGCCACCTTCGCCACGGATCAGATAACAATTCACGTGATCCAGGGCAAAGGGCAGGGGCAGACGCAGCCGGTGGATGTCGGGTGCGAGGGAAACGAGGGTGGGCGGATTAGGTGTCATTGGGGAGTCTCACTGGTGAGGAAGAGATTGGGAGATTGGAGATTGAGAGATTGAGGATTGGCGCGACAGATACAATCTCTCAATCTCTCAATCTCCAATCTCTCATAACACCAACTCCGCCATCATTCGTACAGTTTCGATGCTGTCGGCGTTGATGTTCAGTGTTGTGATGGGGCTATTCTGCCAGAGTTGCAGACGGTCGGCAATCCTTTCCCGCGGGCCGCAAAGGGTCACCGCGTCCACCAGTTCATCGGGCACGGCGAACATCGCGGCCACTTTGTCGCCGGTCAGATAGGCTGCCTGGATGGCGTCCGCGGCCTCTTCGTAGCCATAGCGGCAGGCCAGATTGTAGTAGAAATTCTTGCTTTTGGCCCCCATTCCGCCGATGTAGAGAGCCAGGAAGGGCTTGACCTGCATCCAGCAGTTGGGCAGATCGCCGCCCACAATCACAGGCACGGTGGGTGCAATGTCGAAGGTGGCGGTGCTCTTCTCCCCACCCGCGGCGGCAAAGCCAGCCTCCACCGC
The DNA here is from genome assembly GCA_019637685.1 of Caldilineaceae bacterium. GTDB lineage: Bacteria > Chloroflexota > Anaerolineae > Caldilineales > Caldilineaceae > JACQGT01. The sequence continues at coordinate 19,374 of JAHBVF010000042.1, read as the reverse complement.
TTCGGAAAAGTTTTCGGCGTAGTGTTCGGGCGCAAAGAAGATGGGCAGCCAACCGTCGGCAATCTCCGCGGCCAGTTCCACATTTTTGGGACCGATGGCGGCCAGATAAATCGGCATATCCGCACGTCCGTGGATGATACTTTTCAGGGGTTTGCCCAGGCCGACGGAACCGGGACCGCTGTAGGGAATACGGTAGTGTTCGCCCTGATGGACCAGCGGCTTCTCCCGTGCCAGAATTGCACGCACAATCTCCACATATTCCCGGGTGCGGCCCAACGGCTTGGCATAGGGCTGTCCGTGCCAGCCTTCCACCACCTGTGGGCCGGAGACGCCCAGCCCCAGCAGCATCCGTCCGCCGGAGAGCTGGTCGAGAGTAATCGCGGTCATCGCGGTCATCGCTGGCGTGCGCGCGGGCATCTGCAGAATCGCTGTGCCCAAATGGATGCGCTCTGTGCGCGCGCCGATCCAGGCCAGGGGTGTCACCGCGTCCGAGCCGTAGGCTTCCGCGGTCCAGATGGCGTAGTAGCCCAGCCGATCCGCTTCCTGGATTAGTTCCAGAGGCAGATCAATCGTAGAGCCGGAATAACCGGCGTTGAGTCCGAGTCGCATGAGAGTCTCCTAACCTGAAAATAGCCACTGATGAACACTGATAAACACGGATTTAATCTGCGTAATCTGCGTCCCTATTGTCATTGCTGGTTGTGTCCCACCGGGCATGAACACTGAATAGGAATAGAACGCGGATGACGCTGGTTTGGCGGATGCAAGCGGATTTTCTGTGATGGGAATCGTGCAAACTATATCCGCTTCTATCCGCCTGTTCCGTGTCATCTGCGTTCTATTCTTTCGATACACTGCTCCTGACCAGTTGCGAAAGGGTTTCCACCAGCAGATCGTGTTCGGTGGCGTGGATGCGGGCGGCCAGTGTGTCGTGGGTGTCGCCTGGAAGAATGGGAACGGCGCGGGTTGCCAACACCGGCCCCTCGTCCACCCGTTCGTCGGGGACCAGATGGACCATCACACCCGTGTGGTCCACTTCGCCCCGCTGGAACGCGGCCAGGGCGTCATCGATGGCGTGCGCGCCGGGAAACTGGCCGGGCAGGGCCGGGTGCAGGTTGACGATGCGGTTGGGATAGTGTTGCAGAAAGGCGTGGCTGAAGATGTGCATCCACCCGGCCAGGACAACCCAATCGGGCGCGTATTCAGCCAGAAGCGCGGCCAGGTCAGCGTCGTATTGGTTCCGATCCTTGCCAGCGTCCCGGTAGGGTTTGAGCGGGTGATAGCGGGTCGGGATGCCCGCGGCTTCGGCCCGTTCCAACCCGTAGGCGGCTTTGCGGTTGGAGGCGACGACGGCGATGCGAGCCGCCAGTCGGCCACTGTCAACGGCGTCGATAATCGCCTGCAAATTGGAGCCGCTGCCGGAGATGAGGACGGCAAGAGTCGGGAGATGGGCTGATGAAGTCACACAGGTTTTCCGTTGATGAAAATAGGGGAGAATTCGGGTTACAATAGGCTTTGTACGCGCGGCTGCTATCATACCATCAGACGGACCGAATGGATAATTGAATTGGGAGATGAGGATGACAAAGCAACTGATCTGTGTGGCCGGTCTGCCCGGCTGTGGAAAATCCGTAGTTGCCCATCTGATAATCGAGAGGACGAAGGGCCTGCTTCTGCGCACAGATGCCATCCGCAAGGCGCTTTTTGCCGCGCCCGATTATAGCGACGAGGAGAGCATTCGCACCTATGCTGAGTTCTATCGGCAGGCCGAGGCGGGCCTGGCCGCGGGCCGGGTGGTGGTGATGGATGCCACCTTCTATTCCCACGCCAGTCGGGAGCAAGCCGCGGCCATTGCCCAGCGCATGGGTGTTCCCTGGCATCTGCTGCGGGTTACCGCGCCGGAGGAGATCGTGCGGGAACGCATTGCCCAGCGCACAAATGACATTTCCGACGCGGATTTTCGCGTCTATCTGGAGATGAAAGCCATTTTTGAACCGATGACAGAGGCGCATCTGGTGATAGACAACCGGGGCGGGCTGGCCGAATTGACAGCCCAGGTGGAGACGTGTCTCGCCAATATTAATGTTAATTGAAATTAATGTTAATTGAAACTTTGCAGGAGTCACGCCGTTGTGGTTTCCATACGCCTCGCAGACCCAGCTATTCCTTGTAAAATTCAATTGCTTTCCATTTCTCCTCGCTCTTGTGTGCCCTGCGCTGGCTTGTGGTATACTAGCGGGCAAGAAGGTTGGACCGGAGGAGAGGCAACAATCTCTTTTCCCAAAGCCGCTGGTATCGTGACATTCTGGTGTCGTACATAAGTAACGTAACGAGAGACAGACATCCCGTGGAAACCCCCCTCACCAGCCAGAAATCAATTGCAGCGACCCAGCCCGGTCTGTTGTCCCGCAGGCGCTGGCTCAGCGGACGACAGATACGTCGGCTGCGCGAAGCTGGATTGGCCTATGCCTTTCTGATTCCTTCTATCGTCATTATCGGCCTTTTTGGCCTCTTTCCTCTGGCCTTTGCCGTCTATGAAAGCACCCTGCGCGGACTGAACAAAGTCGTCGGGACGCCCGACGGGCTGGGCAATTATTTCAAAGCCATTGACAATTTGGCCTACGTCCTCGGCTTCTGGATCGCGGCGGCTTTTGCCGTCTTTGCCGTGCGCGGGGTATGGGGGGTTCTGCAGGAGAAACGGGCGTATGATTCCCGTCCCTGGCCCTGGCTGGTCCCCGGTGGGCTGGTGGCGGTGAGTGTTGCTATCTTTACCCGTTTCGTCTTTTTGCTCCTGCCCGAACTGCTTCTCATTCCCACCAAACTGCGGGGCGCAGCCAATACCCCGGAAAATTTCGCGGCAGCGGTGAAGGACGCCTGGCTGCTGTCCGTTGTGCAGCAATCTTTTTGGGCCAGTGTATTGCTGCTGTTGGCCGGTGCAATTGCTGCGATTGTTGTCAACCGCGCGGCAACCCGACGGCGTGCCCTGCCCCGCATCTATTTTGGGCAATTTTTCTCCGCCACATTGTTGAGCATCGGCGCGGTCGTGTTGGGCTGGTTTACGTGGGACCAGGTCAATCTGGCCTATGCCACCGCGTTGGAAGCGGGCGAAGGGCTGGACATTTGGTCCCAGGTTGTGACTATCAGTGCCGGTTTTCTGCTGCTGTTGGCGGCCTGGTGGCTGTGGGAGAGCGCGGACGAACAAGCCTCGAATATGGGGCTGGTCTTCCGGCTGGGCGGTGCAGCTATGCTGATGGTGGGCGGTTGGGTGCTGATCGGCGAATTGCCCCGGGTGGTTGCCTCTGGTGACAAGAATTGGTGGCAGGGCTTGCGGGCGACTGTCTATTATGTGATCGGCACAGTGCCTATCCAATTGGGCGTGTCGCTGGTCCTTTCGGTCTTGCTCTTTCAGAAAATCCGGGGGCAGTCCTTCTTTCGGATGGTTTACTTTTTACCCTACATTGCCCCCTTTGTGGGCACAGCGGCTGTCTTCCGTATCCTCTTTTCAGGCAAGCCCAACGCGCCAGTCAACAGTTTGCTTGCCCTGTTTGGTTTCAATTCCCTGGCCTGGCTGAACGAACCCAACGGCATCTTCCGCATCCTTGCCAATGTAGACCAGTCGGTTTCTATGGCGATTTCCGGGCCAAGTTTGGCTCTGGTTGTGATTATGATCTACGGCATCTGGACTTTTGTGGGTTTTGACACAGTCGTCTTTCTGGCCGGGCTGGGCAGCATTCCCAAGGAACTGTACGAGGTCGCCGCGATTGACGGGGCAGGCACGTGGGCACAGTTCCGCCACGTGACCCTGCCGCTGCTTTCCCCCACGCTCTATTTTCTCAGCCTCTATGCAGTCATTGGCACATTCAAAGCCTTCAACCACATCTACGTCCTGCGCCAAGGGGCTGCCCTGGGCACGGCAGACACAGCCAGTATTGTCATTTTTCAGGCATTCAAGCGGGACACCCGCTATGGCTATGCGTCGGCCCTGGCGATTTTGCTGCTGATTATTATTCTGGGGGTTACAGCGATTAACAACCGAATCGCCAGCCGGAGAGTTTTCTATGGCTAAAGCAATAACTGCTGCTACTGTCACAGATACTGTTCACCCGGACAATATTCATCCGGACGCGCGCCGCTTCGACATCGGGCGGGTGCTCATCTATACGGTTTTGATTGTGGGAGCGGCCGTAGCCATCTTCCCGTTCCTCTACACTGTCAGCGTCTCGCTCATGAATTTGACCGAAGCCACCGGCGGCGCATTTTACCCGGGGCAACTGGCTGGCAATGGCTTTGATCCGGACAAATTGCAGTGGGGCAACTACGCCCAGGCCTGGAACGATGCCCAGTTCTCCCGCTATTTTATGAACAGCGTCAAAATCACACTCATCACCCTCTCTGGTGAAGTGATCTTTTGTTCACTGGCGGCCTACGCCTTCGCCCAGATGGAATTCCCCGGCAAGAACTTTCTTTTTGCCCTGTTGCTCTCCACACTGATGCTGCCCGAAGCCATCATTTGGGTTCCCAACTTTATCACTGTCTCCTGGCTGGGACGCATCAGCCCGATTCCGTGGATGAACAACTGGCCTGCACTTACAATTCCATTTATGTCCAGCGCCTTTGGCATTTTTCTGCTGCGCCAATTCTTCGCGCAGATTCCCCGTGAGCTATGGGATTCGGCCCAGATTGACGGCGCGGGCCATTTGCGCTACCTGTCCACCGTTGTCATTCCTCTCTCCAAAGCGGCGGTGATGACGCTGGTGCTCTTTGGCTTTGTCGGTTCGTGGAATTCTCTGGCCTGGCCGATTCTGGTCACAACCACGCCCGACTGGCGGCCCATTTCCTATGGACTGCTGGCTTTTCTCGACGAGGCCGGTTCGCAATTCCACTTGCAGATGGCCGGTGCTGTGATTACAATGTTGCCGATTATCATGCTTTACTTCTTCACCCAACAGCAGTTTATCGATGGGATTGCCACGACGGGGTTGAAGGGGTAAGATTGGTTGAATAGTTGGTTGGCTGATTGGAAGCGCCATTGTCAATCAACCAACCAATTACTTTATCCTTTTGCTTGCATTCTATTCCTGTGTGTTACAACGTTATTTCTACACATTTCCGAAGGAGAAAACCCGTATGAATCTGAAACGTCTTTCGTTTCTTGCTGTGCTGGTGATGGCCGCGCTGGTTTTGGCCGCGTGTCCAGCCCCAGCCCCCGCAGCCGAAGCACCGGCAGCCGAGCCGACCGCGGCCCCGGCAGCCGAAGCAGCACCGGCTGCGACCGAAGCACCGGCAGCCACCGAACCTGAAGTCTGTGGCCCCGCCACCGATGGCCCCCTGGCTGGTGTGGACCCCCGCGGCCAGACAGTAGTCTGGTGGCACAACCATTCCGGCTCCCGCGAGGAGAAATTGCTGCCCCTCGTTCAGCAGTTCAACGACACGAACGAGTGCGGTATTGTGGTGGATGCCCAGAACCAGGGCAGCTACAACGACATCCGCGACAAAGTGAATGCCAGCACAGCCTCTGGTGAACTGCCCGCGGCCCTGCTTGTAGGCTACCAAAACGATCAGGCCTTCTACCAGCTTAACGAGAGCCTGGTGGACCTGAACACCTACGTTGACGACGCCACCTGGGGCTTGACCGCGGAAGAACGGGCCGACTTCTTCTCCGGCTTTTTCGACCAGAGCGTGCATGTGATGTTCGACAACCAGCGGCTTGGCTTCCCGCCCAACCGTTCCATGGAAGTGCTCTACTACAACCAGAGCTGGCTGGAAGAGCTTGGCTTTGCTGGCCCGCCCACCACACCGGATGAGTTCAAGGAAATGGCCTGCGCCGCGGCCGCGGCCAACGGCGATGGCACGGGTGGTTTTATCCTGCGCGACGACGCCTCTGCCATGGCTGCCTGGACCTATGCGTTCGGCGGTGATGTGCTGACTGAAGATGGCACAACCTACAACTACAGCAGCCCGGCCACAGTAGAAGCGATGACCTTCCTGAAGGATATGGCTGCTGAGGGTTGCGCCTATTTATTCACCGATGGTTTCCCCAATCCTGAGTTTGCCGGTCGCCGGGCCATCTTCACAATGGGTTCCAGTTCTGGCATTCCCTTCTATGCCAACGACGTGAATACCGTTGCTACTGAGAACGGAACCGAGCCGGACGCGTGGGGCGTGACAGCCATTCCCCACACCACAGCCGAGCCTGTGCAGAATGTCTACGGTGGCGATGTGATGATTGCTGTCACCACACCAGAACAGCAGTTGGCCGCCTGGATTTTCATCAAATGGTTCACTTCGCCTGAGATTCAGGCCCAGTGGGATATGATCAGCGGCTACTTCCCCACACGTGCCAGCACAGAAAAATTTCTGACCGGCTACTACGACGAGAACCCCCAGTGGGCACAGGCCGCGGCGTTGTTGCCCTTCAGCTACTACGAACCCCAGTTGATCTCCTACACAGCCGTGCGGGATGCAGCCGAAGAGGCTTTCAACTCGATAATGCAGGGGGCAGATGTGCAGTCCACGCTGGACGGTCTGACCAAATTTGCCAACGAAACGCAGACAGAATTGATGTCTGAAGCGCAGTAGTCAGCAGTTTGTGTCGGGTAACTGACAGCTGACAAATGTAGAAAAAGGAGAGGGGGGCGTCGAATTCGACGCCCCCCTCTCCTTTTTCACCTTCAACAACTACTTCGTTGCTTCCTTCTTTTCCTCTTCCGCTGATCGGTCCCGGGGCCGATCGAAGCGCAGCCCCCGGAAGCGTTCAAAATGGCGCACAGTCCCGTCTTCCTGCTTCTCGCCCCAGCGCTCCTTCAGCCAGGTCCGCATCTGTTCTGGCTCGGCAAACTGGCTCTTGTGGCTCAGAATCGCCTCAATTTTTGTCTCCATATCAGCCGTCACGTCGATCTCCACGTCCACGTCGTCGTGGCCGGTTACATAGAGCTGGGCAATTTTGTGGGGCCGATAGCCTTCGTTCGCCATATCCGGATAGAACATCGGATTGTCGGCCGCGGGGAAGATAGCTTCCAGGGCCACCAGTCCTGCGTTGCGGTGATCCGGATGATTGATGTAGCCATTGCCCGAAAAGTAGCGTTCCGGGCTGGGGCAGATGATCAGTTGGGGGCGAATGCGGCGAATCTCCCGGGTCACCCGTTTGCGGAGTTCTGGTATGGGACGCAGAAAGCCGTCCTCCTCATCCATAAAGATCACATCCTTCACCCCGCTCAGTTCCGCCGCGGCCCGTTGCTCTTCCTTGCGCATCAGAATCAATTGGTTGCGGGTGATCAGCGGGTTGTGGTTGCCCTTATCCCCATTGGTCAAAATCATATACGTCACTTCAATCCCCTGACGGGCCATCTGCATGGCCGTACCCGCGCAGGAAAAGTCTGGATCGTCTGGATGGGCCATTATTACCAGCGCCCGTTCCACTGCTTCCCAATCCGGTGACAGCATCTTTTTTTCGTTGCTCATCGCGCACTTCCTTCCGTTTCTGATTTTAGGTCGAATCCAACAGATCGAGTTTCCCGGAAGAGACCCGGTTTGTCAAATTTTCTGGAACTTCGGGGCAAAGAAAAACCCCTGCCGAAGCAGGGGTCTTGGACATTCCCGAATGGACTGTCTAGCCGCCCATTTCCAGGGCACCGTAGCCAGGGCCTTCGGTGAAGAACATTGCGTTCAGTTCTGTTGTGTAGGCGTATTCTTCCGGCAGGTCCTCTTCGGGGAGAATAGCATCCGTGGGACACTCAGGCACACACGCACCACAGTCGATGCATGTGTCCGGATCGATATAGTACCAGGGCCATTCCTCTTCGGGCTGGCCAGGAATAATGCATTCAACCGGGCACACTTCCACACAAGCGCCATCGCGAATGCACAGGTCGAAAATTACGTGGGTCATTTTTGTAAAGCCTCCTCAGGTAGAGCAGTGGCTCAAATAGAGCAGTGGTCATTTGGTCTCGTAGCATCTGACCACCAGAGGGGCAGGCTACGAACAGAGTAACGGTACAACAATACAATAGGGCATTGTCCTGCGCAAATCCGGGAATGTGCGGATATAGAAATCGAATGTAGCAGCAATGCCAACTTTGCCCATTGTACGTATGTAGTAAAAAGCTGTCAATTTATCTTTAGTCTATCTCTCGTTCTCCCATTCCCAAATCTTTTTTGATCTTCGGAATAACCAGTATTGCAGCCTGACGCCCTGCTTCGATCAGTTCCTCGGATTTCCCCAAATCAAAGAGACTCAGGTGGCCGATGTCGGGCACAATCACCCGATCCGCTGCCGCGCCCTCGTTGTGGGTGGAACGCATGAGCATATAAAGCGCAGTGACCGTTAATTCCATCACATTGCTCGGTTCCTTGCCGCCCACTGTGCCGGGCGGCAGCAGGTCCACGGCAATGACATAATCGGATCCCAGACGGCGGGCCACGGACACAGGCAGATTGTTCAGGGTTCCGCCATCTACCAGCATACGCTTTCCCAGCCGGGTGGGGGTAAAGATGCCCGGCACGCTGGAACTGGCCCGCAGGGCAGCCGACAGCTTGCCTCGGTTGATGGCCACCAACTCCCCTTGCACAATATCCGCGGCCACAGCCGCAAAGGGAATTGCCAATTCCTCGAAGGTCTTCGGTCGATCCGTGAGCAACTCTTCAATCCAGGCCGTGGCCCGATCAAAATTGAACAGACCCATCACTGGCAGGCCAAAACTGGCGATCTCCAGCCAGGTGAGCTTCTTCACCGCCTTACGCATTTCGGCTGGTTTCATGCCCGCGGCAAACAACCCCCCCGCGATTGCGCCAGCGCTTGTCCCTGCGATGCAGTCGATGGGGATATTCTCCTCTTCCAGCACTTCCAGCACGCCAACGTGGGCGATGCCCCGTGCCGCGCCGCCACCCAGCGCCAGCCCCACCCGTTGCCGGGGCGGGCTGCCTTCCCAGATAATTGGCAAAGCCAGTTCGCTCTTATACCGTTGAATAATATCCACAGTCTTTTTGTCCCAGTCCCACGCGCAATCATTCAGTCTCCCAGCACTTTCGGAGATTCTGTCCGACAGGCTGTACTTTCTTTTCAGCCTGCCCCGGCCTTCAGTCGCCCGGCACAGACGCGGTCATCGCGGCCGATGCGTATTGATGGGGTCTTTCCAGAAAAAAGGCAGACAGACCCGCGCCCAGCGGCAACAGCGCGATCACCAGCAGAACCAGGGGCAGCCCCACAAAATCTGCTGCCCAGCCGGCCAGACCAGTGCCGGCTGCGCCTGCCGCAAACATAAATCCCAGCACAGACCCACTGGCCAACCCCTGCCGTTTGGGCAACAGGTTTTGTGCCATCACCACCAGAATGCTGTGGGGCACACCCACCAGCAGACCTGCCAGCGCGGAAGCAGCCACAAAAGCTGGCCCTGTGCTATTGAGCATCCACACGGCAAATGGCGTGCTGAGCAGACAGGCCCAGATGAGCAACGTGCGATGGGAAAAGCGATCACCCAAAAGACCGCCGCCCAGCGTTCCCAAGGCCAGGGCAATGCTAAAGATGCCCACCATCAGACCGTAGGCCGAGGGCGTGTAGCCCTGATCGGCCAGGAATTTGGGCAGCAGGCCATAAAAGCCCGACTGTGCGGTCGCGCGCAGGGCCACCACCAGCACAAAGGCCACAAAGACAGATCGGCGTAGCGAGGAGCCAGCAGATGCCGGTGTGGAGGCGGCAGGCGAAGAGGAATCGGAGGCGGTAGATGGCGGGGAAGAAGGAGCCGCGTGGGTGGCAAAATCGGCTGGCTTGCCAAGCCAAAAGGCCATGAGAAAGACAAATGGCACGGCTGCGCCCGCCAGAATCCGCACACCTGCCAGGCCCGAATTCTCCAACAGCACACCGGCCAGCATCGGCCCCAGGGCCAAACCAGTCTGCCCAAGCAGGAAGAAGATGGCTGTCGCGCTGGATGCCCGCCGTCGTCCCGCGTCGCTGGCGTTCATTGCGCCCTGGGGATGAAACGCGGCACTGCCCAGCGCGGCCAGGGACATCAGCAGGAGCAGCCCCCCATAGCTAGTGGCGAAAGTGGCGGCCCAATAAAACGCCGCGGTCCACGCCAGCCCAAGCGCGCCCAGCCAGCGCCCCCCCAGCCGATCAGCCAGCCAGCCAAAATAGGGCTGGGTCAACGAGCCAACCAACTGATATATCATCACTCCCAGGCCAATTTCGCTGTTGCTGAGCGCGAATGGGACGGCCAGCGCGGTCAAAATCATCGCCACCGACGAACCGAGCACATCGATGACCAGGTGGCCGAGCGAAACGGAGGAGAGGCGACGCAGATTCATGGCGGCTCCAAAGGGAAGGGTGCGTGCAGGGCTGGTCAACGGGAAGCAAAACCAATACCCATTGTAGCAGAGGGAGCGGAGTGCCATCAAACAGCCCTCCGATCAAAACAAACGAGCCGTCTATCCACACGGATAGACGGCTCGTCGGGGGAGGCCAGGAAGGGGGACCAACGGCGGGTCCGGTTGAAAAATCCCAGGGGCGTGGGGGAATCAGCGGATCAGAATTCGTCTGCAAAATCCGACGCTTCGCCCACAATTGTGAACGCACGTTCGGGCCGCGCCGGTTGCTGGGGCCAGCCCCCCGCGGGATGACCCGCGAACTGCTGCGTTTGCGGCGTGGACAGCAGGCCATGGCCGGGCCAGGCCGGGGGAGCCAGTAGGACCACAGGCATCTGCTGCCCCGACAGTTGTGAACGCTGCATCTGTTCTGGCGCGGTGTTGGGGCGCGTCGTTTGGGATGGAGCCGTGCGCCGGGACGCGGCCAGCATCAACAGGGCCGCGGGCAGACTGGCCAGCACGCCAAAGACGATGCCCACGGCCATGCCCATTGCATCACTGCTCAATATACCGCCTGCCCGCCAGCCGGCAAAGCCAACAAAGACGAGAAGTGCAATTGTGAACAGGCGTTTCATAGACAGGAGCCTTTCATGAGTGACTATGCAGGGAGGGGGCGTGCCCAAAAAGCATATCAACCAGCGAACGTTTGGGGGGGGGCGGCGGCGGGAGCGCGGGCAACTGGCGCGACGGCAGATCGTCGGCCTGCCCTTCGTTTTGCCAGCGCCGTGACGTGCGACGTCCGGTGCGCAGTTCCTGGCTGACCAGCGCCAGGTCCTGGGGACCCAGCCAGGCGGCCTGGAAACGCACGGTTGTCCCCCGGGCCACCAGCAAAAAATCGCCTTTGCCCTCCAATTTATCTGCGCCCGAATCGCTGATGCCCGATGCGTAGCGGGCTTCAGCAGCCCCGGCCACTGCACCGACAAGGCGTACGGGGAAGTTGGCCTTCATCGCGCCGCCGATGAGCGCGGCCGTGGGTTTCTGGGTGCAGGCCACCAGATGGATGCCCGCCTCTCGACCCCGCTGGGCAATGCGCGTCAGATATTCCTCCACCTGCTTGCCGCCGGTCTGGAGCAGGTCGGCCAGTTCATCCACTGCCACCACCAGCACAGGCATACTGACCGCCTCCGCGTCCCGTCGTTCCATTTCCCCTACCAGCCAGGCCAGGCACGAAAGCGCGGCCTCTGGCGTGTTCTGCACGCCGTTGAGCACGTGGGGCAGCCCCGCCAGCGGGCCAAAGCCCCGGCCTTTGGGATCGATCAGAATAAGCTGCAACTGTCCCTGGCGGTTGTGCATGGCCAGCGAGGTGAGCAGTGTCCGCGCCAGGGCTGTTTTGCCGCTGCCTGTCGTCCCCGCAATGAGCACGTGGGCGACGTCCGGCGCGGTCAGGCGCAGAAGCAGGGGGTAGCCCTGTTCGTCCATACCCAGCACTGCCGAGGCTGGCGGCACCACAGTCAGCCTTTTGCACAGGGGCAGCAGGCGCACCGGCTCCGAAGTCTCCGACGGTATTTCCACCCGAATTTCGCCGCCATCCCGATAGACACGGGCTTCCCGGCTGCCCAGCGCCAGGGCGATTTCTTCTGCCAGGGCGGAGACCTTTGAGACTTTTGTGCCCAGGTCTGTGGCCAGCTTGAACTGTACAAAACGGGGCGTAACTGTGCCTCCGTTCACCCGGCTGGCAATTTTGTGGTGTGCCAGCACCTGTTCGATTCGGTCTGCCTGCATATTGAGTGTGTGTCGTCGCCCCATCCGTGCCTCCCACTCCAAAAAAATCCCCGGCTCTATTGCGCGGCCTGGCGAGATCGCGGCATAGATCAGGGATGTGTAAGAGGCTCGGATGTGTCTAAAAGGCGCGTGGTGGACCTGTTCTATGGAGGTACTGCTCTCAGCCATTTCGCCGATACGTCCACTATATAGAACATTTGTTCTATTGTCAAGCGCGGATTTTTGTGGATAGGCAGAGGACCGAAGAAATATCTGTGAGGATCACTGCCAGAGTTTGGTGATTTCGTCTGCGGGGAAACGGGGAAAAGGCACGGGCTGACCGTCGCAGGTGGCTTGGATTTCAGTGCCCGGCCCAGAGAAATGGCCGATCGCCCGGCCCTCCCAGCCAAGCCCTGCCCAAATGTGCAGGAGATCGGGCACCGCGGCTGGCGGCGCGGCGGCCAGCAGACTGCCAGAGGCGATCGTGCCCAGAGGGTCCAGCCCGAAGGTGCGGCAGAGTGCGGCCGCGGTGGGTTCGATGGAGATGGCGTCCAACATTATCGTCAAGCAAAGGCCAGCGGCCAGGGCCATTTCTGCAATGGCCGTCGCCACCCCGCCTTCAGTCGGATCGTGCATGGCCGTGACCAGCCCGGAGCCAGCCGCGGCCAGGGCTGGGCGCAGGATGCTGATACCAGGCGTGTGCAGAAAATCGGCAGCCCGCTCCAGACGTTCCTGGCTCCAGCCGTCGGCAAGCAGCGCTTCCCGGCGTTCCCGGGCAATAATACTGGCCCCTTCGATGGGGGCATTCCCCACCAGCAGAAGCTGGTCGCCCGGTTGGCTGCCACCACTGGTGACCTGCGCGCCCCGTGGGACCGCGCCCAAAAGGGTCCCCGCCACAATGGGCTGCGTGACGGCTGGCGTCACTTCCGTGTGGCCGCCGGCGACAACAATCCCCAACTGTACACAGGCCTGGGCAATCTGTTGAAAAATGGAGCGGACGCTTGCCTCGCTGCTGGTGTGGGCCGGCAGCAGCAGTGTGGGCAGATAGAAGAGGGGTGTAGCCCCGGTGACGGCTAGATCATTGGCGCAGACATTGACCGCGTAGAAGCCAATGGCATCGGTGGCAAAGGTGATCGGATCACTTTTGGCAACCAGCAGGCTGTCGCTGGGGAAATTGATGATAGCTGCATCTTCGCCTACGCCCGGCCCCAGCAAAAGACGGGGATGGGCGTGGGGCAGCTCTCCAAGCAATTGGGCCAGCAGATCGTGGGGTAACTTGCCTGCTGGCAGGACGGGTATTGGGTTAGTCATTGTATGCAAAATGAGGGAAACTACATTGATGGGACCGCGAAATGACAGGGAAAAGGGAATGTCAGATGCCGGGCAGGTGTCCGCTGCTTGTGATAAGCAGGGCCAGAAACAGGCTGAGTGCGAGCAAAAGGTCGGCAATCTGGAATTCCTGTGTGTTCATTTGCTTACCGTCCTTCTGGATGGCCGTGTGCAATGGGAGCCGCGGCCAATACAATCCGATCAGGCCGTTTCTCCGGGATTATTGATAGTATGCCTCATTTTTGGCTGGAACGCTGTGCTTTGGGTCACAGCGTTCTTGTTTGATGATACACTGCCTGGGGGCCAAACTTCGGACTGTTCGGCTACCGTTTTCCCACTGAATTCAGACCGTTGTCGTCCGTCTGCCCCCAGCGGACACTTTTTTCAGTCTACGATATGCACGGGCATCCCCAGATAGGCGAGATTGTACAGCGTGGCCGCGTCTTCATCCAACAGCATTGCACAGCCGAAGGTGGCTGGCTGGCCCACCAGTGTGTCCCACAGCTTTTCGCCCGTTCCCCAGTCCACGGGCAGCCCGTGTATGCCATTTTCATAGTTCCCCACGTCATACAATCCCAGCCAGAAGGGCATATCGAGCCGATAGGCGTTGCTCTGGGCCAGCGCCTGTTTGGTCTTGATGGGGAATGTGCCCGTGCGGGTGGCCCACTCTCCCTGGCCTGTGCTGCATCGCCAACTGTATAGAATTGTGTCGTTTTGCATCACCCAGCAGTGCTGGCGTGTGATGCTGATAACGAACTCTGTGCCGGTGTAGGGTGTGGGCGGGTGGGTTCGATCCAGCACAGGCGGGCCGTAGGGGATGCGGACTTCCAGCCCCGAATAGAGGGTTGACTCGTCGGGCAGGCCGTTGTAGCGAATGATGGCCTGGGGGGTTGTGTTATACGTCTGCGAAAGCTGGGACATTGTGTCGCCGCTTTGCACATTGTGATAGAGAAACCCGGCCCGGGCCGGGCCAATTGTGGCGGAGACACCTTCTTTGGGTGTGCCTGGAATCAGCAGATTTTGTCCGGGCTGAATGGTGTCGGGATCACCGATGCGATTGGCTGCCAACAGATCGCCCAAGCCCAGCCCATAGGCCTGGGCGATCAGCCCCAGGCTTTCGCCGGGCTGGACGGTATGGGTGCGATCCGGGTCCGCCACTTGCAGATCGTCGCCGGTGGCGGGCAGCCACAGGGATTGCCCGGCGCGGATGGTGTCGCTTGCCTCGTTCAACCCATTAAGCGCCAGCAGCGCCGAGAGGTCAACGCCATGCCGCAGCGCGATGCGGGCCAGGGTATCTTCGGCGCGCACAGTCACCGTCTGGTTAAGACGGACGATCTGATCAGATGCAGGCGGGTCGGACGCGGGGGGAACTGCCTGAGCGGGTGGGGGTGGTGTGGCGTCACGGCTGATGGCTGGCAGGCGCAGTGTCTGACCAATTCGGACAGCGTCGGCGTCGTCTATGCCATTGAGCGCCATCAACTCGTCCAGCGGCACACCCCATGCCTGGGCGATCTCACTGAGGGTTTCACCGGCCTGCACTGTGTGGGTGGGCGGCGTGTCCTGGTGGGCCGTGCGGGCTTGGGCCAGGGAAGGGTGCGCGACACAGAGCGCGGCCACAAGCAAACAGGCCAACAATCGATAGGCCGCAAAACAGGGGGAAATTGAGGCAGTCGGCTTGGCGGGGAAACGATGGGTTTGGTCTGATGCCATTGTGGGTTGCTCTGTGGGCCTGGTGGTCAGGGGATGGCTATGCACAATAAGTACAGCCTACCGATATTCGGGTGGACTGTCAAGCGCAGGAATAGCCACATCGCCGCTTTTGGGATTGTGAGTGGGTCCAGGGCTATGTTATCATTTGGCTAACTTACCTTTATCCGTGCCAGGGATTGTGGCTCTCAGGTCCATTGGCCACGCGTTTTTCCCTGCACATCACCCTCAGTGGTTCACATCGGTGAGGCCGCTATGCTCCAACCTAACACCTATCCGAGACTGCTGGGCCAGGCCCTGACCCTGGAACCCGCGCCGTTTGTCGAAATGGCGGACGACGATAACCCCTGGATCGAGGGACTCTTCTTTGTATTTGTCCTGGGGCTGGTGGTGGCAATCGCCCGGCTGATAGGCGGTCTGCTGCTTTCGGCCAGCCTGCCTCTGCCAGAGGCTGTGCTGGAGGCCGTGCTCACCGGGCTGGATGGCATTGTGCCCGTCGCATCGGCCCAGCAAGCAGGGCTGGAAACGGGATTGCGCCAGATTTGGCCGTGGGCAACGGCAGCCGCCCATTACGGCGGTGGCTGGTTGCGTCTGCTCGGCCTGATTGCCACACCCTTGGGATACATCGGCCAATGGCTGATCTACGGCCTGCTTTGCCATCTGGCAACCCGGCTGGTTGGGGGGCGTGGCACCCTGGGCCAGACGCTGGGTGTGGTGGCCCTGAGCAGTGCGCCCCGTGTTCTGCTGCTGGTAACGATACTTCCCTTCGCTGCTGTGGGTGGATTGCTGATTCATGTGTGGGGCGTATTGATCGCCTATCGCGGTTTGGAAGTAGCCCACGATCTGTCGCCCGCCAGAGCGGCCATTGCGGCCCTGGTTCCGCTGGTATTGGGCATCCTTGTGGCTCTGATTTCCTCCACAGCTTTATTGACACTTCTGCGGCTGACAGGCGGTGGCGCATGAACTGGCGAAATTGGTTGCCTTCTCCCCAGCAGATCAGCAACGCGGCCCAATTGCGCCCGGGTGCCTATGGCCAGAATACAATGCAGCAGGCAATCGGTATGATCGTCCTGCTGGCGCTGGCCGCCGGGCTGGTCCCCTTTGCCGTCCATTGGTTTGTGGCCTCCCAAGCCGGCACAGTGCTGCCCTTGGCTTTGGCTGTGCGTTCCAGTGCGGACGCCCAAGAGCTGACAGCGTCTCTGGGTTCTGGTATGCCCTGGGCTACGATTCCTGCTGCCCTGCACGAGCTGTACCAAACGTTGGCGGGGATGGAGCAGCCATTGGCCGGCTGGCTGGCTGGCGCGTTGAGCGCGCTGGGCGAATGGGTTAACTGGCCTATCCGCTGGCTCTCCATTTGGATTGTGTACGGGGCTGGGGTAATGGTTGCCAATAAGGCACTGGGTGGAAATATCACATTGCAGCGCTTCTATGCAGCCACCAGTTTTGCGGCAGCGCCCCTGCTTCTGCTGGCACTTTCGCCGATCCCGTGTCTGGGTTCTGTAGCGACGCTGGGTGGTGTGGGCTGGTCTCTGGCTGTCTACGCGCGCGCCAATCGGGACGTGACGGGACTGGAGTGGCCGCGGGCCATTGGCGCGGTTCTGCTGCCGGGGCTGGTGGCTGGTCTCGCCGCGTTGGTGGTCGGTGGTCTGCTCCTGGGAATGAGCACACTGTTCTTCCTGTGAAAATAACCGACCTGTGAAGATAAACGAGGGAAAATCGGGCAGCCACTTCTGGCTCGTCCTGTCTGCTTTTCAATATGCCCAAAATGGCAATGTTTTTTGACAGCCGTTCCACCTCTGTGCTAGGATGGCTATACGTATTTTTGTTTCCCCACGAACAAGTTTTCGCACTACCAAACAGCATCAACTGTGCCACGAATACCCCATAGAACCGAACGCTCACCCCTTTTGAGGAGCCTCTATGTACCCCGAAAGCGAGATTCTATTCCCGCACCGTGCGATTTCCCCCCTGCGCCGCGAACGGGGCGAAGTCTGGGGCGAACTGGTCAGCCAAGTGGCCTGCCAGCCCGATGGCCGAGAAGATACGCTGGCCTTTTCGTTGATGATGATTCGCCTGTGCGATTGTCTGCACTGTGACCAGAGCAGCTACAAAGCATCGCTGGGATGTATTTCCTGCGCGCAACGCACAGTGGCTGCAGCAAAGACATCTGATCTGATGCTGCGTCAGACGTTTGAGCAGACCCGACAGGAAATCCGCCAGGAACTGAATGTACGCCCAAGCTGAGAAATCGACGCAGATGGGGCGGAAAGAGTGAGCGGTGCGGATAGGGCTGTCACAGCGGAATAATACCCAGCGAGCCACCCACAGTTGTATAAAAAGATTGAGGCTGCTTCCCGATCGGCGACAATGCGATCGGGTTGTACCCGCGCGCTGTGTCAGAATGTACCGGGGAGAATTGTGTTCCTATTGAACTTCGTGGAATACCATTTTCTCAGCGTCAGCGTAACGCTGTGTGCTTTCTACTCTGGCGCCATTCCCGCCAGCACGTCTGTGGCCAGTCTGCCGCCTTCAACCAGCAGTGCTTGTACCTGCGCGTCGCTGCGGGCTTCGGCATAGACCCGCAGCACCGGTTCTGTGCCACTGGGGCGGATAAGCAGCCAACTGTTGTCCTCCAGAATATACTTCACTCCGTCTCGGTCGCTGCTGCTGCGCAGGCGGACGCCTGCCAAATGCGCCGGGAGTTGCGCCATCAGCCCGGCCACAAGAGACACCTTTTTGAAGGATGTCACAGTCTGGTCATTGCGCGCATAGCAGAAGTGGCCGACATACGGCTGGTCCATTAGTTCCTGGAGAAGCGCCGAGAGTCCCTTGCCCCGTTTTGCCACCATCTCCGCCAGCAATAGGCCCATCAATACCCCGTCCCCTTCGGGGATATGCCCCTGGATGCTGATGCTACCGCTCTCTTCGCCGCCCAATAGCACATTGTCGCTCATCATCAGATCGCTGATGTGATTGAAGCCCACAGGCGTTTCGTGGAGGGACAGCCCGTAGTGTTCGGCCAGCCGGTTGAGCATCTGCGTCGTGCTGACTGTTTTGACCACACTGCCCCGCAGCCCCCGATCCTGCACCAGATGCTCGACGAGCAGCGCCATAATGCAGTGGGGATCGATAAAGCGCCCATCCGGGTCCACCGCGCCGATACGGTCCGCGTCTCCGTCTGTGGCCAGGCCCAAGCGATGACGGCCTGTACCCATTTCGGCTATCAGTGGTTTCAGATGGCGGGCAATGGGTTCCGGGTGTGTGCCGCCAAAGCCAGGGTTCAATTCGCCCCGCAGTTCAGTCACTTGGCAACCCGCCTCTTCCAACAATTCCCGCAGCACCACCCGCCCCGCGCCGTACATAGCGTCCACAGCCACCGTCAGCCTTGCACGCCGAATCGTGTCGAAATCGACCAGCCGGTGGATTTGTGTTCGGTAGGCAGGCAGAGGATCAAAGTGGGTGATCAGCCCCTGGGCCATCCCCTGGGCGAAAGGAATCGTCAATATGGGCTGGCCGTCGGCGTCGTTCTCCTGAATACGCCGCTCGATCTCCTGCGAGTCAGCGGGGCTGGCCGAGCCGCCATAGGCCGCCTTCAGTTTGATGCCGTTGTAGCGGGGCGGGTTGTGGCTGGCCGTGATCATCACACCGCCGGACGCCTCTTTGTCCACGATCGCGTAGGAGATCAGCGGCGTGGGCGCGTCGCCTTGGGCCAACCAGACGTGGATGCCATTGCCCGCCAGCACTTCGGCCACTGTCTGGGCATAGCGATCGCTGAGAAAGCGGGTGTCGTAGCCGACAACTAAGGAGATTGGGGACTGGGGGCTGGGGACTGGGGACTGGGAAGCTGGCTGCGCTCCCTGCTCCCCGCTCCCCGCTCCCCGCTCCCTATTATCCGCCAACGTCTTGTCGGCGATGGCCTGGGCGACTTTGCGTACATTGGCAAAGGTGAAATCATCACTGATGACGGCGCGCCAGCCGTCGGTTCCGAATTGGATGGGCATGGGTTGGGGTCTCTGGGTCGATTGTTGTGTGGGTCAATTCTAGAGTGGGGTGAGGACGGTAGACTGCGACAATGGACGGTTGACTCTGTTTTCATTAACCGTCGACTGCTGCCAAGGCCTTTTCCAGTGCCCGGCGGCGGGGAAGGGCCAACTGGGGCAAACGTCGACGCAGGACGGGCGATGAACGCTCGGAAATACGACGTTCCTCAGATGGGAAATCCCATAGCAGATCAATGACTACTTGTTCAATGGCGGCCTGCGCCTCTTGTTCCTTTTTTTG
>JAHBVF010000041.1 GCA_019637685.1 Caldilineaceae bacterium | reverse complement strand
TTCGGCTGCCTGTGCAGTTCAAAACTGCACCTACAGAAACGTCAAATCACTTAATTTACGGTGTAATGAGTACACTGTAAACAAAGTTATTCGACTACAGAAGTTCGACCTTTCTGAAAAGTCGAACTTCTACCTGCGTCACAGCGCCCCGCGACGAGGAAGTCACCTTTTTGTAGTGGATGCAAGGATTATTCCAGTTCTTTGATCAGCGCCTTCATCTCCTCGATCTCCCGGCGTTGGGCTTCGATGATATCATCCGCCAGTTGGCGAACCCGAGGATCAGAAATCTGCGCGCGTTCGCTGGTCAGGATGGCGATGGAATGGTGGGGGATCATCGCCTTCATCCAGGAGACGTCTTCCACTGTGCGTTGGCTGCGCACCAGCCACAGCGCCAGGACAAAGACAAGAACGCTGCTGGCATAGATAATCAGATTGGCGCGCCGGTTGTCGTACATCTGTTGCATAAAGGCCAGCATAATTACAGCCATCGCCGCACCCATCACAAGCGCCATATAGAATCGGGTTTCGCTGAAAAAGATGTGATCGATTTGGTATGTATTCAAATACATCAATCCCAGCATCACAACCGTTGATGAGGCGATCATAACACCAAAACGCGTATACTTTTTCATGCGCAGTCCTCCTTGCTTTCTTCCTGTACTGTTTCGCGACAAACCGAGTCCGCCCTACTGAATCAGGTCATCAGGCACGCCATTGGGGAACTCTGCCTCAATCGCCTCTTGAATTCGCTCGCTGCGCCGTTCCGGGTTGGGATGTGTGCTGAAAAATTCCGGTTGCGCCTGGCCTCCATTCGACTCGGCCAGAATTTCCATCACCGTTAACAGCGCGCGGGGATCGTAGCCAGCATCGGCCATAAAGCGCATCCCCAGCCGGTCGGACTCCAGTTCGTCGTCCCGTCCGTGCTTCATATTCACCATCTGGGCAACGACCGCGGCCATCTGCGCGCTGCTCTGGGGATTGTCGGGATTTGTCACCACAACGCCCGCGGCCCCGGCCAGACCTTCCGTCAAGCGGGCCTTCGCCATCTGTTCGGCTGAGTGGCGACCCACCACATGGCCGATCTCGTGACCCAACACACCGGCCAACTGGCCTTCTGTCTGGAAGCGCTCGTAGAGGGCAGCCGTGATGAAAATCTGTCCACCCGGCAGGGCAAAGGCGTTGATCGTCTTGTTATCAGCCAGCAGGTGGAACTCAAACTGATAGTCGGTTTCCCCGGCAGCCGAATTCTGGACAATCCGCTGGCCCACCTCATCGACCAGTGCCTGGGCACGGCTGTCTGGGTGCAGACCGCCAAATTGTTGGGCCATCTGCGGTGCAGCCTGCAAGCCCAATTGAATTTCCTGGTCAACGCTCATGGAAACCCGCTGATTCTCTTCGGTAATCGGGTTGTAGACTTCCTGTGTCCCAAAGAAATAGGCCCCGATGGAAAAGAGAGCCAGCACAATACCGATGATCAGGCGACTCTTCAGGCTCCCTCCAGAGGAACGAGCGCCGCGTGAAAACCGACGGGGTTGTGTGGAAAGTGGCCTTCGCATAGTTCATTCCTCCTCGATAGATAGCTATCAGCGATGAAAAATTTGAGCGTTGATAGGACGTTTTGAACGAGAGGCAGGGCAATCGTTCGATTGCCCTGCCTCTGTTGAAATACTTCTATTGCCATAATTGTGCTATTCAGGGGATAGACCCTTGGCCGCTCGTAGGGTCAGTACCTACGCAGCGGGCCGGCGCACAAGACCGATGACGAAGAGTAGGACTACCGCACCGATCACCGCTGTAATCAGCGAGCCGATAAATCCATAGCTGGGGTCCAGACCGATAATGCCGAAGAGCCACCCGCCCAGCAATGCGCCCAGGACGCCGACGATCACATTGCCCAGGAAGCCGAAGCCATCACCGCGCATCACTTCACCGGCGATCCAACCTGCAAGCGCACCCACCAAAATCCAAACGATAAAGCTCCACATTTGTTGTCTCCTTCATGAATGATTGATTGTACTAACTGGTAGTTCTGGTTCAGGGCACTCGTTAGCTTGTGTGACCTGCTTGACTGCTGAGCTAAGTATAGAGCGATTTTCTGTCTCTCTCCACGACCCTGCCGCCAGTTCTGCCGCGCTCTTGGCGACAGTCACCTACTGGCGTTACCGACAGGGGCTGCCAGTCCTTTACCTGCCGTTCACCTGCGGGCGGTTTTTCGCCCAAAAATGAGAGCCACCGCCGGAAAATCTTCCGGCGGTGGCCCTACACACTTTATGATAAACGCACGCCGGGGGGAGCGACGGCGATTGATTTCATACTGACTGCGCTAGACCCCATAGGGTCCACTCTGCCGCAAGCGACGGGCGTGGGGGAAGCGAGCGGCCAGGCGAGCCTCTTCCTCCTTGCGTCGGCGCACATCCTGCCAAACGTCATAGGCCACCAGAAGGGTGAGGGCTGTGGTGGAAAGGCCAGCCACGACCCAAGCGATCACCCGCCACAGTTCCAACGCTTCCATGGGGGCGGCGGTCACGGGTTCCATCACAGGTTGGGCCACAACTGGGCGGGTAGTTTCGCCCAGGGCCAGGGGCGTGCGGCTGCGTTCAGACAGGCCATAGACCGCCCCCGTCATACCGGCCACAGGCATCAGGTCGGTCAACACCGCATCCAGTGTGCCATCCGTTGACTGCCAATTGCCGCCGGCGTCGTAGCTCATTGCCAGGGCCACAGGTGTGATGTGGGCGTTGGCGGAACCGAAAATCAGGTTTGTGGCTGCATAGATCACATTCGGTTGCAGCGGATCGTTGGCCAGGGCACTGATATAAAGCTGAGAGCCGGGGGTATAGCCTAGCCCCTGATTGGCTGACTGCCACGTAATTCCGTCGCTGCTCTTCACAACACCGCTGCTGGCTGTGCCCACATAAGCCGTGGAGGGCGTGCCGGCAATGACGATGGCCGTGGCCGGGCTGGGCAGGTTGTCGATCAGTTGCCAGCGCAGACCCAACTCTTCGGCCCGGTACAGATTCCATTCAGTGCGCACAAAGGCCATACCCGTGCCTGTGCTGTCCGCAACGACCTGCTGCACTGGTTCATCCAACAGCAGATGGCCGGCGGCAATCACACTGCTGCCCACATCCCGCAGACGGTAGACACCGTTGGTAAAGGTTCCCGCGTAGATCAGCCGGTTGGCGCTGTCAATCGTCAGGCTGGTGATGCCGCTGGGAATCTCGCTCTCCAGTGCCACCTTCTGCCAGGATGCGCCCCCATCACGAGAAATGTAGAGAACGCTGCGGTCGCCGGCCCCGATGACAACTGTCTGCGGGCGCTGGCTGTCCACGGCCACTGCATTCACAATCAGGGAATCGGGTGTCTCCACAAGCTGCCAGTTGCCCGGTTCGCCTGTGTAGAGAAGCCCCTGATCCACGGCGAAGCTTGCCCCGCCCGGTGTGACAGCGGCTGTATAAGCCCGCACATTTTGCAGGGTGGACACAACCGTCTGGGTGGGCTGCTGTCCATAGACATTTTCAGTTACAAGCAGCAGGGCAAAGGCCAGGGTCAAAATTGCTGCGGTGATGCTGATAGTTACTTTTTTGCTCAGAGTCATTGGAGGTTCCTCTCTCTATTGGCTGAGAAACTGTTGGTTGAAAAATCAGCGAAAGGTATATCCCTGGAAATTCTGCTGTCGTCGCTTATGCCAACGATTGTTTTGCAACGATTGCTTTGTTTGCGAGAACTCCACTTTCACACTACTGTCACAGCCACTGGTACAACTGTGGGATATGTCCAAAGGATAGAAGATAGGAGAGGAACCGGCAACGGAGAGAGAGACAGAATCGACCTGCCGCAAGCGACAGGTCGAGAGGGAGGAAAGTATGAACTGCACGGAAATGTTGGGCCAGGCCGCGGTCTATGCTAAATTGCGCAACGCCTGCTCCAACACCCGCACCGCGCTCCAGTATTCGTCCAGGGCGATGTGCTCGTTGGGCGTGTGGTCCAGGCTGCTGTCGCCGGGGCCATAGGCGAGGATAGGACAGCCCCAGGCCGGGCCAACGACGTTCATATCGCTGGTTCCCGTCTTGACAACGAAGCCGGGCCGTTCACCGCTGATCTCTCGGATGGCAGCGAGAAAGGCCCGGACGAGCGCGTTGTTGCGGTCACTGCGCCAGGCTGGTTCGTGGGCGTGTATGTTCAGGGAGAGATGGGTGAGCGGGCCGACAATCTCCACCTTTTTGGCGGAGCCGTCGCCAATGGCCGCGGCAGGGAAGGGCGGGAGAGGTGTATCGGTGGCTGTGCGCTGGTTGGCCCAGTCCACCAGACCGACCAGGAAGTCGTCGATGGGAAAATCTACAGGCAGGCGGATGCCAAGTTTGGCCGCCACCCGGTCGTGGAGATGCTCGTCGGTCCAGGTGCGCAGGTCCCGCAGGCTGGGCAGAAGCTGGTTAAAGGCTTTGTCGTGGGGCGCGTTGAAGGCCGCGGCATAGGCCGAGACCCAATTCCAGAGGTCCACGGCCACTGTCGCCACGCCCGCATCGGGACCGGCGGTGTGGGCCATGGGCTGAGCGGCCTCCATCTCCACCAGCACCCGGCCTTTGTAGCCCAGGGTGACCCGCTGCCAACTGCTCGGCTCGCCGATGATGCAGAAGTCAGGAATGGGTTCGTCGCTGCCGTTGAAGCGCGCCCGAATAAAACGTGCGCCTTTGCTGGTGGCGGCTTCCTCTTCCACCGCGCCCACCACCACCAGACGGATGTCGTGCGCCCTGGCCCAGGCGTCGCCCACGCGGGCCACTGCCGCGGTAAAGGTCGCCAGCGGTCCTTTGGCGTCCACGCTGCCCCGGCCAAAAAGCAGGGGGCCGTCCGGTCCACTCTCAACGCGCACGGAAATGTCGCCGGGTACGGTGTCGATGTGGCCGAGAAGGATGACTGTGCGGGCCGCGTCGGTCGCGCCCATCTCGCCTACCGCGTTGCCCGCGCCGTCTACAAAAGCCCGGCTGTAGCCCAGGGCGGACATCTGCTCCACCAGCCAGACCGCGGCCTCACTTTCCTGGCGGCTGAGAGAGGGAATGGCTACCAGCCCGTGCAGCAGGGCAATGGCTTCGTCTTGACTCGTCATCAAAGGTTCCCCTTAAAGAAAAATGCCGCGGAGGCGTGGCGTGTGCGGAGATTTTCTCTTGCTTTTCTCCGCGCGCCCCGCGCCTCCGCGGTGGATTGGCTACTCTTCCAGGTCACCGAAGATGTCGCCCAGCCCTTCGGCCCACACATCGTCCAGGGGCATAAAGGGGCGCTCGGTGAACTCTTTGGCGATCTCGGCCATATAGTCGCTTACATTGAGTTGGGGGGATTCCCGCGTCAATTCATCGATTTGAGTTTCCATTGTCGAGACCAGTTCGTCGGCCTGCTCGCGCAGATGGGACACATCGACGCCGATGCCCAGCATGTGGTTCATGCGCCGCACCAGATCGTACCAGGCTTTGAAGTCGTTCTCG
This sequence comes from Caldilineaceae bacterium, assembly GCA_019637685.1. GTDB lineage: Bacteria > Chloroflexota > Anaerolineae > Caldilineales > Caldilineaceae > JACQGT01. The sequence continues at coordinate 52,780 of JAHBVF010000041.1, read as the reverse complement.
ATGCGCAGCCCCTGGGCCGCGTAGGCGCTCTGGCCGAAGTCGTAGGCGGGCACAAAGCCGTGAAAGGAGAGAGCTTCCATTCCCCGCTGGGCGGCCTTGTGGACCAGAAATGTGCTGATAGTTGTGCCGCCCTCGTAGTTGGAGAAGCGCACCGCGTAGTTGTCCATCTCCGGGTGCATGTGGGCCAGGCTATAGGAGCAGGAGACGCTGCGCTCTTTGTCATAGGGCATAGAGCCATAGACGCCGCCCAGCGCGATGATGCGCCGCACATTCATCTGTTCGGCCGCGTCCAGAATGGCGTCGGCATACTCGTCTTCGTTCATGTGGGGTTCGTCGCCGGCAAAGATGATCAGCCCCACATTGCCCCGATCCGCGTAGTAAAATTCGTTTTTGGGGGTGCTCATAGAACGCACCAGCCCCTCGTCCAGTTTTACCACCGGACGCAGCAGGTGGTGGGTTCCGGGAATCTGAAAGAGATAGTAGCCATCCCGTCCGATCTCGCCGATCTTGCGGGCTTCGGTCTGCTCAATGAGATAGTAGGGCAGGGCCGAGGAGATGGAACCCGCGTCCGCCCACTGTTCCCAGCCCGCGATCATTACCATTTCCTGGGCATGGGGTCGTTCCCACAATTCTAGGGGTGCAGCCATAGAGAGCCTCTGCTTTGAAAAAAGGACACGAATTGGAGTGAATGACAGAACACTGCTGTTACGGGCAACTGTTCAGGTTTTTGGTGCGTCGCACCTGAGTTACCTGTTAAGATTGTATCACGTCTGTCCATCTAGGACGAACAGCGGGGTTTTGCCACAGGGCGTGGGCTGCCCGGGCATAGGTTTCGTGGGTCCCATGCCAGTCTGCCACCTCATCCAATTCCCAATAGGCCAAGTCCAATCCTTCGTGGCTGAGGGTCAGTTCACCGCCCCTCACCCGGCACAGAAAGCAGACGGCCACCATTGTGAAAAGTCCCCAGTCCGGGTTGGGGCGACGGGTGAAGACGCCTACCAACTCCACTGGTTCCACATGCAGCCCCGTCTCCTCCCAAGTCTCGCGCACCACCGCTTCTTCCGGTGATTCGTTGGGTTCCAGCCAGCCACAGGGCAGACACCAGCGCTGATCGTCGGCGCGCAAATGGAGAAGGATGCGTCCCTCGTCGTCAAAGATGGCCGCGTCCGCGCCCACTTTGGGGGTGATGTAGCCCGACTCCGCTTGCAGGCGCTCTTTGACCAGACCCGTGGGCAGATCGAGAAAGTCGGCGTACTGCTGGCTGGTCAGTTCCAGCAGCCGCGCATAGCGTTCCCGGTCGTATTCGTTCTGGGCATAGGTCAGCCCGTTGCGGGCAATCGTGCGCAGTTCGTCGAGGAGCGGTAGCAGATTCATAGGAGTCGCATCCGCACCACCATCACCGGCGGAATCTCGGAAAATTCCGGTCCCCAACCGAGGGGCGTGCGTCCTTTCGGGTGATCCGGGGGAAAGGTGCGTTCCTCCAGCCCGTCCATTGCGAAGCCCGCGGCAAACCCCGCGGCCAGGAGCATTTGCAGGGGACGGTGAAAATAGGGGTGGGGTCGTTCTTGTCCTGGAATCGCCAACCCCAGCTTTACAGATGGGGACATATACGCGGTCACTTTCATACTGTAGGTAGTGACCAATTCCCCGTCTCTGTCCTCCCGCTCGGCCATGTGGATGGTGTGCATATTGTTGAAGCAGGGGTGCATGACGGAAAAGGCGAAACGACCGCCGGGTTTGAGCAGCCGGGCCAGGCTGGCGAAGAGGGGGTCGATCTCGGCCATATCAAACAGGGCCATATTGGAGAGGGCCGCGTCGAAACTGCCCTCGCCCAGGGCCAGCAGACTGGCGTCGTTTCCGCCGTCGATGACCCGATAGTCGATCTCGCCATCCGCGGCTGTGGTGCGCGCCCTGGCCCGTTCGATCATTTCGGACGAGACATCAAAAGCCGTGACCTGCGCGCCCAACCGCGCCAGCCGCCGACTGGTCAGCCCGTTGCCACAGGCCACATCCAACACCCGCATCCCCGCGGCCGGCGCGAGCAGCCGCTCCAGCGCGGGCCAGCAGAGCAGATTCACAAAGTCGTTGCCCTCGCCCATAAATTCATCCCAATAGGCCGCGTTTTCATTCCAGGCGTCTTCGGCTTCCTGGCTGTAATCGGAAAAAGTCGTCGGCTGCATTGCTCTCCCCTGTCAACAATCGTTCTGTCAAAAATCGGGCAGGAAACCCTTTGTCGTCACGTCTCCCCGCTGCCCGCACGCTATTGCGCCACGCCGATCTGGATGGTGGTTTTGGTCGCCATCAGAGAGAAAACGCTGGCTTTGACGCGGCGATCCTCTTTCTGGAACGTGTAGGAAAACACGTCGTTGGCCTGTTGGATCGGCTCACCCACTTGCGCGAACCCCGCGGCGGCGAGGGTTTCTTCCAAATATTGGCGAGCCTCGGCCACACTGAAGCGGGTCAGAATATTGGCTGTCTGATCCACCACAGATACATGCGCCCCTTCGGGCAGGGGAAAGTCGAAGCCCAGCAGGGCCAGCATTTCCCCAGGAACCGGCGTGGGCAGAACGGGCGAATCCCCACTCTCTGGGATAGCTGTGGCCGACGCCTGTGGCTGGCCGCGTCCGCAGGCCGCCAGGAATAATGCAATCATCACAAGGACTGTAAAAATACGCATCCGCTATTTCCTTTTTGCGCGCTATTCAGTCGGGGATTCTTCGTTATGCCTTCCGTCCCTGGGCTATTTGGCCGCGCCGATTTGAATGGTTGTCTTGCCCGCTACCACAGAAAAGACATTGGCCGTGACAGTACGGTCGTCCTGCTGGAAGGTGTAGAAAAATTCGTCTTTGGCTCGCTCTTCCGGCTCTCCCACCTGGGTGAACCCAGCCGCGACCATCGCCTCTTCCAGATGGGTGCGGGCTTCGGCCACGCCAAAGCTCGTTACGATATTGGCCGTGTTTGCCACCACCGACAATTGAGCGTCGGGGGGAATGGGGAAGTCGAAGCCGAGCAGGGCGACGATTTCGCTGGGCATAGGCGTGGCTGGGCTTGCCACCTCTTCCACATTTGTGGGCACTTCCACGACAATAGCTTCGTTGAAATCCTGGTAGAGAAACTCGGTGGTAAAGGTCTTTCCTTCCAGCGTGACAGAAAAGAGCAGCTTGACGATAAAGCGTTCATCGGCGTCGAGCCACAGATCCAATTGGGCACTCTCCGCGCTTTTGACGCTGAGCGAATCGTTGCCCGCCTGAATATCGGGGATAACTTCCTTGTCCCCGCGCAGATGGATGGTCTGGCGTCCACTCACCTCTTCCGTGCCTACCTGTGTGAGCAGTGGGGCTGCCGGGGCCATCCCGGCTGGGGTGATAACCGTCAGTTCAGCCAGATTGAAAGTGCTGATGACAGCCCATTTCTCCCCGTTGTTGATGTACAGCGTCTCGCCCACATAGCGCACATTGAGGGTGGTCGGCTCGCCCTTCTGATAGAGTGTCACCCGATCGTCTTCCGCAATGGGGTTTTTGACGTGGGCCACATCAATGATCGCCGACGGTTCCCCATCGCTCATCACCTCCACGTGCATCCGATAGGTCTCGATACTCTTCACCTGTTCGACAGTCAAAGCCGGCCCGCCCCCAAAGGGTTCAGCCTTCTCTCCGGTTGCCTGGGCGGATGGCTGGCTCTGCTGGCTCTGATCGCTTACAGCCGTGGGTTCGGGCGCTGTGGATGCTGTCGTGGGGACAGCTGTGGGAACCGGTGTGTCACGCGCCGCCGCTGTTGCTGGCGCAGGGGCAGGCGTACTCCCTCCGGTACACGCAGCCAGCGCCAGGGTCAGGGCCAATAGAAGAGTCAAAATGTCTTTTCTCATTTACAAAGCCTTTCGCTATACCTTCTTCTGGGACTTATCCGTTACCCGACACCGGTTCACTGCATTGGACTCCTCTGCGCTGAATTCAATGCGCTGGACTGTTGCCTTGATCAGTGACCGATCTTTGGCTTGCAGCGCGCTGTCCAGCAGCCGGGCCGTTTCACAGTAGAGCGCCAGCCCGGCACGCACCCGTCCAGCCAGAGAGGGCGGGTCTTCGTCGGCAGCCGAAACGCCAAAGGACAGGGCCAGAAGCGTTGACCAGCGACTTTCCAGCCCCACCGCGCGGCGCACATCTGCAAAAAAGTGGTTGTCGCTGGCACTCAGCACCCCCTGCTGAACCCGTACCGCGCCGGCCAACAGCCAGGAAAGACCGAAACTGGCATTGAGCAGCCGCCCCGTATCGCTCTGGCGCAGACCTTCTAGTCCTTTGTGTGCCTCTTCGATCAATCCCACCAACTCCCGGCTGGCAAACCGGTCGGCTTTGGCCTGGAGGGATGCGTTCCACACAAACCCGTTGGCCCGGCGTTGCAGCGCTGAAAAGAGGCCGGTCGGGTCCTGTACAGGGCGGGCATCCCGCAGCGCGGCCACCACATTCACTACCTGTTCTGGCTCGGTGAACCAGCCATCGATCTCTTCCGGGACCACGGCGTTGACTGTGACCAGAAGCCCGTCCACCAGAAAGCTGGTCCGCTCCGGCGGCGGCGCGTCCCCAGCCATCAGAAAGAGAAGGTCCACATCGCTGAACGGACCGGCATCGCCCCGGGCGTGGCTGCCCAGCAAGGCCACCGCCTGGGGTGGGGACGAATCCCATTCTCTCCACAGGCTGTCCAATAGGTGGTCCAGCTTGATGGGGAGCCTCTCCATTTGTGGTGTATGCGGCATAGGTCTGATGTAGCCTGGCGCCTGTCGGCAATGGGTCGGTGAGTTCCCGAATTATACCCGACACAAATTGCATTGCGCAATCGAAAGGCCCATTCTCCAAGATTCGGTAATTTCTCTATAGTAACGCGATATTGATTTGGGTATGGTTGGGATGGCTTACTTTAATCTACTCACGACACGATAAGAGCAATGAGTGGCCCGTGCTGGATATGGGCTGCCTCGTGAACAGATGACACATCAAAATCCCGTAGGAATCCCTCTATGCCTACCCGAAATGAGTATACAATGCTTTCCGATTCACTTCTTCTTCTGACAGCGCAGGCCCGCCGCTGCCGATCCACCAGCCCAGAACAGTCGTTGCAGATGGCAGCCCAGGCGGAAGAAACAGCCCGGGCCGCCGGTCATAACGCAGCCCTGATCGAAGCTTTGCTCTGTTCTAGCCATTGTCTGTTGTTAATGGAACAGGAAATGGAGAAAGCCCGCGCCCAATTGACCGAAGCCCTCGGTCTGTGCCGTCTCTTGGCAAAGCCTGCCTATTACGGAGAGACTCTCTATTTGCGCGGTCTGTTATTCCTGCTTTCCTACGCGCTTGAGGACGCAGAAATAGACCTGGTGCAGTCTGTCGAATGGCTGGACAAGGCCAATTTGCGGGAATGGAATGTCGTCGCTCTCTCCGCGTTGGGGCGGGTCTACATTGAAATGGGCAGCTATCCCACAGCGCTCAAAGTTTTGCGCGATGCACTCTCACTGGGCGAAGACATCGGCTTCGAGAAAATGGGTCAAATTTTTTGCATATCAGGCCATCAGTACCGGGCTGATATCTTTCGCTATATCGGCGTTGTATACAGCAATATGGACCAGTTTGCCCGAGCGATCAGCTATTATGAAATCGCGTTGGAAACCTATGAACAGATTGCGCCCAGCCACGCGGGCCGGACGCTGTATAATATGGGGATTGCTGCAAATGAAATGGGCAACGTGGATCTGGCCCTGAGCTACTATCAACGCAGCTATGACCTGGAATGCGAGTGGGGTACAGCCAGCGGTGCCGCCATCAGCCTGGGCGGGATCGGCGAGGTATTTATTGGTCTGGGGCAGCTGGACCAAGCGTGGGCTGCGCTGCAAAAAGCTGAGAAATGCCTGAGCACCGACGAGATTAATCGGGGGTTCTACGCTGATCTTTTATGGACGATGGGGGATTGCCTGCTGCGCCAGGGCAAGTCCAGCGAGGCGTTGAACTATTATCTCCGGACAATGTCTCTTCTGGAAGAGACAGACAGAGCCAGCAGCCAGTTTGCCATACACCACCAGAAGCTTGCCACGCTCTACAAATCCTTGGGTGACTTCGAAAAAGCCCTGCACCATTTCGAGTGCTTCCACCAACTCACCACCGAACATTTGGAAGAGTCCTGGACGGAGCAAATGCACCAGGCAATGGTCCAGTTTGACACAGAACGTGCGCTGAAAGACCGGGAAATTCTCCATCTGCACAGCCAAGAATTGGAGAAGGAGATCGCTGAAAGGACAGCGATTCAGGTCGCTCTGGCCAAGGCCAAGGATGAACTGGAGGCACGCAACCGGGAGTTGGCGCTGCTCAGCCAGAAGGATCAGCTAACGGGTCTTTACAACCGTCGTTTTCTGGATGGCATCATCGAACCGTTGCTCTCTGTGGCGCGCAAGATGCACGAGCCGGTCTCCGTGGCTCTCTGCGACATCGACGACTTCAAGCAGATCAACGACTTGTTGTCCCACGCGGTCGGCGACGAAGTGCTGCGTATTGTGGCGGATATTTTACAGGCAAGTCTGCGGCGCACGGACGTGGCTGTGCGCTATGGCGGCGAAGAGTTTATGGCTATCTTCCCCAACACAGAGGAGGGCGAGGCTGCTCTCCTGATGGATCAATTTCGGGGCACAGTGGCAGGGCATCGCTGGAGCCAGATTACCGAATCGCTGGGGGTGACGATTAGCATCGGTGTGGCAACCCAGACTCGCCACACCGACAGCTACACCCTTATCCGGGACGCGGATGTCTGTCTCTATTCCGCCAAGCGCAGAGGAAAAAACCAGGTCATCACATCGAGCCAGCTACAGGTGGGGGATGTCCCCCCGGATATGTTGAATGCCACGATCTTGCCCCCGGCTCAACCGGGAATAGGGACGCAGGACTATAACGGAACAGAATTAGAAGGGCAGGGCGATCCCCAATAATTTCAGCCCGGCGTAGATGAGCAGCAGCCCCAGCACAGCCACCCACGGAATCGTCTGCACCAGCAGAAGCAACACATCCCAGGGGGTGGCTGTGCCGACAGCAAGAATACCTACCGGCTCAAAAACCCCCGCCCAGGCCAGAACGGGCAGCACCACAAGCACCAGCCCAACCAGAATCAACAGCGAACCGAGAATCTGATTGATTCGATTTTCCTTCTGCATCAATTCCCCCGTCTGCTCGCTCCATCGAGTCTACTCGCTATCCGCCCAGCGCCGCGGCAATCGCGGCCACACCGATTTCGATCTCCTCGTCGCTGATGATCAGCGGCGGCAGCAGACGCAGCACAGTCGTCCCCGCGGGCAGGGTCAACACCCGGTATTCCTCCATCAGCGATTTGAGGTACGGCCCGACTTTTGTGCGCAGGTCAATACCGATCATCAAGCCAGGGCCGCGGATTTCCCGCACTACCCGGCAATCGGCCAGGGTTTCTTCCAAGCGGGCGCGCAGCCGTTGGCCCGCGGCTTCCGCCCGCTCGATCAGATTTTCGTCCTGATAGGCGCGGATGGCGGCCAGCCCGGCCGCGCTGGCCAGGGGGTTGCCGCCAAATGTGCTGCCATGCGCGCCCACAAAGAGTGCTTCCTGCACCCGGTCTGTGTAGACAATCGCCCCCATGGGGAAGCCCGCGCCCACGCCCTTGGCCAGGGCGATGAGGTCGGGTTCCAGCCCGAAGTGCTGAAAGCCAAACCATTTGCCCGTGCGCCCGAAGCCGGTCTGGATTTCATCGATGACCAGCAGCGCACCCCGCTCGCGACACAACGCCTGCGCGCCCTGCAAGAACTCCGCCTCGCCCAGATTGACGCCGCCCTCGCCCTGCACAATTTCCAGCACCACAGCCGCGGTCTCGTCGCTGATTGCCGCATCCAACTCGGCCAGATCGTTGTATTTGACGTGGCTGACACCGGGCAGTAGTGGCTCGAAGGGTTTGCGATACTTGGGGTTCCACGTCAGGCTGACCGCGCCGATTGTGCGCCCGTGAAAGCTGCCTTTGGCCGCCACAATGCCGGTACGTTCGGTTGTCAAGCGGGCGAACTTGATGCAGCCGTCGATGGCTTCCGCGCCGCTGTTGGCGATGAAGGCGTGGCGCAGGTGGCCGGGCATCACCCCGATCAGCGCTTCCAGAAAGCGCGCGCGGCTGTCGTTGTTGAAGAAACCGGGGCAGGCGTGCAGGCGCTGGGCCTGTTCCGCGATGGCCGCGCTCAGGGCTGGGTGTCCATAGCCCAGCATCGCCACTCCCTGGCTGGAAGTCAGGTCCAGATAGCGGTTGCCTTCGCTGTCCACCATCCAGCAGCCCTCTCCAGAGACAAGTACGGTTTCGCCCCGACGGGAGACGACGCCCGATTCGATAGTTGATTCTATCTGGGCCAGATCGGAGCGTTCGGGAAACGTGAAACGGGAAACGTGAGTGTTGGTTGAATTGGTTTCTTCACCCTCTATTATCGGCAGGGGTGCGTCGGGAATATTTGATGTCGTGTACATTACGATTTCCTCTCGTAGGATTGTCTGGCGTTGATCAGGCACCATTCGTAGCAGCAGGCGGATAATCTGTGTGAGTATGCCCAGTCTATGCTGGAGAATCTCGTCGCCCAGCGCGTGTCGGCTTTGGTGATACCAGTGGCGACACTCGCGAGCCGAACCGAGTGCGTATTCGTAGAAGCGTGCCCTGTCGCGGCCAGTGCCGCGTGAATACCCCTCGGAAATATTTGCTCCCACTGATCCGACCGAGTCGTACAGTTGCCCGGCCACCCGTTGGGAGAAGGGTACTTTCATCAGTTTGGAGGCGTCGTGCCAGGCGATATCGGCCAGAAAAAGTGCAAGGCGGTAGGCTTCCACCCGCCAGACCGAATCCTGCCTTATCGCTTCGGGCACATTTACTTCCCATTCCAGATATTTCACGAAAGCACCTCCATCACCGGCCTTTCTCACGTTTCACGCTTCACGTTTCACGCTTCACGTTTCAGAGAATCTGCGTTCCCTCTCCACGCAACGCCCGCGTCACCGGTTTTTCCACCCGCCCGTCGGCAAAAATTACTTTCTGCACACCTTCGGCAATCGCCTCCACCGCGCCCATCACCTTCTTCTTCATCCGGCCTTCGGCGTATTGCATAAAATCGTCGGCTTTGGCCCGGGGAATCTCTCGGATCAGGCTGGACTCGTCGGGGAAGTTGCGCAGCAAGCCGGGCACATTGGAGAGAATCACCAGCGCGTCGGCCTGGAAAGCTGCGGCCACCATTGCCGCGGCCCGGTCACCGTCCACATTGATGGCCTCGCCCTTGTCCGACGCGCCGGGGGGCGTGAGAACGGGCAGATAGCCGTTGTCCAGCAGCAGCCGCAGCAGATCGCTGTTGACCCGCTCGACAGTGCCCGTCCAGTCGTCGCGCAGGACCAGCCGTCGCCCGTTCATACGTACGCGGATTGTGTCCTTGCGTGTGCCTTCAAAGATGCGCCCGTCCAGCCCGCTCAGCCCCACCGCGTTGACACCCGCGGTCTGCAACTTTTCCACCCACTGTTTGTTGAGCTGGCCGCAGTAGACCATCTCGAAAATCTCCAGGGTGCGCCGGTCCGTGCGGCGGCTGACGTAGCCACTCTCACTGGTGACAAACTCCGGCGGATGGCCCAACGCCTCGGCCACTTCGTTCGTCGTCTCCGCGCCGCCGTGGACCAGAATCAGCTCCTGGCCCGCGCCGCGCAGGGCCACAATATCTTCCACGACCGCGTCGATATTCAAATCTTTGCCGCCGCCGACTTTGATGACAAGCATAAAAATAGGTCTCCTCGCATTGTTTCTTCGCATAGGAAACGTGATGCGTGAAATGTGAGATCACTCGACCTTTCTCACGTTTCACGTTTTACGTTTCTGTTCGTCCACTCAATCGGAGTTCTCCAGCATTTCCCGAATCCAATGCCTCACCGCCTTCTCATCGGCCTGCCCTTTTGCCTGTTGCACCCGCACCAGCAGCAGACCGGCCAGAGGCAGCAGGGCAATGAGCAGCACCGGCAACGCATCACCAGCGGTGGATTGGGGCGTGGCGCGTTGGAGTGCCGCCACCAGAAAGATCAGGGCCAGCAGACTGCTCAGACCGATCCAGGCCGCGGTGTAGAGCCGGGTCATCGGGTGCATCTGAAAGTGACCGGAGAGTTGGCTGCCTGTGGCAGAGGGGGTGACAACGCCGTAGAAAAGCGGTGCAAATGTGCCTCGACTGGCCGAATAATCCCGTGCCCGCCAGAGCTTCACACCGTTGCCTTCCACCCGCCCCCGGAACTCGGCAGAGAAGCCCGCCTGCAAATGGGCCAGCGTCGCCTCTGCCGAGAGGGATGAATCGAACGTCATCCGGTTCTGGCTGGGCGTCCACAGCAGTGCGGGCAGGGAATTCTCCACGGGCTATACTCCCATCCCGTCGATTTGGGCCAACGCCTGCTCCGGCGGCAATCCCGGCTGCCAGCGATCCACCAATACCAGTGCTGTGGCCGCGGCCGCATAACAGCGAGCCTGCAACTCGGCGGTGTAGCCGTACTTCTCCGCTGCTTCGGCAAATTCGTCCTCATCCACCAGCCGCGGGCCGTCGACGCTGGTCGCGTCCAATTCGTAGTCGATATAGCTGATTTCGTTTCCTGCCAGACTGATAGGGCTGGCGATGTGGACATAAACTTCCAGCAACTTTCTGACCGGATCAACCACCTCCAGCAGATTGAACCAGCGGTCGTACCAGCAGTAGTGATAGACGTCATTCTCCGCCTGCCACGAGCCGCGGCTATCCCAGATTTCTGTTTTTTGGGGCGAGAACAGAACCAGCCCCTCGGACAAGTGGGCTACCAGTTGTGTGGGGTGGCGGCGATAGCAGACGCCGTCGTGTTTGAGCTGGCGCAGGAGAATCTCTGTCATTCCGATCGTGCCTCCCGCCGGAACTCTGCCCGATAGCGAAACTGGGGTGCAATGGCCGGATCAGAACCCCGGTGAAAGCTGCCCGCTGACAGACCCGCCTGCGCAAAAAGGGCGAATTCTTCTCCTGTCAGCGGCCAGGGCGGACCCGAACGCACAGCGCCGTCCTCGATGCCTCGCCCGATGGCGAGGAGCAGCCCCCCCGGCGCGGGAAAAGCAGCCACGGCCCGCACGGCTGCCGTCCGCATCTCCGGCGGAAGGGCCTGGACAATATAATCTTCCACCACCAGATTGAAGCCGCCCAGCCAGGCCGCGGGCGGGGCAAACATATCCGCCACTCGATAATCCACGGCTGTTTCTGGGAAGCGTCCTTTACACCAGTCGATGGCGGTGGCACTAATGTCAAAAGCTGTCACCCGGTAGCCCAGTTCGGCCAGAAATTCGGCATCGTCGCCCAGTCCGCAGCCGACAACCAGCGCGGATTGCTCGTTGCCCGCGATGTGGCGTTCGCGCGCCCACTGCACCAAATCCCGCCGCGGCCCGGGAGCGGCCCAGGGGATGGCAGCCGGATTGCCGTGGGCCGCCGCGTAAAACGGCTCGAACCAGCCCACGCCGTCGCCCCGCTGCAAATGTTCCTGGATAATATCCCTGGCCTGCTGTTGTGGGTCTGCCATTCTGTGCTCTCCTTTCGTCTGTCAGCGGCCAAAGAGTGACCGGATGTGTCGCCGGAAGGCCCAGAGCATCACTGGAATTACGAGTACCAGACCGAGCAGATGGCCGGTGGGCCAGCCGAAATAGACGGCCAATGGCAGGGCCACCAGCAGCGCAACAACGCCAGCCAGCGAGCGTTTGCGGCTGATGAGATAGACGATCAGCGCCGTGCCGCCGACAAAAGAGATAAACGCAAAATCAAGCGCGGCCAGGGCACCGATGGCCGCGGCGAATCCTTCGCCGCCCCGAAAACCCATCTGCACCGGCCAAATGTGGCCGACGATTACCGCGGGCACAGACAGCCCCACGGCCCACACATTCCCGCGGGTCAGCCAGTGGGCCAGACTGACGGCCAGCACCCCTTTGCCCACGTCGCCGAGCAGCGCCACCACAAAGGCCCACTTGCCCAACATGCGCGCCGCGTTCGTCGCGCCCGCGTTGCCGCTGCCGTACAACCGCACATCTTCCCCCGTCCGCCAGCGCACCAGATAGTAGGCGGTGGAGAAGCAGCCGAGTGTGTAGGCGAGGAGGAGGGAAGTGAGTGTTGGCGCCACGAACCGTCTCTTTTCTCGACGAGGCGTGAAACGTGAAACGTGAAACGTGAAACGTGAAACGTGAGATCGCCCGGACTTATTCACGTTTCACGCAGCACGCCTCAGATCGGATGCAGCCCGGCAAAGCCCAGCCCCGTCGTCTCTTCCCAGCCCAGCATCAGATTCAGGCATTGCACAGCCGTGCCGGCCGCGCCTTTCATCAGATTGTCGATGGCGCTGATGGCGACGACCCGCCGGGTGGAACCGTCGAACTCGAAGCCCACATCCGCGTAGTTGCTGCCGCTGAGAATCTTCGGCTCCGGGTAGCGATAGATGCCCGTCTTCTCTTTGACGATGCGCACGAATGGCTCGTCCCGATAGGTTTGGCGATAGGCCTTCCACAGGTCCCGCTCGCTCACGCCTTCCTTGACAAAGACGTGGGCGGTCGCCAGCACACCCCGCACATTGTCCACCGCGGTCGCGCTCAGATGGACATTGGCTGTGCTGCCTGTGGCGCGGATGGCCTGCAACACTTCGGCGGTGTGGCGGTGGCCCGTGGGCGCAAAGCTGCGCATCACCCCGGCCCGCTCCGGGTGGTGGGTGCTGTCGCTGGAAGAGTTGCCACCCTCGCTGCTGCCCACTTTGAGTTCACAGATCACATCCCGGCTGTCGTCCACCAGACCCGCGGCGAAGAGGGGCCAGATCGCCAGATTGGTGGCCGTGGCGTTGCAGCCCACACCGCTGACATAGCGGGCTTCCCGAATGGCTTCCCGGTGTAGTTCGGGCAGGCCGTAGACAAAGCTGTCCAACCAGGCCGGATTGGCGTGGGGCTTGCCGTACCAGCGCACGTAATCGTCCGGGTTGCGCAGGCGGAAGTCCGCGCTCAGATCGATCACCCGCTCGGCCAGGGCCGCGAACTCCTCGATACGCTCCATCGCGCCGCCGTGGGGCAGACCGGTGACGAGCACATCGCACGGCTCCAGTTGGCTGGCGCTGACGAATTGCAACTTTGTGCGCCCCCGCAGATTGGGGTGGGTAAAGTGGACAAAGTTGCCCGCGTTGCGCTCACTGGTGGCCTGGGCAATTTCCACGTGGGGGTGGTCCAGCAGCAGACGCAGCAGTTCCCCGCCCGCATAGCCCGACGCGCCGAGGATGGAGACTCGAATGGTTTCACTCATCGCAAAATGCTTCTTTCGTTGTGATGCGTGAAGCGTGAAACGTGAGAGCGTTCGAACGCTCTCACGCTTCACGTTTCACGTTTCATTCTCCCGTCAACGTCACCCGCCCGACCAGCCGTTCTTCCTCTTGGCTCCAGCCGTTGGCCGCGGCCCAGCCGTTGCGGGCCACGTCCAGAGCGAAGTCCACCATCCGGCCCGGAATGTCCACGCCCGTGGGCATGACACTGTTGCGGAACTCCATCGTATAGTTGACTTCGTTGACGATCAGCCCCCGCTCCGGGTCTTCCAGCACATCGATGGCGACGACGCCGCCGCCCACAGCTTTGGCCGCGGCCACGCAGATGTCGTTCAGTTCCGGCGTCACCGTGCAGACGCTGGCCTTGCCGCCCCGGGCTGTGTTGGTGATCCAATGCTTCGAGTCCCGGTAGATGGCGCAGATCGTCTCGTTACCGATCACAAAAGCCCGGATATCCCGCATGGGTTTCCGGACGTATTCCTGGATGTAGTGAATGGAGTGGTGGTAGGTTCCCAGCACTTCCTTGTGTTCCAGAATAGCCTCGGCAGCTTCCCGGTCATTGACTTTGCTCAGCAACCGGCCCCAAGAGCCGACCGACGGCTTGAGGACGACCGGATAGCCCAGTTCTTCAATCGCTTCCAGCGCGGCCTCGCTTGTGAAGGCCACCAGTGTGCGGGGCGAGGGCACGCCGGCCGCGGTCAGCGCGCTGGTGGTCTGCAATTTATTGCCGCAGGTGTCGGCCACCCGGGCTGTGTTCACCGTGCGCACGCCCCGATCGTTGAGAATGCGCAGGCTATAGAGCGCCCGCGCGTGGCTGATGCAGCGCTCCATCACCACATCGAACTGCTCAAAACGCTTCATATGGCCGTTTACGCCGGAAATGTCGAAGATCAGTTGTCCGTCGTCCAGCAGTTCAAAATCCACGCCCCGCCGCTCGCACGCGTCAAAGAGCAATTTCTCTTCGGCGCGTACCCGGCTGTACAGAATACCGACTTTCATATTATTCGCCCCAATCCTCTTCTTCGTCCGGGGCCAGCTCCAGCACCACCGGGTCGATGCTCACCACTTCCAGGTCCGCGCCGCAGTCCGCACATTGGACGATTTCGTTCTGCATCACATCTTTCAACTCCACCTCGCCGAAGCATTCCGGGCATTCTACGGTTGCGGTTACAGTCTGCAAAGCCATTGTGTACACTCCTTGTAAAATACTTAAATTATCTGAAAGCGATTGGAGATTCGTTATCGACTCGCCTCAATCTCCAATCGCCCAATCACTTCCTCTGCCACTTCTTCCGTACCTGCCGTCCCGCCCAAATCCCGTGTGCGGGGACCGTCGGCCAGGACGCTCAGCACTGCCTGCTCGATTGCCTGGGCAGCCGCGCTTTCTCCCCAACGGGCCAGGAGCAGCCCCGCGGCCCGGATGGTGGCGATGGGGTTGGCAATGCCCTGCCCGGCGATGTCCGGCGCGCTGCCGTGGACCGGCTCGGCCAGCACAAACTCGTCGCCCACATTGGCACTGGGGATCAACCCCAGCCCACCCACCAGGGCCGCGCCCGCGTCGCTGAGAATGTCGCCGTAGAGGTTGGGGGCCACCACCACATCGTAACGTTCCGGCTCCAGAATCATCCGGTAGGCCATCGAGTCCACCAGTTGTTCCTCGACTGGAATATGGGGGAATTCTGCGGCCACAGCCAGCGCCGCCTCTCGAAACAGCCCGTCGGTCACCGACAGCACATTCGCCTTATGCACAACTGTCACCAGCGCCCTTTTGCCTGCTTCCTCCGACAGGCTCAGGCGGCGTCCTGAGTCTATCGAAGGAACACCGCCTTTTGCCCTTTGCCTTTGACCGGCCAGAACGAAAGCCATCCGGGCGATCCGCTCCGACGCGCGTCGGGTGATCACCCGCTCGGCAATCGCGGTGTCGCCGTTGTCTTCCAGCCGCTCCCGCTTCACGTACAGGCACTCGGTATTTTCCCGCACAATCAGCAGTTCCACCCCCGGGCGGCTGCCGGGCACAGGCGCGCTGACCAGCGGGCGCAGATTGGCGTAGAGATCGAGAATCCGGCGCAGGGCCACAATCGGGCTGGAATAGCCGGGGACCCGGTGGCTGGGCGAGCTGACCGCGCCGAAGAGCGCTCCGTGACAGCTTTTCAGCCCGGCAACCGTCTCCTCCGGCAGCGCGTGGCCCGTGCGCTGAAAAGTCTCCCAGCCCGCCTCCAACTCCACAAAATGGAGGGGCAGCCCGATCTCTTCCAGCACCCGCGCCGCCGCGGGGACCACTTCTTTTCCAATCCCGTCGCCGGGAATTAAGGCGATTCTGTACATTTGGGAAGCCACTGATGAATACGGTAAATTCTGCGAAATCTGCGCTTTCTGTAGTGATCAGGCTGATAGTGAAAGAAGCTGGACGCAGATAAACGCAGAGGAACGCAGATTTTTTCTCTGGATCAGCGTCCCATTTTTTGTTCCATCATCAGCCTGATCAGCACGGAAATCTACGCTTTCTGCGAAATCTGCGTTCCACTTCTTCAAATTTTCTTCGCCATCAGAAGCAACTCTCCCACCTGCCGAAAGCCCACCCGCTGGTAGACCCGGCTGGCTTCTTGGCTGGCCGCGGTCAGAAAAGCCAGTGTCGCGCCGTCGGCAAAGGCGGTCTGGGTGGCAAAGGCGGTCAGCGCGCCGCCGAATCCCCGCCGCCGGTATGCCTGCAAAGTGGCGATGCCCACCAGTTCCGTCACGCCGTCGATGATGTCCGTGTACATCCCCGCCGAGACGCCCACCCCATTCAACCGAGCGGTGAAGGCCCGGCTCTTTTCCAAAATGCGGCGAAAGTCCTCTGCGTCGCCCGCTCCGGCCAATGTCGCTTCGGGGTCAAAGCCTCTGGCGTTGATATTCCAGTTCTCGGCCACATCTTCCAACGGCGAATCTGCCGAAACCGTCACCATTTCCAACGGTTCCAAAGGGGGCAAAATCACCTGGCCGGGTTCGCAGACCAGCAGGGGCGTCTGTTCGCTCAACCCGTAGCCCGCGGCCGGCAACGCGGCAGTCAGCGCCGGTGCAAAACTGTCCAGCCCGTGAACACAGACCCGGTGGCCCCGTTTGGCAGCGATGCCCTCTATGCGTTCCAGCACAGACGAGTTCAGCGCGCAATCGGGACGATTTGGCACGGCCAGGCCCACACCGCCTGTTTCGGTTCTCACGGGCAGATAAAGGGTGAATCCACCGACAGCCAGCGACTCGCGCCCGGCCCGTGCCTTCACGTGCAGATAGCCCTGCACCCGACGGGCGATTTCGAGTGGTGCATTCATCTCTGAATCTCACGCTTGGCCTTCATCGAGAAACGTGAAACGTGAGGTTACGCGGCATACTTTCCCGTTTCACGTTTTACGCCTCACGCAACTTCTCCTTCACATACGCCACCAGCCCTCCCGCCTGCAAAATCTGGCCCACACTGGCGCTGAAAGGCGGAAAAGCAAACTCGTCGGACCGCGTGATAATGCGCTGCCGGGCCAGATCGACGGTCACTTCGTCTCCCGACTGGATGGCCTGTGCCGCCTCTGGGCAGGTGATGACCAGCAGGCCAAAGTTGATGGCGTTGCGGTAGAAGATGCGCCCAAAGCTCTCGGCGATCACCGCGGCCACGCCGTTGTAGACCAGACAGGACGCGGCCTGCTCCCGGCTGGAACCGCAGCCGAAGTTGCGACCGCCCACAAGCACATCGCCGGGCCGCACATTCGCCACAAATGTCGGGTCCAAATCTTCCAGCGCGTGGCTGGCAATCTCCGCTCGCCCCTGGGCAGTGTAGGTGTATTTGCCCGGAAAGAGCACATCCGTATTGATGTTGTCGCCGTATTTCCAGGCGAGGCCGGTAGTGGGCATTGGGGAAGATTTCTCCTCGGATGGAAATGTTCGTGTCACTGAAACGTGAGGCGTGAAACGTGAATTGACTCGAACGAACTCACGTTTTCCGTTTCACGCTTCCGATGGCGAATAATGATTCTCTATGCACCAATAATTTCCTGCGGCCCGGCGATCACTCCCCGCACTGCGCTGGCAGCCACCACCGCGGGACTCGCCAGATAGATTTCTGCGTTTTTCGTCCCCATCCGCCCCTGAAAGTTGCGGTTGGCGCTGGAAATCGTCACTTCTCCTGGCGCGGGGACGCCCATGTGGTTGCCCATACAGGGGCCGCAGCCGGGCGTGCCGATAGCCGCACCTGCTTCCACCAGCGCCTCGATATAGCCCAGGCGCAGCGCGTCCTGCAAGACCTCGCGGGAAGCGGGAATGACCAACAGGCGGGTTCCCGCGGCCACCTGTTTGCCCCGGATCACTTCCACCGCGGCCGCGATGTCTTCCAGTCGCCCGTTGGTGCAAGTCCCGATAAACGCCTGCTGTACCCGCGTCCCCGCCACCTGGGAGAGCGTCGCCAGATTATCCACCGAATGGGGACAGGCCACATACGGCTCCAGCTCCGCGGCGGCGTAGCGGTGTTCGGAGATGTAAGCGGCGTCGGCATCGGGGTAGAGGGCGTTGGTGGCGAGTTGCGAATTGCGAGTTGCGAGCGTATCCGCCGTCCGCCGTCTTTCCAGCCTCTCTGCCAGATACGCAAACACTTTCTCATCCGGCGCAATATAGGCCGTCTTGACGCCAAACTCCGCCATCATATTGGGCAGGACCATCCGGCTTTCCAGGCTCATGGCCTCGATGCCGCTGCCGCTGAACTCGACCGACGCGTACAGCCCGCCGTCCGCGCCCAGGTCGCCGATGATGCGCAGGGCGAAGTCTTTGGCAGTGACACCGGGCGGCAGGGGACCGTCCAACACAATGCGCATGGATTCGGGAACCCGCAGCCAGAGTTCCCCCGTGGCCCACAGCGTTGCCACTTCTGTGCGTCCGATACCAGCCCCAAACGCGCCCATCCAGCCAAAGTGGGGGGTGTGGCTGTCCGCGCCCAGAATCAACTGGCCGGGCAGGACAATCGCTTCTTCGCTGAGCACCTGATGGCAGATGCCTCGGCCCACTTCAAAGGCGTTGCGGATGCCCTGCTCAGCTACAAAAGCCCGAATCTCCGCGTGGTTCTGGGCGTGCTTCGTCGTGGGCGCGGGCACCGCGTGGTCCAGGGTAATCGCCAGCTTCTCCGGGATCGTCACCCGTTCCTGGCCGAATTCCAGCCAGGTGCGGCGGATATCCGCGGTGTTGTCGTGGCTCAACACCACATCGGGGCGGGCGTCTACCACCTGGCCGACGGCAACTGAATCGAGGCCAGCGGCGCGGGCAAGGGCTTTTTGAGCAAATGTTTGGGCCATTGTTGTTATTCCAGTTTTTTACAGTTGATTGGTTGACTGGTCGATGGGCAGACTTCCCTACCAGTCATCTAATCAACCAATCAACCAATTAATCAACCAATCAACCAATTGTTCAAAACCAACCACCCCACCGCGGCCACCACCACCCGATCCCGAATCGTGCCGTCGCGTACGGCCTCTTTCAGCCAGTCTGGTGACACCCAATGGAGGGTGACAAATTCGGCGGAGTCGCGACGGGTGTCGCTGACCGGCGTCACTCCCCAGGCCGCGTAGACGTGGCTGATGGCTGTGCCGAAGCCGGGGTTGTCCCAGATGCTGCCCAGATAGCGCACCGTCTCGTCGTTGACCGCGGACGGCGCGTGGCCGGTTTCCTCCCGCAGTTCCCGCAGGCCGGCGTCGCACAGTGCTTCGCCGCTGTCCGCCAGCCCGCCCGGCAACTGCCAGACCACCCGGCCGACGCCGTGGCGATACTCCCGTTCCAGCAGCACATCGCCCGCGGCATTGAAGCCGATAACTGCCACGCCCACACCAGCGGGCAGCAGACGGGTATACTCGTAGACCGCGCCCGTGGGCAGTTCGACCTCGTCAATTTCCACGCCAAGCCAGCGATTGCGAAAGGCGGTGCGGGTGGCGCGGGTTGTCCACGCCTGGGGATCATTCGCTGGTTTTGTCATCGGCAGCCAGCCACTCCACAAAATCCCGATGTTCGTCGCTCTGCAAGCCCGCCTGTAAATCGGCCATTGCCCAGGTCATATCGTCGGTGAGTAGCGCCTTCAAGTTTAGACATAAACCGGGAAAAGCTGTGCTGGCAATGATGCCTTTCTCGTCAGGAAGTACAGCCTGATAGTCGTCTCCTGCCAGACGGAACCAATAGAATTCCCGTCGATAGGTCAGCCAGACGCCATATTCCCGAACACCGCTATATCTGTAGACCTCCAATTTGTCGTGGAGGTCATAGGAGGCGGAGCTTGCTGCGATTTCAATCACCAGTTCCGGCGCGCCGGACAGATAGCCATCTTTATCCACATAGGCTTGTCCTTTGCCGGAAATGTCGATCCATAGACACGCATCCGGCTGGGGTTCGTTGTCATCGTCAATGCGTACGCTGCCGTTGTCTGCAATGTTCACACCGGGCGTGGCAAAGGCGTAGTTGCCCAGAAGTGTGATGATGCGGGCGTGAGGCTGGGCATGGGTCGGCAGCAAGACGGGTGATGCCATGTAGACGACTCCTTTGATGAGTTCTGCTTTCTTGAGGTGGGACATAGCCTCGTAGCGACGCTCAAATTCCTCCCGGCTCAAGCGGTCTCCGTTCTCCAAAGGTGGCAACGGCCTTTCGCCTTCGATCCATTCAATAGCCGTACGCACGCGATAAGCAACCGCTGACTCTTTCATCTTTTCGCTCATCCGCTCCTCCTTCCCAACCGTAGGTGCGGCATTTTGCCGCACGATTAGGGGCGTACCCTCTTGTGCGGTTGAAAACCGAACCTACCATCCGCGCTGATCCGCCCAACCCGCGTCATCCGCGTTCTATCATTCCGCTAGTTTCCCACATCAGGCCACTGCAATCAACTTGCCGACGCCCTCTGCCTGCAACGCCTCGCTGTGATATTCCCGCAGCAGCACGTCCACGTCGTCCAGGCTGAGCTTGCGCTGGTCTGCCTCGGATTTAATGCGGGCTGTGACTTCCTTCACCTGGGGATCGCTCAGGTTGAGCTGCAACTGCTCGGCCCGCTGTTTGACCGCGTTCCAGCCGGTCAGCCGGTGGGCGATGTGCAGATAGCGGGTCAGACCGAAGTCCGCGGGGTCGAGGATTTCGTAGGTGCTGGGGTTGTTGAGAATGGCTTTGGCGTGGATGCCAGCCTTGTGGGTGAAGGCAGTGTAGCCGGTGATGTAATTGTTGAAGGGCACATCCACCCCCACCAGCCCGGCCACATAATTTTCCACCTCGCGCAGGAGGGGCAGATTGTACTTGCTGCGAATCTGTTCCGGGTTGTTCGTGTACATCCGGGCGATCATTCCGCCCAGGGGGGGGATGCCGTTGCGCTCACCAATGCCCAGGACCGATGTGTCGATGTGGGTGGCCCCGGCTTCCAGCGCGCAATAGGCGTTGGCAATGGCGCAGCCCGTGTCGTTATGGCCGTGAAATTCAATGTCGCAGGAGACGACGCCCCGCAGGGTGCGCACCAGATCGTAGACCTGACGGGGATTGGCCACACCCACTGTGTCAGCAATCCCCACACGGGTCACGCCGATTTTGTCCACGGCCCGGTAGATGGTCAGCAAATCCACCAGATCGCTGCGGAAGGAGTCCTCGCTGCTGAAACGGACTTCCAGCCCTTGGCTTTTGATAAACTCGACGACTTCGATGGCCTGTTCGATAATATAGGGAATGTCTTTGCCGTGGGAGAACTCGCGCAGAAAGCTGCTTGTGCCAAAGAGAACGTCGATGCCGTCCACGCCCGTGTCGATGGCCTGCTTGGCGTCGTCCATATGGCAACGGGTGTGGGTGAGGATCTTCGCTTTCAATCCCAGCCCGGCGATGCGGGCGCAGTCGTCCCGGCTCTGGGGGCTGGCCGCGGGGGAGGTGAGTTCCAGATATTCCACCCCAAAGGCATCGAGCAGCCGGGCGATCTCCACCTTCTGGTCGCTGGTAAAGAAGGCGTTGGCGAACTGCTCGCCCTCGCGCAGGGTGGATTCGATAATAGCGAAATTGTCGAGCGACATAGACGGGTCTCCTGGCGGAATGAGAGTGAGAGATTGGGGATTAAGAGATTGGAGATTGTGGAAGGCGACGATCGACACTTCACAATCTCTAATCTCTCAATCTCCTAATCTCTGCTTATTCAGGATGGCCGTCTTTGGCGTTTTCCCCTCTGCCGCGCTGCTTGGGGAAGGGCACAAAAAAACCGGCACATCCTGTCTGGATGGCCGGTTGCGTTGCGTCGTTACTGGTGAGTCACTGAGCAAACACAAAATCCCAGACAGGCTAGTCGGGTTTCTGCTTTTTGCTCTTTTTTTCAGCGACAAACGGTTGGGCTTGCATTGTTTTGGTCCACGAAAAAGTGGGAAACTGCAATGAGCGTACACCGGAGCGGGGGGATTGTCAAATTTCGTCCATCGCTTTCACCGCAAAGCTCACAAAGTCCCGCAAACCCGACGCCATCTCCGGGTGGACCACTTCCTCCTGGCCGATGAGAATGTGCAGATAGCTCACCGCCTGGTGCAGCGCGGCCAGGGGCTTTGCCAGCGTCCACGCATTTTCCAGCGCTGATCGGCTGGCCCGACCTCCCCACGCGGCCAGATACGCTTCTTTGCCCCGCACCCGTTTTGTCTCGTCCTTTTCCAGAAAGTAGGGTGTAATCATATCCAGAAATGGATGGGCCACACAGGCGTCGGACCAGTCGAAAAAGAGATAGCCGTCGCCTCTTGCCGCCAAATTGCCCAGATGCAGATCGCCGTGGACGAGCGCGTCCGGCAGACCAAACCCCGCCAGTTGGGCGCAGCGTTCCCGCAGACGGGGAGCCAGCGTCGCCAGTTGGGACAGTTCGTCGGATCGGGCGTGGGTTGATGTAAGGGGATGGGTGAGCAGAGCGTCGATCTGTTCTGCCAGCACTGGCAGCCGACGGTCAAAACAGCCCAGGGCCAGCAATTCTTCCACCCGCTCTGCCGATGCCTGTTGCAGCCGGGCATATTCCGCCGCGGCTGGGGCGAAGTCGGCATTCTTCTTATCCCTCTCCCACAGATTTGGCCCGAAATCGTCCAGCAGCATCCAACTGTTGCCGTCGTTGCGGGCCAACGGCGCGGGAATCCAGCGGGGGAAGTGGCGGGCAAGGGCCTCCATCAGCCGCCCTTCGTTGACAAAAAGGGGCAGGCGGGCCGTGGCTTTGAAGTAGACGGTTCCAGCGTCGCTGGGTTGGCGCA
This sequence comes from Caldilineaceae bacterium, assembly GCA_019637685.1. Lineage (GTDB taxonomy): Bacteria > Chloroflexota > Anaerolineae > Caldilineales > Caldilineaceae > JACQGT01. Next base: position 30,222 of record JAHBVF010000041.1, on the reverse strand, counting down.
GCAGGCAGGAGATGCCCAGAATTTTGACCTGCTCCACCGGGCCGGTAGGTGTGCGGCCCAGCGCGGCCAGTGTCTCGGCCATCCAATCCGCGGCCTGGGCAAACCAGCCCGGTCGCGCCCAGGTTGCACGCAGAGGCGGCGGCTCGGATTCGGCCAGAAACGCGGAGAGCAGGCCGTGCTGGCTTTCATCGGCCAGAGAGAGTTCGGACAGTTCATCGCCGTCCACCCAGCGCCCGTCAGGGAGAGGCTCGTCCACTTGCTGTTGAAATTCCACCACCGGATAGGCCCGATCCCAACGCGCCTCGTTGTTGTCGGTCAGCCCCAAATGGCGCAGGATTGTGAAGTCGCCGATCAGTCCCAGCCGCTTCCGCAGCAGGGGAATCAGCCGGGCCGCGTCGCCCACCCACACGCCCCCTTCCACATCCAGCGCGGGCAGTGCCCAGCCGTTTTCGCCGGGCAACAGCCAGACCCGCCGCTGCGCCCTGTCCGGCAGGACGATGTGCAGGTGGCTGACCCACGGCGGCTTGTCGGGTTTCTCGGTGTCGCTCATCACGCTTTCTCCGATTCTGCCGCGTCCATCCGCCGTAGTGTACTCATCCGGCTCAACACCCACAGCCCCACCGCCGTATAGATGACCCCGGCCAGATTGATCAGCACAACTGGTCCCAACTGGTCAATATAGGCCGAAAACAGCCCAGTAAAAAGCAGCAGTCCCAGGGGGCGTTCCATCTGCAAAATGGCAAAGATCCGCCCGCGCAGGAGTGGCGGCGCCCATTTCTGCACGATACTATCGATGACGATCTGGCGCAAGAACCAGGGGACCGCGTGCAGTCCCCCGGCCAGAATCGCCAGCCAGAGATTGCCCGCGTTGGCATAGACGAAAAAGCCCAGCCCGCTGCCCACAATCCCCGCCACGTACAGACCGGGCAGGGAATAGCGCCGGTCCAGCCGGGGCGCGGCCAGGGAAGCTGCGATTGCGCCCAGCCCCACGAGAGAGAGCATATAACCATAGCCTGCCTCGCCCCCACCCAGGGTTTCGGAGATCAGAATCACCTCCATTGTACCCAGCATTGCCCCGGCAATGGCCGCGCAAAAAGTGGCGATCAGAACGATGCGCAGTCCGGGGTGGCGCAGGCCAAAGCTAAACCCATCCCCCAACTCCCACAGAAACTGGCGTATGGAGCGACTGTTGGCTGTGCTGCGCGGCAGCTCGCCCCGAATACCCAGCAGCAGCCCATTGGCGGCCAGAAAGGTGGAGGCATTGAAGGCAAAGGCCACGCCTGCCCCCGCGAAAGCTACCAGCAGACCGGCCAACGACGCACTCACCAGCAGGACGATCTGTTGGCCTGCACTGATAGTCGCATTGGCCAGCACCACCTCCCGGCTCTCCACCAGATCGGGGATCAGCGCACGCTGGGCGGGCAGCAGAAATGTGGCCGCACACCGGGCCAGCAGAGCCAGGAGGTAGAGATGCCAGAGTTCCTGGGTGAAAGGGAGCAGTCCGTATATCAGCGCCGAGGCAAAATTGCCCACCAGCAGCACCCGCCGTCGACTCAACCGGTCGATCCAGACACCAGCCAGGGGTGCAATGAACAGCGAAGGCAGGGATTGGATGGCCAGCATCCCAGCCAGTGCGCCGCCAGAACCGGTCAGCTTCAGCACGTAAAGATTCATCGCGATTGAGCCGAAGCGGTCGCCGGTGGAGGAGACGAGCAGAGCCAGCCAGAAGCGGCGAAATGCCGGGTTTTCGGCCAGGAGGGTTGGCAGACGGGAGACGATAGGGCGAAATTGCATTGGGATTTGTTCTGGTTACTGGCGCAGGAGCCAGCGAATGCGGTCGTAGGATAGGGCGTAGTGGACAGCAACAGCCAGCGCATACAACCAGCCAAAAGTCCCTGCGCCCGCGGCCAGCAGCGCGCCCGCAGCCAGAGCAAAAAAAAACAGTTCGAGCAGAAGACGGACAACTCCCGGAACTGGGACAGGCGCTTTGCCCGACCGGCTTGGGTCATCCGGGACGGCGAACGTGCCCCACAGCAGCGCGGCCAGAAGGGGAATGCCCAAAACCAGCAGATAGCGTAGCCACTCGTCGCTTTGCTTCCAACTCCAACGCCCAAAGGCCGCCAGTGCGATCAGTTCCAGAACGAATCGTACGCCGAGATTTATTGGGTTGGATCCCATTGTTGGCCGCCTACTTATCCCCGTGAAAACGCGACGCCTCTTCTCCGTGCGTCCCTGCGTCCAGTGTCCGCCAGGCGAACTTGGCCAGCCACGGATTTGCCTTCCCTTCCACCACATCCGCGGCCAGCCCACCCAACACCGGCGCAAATTTGAAGCCGTGACCGCTGCCTCCGGTGCTGACGCTCAGCCCCGCCCGCCGCGGGTGACGGTCGATCCAAAAGTGCTCGTCCAGTGTGTCGCAGTAGAGACAGCGTCGGGTATAGACCAGCTCCGCGTCGGCCAGAGCGGGGAAGGTCTCGGCCAGGAAGCCGCGCAGTTGGGCAATCTCATCTGCGTAGACCACCCGCTCGCCCTGCTCCGGGTGAAGGATATTGCCCGGATCGTGCAGGGCCACCTTCACCACCCCTTCTCGTGGGTTGAAGGGAAAGCCGTACCAGCCCGTGCGCGAGACATCCGCGGTGAAGACTGCGAAATTCGGCGGTGTAAATAGTGTGGGGTTATTTGGCTTGAGATGAAAGACCGGATGTCCCGTTGCCTTCATCACGGGCTGGAGTTCGGGGAGCAATAGCTGTGTCCAGGCGCCTGCGGCCACCAGCACGTGATCCGCGTGGAAGGTTGTCCCCTCGCGCGTGCGTACACCTGTCACTTGGCCCGTTGTGCCCAACAGTTCGTCAGCGGTCTGCCCTTCGTGTAGTAAAACTCCTTCCCGGCGGGCCAGACTCTGCAAGGCGGAGACAATCCGTCCGCTCTCCGCGTAGCCACCCCGGGGGCTGTAGAAACCACCCACATAGCGCTGGGCATTCCAGGCAGGGAAACGCTGGGCAATCGCCGCGCTGTCCAGCCGCTCCGGCGCGTGGCCTTCGGCCTGTAAAAGACGAAAACTGTCCCAATTGTAGGGGACCTGTTCCATTGGCTCTTGGGTCAGCATCAGCACGCCGGTGTTGTGATAGAGCGTCTCGCCCAGTTCTTCGTTCCAGGCCACAAAACCGTCGATGGCCTTGTCCACCATCCGCATATATTGCCGATCCTGGCCGTATTCCATGCGCACGACTTTGCTGATGTCTGTGGACGCGGCCAGGGGGTGGGGCAGGGGGCCGGGATCGATGAGGGTGACAGCATAACCCCGGCGGCGCAGCTCCAGCGCCGCGGTTGTGCCAAAGATGCCCGCGCCGACGACGAGAATATCCGATGTATTCATAGGAAAAAACCTCCTGGAGGGGTAGTGTTGACTTTGGCTAATTGAACCCCAAAGCGGGCAAGAGCGCAAGAAGGGGTCGGTGTGTTAGAATGTGGGGGATGTGGCCGAGGAACGGATGCAGATTGCAGGACACCCTCTGGCCATTCGCCTACCGGCCACTCACATCTCTGACACTCCCACACCAGCCACTTGTCATCAAATGTCTCGGATCACTTTCTATTTTTTCGGTGGCTTTCATGCCGAAACCAGCGCCAACAAAGCCATCGATCTGCCCACAGACAAAGTGCGCGCGCTGTTGGCCTATCTGCTGTTGCAGCCGGATCAGCCCCACCGCCGGGAACAACTGGCTGCGCTGCTCTGGCCAGAAGGCGAGGGCAGCACCAGCCTGCGCAATCTACGCCAGTCTCTCTACCGCTTGAACAAGGCGTTGGATGCTGCCGCGCCCGGTCTCTTCAGTAAGCTGTGTAGCGTCACCCGCCGAGACGTGACCCTGCACGGAGGATTGGTTCGCACGGACACCGCGGACTTCTGGACGGGTGTCTCCCTGCCTGCCCAACATCAGCACAACAGCTTGGCCGAATGTACCACCTGTCGGGAAGCCGTGGCCGCTGCCGTGGAACTGTATCGGGGCGAACTGTTGGCCGGTCTGACTCTCTCGGACGCGCCTGATTTTGAGGCGTGGCTGACTGGACAACGCCAGCAACATCACCTGACGCTGCTCTCTGCCTTGGCCGCATTGGCCGACTGTGCATTGACGGACCGCGATTTCGTCGGGGCACACGCCTATGCCCAGCGCCAGCTTGATCTGGAGCCCTGGCTGGAAGTGGCCCATCGCCAGGCTATGCGGGGGTTGGTGGGGATGGGCCAGCGCACAGCCGCAATGGAACAGTTCCACCGCTGCCGCACCGCCCTGGCCGAAGAGTTGGGGGTGGACCCGGAGCCAGAGACAGTCGCCCTTTACCAGGAATTGCTGGAACCGGCAGCAGTTTCGCTGCCAGCTTCCATTTCCGCACCTTTGCCAACGCCCCGCCTACCCGCCACCAATTTGCCCGCGCTCCTCTCCAGCTTTGTTGGCCGCCAGAACGAAATGGAGGCCATTCACCAACTGCTCCAGGACAATCGGCTGCTGACCCTTACTGGTCCTGGCGGTAGTGGCAAGACCCGCCTGGCTGTGGAAAGCGGGCAGCGTCTGTTGGCCGTCTATCCCCACGGCGTCTGGCTGGTCGAACTGGCCGACCTGACCGATCCGGCGCGGGTGATTCACGCCATTGCCCACAGCCTGGGCGTAGGCGAGCGGGAAGGCCAGCCTCTGCGCCGGTTGGTGACAGACTTTCTGGCTGCACGCGGCCTGTTGTTGATTGTGGACAACTGCGAGCATCTATTGAACGCCTGTGCTGCCAATGCCGAATTTATCCTCGCCCATTGCCCTGGCGTGCGGATTCTGGCCACCAGCCGGGAGCCGCTGGGTATTTTCGGCGAGCAATTGTATGCAGTGCCGCCACTGCCTTTCCCCGCTTTTACCCGGCTTGGCGCAATGCCCCAGGATGCTGTGCCCCAAGACGCCGCGCCCCAGGACGTGCACACGCTGATGGATGTGGCGGCTGTCCGTCTCTTTGTCGAGCGAGCTGCCGCCCACCGGCCCGGTTTTGCCCTTTCTGGGGAAAATGCCGAGTCGATTGTTCAAATCTGCCAGCGTTTGGATGGGATGCCCCTGGCGCTGGAACTGGCCGCGGCCCGCGTTCGCGCGCTCTCGCCGGCCCGCATCGCCGCGCTGCTGGATGAACGCTTTTCTCTGCTCACAAGCGGCAGCCGCACAGCCTTGCCCCGCCAGCAAACCCTGCGCGCGCTCATCGACTGGAGCTACGATCTCCTCTCCCCAGCCGAACAGCGCCTCTTCCGCCGTCTGGCTGTCTTTGCTGGCGGCGCGTTGATGAGCGGGGTGGAGGCTGTCTGCGCTGATCCCGGCGCTCGGTCAGCCGTGGCTACTATCGACGGCGAGCCGGTCTTTGAACTGTTGCTGCGTCTGGTGGACAAGTCTCTGCTTTTTGCGCGGGACGAAGCAGCCGAAACCCGCTATGGGATGTTGGAAACCATCCGCGCCTATGCCCTGGAACGTTTGGTCGATGCGGGCGAAGCGGATGCAATGGCCTTACGCCACGCCCGTCACTACACGGATTTGGCGGCGGTGGCTGAAATGGAACTGGTCGGTGGTGAGGAGTTCACCTGGCTCCAACGGTTGGGGCGGGAGGATGAAAACCTGCGCTCTGCTTTGCAATGGGCTTTTGGCGATGCACAGAACACCCCCTGGCTACGCGGCCAGTTGGGCCTGCACCTGACGGGCTGCCTGGCCTATTATTGGGATGCTACCTCTCAATTGGACGAGAGCCGCCGTTGGCTGAATCTGGCCTGGGCGCGTGTGGATAAGCGGACGTCTCCCCCAGAACAGGCCCGGCTCGCCTCTGGCCTGGGAACGCTGGCATGGCGCAGGGGACACTACGCCGAGGCGCGCTCCTTGCATCAGCAGGCCCTGCAATTCTATCAGCAGGCCGAGGATGACTGGGGCATTGCCTTCGCTTTGCACAATGTGGCTGTGCAGTACGACTGTGTGGGGGAGTGGGTCCGCGGGCGAGAATTGTTGCAAGAATCTATACGCGTGGCCGAAGCCGGGGATCAGCCGGGGATGCTGGCAATGGCACTCTCCTCCTTGGGCAATCATTATGTCTCTTTGGGAGAGTACGCAGAAGCCGGTCCGCTCTTGGAGCAGGCCGTCGCGCTGATTCGGCCGCGGGGTTCCTTGCGTCTGTTGGGCTACAGCTTGACCGCCTTGCTGGAATATCAATTGGCTACGGGTCGCTTTCGTCTGGGCTGGGCGACTGTGGACGAACTGGAAGCCGTGGCTACCAGCAGTGAAGATCGGGCGTTGCTGGTCGCGGCCTGGGTTTCTCGGGCACGGATGTTGCACTTTGATGGAGACCACCGCTCTGCCTTTGACGCGTGTGCCGCGGCGCTGTCGCTCTATCGGTCCGTTCCTCTTGATGTCTATCAATTGGAGGTCTTTGAACCTTTTGCTGTCTCGCTGATAGGCATAGGCCGGGCAGATGCGGGGCTGCTGCTGCTGGCCGTCTGCGAAAATCATCGGCTGATCAGCCAAAAAAGACGCCCACCGGCCTATGAGCCAGAAATTGACGACGCGCTGGCAGCGGCGCGTTCTCTTCTTTCTCCCGGCGAATTTGCGGCTATCCAGGCCCAAGCCGAAACTTTGACGATCCCGCAAGTGTTGGACTTTGCCCTCGCGCTGGCCGACGGTGCAGACGCGCCCTTGCCTCCTGTGGGGGGCAACGCTTGGGATAGCGCAAACGCCCAGAGCGTTGAATCAGTCTGAGGGAAAGGGAGCCAGCACAGAGCCGCCGGTGGGAGACACCGGCGGCTCTATTGAACTCATCGAAAGTTGGCTCCTCCTAACTCTTTTGCCAACATTTGACCAACACGTCATAGTTCTTGGATTTGACGGAAAAATCCCAGATGTTCCATTCCAGGAAACGCTTCCAATCCCCATTCAGTTTCTTGCGTTCCACCCAACCGATGATGGCTCCACCCAGCGGCTTTGTCTTCGCCTTCACATTTGCACAGAACTTCATCCCATTGACATCGAAGGTTGTAGAAAGTTTGGCGGGGATTTGGGAATCCATCACTGTCAGTCCCACACTCACCCCGCCCCGAAAAAGGCCAACTTTCAGCCCCACCCCGGCTTCACCGGTAAAACGTCCGCTGGGGGTAAAGGTGATCTCCCCAGTCATCTGCAAGACGGCACAGGTGTCCATCGCATAGTTGAGATCGATGCTATAGTAGCCCATCACTTTGACCAGCGCGGTCACAGCAATCCCTGCATAGACAGGATAAGTGAAGCTGGTTTCGTAGATTTCCAGGGTGTTTTTGTAGATATTCTTCGTCTCCTGATAGGCACAGGCGACGGTATAGCTGTTCTCCTTCTTCACTAACTTTTTGCCCACCCGGAAGTAGTAGCTGATGCGCTGGCTGTCGCCCTGGGGTTCCACCCACGCACGGGTATCCAGCACTGTGCGTTGAAAGTCGATGAGCTTTTTGGGGGTGGTGATGTAGACCTCCGCCTTCTGGCCTACGGACATCTCCAATTTGGGCGAAAAGGGCGGGCTGGCCACATAGGCTTCGCCGGGCAGATTGCCACCGACCCATTTGCCGCCAAAGGGGCGATCCCACTTCTTAGAGAATTCGCCGCCTTCGGGCTGGGGCTTGGGTGGCGGCCAATTGCCCAGCGTCTGAGCGGCTGCTTCGGATAGGGGCTTTTTGTTTTCCAGTGCATCGGCGATGACTTCCTTGACAAAAGGCGATTTTTTCTCGCTCTTCAACCCTTGAATCAGAAATGTTTCAGCGTCCGGGTCCGGGATATTGGCCAGCGCCAGATAGGCAGCGGCCTGCACCTGGGGCGACGGATCTTCGAAGTAGCCCTGGGCCAGGCCGAGAACGTCGCTGTGGCCGCTGTTGCCTAGCGCTATCAGACTCAGTTCAGTCTGCGAAATGGTTGTGGAGCCGCGCAGGGCCTGGGAGATATCCGCCACTATTCCATTGGCAGCCGTGGGGTCTGTGCGGGCCAGTTCACCGGCTGCTGATCCCAATGCCAACAGGGCTGTGTCGTGCAGGGGTGAACTTGTATTCCGGTTTATCACCAGCAGTGCATCAATGCTTGCCGTCGTAGGCTCAGTCTGCAATGCCAAGCCGGTTATGGCCTGTTCGCGCAGACCGTCGCCGAATTCCTGGCTGTTGGGGGTCAGGAGTTCAGCCAGAATTGTCTGCGCAGCGGGCGAGCCGACCATTGCCAGCAGGCCGATATAGGCCCGTGCTACACTGTCGTTGGTTTTGGCTGCCTGCAAGCGGCTTTGGACGGTGCTCAGTACGCCACCAGTGGCATCGGCCTCCAGCAGCAGGGCGAGCCGTTGGCTCTGGGCCGGATTGGTCGGGTCCGCTTCCAGTGCGTTCAACTCGGCGTTCAGGTCCGCGGTTTCCGGATCCACCGGGCTGAAGGCTGTAATGGGATCGCCGAATTCTGTGCCCAGTGAACTGACCCGGTAGATGTGCTGACTGCTGCGTGTCGGTCCGGCGGGGGAATCAGTCACCGAACGCAGTTTGAGCGAACCGCTGGTATTGGCTCTATACCATAGGGCCAGTCCGTCCCAGCCGCCCACCTCAGGGTCAGCCGTGGTATGGGTTTCGTCGTAGCTGTTCGTCTGTTCGTCGAAGCGGACTTCGCTGATCACCTGCTGGGTGCTGTCCAGCGTCATTGTGACGCGATTGGTCAGTTCCAGGCCGGTATTGGCGCCCTGAAACAGAAAGTTGGTGAAGTCGGCGCTGTCGATGGTTTTGTGAATGGCCAGGGCATTGGGCTGCTCAGTCAGGCGGTAATCCACCCCATAGCTGCCCTGGCTGCCCTCTTCGCTGGCCTGATAGCTGCTGCCAGTTGCCAGGAGTGTCAATTGCAGGTTGTTCAGGATTCCCTTCAAAATGTTCGCCGCGTCCAGGCTCATACCTTCCGGAACCTGCACCTGAGAAATCACGCCGTTGGGAAGCTGCTGGAAGACGACCGGTTTGAGCAATTCGGCGGCCAGTGCGGGGTCTTCTATAAACCCGTTTGGTCCGCCGTCGCTGGTGGAGCAAAGCCACGGATCGCGCAGGGTGACTTGTCCCACAAAGGCTGTGTCCGCTTTGCCTGTAATCGCAATTTCGGCAACACCCTGAATCAGCGTTTGGCCCTGGCTGTCTTCGCGCACACCCTCTGCGCTGCGGGTGCCAAAGGCCATCCCCGATGTCATCAGCCAGTCGTATGTGTAGGTTTTTCCCACCTGATAGGCCAATGTACGGGGGGCTGCCTGTGGTTCGCTGTGGAGAGCCGCCCGCACAGCCGCCACGGTCTGCCCGCCGCGTGCCGTGAAGGGAAGGAAAATCGTACGGATTGACTCTCTGGGCGCGCAGATGGCTGGTGTCTGCGCGTGTGCAGCCCCGGTCAGCCCACTGGGGAAGAGCGAGAGCAACAACCCCATCAACAGTGCAACGCGCAGCCATCGATGTAGTCCTGTGCCCTGCCAACGTTGGGACTTGTCGGGGGCTGCATGGGTGTGAGAAATGGGGTGGAAAATTTGTCGGGTCATCTCGGCATTCTCCTGATAGATTGGGGCCGCAGTGGCCCGCCTGGGTCGATATTCCCAGCGTATCAGGAGAGCGTAGTCGGAACGTCACAAGAACGTAGCCGGGGATAATCTGTTATCACCCCATCGCTCAATTTTCTATGAGTATGGGTGGCCTTATAACTTGTCGTGACCGATTGGGCATGGACACGAACAAGGACACGAATTGATAATCATTGCGGCGTAGCATCTATGGCTTTTGAACACAACGCGCTAAGATAGAGGGGACGAAATATCTATTCCGCTGCTTCCATCTGGCAATCGATACTCTATGAAACCGGACGTTCTCAACCTTCTTTTTATTAGTACAGATTCGGCTTTTGCACACGAAGTACACAGGGCATTGGAGCCTCATTACACCATTGGGCAGATAGATACGCTGCGCACATGGGAACAGATCGAAACCCTTGCCAGCGATGCGGCTTACAACTTGGCGCTGATCGATCAGGCCGTCGCGGAGGAAAAGCCCTTTGCCAGCCTGTTGGCGGTGAAGTCGCGCTGGCCCGATCTCCCCGTCGTTGTGGTCCTGGGCCTGGCCTTGGAAGAGCTGGCTGAGTCTGTCCTGGATGTGGGTGCCGATGACTATATGCTGCGAACCCCTCGGGTCTTTAATCGGCTGCCATCGCTGGTGGCCGGCGTTTTGAGACAGGCCCAGCGGCGGGATCGTCTCTACAGTTCGGAAAGCACGCTGAGTCTCATCTATGAAAGTGCCTTTGACGGTATCAGCATCCACGAAGAATTGCCCGGTGTGGGACAGCGGCGGCTCATCGAGTGCAACGAACGCTATGCGGAGATGGCCGGCAGATCGAAGGCGGAGCTTCTGGCTTTGGACAACACATCGTCCATTCAGACGAAAGTCGGCCCCCAATTCTCTCTAGCCGAGAACCGGATCATCCGACTGGAACGGCGGCGCTACCGCGGCCTTTTTTCCTGGGTGCGGCCCGATGGCAAAGAGAATGTCATTGAGTATTCGGCTGCGCCTATCGATGTGGGCAATCGACATCTGACCGTTGGCGTGGACAGAGACATCACCGAGCAGATGCTGTCTGAAATGGAGACGCAACGCCTGTTGGACAATGTACAGGCGCAGGCGAGCCAAATGCAGATGCTCATCGACTCTACCCCAGAGGCGATTCTTCTGTTGGACAACGAATTTCGTCTCCTGATCTTTAACCCGGCAGCCCAGACAGCCATCGGCGTCCATACCACCCTGACACCGGGAAGCTATCTGCACCGGCTGGGCAATCAGTCCCTGACCCAGTTGCTTCCGGCCGACGGCGAGGAAGTCAGTCAGGAAATTTCTCATGAACTGCGTATGGGCGATGATCCGGTCATTACCTACGATATGACCATACGGGCGATCCATTCCCGCGACACGAAATTGGGCTGGCTGCTTACCTTGCGCAATGTGACGCTGAGCCGCCAGCGCCAGGAACAGGAAGAGCAGCAAGCGCGCTTGGCCGCGGTGGGTCAATTGGCCGCGGGCATCGCCCACGACTTCAACAATATTCTTGGCTCGATTTCCCTGCTTGTCCAATTGGCCGAAAGTGATCCACAAATCTCCGCCCGGGGCCGCGGCCATTTGGCCACAGCCATCGAGCAAGTGGAGCATGCAGCCAGTCTGATTCGCCAGATTCTGGATTTTGGGCGAAAATCTGTGATGAGCCGCACAACCAGAGATCTGGCAGACTTTCTTCTGGACACCTGCCAACTTTTGCAGCACATTTTGGAAGATAACATTCATGTCGTTTTTGAGCGGCCACCCGGCGATTTTTGCTTCTGTGCCGACTATACACTGTTGCAGCAGGTGTGCCTGAATCTGGGGATCAATGCCAGAGACGCAATGCCCAATGGCGGCCAATTGTCCTTTGACTTGTCCCGGTTCTCGGCTGACGGGGCTTCGCGCGGCCACCAGATGGGCATCCCTGCCGGCGGGTGGTATTGCATTGCTGTGCACGACACAGGCAAGGGCATATCGGACGAGGCGCTGCCCCACATTTTTGAGCCATTCTTTACTTCCAAGGAATCTGGGGAAGGTTCTGGTCTGGGCTTGGCTCAGGTCTATGGAATTATCGACCAGCATCAAGGCCTGATTCGTGTAGATAGTACGTCGGGGCTGGGAACCACTTTCTATATCTACCTACCCGCATCCGATCAAAAGCAGGAAGTGTATACGGATGAACCCCGTCCTGTGCCTTCCGTTCAAACTGTCGGCAATCAGGCGATTTTAATTGTGGAAGATCAGGTAGTTCTGCGCGATGCCCTGTGCGAAATTTTGGAGATTCACGGCTTTGCACCGGTGGCGGTGGCTGGTGGCTCGGATGCTGTCGCCCTTTTTGCCGAGGATCCCCAACGCTTTGCCCTGGTGCTGTCCGATATGTCCATGCCAGAAATGAACGGCGTGGAAATGCACCAGATCTTGCGCCGCTTCAATCCTGGCGTGCGTACGCTGATTCTCTCCGGGTTTTCTGCCCAGGCAGATCAGCAGGCAATGGAGGCCGACGGGATTGTGGGGTGGCTGCAAAAACCAGTTGATAGCGGCGAACTGGTTTCAAGTATTCAGAATGTCCTGAACTCCATAGAGTCGTGAGCGGCTATCGGAATCCAATGGGTTGCTTGCCTTGCGCATCAATCGCTGCCGTTTGGGCATGAAACGCGAAACGAGAAAGGTGAGATCGTCAAACGATCTCACCTTTCTCGTTTCACTCTTTCGCTGCCGATTTCATTGCCAGAGAATCGCCAGTATTGACTGGTGTTTTCCGTCCATTCCCACTTCTTAAAGCACCAATTCAATCTCCGTGGCCCGGTGGCAACTGACAAAGCGGCCCGGTTCGATCTCTTCCAGGAGGGGGGCTTCCTGCTTGCAGATGTCCACCACAAAGGGGCAGCGGGGGTGGAAGTAGCAGCCGCTGGGCGGGTTGGCCGGGTTGGCAATCTCGCCCTCGGGGATAACCCGTTCCTGTAAATTGAACGGGTCTGGCTTGGGAACGGAAGCGATGAGCGCAGCCGTATAGGGATGCAGGGGACGGCGGAAGAGTTCCAGGGGCGGCCCGATCTCTGCCACCCGGCCCACGTACATCACCAGCACTGTATTGCTGATCTGATTGACAACGCTCAGGTCGTGGGCTACAAAAAGATATGTCAACCCCATCTCATCCTGCAGATCCATCATCAGATTGAGCACCTGGGCCTGGACCGAAACGTCCAGCGCCGAGACCGGCTCGTCGGCGACGATCAGCCGGGGGCTGGCAGCCAGGGCACGGGCAATGCCAATGCGCTGGCGTTGTCCGCCGCTGAACGCGTGGGGAAAGCGGCGCATATATTCGGCGCGCAGCCCCACCCGTTTCAGCAGATCCGCCACCCGATCTTCCCGCTCCCGCTGGTTGCCGATGTTATGCACGCGCAGGGGTTCGCTGATGATCTCGAAGATCGTCATGCGGGGGTTGAGGGAGGAGAAGGGGTCCTGGAAGACCATCTGGAACTCCCGGCGGATAGGGCGCAGACTGTTCTGACCCATAGTTGCCAAGTCGATGACTTCGCCGTTCTCCCGCCGGTAGAGAATCTCGCCTTCGGTGGGGTCCACCGCGCGCACAATACAGCGGGAGGTGGTGGTTTTGCCGCAGCCACTTTCGCCCACCAGACTGACGGTCTCGCCCTGGCGGATGGCAAAGCTTACGTCGTCCACCGCGCGCACAGTGCCCACCCGCCGCTTGAGAAAACCAGCTTCCACCGGGTAATACTTCTTCAGATTGTTGACCTGTAATACGATATCGTTGTTCATCAATTTAACCGTTTGTACCCCAAGCTGTCAGTCTGCGGTTGTAATGGCAAAGCTGAGAGCTGGCGTTGCTTAACATCCTGGATAGAGGAAACAACTGGCCTGGTGGTTTTCTCCCACTGCTGCCAATTGAGGTTCTTTCTGATCGCACGTGCCCGCGATGAAGGCCGGACAACGGGGATGAAAGGGACAGCCGGATGGCCGGTTTTGTGGATGGGGAATGGAGCCTTTGATGGAAGGCAACCGCTCCCGCGGCTGGGCATCAATGCGAGGAATGGAAGTGAGCAATGCCTTCGTGTAGGGGTGTTTTGGGTTGCGGAAAATTTCCTTCACCGGCGCTTTTTCCACAATCCGCCCCAGATACATCACCGCCACTTCGTCGGCCACTTCTGCGATTACCCCCAGGTCGTGGGTGATGAAGATCATCGCCATGCCCGTCTCGGCCTGCAAACGCTGGAGCAGATTGAGAATCTGGGCCTGGGTCGTTACGTCCAGGGCAGTGGTTGGTTCGTCCGCGATAAGAATGCGGGGATTGGTGGAAAGGGCCATCGCGATCATCGCCCGTTGACACTGGCCGCCGCTCAGCCGATAGGGGAATTCGTTCAGCCGGTGGGTTGGGTTGGGGATGCCCACGTGGCGCAGCCACTGGATGGCCGTCTCTTCCGCTTCTTTGTTGCTCATCTCCGTGTGCAGTTGGATGGCTTCCGTCAATTGATTGCCCACTGTATGCACCGGGCTGAAGGAACTCATCGGCTCCTGGAAAATCATGGAAATCTCGCCACCCCGGATGGCCCGCATCTCCGAGCCGCCCGCGTCCAGCCGCAGCAGGTCCCGGCGAATCTCTTGCCCCGCGGACACCTGGGAACTGTACAGAATTTCGCCGTCTACGACCCGGCCCGGTTTGTCCACGATTTGCAGAATGGACTTGGCGGCCACACTTTTGCCACAGCCGCTTTCGCCCACCAGCCCCAGCGTCTTGCCCGCGTGGACTTCAAAGCTCGCGCCATCTACCGCGTGGACAACTCCCTCGCCGGTGAAGAAATGGGTGTGCAGGTTCTTTACCTCCAACAGGGGCGCTTTGTTGCCGGTCTTGTGGGATGCGACTGCTTCGCTGCGGCTGGATTGGGACATTGGTTTTTCTCGCTATCTGTTGGGGGCAAAGAAGCCCAACTTTCCTGAAAAGTCGGATTCCTTTGGTAGATACGTTTTTAGGCTTCTACCGCGCTGTAAGGGTCTGCCGCGTCCCGCAGACCGTCACCCATAAAGTTCAGGGCCAGAATCGCTACAATCACGGGCACTGCCGGAAACATCAGCCAGGGGGTGAGCGCGATGGCCTGTACATTTTGGGTGGCTTGCAACAGCACTCCCCAACTGATGGCGGGCGGGCGCAGACCCAGGCCGAGAAAGCTCAGCGCTGTCTCGCTGATAATCATAAAAGGAATGGCGAGGGTGGCGCTGGCAATGAGATGGCTGTAGAAGGAGGGAACCATATGGCGGAAGATAATGTCCTGCCAGGGCGCGCCGGCCACCAGCGCCGCGGTCACGAAATCTTCCTCGCGCATGGCGAGAAAGCGCCCGCGCACCACCCGGGCCAGATCGGTCCAGGCGAAGAGCGAGACAATAATTGTGATGGCAAAATAGAGTTGGAGGATTGACCAGTCGGTAGGCAGGGCCGCGGCCAATCCCATCCACAGGGGAATTGTGGGCACGGAACGGATGATCTCAATCGTGCGCTGGATAACGTTGTCCAGCACCCCGCCAAAGAAGCCGGAAATGCCGCCCAATGTAACCCCCAGGGCCAGGCTTATTGTCACGCCGATCAGCCCGATTGTCATGGACGAGCGGGTTCCGTAGATGATGCGGGAGTAGAGGTCGCGCCCCTGTACATCTGTGCCCAATAGAAAAATATACTCTTCCGACTTGAATTTTTCCGGTTCGCTCACCCCCAGCAGATGAAGATTCGAGGGAATCAGCCCCAGGAATTTGTACTCAAAGCCTTCGGCAAAGAGACGGACACCGACCTTTTGGGTGCAGTCTGCCTCGTATGTTTTCTGCAGAGTATACAAGTCCCGGCTTCCCTCCACAGCACAGACGTGGGGGGAAAAGCTGCCTTCATCGAAGAGATGGATGGGTTGGGGCGGCACGACTGCTCTGGCGGAACGGCCCGCTGTGGGATCGCTCACTGCCAGAAATTCGCCGCCCAACGCGGCCAGATAGAAGCAGAGAACAACAATCGAACCGATCAGCGCCACCCGATGGCGGCGAAAACGCCACCAGATTAACTGGCGTTGGGAAGCGACGCTGACCCGATCTTCCACCAGCTTGACTTCGACATTTTCTTCGACGTTTTCGTTGGGGATTTCATGGCTCATGGCAACTGCCTATTGGGGAGACTGATGTTGGATGTCAAAAAAGGAAAAGAGTAGCTGTTCAGGTGCGGCGCACGCGTCAGGGAAGTATTTCTGTGCAGAAATTGTATGACAAGTGCGTCGCACCCGAAGCCTGAATAGGTACGAAAAAGATTGACACAAACAAAAGGGATTTGCCTGATGTGAGCATCTGGCTTCTGGGAAAAACGGCGTGGCGCGGTTCAGGTTTCTATTCCAACCGCACCCGCGGGTCCACCAGCCCCAGCAGAATGTCCGAGAGCAGCGTGCCCACGACGGTCATCACGCCGATCAGCAGAATAATCGCGCCGGCCAGGAACATATCCTGGGAGAGCAGTGAGCGCAGAAGAACCGGGCCGAGGGTGGGCAGGCTGAGCACAACCGAGACGATCACACTGCCGGAAACCAGAAAGGGGAAAATATAGGCGGTCAGACTGATGACCGGATTGAGCGCCAGCCGCACGGGGTACTTCATAATCAGTTGCCATTCGGTCATCCCTTTGGCCCGCGCGGTCACCACATAGGGCTTGCGCAGTTCATCCAGCAGATTGGCCCGGGTGATGCGGATGAGGGAGGCCGTGCCTGCTGTGCCCAACACCACAATCGGGATGATCATATGTTGCAGCAGGTCCACCACCCGTGCGCCACTCCAGGGCGCGGCCGCGTATTCCTGGCTGAAGAGGCCGCCGATGCTGAAGCCCCACCAGTCCCAGGCCACATACATCAGTACCAGTGCCAGCAGAAAGTCCGGCACAGCCAGACCGATAAAGCCCAGGGTGGTGGCGATATAGTCCTGGATGGAGTATTGGCGCACCGCGGAATAGATGCCGATGGGGATGGCGGTGATCCAGACAAAGACTACACTGCCCAGGGCGAGAATAATTGTGAGCAGCATTCGCTCGCCGATTACATCCGTTACCGGGACCCGGTATTGAAACGAAAGCCCCATATTGCCCTGGGTCATCTGATAGATCCATTTGGCATACTGGACATAGGGCGGTTGGCCCAGACCAAAGTATGCGCGCAGCGCCTCGGCCTCCTCCGCCGACACTTCGTCGCCCTGGGCCTCCAGCGCGGCAATGTAGGATGTCACGTAATCGCCCGGTGGCAATTGGATGATGATGAACGAGAGGACCGAGACGGCAAAAATTGTCACCAGCCCATAGGTAATTCGCCGAATTAAATAGCCAAGCATAGAGTCACCTGGAAGGTTGGGGGAGAAGAGACTGGAGATTGGAGATTAAGAGATTGGGAATTTGTCGATACCCCAATCTCTTAATCTCCTGATCTCTCTATCTCAGTCCGCTAATCCTGAATCTGGAAGAACTGCTCTGGCAGACCGTTGCCCGGTGTCTGGGCGTAGACCACCCACTCCATAGGCTTCGGCACGTTACGCACATCGTTCTTGATGATTGTGGTGTAGACAGGCACATCCACCACAATGCCCAGGCGGGCCTGGTTGTCGCACATAATTTCCGTGCCTTCGATGAAGAGTTGCAGGCGCTTGTCTGGGTCTGGCTCCTGGAGCGCGGCCCAGTGCTTGGCAACCTGGTCTTTGATCCACTGGGGACCGTCGTAGTCAGCCGGGTCTGGATTGGGGTTGGCGGCCCAGACCGCGGCTATGGGAGCCCAGCGTTCACTGGGCAGCAGGCGGGCTGTGACAGCCGGGTTCCACTCGCCCGTTTCAAACATATTCATCATCGGTTGGTTGGCGAGCATGCGCTCGCCCCACAGGCTGCGCTCTACTGGGTTCACCTGGAGTTGGATGCCGATCTCTTCCTGCCACATCTGGGCCACCCGCTCACCGATGCTGGGATAGTCCAGGAAAGCACCACTGACCGCGTCCATGCGCAGGGTCAGCCGTTTGCCACTGGGCAGCAGGCGGAAACCTTCGCTGTCCTTCTTGTCCAGCCCAATCGAGTCGAGAATCTCATTGGCCTCATCCGGATCAAAACGGCCGAACTTGTCATCCCAACGGCTGCTGTTGAAGTAGGGAGGCGTATTCTGCGGACAGAAACTGGCCTCTTTGCCCACGCCCAGGAAGAAAGTTTCGTTGATCTCGCTGCGTTCGATTGCCAGGGAAAGGGCCTGGCGGAATTCCAGGCTTCCCACTGTGTAGGCGGCGATCTCGGGGTCTTCGTTCCAGTCCTGGTTGAAGGCAACCTTCACCGGATGACGGGTGCTGCTGGTCCAGAAGTTGACGAAGTAATTGCCCTGGGCCTCGTTCTCCCGAATCACAGGCAGTTTGGAAAAGTCGATATGTCGCCCCTGAATCGTGTAGTTGCCAGCAATGGCGCGCAGGTTCAGCACTTCCAACTCCTCGACCAGTTCCAGGGAGATGCGGTCGAAGTAGGGAAGTTGATTGCCCGCTGTGTCCACACCCACGAAGTAGGGGTTGCGCTCCAGTGTATATTCCTGGGTGGCGATGGTAGTAATGGGTTTCCAGGGGGTTGTGACGGGCAGTTCCGGGTTCATAGCCGAGTCGTTCTTGGCCAGAAAGTTGAGATGCCAGCTTTCAAAACCTGCTGCTTTTGCCAGTTCGTTGGCCTTTTCTTCGCCTACAAAGTCCGGGTGGAATTGCTCCAGATAGTGGGCCGGGGCAACCAGACCCAGACCGCTGCGCCCGCCATGAAAGTGACCAGTGACCGTCGCTGTGGACATTGTGTCGGCCCATCCTGGGAAGGGCTGGGCGAAGGTGATGGTAAAGGTGAAATCATCCACTGTTTCCAGCACTGCCAGGGAACCGCCCCAGTTCAAATACCAGGGGATGGTGGGTCGAATCAGTTCGTTGGTCAGCATGTGGTCATACCAGAACTGATAGTCGTTGGCCGTATAGGGTTCGCCATCCGACCACTTCATCCCGCGGCGCAGGTGGAAGGTCCAGACAGTGGCATCGCTGTTGGATTCCCAGGACTGTAGAATACGCGGGCGCAGTTCGCTGGCCCCGGTGTTCCAGAAGATGCCGTAGTCGTTTACCCAGCGCTCTACATTCTGGCGGTCGCCCGGCCCGGTGAAGGCCCGACGCAGGGTTCCGCTGTACTGGCCGATCATCTCGGCGGGTTCAATCACCAGCGGTTCCAGAGGCAGGCGCTCTTCCACCGGCGGTAGTGTGCCGGCGGCTACCATTTCGGCCAGCATGGGCGCTTCGTTGAAGGAGGCAGGCATCTGACTGGAGACTTCCGGCCAGCAGGGCGTGGCCCAGGTGCAGTTTTCCCGCTGGGCCTGATATTCATCCGCACCCGCGGCGACGGGGGCTGGTGCTGCGGGTGCGGGTGCTGCGGGTTCAGCAGCCGCGGGTTCGGCAGCCGCCGGCGCGGCTTGCTCAGCTGGGGCTGCGGGTGTACCGCCGCCACAGGCAGAGATGACGAATGCAGCGATCAACAGAACGATCGCTGCCAAACGGAACGGATGTAACACGGAAGTTCTTCTTGCCATGACATTCCTCCTCTGGGTAAACTGCACTGCGGGTCGAAGGGTAAAGCTACGGAGGGTTATAGTATACCAACGCCAAAGAGAACAAGCAACACGCGTTTTTCTGCCCCCTTTCTCTCTGGTGAGCACTGTTGCAACCAGCCTTGGCCGCGAAATTCCAGATAACAAGAATCAGTAGCCCACCCCGCCAACCGGCGATAGTTAGCGTACCGGACAGCGGGTGATCTCCGCCTTTCTGCTGCGGCCTGCTGCTGATTGATGATGAAAATTCACGCATACAAAAAGAATACCGATCTGCCCTGCTTCTCTTGCTTTCGGGAGGCAGTACAGACCGGTATTGTGTTTAGAGAGTAAGTGAGCGCTTGTCGGCGCGATTTTATCGGGTCAAAGGGTCGCCGATCACCTTTTAGGGGTGCAGTCTGTTTCGTACGGCCTGCATTTCAGTTGGTGTGCGGCTGATGTTGGAGATACGCACATACTCAACCACACCGGTTAGCTGCTCACCCCGCCCTGTGCCCGAATCATCATTAAAAAAGATGGCTTGGCCTGGCGGAGATGTAAAGCTGTTGGCGGTTGTGCCGATGGAGACACCTTGCAGAAAGACTTCGATGTTTTCATTGTCCAGAGAAACAAAGGCGATGTAATGCCGCTCGTTGGGCTGGGCTTTGCCTGCTCCCAGCGACGCATTGGGATAGACAGCGATGCCATTCCCTTGATAATACCAGCCACTGTCTTGGCTGTCATCAAAGCTAAACAGTTTGGCATAACTGCTCGTACGATTGGGGGTCACAATCATTTCTATGGAATAGGGGTGGACGAGCAGGTTGGCGTAAGCATTCCACTGAAAGCCTTGCCCATCGCCTGAAACAGTCCCGGTGATCTGCAACCCTTGTCCCACTGTCGTGGTAATGAAGGTGCCACCGATGAGCGTGGCGTGGCGGTTGTTGCCACTGGTATCCTGGGTACTCCCATCGAGGGGGAAGAGCGCGAGGGTGTGGGCATCATTGGGCAAGATGTCGGGGATGGCAAATGAGCCTCGCACCACCGGCAGGAAAATCTGATGGTTCGGGTCAGCCGCCAGAGTAGTCGGTGTATCAGTTTCCGGTAGGGCGACATCGGCTGCTGTGGCTGTTGGGCTGAACAGAACCATCAACAGGGCAAGCAGGGATAGAATTAATGGGCGATGCACGAGTATGGGTCTCCTATAAAACGAGGGTTTTGGTTGAGTGGTTTTGGTTGAACGGTCTTGGCTGAGCATCGGTATACTGGCTAATGATGGGGGCCAGATACACGCTTTTCTATTGTACACCATAAGTTGATTCCTGCTTTCTTCCCCGGCCAATGAAATACAAAACGACGACTGTCACACCGCAATGACAGCCGCCGTTTTGTTACCATAGAAATGAGATACGGAGGGTGAACCGCGCGCTTGGAATGGAAGACTGTTCACCCTCTGTCTCTTAATATTACAACGAGACTTCGTATTTTTGGACGCTGATAAACGCAGATTTGCGCTGATTTTCACAATTTGATCTGCGTTTATCAGCGTGCATCAGCGTCCTATTTCTCAAAGTCTCGTTGTAGTATTAAGGACGTGGATTAAGGACGTTCAGGCCCTCCCTGGGGCATCGTTCCGCCCCCGTCATTTCCATTGAGTGGGCCTGAGTTCGTGGGATTGGTCACAGGCCCAATAATGTTGTTATAGGGACCACCGGTGATCTCGTGCAGTTCGCGGACGCCGCCATAGGTCGTATCGATGTTGACTGAATCCACCTGGGCATAGAATTGTGTGCCCGCCGTGAATGTGCCCGGCAGATTGCTGAGCAGAGAGTTATAGTACGGATCGTTGAGTCTGAGGGTAATAGAAGCACCCGGCGCGATGGGCAACAGCCGCTCATCCACACCCCACACCATTCCAAACTGAGCCACACTCTGCCATATCTGATTGACCCCCGTGGGCGGCGTATAGGGATTGATATAGCCCTCGACCCAGAAGGTATCGACCACATCCGTCGTGCCTATGTTCCGGATTACCAGTTCTAGCTGGGAACCGTTCACGGTCAATGCCGAAATGACCAGGTCTGGCGCAAAGTAGTAATTGTTGTATATCTTGGGCAGATAGAAAATCACAAAACCATCCAGGATGGTAAGAACGGCCGGGTTCACCGGACCGAGTGTCGCGTTGGTGGGCAGCGTAAGCCGGAGGCCAATCGTTTCGTCGTCCTCGTCTAGATAATCGTTGAGGATCGGCACAGCAAACGTGCGGCTGATCTGGCCGGCCGGGATTGTGAGTAGCCCTGATACAGGGGTGAAATCAGCGCCAGCCGTGGCTGTGCCGTCGCTGGTCGCGTAGTTGACCGTTACATCCAGCCCGCTGACCGCGGAAAGAATGACCGTAATCGTCGCACTGCCCGCGCCCTCGTTGACCGAATAAGCGGCGGTAGAAAAGCTGACTGTGGGTGTGGGGTCGTTGTCCCTGATTGTGCCCGTGGCACTGCCCGTGGCGATTGTGGCGTTGACCGGGCTGCTCAGTGTAGCCGTGAAGGTTTCGCTGTTCTCGTCTATGGCGTCTTCCAGAATCGGAACAGTGAAGGCCGTCGCTGTCGTCCCGACTGTAATCGTTACAACGCCGGATGCCGCGCTGTAGTCACTGCCCGCGCTGGCTGTGCCATCGGCTGTGGCATAGTTGGCTGTCACTTGCAGACCGCTGGCCGCAGAGAGAGTGACCGTAAACGTCGCTGTGCTCGCGCCCTCGTCCACTGTTACATCAGCGATGGAGAGGGTGGGTGTGGGGTCGTTGTCGACAATCGTCAAAACAGCCGACGCGGCCCCCAGACGGAAGACGGTTGGGTTGGTCAGGGTCAGGTTGACAGTTTCATCCGTCTCATCGATGGCATCTTCCAGAATTGGCACAGCGAAGGTAGTGCTGGTCTGGCCCGCGGGGACAGTGACAGTGCCGGTGACGGCTGTGTAGTCGCTGCCCGCCGTAGCGCTGCCATCGGCTGTGGCGTATTGGGCGGTCACATCCAGCCCAGAGACTGCCGAGAGAATAACACGGATGCTGGCGTTGCCATCGCCCTCATCCACCGAATAGGCGGGGGATGCAAAACCGATAGTGGGTGTTGAATCGTTGTCGGTGATTGTGCCGATACCGGTTCCGTCAGCGATTGTCGCATTAACCGGGCTGCTCAGTGTAGCCGTGAAGGTTTCGCTGTTCTCGTCTATGGCGTCTTCCAGAATCGGAACAGTGAAGGCCGTCACAGTCGCCCCGGCTGTAATCGTCACAACGCCGGATGCCGCGCTGTAGTCACTGCCCGCTATAGCTGTGCCGTCGGCTGTGGCGTAGTTGACTGTCACTTGCAGACCACTGACCGCGGAGAGAGTGACCGTAAACGTCGCCGTGCCCGCGCCCTCGTCCACTGTCACATCGGCGATGGAGAGCGTCGGTGTCGGGTCGTTGTCAGTGATTATACCGATGCCGGTTCCGTTAGTGATTGTGGCATTGACCGGGCTGCTCAGTGTAGCCGTGAAGGTTTCGCTGTTCTCGTCGATAGCGTCTTCCAGAATCGGAACAGTGAAGGCCGTCACAGTCGCCCCGGCTGTAATCGTCAGCCCGCCGGATGCTGCGCTGTAGTCACTGCCCGCGCTGGCTGTGCCATCGGCTGTGGCGTAGTTGACTGTCACTTGCAGACCGCTGGCCGCGGAGAGGGTGACGGTAAACGTCGCCGTGCCCGCGCCCTCGTCCACTGTCACATCGGCGATGGAGAGCGTGGGCGTCGGGTCGTTGTCGGCGATTGTGCCGATGGCTTCCCCATCTGTCAGCGTGGCGTTGACCGGACTGCTCAGTGTAGCCGTGAAGGTCTCGCTGTTCTCGTCGAGAGTGTCGTCGGTGATGCTGACGGCAAAGCTGGCCGCCGTCGCGCCCGCAGGAATCGTCAGCCCGCCGGATGCCGCGCTGTAGTCGCTGCCCGCGCTGGCTGTGCCGTCGGCTGTGGCGTAGTTGACCGTTACTTGCAGACCGCTGGCCGCGGAAAGGGTGACGGTAAACGTCGCCGTGCCCGCGCCCTCGTCCACTGTCACATCGGCGATGGAGAGCGTGGGCGTCGGGTCGTTGTCGGTGATTGTGCCGATGGCTTCCCCATCTGTCAGCGTGGCATTGACCGGACTGCTCAGCGTGGCTGTGAAGGTCTCGCTGTTCTCGTCGATGGCGTCTTCCAGAATCGACACGGCGAAACTGGTCTGTGTGCTGCCCGCAGGAATCGTCAGCCCGCCGGTCGCTGTGGTGTAGTCGCTGCCCGCGCTGGCTGTACCATCGGCTGTGGCGTAGTTGACTGTCACTTGCAGACCGCTGGCCGCCGACAGCGTGACCGTAAACGTTGCCGTCCCTGAGCTTTCGTCCACTGTCACATCGGCGATGGAGAGCGTCGGTGTCGGGTCGTTGTCGGTGATTGTGCCGATGGCGATGCTGTCAGCGATTGTGGCGTTGACCGGACTGCTCAGCGTGGCGGTGAATGTTTCGCTGTTCTCGTCGATGGCGTCTTCCAGAATCGACACGGCGAAGCTGGCCTGTGTGCTGCCCGCAGGGATCGTCAGCCCGCCGGATGCCGCGCTGTAGTCACTGCCCGCGCTGGCTGTGCCGTCGGCTGTGGCGTAGTTGACTGTCACTTGCAGACCGCTGGCCGCGGAAAGTGTGACGGTAAACGTCGCTGTGCCCGCGCCCTCGTTCACTGTCACATCGGCGACAGACAGCGTGGGCGTCGGGTCGTTATCGGTGATTGTACCGATGGCGGTTCCGTCAGCGATTGTGGCGTTGACCGGACTGCTCAGTGTAGCCGTGAAGGTCTCGCTGTTCTCGTCGAGAGTGTCGTCGGTGATGCTGACGGCAAAGCTGGCCGCCGTCGCGCCCGCTGTGATAGTGAGTGTGCCACTGGCCGCGCTGTAGTCGCTGCCCGCGCTGGCTGTGCCGTCGGCTGTGGCGTAGTTTACCGTCACTTGCAGACCGCTGACAGCGGAGAGAGTGACGGTAAACGTCGCCGTGCCCGCGCCCTCGTCCACCGTCACATCGGCGATGGAGAGCGTCGGTGTCGGGTCGTTGTCGGTGATTGTCAAGGACATGGCCGCGGTCGTGCCCAAGGCCGCACCCACGGGATCGCTCAACGTAAGGCCGAGGGATTCGGCGTTTTCGTCCAGAGAGTCATCCGCAATCGAAACCGTGAAGGTGACAGTAGCCGAACCTGCCGGGATTGTGACCGTCTGCCCGACCGCTGTATAGTCAGCCGGTGCTGTGGCCGAATCGTCGCTGCTGGTGACAGTCACACCCACAGCTCCATAGGGACTGATGCTATCCAGTGTTACTGTAATTGTGGCTGTGCCATCGCCTTCGTCCGTGCTGGCCGTAGCCGCCTGAAAGGAGACGCGGGGGACTGTCAGCGACAGAGCCGCGCTGGCGAGATCGTTGCTGCTGGTGATGTCAACGCTTGTCGTAATCGTAGCCGTATTGGTGATTATCCCATCGGCATTGAGGTTCGGGCTGATGACACCGGTCAGGGTGATTACGCCGCCCGCGTCCACGGCCAGCCTGTCGCCGCCATCGCTGATACTCCACGCGAAGTCGGGTGCGCCGTTCGTCTGGACAAGCGTCACGCCGCTGCCGCTTGTGCTGCTGGTGACATCGGTGAAGCTGATGTTGGCGGGCAGGCTGTCGCTGATGACCGCGCCGCGGCCAAAGCGACTGCCGGTGTTGGTGAATGTCAATGTGAAAGTGATGGGCTGGCCGGGCAGGACGCTGCTGGCCGAAGCGGATTTGGTGATTGCCAAATCCGGATCGCCGAAGGCGGGACATCCCAGAATCGGCGCGGCCAGGAAGTTGGAGAAGTTCACATCGCCGCCCACGGAATCGCCCACGCCCGGCCCAGCACCGAATGGCCCGGATGCGTGTCCCCACCAGTTGCCCGTGGCATCCATTGTGTTGGCACTGACAAAGTGCTGCATGGCAACGTCGCTGTTGTCGAAGATGCAGTTGTCGGTCACGCTGGCGAAGTCAGCCTGGCTGTAGATGGCACCGGGGACCGCGCCGCCGGCCATTGTATTGGTCAGAATGCTGGAGCCGGTCAGGGTAAAGTGACCGGTGCTGATAACTGTAAGCGCAGCACCGGCATTCCCCGTGCTGCTGTTCCCCTGCAGCAGGCTGTCGCGGATCTCGACAGAATCCGGGTTGCCTCCGGTCCCGCCGCTGTAAAGCGCGCCGCCGCCATTGCCGCCGCCCGCGCTGTTGCGGGTGAACTGGCTGTTGTCGATCAGTACCTGCGCATTGATTCCATTGGTGGCAAGTCCCCCGCCCGCGCCGGTTGTCGCTGTGTTGCCCGCCAGCAGACTCTGGCGAATGTCGATCGAGCCTGCCTGATTGAAGAGACCGCCGCCATCAACAGTAGCCGTGTTGGTCACAATCTGGCTGTCCTCGATCCGCGCGCTGCCTTCGTTCCAGAAACCGCCGCCGCTATTGGCGCTGTTGTACCCAACGGTAGATGAATTGGTCAGGGCCATTGTACTGCCCGCGCCCATATTGCTCAGCCCGCCGCCGCTGGTCGCGGTGTTGGAGAGCACACGGGAGCCGTCCAGCGTGACAGTGCCCGACATAGCATTGGAGATGCCGCCGCCATTGGCCGCGCTGTTGGCCTGAACCAGCGACACGTTGGTCAGCGTCAACGCGCTGCCCGTGTCGAGGCTTGCCACGCCGCCGCCATTGCCGGTGGCTGTATTGGAGAGGATGCTGCTGGCGTTGACAACCACCTGACCGGCCAGTTCGTTGTAGATACCGCCGCCATTGACCGCCATATTTTCCTTGATGGCAGAGCCATTGGAAACGGTCAGACTGCTGCCGCTGCTGCGGTTGAAGAGCGCGCCGCCACTGGCTGACGCGCTGTTGCCCGTTGCGCTGCTCGCGTCCAGGGCCACGCTACCCGCGCTCTCATTCCACAGGCCGCCGCCATTGCCCGCGGTGGCGCTGTTGGCGTCGAGCGCGCTGTTGCTGAAGCTGATGGATCCGGCGGTGTTGAAGATGCCGCCACCGCTGGTGGCCGCGCTGTTGCTTTCGACGCTGGACCCATTGGAGATTGTAATGTCGCTGCCGCTGCCGGTGTTGAAGATGCCGCCGCCGCTCTCCGTGGCTGTATTGGAGATGACATCGCTGCTGCCCAGGCTGACGTTCCCTGCCAATGTGTTGTAGAGTCCGCCGCCTCGACCTGCGGGCGACCAGACCGTAATGTCGTCCAGCCAGACGCCTGTATCGTCCTCCGCGTCGTCCGATCCCATACGCCAGCGCAACTGGACGCCCTGGCCGCCATTGGCCGGCAGTTCCACAAGCACATTGACATACGTGCCCGAATAGCCGCTCCACGCGTCCCGGTCGGGCAGGGGATTGGAGCAGCAGTTGTCCAGGATGGCATTGTAGCCGTGGGCCAGGAATGTGCCGCCCGCGTCCTGAATATCAGCAAAGCCGCCGCCGCCGATGTCGATCTCCAGCACAACGCCGTCGTACTCGAATTCGGTGGCGTACTTGAGCCAGAAGCTGAGGATGCGGCCATCGACGGTGGGCGTGAAGACCGGGGATGTGAGAATGCTCTCGCCCACATCGTCCGGGTTGGGTGCAAAGAGGCTATTAGGCGACGAATGGGAGCCGGTGGTTGTGATGGCCCAGGCAACACCCACGCCTGTCGCAGTGCTGGTCCAGCCGTCGGGCAGAATAGGGCCGCTGTCGAAGCTCTCCTCGAGTTCCACAGTCCCGTCGCCGCTGGCCGTGGCTGTATTGGCGGAAACCCGGCTGCCGTCAATCGTTACATTGACTGAGCCGTCGTTCCAGATACCACCGCCGCTCTGCGCTGTGTTGGTCTGGATGGTGCTGTTGACAATATCCAGTACACTGCCTGCTTCGGCGACAAAAATCCCGCCGCCCAGCAGCGCGCTGTTGTTCTGAATCGTTGTATTGGTGATAGTCGTTTGGGGTGTGGCTGCCAGCAGAGAGACAGGCGACCCCGTCACAGAGACGCCGGGTGCAAAGCGAGAGGTCGATGCGCCGTGGGTCGGGCGGGTGGATTTCCCACCGGACGGGAGCGAAGTGATCGATGGCCCGCTAGCAATACTCACACTCAGGTCCGACGCCTCGTAGGCGGCCAATCCACCGCCGCTGCCTGCCTGGTTATTATCCACCAGAGAACCGCCAATGAGCATCTCGCCCGTATCGTTGACGATACCGCCGCCCAGACCGTTCTGCGCGATATTGTGGGCTACGGTCGAAGCGGTCAGCGTCACATCGCTCTCGTCGTTGTAGACACCGCCAGCGTTCCATTCGGCTGTATTGCTCACAATTTCGGTGCTGATCAATTCAGCAACTGTCTCGAAGGTGTAGAGCGCGCCGCCGTCGTATTCCGCTGAGTTGGAGATGATTGTACTGTTTTCGACAGTAAGCGTGCCCATCTCCGTGTCGATGGCCCCGCCAAAGGGCGCGCTGTTGCCGGAGAAGGTGGAGCGCAGGACTTGGGCATCCCCATAGCTGGTCAGTCCACCGCCCCAGCCGAAGAGGGCTGTGTTGGTGAGCACCTGCGTATCGGTCATCAAGAATGTGCTGTCAAAGATAAAGCCGCCGCCCTCGCTGAATGCACCGTTGCCTTGCACGATGGAACTGACCACAGTCACCGGGCCGTGGGAGGCAACACCGCCGCCGAATTCCGCAAAGTTGCCCGCTATATCGCTGTTCACAATCTCAATCGTACCGAAAGGATCTGCAAAGATACCGCCACCATCTGCACCCGCTTGGTTGTCATAGACTTGTGTGCCCGTGACAAAGAGGGTATCCCCTGCATATATTCCACCGGCGAATTCGAAGGCTGTATTGCCCTGGAAGAGGCTGCTGGTCACAGTGAGAGGATCGCTGGCTTTGATGCCGCCGCCGTCGCCGCCGTCGGATGTGTTCGTCAGGACATTGGTATTGATAATCTCTGTGTCGCCGTCCGCGTCCAGGCCACCGCCGCTGCCACTGGCAAAGTTGTCCTGGATAAGCGAGCCACTGATCAGTGTGTACCAGCCGTCGTTGTCAATGCCGCCGCCGTCGTCGTCGGCGTTATTGTCGTGTATTGTCGAATTGATCACTGCCAGAAGGCCGTCGCTGGCAATGCCGCCGCCGTCGCCGTCGGCACTGCTGCCTTCAAGCGCGGTGTTGACATAGACCGCACTGTTGGTCAAAGCCAGTGCGCCGCTGCTATAGATGCCGCCGCCGTCGCCCCCATCGATTACCCCTGCAATATTGTTATAGATGAGGCTGTTGCTGATGGTGACCGTCGTTGCGTCCGCGAAGATGCCGCCGCCGTTCTCGTCGAAGGTCAACCCACCGGTTATCTGCAAATTCTCCAGCCCAACAGAATTGTCGCCGGTGATGTAGAAAACCCGCCCGCCCGCCTGCGCGTCCAGAATTGTCGGATTGGCGTCTGGGTCCGGTGACTGTGACCAGGACGAAATCGTGTCCGTGGGCACAAAGCCGCCGATGAGCGTCACCGGCGTGCTGATATAGACCGTCTGCTCAATCCCTGCCCGCTGCTGTACGCCCGCACACGTCCCCGCCACTTTGACAGTGCCGCCGCCCGCGCCCAAGCTCTCCACCGCGGCCTGCACAGCCAGACTGTCCTGGCTGGCGTAGACAGTTGTGCCGTCATTGGGCGTGGCATAGCAGGGCACATCGGTGACTGTCACATACGCGCTGCTACTGTTATTGGCTGCGATGATGTCGTTGGATGCGGTGATGGCGGCTGCATTCCCCAGGGGTTCACCGATCAGGCTGGCAAAGGGGGCGAGCGTCCCCGTCAGGGTAATATACCCCCCCGCACCTACGGCCAGATCGCTCACATCCCAAACGAAATCGGGCGAGCCGCTGGTCTGGGTGATGAGGATGCCGCTGCCCGTGTCGGTTGTACCGAATGTGTTGCTGGTGACGCCGCTGACCGTGACGCTCACCGGCACGCTGTCGCTGAGGACGACGCCCGTAGCCACGCCTAGGCCGCTATTGGTGAAGGCCAATGTATAGGTGATGGACCTGCCGGGCACGGCCACGGACGGAGAGACGGACTTGGCAATCTCCACGTCGGAGCCGCTGCCCCCCACACCGGCGCCGCCCACCCGTACATCCGCCTCCACCGCCTGACCGTTGAGCCGCCGCCAGGGGCCGGCGGCCGGGTTGGGCGGCGGGGTGATGCCGGCCTGGGTGACGCTGAAGGGGGCATAGAGTACCCGGGCCCGCCAGCGCTGCAGGCTGCCGCTGGCCACACCGCTGACCGTCTGTTGCAGGCCGATGCCGCTGGTGGCGGTGGTGACGTCGCTCCAAACAGGCGAGGTCGCCTCCACACAGGCCCCGTTGCCAAAGGCCACCCCGGGGGGGCAAGCCTGCACCTGGAGTTTGACCCGCTGGCGGCCTGCGGGCGAGGTGGCATTCAACCCCACGGCCAGGCTGCTGTCGGTCTGGGAAAGACCCCAGGGCTGCACCCGGGCCAGATTGTTGTCCAATTGACCGGCCCGCACCAGACGCCCTGCCCCGCCCCCGCCGTGGAAGACGTAGGCCCGGCCTGTGTAGCTGCTGTAGCCGCGGGCGCCGACGATGACATCGGCGTAGCCGTCGCCGTTCACATCCCCGGCCCCGGCCACGGACCCACCGAAGGAATCACCCGTCCCCTCGCCGGTAGCGGTGAAGGTGGGGCTGGCGCTCAGGCCGTCGGGGCTGCCGGGGAAGAGGTAGGTCCGGCCTGTGAAGCTGCTGTAGTCGGGAGCGCCGACGATGACATCGGCGTAGCCGTCGCCGTTCACATCCCCGGCCCCGGCCACGGACACGCCGAAGGAATTGTGCGCCCCCTCGCCGGTGGCGGTGAAGGCGGGGCTGGCGCTCAACCCGCTGGGGCCACCCGGGAAGAGGTAGACCCGGCCTGTGAGGCTGTCGTAGGCGTAGGCGCCGACGATGACATCGGCGTAGCCGTCGCCGTTCACATCCCCGGCCCC
>JAHBVF010000040.1 GCA_019637685.1 Caldilineaceae bacterium | reverse complement strand
TGCTACGCCACCCGCCTGCTCGTTGACCTGTACGTGCCCACAATTCCCGGAATCAGAGACGGCCGTCTCGTCCTGGAAAATGACCGCCGCTCGTCCGCCCATTGACAGGTATGTGCCCTGATCGCACAATCGTTTCTTCTCAGCCTGCTGAGATTTCTCCTATGCACCCATCTTTCCATCCCACGCGAGCGCCGCGGCCAGGTCCTCGTAATGGGGAAAGCCGAAGCGGGGGGTGATCGTCTGCTGCCAGATGGCGTCGAGATCGGCCACAATCTCCGGTGGCAATTCGTGGCGGTGTTCGCCCACTTTTCCCTTGCGCACTTTGGCCGAATCGCTGCCCGGCGGCAGGCCGCTCACCCTCTCACTGCGCTCCCGCATCATTTTGTCGTCGAATTTGTCTTTGTGGGTCAGCATAAATTCAAAAGAGGCGTGTCGGTTGACAATCGCCTCCAATGCCTCGTCCAGTTCGATCCCGGTGAAATCGGCTACCCGGCGAATCGTCCCCGACAGGTCCCGCTTCATCTGCTCATAGGCCAATAGCAGCACATCCGGCCTATCCCGCTGCTCCCACCAGGAAATCAGGTGATTCCAATAGCCTTTGCCCTCGTCCGGCTTCATAAACGATTCCTGCGCCCATTCGTTGATGGCAATCGCCCCCGGTTCAAAAAACCAGCCTTCCATAAAGCGATAGCCAGAGACCAGCACGTCCTTGGGGTTGCGGATTGAGACGATATAGCGACCCCCTTTGGGGACGTCGTGCCAGTTCAGGTGGCTCTTGAAGGCCCGGGGATTCGCCTTCTGTTCGGCGTTGATATCCAGCCCCAGATCGTAGGAGGTCTCCAGCCAGGGGACGACGCGGGAAATGTCGTCGAAGTCCATATCGCCCCGGGTGCGCAGGCTGTGGACGATCTGTTGCAGCCAGGTGGTTCCCGACTTGCCATAGGGGGTAATGATCGTGTCTGTGGGCCGGGGTTGAAAGGATTTCCAGGCCGCCTTGCCTTCGTCACTGCTCATCCGGGGCAGGGCGCGGTATTCTTCCAGGGAGGTAGCCCGGCGTCTTTGCGTAGTATCTGACATCATTTCTCCGCTCAATTGGGTCGTCTTAGGTCGTTCAAAGAAAATAAATCCCCGATCCGGCGACAATTTCCCTGAACGGCCTGGGCTTTTCCAAATCAATTTGGGGAATTTATTTGTTGGAAAAGCCTTATTTCCTGTCCCACAGGCCGGGCCGGCGACTATTCTTCCCACTCATCCACCCCGTCCGGGTCATAGTCGCCCCATTTGCCGCTGAAAGAGGACGCGAACATCTGGGCATTGGTGCGCTCCGCGTCGTCCAATGCCTTGCGCAAGACCTCCGCGCGCCGGGCGTCCGCGTCCACTTCGCCAATCGGCTGGCCGGGGGATACGCTGACAATGCGTATTTCCCGAATGTCCCCCATCTGATAGGGGATTGTGGTATCGACAAATTTGCCCCGAATCGCCTGGCCCAAAGGCGCGTCCGCGCTGATCAATCCCTGGCTCACATCGGCCTGTTGGGCCGACACCAGGTCAAAGGCCATACGCTCCGCGTTGCCCTCTTCATCGATCAGATCGACTTCCACGTGGGTTCCCAAACCGATTTGCATAGTAGCTCCTACTCATAAAAGGGTGTCAAACAAGCGAGACCCGATCCCCGTTGGCCGCGGCGGAAAGGCGAATGGCATCCCAGAGGTGGGCCATGCGCAGACCGACTTCGGGCGGACAAGGATTGTCCATCTCTCCGGCACGCACGGCCAGAAACTGCTGCCAGACACCCACGGATGGGGGCAAGGGCACAGGCTCGGGTTGGGCATCGCCTGGCCGCTGCCTGTGCAGAAAATGGCCCCAAATGTCGGTGCAGAGCACGCCCTGGCTGCAAAAGACCCGCACATCAGAGGTGGAGCGGGTGCTGGTGTCGCCACACGCATTCATTGTCACCAGCGCGCCCGAGGCCAGGCGCGCCATCACCACACCCAAAATCTCCACAGGTGTGCCGCGCTGGTCAAACCAGGCCGCGACTTCAACAAACTCTTCACCTGCCAAGTCAGTAATAGTATTGAGCATATGCGCGCCTGTGTCAAAGAAGAAGCCGCCGCCCGCAATTTCTGGCTGCTGCCGCCAAGTGCCAATATTGGGTATGCGCCAGTTCTCCCAGGAGATACCGGAGATCGTGAGAATTGTTCCCATCTCTCCGCTGCGCAGGAGTGTGGCGGCTGTGCGTATCTGGGGAGAGAGGCTGCCGGGAAAGGCCACGACCAGCAATCGGCCAGAACGATCGCGCTCGGCGATCAGGCTTTCGGCCTCAGCGCCGGTAATGACCATGGGTTTTTCCAGCAACACATCCAGCCCGGCCTGCATACAGGCCTTCGTCTGGTCGTGGTGATAGGCGTGGGGGGTAATGATAAAAGCGGCGTCCAGTTCCGGGCCGTACTCTTTTAGGAGTTTGTCCAGGTCCGGCTGGTTGGGCGGCGGCTCCAGGTCGTGGGCGCGGTAGAGCGCACAGACGCTTGCGTACGCGGCGGGCGATGGCTCGGAGACCACACGGATATGGGTTGTCTCCTGCTGGGCCAGCATGGAGTGCATGTGCCCCTGGGCCATACGCCCACAGCCGATCATCACTGTTTCAATGGGAGTCATTGGGTCACCATTCGCATTATTGGCCCGCCATTGCCCCAGCCATTGTGCCGCG
The DNA here is from genome assembly GCA_019637685.1 of Caldilineaceae bacterium. GTDB lineage: Bacteria > Chloroflexota > Anaerolineae > Caldilineales > Caldilineaceae > JACQGT01. Next base: position 56,417 of record JAHBVF010000040.1, on the reverse strand, counting down.
GATCAGGTATTGGCGGGCAAAGAGGAAGATCAGGAAGGAGGGAATCATATAGAGAATGCCCATCGCGTTCAGCATCCCGTAGTCCAAGTTGGTATAGGCGATGAGCGCGCGGAAGAGTCCCAGGGGCATAAGGAATTTGTCTGCATCGGAGAGCAGAATGAGGGGCAGAAAGAAAGCGCCCCACGCGCCGTTGAAGGCCAGAATCGCGGCCGCGCCGATCCCCGGCAGGGTGAGGGGAAAGACTACCTGAGCCAGGGCCTGCCAGCGACTGGCCCCGTCCAGAAAGGCAGCCTCCTCCAGTTCGATGGGCACAGTGTCGATGAAACCCTTCATCACCCAGAGCATAAAGGGGATAGCGCCCGCGGTCATGCCCAGGGCCACACCCAGCAAAGTGTTGATCAGGTGCAGTTCCCGCATAATCAGATAGAAGGGCAGGACAGTGGCCGTGCCGGGAATAATCTGAATCAGCAGGATGAGGAACATCAGCGCCCGCTTGAAGCGGAAGGTGCCCCGGGAGAGCGCATAGCCACCCATTGAGCAGATCACCAGGGCGAAGAGCACCGCGCCCCCCACTGTCAAAATGCTGTTGCGCAGCAGTGTCAGCGCCTGGCCCCGGCCAAAGATGGCGTTCCAGAAGTGGTCAAGGGTGAAGGATTCGGGCCAGTAGAGATAGAGGCTGGAGACATTTTCCGGCTTCTGTGTGAAGGCGCTGAGAAAGGGCCAAATGAAGGGAATGAGGATAAAAATGGCAAAGACGACCAGAAACAGATAGACCAATCCCACGTTCAGCCGCTCCCAGCACTGGGAGCGCAGGTCCAGGGCCGCGGGCTGCATTCGTTGTGATTTCGATTGAACCGTCATTATATTTGTTCCTTGTCGCTGGCTAGAGTTCGACCCGCATCATCCGCAGGTAGATGAAAGCAAAGCAGAGGCTGATGACCAGCATGACCATTGCCGCGGCGCTGCCGTAGCCCAGCTCAAAATACTGGAAGCCCTGGTTGTAGATATAAATGCCCATCAGTTCGGTGGCGTTGCCTGGCCCGCCGCGGGTGAGGGTGAAGACCAGATCGAACATACCCAGCAGGCCGATGGTGTTCAACAGCAGCCAGAGCATAACCACATAGCGGATCAGCGGCAATTTGATGCGCAGGAGCATCTGCCACCCATTGGCCCCGTCGATTTTGGCCGATTCAATCACTTCCGTGGGGATGCTCTCCAGACCGGCCAGAAAGAGAATCATGGCAAAGCCCGAATTGTTCCAGAAGTTGACCAGAACGATGGAGAGCATAGGCAGTGTGCGGGTCCACAGCACCGGCTCGACGCCGAAAATGCCAACAATCCGGTTGAGGGTTCCAAACTCCTTCGCGCCCAGCATGGAACCCCAGATCAGCGCCTGGGTGATACCCGGAATGACCATCGGCAGGACGATCACCGCCAGCAGGAAGCCCTGGCCGCGCAACTTACGCCGGTTCAATATCAGCGCGGCAATCAGCCCCAGAGTGAACTGGCCGATATTGCTGAAGACGGTGTATTGGATGGAGAGCCAGACCGAATGATGAAAATTGCTGTCGTTGAAGAGCTTTACATAGTTTTTCAGCCCCACCAGCGTATAATCCATCGCTTTGGGGCCAGCCAGGGCCAGATCGGTGAAGCTGATGTAGATGGCCCACAGGGAAGGGGCTGCCGTGAAAATCAGCAGCAGCACCAGCGCGGGCAGCAGGAAGAGCAGAAGTAATCTGTTCTGGGCGTGGAGCATAATTCTCTCCGTGAGGTGTTAATTTTCCAGGGGTATTTTCCGGGGAATGGCAGTCTGCTCCACGAAGCCCACGAAGGGACACAAAGTCAGAACTGCTGCTTTGCGTCGCTTCGTGTGGCTTCGGAGAATCCGTATTGCTCGTCAATGGCTAGGAAATGCGCATGACGTTTTCAGCACCCAGGCTGTCGGTCATGGCGTCGGCAAAGGCATCCATCGCCTGCTGTGCGCTGGCCGTGCCGGTGATGATATCCTCGGTGGCTCGCCCCACGCCGTCAGAAATCTTGCCCGCGCCCAACTGATTGAAGTTGAAGGTGCGGCCTGTTTCAAAGAATTTGCTGGCCTGGGCCATCTTGCCATTCACAATGTCCAGATATTCCGGGCATTTCTCGGCAAAGTCCATACGCGCGACAGGGCCGCCGATGTGGATTTTCATGGTTTCGCAGGTGACTTCCGGCTCGGAGCCAAACTTCAGGAATGCAGCAGAGCCTTCGATGGAATCGGTGTTGGCGGCCACCACAGCCCCTACGCCCCCATCGACAAAAGTAAAGGGCTTGCCGTCTTCGGCAGGGAAGGCCCACCGTTCCACCTTTTCAAACAGCCCTTCAATGGGGGTGGCCCCTTCGGGACCCCAGTCAAAGGTCCACTGCCAGTCGCCGCCGGTGACGACAGCTACATCGCCGTTAGGGAAACCTTCGTATTTGATGGGTTCCCACGGATTGGGTGACAGCAGTTCGTCCACTGTCAGCCAGCCATTGGAACTGAGGGTTTCGTACACCTGGAACGCGCTCAACAGATTGGGGCTGTGGATCACCCACTTGCCGTCCTCAAAAATCGGGCCATTGAAGCTCAGCCAGATCATCTGAAATGCTTCGCCCCAGGTTCCGCCGCCCCACGGGGTGGCCGCGGGGATGCCTGTGGGCACAGCATCGGTCTTGTCGGCAATCTGACCACAGGTTGCATAGAATTCGTCCCAGGTGGCCGGTTGGGTGGTGGCGATGTCGTTGGCCTCCAGCAGGTCCTTGCGATAATACATGGAGAAGGTGCCGCCTGTGGGCAGACCGATCAGCTTGCCGTCGAAATCAGCAAAGGGTTTCAGTACCGCGGGGTACTGGCTCCAGCCGTCCCAGTTTTCCAGCTCGGGGCGCAGATCAGCCAGATAGTTGGCGGCCACGAAGTCTGCCAGCAGCTCGGGGCGGGCGCTGAAGATGTCGGGTAAAGTGCCCGCGGCCGCGTCGAGAGTCAGCTTCGTTTTGATGTCATTGTCCGTGGCCGGACCCACAATGCCCTTGACCCGGAAGGGCTTTCCTTCCTCTTCCATGCGTGCGTTGAAACCGTTGACGACTACCTCTTTGACACGGTTCTCCAGTTCCCGGTCCGGCGTCAGATAGGTGAGTTCGATCAGCTCGGCGGCTGGGGCCGCGGCTTCCCCACTGCCCGATTGGGCGGCCGGGGCCGACGGCGCGGCCGGAGCCGCGCACGCGGCAAGCAGACTCCCTGCGGCCAGCACGGCAGAACTTTGCAAAAAGCGACGGCGGGACATTGCGTGTGTGGACATTCTTTTCCTCCTGGAATGGATTTTTGTTACGGCGCAAGGCGCGCCGCTGAACACAGAAAACTATACGGAACCGAGGGTGGATTCCCGTGCCACAAGTTGGGTATCCAGCCGCGTGTATGTGGTGATAGCTTCTTCCTGAATCTGTTGGACGAGTAGCTGGCCTGCCATCTGCCCCTGGCGATCCGCCGGAACCCGCACTGTGGAAAGGGGCGGATTAGCGAAACGGGCCAGGGGCACATCGTCGAAGCCGATGACGGCAATATCATCGGGGATGGCAAGCCCCCGCGCCTGGATGGCTCGCATCGCGCCGAATGCGACGATATCGCTGGCAACGAATACGGCTGTGAGTGATATTCCACCGTCCAGCAGCCGATCCATTGCCGCCAGACCGCTCTCCGGGCTGTATTGGCCGCTGGTGATCAACCGCTCATCAAAGGGAATCCCGGCGTCAGCCAGCGCGTCCTGATAGCCTTGCAGCCGTGGGCCGGGGGATTCCCGTGTTACCGGGTAGTTGTTGACACACCCAATGTGCGTGTGTCCCAGACTGATCAGATGTTCCACTGCCGTTCGCGCGCCGCTGCGGGTATCCACATCCACACAACAGATGTCATCGTGGACGTAGCCGATGGAGACTACGGGAAAGCCGTCGGCTACCAGACTTTTCAGCGCCCGATCGTCGTCCGGCAAGATATCGATCAGAATCAGCCCGTCGATGCGTTTCGAGCGCACCAATTCAATGTAGGCATCCTCAAGCGAACTTTCCACCGAATCGATCAGCAGGCGAACGCCGTTCTGCTGGGCAATTCCCACCAGACCTTCCATCACCTCCAGCAGAAACATGTGGGTGGAGAGGTGTGGGTAGGTGCGCGGGAAGACAAGCCCGACAATGTGGGAGCGCTGCCCAGCCAGCATTTGCGCCGCGGCATTGGGCACATAGCCCAGCTTCCGGGCCGCGGCATACACCCGTTGCTGTGTGTCTTCGCTGATGTTGGCCGTTTCGACACGGTTCAACACATACGATACTGTCGTGCGCGAAACACCAGCCAACCGCGCGACGTCATGGCTGGTCACCGAGCCGCGGTTCATCAGGCATCCATTGCTTCTGCAGCGAGCGAATGTCGGCGGCGGCACAATCTGTTTTCGTTTGAGCTATGCGGGCAGCGTTTGGCTCCACATTGGGGCACAGGGCTGTGTTTGTGGATCAATAGGTGGTCCTCCCTTCGGTCAGACACAGGACGCAATCTGTGAACGAAAATTTAGTAGATCAGAACCATACACTTCGTTTTGTTCGTTTTCAGGTGACTCTGCGTGGAAAAGGGCATTTGGGTGACACGTGTCACCCAAGATAGCAGGTTCCTAATCGTCTGTCAAATCAAAAAAAAGAGCCGGGGGTGTTGCCCCCGGCTCCTGCCAGAATGTGTGTGCTGGCAGGCTACAGCCCACTCACCTGCAACACCAGCTCAACCCCCCGCCAGATTTCCTCGCCCGCGGGCGCGTCATCCCAGAGCAGAAAATGGGGAAACATTGTTCCGTGCCAGTCCGCGGGTGTGTTTTTGGTGGACAGTTTGCCGGTCCGGGGCGGCGACTCCACCACCGGCGGATACTCCTGATAGAAAAAGAGCAGATTCTCGTGGATGGAAATCAGACAGTATTTGTCGAAACTGCCCGGCTTCTCCTCCTGCATCTGATAGTGATAGAAAATGTAGCTGCTCACCATCTCCGGCTGCAAACGGGTGATGCGGGCGCGCACCTGTTCCGGCGGAGTTTGGCGTCGCCAATACTCCTCGCTGGTCGGTTCGCCGCAGTGGAAGATGTCCATCATCGGGACAAAACGCCGGGGCTGGGCATGGCCCGGCCAGCTTTCCAGCAGATCGTCCATCTCTCCGGCCAGGGTGTCCGGGAGCAGGGATGGGTTCACTGTTTCGTAGTAGAGAAAGAACTGATCCTGCCAGGCAAAGACGCTGGCTGTCAGAACGTGTCTGCCCGTCTGTCGGGTGCGCAGGGATTCCTCCCGGGTGCGCCACGCGGCAATGGTTGCCTCTCTCTGGCCGGGACGACACTGGGCGCGGTAGACAAAGCGATGAAGTGGCTGACTCATAAAGACTCCTGCGCTAAATATTGGTTGAGAAGAGAATCGGGAATCCCGTTGGCCTGGGCAATCGCGGCATAGACCCCGGCGCTGGGACGGGCTGTACGTACCTGCGTTGCCGGGTCCATCTCGAAGAGGCCAAAGCGCAGACCCCAGCCCTCGGCCCACTCGAAGTTGTCCGCCAGCGTCCAGTGGAAATAGCCCCGCACATCGCAGCCGCTGGCAATCGCCCGCTGCAACGCGGCCAGGTGGGCCACCAGCCAGCGGGGGCGCTGCTCGTCGTCCCGATCCGGCAGGCCGTTTTCGGTGATGTAAATGGGCAGGTCCGGACGAAAGCGGCGCACTTCCTGGCATACCTGATAGAGACCTTCCGGGTCGTACTGGCTGAAGGGTCCATCCCGCCCGGAGTCCGAATGCTCCGCGTTGGGCAGATATTCGGGTTTGCCGAAGAGGAAGGCTGGGTTGAGGGTGAAACTGAGATGGTCCCGGGTGTAATAGTTCAGCCCGAAAAAATCTATCGTCTTGGCCAGACGCGGGTCCCGGCGGGTGAGGGAGAGCGGCGGACGCAGCCAGCCGTCGTCCGTAGCTGCCACCCATATATGCTCAAACAGCCAGCGACGCAGCCCAGCCGCATAGCGATCCAGCCGACTGCTGGGGCGCAGCCCCTGGGTGAGGCGCACGTGCTTGGCATAGCCCACTTTCGCGCCCGGCTGATGGGCGTGGATGGCGTGGTAGGCTTCGGCGTGGGCAAAGAGCAGGTGGCGCATCACCCGCATGGCCAGGGGAAAGTTCTGCTTGCGGGGCGGCCAGTTACCCAGAAACCAGCCCTGGGCAATCAGCACCAGCGGCTCGTTGATCGTCGTCCAGAAATCGCACAGATCCCCCAGGGCGCGGGTGGCAAAATCGACGTAGCGACGGAAGAAAGCGACGCTGGCCCCGTTTTCCCAGCCGCCCATTCGGGTAAACCAGAGCGGCTCTGTGAAGTGATGGAGCGTGACCAGAGGCGTCATTCCCCGCTGGCGCAGGGCGTCCAGCATCTCCCGGTAGCGGTCGATGGCCGCGTGATCAAAACGGCCCGGCTCCGGTTCAATCCGGCTCCATTCCAGGCTGAGCCGATGGGCGTTGAGTCCCAACCCGGCCATCCGGTCGAAGTCGGCTTCGGCATTGGCCCACCAGTCGCAGGCCAGCCCGCTCTTGTCCCCGTGCCAGATCGCGCCCGGCTGTTGCTCGAAGGCCCACCACTGGTTGTTGCTGTTGTTGCCCTCCACCTGATGGGAGGCCGAGGCTGTGCCCCAGAGGAAGCCGGGCGGAAATGTAAGCGGTTTTGTGGTCATTGGCTGCTGTGGTGGGTATCAGGTATGGGGGATTTGATATTTTGTCGGCACGTCCTCACAACGAAATAGCCGATCCCCCATATCAGTTTTGTGGATGATAGACTGTGTCCGCGGGCCGCTGGCGGGGCAGGTGTTCCAGTTGAATGTCCGCTTCTGTCAGAAAGCGGCGGCTGTTTTCGTCTGGATAGTTGCCGGCATAGACCACCCGGCGAACACCCGCGTTGATAATCATTTTGGCGCAGGTGAGACAGGGCTGGTGGGTGACATAAATGGTGGAATCTGCGGTGTTGACCCCGTGGAGCGCGGCCTGAATGATGGCGTTCTGCTCGGCGTGGAGGGTGCGCACACAGTGGCCGTCGATGAGCAGATGGCCGACGTCGTCGCAGTGGGCCAGGCCCGCGGGCGCGCCGTTGTAGCCAGTGGTCAAAATGCGCCGATCCCGCACAATCACCGCGCCCACGTGGGCGCGGTCACAGGTGCTGCGTTCGGCCACATCAAAGGCAATTTTGATGAAATAATCATCCCAAGTGGGACGGACAGAAGAAGACATTGTGATGGACATTCTTTCTGTAGGGCTGCACCGCGTGTGACTGCGTTGTTCGTGGCTGGGGTATTGGGTGCTGGTGTTGGATGTGCTGGCGTTGGTGTGGGGTCGCAGTTGCCTCTACCCGGACAATTTCTGCCACGTGTCCTGGGGATGTTTCTTGGCAAAACCATTGGTGGAGCGTTTGCTGGCCGCGTCGGCCGCGTAGCGGTCATACAGCAGATCGGCCAGAATGGCAAGGGCATCTTCGTGTTTGGGGCAGGCCAGGTAGGCCAATTTTTGTGTTTCCCGTGCGGGCTTAAAAATGCCCTGTTTGGGCAGATGGACAGTGTGCGTCACCGCGATTCCGCTCAGACGTTCGCCACTGAAACAGATATCTCCCCAACGAATCTCCTGCACAGCCTCTGGTCTGAAAAAGGTGTACCACATCCCCTTATGGCTCTCTGGCGAACGGCCAAAACCCCACAGGGATGTGGGCTGGTTCAGACAGATAAGTGCGTGTTCCCGATTGGGAAAGGTGCGATAGAAGCCCTGAAGCCAGGTGAAGTGTTGGTGTTTGTCCTCCACGCTGAAATAACCGCTGGCCCAAATCGGCAGTTTGGCCGCGCTGGACAGGGTGGCCGGCGCAACCAGCGGCATTTCGCCGGGGATGAACTCCACAAAATCTTTCGTCTGCCAGTAGCGATGGCCTGCAAAAAGGGCAATGATCAGCGCCAGGGCAGCCCCTGCGCTGATCCATCCGCCGGGAATCCACCCCAGAGCCGCGATCCCGGCCACCACCAGCAGATCGATCTGCAACCAGCGCAAGAAGTGCTGGCCCGCAAATCTGTGTCGACTCCATCGGTAGAAAAATGGACCCACGCCGTTGTCTCCCCAAAACTGGCCTGGAAATAGCTTCTGATGAACGCTAATCAGTATGGATGGAACGAATACGGAAGGGTAAATCTGTATCCATCCGGGCACGCTGTGGATGCTTTTACTGCTGGTTGTTGCCCGCAACGGGGATGAACGCAAACTCGCAAAAAAGAGCCTCACCGGGCAGGGCAAGGCTCTTGACAGCCATCAGGAAAGAATCGATCACAGAGCCAGGGCGTTGATTAGGCGGGGGCTGGCACAGTGCCGCCCAAATCCAATCCTTTGTCCCGTCCTTCTCCTTCCCGCTTGCTGCGTTCGTCATCGCTCAAACCAGATTGGGCGCGGCCCGGTCGGTTGGCTGCGGGCTGTTCGCTGGGCTTTCGTTCCACAATCTGTTCGCCCCGCATAATTGCTTCAAACTCAGGCGCGTGCAGTGTCTCAATTTCCAGCAGGCGCATGGCAACTGCGTCCAGCTTGTCCCGTTGCTCAGTCAGGATTCGATGGGTTTCCTGATAGGCATCGTCCACAAGTTTGCGCACTTCTTCGTCAATCTCCTGGGCCACCTTATCGCTGTAGTTGCGGCTCTCGCCCAAGCTGCGCCCGAGGAAAATCATCTCATCCCGCTCGCCATATTGAATCGGCCCCATTCGTTCGCTCATGCCCCATTGGGTCACCATAGAACGGGCCATATCGGTCACGCGTTCCAGATCGTTGCTGGCCCCGGTGGTGACATCGCCGAAGCGAAGTTCCTCGGCCACACGTCCACCCAACAGCGCGGCCAATTGGGCGCGGTATTTGTTCTGGCTGGTCAGGTGTGTTTCTTCTTCGGGGATGGGCATTGTATATCCGCCCGCCATGCCGCGGGGCACAATCGTCACTTTGTGTACCGGGTCGTGTTCGGGGCTGGCATACATTACCACCGCGTGGCCCGCCTCGTGATAGGCGACGATCTCTTTTTCTTTGGGGGTGATCAGGCGGCTGCGTCGTTCGGGGCCAGCGATGACCCGCTCAATGGCTTCCTGAAACTCGGCCATGCCAATGGAACGCCGGTTGCGGCGGGCAGCCAGAATAGCCGATTCGTTGACCAGATTTTCGATGTCCGCGCCCACAAAACCAGGGGTCTGTTTGGCGACTATGTCCAGATTCACATCGGTTGCCAGGGGCTTGCCTTTGATGTGGACGTTGAGAATCGCCCGTCGCCCCTTCACATCCGGGGCATCCATCGTCACCTGGCGGTCAAAGCGGCCAGGACGCAGCAACGCCGGGTCGAGAATGTCGGGCCGATTGGTGGCCGCGATCAGAATGATATTGACATCCGTATCAAAACCGTCCATCTCCACCAGAATCTGGTTGAGTGTCTGCTCCCGCTCGTCGTGGGAACCGCCCAATCCAGCGCCCCGATGGCGGCCCACCGCGTCGATTTCGTCGATGAAGATGATGCAGGGAGAATTTTTCTTGGCCTGTTCAAAAAGGTCTCGCACCCGGCTGGCACCCACGCCCACAAACATCTCCACAAATTCCGAGCCAGAGATGCTGAAAAAGGGTACGCCTGCCTCGCCCGAAACCGCTTTCGCCATCAGCGTTTTGCCGGTTCCCGGAGGCCCCACCAGCAGCACACCTTTGGGGATGCGTGCGCCCAACGCGGCAAATTTTTGAGGTTCCTTGAGGAACTCGACCACTTCAGCCAGTTCCTGCTTAGCTTCGTCGCTGCCCGCCACATCGGCAAAGCTGACAGTGGGTTTGTCGCCGGTGAACATTCGGGCACGGCTCTTGCCAAAACTGAAAGCCTGGCTGCCCGCGCCCTGGGCCTGGCGTAGAATGAAGATGAAAAAAACACCGATGAGCAGAATGGGCAAAAATGCGAAGATGACTCCGCTGTAAAGTTCCCACCCACTGGGCGCTTTTACGCTCAGATCGACAGCTTCGATCTGCTCGTCCGTGACATCCAGATTGTGGAGTACTTCCACCAGGCCCACGCCCGTCTCTTTGCGGGATTGAAATTGCTCGGACGATTTCTGGGTGACAACCACATCGTCTTTGTCAACTTCAATGGCGTCTGCCTGCCCATTGCGCACCATTTCCGCAACTTCGGCAATCGAAATCGATTTGACGACCGTCGTCGAACGGTTGCCGAAAACCGTGTATAGAAACGCGCCCAGGGCCACAATCAACAGAAAATAAATCAGCCCATTGCGAAATCGTTTGGAATCCATAGAGTTGCTCTTGCCCTCAGTTTCTTCGGGAATTTGCTGGCGGAACAACCAGCGAACAGATGCGCTATTGCCAGTGTAGCACAGGGCGAAACATACGTCAAACAAACGCCGTTTTTCGCCTCTGTTTACACGTATCGTCCGATCCTATCGGATTCTGCTCCGTTGCGCAGTAGGATGGCTTCCAGGCTTCTTGGCTGGCTGTTGATTGCTCGCTCATTGCTCTTTCATAGCCAGCCGAAAAATTGTGATCTCCGGGCGGCAATTGACGCGGTAGGGCAGGGGCCAGACACCCAGTCCCCGGTTGGTGTAGACCTGGCGCTGACCGACCCGATACAGCCCAATGGGATAGCGCTCGCCGTAGCGGGGCAGGACGGGCGCACGGGTCCACAGCCCCGCGCCGTCGGGTGTGGTAGAGGGAATGCGCACCTGTCCGCCGTGGCTGTGGCCGCTGAACTGCACGGCCACCGGCGCGTCGGCCCCCACCACCCGGTCGAAATAGTCCGGTTCGTGGGCCAGGAGCAGAGAGACAGCCCCCGCCGGACTATCGGCCAGCGCGGCGCGAACATCGGGTCGCCCGCTCCAAATATCGTCCACCCCGGCCACAAAGAGACCGGGCAGGGCCTCTTCGCCCCGGTTCACCAGCAGTTGGGCCGGGGTTTCCGCCAACGCCTGGGTCACAGTCGTGCGGTCAGTCCACAGGTCGTGATTGCCCAGAATGGCGTAGGTGGGAGCCGCCAATCTGCGCAGAGGCTCCACCAGCCCGCTGGCATCCCGCTCCGTGCGCGTCACATAATCACCGGTGAGAAAGACCAAATCGGGAGCCAATCGGTTGACCCGCTCCACCGCATCCAATAGCTTCTCCGGTCCGGTGTACTCGCCCAGATGGATATCGGACAGTTGGGCAATGCGGGTTCCGACCAGATGTTCGGGCAGGTGGGGAATGGCCAGGTTTTGCTCCACAACCTCGACCCAATTGGGTTCCAGCAGGCGGGCATAGCCCAGAGCAGCCGCGGCGGAAAGCGCCACTCTACCGCTCAATTGGAGGAAGCGGCGACGGGAAAGAAGAGAATTTTTCATGGGGAGGTAACGCCAGGCGACGGGGGCAAGTTCCAGAGAGTGGAGGGATGTGGCATAATGCGCCAGACAGAAAGCGTTCAGATATATTCAGATAAATGGCGTCCGGTTCAACTATTGCCCACTGCCACAGAGTGCCTATGCAAACGCGTCTTATCCCCTTTTCTCAACAGCAGCCCGGAACCTGGCGAGGCGGCGAAGTTCACGAAATCTTCCGCGATCCGCCAGATGCTGATTATCCCGCTGGCGACTACGACCTGTGGGTGGGCACAGCGACTATTGAGCGTGCCGCGGTGTATAGCTATTTTGCCCGCGCAGAACGGCTGCACATTCCTCTCACTGGTCAAGGGCTACGCCTGGACTTCGACGATCCGGTGGAATCTGTCTTCTTGACAACGCAGAAAGCCTGCACCTTTTCTGGCACGCGTCCCCTGCACGCGACGCCTGTGGATGGCCCTGTGCTGGCTTTCAATCTGATCTATCGCCAGGGGCAGACCAGCGGTTTTCGCTTTATTCCCGCGGCCGAGCTGCCTTTTTCCCACGCGGTGGATGTGGCCGCGGGTGAGCGCCTGTCGCTGATTGTCTATGGCACAAGTGGGGGCGCAAGTGAGGGCGTAGATGGGGGCCTGAACGGGGAAGCACTGGTGCATAGCCAGGGCGTCACATATACGCTCCGGCCTGGGGATACGTTTCTCCTGCAGGGTGTCGGCCCGGCCACCGCTTCGTTCCAGGTGGAAAGCCCTGGCGGCAAGGCCCAGCTACTCATGGCATTTGTGCGGGACAAACGGGAGCAGCCCCCTCAGCCCACCACTTCGTCGTAGCGCAGCAGGCGTGCGGTGGCATTGTCCAGGCTGGCAAATTCTCCCTGACCCACCGCGGCCACAATCGCCGCGCCCAGCGCGGCTTCTTCGGCCAGCGCGGGGATATGCAACGGAGCGCCAAAACGCGCGGCCAGAATCTCGGCCAGCAGCCGGTTGCGCCGCACGCCGTTGCCTGCACCCACCAGAGGGCTGCGCGGGCCAATCACCGGGGCCATCTGCTCCCCAAAATGGTGAAAACCTTCGGCCATCCCTTCCAGCAGGGCGCGGGCAAAATGGCCGGGTGTGAAGTTGTCCGGGGAAAGTCCGCTGAAACTGGCCCGCAGGCTGGGGTCCACCCGGCTGCCCGTGAAGAATGGCGCACAGACCAGACCGTCGCTGCCGGGAGGCACAGCCGCGGCCAGGCTGGTCATCCGTTCATACAGATCGTCTGCGGTTGCTCCGTTGAAAAGCTGCTGGCCGCTCTGCTGAAAGAAGTTGAGCAGATAGGCATAGGAGCGCCCGCCAAAGAGTCCGCCGCCGATGAGCAGATAGTGGCCGCCGGGGAAGGGGCGATTTTCCAGGCCGGGAATGAAGTGGAAGTCGTCCGTGCGCGCCGAAATCTGTCCGCCGGTCCCCACATTGATGCCCAGGCTGGTGGCTGGTTCGGCCACACTGCCGATGAAGCTGGCCTGGTTGTCGCCCAGGGCAATCGCCACGGGCAGGCCAGGGGAAAGGCCCACGCGCGCGGCCAGGTCGGCGCGCAGGCCGCCGGCTGCTGCTCCGGCTGTTGCCACCGGCGGGAAGAGGGCGGCAGGCAGCCCCAGCCTCTCCAGAAGCGCCCAATCCCAGTCGTTGGCTATAATGTCGAAGAGACCCGAACTGGCGGCCAGGGTCGGATCGCTGGCCGGGCGTGCGCCCGTAAGAAAGGTCACGATTGCATCGGGAATAAAGCAGGCAGTGACCGGCGGACTCGGTAGCTCTTCGTTTTCGCGCAGCCAGAAAAGCGTTGTGCCCAGAAAACCGGCAGCCGGCACACAGCCCATGCGCCGGAAGGCTTCCACGCCACCCGCCCGCTGGATGAGCTGGTGCAGATAGCTCTGGTTGCTGCCCGGCATCATTTCCTGGGCGCGCAGGTCCTGCCAGGTGATGGCCGTGCGCGCGGGCGTGTCCACGCCGTCCAGCCCCGCGCCATCCAAACCCGCGCCGTTGAAGAAAGCCACGCCGTGCTGTTGGCCTGTCACACCGATGCCCCGCACGCTGGGCGGATCAATGGCGGAATCTGTTACAATACGGGTCAGGCACTCTACGGTAAGTTCTGCCAGGCGGGACATATTCAGTTCGGCCCGACCCGGTCCGGGCGCTATGCCTGCCCGGTTGGGCGTGGCCTGGTGGGCCAACAGTTGGCCGGACTCTGTGTCCAGTATCACGGCGCTGAGTGTGGTGGTGCCGATATCCAGTCCAATATACATAAGTGTCATTCCTGTGCGGGGATGGAAAACTGACCCTCATTTAACCTCTTTTTCAGGAGCATTGCAAACCATCATGCGTGTACTTCCCCATGTTTTTGCCAAGAACCAGGCGTGGGCCGGCCAAATGGAAAAGGATCAGCCTGGCTTCTTTCACACCCTGGCCCGCCAGCAGAGTCCAGAGTATCTGTGGATCGGCTGTGCGGACAGCCGAGTCCCGGCCAACCAGATTGTGGGTATGTTGCCAGGCGAATTGTTCGTCCATCGCAATGTATCCAATTTGGTCGTGCATACCGATCTGAACTGTCTTTCCGTCATGCAGTTTGCTGTGGATGTGTTGAAAGTAAAGCACATTATTGTCTGCGGTCACTACGGCTGTGGCGGCGTGCGGGCTGCTCTGCTGCACAGCCGCTTGGGATTGATCGACAACTGGCTGCGTCACATTCAGGACGTGGCCCACAAACACGCGGCCCGTCTGGCCACGCTGCCCACCGAGGAGGAGCGGGTGGCCCGGCTCTGCGAACTTAATATCCTGGAGCAGGTGCAAAACGTTTGCCAGACAACAATTGTTGGCGATGCGTGGGAGCGCGGGCAATCTTTATCGGTTCACGGCTGGATCTATGACATTCAGGACGGACTGTTGCAGGACCTGGGCTTCGGTGTATCCGCGCCCGATGAACTGAGCGAGCTGTACACAGCGGCTTTGGCTGCGCTTAGTTGACTCTTTGCCTGAACAGATGATCTGAACAAAAAATGCTGCTGGATTTTTGCGCCTTACTGTTGTAAACTTGTCCGCAAGCCTGCTGTCCAGACTACGGCTCCACAGGCTGGCAATTTTGTGACACACTGAATTCCAGCGACGATTCCCCGGTGGATCCCTCTGGGGCAGCCTGGGCTGGCTGGCAGAAAGGGCAATGACTGTGAGCGACCGGATCACCAATCAGCTAATGTTGGATTCTATTTATCTGGCTGCTCAAGAGACAGAGACCAATCGCTTTGATCTCATCGAACGGGCAAATTTGTGGGAGTTGTTCTACGATCGGACTGGTGAGTATAGGGGCAACCCGCTGGTCAGTCTGTCGGGATTAGCCGACGACGAAAAGAAGAATATCCAACGCAAGCTCATCGAATCTCTGGCCCGTCGCCAAAACACAACCGCCCTCACCCTGGGCCACCTGAACCTGCGCAGTGGCCCCGGAACCCAATACAGCACATTGCAGACATTGCCGCCGGACAGCAACCTTTCGGTGATGGGCGAGGCGGGCGATTGGGTCCACGTGCAAGTAGACGGGCGACAGGGCTATGTCCACCGGGATTACGTAAAGCTGCCCCATCAACCTGTCAAAAGTCGTCTCCTGGCAGTGCAGCCCGAACTGCTGCGCATTGCGCTGCCCCCCCTGCCCGACCAGATGCTCGACACCTCCCGCCTGGCCCAGGGCACGCTGCTCTTTGCTGTGGCCGATTTGTGGAACCGCTATGGCGGTCTGCTGGTCGTCCTGTGCAACGAACTGGATATCCACCCTTCTGTGGCCCTGGCCGTGCTGCTGGCTGAATCCGGTGGGCGGGGCTTTGCGCCCGGCCCCAACGGGCAACGGATGATTATCCGCTTTGAGAACCATATTTTCTACGACCGCTGGGGACGCAACAATCAGGAGCGTTTTGACCGCCACTTTGCCTATGCCCCCGGCCAGACCTGGAAAGGTCACCTGTGGCGGCCCGATCCGGGCGCGGCCTGGCAGGGATTTCATGGCAATCAGCAGAAGGAGTGGGAAGTCCTCACCTTTGCGTCTGGATTGGATCGGCGCGCGGCCCGGGAATCCATCAGTATGGGATTGCCCCAAATTATGGGCTTCAATGCTGTGGCCGTGGGCTATCCCCAGGCGGATGCAATGTTTGATGCCTTTGCCAGTGGCGAAGCCAGACAAATTTTTGGCTTTTTCGACTTTGTACGCAGCAAAGGGGGCGTTTCCCCCCTGCGCGGCCGGGACTACCCCGTCTTTGCCGGTCTCTACAACGGCCCCGGCCAGGCCCCGGTCTACGCGGCGATCATCCAGGAACGGGTAGATATCTTCGAGCGTCTGTGGGCGGAGAAAAAATCCGACACCCGGGGCATTGGCCTAGTGCCCGGCTCCCGGCCCGACCCGTCTGTGGACTTTGACCTGCCTCGCAGCCCGACCGAAGAAGATCGGGTGGCCCTGCGCCGCCAACTGGCTGGCCTGCTGGCGGACCAGCGGCGCGCCCTGCTCTATCACCAGGCGTTGTTGGTGGTCACTCTGCTGACAATTGTGACTGGTCTGGGCTTGCTGGTTGCGGGCAGCGTTCTGGGTGGGATCTTCAGCCTGCTGGTTGGGCTGGCGGGACTCGCTGGCTATTTTCTCGTTCGCCCGGAACAGATGAGCAGCGCTTTTCGAGCCAAGATCGCGGAGTTAGAGGGTTTGCTGGATCGCTACGAACAGTTGCCCTGGTAAGTATTGCTGCTCTGGTCAAATAACTGCCCGCCACTTCGACTCAACCGGGTCCGCCACTTCATCGCTTCCTCCTTGCACCGAACGACCCGTCGATCGTCCGCCCGCCATCTGGCGGGTGGACCTTTTATATTCTTCTTTGGAGATTCCCGTTATGTCCGGTCATTCGGTGTGCCCCCGCGGTTTGCGTGCTGGATATTTGCGCCTGTTTTCGCGTCGCGCTTTACCCACAGTCTGGTTTGTGCGTGGGCTGCTCTTGCTTGTGCTCTGGCTGGCTCTGTCCGGCCTCTCCCTTAGCCCTGCAGATGCAAGCCCGGAAGTGCCCCAATCTCCCGGCCCATCTCCCACCGACACGCCCGCGCCGCGTGAGGCAGACGCGGCCTGGGCCGCGTGGCAGGCCCTGGCCCCGGAGATTCAGGCCAAAGTGGATGGCCGGATATTGGCAGAACTGCGGGGTGAAGTCTCCCCGGCGTATCTGAACAGCAGTGTACATCTGAATAAAAGTGTGGAGCCACGGCTGGGCGAAAAATCTCTGCCCACGCTGCCCCGTCAACAGACCCGCTTTCTTGTCTATATGCGCGAGCGCGCGGATACCGCTCGCCTGGACGAGTCTGTATATGCCAGCCAGGCCGACCGCCGCTCCGCACTGGTGGCCTCTCTGCGCGCCACAGCCCAGCGCAGCCAGGCATCTGTCCGTCAGCTTCTGGTCGAGCGCAGCGCAACCCGCCAGGGCGCACCCCCCAGCGTGGCTGGGTTTCAGCCCTTTTTCATTGTGAACGCTCTGGCTGTGGAGGGGGATATTGCCAGTGTGGCCGCCCTGGCCCAGCGGGATGACGTGGCGCGGATAGTTGCCAACTATCCGCTTGTGCCTTTGCGCCCAGTGCCAGAGGTGGAAGCAGCTGGGCAGCCAGAGGCCGCCCCGCCTGACACGGATAACCAAAGCAGGGCAACGTCCCTTTACTATTGGAATCTGAAATTGGTGGAGGCCGATCGGGTCCACACGGAGTTGGGTATTCGGGGCGCGGGCGCGGTGGTGGGTGGTTTTGATACGGGTGTCAACTACAAACACCCCGCGCTGGTGAACCAATACCGGGGCAACGAGAATGGGGTATTCAATCACAATTACAACTGGTTTGTGCCCGACGGCACGCTCTATCCCAACGGCAATTTGGGGCCAAGCGCCACGGACACCCCGGCAGATTGTGACTACTCCACCCACGGAACCCACACAATGGGTACAATGGTGGGAGGCACGGGCGGGTCCAATGGGCCAACGGTTGGCATGGCTCCCGATGCCCGCTGGATTGCGGTCCCCGGCATTTGTGGCTCCACAATGCCGGGCGGTGTCCGGGATGACATCGGCGGCATCAAAGCCTTTCAATGGTTTCTGTGCCCCACGGATCTGACCGGTGATCTGTCCACCGCGGACTGTTCCAAAGCGCCGGATGCCATCAACAATTCCTGGGGGTCGGCCAATCCAGTCGACGACACCTTTCGGCCAATTTTGCAGGTGCTGCGGCGGGCCGGGATTGCGCCCGTCTTTGCCGCGGGCAATCCGTCTGCCGGGCCGGGGTCCATCGGCACGCCGGGCAACGCGCCCGAGGCTATCACTGTGGGGGCAACCACTGAATATGACAGTTTGGCCTATTTCAGCGCGCAGGGACCTTCTATCTATCCGGGGGAACAGAAGCCGGAGTTGACCGCGCCCGGCTCGTATGTGCGTTCGTCTGTGGACAGTTCCGGCTATGACGAATACAGCGGCACTTCCATGGCCGCGCCCCACGTGGCCGGTCTGATTGCGCTGCTGGTCTCGGCGGATTTGCAGGACGGGGTGCGGGATTTCAATGTGGACGAGTTAGAGCAACTGATGATGCTTTCTGCGGTTGATTTGGGCGACCCTGGCCCGGACAACTTCTTTGGCTATGGCCGTATCGATGCCTATGCCGCCGTGCAACTGGGGCTGACAGCCGGTGATTTGCAGGGGCAGATTTTGGATGCGGAATACAAAACGCCTGTGCCTGGCATACAGATTGTGGCCTATCAGCCGGCGAGCGAGCGGCATTTCAGCGCACGCGCCGACGCGTCGGGTCTCTATTCCCTGACTGTGCCCGCGGGTGAGTATGAGGTTACCCTTTCCGGCTGGGGATATGAAACCACAGCGGTGGGGACCCATCGGGTGATAGCTGGCGCGCTCTCTCTCACCGATTTTGCTCTCCTTTCCAAGCCCCGGGCAACCGTGACGGGTGTGGTGGCAGATGCCCAGGGGCCGGTGGCAAATGCGCTGGTCTACGCCAAAGGCAACCCGGCAGTGCAGACCCGCACAGCCAGTGACGGTCGCTATGCCCTCTCCCTGCCTCTGGGACCCGACGAACTGGTTGCGGAAGCTCACAAGCACAAAATTGCACGCCAACCGGTCCAAACGCCGGGGGTGGGGGCAGTGGTGAATTTTGTGTTGAAGTCCGCCCCTTCCATTTTGCTGGTGGATACCAGTTCGCTGGGTGGCTTCTTTCAAGGGTGGCCGGTGCATGGATTTTTCACCCGCGGCCTGGACGCGGAAAACTATCAATACCTGTTGTGGCGGATTCAGTACAATAGCTTTTTTGACATAAAAGCAGGCCCGGACGGTTCGACTCTCTACGGCCTTCCCTCGGCTGCTACACTCAAACGCTATGATGTGGTGATCTGGATACAGAGCTACTGTGCCAACGACACTTGCAATCAGGGGTCGCCGGGCGAAATCGGGGCCGAACCCGCGCTCATCGAATTTCTGGACGGTGGCGGACGGCTGCTCATTTCCGGTCAGGACCTGGCCTACGCCGACCGGGAGAGCAAACTGCTCAACGCCTATCTCCAGGCCGCCTATGTGCGGGACAGGGGCGGTTCTGTGGGCACGGCCTTGGCCGCGTCAGACTTTCTCAGCGGCCTAAAATTGGAACTGATGAACGGCTCTCTCTACGGCTATAACAACGGTGTGCTTCCCTTCACGCCGGATGCTGTCATTCCCCGGGCCGGCGGCTTTGCCTTCCCCATTTTGCGCTACGGCGAGTCGGAGCAGGCGGCTGCTCTGGCAGTGGCCCCGTGCAATGCCTCCTATCGGGCTGTCTATCTGGCCGCGGGTTTGGAAAATCTGGTGCCCAGGGCCGACCAGACTCAACCGGACTGGACCCGTCTGTTGGATGCCAGCCTGGCGTGGCTGATGGGCGGGAAGAAGCCGGATACTTTTTATCTCTCTTCCGAAGCGGCTGGTGGAACCGGTGAAGCGGGGGCAAATCTCTCGTACAGCCTTTCCCTTTCCAATCTGAGCAGTCAACCCCTGCGTTTGGCAGTGCAGATTCAGGGCAATCAGTGGCCCACACACCTGACATTTCAAGGCGCGCCCTTGCCGTCCACGCTGGAACTGCCGCCCTGCTCCAGCAATCTCGTTGATGTGGCCGTGGATATTCCCTACGACAGCCAGTTGGGTGCAGTGGATAGCGTGACTGTGACTGTGGCCTCCCTCAATCTGCCTGTGCCCAACCAACAGTTGACCTTTGAAACCCGACAGATGACCCAGTGGCGCGCGGCCGAGCCTTTGCCTGCGACTCGCTACGGCCAAAGCACTGTGGCCGCGGCCCAGGGCTATCGGGTGATCGGCGGCGTGACAGACGCCCGAACTGACAAAGCAATTGCCGAGCATCTTTGGTTTGATCCCTGCGTGGGCAGGTGGGAACCCAGAGCACCTCTGCCTGTAGAACTCAGCTTTGCCGCGTCTGCCGCGATCGGGGATCGGGTCTATGTGGCGGGCGGTGTTGACCTGGGCGCCGAAAATGATGGCCCGCGGGATACCCTCTATATTTACGATACGAAGACCGATGTCTGGTCGCTGGGCGCGCCAATGCCCCGGTCACTCTACTTTGCCAGCGGGGCCGCGGCCGGGGGCAAATTCTATGTTTTTGGCGGCTTCGATGGCCTGAGTATCTCCGACGGTTTTCTGGTCTACGATCCGTCTACAAACCAATGGCAGGATATGGGAGAAATGGCAGGCGGGCAACAGGCATTGGGCGCGGTGGCGGTCTTCAATGACGGAATCTATCTGACCGGCGGCCTTCCCGATTCGGATTCAGCCGTGCGCTATTCGCCATCCACAAACAGTTGGACGTCCATCCGTTCCCCCCTGCGCGGGCGCGTGGGCGCGCAGATGGCCGCGGCCCCGGATGGCTATATCTATCTGATCGGCGGTGACGGGGGAGGCGATCTGGTGGAACGGTACAATACGGCCACCGGAATCTGGTCAACGGTCAACGCGACACTGGGCGATGATCAGGATTTTATGGGCGCGGTCTATCTGGAGGGTAGTCTCTATTTGGCTGGCGGACTGCTATCCGACATCAGCCACGAAACCCTGCGCCTCTCCGGGAGCTTCTGCGAGTCGGGGCTGATCAACCAGCAGACGGCAGTTGGCCCGGATGGGCTGATTGTCTATACGGTGGAATTGCACAGCACGGAACAGGACCAGCCCAATGTGCGGCTGGTGGCGCCTCTGCATCCCAACCAGAGCTTCGCTGGATTCCCCGTACCCTCCTTGCCCGGCGCGACCTGGACAGAAGCCCACGCTGTGGAATGGAGCGGATCGCTGCCAGCCAATGCGCCGCCCGTGCGTTTCTCCTATGTCACTACGCTGAACGCCGGAGTCTGGCAGCCAGGGGATCGCATCACCCATACAGTCGCGATGAACAATGGCCGGGACCGCACCCTCACTCGCCAGGTTGTCTCCCAATTCTTCCTGCCCGATTTTTCGGCCAGCGCCAAACTGGTGAGCAGTCCGCTGGCAAAGGCCGGTGACATTTTCACCTATACGATTGATCTCCACAGCCGAACACCTGTGGGGGGGCAGGCATCTTTCACCGATCTTTTGCCCGCCATGCTGGAACTGGTGGCCGACAGTGTGCAGCAGAATACCGGAGTGTCCAGCTATGACCCAGGCAGCCATACCCTGCGCTGGAGCGGCCCTGCCGGGGTCAGCCGCCCCGGTTTTGTCAATTTGTCCGGTGACTATCTGTGGGCCGACAATTTGGGCGGGGGGACGGCTGTGCCCGCTGCCTTCACCTGGCAAGACATCCGCAAGACAGGGAAGCTGGTAGTGCTCGATACGAATCAGGCGGTCTGCAATCAGCAGTTGGGCTTTGATTTTCCTTTCTATGGCACCAGCTACCAAACCGCCTGTGTGGATGTAAACGGGCAGATTACGCTGGGCGATAACGGGTACGCATCCAATGCGGACAACCGCTGTCCGCTGCCCGATGGCGACTATTACTACGCCCGGATCGCTGGTCTCTGGTCCAGCCTGGCCGTGGACGATAGGGTCTATATGCAGACCTTTGGCGAGGCGCCGGATCGGTATACGATTTTTCAGTGGGCGGATGCCCGTTTTTATGACGAATGGTACGAATTTTTTGGCATCACCTTCCCGCCTGACACGGACTTCCAAATCGTTCTCCACGAAAGCGGTCAGATTCAGGTGTATATCCTGCGCCTGGGGGAGGCCGTGCGCGGATCGTCCACCACTGGACTGGTCAGCCGGGAGACGGGGCAGTCCATCACCTATCAGTGCAACGGCAGTGTGCGCGCGCTGGGCGCGGGGGCATCGGTATCATTTCTGCCGCCGGGGGATGTGCTGAACAGCCCGTCTGAGAAGATTTCGTTTCAGATGCGGGTCAAAGAAGATACGCCCGTCAATAGCCGTATCACCAATACTGTCGCCATCCAGAGCCAGGGGACAACCTACACGCGCACGGCAGAATTGCTGGCCCAGTCAGTCGATCTCACAGCTTCGGCCAAGCAGGCCAGCCGCGGGGAACTGCTGCCGGGGGCGAGTGTGGCCTATACAATCACCCTTTCCAATCGGGGACAGGTGCTGGCGCGCAACGCGACCCTGGCCGACAGGCTGCCAACGGGGCTGGTCTATGAAAACGGCTCTCTGGCGTGCAGCCGCGCCGGGTGTGGGGAGAGTGGCGGGCTGATCACTTGGCAGGGCGATCTGTTGCCGGGGGATGGGATGACGGTGACCTATCGCGCCGAGCTGGACGCGGTGCTGGCCGACCGCACACCCCTGACCAATACCGTCCGCATTGATGCCGCGGGGGTGGCCGCGCTGGACCGTTCGGCGGTGGTCTATGCCCGCAGCACAAATCTGAGCGCCTCTGTGGTAGATTTTGGCACAGCGCCCAGAGAGCCGGGCGACCGCTTCCCTGTGACTGTTTTGCTGCGCAATACGGGCTTGCAGGGGGTGGGTGTGGATATGAACCTGCCCCTGCCGTCGGAACTGGGCTTTGTGCCGGATACCCTGCGCTGTGGGATCGGCCAGTGCCGGACGGAGGGGGGGCGTATTCTGTGGAGTGGAACGCTGCCGCCCCGGGGACTGGTGGCTGTACAGTTCGATGTGCGCCTGGCCCAGGGATTGGCCGCGGGTCATCCCATTCGGGTGCAGGGGGAACTGGTGGAGCACATCTATGGCCAGAAGCATCCGCTCATCGGCCAGATGTTTGCGGCCTTTCATCACTATTTCCCTCTGATGATCGATAACAGAATACCGCCGCTCTTTGCGCCGCTGGTAGCGAATAACAGTGCTGAGCCAGGCTGGGTTGTGTGGGCGACACCGATGGATGTGCCCACTGTACCAGCGGGGGATTTCACGCCCGTGCCTGCTTCCCCCCTGCCTACGCCGGAATCGACACCTTTCCCGGTTTCACCCCAGCCTGCCCCACCCGGAGGCTAAAAGTGTTTGGGATGGGAAAGCAAAAAGAGAGACGCCCCGATGGGAGCGTCTCTCTTTTTGCTTTGAGACCTGCCGACAGACGGTTACGCTGCCTGCAATTTCTGCATCAGCGCGGTGGTGGTGGGTTCTGTGAGCACACTGCCATCGGGAAAGACAATCGTCGGCACTGAACGGTAGCCGTTGTTAAGCTCGATGACCCGCTCAATCGCATCTTCGTCGTGGCTGATGTTGACTTCTGTGTAGCTGACCTGAAGCGAGTCCATCACTTTCTTGGCTCGCCAGCAGTCGGGACACCAGTCAGTAGTATACATTGTAATCGATTGGGACATTCCGCGGCTCCTGAATGGTTTGGATGGCTGAATTGTGACAGACAACTGGCAGCGCATTTGGACATTAAAGAATTGATCGGGTAATAGCGCGCCTGCCCTTCCCCAATTATTTTCTTGATGCCCAATGGCACTACAAAAAGTATAGCGTAGTCTACGGCCAAATGCAAAACCGGGCAGTGACTACGCTTCCACACGGAACGGAATCTGTTACGGTAAACAGGACGAAGCGGCACAAAAAGCCTGACCATCAGCCTCCCCGCGCTGTCAAAGGAATCGCGACAATAATTGTTGTCCCCTGTGTGGTCGAACTGTGGATTTGAAACTCGCCGCCGACCCGCTCCACCCGCTCCCGCATAGATGTTAAGCCCAGATGGCCGGGGAATTGACCAGATGTGTCAAAGCCCTGGCCGTTGTCCTGGATGGTGAGGGTGAAACAGCCATCTTCCACGCCCAGCCCCACAGACACCTGGGAAGCGCCCGCGTGCTTCACAATATTGTGCAGGGCTTCCTGGGAGACCCGATAGCACACTTCTTTGACAGGCAGGGGCACATCCGGTTCCGTGCCCAGATCGGTCTGCACTGTCAGACGGTGGCGGGCACGCAGCGCGGCGGTCTGCTTCTCCAGCGCGACCACCAGCCCTTCGCTTTCCAGAGATTCCGGGCGCAGTTCAAAGATCAGCGCACGCATTTCGGACAGACCCGCTTCTGCCAATTGCAAAATATAGGCAACCGGTTCGTCCAGCCGGGCTTGGGTCTCTTGCGGCAGGCTAGAGATAATTTTGCTTGCTGTGCGTGTCCCCAGCGCGATGCCGTAGAGCGCCTGGGAGACCGAATCGTGGAGTTCACGGGCCAGCTTCTGTCGTTCTTCCAGCGCGGCCAGGGACTGGGCCTGTTCGTACAGACGGGCATTTTCGATGGCAATCGCGGCCTGATTGGCAAATGCCAAAGCCAGGTCCATGCGCTGGTGGGAGAAGTGGCCGGGCTGTGGATGCTGCAAGGCCAGCATTCCCACGGTTTGCCCGCGCAGACGCAGGGGCAAGGCCAGCCAGGCCCGCAAATAGCTGTTGGCCTGGTACATCTCCTCGGTCACGACTTTGGGCGACAAAGCCCGATAGGCCGCGGCAACCGGTGTCTCCTCATCCAAATCCTGGATGACAACCGGTTCTCCCCGTTCCAATTGTGTCCAAATCTGCCCCAAATCCTGCCGGGACGGGCGAACCGTCAGCGCCAGTTCCTCCGCTGCCGGGCCGCGATAGGCCACCTGTTGCAGCAATTCGCCCTCGGCAATGGTAATCGAAGCCGCCGCATACTCCACCACCTCGCCCAGTTTGCCCAGAATCATTTGCAGTAGCTCCGGCAAGGCCATAATCAGTGTCAGATTGTGGGAAACGTCGAGCAGCGTGAGGAGCTCGCGGGTGCGTTCGGCAACGCGGCCTTCCAACTCGTGGCGATGCTCTTCTTCGCTGCGGCGCAGCGTTGCCTCGGCCTGTTGGCGCTCTGCCATTTCGGCTTGCAAGGTTTGATTCTGCTCCTGGAGAGAGGCGCTGGTTTGGCGTAGCACAGCCGTCATATTGTTGAACGAAACAGCCAACTGTCCGAGTTCATCCTGGGTCGTAACCGGAATGGCGACGTCCAAATCGCCTGCCGAGATAGCGTCGGTCCCTCGCACCAGATCGGCAATGGGCCGGGTCAGACGGCGATTGGTGAGAACCACCCCCACCAGCGCGGCCACAAAGAAAAAGATGACCAGCCCCAGCGTCAGGCGCAGGATGCCGTTGGCGTTGAGGGCAGTTTCCGCGGTCAGGACGTCGGCAGGCGCGGTCAGCTCGGCCAAGGGGACGGCAATCCCCAAACTCCAGCCCAGATCGGGCATAGGTGCGAAAGCCAAGAGCACCTCCTCGCCGCCGACGGTCGTCTGTTCCAGCCCTGCATCGCCCTGCAACAGCGCGGACAAAATCGTCGCCAGGTCAGAGTCAGCCAGAGAAACACCCAAAATATCGGCCAACTGTTCTGCGTCTTTCTCAACAGTTCTGTTGAGCAAACGGGCAATTCCATTGGTGGCCGCGGCCACCAGACGGCCATTTTCGTCCACAATAAAAGCGTAGCTGCCTGCTGTCGGCTGTATCTTTTGTAGCTGCTCCACCAGCCGGTCCAGGGAAAGATCAATCGAGACGACACCCTGATAGGCATCCCCAAAATAAACCGGCGTGTTAGCCGTAATCAGCAGACCCAGCCCGATATTGTCCACATAAGGCGGGTCCCAAACGGTGAGACGCTGGGGGTCTTTGGGCGGCGAAGCGGGGGATTCTTCCAGGACATAGCGGGCATTTTCCGGTGCCAGCCCCGGCGATCCAGCCAGATTTTGCACTACATTGATCACCGGGTAGTAGCGGAAAACCATACTGGTTTCCTGATAATAGATGGCGATGGCGTCGGGGGCCTGGGGGAGTAAAGAGGGGAAAAGGTTGTCCAGCGCGGCGGACTGTGCGATGCGCGCCCACTGGGCATCATCCATTGTTACATAAGAAGGAACTACCAGATCGGTGATGCGGTCCGGGTTGGCGTCGTATAGCAGATCATACGGGGGATAGGCCTGAAATTGGGTCGCATCCCAGGCAGTCTGTTCCCCGTTGTGGGCAGCAGCCACCAGATACGCCGCGGCCATACGTGTCAGGCTGGCCGCGCGGGCAAGCTGGCTGTTGTTGAGGGCCGCGTCCAGGGCTGCCCGTTTTTGCAGATCGGTGCGTCCCTGCTGGATCAGCGCGGCGCTGCTGAGGTGGGCGGCATCGCGTTGCAGACGGCTGAGGCCCAGGTTGACAGCCGTTACTACCGTCACCAGAAAGAGTAGCATAAAGAGAGCGACGGCCAGCACCAGTTTGGTTGACAGGCGATTAAAGCGAAATAGGCGGTGCATGGGTGATTTTCCAGGGCTATACCAGACCGATACGGGCCGCATAGAGCGCGGCCTGGGTGCGGCTGACCACCCCCAGCTTGCCCAGGATATTGCTCACGTGGGTCTTGACCGTCTTTTCGCCGATGATCAGGGCCGCGGCGATCTCTTTGTTCGCCATGCCCTGGGCCAGCAGACGCAGCACTTCCTTCTCCCGCTCGCTGAGCTGCTCCGGGCTGTTGGGGGCAGGGACTTCGCGCAGGAGCCGGGCCGCCGCCTGGGGCGAAAGCTGTACCTGTCCCGCGGCCGCGGCTTTGATGGCCCGGCACAACTCGTCTGCTTCCGTATCTTTGAGCAGATAGCCGGTGGCCCCCGCGCGCATGGCGTTGAAGACCGAAGCATCCTCCAACACACTGGTCAGCGCAATGATTTCCATGTCGGGCAGGTCCCGGCGCAGGATGCCGATGGCGGTGATACCGTCCATCACCGGCATCATCAGATCCATCAGAATCACATCGGGGCGCAGGTCGTGGGCTTTTTGCAGCGCGTCCGCGCCGTTGACCGCTTCGCCCACAATGGCTAATTCTGGGTCGAGACTCAGGAACATACGCAATCCCTGGCGCACAACCGCGTGGTCGTCAACGAGCAAAACACGAATGGTCATGGACAATTCCTTTGCTACAAACAGTCGTGGTTGTGACACAAAGAGAGCCTCACGCCAGAGCACACGATCTGCCAAGACCTGACTCCGAAGGAAAACTACCCTGAAAATATTGCCATATTGCCGACTTTTTGTATAGTCCATTCGCTGTTTTGCACACAAAAGATGGGTATCTGTCAGCGGTCCGTCCTCTGTGCCCCGCCTGATTGCGCCGAGATCACTGCTGCGCCCAAATCTCCGATCAGCGCCAGCAGTTGGTCGAAGTTGGCCTGTTTGCTGAGGAAAGCATCGGCTCCGGCGTGCAGGGCCTGCTCCCGATTGGCCGCGCTGTCGTAGACGGTCACGATAATGATGGCGCAACGGGGCGCGGCCCGGCGTAGCTGCTCCATCCCGCTGATCCCGGAGATGTCGGGCAGTTTGATGTCCAGCAGAATGACGTGGGGCTGTGTGACGGCGGCCATCACAACAGCCGCCGCCAACTCCCCGGCCATGCCCACCACTTCAATCTCCGGCTCCAGGGCCAGCCGCATCTGCCAGCCCCGGCGCACCCGCTCGTCGTCGTCCACCAATTGAACGCGAATCATAGTAACCCAATCTTTGTCATTTTAATTGTGATCCGCAAAGACGGAACCGCCCCTCCAACTCGCCCAGTCCCCTCATAACACCCAATTTCTCCGCCCTTGCTGGGCCAGGAATAGAGTGGATTGTGTCCCAACCACTTTATCTGAGGTGAGGGATGATGGGTGATGTGCTTTCTCCGGGAGGCTGGGGCTGGGCGGCTGATGCAGGCCCCGCAGCAGATAGATGGCGTAGACCAGCAATATCACATCCTGCACCACATTCAGTGGGATGACCGGGAAGACGGTTACGTGCAGGAAGAGGTCGTGGAGCATGTGTAGACCGACCAGAAACCAGATGGTGTTGGCGCGCAGGCGCAGAACGGCAAAGGCGACGCCGAAGCAGAAGGCCCCAACCATCTGGGCCAGCACAATCGCCGGGTTGCGGAAGAGAAAGTTGGTGCTGTGCAGCAGGGCAAAGAGCAGCGCGGAAAGCAGCACGGCCCGTACCGGGCTGATGGGTTGCAGCACCCGCAGCACCAGCCCACGCATCCAGGCTTCCTCCATAAAGCCGGTAATCAGATAGGCGATGGCGAAGTAGAGGGCCGTGCGCACCGGCAACCACTGCACCCCGCCCAGCAGAGGCAAGACAACAGCCACTGCCGCGGGCAGCCACAGTAGCCCCAAACTGCGCCAACGATCCGGCCCGTTGAAGCCGGCTTCCTGCCACCAGTGCAGGCCAGTTAGCAGGCCGACAATAACGACGGCCATTACACACATCGCGATGAAAGGTGCGTCGGCCTGGGGCAGCAGCCTCTGCACGGCCACGCCAGACAACGCTCCCAGCAGCAGATCCATGGCAAAGAGGGCCACAGCCGACGCAATGGGATGCTTCTGAAATTGGCTGAGAATTGCGGTTGACAGCGGTCGTTTGGGGAGAGATTGTGCAACGCTTGCTTGCATATTCATACGGGAAGACTCCTTTGCTTTGGTGGGTCCGGTGTCTCTGTTTGGATGGCGGAGGAGCGTTCCAAACAGAGACGCCGGACGGTTGCTTTTCGTCGCTACTGTGCCGTTGATTCGGCGCTGTTGAGCGTAATTGTGTAGACCTGCTGGGCTGGCGTCAGCCCACAGTCGGTGATGATTTTGTCTGCCGGGCAGTGGGCGTCGGCGCTGGGCTGCCAGCCGACACTGAGCAGGGCCAGTTTGTGATCCAGGCGCAGACCCGTCGCCGTGCCTGTCGGGCCATCGGCCAGGTAGGCTGTATCGACCACCCAGCCCCGCCCGGTCAGCATCTGTTGCAGCTTTTCGGCCACATCCAGAAAACTGCTGAAGTCCTCTCCCGTGCCGGTGACTGTGACCAGACAGCCGCTTCCGGTCTGCCCGCTGACGAAATCGCTGAAGTCAGCCGTGCCGAGGGCGGCTTTTACGCCCAGGGCGCTGGCAACGGCATCGCGCAGGTCGCCGCATTCCTGCGCCGCCAGGGGCTGGTACACCGCGGACACGGCTGGTTCGATCCGGCTGATCTGCCAGGTCCCGTTTCCTTGGGTCAGATAGAAATGCAACCCATAGGGACTGGTGTAGTTCAGTGTGGCCGCGACCACTGCCTGCCCCTCTGGGCTGCCTTCCTTGACCTCTGCCAGCGAATAGGTGGGAATCAGATTCTGCACCCCGACGAGAGCGGCCACCGGTTTGCCCCCGGCCACCTCGGCTTGCAGATCGCTGCTCAGATAGCCCAGGCTCGTCTGCCCAGATGGATCTGCCTGCAATGCGGCCAGGAAGGCATCCACAACCGATGCCGCGCCTGTCGGGCTGGCCGCGCCGCCTTGTCCAGCAAAGAGCGCCGAGGCAAAGTCCAGAATCGCCTGCTGTTGGGCCGCGTCGGCTGGCACTGCGCCCCGTCCACCGAAGCGCAGACTGATGTGCATGGCATCGGCCACACCCACCGGATCGTCCTGGGTGGCGTCAAAGGCTTGCAGCGTGTCCAGCCAGGTGTACAACTGGCCCAGTTGGGCGTCGCTCAGTGTAACGACAGGAGCCGTTCCTTTGCAGGAGGTCGCCTGGGCCAGACCCGTCGTGGAAATCGCCAGGTCGTCACAAAAGCCAGCAATGCCCCCTTCCCGATGCCAGCTCAGGGCCAGATAATTGGCGGCACTGCTGCGCCCGGCCATCGCGGTTTCAATCAGCCAGCGGGCGGTCTCGGCCATCTGGCGCTGCTGGGCCGGTGTGGCCGGGGTTGTGCCTGTGCCCTTCAGCTTGACCGTCCCAATGGGCGTTTCAGCCGTAAAAGGGGCATAGGCGGTCACAAAGCGGGTGAGCAGGGCAGCCGCGTCTGGCGTGTCTGTGCTGAACGGGTAATTCGTTGGCTGTCCATTGCACGGGCCGGTCTGCACGCCGCTTTCCGGCTGCAAAAGGGCGGTGGTGCAGTTGTCGCCGTCCTGCCAGGTGAGGGTCAACCCGACGGCGGGTGTGTCGTCAGTCGCGGCCACAGCAGCGGTCGCGGTGGCTGCCGGTGCGGCTGTCGGTGTGGCCGTGGCCGGGACAGGCGCAGCGGGTACACACGCGCCCAGCAGGAGCAAAAACAGGACAAAAATGGGTATCACTCGGATTTTCATACGGGTTTGCCTACTTTCTTTGTTGAAATTCAGGAAGATGCACGCGCAGAAAGGCTGCGCCCCAAAAGTATGCTCACGCCGATCCCAATCAGGAAGAAGGGCCAGATGAGCTGCCAACCGATTTCGAAAAAGAGCGCCCCGGCCAGAATGAGCAGGAAACTGCCCCCAAAGAGCGCTCCGTAGGCGGCCTGACGCACGTGGGGTTCGTCGCTGTGGGACATCACCCAGGCGCTGGAGAGGGCTGTAATGGCCGGAATCAGCAGAAATAAGGCCCACCAACGGTTGGTCCATTCCCAGCCGAGGGCGTTTCTGGCCAGAAAGGCCAGACCCACGACGATCAGCGTTGCGCCCCCGATCCAGCCGCCCAGGGGTGAACTGCGGCGCAGTGCCCGTCGCTCGGCGCGCCGGGCTTCTTTTTGTGCGCGACGTTGCGTCCGCCAATCCGTGGATGATTCTGTGGCTTGCGCCGGGTATACATCAGACTGTTGTGTTGACATTTTCTGTTCTCCTCTTTGCTTCCGGGTATCTGGGCAGCTATCAGAACTGGCCGCCCACAGCCGAAAGTATAGAGCGGGTCGGCTTCTGGTGGCTCCGTCTAAAGACGGATTGGCACTCCGCCTTCCGCCTGATTTGAACGGCGATGGCCTGGGGTAGAGTAGGGGCACGGGAAATCGAACGCTATCTCAGAGGAGCCTGTCGTATGAAACAGAAGCAACGTCTGCCAGTGAAGAGCAGCCAAAACGGCCGTGCCGTCGTTCCTCATCAATCGGTTACAGCGGAAAGGGGTGAGGCCATGCACGAGGACGAGCATGGATTGGAACGGATTGTCTTTTTCAGCGACGCGGTCTTTGCCATTGCCATCACTCTGCTGGCGCTGGAAATCCGGCTGCCCCCGCTGACGGAATCCGCGGACAACGCGGCGCTGCTCGCCGCGCTGGTTGTGCTATGGCCCCGCTATCTCAGCTATATCATCAGCTTCCTGGCCATCGGGATGATGTGGATGGCCCATCACCGCACCTTCCGCCATCTGTGCCGCTACGACGAGCGGCTGATGCTGCTCAACATCCTCTTTTTGTTGCTGATCGGCTTTCTGCCTTTTCCCACGGCTGTGATCGGGGAGTTTGGCAACCGGGTGGGGACGCTCTTCTATGCGGGGGCGATGAGTGGGGCGGGGCTGATGTTTTCCCTGCTCTGGTGGTCGGCCAATGGGCGGGGGCGGCTGGTGGAACGGCCTCTGCCCAAAGCCGAGTTTCGCCGGGTCTGGCTGCGGGTGTTGTGGACCCCCGCCGTCTTCCTGCTTTCGATGCCTCTGGCCTTCTGGTCGCCGGACGCGGCCAAATTCAGTTGGCTGCTCATTTTGGGGACGCTGTTCTGGCACTAAACTTGTGAACCCCAAGGAAAGAACGACGAATGGAACTCATCAAATCTGCCAACATCGGAATCCGTTTCCTGCTCGAATTGTGCGTTCTGGTCATCGGGGGCTATTGGGGTTCGCGCACGGGGGAAAATGCCCTGACAAAAATTCTGCTGGGCGGCGGGATACCCCTTCTCTTTGCCCTCGTCTGGGGCATGTTCTTGGCCCCCAAATCCGCCACACGGCTGCCTGACCCCTGGCTCTTTCTGCTGGAAATTGTCATCTTTGGGCTGGCAGTTGGGGCCTTGTACAGCACTGGCAAAACGTCTCTCGCCATCACCTTTGGCGTTGTCTATCTCTTCAACAAACTGTTGATGATCCTCTGGAGTCAATTATGAACAAATCCATTGATACCAAAGCCCCGCTCACCGCGCGCAAGGAAATATCGATCCAGGCCCCCGTCGAAAAAGTATGGAATGTACAAACTGACATCGAAGGCTGGACCGCGTGGCAGCCCGACATCACTGCCGCCAAACTCGAAGGCGCGCTTGTCGCTGGCTCTGTCTTCCGCTGGAAGGCCAAGGGGCTGAGTATCGTATCGACCCTGCACACAGTGGAGCCGCGCCACGAAATCGGCTGGACGGGTGTTTCGCTCGGTATGTACGCCCTCCACAACTGGACATTCGAAGCGCACGGTGACACTACCCGGGTCATCAGTGAAGAGTCCCTTTCCGGCTGGCTCACCCGGCTGCTGAAGCTGTTTGACCCGAAGTTTCTGGAAAAATCCCTGGACGCCTCGCTGCAAACCCTCAAGAATCGGGCTGAGAGCCAATAGAAGGGAGTACCCTCGACTGCTGTTTAGGGGAGGAAATGAACGCCTCGCCAGGGCGATATTCTCTGGCGAGGCGAAGCAACGAATTGTTTTCCGCTGCAAAACAAAAAAGGCGGGCCGGGCATCCCTTCCGCCCGACCCACCTTTTACAATTTTGGAGAAGACTACCCCTCCTGT
This sequence comes from Caldilineaceae bacterium, assembly GCA_019637685.1. Taxonomy (GTDB): domain Bacteria; phylum Chloroflexota; class Anaerolineae; order Caldilineales; family Caldilineaceae; genus JACQGT01. Next base: position 24,097 of record JAHBVF010000040.1, on the reverse strand, counting down.
CACCCCATCACCCTGTCATCTTATCATCCCCCCCCGTCAGTCCCCCGGCTCCATCACCGGGCTGAGATTCGGGACACCTGCCGCGGCGCGGCCAGCCCGTTTGTCCTGCCAGCCCACCAGCAGGCTGTAGGCCACTGGCACAATAAAGAGAGTCAGGAATGTGCTGGTCAGCATCCCGCCGATGATGCCGATGGCCATGGGCGCACGGAAGTCGCCGCCCGCGCCCAGCCCCAGGGCCACAGGTGTCATTCCCAGAATCAGGGAAATGGCTGTCATCAGAATGGGGCGCAGCCGCACGGGGCCGGCGATACGCATGGCCTCGACTGCCGTGTGGCCCTGTGCCCGCTGGCGGTTGGCAAAGTCCACCAGCAGAATCGAGTTTTTCGTCACCAGCCCCATCAGCATAATAAAGCCGATCATCGCCGTCATATCCAGCGGGCTTTTCGACGCTACCAGCGCGATAATGGCACCGACCACGGCCAGGGGCATGGCAAGCATAATCAACAGCGGCTGGGTGAAGCTGGCAAACTGGCTGGCCAGAACCATATAGATAAAGACAATCGACAGAGCCAGGGCCAGGAGCAGATTGGAGAAGGAGTCGGCCTGCAGCGAAGCATCGCCGCCCAAGGCCATTTCCACACCCGGTGGCAGGGTCATCCCAGCCATCACTTCGTTGGCCACGTTCTGCGCAATCACAGCATCGCCGCTGCGGGAATTGGCCCCCACTGTAATGATGGACTGTCGATCTTCCCGTTTGATGGCGCTTGGCCCCGCGGAGATGGTTGTCTCGGCCACATTGGACAGCGGAATCAATTTGCCCGTGGGCGCAAGAATGCCCAGGCGCAAAATATCCTCCACATTGGCGCGGTCGCTGGGCTGCAACTGCACCCGGATATCTGCCTCTGTGCCTTCGCCCCGATAGGTGGAAACCGTGTCGCCGCTGACCAGCGAGCGCACAGTTGAGCCGATCTGGGCTGTGTTCAACCCGTATTGGGCTGCCCGCGTTCGGTCCACATTCACCCGCACCTCTGGCTTGCCCACTTCATAGCTCATTGAGACATCCACCAGTTCGGGTCGAGTCTTCAGGCGCGCCAGCATCTCTTCGGCCACGGCCACCAGCGTTGCCTGATTGCCGTCCAGGGACTTTACATTGATGGCTACATCCTGGGGCGCGGCCAGCGCGCTGTCGGAAATCTGAAATGCCAGCCCCGGCACACCGGCCAGGGGACCGCGCAGCTGATCGATGATTGTGCGCGTCTCTGGTCCCTCCTTCAGCGTGACGGTGATGTTGGCCTTTTCCGGCGTGCCCTGCCCACCGATTGTCGTAAATACATTGTCAACAATCGGGTGCTGGCTGACAATCGATTCGACTTTGGTCGCCTCGGCCTGGGTGACGGCCAGGGTAGTGCCTTTGGGCATTTCCATCAACACGGAAAAACCGCGCTGATCTAGACCGGGCAGGAAGGCTTGCTGGATGAAGCCGGCGCTGACGATACTCACGACCAGCACCACCGCACTGATCGCGCCGGTGACACCCCGGTGGTGGAGAACCCAGTCCAGTACCCGCCCGTAGACCGAATACATCCGTCCTTCCGGTGCTTCCTCCTCGCCCGCGCTCTCGTCGATCTCCCGCTCTTCGTTCTCGCCCCGGGCGAAGAAAAAGGCACTGAGCATAGGCGCCATTGTCAGCGCCTCGAAGGTGGAGACGAGAATGGCGTAGGAGACAGTCAACCCGAAATCCCGAAAAATCTGGCCGATGATGCCGCTGGCATAGGCCACGGGCAGAAAGACAGCCAGAATGGCCGCGCTGGTGGCGAGCACCGGCAGCACAACTTCCGCGGTGGCTTTGCTGGCCGCCACTTTGGCTGTGTAGCCTTTCGTCATCCAGCGGAAGATATTTTCCCGCACCACAATCGCGTCGTCGATCACCAGACCCACACTCAGCGACAGGGCCAGCAGACTCACCATATTGAGAGAAATACCGGTGATGTCCATGAGGAAAAGCGTGCCAAAAACGATCACTGGCAGACCGCTCATTGTGATGAGCGTGTTGCGCAGATTGCGGAAGAAGTAGAGCACGACCAGCCCGGCCAGCAGACCGCCCAACAGCAGATCGCTGATGGCGTCGTTGGTGGCATCCCGCACAAAAATAGAGCTGTCTTTGGCTTCGGCCAGGGTGAATTCCGAATGGCTGGCACTGATTTCGTCCAGCTTCGCCTTGACTTTGTCCGCCACTGCCAAGGAATTGGACCCGCTCTGCTTTTTGATGTTGACAACGACCGATTCTTTGCCGTTGAGCAGTGTGTAGGAGGTGCGGTCCACAAAGCCATCCTCCACCCTTGCCACATCCCGCACGTAGACGGGCGCGCCCCGATAGGCCACCACCACATTCCCGATCTCTTCCACACTGCGAAAGTTGCCGGGCGTGCGGATCAGAAGTTCCTTGCCCTGATCGGTTACGCTGCCGCCAGGGATGTTGAGATTTTCGCCCCGCAGGGCCGCGCTCACCTGCTGGGGTGCAATCCGTCGCGAGTCCAGCTCTTTGAGATTGAGCAGGACGTGAATTTCCCGCACGTCGCCCCCCTGCACCTCAGCCGAGGCCACGCCGTCGATGCGTTCCAGGGGGGCTTGAATGATCTCCTCCACCTGTTGACGCAGAACCGCGGGCGACATTGTGCCCGTGGCGTCGGCCACACCGATCACCAGCATGGGCTGATCCGCGGGGTCAAAGCGCAGCACAATCGGGCTGCGCGCGTCGCTGGGCAATTGGTTTTGGACCAGATTGATCCGTTCCAGCACCGACCGGCTGGCGTCGCTCACATCCGTGTCCAGCGTAAAGCTGACGATCACCAGGCTGACGTTTTCCGACGAAGTGGAGGTGACGCTGTCCACGCCGGGCAGACCACTGACCGCATCCTCCAGCGGCTTTGTAAGCTGGGTAGCCACTTCATCCGGGCCAGCCCCCGGATAGATCGTGCTGATGGCGATCACTGGAATTTTGATGTCGGGCAGCAGATCTACGGGCAGCCGGGTGTAGGAGACACTGCCCAGCACAATCATCGACGCCAGAATCATCGTCATAAAGACGGGCTGGCGGATGGAAAGGTCCCAAATTTTCATAGATTATTCTCCCAACGTCACGGAGACCGACATGCCCGGTTGCAACTCCGGCGCGTCGCCCACCGGGCGGACTGTTACCTGTACTGTGCGGGTGGCTGGGTCCAGGTTGGGGGCAATGTTGGTGATCGCCCCGGCAAAAGTGCGATCCGGCCAGGCATTCACCTGAATGGTGGCCGGGTTGCCCAGAGCCAACGTCGCCACCTGATTCTCTTCCACCGGGATCAGCACCTTTACGTCGTGGGAGAGCAGAACGATCAAGGGCGTGCCAGGCCCAGCCATAGAGCCAGCGCTGGTCTGCACCTGGGCCACAACCCCATCCAGGGGCGATTTGACCGTCGCTTTGTCCAACTGGAGTTGGGTCAGATAGAGTCCGGTTTCCGCCTGTTTCACCTGGGCTTCGGCCGCGCGAATCTGGGCCGCTTTGGGTCCCCGTTCCAGTCGCTCCAGTTGGGCACGGGCATTGGACAGTTGGGCATAGGCCCCGGCCACCACATCGCCGGTCGCGCCCTTCGCCACTTTTTCATATTGGGCGCGGGCCGCTTCCAATCCAATCGTCGCCTGTTGTAGCTGCATACTCTGGGGCAGCATTCCGATATTGGGGTTGCCTTTGACCTGATTGTAGGCTGCCTGGGCCACATTGACCGCGGCCTCGGCCTGACGCACCTGGGCCAGAGCCATCGTTAAATCTTCATCGGTCGCGCCGCCCACGGCCCGCTGATAGCTTGCGCCGGCTGCGTTGACCCCCGCCTGGGCCGCGGCCAAATCCGCGGCTTCCGGGTCTGCCTGCAACAGGTCCAGTTGGGACTGGGCCGCGATCAGCCCGGCCAGGGCCTGCTCCCGCTGGGCTTCCAGAATCGAGCTGTCCACCCGCAGCAGAAGCTGACCGGCTGTGACCACATCGCCCACATCCACATTCAATTCCAGGACACGTCCGGCCACTTCGCCGATCACCACCACCTGGCGCACAGGCACAATCTCGCCGTTGTAGCTGGCTGATCTCCGGGGCGCAGCCACTGGTTCAGCCGCGACAACGGCCTGTGGCTGTGTCGTCTGAGTCTGTGTCGCCTGAGACTGTGCTGGCTGGCTGGCGCTCTGGATTGGCTGGCCCTCGCTGCTCGGTTGATAGACAGGCAACACGGGTGTGGGTTCTGCTTCGGCTTGCCAGGGGAGCTGTACAGAACAGCCCTGGGCGGCGAGGGCCGCCAGCACCACCAGCAGAACGGCCAGCCAGCGGGCAGCGCCCGGCCCGTAACGACGGGACGGCACGGGGGATTGGGGCATCATTGAGTCTCCTCTTTTTTCAGTCCGTATAAGAAAATGTCTACAATAGCATCCGATACGTTTTCGTCCACACTCTGTTCATCTACCACCAGTTGCCAGGCAATGTATGTGTTCAGCGAACCGATCAGGCCCATTACTGCCACTTGGGGCGAAATGTCGCGGAAGCTGCCCTGGGCAATGCCCTGCTGAATGACGGTAACGATAGGACCAGCCACGCCTTCGCGTATCCGCATCGCCATCTGGCGCATCTCGCCTTCCATCGCGCCGAGCTCCCGCAGCAGGGCCTGAATGTGGTTCCGCCGCTTATTGGCCTGGTGTAGATAGGCGCGCACAAAGCAGTGCAGCCAGGCGACGGGATCTTCGATGCCTGCGACAGCAGCCTGCAGGCCGCCTACCAGCTCAGAGAAATCCCGCTCCATCACACTGCGATAGATTTCCCGCTTGTCCTGAAAGTGATGGTAGATTGTCCCTTTGGCCAGGCCGCTTGCCCGCGAAAGATCGCGAATAGAGAAGCCCGCGTAGCCGTATTGGGCGATCAGGTTTTGGGCCGCGTCCAGAATGGTGTCCTTGGAGTCAATCGTAGTCGGTTCAGTCATCGGCTCAGTTTCCAGTCGTGAACAGTCGCCTCTAGGAAGTTATCTGGAAAGTTATCGGGACACGCGTTCGGCTACGGCGGTTGATTGATAACTGTCCACTCTCATTTTTGACAGAGAGCCTCTTTTTTGGCGATAATGGCTTCTCGGACGAACGTCCGGTCGGCGGCCATTGTACAGAAAAAGAGCCGCGGTTGTCAATTTTCGAGATATAGGGATTGGGAAACTGGGAACGAAACAGCCCGGCAATAGCCCGACGATTGCCCGGCAGCGGCTGTGTCGGCAACAATTGCATTGAACGACTGCATTGAACGTATACTCTCCAATCCTACCTTTACGCAGGAAGGAAACGCACGTGGGAATCGCAGCACACTGGAAAAAAGCAATCGGCCTTCTGTTCGCCTTCGCACTTTTGTTGGGATTGTTGCCCGGTCTTTCCGCCCAGGCGCAGAATATATCTGTGTTAGCGCTGGTGCGGGGGCGGGGCGCAACGCTCTACGATGTCCCCGGCGGCACTAGCCTGCGCACCTTTGCGCCAGGGGATCGGCTGGATGCAACCGGGCGCACAGAGGATGCCACGTGGATCAACGGCACGGCTGCTGACGGGCAGACGGGCTGGCTGCGAGTGGAAGATGTGATTATCTACGACTTGCTCACACTGCCGGTGGTGGATGGGGTGAATGCACCTGCCGGACAACCGACAAATGCACCCACAACGGCAGCCGTGCCTTCCCGTCCAGGCCCAACGGCCACAGCAACCCCATCCCCCACGCCGCGCCCATCCCCCACGCCGCGTCCATCCCCGACGCCCTCCTTGACGCCTTCACCCACACCTTCGCCCACGCCTTTGGCCGCGCCCAGCGGCGGCAAAAGTGCGACGGGCGTTGTGCGCGGCGGCGGGGCTGAACTGTTGGCAGCACCCCAGGGATCGGTGTTGGCAACCGCGGTCACGGGCGATCCCCTGGAAATTGTGGGGCGCAGTGATGACGGCGCGTGGCTGCTGGCAACCGACGGCGAAGGCGTTACTGGTTGGGTGGCCCGGGGCCAGGTGGTGACTTTTGGCGTGGAAGTTGTGCCTGTGTTGGCGCTGCCCGCGGCCGGCCACGTTGCATCGGGCAGCGCTGCATCGCCTGAATCTGCATCCCATCAACCCGCCGGGCAAACTGGGACGGTCAGCGGGACAAGAGGATCATCGCTGGACGGGGAAGTTGTTGCCAATGGCGTCCGGCTCAATGTGCGTTCTGGCCCGGCCACGACGTATGCGATTGTGGCGAAGTTGGCGGATCGAGCGGCGCTTTCTCTGCTTGCTCGTAACGAGAACAGCACGTGGGTGCAGGTGGCGCTGGAAGCCGACGGTTTTGGCTGGGTGTCGGCCCGCTTTGTCACGACCGGCGGCGCTATGGACGAACTGCCAGTCTCCGACGCCATCAGCGACGCGCCGGTGTTGGCCGCGCCAGCCCCCCGGGTCTCAACGCAAACCACCCAATCTCCAATCGCCAATCTCCCTTCCCCACAGACCGTTTCTTCCTCGCCCTCCGGCTTGACCGGCAAACTCGCTCTGTCTGCCGCCGACGGTTCGATTGTACTCTACGATCTGGCGGGTGGCTCTGCGCGGCGGCTGACCAGCGGCTTCGACCCGGCCATCAGCCCGGACGGGGGCAAAGTGGCTTTCTTGCGCGGTGGACTGGGGCTGTTCGTGATCGACGCCGACGGCAGCAACGAACGGCTGCTGTACAGCGGGGGCGAGGAGATGCGCGCGCCGGCCTGGAGTCCTGACGGCGAATTTATAGTCTTCAGCCGGGTCAACGGCCAGGACACCTGCCGCAGCCTGGGCTTTGGCTTCTGTCTGCCCGACAATCCCCAGCTTTCCCAATACCCGCTGGTGCGCAAAGACCTGCGCACCCTCAGCCGCATCGGGCTGGACAAAGAAAACTTCCAGGACCTCCCCACGCTGGACACGGCCACCGCGCCCAGTTGGAACGATGCCGGGATTGTCTACCAGAGCAACAGCGGCCTGCAGATCACCCAGGACGGGCCGGATCGGGACAAGGACGGCAATCGGGTCAACCGGGAATTGACCCGTGAATATCTGCACCGGGACCCGGACTGGCGGCCCGACGGCGCGAGGATTGTCCTGATGGACGCCACGGCCAACCACCAGGAAATCTACGCCATCAACCCGGACGGCAGCGGTCTGACACCCCTGACCCGGCCCGCGTCCGCGCTGCTGGAGACGCTGCCCCACAACGTCGCCCCGGTCTGGAGTCCAGACGGCCAGTCCATCGCCTTCCTCAGCAATCGGGATGGGGAGTGGGCTGTTTATGTGATGGACGGGGACGGCAGCAACCAGCGGCGGCTGGCAGTGGGCGTGGAGATGAACTATCGCTTCCAGAATGAGCAGGTGATTAGCTGGGGGAAGTAGGGGGTATGGGAGATTGGGTAGTGGCGCGCTGTTGGTGCTGCTACCCAAATATCAGCAGTAAGGGTTGGCTAGGATAATGGTTGTATGGTAGGCACTCTTTCGGGGTGCTGTTCTTTTTCTCTCGTTGCGGCGTGCAAACGCTGGCGCGGAGGGAACGAGACCAACTTTCTGTTGCCCACGCGTTCCTGTTCCTTTAAATCTTGAAAAATTAACCAAAGATCAAAGTCGAATTTTTCTGCATGGCGGGAACGCACTTGACGTACTTCGTTGACTATTGTATCTTCCCACATCCTTCATTCCTCCAACAATTCCTGCGGTGAACAGATTACAGGCGGTTCATAGCCTTCGTTTCGGCAGATCGCTTCGATTTTACTGCGTAGTGTTGCATTGGCAATGTGTCTGAAATTCCACGTGAGCAGATAGGCCATACCATTCACCGTCGCTACAGCAATGTGTAATGCATCTTCTACTGCTACTTGCGGAACAGCACCTTTTTGCACCAACTGTTCAGCCAGCTTCGCAGCTTTCTCGCTTATTTCCAGGAGTGGAATAGTCTCAAGAATTCGCCTTCGACGTTCAACTGCATCGGCATCGCCGCTGTCAGCTTCTTGAACCACCAGTTGTGAAATATACAACTCATAGCTCGATCGTCGTTCCACCCACCACTCACTTGTGGTTTGCTGGTTGGCGGCAATAACTAAATCTCGGTTAGGCCGAGACGCCAGATAACTGATAACACTGGTTTCGACATAAACTTTGGCACCCATAATCTTAGGATACCAGAGGTCTTATCGATTCTCAAATCCTCTCAAAATAGCGCCTGCGCTCCCAGTCGGTGACAGCATTGTCGAAGGCGGCCTGCTCCACCCGGAAGGTCTTGACGTAGTGTTCGATGACCTCCGGACCGAAGACTTCCTGGGCAAAAGCACTGTTTTCCAGGTTGTCTGTGGCGTCCCGCAGGCTGTGGGGCACCCGGGGCAGGTGCTGGGCGCTGTAGATGTCCCCTTCGAAGATGGGCGGCGGTTCCGTGCGATTGGCAATGCCGTCCAGGCCGGAGGCCAGGGCCGCGGCGTAGGCCAGATAGGGGTTCACGTCCGCGCCGCAGATGCGGTTTTCGATGCGCAAACTGCTGCCGCTGCCCACCACCCGAAAGCCCGCGGTGCGGTTGTCGTGGCTCCAGGCCAGGCGGGTGGGCGCCCAGGAACCGGCCTGATAGCGCTTGTAGGCATTGATTGTGGGCGCGTAGAAGGGCATCAGCTCCGGCACGTGGGCGATCCACCCGCCCAGGAACCAGCGGAATTCGTCGGATCCCAGCACCGGGTCAGGTGTCTGACTGAGCGGCTGGTTCCCAACAAACACGGGCTGCCCCTCTTTCCACAGACTCAGGTGGATGTGGCTGCTGCTGCCCGCCTGGTTCTCGTCAATCTTCGCCATAAATGTGACGCTGACGCCCAGGGAATCGGCCACTTCTTTCAGGCACTGCTTGTAGATGGCGTGGCGATCGGCCATTGTCAGCGCGTCCGCGTAGCGCACGTTCAATTCGTGCTGGCCCAGCCCCCACTCGCCTTTGGAGTTCTCCACAGGGATGCCCGATGCCTTCAGATGGCGGCGCACCGCGGCGTTGAAGAACTCAACCCGGCTGCCCTGCAACGCGTGATAATCCTCGATATACCAGCCCGCGGGCATCAGATTCGCATAGCCTTTGGCGTGGGCCTCCCGATAGGAATCGGTGTAGATGTAATATTCCAGTTCCGACGCGGCCAGCGCGGTGTAGCCCAGCGCTGCGGCCCGGGCAATCTGTGCGCGCAGAATCGAGCGGGGGGCCTGGGCCACGGGTTTGTGCGCCCGCTCGTTCTCCACATCGCAGATCACCAGTGCGGTCCTGTCCAGCCAGGAGGCCACGCGCAGAGTCGCCAAATCCGGCAGCAGATGGAAGTCGCCGTAGCCCCGTTCCCAGTTGGCAAAGGCGTAGCCGGGCACAGGCTCCATCTCCATATCGACGGTGAGCAGATAGTCGCAGGCGTGGGTTCCCTGGCCCACAATATCTGCCACAAAGAATTCCGCGTCGAAGCGCTTGCCCATAAAACGGCCGTAGTGGTCGGTAAAGACAGCCAGCACAGTGTCGATGTCTTCAGACGCAACTTTTGCGGTCAATTCCTCGGTTGTGAGCATCCCGCGAATGGGGGTCATTGGAACCTCTCGTGTGAAATGTGTTGTGGATAGCAGACCGCTAACCGCAGACGGCGGCATTGGCGTTTCCCATTACCAATCGGGATAGTGGAGCTGCGACTCGGCGGTCTGCTGTCTGTCGTCCGCCGTCTCTCAGTGCGCCACCGCTCCATCCGCGCCGAATGAGCCTGTGATCGTCTTGCGCTTGTACGGATACTTCGCCAGCTTGGCCTCGTCGATCTCCAGGCCGATGCCGGGGCGATCCGAGACGAGAATGTAGCCGCCCTGGCGCTCCACCGGATGGCTGACGATTTCGTTGTAGGGGTCGGTGTCCGTGTGGCTCTCCATCAGCACATAATTGGGCAGGGCCGCGGCCAGGTGGGTGAAGGCGGCCACATTGAGCGGGCTGCCCATCAGATGGGGGAAGATGCCCACAAACGCGGCTTCGGCCATCGCCGCAATCTTCTTGACTTGCGTGTAGCCGCCAGCCAGCGACAAATCCGGGCGGATGAGGCTGACAATCTGCCGGTCGATGAGGTCTTTGAACTGGAAAATGTTGTAGAAGCGCTCGCCGCTGGCCATGGGCAGCTTGACGCTGCGGGCGATGGACGACAACGCCTCCACGCTCTCCGGGGCCAGCGCGTCCTCGTAGTAGAGAAGGCGCAAGGGTTCCAGCGCGGTGGCCAGGGTGATGGCCTCTTCCGGGCGCAGGTTGCGGTGGATTTCCAGCCCCAGATCGATGCCGTAGCCCACGGCTTCCCGGATGGCGGCGGTAATCTCAATGACGGAGGTGACGGTCTGGGTGGGCGTGCCCTGCTCCCAGCCGGGCAGAAAGGGCTGGGTGCGCAGGGAGAGGTAGCCCGCCTCCACCTGCTGGCGGGCGTGCTCGGCCATCTCCTGGGGGGAATTGCCCCGCACGTTAGCAAAGACTTTCACCTTCTCCCGGCATTTGCCGCCAAGAAGCTGGTGGACGGGCAGACCCACCGACTGGCCCAGAATGTCCCAGAGCGCGATGTCGATGGCGCTGAGCGCGGCGCTGATGACCGCGCCCATAAAATGGGTGTCACGGGAGACCGTCTGGAAGTGGTGTTCCATGCGGGTGGGGTCTTTGCCGATGAAATAGTGGCTCAGGTCCTCGATGGCGCGGGCGACCGGGCCGTGATGCGCCCACAGGCCGGCCTCGCCGTTGCCGATAATGCCGGCGTCGGTGTAGACACGCACGAGGAGGAATTTGTCGACGAGAAAGGGGGTGACTGCTGTGATTTTCATTGGGGGTTGCCTGGGTGGTTGGGTGAATGGATGATAGGGGTATTTTACTGCAAGAGGGGAGGATTGCACAGACAGGCTGTGTGGAGGGAAACGCGCGGGCGTTATGGGGATTAGCAACTATTCAGGCTTTGGGTGCGACGCACGTGGCACACAATGTTTGTACGGAGAAGTTCTCCTGGCGAGTGCGTCGCACCTGCGCATTATATTCAGAGGCTGCGCACGCCCAGTGGGCCTTTCTGTATGACGCGGGTGTCCGACATCGCTGTTTTGATGGTTTTTGTGGCCCAAAAGTTCCTGAACCCCACGAATGTCATAGCCATTTTTGAGCAGATGAGTTGCCAACTCTGTATGCTTCATCGAGCGTTTTTCCGCGCGCCGGATCGCCTATGAGGGATGTGGTCTGCACGGGGGCGAAGTGTTTCAGTCTACCCGATCCCCGCGGTTGCTATACTCCCAACTACAAAAGTGAGAAGCATAAATACAAAGGAGACACTAGCAACCACCGCCAGACGACGACTTTGTTTCACGCCATCTTTTGTGGGTAGCCAATAAAAGAGCAGACAAAATGCCATGGGAGCCAAGCCGCCCAGATAGTGAATATACAGCTGGAAAATGCCCAGTCCTTGGTCAAGCAATTTGATACCGATCAAAACCTGTACCATCAACACCACCTGAAAAAGTATAAATGCTGCTTTGCCCACCGCCGAAAGCGCGCTTTTTTGCCACGCCAAAAGGCCGACTACAACCAAAAAGAATAGGTTGGCAAGCAAAACGATGGTGCCAACAATCAGATGTATGGTTGGAGGTACAATAATGTTGTCCACTATATTTTCCCTTTCCGGGTTTAGTTTTTTGGCAGCGTTGTTATGCCGCGATCTGTCCTGGCTGTGAACAGCATAGCATACTTATGTGGCGGTTATTTGAAGTGTTTGTGTCAGTTGTGTGTCAATTTTTCGAGCGCGGGAGTGTGAAAGCGATGGTTGTGCCTTGATCGTATCCTGAACTGTTTGCCCAGATATTTCCGCCATGTGCTTGGACAAGATGCTTAGCGATTGTCAGGCCGATGCCGTTGCCGCCACTGCCACTGCCGCGCTGGCGTGACTTATCTACGCGATAGAAGCGTTCAAAGATGCGCGTTAGATCGCTGCCGTTGAGTCCGGCACCGGTATCTTTCACTGCGATGGTTGCATGGCTGGCATTGTATGTGGCCGAAACCACAACCCGCCCACCTGGGGGTGTGTATTGCAGAGCATTGCCAACAATATTAGTGACAACTTGTGTGATGCGGTCACTGTCAATGGGAATCAGGGGAAAATCGGCAGAAATATCCACTTCTAAAGCGACCCCTTTGTCCTCAAATTGAATCGCCAGGCGTCCTGTGAGGCTGTGAAGCAAAGCGTCCAGTGGCGCGGATTGTTTGTGGAGAACAATTTGATCGCTTTCAGCTCTTGACAGTATTTCTAATTGGGCAATCAACCGCTGCAGACGGCTAATTTCCCGCTGCATATCAAAAAAGGTTGTGGAATCGGCTGAAATCACCTCATCGATCAACCCTTCAAGCGTGATTTTGATGTTGTTGAGCGGTGTCCGCAACTCATGCGCCACATCACCAATTAGTTCTACACGCCGTTGCTCGCTTTGCTCAATGGTCGCTGTCATCTCATTAAACGCCTGGGCTAGTTCATTGAGTTCAAGGTTGTTGTAGATAGGAAGCCGATTGCTGTACTCTCCTTCCGCAATCTGCAAACTTGCCGCCCGCATTTCCTGAATCGGTTTTACAATCTGCTGACGCACAACCACAAAACTGAGCAAGACCACTCCGAAAAATGTCAAATAGCGAACGATATTTGCCTCTGGGGAGCCACTGAGATTGCGTAGAACAATGATCTCGACAATCACAATAAGAAAATAGGAGATGACAATCAGCCATTCGATGCGACGAAACAAGTTCATCATAATTTGGGTTTATCCATCAAAACGATAGCCCGAACCACGCACAGTTACAATGTGGTATGGGTTGTCCGTCTCATCTTCTATTTTGCTGCGCAACCGTCGAATATGGGTGTCAATCACACGTGTATCGCCAAAATAGTCGTAGCCCCAAACGATTTCAATCAACTGTTCCCGGCTCAATACCCGCCCTTTATGGCGTGTGAGAGCCATCAGCAGGCTAAATTCTGTAGGAGTTAGCCCAAGGACTTCATCGCCCTTTTTAACGATTTGTGCCGCAGGATCAATTGTTAGGTGCGAAAACCGCAGCAATTGCGCTTCATCGGGGATTGATGTGCGTTCACGCCTCAAGATGGCTTGAACCCGCGCCACCAATTCTCTTGGACTAAATGGTTTGGTGAGGTAATCGTCCGCCCCTAACTTGAGACCCACAACTTTATCGAATTCATCCCCTTTTGCTGTTAGCATCAGCACGAAGACATTTGAAAATTGTCTCAATTGTCGCAATACTTCAAAACCATCCAGCCTGGGTAGCATGACATCGAGTATGACGAGATCAAATTGACCATCTTTGGCAACTTCAAGACCTGACAAACCGTCATTAACTGTTTGGACGATGAAGCCCTCCGCTTCCAAATAAGCGCTAATTGTATTACAGACAATTATCTCGTCATCAACAACAAGTATTTGTTTTGTATCCATGGTCGGATTATAGCCCGGAGTGCCGAATTATTAAAAAACACGAGCTGACGCCCAATCGGAACGCAGGCTGAGCGGGCGTTATACGTCAGGACGTTTCGCTAAAGCCCGGCGAAACGATTCAATCGGGGCTGTCGTGGCTGAAATCCAGCAGCGCGTAGAACGGTGTCAAAAAGACTCCGTCCCCAGCGGGTTGTAGATGGACGAGGGGTCAACAAAATCTGCCTCCGTCTTTCTGTTCCGCTCTACTATAGACTCTACGGGGGATTAGCTCAGCCGGCTAGAGCGCTACGTTGACATCGTAGAGGTCACTGGTTTAAGTCCAGTATCTCCCATACACAAGACCATAAGACAAAAGACAAAGAAGTTCGACTTCTCAGAAGAAGTCGAACTTCTGGAAACGCAACGACCAGGACGAGTGCAGAAGCTCGCCCGACCCAAAGCGCAGGGGCCACCGGCTGAGAACCACTGCGAGGGAACTTCTGGAAAACCACCTGGGAGCGGTAGGAGGATCGACACAACGCCTACTATTCCCCGCTACAGGCTCACCGAGAGGTTCGGTGCAACGCCGGATAAAATGGGTGGAACTGCGAGCCAAACCTCATCCCAATACCGGGACGAGGCTTCTTTGTTTCCAGACGCTGGGGGCGTAGATTTTTGAGATTCAAAGTGCAAATCCATTTTCAAAAACCTATAGCAAAGCCCCTTATAGACGTAAAAAGGGAGTGACTTGGGTGATTTTTATGGAGGTTGCCTGGATGGTTGGGTGGACGGGTGATTGGGGTATTTTATTGCAGGTGGAAGAGGATTGCACAGCGGGAGAAAGTCAGTGTGGAGGTTGGCGGGGATCAGAAGCAACGGATGCGAAGGAGGACAAATCGCTTTTTGGGTAATACCCCGAATTCGTTATTCGCGCAATCTGTTGCACGACGAAGCCCGCTCATGCTACAATTATTGTGTCATTTGCAGGATAATAATAGTTAGCCGGATAAAAACTGGTTCAATACAGAAAAATGTCAAAGAAATCTCATTTTCGGCAAAAACAATCCGATATCTTGAGGACCTATATTCAAAAGCCTTTAGTACGGCCTGATGAATTTAGTGACAATGGTGTAAAGCCATTATCAGGTGAAGAACAACAGACAGTTAATCAACTTTGGGATATTCTTGCGCTTGCCTTTGATGAACGCCAGTTTACGATTGTATTTCGGGGAGAAAAAAAAGAGAAGCTACGAGCAAAACTATTTGATGCCCAAGACTATTTTCAACTAGGCAAAATGTTTACTCGGCTATTTTATTTTGGTGAAAAAGCAAAATACTACTTTGAACAAAATAAGAATACTCTGGGAGAGAATGATTATCTGAAGTATATCAATGACATATCTAATGAGACATTTGAATTTGTTTTTAAAAAAATCCACCTCATTGTCAGTCTATCAGCAGAGAACTTGACTCAAAAAAAGCAGATAGTTGTAAAAAAGTTCTTGGACAATGAAGGCCACCACGAATTTGTCACATTTTTCCAATCAAGGGAAAATTCACCTTGTTTCATCCGACAAATTGAGCAGATTGCGGACCCTCAAGAAAGAGAGAGAGTTCGAGATTATTATTTGTATTTATTGCACACATTTGGTCGAAGTAGTATCGGTAATATGTCATTTTTTGTTTCGACCAGCACCAACCAGAAAACTGCTGAGTATTTTGCAACCGGAGGTGGACGCAAAAGAAGGCAATCTGTAATTTTTCTATATTTCATACCAAAGCCATTACACAAACACGGAATAAGTCATTTTACCGCTCTAGAATTTCATAAACGTTATCAACATACAGGCTTGCCTCTCTACAATAGAACTTTTTATCCACGTCAAGAAGAAGTAGCAATCAAAGGGGCACTATTCCCTCATTATATATTGGGATTGTATGATTTAGAACACAATCACTTTGTTCTCAATCCATACATTTTTGAACAATCTGAATTGGCGTTGAAATATGTGCCAATTTCTGGTTTACAGATTGACCAAACTCTTTTTGATGACTTGATAAAGGATACTGGCTATACAGGGTATGTTCAGCGCCAATGGAATGGTATATATTCAGACAAGTTTCATCGTTAAAATCCGGCTAACAATGCTATTGCACATGAATTGCTATCCTTCCGTTTTTAAAAGTTGGTTGTGCCTGTGGCGGTACTTTGGCGTTGAAAGTAGCTTTGCCAGCCCGCAATCGCGTAATTTCAAGCTCTAGGCGTCAATGGTATGCCTCACGCGCTCAATTTGCATCTGCCCCCATTTTCTGCTATACTGTTTCCCCTACGGGGGATTAGCTCAGCTGGCTAGAGCGCTACGTTGACATCGTAGAGGTCACTGGTTCAAGTCCAGTATCTCCCACACACGAGAGAGAAGTTCGACTTTTCAGAAAAAGTCGAACTTCTGGAAACGCAACGACCAGGACGAGTACAGAAGCTCGCCCGACCCAGAGAGCAGGGGCCACCGGCTGAGAGCCACTGCGAGGGAACTTCTGGAAAACCACTTGGGAGCGGCAGGAGGAACGGCACAACGCCTATTATTCCCGCCCGGCTGGCCCCGTTACAGGCTCACCGAGAGGTTCGGCCCTGTGCCGGACAAAATGGGTGGAACCGCGAGCCAAGCCTCGTCCCGTTACAGGGGCGGGGTTTTTTTATTTCCAAAATTCAGAAGTTCGACTTTTCAGAAAAAGTCGAACTTCTTGGGGGTGTGTGATGGCCGAGTCGATGGGATTGGATAGATTGTCGGAATTTGCCGCCATCCGCGCCGCGGCGGAGAAGATCGCCGGGGAAAGCGAACGGCTGGCCGCGCTCTGCATCGAAATCCAGCAGATTCCCGCGCCCACGGGCGCGGAGGAGAAGCGGGCCGATTGGGTGCAAGCCCGCTTTCGCCAATTGGGGCTGGCCGACATTGACCAGGACGCTGCCCTGAATGTCTACGCACGCATTCCGGGCAGGCAGCCCACGCCCGCGCTGCTGGTCAGCGCGCACACGGATACAGTCTTCCCCGCGGCCACGGACCTGACCGTGCGGGTGGACCCGGAGAGCAGGCGCATCGCTGGCCCCAGCATCGGCGACAATTCGGCAGGGCTGGCCGGGCTGATGGCGCTGGCCGAAGTGCTGGCTGGATTGGAGCAGCCCCCTGTGGACATTTGGCTGGTTGCCAATTCCAACGAAGAGGGATTGGGCGACCTGAAAGGCATCCGGGCCGCGGTGGACAGATTGGAAGACAGTCTGGGCGCGGTGCTGGTGCTGGAGGGAATGGGGCTGGGGCGGATTGTCCACGCGGGGCTGGGTGTGCGCCGCTATCGCATCCACGCGTCCGCGCCCGGCGGACACAGTTGGGGCGATTTCGGCAGCGCCAGCGCCATCCACTCGCTGGCCGCGCTGGTCACAGACATCACCCGGCTGAATGTGCCCCAGCAGCCCCGGACTTCCTACAATATCGGCAAGTTTAAAGGGGGCACGTCGGTCAACACCATTGCCCAGCACGCGTCGCTGGAACTGGACTTGCGCAGCGTGGCCCCGGAGACGCTGGCCCAATTGGTTGAACAGGTGCAGCATCTGGTGCAGCGCCATCAACGCCATCACACAAAGGCGCAAAGTGGTGTCGCCTTTTCTGTCGAGACAATCGGCGACCGGCCCGCGGGCCAGATTCCCGAAAGTCACCCGCTGATGCAGGCCGCCAGTGCTGTCCTGGCCCAATTGGGCATTCCAGAGCAGATGGACGTGCGCATCAGCAGCACCGACGCCAACATTCCCCTCAGCCGGGGCATTCCGTCCGTCTGCATCGGCCTGACCGAAGGCGGCGACGCCCACCGGCTGAGCGAGTGGATCGATCCCAGGCCGCTGGCGAAAGGGATTCAGCAGTTGCTCTACCTGACCTGGTGGACGGCTGCCTGGTTGACTACCGGGGGCTGACTGGCTGACTGGCTGGTTGGGTGACTGGATGGCGTGTTGGTCCAGCTGGGCTGTCTGGCATTTTGACGATGGAGTAAGAGGCGAGAGCGCGGGTTTTCTCTGTGGAATCTGCGTTCATCTGCGAAATCTGTGTTCCAGGTCTGAGTCTTCTGCAAAAAGCAAGAAATCTCCCGCGGAGACGCAGAGGCGCAGAGAAACTCAGGAGTGACATTTGTCTGATCAGCGTTTATCTGCGTGAATCTGCGTCCTATTTGGCCTTCTTGCAGTAGAGTCAGGTCTTTCTTGGAATTTTATGTTCCTACAGGAGTTACACCTATGGCAGAGTACAACGAAGTGGAAAAGGATGATCTGTATAAACTGAGGCACAGCGCCGCGCATGTGATGGCCGAAGCTGTGCTGCAACTCTACCCGGAGGCGAAGATTGCCATCGGGCCGCCGATTGAGAACGGCTTCTATTACGACTTCGATCTGGGCAAGGACGAGGCGGGCAAGAACCGTACCTTCTCGCCGGAAGATTTGGAACTGATCGAGAAGGGAATGAGGCGCATTATCGGCGGCAAGCACGAATTTGCCTATCGGGAAGTGAGCGCGGACGAGGCCCGTGCCCTCTTTGCCGATCAGCCCTACAAACTGGAACTGATCGACGGCTTGGACAAGGGCGATCTGGACGAGTACGGCAACGAAAGCGCGGAGAAACCGGTCATCAGCACGTATAAGCACGACACCTTCGAGGACCTGTGCCGGGGTCCCCACGTGGAGCACACGGGGAAGATTCCCGCCGACGCCATCAAACTGCTCAGCGTGGCTGGCGCGTATTGGCGGGGCGATGAAAACAAGCCAATGCTTCAGCGCATTTATGGCACGGCCTTCCGCAACCGCAAGGAGCTGAAGAAGTATCTGGATATGCTGGAAGAGGCCAAGCTGCGGGACCACCGCAAGTTGGGCCGGGAGTTGGAACTCTTCATCTTTGACGAGGAAGTGGGGCCGGGGCTGCCCCTGTGGCTGCCCAACGGCGCGGTGCTGATTGACGAACTGGAGACGCTGGCAAAGGACGTGGAAACGGCCGCGGGCTATCAGCGCGTGCGCTCGCCCCACCTGACGAAAGAGGACCTTTTCATCCGCAGCGGCCATCTGCCCTACTACGCCGAGGGGATGTACCCGCCTATGGAGTTGGAAGGGGTGAAGTATTACGTCAAGCCTATGAACTGTCCTATGCACCACAAAATCTTCGGCTCCAAACTGCGCAGCTATCGGGACCTGCCCGTGCGTCTGGCCGAGTATGGCACGTGCTACCGCTATGAAAAGAGCGGCGAACTCTTCGGTCTGATGCGGGTGCGTTCCATGCAGATGAACGACGCCCACATCTACTGCTCCGAAGCCCAGTTCGAGCAGGAATTTCTGGCGGTGGTGGATATGTACAAACACTACTTCGACCTCTTCGGCCTGGACCGCTATGTGATGCGACTGAGCACCCACCACCCCAAGGGGCTGGGCAAGAAGTATGTGGACAACCAGCGGCTCTGGCTGAAGACGGAGGAGATGGTGCGCAACGCCATGACGAATGGCAATGTGCCCTTTGTGGAGGTGGCGGACGAAGCAGCTTTCTACGGCCCCAAAATCGACGTGCAGGTGTGGAGCGCCATCGGTCGCGAGTTCACGCTGGCCACGAATCAGGTGGACTTCGCGGTGCCGCCCCGTTTCGATCTGACGTTTGTCAATGCAGAAGGCGAGGCGGAGACGCCTCTGTGCATCCACCGCGCGCCGCTCAGCACCCACGAACGGATGATCGGTTTTCTGATCGAGCACTACGCGGGCGCGTTCCCGGTCTGGCTGGCCCCGGAGCAGGCGCGGGTCATTCCCATCACCGACGTTCACAACGAATACGCGGAGCAGGTGCGCCAGCAGTTGGCCGCGGCCGGTGTGCGGGTCAGCGCCGATCTGGGGTCCGAGCGGATGAACAACAAAATCCGCCAGGCCCAACTGATGAAAGTGCCCTATATGTTGGTGGTGGGGGATCGGGAGATGGAGGAGGGGACGGTCGCCCTGCGCAAGCGGGACGGCTCCCGGCAGAACGGGCTGCCCGTGGCAGAATTTGTGGCCCACATCAGCCAGCGCATCGCCAATCGGGCCGCGGAACTGTAAGATTTTCGACGCAAAGACACAAAGAGCGGATGGTGCAGAGAAACAGCTTTGTGTCTTCCGCTCTTTGGCGTCTTTGTGTTTCGCTTTTCGTTTCCTAACCCAGGCTTCGCTCTCCTGTCGGAAATCCGAAATTTGATTTGACGTCTATCTACGGTAGTGCTATACTGCCAAGGGATCATAATATGTTGCCAAGGCAGATTCTTTTCGTGGCAAGTTTGTCATTAGGTATTTTCTGCTTGGACACAATTTGCCAGACACATTTACAAGGAGCACGGATATTAGCAGAGATAATACACGGGTCAACAGAGACATTCGCGCGCGCGAAGTCCGCGTGATCGATGACGTTGGCGAGCAGCTGGGCATTATGCAAACCCGGGATGCGCTGGCAATTGCCCAAGAAAAAGAGTTGGATTTGGTAGAGGTGGCGCCGAATGCCAATCCGCCGGTCTGTCGGCTGATGGATTACGGAAAGTTCCTCTATGAAAAGCAGAAGCGCGAACGGGAGGCTCGCAAAGCGCAGAAGCAGATTGAGGTCAAAGAGGTTCGCCTGCGCCCCAAAACCGGCGAACACGATATTCAGGTTGTCCTCACCAAGTCACGCAAATTCTTGGCAGATGGCAACAAAGTGAAGGTGACCATTCGCTTCCGCGGGCGCGAAATTTTGCACCGGGAAGTAGCCTTTAATCTGATGAAACGTGTGGCAATGGACCTGGCTCCTTCGTCTATTGTCGAGTCTCAGCCGGCGTTTGAGGGCCGTTCCATGTTTATGCTCCTGGCTCCTGGCTCCAGCGTTTCCAAAGACGAAGAATAGGCCAGAGATATTTGTTTTTGTCTGGCCCAAAAATGGACAAAAACCCGATCATCGGGTATAATCCTATGTTGAACAAACGGGCAAATGCCCGTTTTGTCTTGTATGCCTGTCGAATGGCTAGAATTGGAGTCCAGAATGCCTAAGATGAAGTCGCACAAAGGAACGCAGAAACGTCTGCGGTTGACCAAGAATGGCAAAGTGATGCGTATGAAACAGGGAGGCAGCCATCTGCGCCGTCGCAAGCGACGAACCGATGAGTACAGCCACCCCATTTCCAGCACCAACAAAAAGATGGTCAGCCTGATCAAAATGGGCGTGAACGGCTAAGATTGCCTCAACCGCCCGACTGTTTGCCAAAACGATAGCCCCACACAAGGGGTATCGTCATTTCTTATCGAATATCCATACCTAATACGTGAACGGCCCCGCAAGAGGCTGGGGATATATTCCCCCGCCCGCCCTCACGGAAGGAGAACACAATGCCACGGTCAACACCGCGGGTAGCTGCTCACAAGCGGCACAAGAAAGTTTTGAAGTTTACCAAAGGGCAGTATGGCACTCGCTCGAAGCTCTACAAGCGGGCCAATGAGGCGATGCTGAAGTCCCTCTTTTATGCGTTTCGCGATCGACGCAACCGCAAACGGGATTTCCGGCGTCTTTGGATCACCCGTATCAATGCTGCGGCCCGGCTCAACGGCCTGACCTACAGCAAGCTGATTCACGGCCTGAAGCTGGCGGATGTCCAGGTGGATCGCAAAGTCCTGGCCGATATCGCGGCCCGGGATGCAGCCACCTTTGGCAAAATCGCCGAGCTTGCCAAGTCTCAGCTTAGTCCAGCATAGCCTGAATTTATAGGCACGCCCGTGCTTCGACACGTTAACAATGATAAGTTACAATCGCATTCGACAGGCAACGGCAGGGGCTTCGGCCTCTGCCGTTTCTTTTCCTCCCGCTTCCTTCTCCAACCGGCCAATCGCGTAGCGTCCAAATGTGATACTTTGAGAATGCAAGAGATTACCAGTTCGACCAATCCACGCTTGAAGCTGGCACGCAAACTCCAGCGCAGACGCAGCCGGGAGCAAGCCGGTCTGTGCCTGTTGGAAGGGTTGCGGCTGGTGGCGGATGCCTTTGGGGCAGGGGTGGACTTTGACGCCGTGTTTGTAACCCCGCGCTTGGTTGATCAGAGCGATGTGGCTTCCCTGCTGGCAGATATGGAGAAGAGAGGCATCCCGTTATATTCTGTGAACGAGAGTTTGCTGGCGGATCTGTCCGACACTGTCACGCCCCAGGGCATTGTGGCCATCAGCCACACGCCCACCCTGGCTGTGCCCGCCAATGCCAGTCTGCTGCTGGTCTTGGATGGCGTGGGCGATCCGGGCAATGCGGGTACACTTCTGCGCAGTGGGGCCGCGTCTGGTGTGAATTTGGTGCTCTTTGGCCCCCGCTCTGTCGATCCCTTCAGCCCCAAAGTTTTGCGGGCCGGGATGGGCGCACACTTTCGTGTCCCTGTGCGGGTCTGCGCCACGTGGGAAGTTGTGGCTGACTATATAGGCCCCGGCTGGCGGCGTTATGTGGCAGATGCCGGGGGCAAGACCCCCTACGACGGGGTGGATTGGCGGCTGCCCTCGGCGCTGATTGTGGGCAGCGAAGCCCACGGCCCCAGCGATGCCGCCAACACCGATGCCCTTGCCATCAGCATCCCGATGCAGGCGGCGACAGAATCCCTCAATGCCGCGGTTGCCGGTTCTGTCATTCTGTTCGAGGCGGCCCGGCAACGGCGTACCCGGCTTTGACAATCCTCTCTGCTGCCCCTACACTGGTGCAGAGATTCTTCATTCCGCTGGATCTGCGTTTTTGCACAGGCCAGCGAGAAACTGAACGGGCAGGAGGCTGACGAATGGGTGGTATGCTCTGGTATGTGGGAGCTGGATTTCTTCTGGGGTGGATTCTCTCCACACTCATCGAATGGCTTTGGTTCCGCGGGCGGCGGGTGCAGTCAAATTCTGCCCCCCAGGGAAGAGCCGCGTCCGCGCCGGCTGATCGTCCGTCCGGCGCGCAACCGGGCGCAGAATATCAGCCCTACGTGGCCGGGGCTTCCACCAGTCAGCCAACGGCCAGCAGCAATCGCCCCGATCCGCTTTCAGATATTCGGGGCATTGGGGATGTCTATGAGCAGCGGCTTTATGAAGCGGGTATTTTCACGTGGCACGAACTGGGACAGGTGGACAGCGACACCCTGCGCGCCATCACCAAAGCCCTGCCCACCAGCAATCCAGAGTCGTGGATCGAACAGGCACGCCAACTGGCCGCGGAAAATGGGCGCGTCGGTGCAACGTACACGGGGCCGGTTCCCAGCGATCTGACCCAAATTGCTGGGATTGATCAGGTCTTTGAACAGGAATTGGTGCGGGCTGGAATTGTAACCTTTGCCCAGTTGGCCCAGACCACAGCGCCGGAGTTGGCCGCGATTATTCCCGCTCACCGGATGGACGATGCCATCGATTTTGCCCGGTGGATTGCCGATGCCAGGGAGTTGCAGGCAGAAGGATAAGTCATGGGGCGCGCGCCTTTTTTTGAATGGCAATTGGATCGTTGGAAAATCGGGCTTGCCCTGGTGCTATGGCTGGGGCTGATCTTTTTCTTGCCAGCTCGGCCTGTGCCCCTGGATCCCCAGGGCGTATCGCCGATTGTGCGGCCCGGTCAACGTCCGGTGGTGGGAGCCAGCAACCAGGCTGAAGTTGTGCCCACCAATGTCTTGCAAAATGAAGTTACGTCGCCGTTGAGAGATCCGACCCCGGCAGCCGAACGCATTGCGGCGCAGCCCACCGCTCTGTTCAACTTGGCCGTTCTGGAGCCGGGACAGAAACCGTTGACAAATAGCACACCGCTTGTCTATGGCGAGACTGTGGGAGACGGTTTTGTGGAGATTGCCCTGGAAGGCCGCCGCTATGCTACGGTGGCCAACAGTGACGGGTACTGGCAGTTTGCGCCGGTCGCTGCGCTGCCAGTCGGAATGACGTGGGTGCAGGCTCGCCTGGTGGACCAGGGCGGTGTCGCCGTGTCGGAAACAGCCGCCCGAATGCTGTTGGTTGGAAAAGATGCCAGCCCGGTGGCTGCGCCGGATATACTCATCCCCCTGCCTTTTAATAGCCCGGTAGCTGACGCTATGCCAAACTTTTCTGGTGTGGGGCCAGCCCATCAAAAGCTGGTCTTTTACGCTCGAATTACAGCGGAAGACAGAGATCGGAGGCTGGGGGCGGTCACGATTGCCGATGACGGTACGTGGCAGTGGCAAGTGCCGTCACCGTTCCCGCCGGGAAAAACGACTGTTTGGGCAGTGGTGGTAAGCAGCGAGGACATTCCACTCAGTCGGTCTTGGCCTGTGGTCTTGGAAGTGGAAGAGGGAGTAGCCGTGGACGCACAATCCTCGGCTGGGGTCGCGCCGCCGCTGGCAGACGGGCGTGGAATTCGCTGAGCAACTGTGCCCGCAACCCCTCTAAATTTGTCAGAAACGGGTCTGATAAGGTATAGTCATCGGTGTGTATATTGTGGGTCCCTAGCTCAATGGCAGAGCAACGGCCTTTTAAGCCGTGGGTTCTGGGTTCGAGTCCCAGGGGGCTCATCTTAACAACCTGGTGATCATAGGTCTGGTAAGAGCGTGTTTAGAAATTAAGTAGTAGGTTTGATGCGTTTGAGCA
>JAHBVF010000004.1 GCA_019637685.1 Caldilineaceae bacterium | reverse complement strand
CCGACCTTTTGGAGTCAAACCATTTACACACTTTATTGTACAGTCTCGAAGGGCACGGACTGAAACTGATAGATGGGACTCACCTATGCTTCTTACACCGAGTTCGCCCGAACAGTTTGTCAAATAGCCCCAGCCTCCTTCCGCATATTTCGCAGCGACCTTCGGCTCGCCAATGTTCTCTTAGCCTGCGATCCCGTTCGTCTTTTTCCCTGCGCGCCTTGTCCGCTCTCGCTCTCCGCTCTTGTTCCTCTTGTTCCTTACGTTTTCTTTCCAATTCTTGCTGTCGAATCTCATCTTCTTTCTTTTTGCGCTGTTCTTCCAGATATGCCAAACGTTCTTGCTGTGTAAGCTGGTTCAGAAGTTTGCTAATCGTAGAATCGAGTGACCAGGATTTCGATTGTAAAGAATTTACTCTTTCTTCTCTTTCGGCAATGTCTCGGTTATGCCCGTCGATGGCGGCGCGGGACAACGTCCTGTAAACTTCTTTCGTTTCACTCTCTCCACTACGAAGCCGTTCTTTAAAGTGTTTGAGATCGCGATCACACACTTCCTTTTCTTTGATCGCTTGTCGAAGTTGGTCAAGTGTATTTGCCATTTGTGTTCTCCTATTTGGTTCCAAAAGACTTTAGTCGTTACCTGTTCCAATTCTTCAATAGTATGTCCCGAACGACCCTCAACACTTCTTGCTCAACCCCTCTGTGTCTATAAACATGTTCTACCGCTGACACCGATAAGTTCGCACCGCTGCATTCAATCTAACACCTGCATCGCCCTTCTTAAAGAGAATTGTACGGGCTTTAATCCAAATATAATCGCTGCAATGTCCGTGCTTATCCATCCATCTGTCATGCTTGTCGCAGTGAATCTCTGAACCAGAAGTCTTCCCGCCATACTTGCAGTCAATGCAGTAATCAGCCATCGCCATTTCTCCTTTTGATATCAGATGTAGAGATGCCACATTTCTATCGAGTTGCCGTCATTGTAGCATAAGCTAGTGGGTTAGGCGATCCGGAGAAAATGACCGCGAATCGAAGGATAGCGCGAATGGTTGGTCAGTAGGTAGAGTTGGTTGTATATCCAATGTACCCATCGAGCCGACTATTCGCGTGCTCCTGCCATTCGCGGTCACGGCTCCCTGCGCCCTCGCCCAATCGGCAACGCCCGCGCCACAATCCTCATATCTTCCCCGCGGAAGCCGCCCAGCAGCCAGAAGATCAGCGCATAGGCAATCCAGCCCAGCCCCACCCCCAGCCAGACGGAGACCCCCACAGCCGCCAGCCCGTAGATTGTCCCGGCCATTCCCCCCAGCGCGACGGCGGGCCGCCAGAGCAGATCGGGCCAGTCCACCCGCCCTACGTGGCGGCGCACACGCCAATAGAAGGGGATGAGCAGACTGAACTCGGAGAGAATCGTCACGACCGCCGCGCCGATGTAGTCGAAGCGGGGGATGACCAGCAGATTGCCCACGACGTTGAAGACGACGCCCACAATGAAAGCCCGCGTCAGATAGCGCTGCTGGTTGACGGCGATGAGGACGTATTGGGTCACGCTGTTGACAAAGCCGATGGGAATGGACCAGATAATCACCTGCAAGGCCAGCGCGGAGCCGCCCCGGTAGCTGATCTCCCGGCCCAGGAGTATGACTGTATCGGGCACATTGAGGAACTCCGCGCCGCCCAAAATGTAGATCAGCGGCTCGGCCAGCGCGGTGATGGTC
Organism: Caldilineaceae bacterium; assembly: GCA_019637685.1. GTDB lineage: Bacteria > Chloroflexota > Anaerolineae > Caldilineales > Caldilineaceae > JACQGT01. Next base: position 249,098 of record JAHBVF010000004.1, on the reverse strand, counting down.
AGGGCCAGAGGCAGGCTGACCAGCACGAGCAGGCGCACGCTGAGTACATACGAACGCAGCAGCCCCTCACCCTCCCGCTTGGCGTAGCGGCTCATCAGCGGGAAGATGGCAAAGGTGAAAGTGCTGGGGATGATATTCAGCCCGTCCAGATATTTGAGCGACGCGCTGTAGATGCCCACGCTGAACGCCCCGGCCAACGGGCGCAGAATCCAGAGGTCGATGCGCCAGAAGATCGTCGCCAGCAGGTGGTTGATCATCAGCGGGCCGCTCTCGCCGAACATCCAGCGCTGCAACGACCAATCCCAGTGCCAGACCGGGCGGAAGAGGGTGCGCCGCACCAGCAGCAGCAGCCAGAGCATCTGAAGCACATTCATCGCCAGGCTGACGACGGCCAGCCCGACGAATCCCCAGCCCAGCAGCAACACCAGCGCGCCAAGTGCTACTTTCAGCAGCGCGGTGGCGCTGCCCAGCCCCGCGGGATACTCCATCTTTTCGTAGGCATAGAAGAGATTGCTGAAGGCATCGGCCCAGTTGGCAAAGAGCATGGCCACACCGAAAATGGCGATGGCCTGCACTTCCTGGACGCCGATGCTGCCCGTGTACCAGTAGCCGCCCGTCACCAGTGCCAGCACGGGCATACTCGCCAGCCAGAGCAGTGTACGCAGCCCCAGCACATTGGTCAGATAGCGGCTGGCCTGGCCTTTGTCCCCGGCCACGTCGCGGGTCAGGAGTGTGCCCAGTCCATAGCGGCTGAGAATCTCGAAGAAGCCGTAGACCGCCACCACAAAGGCGTATTTGCCCGTCCCCTCCGGCCCCAGCAGACGCACGTAGAGCATCGCGAAGGCGAAGTCGATGGCTTTGTTGGTCAGACTCAGCCCCATTGGGACTAGAGAATTTTTTGCGACAGTACGGGCTTCGTCGCCCTCGTCCGCGGGGCGATAGTAGCGCCCCCACAGCCACCAGAGCAGGAGCAGCAGACCAGTCATCCCCGCCAGAAAGCTGATGTACAGCCCCAGCTTAAAACTCATGGGGCTGTAGACAAAACGCACAGTCCACTGGCCGTCGTCGGGCAGATAGACCGCCCGCAGCGCGCCGTCGGCCCGGTAGATGGGCAGTTCGGTCTCCTGATTTTCGTCCCCGCCAAAGGGACGCAGATAGGCTTTCCAGCCGGGCAGATAGGCATCGGCCAGCACCAGCCAGCCCCGGTCGCTCAGATTCACGTCCACAAAAACTGTGTTGGCCGTATAGCGGCTGATAGTCGCCTCGGCCACCTGCGGGCTGGACGGAACAAGCGCGGACGGGTCGGCGGGGGTCTCTTCGACAAAGACAAAGCGGCGCAGGTCCATCTCCAGAATGGGCTGGCTGTCCGCGGGGGTGACGAGTGCCTGCTGGGCAATAAATGCGCGGGGGAACGCTTCGCTGTTTTCGTAGACCCGCAGCCGATTCTGCCCCTCCCCCGCAGTGGGGGAGGCCGGGAGGGGGTAAATCTCCGTCCACCCCGCCACATCGGGGATGGCCTGCTCGGTCAGCAGATACTTCACCCCCAGCAAATCGAGCAGTGGGTTGTTGATGCCGTAGGGCGAAATGCCCGTTTCGTAGAGGGGCGCGATGCGGTTGTAGAGCAGTTCCCCGCTCTGGTCAGCCACCCGGCCCATCAGGTCCACATACTGTTTGGGGATAATCGAGTCGTAGCCCCGGATGTCCTGCCAGCCGTAGTACATCCCCACATTGGCGTTGAAGGTTTTGGCGCCGGGCGCGTCGAAAGTGGTGAAGCGGAAGGGCGCGAGGGGCGCGGGGCGAGGGGCGAGGGGCGCGGTCAGTCGTCGGTCGTCAATCGTCAACCCCTCCCGCTGATTAATAAATTGTACGACAGGCGGGACATTGCGCAGGGGCGAGAGGGCCGGGTCCGTAGCGGGATTGAACGTGCCGTGCGCGGCGAAGAGGTCGAGGAAGACGATTGTCACGGCCAGGGAGGACAAGATGACAAGATGACCGGATGACCGGATGACCTTCGTCTTGTCATCTTGTCCTCCTGTCATCTTGTCATTCCGCCGCGCGAGCAACCAAACGACCAGCCCGCTCAACGCCAAAAACGTGCCCAACTTCACCAGCCCCACACTCTCATAGCCCCAGAACATCCGGCCATCCGCGAAGGCCATCCGGGCCAGATCGCTACTGTCCACAACGCGCTGGGCCAGGGCGAGAAAGGGGGCGGGGAAGAGGTAACTAGCGAGAACCGTTGTGAGGAAGGCGATACCCGCGACGACGAACAAAGCAGCAAGGTTAGAGAGTAGAGATTGGAGACTGACGCGCCAGCGCCCAATCCCCAATCCCCAGTCCCCAGTCCCCAGCTTCAATAACTGCTCCAGCCCAATCCCCCCCAGCACCGCCATACTCAGCGTAAAGGGGAAAACCCAACGAAAGGGGCTGTGGAGTTGGTTCCAGCCGGGCAGCCCGTAGAAAAGCAGGGCGTAGAGGGGCGTGCCAAAGGCGAAGAGGAGGGAGAGGAGCGCGAGGGCGGCGAAAAGCCAGGTGGGCGTTGCGAATTGCGAGTTGCGAATTGCGTGCTGCGTACTGCGTGCTGCGTGAGAGGTGTCGTCTGTCGTCCGTCGTCCGTCGCCCCGCCGGACACCGGACGCCCGACACACGGACACCAAAACGGCCACCCCTGCCAGCAGCCACGTGAGAATCCCCACGTAATTGCCGCCTTCCACATAGTTTTTGATGCCCCAGAAGATTGTGTCGGTTTTCTCGCCCAGCGCGTTGACTGTGGCCGGAACCCAGCGCAGATTCCACAGATCAAACCAGGCGTGGTGGCTGGGGTTGCCGAAGACATCGGGCAGGAAGAACGTCAAAATGTGGCGGCTCGGCCAGGCCCAGCCCACCACCTGCTGATAGGACGCGGAGCCTTCCCGGAAGTTCAGATTCACCAGTTCAAAGAGGGGCAGAATCTGCACCGCGCCGGCCGCGATGCCCAGAAGGGCAAGGACGAGAAGCCAACCGGCGAGTTTTGAGATGCGAATTGCGAATTGCGAATTGCGAGGGGTGGGTTGCGAGTTAGGGATTGTGCCGTCCGCGGTCTGCCGTCCGCGGTCTGCCATCCGCCCCCACGCGATGACCAGCCGGGCTGCACTGTATAGCCCCGCCACCAGCAGCGTATAGTAGAAAAATTCCGGGTGTCCGGCCAGGGCCACCAGCCCGATGACCGCCGCTCCCGCAATCACATACGGAATCGGACGGAAGCTGGCCGCTCCTTTCTCCTCCTGCTTGCGGACAATAGTTTCGATAATCGCCAGGAGCAGGGGCAGCCAGACCGCGGCAGCGAGGACCATTGAAAAGACGACGCTGACGATCAAAAAGCCGCTGAACTGAAAGACCACCCCGCCATAGAGCGCGGCCAGCGGGCGCAGACGTAGCACCCGTCCCAGCAGATAGAGATTGATGCCCGCAATCGCCAGTTGCAGCGCGGTGAACCAGCCGTAGGCCGCGTCCAGAGGCAACAGGTAAAAAAGAATGCTCAGCGGATAGAGCGCGCTGGACTGGCCCCCGGCCAGAAAAGGGATACCCGTGAAAATCTGGGGGTTCCACAGAGGGATTTCGCCGCCCGCCAACGCAGCCTGGATGTGCAGCTTCCACACCGCATTTTCCAGCACCAGATCGCTGAGCAGATTGTTGTGGGGAATCAGCCCTGGCTGGAGGGATTTCCAGGGTTCAAAAGTGTAGAGATTGTCGTAGGGGAGCAGTGTACGGCCTGTAAACAGCACCGGCCCAAACCAGAGCAGGGGCAGGAGGAGAAGCAGCAGCAGAAAGATAAGATCGGTTCGGAAAGGGCGCAATCGATGCATACGCGTGTTGCGTATTACGTGCTGCGTATTGCGTAAGTGCAGGCTATGTGCCCGCGCGTTCACGCACTACGCACTACGCACTACGTCACCCTCCTGCCTTCTCTCCGCAGCATAACTCTCCCTGCGTCTATTCCTGTGCCGCCACGCCAGTTCCCACACCCGCCAGGCCGATTCGAGCTTGACCGGAATATCCATTTTGCTCTGGCCGATGCGTCGGTCTTCAAAATGGATGGGAATTTCGATAATACGAAAGCCCAGCCGCTCACACAGATAGGCCATTTCCACCTGGAAAATGTAGCCGTTGCTGCGGATGCTCTTCAGGCCGATCTCCAGCAATGCAGACTTGCGCCAGAGTTTGAAGCCAGCCGTCATATCCCGCACGCGGATGCCCAGCAGCGTGCGGCTGTACAGATTGGCCCACCAACTGAGAAAACGCCGCCACCAGCCCCAGCCTTCGTCCAGCGAGCCGCCGGGCACATAGCGGCTGCCAATGACCACATCCGCGCCGGTGGAGAGGATGACGCCCAGCATCGCCGGAATGTAGGCAGGCGCATGGGAAAAGTCCGCATCCATCTGCACCACAAACTCCGCGCCCTCGGCCAGGGCCTGCGTCATACCAGCCACATAGGCCGTGCCCAGCCCGCTCTTGCCTGTGCGATGTAGAACGCTCATCCGCGCCGCGCCGTTCCGGTTGAAGCGGGCCGCCACGTCGTCCGCTATCTCACCCGTGCCGTCCGGGGAGTTGTCATCCACAATCAGCAGACGCAGACCAGGCAGGTCCAATCCCAGCACGGCTTCGCTGATAGCGGCGAGGTTGTCGGCCTCATTGTAGGTGGGGATAACGACAGCAACCGGTGTATTGCGCCATTCCTGGGGGAACGGCGCGGGCGGGTGGAAAGAGTGTTGCATAAGGGTGCATCTCATTAGAAACCTGGAACAGGGGCACTGGGAACAGGCTGTTCAAGCGCGCCATTGTAGCACGCACACCGCGGAAAACCCAACTGGCGGGCCATTTCGGGTGTGCCCCATTTGAGGGTAGACTGTGTATATCAGCGCGGATCAGCCGCCCGCGGGGGCGGGGAAGAGCCGGGGAAGAAGGGGGCAAAATGAAGTCTGTGGGCAAGAGCCATTGGGAACGATTTGTGGCAGCCGTCACAGCAGGAGACGACGAGCAAGCAGAGGCGCTGATCGCCTTGCTGCACGCGTCTGACGAGGCCCGGCTGCTGGCGTTGGCCCAGCGCGGCGGTGACAACCGCTGGTGGGCCATCCGCGGGCTGGCCGCGGTGGGCAGCGCAGCCGCTATTCCCGTTGTTGCCGCTGACCTGCAAGACACCGATCCCGGCCTGCGGGCGGCAGCGGCATTGGCGCTGGCTGCCCTCCACCAGCGCCAGCCGGACAGCGTGGATCCATTGCTCTCCGGGCTGGCCGATCTGCTGGCCGACGACGACGGGCTGGTGCGCCAGGCCGCGGCAGACAGTCTGGCCCAGTGTGGGGACGCGGCAGTGGATGTGCTGGCCTCCGCGCTCAACAGCCCCCACGAAGGGATGCGGGTGCGGGCAGCGTCGGCCCTGCACCGCATTGGCACAATGGCAGCAGCACCACCCCTTTATTACCATTTGGAAGATGCCAGCCCATTGGTCCGTCACCACGCGTTTGAAACGCTGGACAAACTGGGGCTGCTGACAAATGTGCTGCTGAAGAAGTAAAAGCCGGGATAGGGGAGAGTATCTTTTCGGGTGCTCGATCCACAACGTGCCGTCCCCCACTTCCTTTGCATATCCGTAAATGGCTGCGATATACTGGGCCTACAATGCTTTCCCACTCGAACATTTATACTTCTCCATTCATAAAACCCAATGGATCCTATGTCTACATTCCGGTCATCTCTGAATCGTTTTCCCACCGCCCGCCGGGTGCTCGTTCTTCCGCTGCTGGCAGCAGTCTTCGTCTTGGCGGGCTGCGCCACCGATCCAATGACTGTCAACGAAATCTTGCAGGCCATGCCCGGCCTGACCCAGGGTCCGCCCAGCGGCATCCAAATGCTGGACAACAGCGCGGAAGCCGCCGCGGGCGAAGCTGCCGCGGCGGAGGCATCGCAAGAGAATGCCAGCGTGGATGCCCCCGGTGTGACAGCCGTGGAGATTGCCAATTCCGCGCCAATCACCGACTCCGGGACGCTCAGTGCCACTGTGACAGTTAAAAACCGCAGCGTCAATATCCGCAGCGGCCCCGGTCTGGATTTTTCGGTGCTCAACGGCGCGGCCCAGGGGGACACCTTCACCGCGCTGGGAATGAGCGACGATGAAGCCTGGTGGCAAATCTGCTGCATTCCTGGCCCCAACGACGAGAAGGATAACCCCACCCAAAAGGCGTGGATTTCCAACCGGGTGGTGGATGTGAGCGAAGCGGCCGCGGCGCTGGGCGTGCTGCGCCCCCTCTTCCCCGACGACCTGACCGCGACCTGGGACGTTTCGTACCAGTGCGGTTCCGAGCGCTGTCCCGTGGCCGAGTGCGCGGCCCAAGTGTCCGCGTCTGTGCGCAATGACGCTGACCCGCGCTGGCTGGAGATCGACCGCGTGGTAACCTGGGACGAGGGCTGCGGCGAAGATTCTACCTGGCTGCACCAGATCGATCGCGCCGACGGACTGGAGCGCTATCCCAACAGCACGGGTCTTTTCTTCTTCAACTATTGGGTGGGGGCCAAACCCGGCCCGGCCAACAGTCTTTACACCCTGGGAAACGCAGAAATCGCAAGCTGGTGCGGCGATCCCCAGACCGCGGAGGTGGAAGAAGAGGGCGGCTGGACTTCGGCCTATGACGGCGTAACCTGCTACGACGAGCGCACGGGAATGCTGGTGGCGATGAAATATACCAAACGCTGGCTCTTCACCGGGGAGTTCGAGGGCGAGGAATACGAAAAGGCCTACTTCGGGGATTTTGAGGTCTACGAAGTGGCCTTGAAAGAGACGAATGTAGAGTTGGATATTGAGAACGGCGACTGATCGATTGCCCGTCCGTCTGTCTATAGCTACAAACGTAGTGGGTGGTGCGTATAAAAGTTCACGCACCACCCACTACGTTTCATTTTTAGTCCAGATATTTAGTCCAGATAGTCGTAGGCTATCAGCGTCAGAAATTCCACAAAATCGTCGGTCAGAATCAGCTCGTCCAGAATCTCCGCCGCTTCCTCATAGCGATCCGCGGCAGAACCGCCCAATTTCGCCAGTTCCTCGTCCCGAATCTGCTCGTACAATGCACGCGTAATCACCCGGCCGTCGTCCAGCTTGGCCCCGTGGCGAATCCACTGCCAGATTTGACTGCGGGAAATCTCCGCGGTGGCCGCGTCTTCCATCAGATTGTAGATGGCTGCCGCGCCGTTGCCCACCAGCCAGGCGTTGATGTATTGGAGCGACACGTCCACATTCAGACGCAGCCCGGCCTCAGTGATTGTGCCGCCGGGCACGTGAATGGCGGTGATCTCCTCCGCGGTGACAGTCACATCCTCCCGCAGCCGTTCCCGCTGGTTCTGCTTGCCATTCAAATTGCGCTCGAAAATCTCCCGCACTAGCGGAACCAAATCCGGGTGGGCCACCCACGTGCCATCGCAGCCGTCCTGAGATTCCCGCTCTTTGTCCGCGGTCACTTTGGCAAAGGCATTGCGGTTGACCTCCTCGTCCCGGCGGCTGGGGATGAAAGCGGCCATCCCGCCGATGGCGTGCGCGGCGTGGGAGTGGCAGACGTGGATCATCCGCTCGGTGTAGGCGCGCATAAAAGGGGTTGTCATTGTCACCTGCGCCCGCTCCGGCACGAGACGGGTGGGGTCGTTGCGGAATTTTTTGATGCAACTGAAGATGTAATCCCAGCGGCCCGCGTTCAGCCCCGCCGAGTATTCCCGCAGTTCGTAGAGAATCTCCTCCATCTCCAGCGCGCCCAAAATCGTCTCGATCAGCACAGTGGCCCGGAAGGAGCCGTGCTCGATCTCCAGCGCCTCCTCAGCGTAGGCGAAGACATCCCGCCACAGCCGGGCTTCCAAATGATTTTCCAGCTTGGGCAGATAGAAATAGCAGGACGATCCCCGCCTGGCATTTTCTTCCGCATTGTGGAAGACGTACAGCCCGAAGTCAAAGAGGCTGGCGCTGACCTCTTCGCCGTTGACGGTCATATGTTTTTCCACCAGATGCCAGCCCCGAGGGCGCACCAGCAGCGTCGCCGTCTTCTCGTTGAGTTCGTAAACCCGGCCTCTGGCCGCATCTTCCAGACGGATAGTGCGGCGCACCGCGTCCCGCAGATTTTGCTGGCCCAGCACGCAATTTTCCCAGGTGGGCGAGTTGGCATCCTCAAAGTCAGCCATAAAGACATCCGCGCCACAGTTGAGCGCGTTGATGACCATTTTGCGGTCCACCGGCCCGGTAATCTCCACCCAGCGCTGGAGCAGATCGTCGGGTGTTTCGGCCACCTGCCAGTCGCCGCCGCGGATGTGGGCGGTCTCAGCCAGAAAGCCGGGCACTTCGCCGCCGTCAATCCGGGCCTGGCGTTCGGCGCGGGCGGCCAGCAGCGCTTCCCGCCGTTCGTTGAACTCCAGGTGCAGATCGGCCACGAAGGCCAACGCCTCTGGAGAGAGAATCTCGTCGATACCGGGTTCTTCTACTTCATCGATCTCAATCTGAATCTGTTCTTCCTCTTCGTCGTGCTGGTGCATCAGTTTCTCCTTGCGGGGGGATGGGGTGATGGATAGGTAATCAGTGAACAATTCTATAGAACACAGATTGCGCAGAAACCACAGATTTTCGCAGATTTTTTATCCGCGTCTATCAGCCCAATCCGCGTCATCCGCGTTCTATTCTCAGGCCACTTCAGCTTCGGTCTGGATGACAGGTGTGAACGCATTTTCGGCCAGATAGTTGGCCAGGGCTACCCGCGCCCGCTCGGCGTAGACGCCGTAGCGCTGCTGTTTGCCCCGCACCCGTTCTTCCAAGTCCGGGAGCAGCCCCATATTCGCCTTCATCGGCTGGAAGTTTTCCGGGTCCGCGTGGGTGATGTAATAGAGCAGACTGCCCATCATCGACTCCCGCGGGGGCACGAGCAGGGGCTGACCGGTGAGCAGCCGGGCCATATTGATGCCCGCCAACAGCCCGCCCATTGTGCTGCCCACATAGCCCTCCGTGCCGGTGATCTGCCCGGCAAAGAAGAGATCGTCCCGCTCCCGGTATTGGAGGGTTGGGTGCAGAAGGGTTGGGCTGTTGATAAATGTGTTGCGGTGCATCTGGCCCATCCGCACAAATTCCGCGTTGGCCAGGCCGGGGATCATCTGCAAAATCTGTGCCTGCTGCCCCCATTTCACATTCGTCTGAAAACCCACCATATTGTAGAGCGTGCCCGCCACATTGTCCTGACGCAGCTGGACAACCGCATGGGGTCGCCGCCCCGTGCGCGGGTCCCGCAGACCTACCGGGCGCATAGGGCCGTAGGCCAGGGAATCCAGCCCCCGGGACGCCAGCACTTCAATGGGCATACAGCCCTCAAAGTAGCGTTCCAACTCCGCGTCAGCCCCCTTCAGTTCGTTCCGGGGCGATTCCAGCAGCGCGGTGACAAACGCCTCGTACTCCGCTCTGTCAAAGGGACAGTTGATGTAATCCCCCTCCTCCGGCCCGTCCATCGAGCTTTTGTCCCAGCGGCTCTGGCGAAAGGCGATGGACATATCGATGCTGTCCGCCACCACAATCGGGGCCATCGCGTCGTAGAAGTAGAGATAGCGCCCGGTCAAGCGCTGCACATCCACGGTCAGGTCCGGGCTGGTCAGCGGGCCGGTGGCGAGAATTGTGGGGCCATCGGGGATGGCTGTCACCTCTTCCCGGCGCAGGTCGATGTTGGGATGGCTGCCGATCAGCCCGGTGATCTCCGCGGCGAACTCGTCCCGGCCCACGGCCAGCGCGCTGCCCGCGGGCAGCGCGTGTTTATAGGCCGTGCGCAGAATCAGACTGCCCAGGCGCTGCATCTCGTTTTTCAGGATGCCCAGCGCCCGGTCCGGCAGGGTGCTGCCCATGGAATTGCTGCACACCAGTTCGGCCAGGTTGTCGGTGATGTGGGCCGCGGTGGGGCGCACCGGGCGCATTTCGTAGAGGGTAACGGCAAAGCCCCGCTCCGCCAGTTGCCAGGCCGCTTCGGTCCCGGCCAGACCGCCGCCCACAATTGTTACACGCTGACCTGTCATAGAATCGTCCGTTCGTAAGCAGTCAATGCACTCTCCTGGAATTGTTATGTCGTCTGTAGCCTCCTATTAAAGAGAGTCTGGGGTCGAATGTCAAACCAGAGCAAAACACAAGTGCATTCTAACCTGCACGTCCATTGCATCGGCTGGAAGAATCCCCCCTGCTCTGGTATACTCCCTTACACAGAATACCGCTCTGCATCAACCTGCCAGCCATTGCCAGATACCCACCCTATGTTTGCCCAGCGCACACCCTGGATCAACCGTATAGCTCTGCTGCTCGTCGCCCTCGTCGCCGCGCTGATCGTGGCTGATCGCTTTGGGCTGACAGCGCTTACCCGGCCTGTGGCCAATCACCTCTACACCTGGGCGTTGCTGCTCTCCGCTTTCACATTGCTGCTGGGCGTTGCCAATGTGCTGTGGGTGCATCTGACGGCCATCCAGCAGGGCAGCCAGGAATGGTCCCTGAGTCTGTTGCTGGTGGTGGCCTTTGTGCTGGTGGTGCTGGCCGGGCTTGCCACCCCCGGCGGCGTGACAGGCCCCCTCCTCGAATGGACCTTTGACGCTGTCATCGCACCGGGCCAGGCCACACTTTTCGCCCTGACCGGCTTTTTCGTCGTGGCCGCGGCCTATCGCTATCTGCGGCTGGGCCGCCCCGGCGGTGTCTGGATTCTGGCCGGCGCGTTGCTGACATTACTCGCCCAGACACCCTTCAGCCAACAGGCGCTGCCCTCGGTCACAGCCCAGTTCGCCGATTGGCTGCTGATCGGCCCGGTGATGGCCGCCATGCGCGGCGCGCTGCTGGGCGGCGCGCTGGCCGCCATCTTTGCCGCGCTCCGCTTTTTTATCCGGCAAAAGGGGTAAAGACAAGGCGATGTCATCCACCTTTGGTTGTCCCCACTGCGGAAAAGCAAACCCCCTGCGTGCTGTCTTTTGTGCGTCCTGCGGCGCCTATCTCCACGGGCTGGACGCGGTGGACCTGACCCGCTCGGCCAGCGCGGCCGCAGAGGACGCTCCACAGCCCCCACCAGCCGAGACAACCCCAGCCCAGAATCCTGCCGACACCCAGCCCTGGCTACGCCCGGACTTCGATCCGCCCGATCCGCCTGAGCAACCCGGCGTAGAGGGCCGTCCATCGCCCGAAGAAAGTCAGCCCTGGCTGGTCCCGGACGAGGAGAGCCAGGCCCCAAGTCAACCGCCACCGATTGCACCCCAGCGGCTGATCGGCGGTCTGCAGGGGCTGCTCGAACCCCTGGAACTGGACGCCGGTTATCTGCGCCCCACAGCAAACACACCGCCAGGACCTGCGCTGTCAGAGCCGCCCTACGAGCTGCGGCGGGAGCTACGCCAGCTTTTTGCCACCGATGTCCCCATTTTGGACGAATCGTCCCAATACCCGGCCCAGCCAGGGCCACCGACCGGACAGGCGGATGGGCAGGCGCGGGGGCTGTGGCGACGCAATTGGATCTATGGGCTGTTGCTGGCGGCTCTGCTGCTTGCCCTGTGGGCGGCCAATGCGCGTCCCGAAGGCCAGCCACATAGCTGGCCCGGTGTCACCGCGGCCCACAGCGCCATCGACAATCTGCCGCCAGATGCGGTGGTGCTGGTCAACTGGGCCTATGACCCAGCCAATGCCGGGGAAATGGACCAGGCCAGCCTGCCAGTGCTGGAGCATCTGGTGGAAAAGGGTGCGCGTCTGCTGGTCATCAGCCAACTGCCCGGCGGCCCAGCCACAGCCCGACGGCTTATCAGTCTGGCCCAGGCCAGCGCGCCCCAAAGCGCGCTGAGCCGACAACCGGGCGAAAATCTGATCGAAGCAGGCTATCTGCCCGGCGGTGTCGGCTCTCTGGCCCTGCTTGGCCAGGCCCCCGCCCAGGGCATCCCTGTGGACATCCAGGGCCGTTCCGTGGGCAATCGGACCGCGCTGGTCGCGCTGCAAGACGACAGTCCGGCTCTTTTGCTGGTTGTCGCGGCCCGCTCCGAAGAGGTGCAACGCTGGATCGAACAGGTCCAACCCCTCAACACAGCCCCGATTGTCGCGGTGGTCAGCGCGGCCGTAGACCCGGCCATCCGTCCTTATGTGGACAGCGGTCAGATCGCAGGGATTGTCAGCGGCTATGCCGGGGCCATCGCCTATCGCACACTGCTGGCCGATGTGATTCCAGCGGCCAAACAGGAGAGCCAGCGCCGACAGATCACCGCCCAGAATTGGGCATTGGCTGTGCTGCTGCTGGTGGTGGCCGTGGGCAATCTGGCCGGGCTGGCCGAGAGGAGAGCAGCGTGACCCCTCTCGACAGCCCACTGCCGCCGGTCTGGGAAAACGCAGGCTTTCTGATCGGTTTTATCCTCTCCCTGCTGATCCTCAGTTTTATAGTCCAAGATAGCTGGCTGGTGCGGGCCGCCCAATATCTGCTGGTGGGCGTCACCCTGGCCTATACCAGTGTGCTGGTCTGGAGCAATGTGCTCTGGCCTCGCCTCTTCGCGCCGCTGCTGACATCGCCCTTGCCCCTTTTCCAGAACGGGAACGCGCCCCCGCCCATCCTGTGGGACGGCTGGCTGCCCCTGGCGGGGGGACTGCTCTTGTGGGCCGGTGGGTTCGACTATCTGCGTCGGCGCCATCAGCAGTCAGCCCGTCCCTGGCTGCGCAATCTCGCGGCTTTTCCCCTGGCCTTGCTGACAGGGGTGGGGCTGGGCGCAGGGCTGGCCGGTGCCATACAGGGCACACTGCTGCCCCAAGTGCGCCGGGCCGGAGAAGTGGGCCACCTGCTGGGTGCTGCGCCTTCGCTCCTCCTCACTGGCTTGCTCACACTGGCTGTGGCTGGCGGCGCGCTGCTCCATCTCTATTGGGGCACAACCCCAGCAGATCGGAGCCGTTTCCCCTGGCCCCTGCGTCCCCTGCTGGCCGGTTGGGCCTGGCTGGGGGAACGCGCCTTGTGGCTGACCGCGGGGGTGATCTTTGCCCGGCTTTTCGCTTCCCGCATCACATTATTGATTGCCCGTCTGGACGCGCTCTTTTTCAGTCCGCAAATCCGTGAACTCTGGCATTGGCTGTTGACATTGGGGCAAGGAGGCTGAGATGAGCGAAAGACCCCCCTTGCCCCACGCGTCTTCGATTCTAGCCCTGAGTGCAGATACAGCCACAGCCCACGCCGCGCTGATCGAACCCGTGGGTGGCAGCCATCGCTTGATCGGCTGGGAATCGGCCAGCCTGCCGCCCGGTGAGGCGATGGCTATCCACGCGGCCCTGCGCGGGGTCAGCTACCGCCTGGGCGCGCGCTTGGACCGCGCCCTGTGGGACGAAAGCGACGACAGCCCGCTCCTGAGCAGCTCGGAACCCGCGCTGGGGCTTCATTTGGGGCAAACCGTGGCCGCGGTGGACCCACTGCCGCCGCTGCGAGTCTGGATCGGCGGGCTGACCAGCCACGAAAGTCTGGCCGCTGCCCAATCCAGCCTGGAATCCACCGTCTGCCAGACCGTCGCGGTCTATCGTTTCGGAATGGGTGGCGGCCCGGCCCAACTGACCGCGGACCTGAACGATATACGCCCGGACCTGGCGGTGGTGGTAGGCGGCTATGACAGGGCTGAATCGACAGCCGCCCGCCCCGTATTGGATATGTGTGCCGAGTTGGCCCAGGCCCTGGCCTCCCTTCCCTCTGGCCAGCGGCCAGCCGTCTATTTTGCAGGCAATCGGTTTGCCGCGGGCGCGGCGCTGGAGATGTGGTCCCACCTGCCGGGTGGGGTGTCGGCAGATGCAGTGGAAAACGTGGCCCCTGCACCGGCCACCCACCGGGGCACATCCCTGGCCGTGACCACGTCCCGGCTCTATTGGCGGCGTTGCCGATCCACCCCGACGGTGCAAACCATCAGCCGCTGGATCACCGCGCCTTCCGAAGTACGCAGCGTCTCCTGGAGTTTTGCCCAGGCCGTGCGCCTCTGGCGTCAGGTCCACAATCTGCCCAGCCTGCACGGACTCTATTGCGCCGGGCCGTTGTGGACTCACGTCTGCGCGGAAGAGGGCAAAGATGGGGTGCGCCTGCGCTTTGCCCGTCCTTTCACCCGCCCGGACGAGCTGACCCACTGGCCGCCTCTACGCCTGGTCAGTGGCCCCTGGCCGGACAGCCTGTGGCCGCGGCCCCAAACCCACTGGTGGGACCCGACGGGCCTGACACCAACCGTGGCGAATGTGGGGCAGGTCGATCCGCTGGTGGCCCATCAGGTTCTGGCCCAGGATTTGCTGCACGAGGGGTGATGGGATAGGATAGGGTGTTCGATCCACCACATCTAACTGAACACAACACAGCCCTGCGGGAACTTCCTGTATGCCCTCTGCCCTGCGTTTTCCAGATGGAAGCTATAGCCGTCACACCGATATTCGGTCGATTCTGGAGCGGTTTCACGCGTCTGCCTGTGTGGAAATTGTCGGATTCAGCAATCTGGGAAAATCCGAACTGCTGCGGCTATTGGCCCAGCGGGATGTTTGGCAGAGAGAATTGGGCGAGGCAGCCCGGGAGTTTCTGCCGGTCTACATTGACTGCAACCGGATGGTGGAGGTGACGGATCAGGGCATCTATGAACTGATTCTGCGCTGTTTGCGAGAAAGCGACGAGGAGTTGGCAGCCAATGAGGAACTGTCGGAAGCCTATGAACGGCTGACAATGCCGACCAGTGAATTTCAGATCCCCCTGAGCTTCAACCGGGGATTGACGGCCGCGGTCCAGGTCAGCCAGCGTATCCTCGTGCTGCTCTTTGACGAATTTGATGAAGCCTTTGCCCACGTGGATTCCCGGGTCTTTCTCAACCTGCGCGCCACAAAGGATCGCTACAATCCCAAACTGCTCTATGCCACTGCCACAAATGAGGGGCTGGACAGCATCCGTCCTGGGGAGCATTGCGCCGAATTCTGCGAACTGTTTGTTGCCTCCCGCTGGCATCTGGCCCCCCTGACCGCCGGGGATGTGGCCCACTATGTGCGGGACGCGGGCGAACGCATTAAATTGGATATGGAACAGTCGGATGGGGAATTCCTCTATTTGTGGACAGGGGGCCATCCGGGATTGTTGAAAGGCGCAACCCAACTGCTGTTGGATGCCTTGGCCGCTGAAGGGGTGGACGCGGATCATTGGCAGGTGCAGCGACGGGTGGCGCATCGCCTGCGGGAAAGCTCGATTCTGGCCCGAGAAAATCAAAAAATCTGGCAAAATTTCTCCGAAGCAGAGCGGAGCGCGCTGCTGGCGTACTTTGGCAACCAGACAGCCGACCCGGATGTGTTGTCCCGGCTGGAAGAAAAACACATCCTCATCCGGGTAGAAGGCGAACAGCGGGCCTTCAGCCGTCTCTTCGCCCTCTTTGTGCAGGGCAAACAGGCACCGACCGCGCCGGCTGTCACCGGGCTGTGGGTGGACGTGGACAGCGGCGAAGTGCTGATAGACGGCAAGCCGGCTGAGACGTTGACAAAGCTGGAATATCAATTGATGACGCTGCTTTTTGAAAACGCCGACAAAATCATCGACAAATATGAAATTGTGACGGGTGTATGGGGTGAGGGTTATATCAACGAAGTGGACGACGCCCGCATCGAAAAGTTGATAAGCCGTCTGCGCCAAAAGGTGGAACCAGACCCAACCTCGCCCCGCTTTATTACAACTGTGCGCGGGCGAGGGTATCGGCTGCTTTTATAGCCGGATATGACGTTTTGTCCACTGACCTGGCCCATTTTGAAAATTTGTCCGAACGCGGCTATACTTTAAGAAATCAGCACGCGGTATTTTTCACAATCCCGGTCAGAGGAGATGCACCAGATGGCAGAGAGTCTACAGGCAGAAGCCACGGTCGAACGGTTGATTTTCAAAGGCAAGCCCAAAGCAATGAGTGCGGCAATTGCGGTGATGGTAGCGGGGCTGCTCATCTTTCCCATGGGAATGAATCAGGTCTTCTTTGTGGAGGCGATGGCCTGGACATTTATTGCCTGGGGCAGCTTGCTTCTCTTCGGCCATCTAATCGATTATTCCACCACCTATGAAGTAACAGAGGATGCACTGATTGTGCGCAGCCCTCTGCGCTTCTGGAGTTTTGGCCGAACGATGGATTGGGGACACATCAAACGCATGAATGTGCTGCTCAGCCGGATAGAATCTACCACAGAAGATGCCACACTACAGATCATCTACACGCCCGAAGGCTCCACACAAATGATCCGGGAAGATATGCCCTATGACAGCCAACTGGCCCAGGAGATCGTTAGCCGGGCCGGGCTGAAGGCAGCCAAAGACAGCGGGATGACCTCTTTTGACGATCTTCCTCAAGACAGCAAAGGCCAGTTTAGCTGGCAGTAGTCATCGGGCAATGTGATAGCCTGCCCTGCACATCATTTTGCAAGAATTTTGCAATAAAAAGGGGACGCCTTTCGGCGTCCCCTTTTTATTGCAAAATTCTTTTTTATCCTGCTTCGTTTCCTTCCTTGCGGCCACCGCCCCAACGAGATTCTTCGGGGAACTGGCTGTAGACCCGACGGATGGCCCGTTTCCACATGCTGCGGGCAGCCGCGGCCTGATAGGTGGCCTGACGCTGGGTATTGCGCCACCAGGTCTCCTCTGGTTTCGAAACGGGCACACTCCATTTGATGGCACAGGCAGCCCACGTCAACCCGGCCCCGAAACCGACAAAAACCAGATTGTCGCCAGGGTGGATCCGGCCTTCTTCGATCGCCTCACACAGGGCAATGGGAATGCTGGCAGTGCTGGTATTTCCATACTTCTGGAGATTGACAAAGACCTTTTCTTCAGGGATTTTTAGCTGCTTCAGTACACTGTTTTGGATAATACGTACATTGGCCTGATGGGGGATTACCAGATCAACATCATCTACGCTCAGCCCCGCCTTGCCCAGAACCTGCCGGGTTGCCTCTGCCATCACACGCGTGGCAAAGCGGAAGACAGCCGTCCCATCCATTTTTATGTAGTGCCCGCCACTGCTAACCGTTTCCAGGCTGGCAGGCATGGCACTGCCCCCCGCCGGCACAGTCAACAAGTCTGCGCCGGAGCCATCACTGCCCAACACAGAAGCAGTAATCCCGCCCGGCACATCGCTGGCCGCCACCAGCACCGCGCCCGCGCCGTCGCCAAAGAGGACGCAAGTTCCCCGGTCGGTCCAGTCCACAATACGGCTCAGCGTCTCTGCGCCCACCACCAGCACATATTCCGCATCTCCAGCCAGAATGTGTCCCCGGGCCATACTCAGGCCATAGACAAAGCCGGAGCAGGCCGCGCTCAGATCAAAAGCCCCGGCATTGGATGCCCCCAGTCCGTCCTGGATAATACTGGCAGTGGAAGGAAAAATATGTTCGGGAGAGCTGGTAGCACAGATGATCAGATCGACTTTGCTCGGCGCGACATCAGCCGATTCCAGCGCGGCCCTGGCCGCCCGGATTCCCAGGGAAGCTGATGTCTCGGAAGGGGCCGCGGCCACATGTCGTTCCTCAATGCCGGTCCGCGTGCGAATCCACTCGTCTTGGGTATCGACGATCTGCTCCAGGTCAAAATTGGTAATCACTTTTTCAGGCACGTGATAGCCCCACCCCACAATTTGGGCCGAGCGGGGCGAAAACTTGTTGGCTTGGGGCGCAGACGGCTGCTGTTCGGGCTGCGACTGGTGTCGGCTGTTGCTGCCGTTGCCATTGCGATAAACGCCCGATGTACCGTTGACAGTGCTCGTTGGCTGCTGATCTGGTTGTTCACTCATAGGGTTTCTCCCTCATACCGGCGAAGCATCACACACGCGTTGTGCCCGCCAAAACCGAAACTGTTGCTTAGTGTAACCCGCACATCGGCCTGGGCGGCCACGTTGGGGGTGTAGTTCAAGTCGCAGTCCGGGTCTGGATTGACCAGATTGATGGTGGGCGGAATCTGCCCGGTTTCGATGGTCTTGGCGCAGATAATAGCCTCGATTGCCCCGGCCGCGCCCAGAAGATGGCCCAGCATACTTTTGGTGCTGCTGATGCGTGTTGTGTAGGCATGCTCGCCAAAGACCTGTTTGATGGCCAGGGTTTCGCCCGGATCATTCAGTTGGGTGGAGGTGCCGTGGGCATTGATATAGTCCACATTCCGGGGCTGCACGCCATAGGCCGCGGCTTTGCGCAGAGCCATGCGCATGGCATCCCGCGCGCCCCGGCCCTCGTTGTGGGGAGCCGCCATGTGAAAGGCATCCGCGCTGTTGCCATAGCCAATCACTTCAGCATAGATGCGTGCGCCCCGGGCCAACGCGTGATCCAGACTTTCCATCACCATGACAGCCGCGCCTTCGCTCATCACAAAGCCATCCCGATCCACATCAAAAGGACGGCACGCGGCCGCGGGATCGTCGTTGCGCTGGCTCAGGGCGCCCATTACATCGAAACCAGCCATTGTAATGGGCATCAACCCGGCTTCGGCCCCACCCACAATCATCACCTCGGCGTCGCCTCGACGGATGAGTTCAAAGGCTTCGCCCGTCGCCGCAGTGCCACTGGCACAGGCATTGACTACAGCGAAATTGGGACCGTGTACGCCGTATTCAATGGCAATGCGCCCGGCCGCGCTGTCCACCAGCATATTGGGGACAAGAAAAGGGCTTATCCGCCGAAGGCTTTTGCCCTGCACCAGATTTACGTTCTCTACCAGCGACTGAATACCACCCACACCGCTGGCCATAATCACACCGATCTGATTGGGTTCATCTTGCGAGAGATCGATGGCCGAATCGGCCAGGGCCTGCTGTGTGGCCACCAGCGCATACTGAATGTAGGGGTCCAGTCGGCGCGCCTCTTTGCGATCCAGATAGTCCAGCGGATCGAAATCCTTTAGCTCGCCGCCAAAGGTTGTGCGCAATTCACTGGTATCAAACTTCGTAATCGTTCCTATGCCCGATACCCCCGCCAGAAGATTGGCCCACGTACTGGGAATATCCAGCCCCAGAGGGGTGAGCGCGCCAATGCCGGTGATCACAACCCGGGGGGGCGTGTACGCGTGCCCGGCACCGTTCGTGCGTGCGGTATATGGATGATTGGCAGAATTTGTCATTGTGTTCCATTCTTTCTGCTTGCGAATAGGCAAGGCACACAGTGCCAACTGATACTTCTCAGTCCACCTGGCAGGAAAAACTTGCTCTGAAGACAGACTGCTCTGTTCCCTGTGGATAAAGAACACCAGCCCACGGCTGAAGTCGCGCATCTCCCTATCATACCTGCCCAATATCGAGCAGCCAAAATTGGTGAATCGTCCAAATTCTGCTATACTCCCAGTCGCTTGGTCGTAATGCAACCGGTTTCGGTGACCCTGATTCGCGGAGCGAAATCCCGGCACCCGTGTGTGATTGTGTACTTTAGGAGACGGAAGAAAATGGCGAAGAAGATTTTTGGTGTATTGGAAAAGGAAAATGTGCTTCTGGAGCCGGTCAACGAGACCCGCTATCTTATATCGGGCGACATTGACGCCGCGCTCGTGGGCCAGTGGATCACAATCCAGGGGCAAGTGGACGGCGAGCGCATCAAACAAGCGGCTGTGGCAAATGTGGAGAAAAACAGCGGCAAAGTGACCCGGTCGGGTCTCCTGACGGATACGGCCCCGACCCTGCCCCCCGAAGCCAATGGACAGGGAGCGTATCTCTATCAGGCCGGCAAAGGCCGCTATCTATTGATCAGTGACGGACCGGTGGACGCGCCAATCACTGGCGAGTTCAGCGACCTGCTGGGGCAGGAAGTAAAGGTGGCGGGCGAGTTTGGCACAGCCAATTATGTGCTGTACAATGCCAAAGTCAGCCTGAAATAGTTCGGCAGGGGCTGCCCAGACAAACCCAAGTCTATACAGCAGAGACCTGCCATCGCGCGATGGCAGGTCTCTGCTTCTTTGTTGTCAGTATCTCTCGCCCCCACTCGTTTGCCTGAGCAAACCGGAAAGGCCACAAATGTCCACCTATCAGACCGAGATAGCCGAATGGCAGCAGAAACGGGATGCAGAGCTGCGCAGCCCAGATGGCTGGCTCACCCTGGCTGGTCTCTTTTGGCTGGAGCCAGGCGAGAATCACTTCGGCGGCGACCCGGCCAACCACATCCAATTTCCCGGTGTCAGCGTGCCCCGGCTGGGTACATTTAGCGTCACAGACGCGGGTGTAGAAATGACAGTTGTGCCGGGAATCCGCGTCACCCATCAGGACGTGCCTGTTTCCCGGATGTCGTTGACTGAAGCTGAGATGGATGAACCGGTTTTCGCATACGGCTCCCTGCGCTGGTTTGTCATTCGCCGGGATGGGCGTTGGGCAGTGCGCCTGCGCGATCACGCGCACCCGGCCCTGGTGGCCTTTCCGGGGGTGGACAACTTCCCAGTCGATCCAGCCTGGCGCGTGTCAGCCCGGCTGGAACCTCACCCCGCGCCAATGACTGTTTCTGTGCCGACGATTCTTGGCACAGTCAACCCGACGCCCTCGCCGGGCATCCTGCGCTTTACGCTGATGGACCAGGCCCAGAGCCTGATCGCGTTGGGCCAAACTGGAAAGCCGCTGTTCCTCATTTTCGCCGACGCGACCAGCGGCAAAGAGACGTATGGCAGTGGACGATTTCTCAGTGTGGACGCGCCGGATGCTGACGGTCATACAGTGATTGATTTCAATCGGGCCTATAACCCGCCCTGCGCCTTCACCCCATTTGCCACCTGCCCTCTGCCGCCGGCAGGCAACCGGCTTGCCATTGCCATCACCGCGGGCGAGAAAAAGTACGGAGATCATTGACGCCAACCCCTGTGGTATACTGGACCGGCAGACACTCGTTCCGGACATGATGAGAAGCGGAGACTGATATTTCACTCCTGCTCCTCCATCCTTATCCCCATTAGGCGACTATGCCCATCACCGACACGATCGAACGCTATCTGGAAGACGCGGCGACGGGCAGCACCTTCACCCGGCGCACCTATCGCACGGCCATGAACCGTTTTCAGGAATATTTGATCGAAAAGCGCACCCCGCCAGACACCAGTGATGTGGGCCAGTTGGATGTGGACCGACTGCTCGGCTTTGCCACTTGGCTGCTGGATGAGACGAAAATCAGCCAACGCACATTGCATACTTATCTGGCGGGGCTGGTCGGTTGGGTCAACTTTTTGCAGGTTCGGGGCTGGCTGCCTTTCACGCCCCAGGAACTGGCCCGCTTTCAGGATGGGATCAAACGGGTGCGTCGAAATCAGCGCCCGCCAGACCTGCTGCCCCATCCGCCCCGGCCTGATGAGATGGCCGCGCTGGTGAACGCGGCCCGAGAAGTGCCCCTGCGCCGGGAAAACGATCCCAGAGAGCTATTGGCCAAACTGCGGGATGTAGCGATTGTGGAGGTTTTGCGTTGCACTGGGCTGCGGGTGGGAGAACTGGTGAAGATCAGCCGCAAGCAGTTGGATGAGGAGGAGCGGGCGGCCTGGGTGGTGGGGAAGCGGGGGAAAGTGCGCCGGGTCTACTTTGACGAACGGGCCTGGGGGGCCATGCGTCGTTACCTAAGTGAACGCCAAATCTACGACGGGGGCAGCGGGCGGCCAATTGCCGAGCTACCAGTTTTTGCCCGCCACGACCGGCGGGTCGGGGACCAAATCTTACCTCTGACCACAGAGAGCGTGCAGAATACCATACGTACACTGGCCGAACGGGCCAATCTGGCCGCCAAAGGCATCACACCCCACGCCTTGCGCCACTATTTTGCCACCCGTATCTATCAGACCACCCGGGACTTGGCCGTCACCCAGACTGCTCTGGGCCATTCAAACCCCAATACCACCCGCATTTATGCCAAACTGGAAGACGACGCTGTGCGCAAGGCCCACAAGCAGGCGTTCCAATAGGTCTGTCCCACGCCGAATCATCCCCACTGTCATACAATTTCAGGCAGTGGAAATACGTTTGGCACGCACGCATTGGCGCAGGAAATCTTCCAGCATTTTTGTCACATAGGCTGGGTTATCCTGGGTCACAGCGTGGCTGGCTCCGGGCACACTCACAGGGCGAATATCAGGGGCAACCTGTGCCCAAAGTTGACGTGCCCGGGTGTGCCAGCCTGGCCGATCATACGCGCCCAGGGCGATGAGCAAAGCTTGCCGGGGGCGCTGCATGCCCACTTGTGTGTCCATATTCTCACAAGCCTGCCAGGCCGCCAGAAAGTTCTCTCGCCCGCTTTTTTTCATGGACTCCACTGCATATTTCTGTACCTCGGGACGGGTGGAGAGATAGGCAGGTATCTGTGCCAAGACGAACCAGTAGGGCAACAAATGCAGGAGGCTGCTGGTAAGCTGATATCGAAAACGTGCAGCAGGAGAGCTGGCCGCGCCCAGCGGATTGCAACTGATCAGGGCCATGCCTTGCACAGCGTGAGGAAAACGCCGTTCGAATAGCTGGGTAAGAATTCCACCGGCAGAAACACCCACAAAAATCGCTTCTGTATAGCCTGTGTGCTGAAGTAAAGCCTGAAGATCGTCAACTGCCCGATTCAGTTCGAAAGGGAGCGCTGATTGAGATGCCCCGTGCCCACGGATATCCCAGGTCAGGACACGATAGGACCGGGCAAGCGATTGAACCTGTGAATCAAAAATGTGGTGACTCCCACCCTCTCCGTGGGTGAGAACCACCAGCGGTGCCGTAGTCGGTCCAGACAGCCAATAATGAAGTTGACACTGATTATAGAAGAAAATGCTGGGGGTCTGTTCGACAACCGCGGCAAGTGGTTCACCTGTCCCTGCAGAAGAAGCAGATGAAAAGACAAATCGGTTTCTCATCACAAGCGTTCCTGTAGCACATACGGTTTCCATGTATTTTCTCGCGTGTAGTTCGCTTAAGCCGGTTGCCCCCGGCGCGTTTGGAAGATTTCGTAGATTTAAGGGTTATCTGGTCGCAGGCGTTATGGCGAAGCTATCGTTAGCTCAATGTTTGCTGAATATACTATACCTGAATGCACAATTTTAGTCAACACTTTTCCGTCTGACAATATACTGAATTTATTTTATGCTCTTGAATCTACTGAAAAAGGGTGCTTTCCCCCGCGGAGACGCGGAGGCACAGAGAATTCCAGGAGAGAATCCATCTTTTTATCAGCGTTTATCAGTGGCTATCAGTGGCTCAAAAGGCTTTTTGTAGCAGAGCCATCCTTACACCTAAAAAAGCGGGACAAGACGGTTCCCTTATATTGACGACCTTTCGTTCTGAAAAAGTTCGTACAAAAAAAGGAGGAGGCACATAGGACACATGTGCCTCCTCCTCTTCGGTCTTTTATTTTCAGGTTGACGAAGGCGGCTGCCCGCTTTCAGCCAGAGGACTGATCCTGCGCCAGTTGTTCAAAACGGTCAATGTCGGCTCGAATCACATTCAGGCTGCCCTGCCAAAAGGCGGGCGTGCGGATATCGATTCCGAAACGGGCTGCCAGGTCAGCAGCGTTGGCCATCCCGGTGGAGGAAAGCAGATCGTCATAGGCAGTGCGGAAGCCGTCGGGATCGGCCTGGTAGCGAGCGAACAGACCCAGGGCAAAAAGCTGACCGAACATATAGGGATAGTTGTAGAAAGATCGGCTGCCGTTGTAATAGTGGGATTTGGCAGCCCACATAAACGGATGCATCAGATCCGGTTGCAAAGCATCGCCATAGGTTTGCTGTTGGGCATCTGTCATCAAAGCACAAAGTTCGTCTATGGAAAGTTCACGCTCCTGGCGGCTGGCAAAGAGGGCGTTCTCAAAGAGAAACCGGGACGCAATATCGACAACCACCTGGCCTGTGCTCTGCAGCGAAGCCTCCAAAATCACAAATTGCTCTGCTGGCCCAACCTCGGCCAGGGCGGCCTGGGTGACGACAGTCTCACAGAAGATACTGGCTGTTTCGGCCAGGGTCATGGGTGTTACGCGTTGGGTTGTGGTGCGTCCAGCCAGATTCAGGTTATGATAGGCGTGCCCCAACTCGTGGGCCAGCGTGCTGACAGAATTGAAGCTCTCTTTATAATTCATCAGTATACGCGACTCATCCTTGCGCAGACGCATACAGAAAGCCCCATCGCGCTTGCCGGGCCGCGGCTCTGCGTCGATCCAATTCTCCCGGAAGGATCGCACGGCCAGATCGCGCATTTTGGGTGAAAAGGTGGCGAATTGCTGGGTAATAAATTCTGTCGCCTGGGCATAGGGCCACTTCTGCGGGCTGTTACCGATGGGCGCAAAAAGGTCATACCAGGCAAGCTGTGTGTCACCGTTCACCAGACCGGCCTTTGCCCGAAAATAGCGGCGAAAGTCCGGAAAAGCGTCTCTGGCCGCGGAGAGCATCGCGTCCAACGACTCGTGATCCATATTGTTTTGCACAAGCGTTGTCTGCAGAGCCGAGTCCCAGCGTCGATGGCGCACCAGTGTGTTGACTTCGCCTTTGATGCTGTTGAGTGCCGCGGCCAGGGGAACGGCGGAATCCTTCCAGACTTTCAACTCCGCTTCGTAGGCCAGACGCCGCACTGAACGGGTTTCGTGATAGGCCAAATTGCGCACGCTGCTCATGGGGAGTTCAGTTGGCTTCCCCTTGAAACGGATGGGAACCAGCAGTTGGGATGTATAATTGCTATAAAGTTTGGCCCACCCATCACCACCGGTGGGCGACAGATCTGCGGCCAGGTCTTCGGTCTCCCGCGCCAGCAAATGCTGCGATTGAATGCGGGCCTTTTCCAGCGCGTAGGCGTGTTCGGCAGCCAAAGCAGACTGCTGTACTAATTCATCGACGGGCAGCTGACCAAGCCAGGCAGTCAGCCGCGTCCCCAATTTGGAAAGCCGCACAGACTGTAGCTGAATCCGGCTCCACGCGGCCTGGGCCTGATCATTCCGGGAATTGGTCGAAAGAAAGGAACTTACATACGAGGCCAATTCGTGGACCACATCCATTGTATTATTGATTTGTTCCAGCACGGCCTCGAAAACTTCCACAATTTTCTCGGTGGATTGGGGGTCGGCCTGGGGATTGCCAATGGCGTGGGAATCAAATAGCGCCTCCAATTGATCCACTTTTTCGATTGCGCGCTGAAAGCCCTGCGCGAATTCCGGGGAATCCAGACTGGGAAAAACGACTGTCATATCCCAGTGGGGCAATGAATTCGAGTCCCCTTCTTTCTGGCGGATAACAGATGAAACTTTCCGGGGCATAAAAATATTCTCCCAAACTTACAATAGGGCGATCACTCGCTGCTGTCGCCCTCCAAAAGATGCCAATAGGGTACAAATCCGTAATACCAGGCCAGCAGAAACGCCAATCGCAATCCGTGCCCCCCATCTCGCCAGCCTTTCAGAACAACAAAACGGCGATAAAACTCGCGCAGGGGCTGCAAAATGAAGTTGTGGGGCCGGGGATGGATGCCTCGTTGGGCCAGGATGCGGGCCTCGTAGCGGGCATAGAAGCGCTGTTTGCGGTGAAACAGGGGCCAATTTTCATAATTTAGATGGAGCAGGGGTTGCGTAAGATAGGCTTCCGGACCGTCTAGCTGCACAATTTCATGTACTTCCCGGGCCAGATCGTAGCGTGCCTTCTCCCGGCGCAAGAGACGCAATTGATAATCCGGCGAAAATCCGCCGCCGCGCGTTTCCCGGCCCACAATAAAATTGCGCCGGGGAATCCAAAAACCAGCGATATCGGATTGCTGAATCGCCTGTAGCACTTCGTCGGCCAGAACAGGCGTGGCCCGTTCATCCGCATCCACAAAGAGAATCCACTCGCTGTCGATGCTGTTCAGCGCGGCCTGTCGCTGATGTGCGTAGTCGTCAAACGGGCGCTGCACCACCAGCGCGCCGGCCAGATGGGCCAGATCACAGGTGGCGTCGGTGCTGCCCGAATCCCAGACGACCACCGCGTCGGTCCAGGCCACAAGGGTCTCGATACAGGCTGCAATGTGTGTAGCCTCGTTGCGGGCAAGAATCATCGCTGTCAATCTTGGCAAGAGAGTACCCCGTCAGGAACGGAACCAGACACGCCAGCGGGGACGCCGCCAGGTCAAATTGAGCCGTTGGATGGCCAACAGTGTGCTGAGGAGAATCAACAGACCGCCCGCGGCGTGGGCAGCCGTCAGCCGTTCATCGAGAAATACGACAGACCAAATCACCGCCAGCAGGATTTCCAACGGCGTAAGCATAGACATTTGGCTGCTGCCAATCGAAGCCACGGCAGCATACATGGCCAGACGGGCCAAAAAGGTGCTGACCAATGCCAGCGTAGCCAGACCCAACCAGCCCATCCCGTCCAGCGGTTGCCAGGGAGCGCCCTCGACCAGCCAGTATATTCCCACCACAAGCAGCATACCTGCCGACACATAGAATGCCACTGTCCGGGGATCGAGCTGTTTCAGATACCATTGAAGCAATGCCATCTGGCTGGAAAAGGCGAGTACGGCCAATAGAATCAGTCCAACACCGGTCAAGTCCACATTCCCGCCAGGCCCGATCAGGAGATAGACACCCCCCAAGGCAAGCCCAACACGTATGGCATGGCGGCGGGTCAGTTTCTCCCCCCGCAGCATAAGCAAGGTTAGCACGGCCAACGGACTCATTGCCAGAAGCATAGCTGTAAGCGATGCGCTCAACCGGGCAAGGCCGACAAAATAAAGAAGCATACCAATCCCGTTTATCACACCAGCCAGCAGGGCAATTATCACATGCCGTCGGTCGAGGCGAAAGAGCCTGGGCGCGGTCAGTCCAATTGCCAATCCGTGCAGGCCCGTGGCAATAAGCAGCCGGATTGTGACCAGCCCACTGGGGTCTGCCCCGCCGACGAGCAGGGAGCGGGCAATGGGCGTGGCCAGACTGAAAGCAACAGTGGCAGCCAAGGCGAGAAACCAGCCGGCAGGAAGCGAATGGGAGACGATAAGTGGGGGAGACGGATCAGGAATCGGCTTGGCCACTGCCTGGTGTGATTTCATTGGTTAGAGCCGTTGAATCGCTGTATAGGCCGCTAGTTCCGCGGAGAGAAGATTTCCAGCAAGTCTGCCTTGAGAAAACCTGCGGTAGGCAAGAACTTTGCGCACGGTCATCGCTGTGCGTACGAATAGACGTAAAAGAGAGAGGAAGTAGCCGGGATAGTGTACCCGGTGCTTGCCATAAAAACGAAAGCGACTACGCCACAAGCGTTCAAACATTTCCCAGCGCACCTGCCGACTACTTTGGGCTTCCCAATGGGTGATGTGGGCAGTGGGCAGGGCAAAGACCAGCCAGCCAGTGTCCTGTAGCCGCAGACACCAGTCCATCTCCTCACAATACATAAAATAGCTGTCGTCCAACAGACCCACCTGGCCAATGGCATTGCCCCGCGCCATCAACGCCGCGCCCAATACAAAGTCCACAGAAAAGGCATCTGTTCTGTTCCACAGGGCTGGGGGATAGCGTCCATTGAGCGGGCTATCCAAAAGGCGCGGCAAGAAGCGACGAATGCCAGGCAGATCAGCCAGGGGTAGCAGGTCCAGCGCCACCTGTGCCAGCCCAGGAAACTGGAATGCGCCGTGCTGAAAGGAGCCATCCCCATAGGAGAGATGCGCACCCACCGCGCCAGCCAGCGGATTGTCACGCAAGAACCCAGCCATTCGGCCCAGTGCATCTCCCTCCACCCGCGTGTCGGGATTGAGAAGCAGAACGAAATCAGGGAGTGGCGATTGCAGATTGGGGATTGGTGGGTCAACTAATTCGCTGTCCGTCGTAGCAAAACTCAGGGCACGCAGAGCCAGGTTGTTGCCGCCGGTGAATCCCAGATTTTTGTCGGAGGCAATCAGATAAACATCCGGGAATCCCGCAGCCACCATTGCCGCGCTGCCGTCTGTGCTGGCGTTGTCCACCACCACCACTTCCACCGCCAGCCAGTCAGCGCTCAGCGTAGCTGATGCCGCGATACTTTCCAGACAGTCACGCAGAAGAGAGCCGACATTATAGGATACAATCACAACTGTCAGATGGAGCATAAGGCGGCGCGGCTATCCAATAAAGCACAAAAAAGGCTTCCATCAGATTGAAGGAAGCCCATGCGAAAATTATTGCATATTTCATTAAGGTCAAAATAGAAAAGGGAAGGGAATAGTTGGCAACGGTCTACTCTCACACAGAGTCGCCTCTGCACTACCATCGACGCTGGTGGCCTTAACTGCCGGGTTCGAGATGGAGCCGGGTGTACCCCCACCGCTCTTGCCACCAACTATACCCTTCTCTTATTCACATAATAATCTGCTACTGCTTCAGCATTTTAGCTTTAGCTTTGTCTTTAGCTGGCACACTAAAAACCAAATAGGATAGATTCGCAGTCTTCTCAAAAAAACAATCTCTTCCAAAAAAATTATGGCGGTTAAGCCCTCGTGCTTTAGTACGGATTCGCTAAAGACCTCTCAGCCTGTACACGTTCCGCCTATCTAACTGGTATTCTCCCAGCGCACTTACCAGATTCTCTCTGTGAGGGAACTCATCTCGAGGCTGGCTTCCCACTTAGATGCTTTCAGCGGTTATCCATCCCAGACTTAGCTACTCAGCCATGCACTTGGCAGCACAACTGACACACCAGCGGTCTGTCCATCCCGGTCCTCTCGTACTAGGGACAGCCCCTCTCAATTCCCTTGCGCCCACAGCGGATAGAGACCGACCTGTCTCACGACGGTCTGAACCCAGCTCGCGTACCACTTTAATGGGCGAACAGCCCAACCCTTGGGACCTACTCCAGCCCCAGGATGTGACGAGCCGACATCGAGGTGCCGAACCTTCCCGTCGATGTGAACTCTTGGGGAAGACTAGCCTGTTATCCCCGGGGTAGCTTTTATCCGTTGAGCCATGGCCTTTCCACTCAGTACCATGGGATCACTAACGCCGACTTTCGTCTCTGCTCGAGTTGTAGCTCTCGCAGTCAAGCTCCCTTATGCGTTTGCACTCTACGACTGGTTTCCATTCAGCCTGAGGGAACCTTTGCACGCCTCCGTTACCTTTTGGGAGGCGACCGCCCCAGTCAAACTGCCCACCTGCCACTGTCTGCATACCGGTTCACGGCACACATTAGAGTCAAGACTTTATCAGGGTGGTATTTCACCAGCGACTCCACCGAACCTGGCGGCCCAGCTTCTCTGTCTCCCACCTATCCTACACAAACAAAGCCCTAACCCAATAGCAAGCTACAGTAAAGCTCCACGGGGTCTTTTTGTCCTGCTGCGGGTAAGAAGCATCTTCACTCCTATTTCAGTTTCACCGGGTCCTTCGTTGAGACAGTGCCCCACTCGTTACGCCTTTCGTGCGGGTCGGAACTTACCCGACAAGGAATTTCGCTACCTTAGGACCGTTATAGTTACGGCCGCCGTTCACCGGGGCTTCGGTTCAAAGCTCTCACCTCTCCCCTTAACCTTCCGGCACTGGGCAGGCGTCAGCCTGTATACTTCGTCTTTCAACTTCGCACAGACCTGTGTTTTTGGTAAACAGTCGATAGGGCCTTTTTTCTGCGGCCTCCTCAGACTCCAGAGCGCTTGGCTCTCTCATCCTACTGAGGCGATCCTTATCCCGAAGTTACGGATCTATTTTGCCGAATTCCTTAACGAAGGTTCTCCCGTTCCCCTTAGTGTTCTCCACTCGTCTACCTGTGTCGGTTTGCGGTACGGGCACGCAGTTCTCACTAGAGGCTTTTCTAGGCAATTTGGGTTCAATCACTTCCGCTCTTTCAAGCTCACCATCACCCCTCGGCTCAAGCAGTCTTTTAACCCTGCTCTCTTCACCTACAGGCTTGGAACCAGCTCGACCAACGGCTGGCTGACCTACCCTTCTGCGTCACCCCTTCGCTCAAACAAACTTACGTGGTACTGGAATATTAACCAGTTGTCCATCGACTACGCCTTTCGGCCTCGCCTTAGGACCGACTAACCCGACGCGGATTGACCTTCCGTCGGAAACCTTAGACTTTCGGGGACTGCGGTTCTCACGCAGTTCTCGCTACTCGTGCCAACATTCTCTCTTCCATCCGCTCCACGGCTCCTTACGGTACCGCTTCTACGCTGAATGGAACGCTCGCCTACTACTCATGTGACCTCGCCCCTAAGGACTATTCACACAAATTCGTAGCTTCGGTGGGCGGCTTGAGCCCCGTTATATTTTCGGCGCAGAATCACTTGACCAGTGAGCTATTACGCACTCTTTCAAGGATGGCTGCTTCTAAGCCAACCTCCTGGCTGTCTCAGTAACTCCACATCCTTTCCCACTTAGCCGCCACTTCAGGACCTTAGCTGACGATCTGGGCTGTTTCCCTCTCGACCACGAAACTCATCTCCCGTAGTCCGACTGCTGGGCTAAAAGTACAGGCATTCGGAGTTTGGTTGAGTTCGGTAAGCTGTTAGCCCCCTACCTCATCCAGTGCTCTACCTCCCATACTCAGCTCCCAACGCTAGCCCTAAAGCTATTTCGGCGAGAACCAGCTATCTCCAGGTTCGTTTGGCATTTCACCCCTATCCACAGCTCATCCGAGCATTTTGCAACATACACCGGTTCGAGCCTCCACGAGACATTACTCCCGCTTCACTCTGGCCATGGATAGCTCACCTGGTTTCGGGTCTACATCCAGCGACTCCGGGTCCGGGTTTCCCCTTCCCCTATGCCCTTATCAGACTCGCTTTCGCTTCGGCTCCGGCTTTCACGCCTTAACCTCGCCACTGAACGTAACTCGTTGGCTCATTCTCCAAGAGGCACGCCATCACCCGGCCCCCTAAAGGGCATCAGGCTCTGACTGCTTGTAAGCACACGGTTTCAGGTTCTATTTCACTCCCCTCGCAGGGGTTCTTTTCACCTTTCCCTCACGGTACTTGTTCACTATCGGTCGTCAAAGGTATTTAGCCTTGGGAGGTGGACCTCCCAGCTTCACACAGAGTTAGCGTGCTCCGTGCTACTCAGGATTCTGACCAGCTTACTCACCATTTCGGGTACGGGACTCTCACCCCCTTCGGTTGGCCTTTCCAGTGCCATTCCCCTACAGCTCATACGCTTTCCGTCAGTCCTACAACCCCGGCACAGTCGAAACCATACCGGTTTGGGCTTCTCCGCTTTCGCTCGCCACTACTTACGGAATTATCTCTTCTCCTCCGGGTACTTAGATGTTTCAGTTCCCCGAGTTCCCCGCTTACTGGCTATGTGTTCACCAGCAGCTAGTCCGGCATTCCCCGGACTGGGTTTCCCCATTCGGATATCTGCGGCTCTCAGCTTTATCACAACTCCCCGCAGCTTTTCGCAGTGATACACGTCCTTCTTCGGCCTTTGACGCCAAGGCATCCACCGTGTGCTCTTAGTAGCTTAACCACTCTCTTCTTTCGAAGAGTCTTCTTCTTCTTTTGAAGATGCTATCTATCCTATTCAGTTTTTAATGTGCCAACACTTCCTTCGTTCGCGGATAGCCTGCCCTCTGTCTCCAGAGTCTTCCGCAGTGGGCCTGAGTGGACTCGAACCACTGACCCCTGCGTTATCAGCACAGTGCTCTAACCGGCTGAGCTACAGGCCCCCATATGAATTATGAATGGTGAATGCTCAATAGTGAATCGCTAATGAAGTCGCTTCGTAGCCGAGGCTTCTCCACTAATCATTCATAATTCGCTATTCTGCATTCTCTATTCATTCATAATAACAGCGGCACATTCACCGCTGAAGAGTGGTAAGATATCCATCACCAGATTGACCTCGGAATTCGGTCCGGTCTGCTTCTCCGCCAAATCTTCCGTCTTCGTTTCCGTGCTTCCGCCTTCGGGCTTCTTCCTCACAGCTCATCGCTCAGGTCAGATCCGATTTCCATTTTCAGATTCTCATCCTCCAACTTCCCTCGTATCATCTCCCCAATCGCTTCTTGCAATCAGTCTTCCACCCAATGCTCCAGCACTTCCAGCCCAACTTCCAACCCAACTCCACAAACCTCACCGCTCCCTAGAAAGGAGGTGATCCAGCCGCACCTTCCGGTACGGCTACCTTGTTACGACTTCGTCCCAGTCATCAATCCCACCCTAGGCAGCTCCCTCCCGAAGGTTGGGTCACCGACTTCAGGTGTTATCAACTCCCATGACGTGACGGGCGGTGTGTACAAGGCCCGGGAACGTATTCAACGTAGTATGGCTGACCTACGTTTACTAGCAACTCCGACTTCATGCAGGCGAGTTGCAGCCTACAATCCGAACTACGACCGGCTTTGATGGGATTCGCTTCAGGTCGCCCCTTCGCTGCCCTTTGTACCGGCCATTGTAGCGTGTGTGTAGCCCTGGACATAAAGGCCATGCTGACTTGACGTCATCCGCACCTTCCTCCGATTTGATACCGGCGGTCTCGCTAGACACTTGTAACTAGCGACGCGGGTTGCGCTCGTTGCGGGACTTAACCCAACATCTCACGACACGAGCTGACGACAGCCATGCAGCACCTGTGTACCCTGCCCGAAGGCTCGTTCCCCTTTCGGTTCACTACTAGGTACATGTCAAGCCCAGGTAAGGTTCTTCGCGTTGCATCGAATTAAACCACACGCTCCGCTGCTTGTGCGGGCCCCCGTCAATTCCTTTGAGTTTTAGCCTTGCGGCCGTACTCCCCAGGCGGTGAACTTATCGCGTTGGCTTCGGCACAGATGGGGTCAATACCACCTACACCTAGTTCACATCGTTTACAGCGTGGACTACCGGGGTATCTAATCCCGTTCGCTACCCACGCTTTCGCACATGAGCGTCAGGCCAATGCCAGGATGCCGCTTTCGCCACTGGTGTTCTTCCCGATATCTACGCATTCCACCACTACACCGGGAATTCCGCACCCCTCTCATTGCCTCAAGCTACTCAGTTTCCAACGGCCTCTCCCGGTTAAGCCGGGAGTTTTCACGTCAGACTTGAGCAGCCGCCTGCGTGCCCTTTACGCCCAGTAATTCCGGATAACGCTCGACACCTACGTATTACCGCGGCTGCTGGCACGTAGTTAGCCGTGTCTTATTCCTGGGGTACCGTCCTTCCTCTTCCCCCAGAAAAGAAGTTTACAACTCGAAAGCCTTCATCCTTCACGCGGCGTTGCTGCATCAGGGTTTCCCCCATTGTGCAATATTCCTCACTGCTGCCCCCCGTAGGAGTCGGGACCGTCTCTCAGTTCCCGTGTGGCTGGTCTTCCTCTCAGAACAGCTACCGATCATCGCCTTGGTAGGCCTTTACCCCACCAACTAACTAATCGGCCGCAGGCCCCTCCCAGAGCACCTGAATTTTGCTTGAAATACTCCCGTCATTCCAAGCTCATGCGGTATTAGCCACAGTTTCCCATGGTTATCCCCCGCTCCAGGGCAGGTTCCTACGTGTTACTCACCCGTCCGCCACTTTCCAAGGATACAAGTACCCTCTTCACGTTCGACTTGCATGTGTTAAGCACGCCGCCAGCGTTCATCCTGAGCCAGGATCAAACTCTCCGTAAATTACGGAGTTCTGGCAAAACAGAGGACTCCTCCCCCGTCCCACCAAACTCTATTATCCAACAAATCTATCTTCTGCCCAAAGGCTCTCCAATAGACTCAGTTCCTTACTGTCTTTTTGGCGTTGTCTACAATCCCCCCAGCCAGAAACACCCGAAAGCATCCCGACCGCCAGAACCACAGACAACTGCTGGCTTCTTATCTTACCACTCTTCAGTTGTTAATGTGCCACGCTTTCCTGCCGCACCGACAAAGCACCCTGGCCTCGTCCGTACGTTTTCGGCTCCTGCCAAACGGCTCATTTCCCCGCTTCGCCATCGCCTCTCGCACCCAGGTCAATCACTCACTGACCTCAGGGCACAAGTCCTAACTTTACCACCGCCCCGCATCCCTGTCAAATCTGCCAGGCTCTGTTTTTCATCGTCTTCTGTAACGGCTCGGCGCTCTTGCTGCTTTCCTCGCCCCATGACCAACTACACAGACATCCGCTCTGGCAAACCCCCAGTCCTGCCGGGCACAATCACCCACTCTATCACATTCAGGCTGCAATGCCAAATCCCCGCAACCACCAGGAATTTACATTCCTTCCACCACACCCCAATGCGACACCGCACCCTCAAATGCTACACCGCCTGAATACATCATCACCTGCTCAAATTCAGGCGGACGCTCATCATACCACCTTCCTCCATCCATGGCAAATCCAAAAACACCCGCCAAACTCTCTCTTCTGCACCCCCCCCCTCAGCAACCGAAATCAAGGGAAAAAAACTGCTTTGACGTTCTTGTCAGGCCGCGTTATAATTTTCAAAGTCCACACGATACGCCTTCTCTGCAATTGACACAACACGCCAATTCCTACATTTTGAGGCATTTATATGGTTACTCTCGAAGGTACCTACCTCTTTGACGCTCCCCAGGATGTGGTGTGGGAAGCCGTCCAGGACCCCCACGTACTTTCCCAGGCGCTGCCCGGCTGCGAGCGACTGGAACAGGTGGGAGAGAACGAATACGAAGGCGAAATCAACATCCGCATCGGCCCGGTGCAGGGCAATTTTGTCGGCACGGTGCGCCTGAGTGACATCCAACCGCCCAACAGCTATACGCTGGAATTGGAAGGCCAGGGCCGGCCCGGTTATGTCAAAGGTGCAGGCAGCTTGAGTCTGGAAAGCAGCGGCGACAGCAAGACGACACTGTCGTATACGGGCGAAGCCCAGCTAAGTGGACGCATTGCCAGTGTGGGTCAGCGCCTCATGGACAGTTCGGCCCGCTCCATCACCCGCCAGGGGCTGGAATCGCTGGATAAGCAGATTCAGGCCCGCCTGCATCCCGCGCCCGTGCCCGCGGCTGTCCCCGCGGCAGCCCCATCCGCAACCAAACCCGCTTCCGCTTCGCGGCCATCTGCACCAGCCCCAGCACCGCCGCCCTCTGCGCCGCCGCCCCCGTCCACCACAGAAGTCGGTTTGAACGTCGCCAAAGATGTGGCAACCGATCTTTTGTCCGACCTGGAGAAACAATACGCGGCCCGGGATGTGGCGATCCTTCTGGCCGGTTTTGCCGCGATTGTCTGGATGTGGCGAATGCTCTTTGGACACAGCAAAAAGTAACAAAAGCCTCCGCCAGACAGGACTGACAGTCCGGCCTACACAGATTTTCATCTATCCCGTCTGTTCATTTCATCTCACCAGAGGAGAGACCCATGGGCATTCCGATTCAACTGGCAGTAAATGGGAAAAGTGTAGAAAAGGAGGTGGAGCCGCGGCTGTTGCTCGTCCATCTGCTGCGGGACGTGCTGGGGTTGACCGGCACAAAAGTCGGCTGCGACACCAGTCAGTGCGGCGCGTGTACTGTGCTGCTGGATGGAATGGCAGTCAAATCCTGCACGCTGCTGGCAGTCCAGGCCGACGGCAGCCAGATCACAACGATTGAGGGCGTTGCCAACGGCAAATACCACCCGGTGCAACAGGCATTTTGGGACAGCCACGGCTTGCAGTGCGGCTATTGCACACCAGGAATGATCATTTCGGTGGTGGACCTGTTAGAGCAGAACCCCCACCCGTCTGAGACAGAGATTCGCCACGGCATCGAGGGCAACCTCTGCCGCTGCACAGGCTATCACAATATCGTCAAGGCTGTGCAGAGCGCGGCAGCGGTGATGAACGGATAAATCTATTGCGTACTACGTGTTGCGTATTGTCGTCAACGGAATACAAAAAAACGCAATACTTTTGACAAGGAGATTCTCTTCATGGCTCAAACAAACGGCGCTAATATATTCGGTTCTGCCATCAAACGTCGGGAAGACCCGGCCCTGATCACCGGCAAAGGGCGCTTCACCGACGATCTGCAACTGCCCGGAATGGTCTACGCCACAATTCTGCGCAGCCCCTATGCCCACGCCACCATCAAAAATATCGACACCCGCGCGGCCGCGGCCATGCCCGGTGTGCTGGGAGTCTATACGGCAAAAGACATTGTGGACAGCGGTGTGCCCGGCGCGATTCCTGTGGGCTGGCTGCTGCCCGAACTGAAAACGCCCGAACATTTTATGCTGGCCAAAGATACAGCCCGCTATGTGGGCGACGGCGTGGCCCTGGTGGTGGCGGAGGATCGCTACACCGCCCACGACGCGCTGGAAGCCATTGTCGTTGACTACGCGCCCCAGACCGCGGCAGTCAACCTGGCCGCGGCCATTGCACTCGACGCGGGCCAGGTCCACGCCGATGCCCCAGGCAATATCGCCTTCGACTGGGAGATCGGCGACAAAGCCAAGACCGACGCTGCCTTTGCCAACGCCGCTCACGTGGCCCATCTGGAGATCGTCAACAACCGGCTCATCCCCAACGCGATGGAGCCGCGGGCCGCGCTGGCCGACTATAACGTAGCCACCGGCGAAGTGACAATCCACATGACCAGCCAGAACCCCCACATCCACCGGCTGCTGATGTCCCTGGCCTCCCTCGGCCTGCCCGAACACAAAATCCGGGTGATTGCGCCGGAAGTGGGCGGCGGCTTTGGCAGCAAAATCCACCACTACGCGGACGAAGCCCTGGCAGCCTGGGCGTCCATGCAGGTGAACCGTCCGGTCAAGTGGGTGGCGACCCGCTCGGAGACGTATCTGACCGACGCGCACGGACGGGATCACGTGACCACCGCGGAACTGGCCCTGGACGCGGACGGCAAAATCCTTGGCCTGCGCGTGGACACCCTGGCCAATATGGGCGCGTATCTCTCCACCTTTGCCCCGGCTGTGCCTACCTATTTATATGGCACGCTGCTGTCCGGCGAATACGACATCCACGCCATCCACGGCCACGTGCGCGGCGTCTTCACCCACACCGTGCCCGTGGACGCCTACCGGGGCGCGGGTCGGCCCGAAGCCACTTTCGTCGTCGAACGGCTGATGGACGAGGGCGCACGGATCAGCGGCATCGACCCGGCTGAACTGCGCCGCCGCAACTTCATCCAACCGGACAACTTCCCCTACCCCACGCAGGTGGCGCTGGAATACGACAGCGGCAACTACGAAGGCACCCTGGATTTGGCCCTCAAGCATATCGGCTACGCCAACCTGCGCCAGGAACAGGCCGAAGCCCGCAAGAATGGACGCTATATCGGCATCGGTCTCTCCTCTTATATAGAAGCCTGTGGGCTGGCCCCATCGGCGGTGGTCGGTTCCCTGGGCGCGCAGGCCGGCCAGTGGGAAAGCGCGGTGGTGCGCGTCCACGCCACGGGCAAAGTGACCGTCTACAGCGGCTCCTCCGGCCACGGCCAGGGCCACAAAACCACCTTCGCCCAGATCGCCGCGGCGGAACTGGGCATCCCCTATGAGGACATCGATGTAATGGAAGGCGACACCGGCGCTATGCCCCACGGCTGGGGAACCTACGGCAGTCGCAGCGCCGCGGTGGGTGGCAGCGCGATTGTCATGGGCGCACGCAAAGTAATTGACAAAGCCCGCACCATTGCCGCCCATCTGCTGGAAGCCGCGGAGGAAGATTTGGTCTTCGAGAACGGCAGCTTCCACGTCAAAGGCTCGCCGGATCAGGCCAAGAGTCTGGCCGATGTCTCCCTGCAAGCCTATCTGGCCCACAATCTGCCCAAAGGGCTGGAACCGGCGCTGGAAGCCACAGCCTTCTACGATCCTTCCAACTTTGTCTACCCCTTCGGCACGCACATCGCGGTTGTGGAGATCGACCCGGACACCGGTCAGGTGGACCTGAAACGCTATCTGGCCGTGGACGACGTGGGCAATGTCATCAACCCGATGGTCGTAGACGGCCAGATTCACGGCGGCATTGCCCAGGGCGTGGGACAGGCGCTCTACGAAACCGCGGTCTACGACAGCGGCGGCAATCTGCTCAGCGGATCCATGCTGGACTACGCGCTGCCCAAAGCCCATTTCCTGCCCTCCTTCGAGACCGACCGCACCGTCACCCCCTGCCCCCACAATCCGCTGGGCGTAAAAGGCGTGGGCGAAGCAGGCAGCATTGCCTCCCCCGCCGCGGTCATCAACGCGGTGGTGGATGCACTCGCACCCTTTGGCGTCAATCACATCGACATGCCCGCCACGCCGGAAAAGGTGTGGAAGGCTATGCAGAAATAGGAGGCTTTCAATGATTCCAGCTACATTTGACTACCACCGTCCAGGCACAATCGGCGAAGCCGTGCAGTTGTTACAGAACAATCCGGACACCAAAGTGCTGGCCGGGGGACACAGTCTTGTGCCGGTGATGAAGATGCGTCTGGCCGCGCCGGACGCGCTGGTGGATATTGGCCGCATCGCCGAACTCCGGGGCATCAGCCACAGCGGCAACAGCCTGCGCATCGGGGCCACCACCACCTATTTCGAAATCGCCAACTCGGACGCGGTGAAGGCAGCCGCGCCGCTGCTGGCCGAAGCCGCGGGCCAGATCGGCGATCGCCAGGTGCGCTATCGAGGCACAATCGGCGGCAACATCTCCCACGCCGATCCGGCCTCCGACCTGCCCGCGGCCGTGCTGGCGTTGAATGCGACCCTACACGTGGTCGGCCCCAACGGCAATCGCTCCCTTTCGGCCAGCGACTTTTTCGTTGACCTGATGACGACCGCCCTGGACCCCGGCGAAATACTAACTGCGGTGGAGATTCCCGCGGCGTCGGGCCAGAGCGGATCGGCCTATCTGAAGTTCGAGCATCCGGCTTCGGGCTATGCGCTCTGCGGCGCGGCCGCGCTGGTGGCGTTGGATGCCAGCGGTACATGCGCGTCCGCCCGGCTCTGCTTCAACGGCGTCAATTCCTACGCGTTGGACGCAGCGGATGTGGCAGCCGCGCTGGTCGGCTCTGACCTGAGCGACGCGACCATCAACGCCGCGGTGGATGCCCATCTCACCGTTCCCGACCCGATGGGGGATATGTTTGCCTCCGGCGAGTATCGGGCACAAATTGCCAATGTCTACGGCAAGCGGGCGCTGAAGACGGCGCGGGATCGGGCCAGAGGATAGCAGGGACTGGGGAGTGGAGACTGGAGATTGGGCCGGTGTCGCTGGAATATGACACCGGCCCAATCCTTTTCACCTCCAATTGCTCTGTCTGTCAGAGAAAGCTATAATAGCGGTATGACACGCTACGTTGTGATCGGCACCAGCGGCTCTGGCAAAACGACACTGGCCCGACAGATTGCCGAGCGACTGGGGATTCCCCACATCGAACTGGACGCGCTGCATTGGGGGCCAGGCTGGACCGGTGCTACGGCGGAAGTGATGCGAGAACGGGTGACCGCTGCCACAAGTGGCCCCGCCTGGGTGCTGGACGGCAACTACAGCAAATCCCGGGACGTCGCCTGGTCACGGGCCACCCATCTGATTTGGCTGGATTACTCCTTTCCGCTGGTCTTCTGGCGCGTCTTTTCTCGCACGTTGCGCCGGGCAATTCTGCGGGAAGAACTGTGGAACGGCAACCGGGAGAGTCCCCGAAAGATATTTCGACGGGATGGCATTCTGTGGTGGTCGATATCGACCTATCACCGGCGCAGACGGGAGTACCCGACACTTATCGCCCGGCCCGAATACAGCCATCTGACGGTCCTCCGTTTTCACACGCCGGGGGAGACAGAGCGGTGGCTCAAAAATCTACGCCAGATACAGTCTTTTCCCACCGAGGCGTGAAACGTGAAACGTGAGATCGTCGTGTGATCTCACGTTTCACGCCTCACGTTTCATTGGCTTAAATACATCACTCCCTATGGAGCGTACCCTTTTGCCCTCCCCCATCCATTCCATCGACTCCCTCTCCACAGCCCTGGCCGAAAACGAATACATAGCCGACCGCAGTCTGGCGACGGCGATTTTTCTGGCCCTGAAATTGCAGCGTCCCCTCTTTCTGGAAGGAGAGGCGGGCGTGGGCAAAACGGAAGTGGCGAAGGTGCTCAGCCGCCTGTTGGAGCGTCCGCTGATCCGTCTGCAGTGCTACGAGGGGCTGGATGTGAGCACCGCGGTCTATGAATGGAACTACACCCGGCAGATGTTGCAGATTCGCCTGATGGAAGCCGCGGGCACGGCGAAAGATCACAACGCGGTGCAGGAGTTGTTCAGCGACGAATTTCTGCTGCGTCGCCCTCTGCTCCAGGCCATCGACAGCCGCAACGGCCAGCCGCCCGTTCTGCTCATCGACGAACTGGACCGGGCCGACGAGGAGTTCGAGGCGTTCCTGCTGGAAATCCTCTCTGACTTTCAGATTACAGTGCCTGAAATCGGGACAATCCAGGCCGTGGAGCCGCCAGTGGTGATTGTCACCTCCAACCGCACGCGGGAAGTCCACGACGCGCTCAAACGGCGCTGCCTCTACCACTGGATCGACTATCCCAGCTTCGAAAAGGAGTACGGGATTGTTCTGGCAAAAGTCCCCACAGCGTCGGAACAACTGGCCCGCCAGGTGGTGGCATTTGTCCAGGAGTTGCGCCAGGCCGAACTCCACAAACTGCCCGGCGTGGCCGAGACGCTGGACTGGATCAACGCGCTGGTGGCGCTGGACCAGGAAGAATTGCACGAGGAAGTGGTCAACGAAACGCTTGGGGTGTTGCTCAAATATCGGGACGACATCCAAAAAGTGCAGGGCGAGAGCGTACGCCAGATCATCGACCGGCTGCGTAAGGAGTATCAAAAAGAAACGTGAGGCGTGAAACGTGAATGACGCCGCCGATCTCGCGTTTCACGTTCCACGCCTCTCCAGGAAAGCCTCATCGATCCGATGACAGACGCACTACGCAACACGCACTACGGGTATCTACTCCCCAATATCGTCCACTTTGGCCGCCTGCTGCGCGGTCTGAACATTCCCGTCACACCGGCACAGATGCTCGATTTTGTGGCCGCGCTGGAAGTGGTGGATCTGCGCCGCCGAGAGGACGTGCAGGAGAGCGCACGCGCGATTTTTGTCAGCCGCCGCGAGCATCTGGCACTCTTCGACGAAGCCTTTGCCCTCTTCTGGCGGGCCAGACCCACAAGCCAGATACCCCCCATCGACCTGGGCAAGCTGCTCAAACGGCAGCCGGGCGCGGAGGAACAGTACCGGCTGATCGCCCGCAGCGCCGCGGAGAGCCAGCCCCGCGCCGAAGACGACGAACCTTTTGTGGACAAACTTTTCACCGCCAGTGAGCAGGAAGCATTGCGCCACAAAGATTTCGCCCGGATGAGTAACTACGAACTGGCCCAGGTGAAAGAATTTATGCAGGCGTTGCCCTGGCAGCCGCCTCTGCGCCGCACCCACCGCCGCCGCCCGGATCGGGGAGGCAATCAGTTGGACCTGCGCCGCACCTTTCGCCACAATCTGCGCTACGGCGGCGAGAGCCTGCGTCTGGCCCATCGGCAACGCACAATCCAACGGCGGCGGCTGGTCGTTCTCTGCGACATCAGCGGGTCGATGGACCGATACGCACGGGTTCTGTTACAATTCCTCTATGGGTTGAGCCGTTCGCTGGACCAGGTGGAAGCCTTTGTTTTCAGCACCCGGCTGACCCGCATCACCCGCCAGTTGCAACGGCGCAGCATCGACGAAGCGCTGGATCAGGCGGCCCAGGCAGTCCACGACTGGGCGGGGGGAACCCGCATCGGCGAGGCCATCCACGCCTTCAATTTTGAGTGGGGACGGCGGGTGCTGGGCCAGGGCGCGGTGGTGATGGTGATCAGCGATGGCTGGGATAGGGGCGAACCGGCCCAACTGGACGCGGAGATGGCGCGGCTGCACCGCAGTTGCCACCGGCTGATCTGGCTCAATCCCCTGCTCGGATCGCCCACCTACCAACCGTTGACGCGGGGCATTCAGGCCGCCCTACCCCACGTGGACGACTTTCTGCCCGTCCACAATCTGGTCAGCCTGGAGCAGTTGGCACAGATACTGGCAGGGGAAAAGCAAAAGCCGGGACGCAGATTTCGCTGATTTGTGCAGATTTATCCCGTGCCGATCTGCCACAAAATCGCTTCGTTTTTTGTATACACAGATCAAAGAAAACACGGATGACCCATTTTTATCTGTGTTTTTCCCCATCCGTGTACACAAAATCTTTGGCTCCGAACTGGCTGGGATCAGGAGTGACAATGCGCGAAATACTACCCGACATTCAACGCTGGACCAGCGAGGGCAAAAGTGTGGCCTTGGCGACGGTCGTCAAAGTCTACGGCTCCGCGCCCCGGCCTCTGGGCGCAAAGATGGCCGTCTCCTCCGCCGGGGAGATGAGCGGCTCGGTCAGCGGCGGCTGTGTGGAAGGGGCTGTGGTGCAGGAGGCGCTGGACATTCTCAAAAGCCAGACACCCAAACTGGTCGCCTTTGGCATCAGCAACGAAAGCGCTTGGGAGGTGGGGTTGGCCTGCGGCGGCAATATTGAAGTCTATATCGAACCCATTTGTTGAAATTTTCAGCCACTGATAAACACAGATGTTTTTGCAGTTCAGAAGGCTTTCGGCGGTCGGATTATCGACCGGCAAGCCCAAGAGAGGAGCGACGGACAATGAGTACACGCAAGAAGGGCAATGACAAAAAAACCACAGCAGGCCATCGCCGGGCTGGACGTCCAGTCTCCCGTCGCCAACAGGAACCCGACCCGGAAACACTGCCGCCCATCGATTTCAGCCGCCTGGATATGGAGCAGCAGATGGCCGATTTGAGCAAGCTGTTGGCTGAGCAGGATTTTGAGAATATCAACGAAGCCAACGATTTTCTGCGCAACCTGATGGAAAGCAGCGGCGGACAGATTCCACACCGGGAGCCGGAGACGCCAGAGGAGAGAGCACAGGAATTGATCTTCCAGGCCATAGACGCGCCGGAGCGCCGGGCGCGCAAGCTGATCAAAGATGCCCTGAAGCTGGACCCCAACTGTGTGGACGCCTATATCCTGCTCGGCGAAATGTCCGACAAACTGCCCGACGCCATCGCCAATTTTCGCAAGGCTGTGGCCGCGGGCGAAAAAAGTTTGGGACCGGAGACCTTTGCCCAGGACCGGGGCCACTTCTGGGGTCTCATCGAAACCCGCCCGTATATGCGGGCCGCGCAGAATTTGGCCGCTGCACTGTGGACGTATGGGGAGTTGGAGGAAGCCATCCAAATCTATGAGGAGATGCTGTCGTTGAATCCGGGGGACAATCAGGGCGTTCGTTATCAACTCTTGGATGCACTGCTGTTGATACGCCGCCACGAAGAGGCAGCGGCCCTGTGGGATCGCTTCGATGACGGGATGGCCCATTGGGCATACAACCACGCGCTGCTGCTCTTCCGCACAGAGGGACGGTCCCGAAATGCGTTGAAAGCATTGAAAGAGGCGCTGAATACGAACGAGTTTGTGCCCGATTATCTCTTGGGATTTGTCGATATGCCCGATCCCGATGAGATGTCCGAAGCAATCATATTTGGTGAGGAGTCGGAAGCGATGGCCTACGTTTTTTCGACCTTTCCCCTGTGGGCATCTACCCCCGGCGCGCAGTATTGGTTGAGCGAAAATTTGAGTTAAGTCCCATGCCTTCTTCCCTCTTCCCTCTGCTGGCAGAAGCCATCCAATCAGAACAGTTGGTGGCAAGAGTCACCCTTCTGGCTGGGCCGGGCGCGGGCGCTGAGATGCTCGTCTGGCCCGAACGCCACGTGGGCACACTGGGCCACGCGGCGCTGGACGAGGAGGCACAACGGATGGCCGGGGATGCGCTGGCCCATCAACAGCCCCGCCGCTTTGTCCTTTGCCAGAACGAAAACGAATGGGAGATATTTGCGGATGTCTTCCTGCCGCCGCCTCACCTGGTGATGGTCGGCGCGGTGCATATCGCCATCCCGCTGGTCACCTTTGGCAAAGCCCTGGGCTTCCGCACAACAGTTGTGGATGCTCGCCGGGCCTTTGCCACACAGGAACGATTTGCCCATGCCCATCGGCTGCTCATCGGCTGGCCCGCCGACATTTTGCCCACACTCAACCTGAACGAGTCCACCTGTCTGGTCACGCTGACCCACGACGAGAAGCTGGACAACCCGGCCCTGCTCGTCGCCCTCAACAGCCCCGTGCGCTATATCGGCGCGTTGGGGTCCCGGCGAACACACGCTGCGCGGGTGGCCGCGCTGCAAGAGGAAGGCGCGACGGACGCGCAGATCGCCCGCATCCACGCGCCCATCGGCCTGGACCTGGGCGGACGCAGGCCAGAGGAGATTGCGGTGGCGATTATCGCGCAAATTGTGCAAGTGACGAATAGACAGGAGATGATGGGATGATGGATATCCCGTCAACATCCATCATCTCATCATCCGAATCCCACCAGTAGGATTGACCCTATGCACCCCCTGCTTACCGACCTCTCCCACATCTTCCCAGCGGATCGCCTGCTTACCCAGGCCGCCCAACTGAAAGCCTATGAATCCGACGCGCTCACCGCGTTCAAGGCAACAGCCGCGGGCGTGGTCATCCCCCAGAACCGGGAGGAAGTGATCGGCGCGGTGCGTCTCTGCCACCAGCACGGAGTTCCCTTTGTGGCCCGGGGCAGCGGGACCAGTCTCTCCGGCGGCTCGCTGCCTGTGGCCGATGGCATTGTCATCGCGCTCAACCGGATGAACCGCATTTTGCGTCTGGACCCGGACAATCGCATCGCGGTGGTGGAGCCGGGGGTGATCAATCTGGCTGTCTCCCAGGCCGCAGCGCCCTTCGGACTCTACTACGCGCCGGACCCCTCCAGCCAGGCCATCTGCACAATCGGCGGCAATGTGGCCTTCAATTCCGGCGGCGCGCACTGTCTGAAGTATGGGATGACCAGCAATCACG
This sequence comes from Caldilineaceae bacterium, assembly GCA_019637685.1. Taxonomy (GTDB): domain Bacteria; phylum Chloroflexota; class Anaerolineae; order Caldilineales; family Caldilineaceae; genus JACQGT01. The sequence goes on along the minus strand of JAHBVF010000004.1, from coordinate 204,365 downwards.
TCCTGGGGATGACGGTTGTGCTGCCCGACGGCGAAGTGGTGGAGATGGGCGGCGAAAGCCTGGAAGGAATCGGCCCGGATGTGGGCGGCTTCTTTGTGGGCAGCGAGGGACTCTTCGGCGTGGCTGTGGAAATTACCCTGCGCTTGCTGCCCATTCCCCAACGCTACCGCACTGTCCTGGCCGCCTACGACAGTCTGCAAGCCGCGGGGGATGCGGTCTCCGCGGTGGTGGCGTCGGGTCTGCTGCCCGGCGCGATGGAAATTATGGACAAACTCGCCATCAAAGCCGCGGAGGTGGGCGCAAAAGCAGGCTATCCCCCAGACGCGGCCGCGCTGCTGATTGTGGAACTGGAGGGCGAAAACGTCGCTGTCGAGGCAGAATTTGCCCATTTGTTGCAAATTATGGATGGCACAGGCGCCACAGAAGTGCGTATCGCCCAGAACGCGGACGAGCGCGCCCGCATCTGGAAAGGGCGCAAGTCAGCTTTCTCCGCGGTGGGGCGGCTGGCCCCGGACTATATTGTGCAGGACGGGGTTGTGCCCCGCAGCAAACTGGGCGAAGCGCTGGCAAAAATCAGCAGCCTGAGCCGCAAATATGGCATCGACGTGGCTAACGTCTTCCACGCGGGGGATGGCAATCTGCACCCGCTGATTCTCTTTGACGGGCGGGAGCCGGGCGCACTGGAAAAGGCCGAGGAGTTGGCGGGCGAAATTCTTGAACTGTGTATTGCGCTGGGCGGCTCCATCACCGGCGAGCACGGGGTGGGCGTGGAAAAGCGGGCCTATTTGCCCCACCTGTTCAGCCCGGTGGATATGCAGCAGATGGAACGGATGCGCCGTTCGGTGGATGGCAAAGAACTGGGCAACCGGGGCAAAATGCTGGTGGTGGAAGGATAATTTGGGAATTACAGACACAAACCAATCACCCACTGGCCCCGTCACCGTAAATATCAGGTGATGGGTCAGTGGGTGATTTTTCGCTTCCATTCGTTCTACGGGGCTGGCGTGGGCGTGGGTGGCTGTTGCAGGAAGTCCTCCCGGGTGCGGCTCGCAAAGCGTTCCATAGAATATTTGGGGATGTAGACGTAATAGGGCGATTCGGAAGAAAAGGCCGTGTAGTAGTTCTGTGTCGAATCGAGCGCGCCTACCAGCAGTTCAGCGTCCTTGTTGTTGCCCGTCTCATCTTTATAGGTCAACTGAACGGTTATTTCCGGTTTGTCCAGCCCATAGGCAGGCTTCTCCTCTTTGCCCAACGGTTCGGCCATGGAAAGCGACGAGAGGGTTGTCAACATAGACGTCAGATTATTCGAATTGAACTCCTCCCCCTCTTCCAGATTGCTCATCTGCCACTGGTTTTGATCATCCCGATAGAAATCGAAAATCCCATTGCTGTTGTGCAGTGTCATCTTCTGCACGTCGGCCTCGGCAATGTGGAAGAAACTTACGTCGATCCAATCGGCCAGGCGGGTGGCCGCGGCATCGGTCGAGAAGTCCAGGCTTAGATAAGCGTTGTTCTCGCCGCCCAGACGCACGTGGCTGGTGCGAAAACGGGGACCGTCGCCCACATAAAGAGTCGTCTGGCTGCCATCTGCCATCGTCAGTTCGATGCGCCGGGTGAACTTGGCATCGGCCACATTCAACTGCGTGAGCGTAGTGCTCTGGGTTCCTACCAGACGATCCCGTTTCAGCCCCGCCACTTTCTCCAGCAGACTGGTCACCTTCTCGGTTTTGACCGGATAATCATCCGCGTCGGGCAGGACCCACTCGCTCCCTTTGCGCACGAAATCCACCTGCTTGTCGTTGCGATCGGTGATAGTCACTTTCTGTATCTGGTCCAGCGCGAGATTGGGCAGCAATGGCTCGTCGGTCGCCGTCGATCCGCGGCTGGGCCAATAGGCAACCGCAGTCGCCGCCAGTTGCAACACAAACAGTAGGATCAGAAAGGGAATCCATCGGGAGCCGAAGATCGACAGCCGACTGGGGTTCGCAGAGAGTGTAGAATTGGTTTGCACAGAATTGCTCATCATCGTTTTTCCTCAAATGCAAGATGCCATTTGGTTGAAAGTCTGTCAGCCACGGGTGTTTGCAAAGCAAAGAGACCGCAGGCCCCGATTTAGCCATCCGTTAGTCACCCGGCTCAGGATGCGGCGTCAGGGTGGGCGCAAGAACCATAGGCGTCTCCCGGCTGCGCCGCCAGCGCCAGACCCCCGCCACAACCAGCAGAGAAAGCAGCGCGAACAGATAGTTCATAATTTCCCAGGTGGACTCTTCGCCCTGGCTGAGGGGTTTGAGCAGGCGTGTAGAATCCCCCCTGGCCCGAATAGAGAGCAGGTCCAGATCTTCTACTGCCCAGTCCACCCCGTTTTGGGCCAACATCAGATTGTTCAGATAGCTGTCCGCGCTGAGGGCCTGGGAAAGCTGTAAGATCGCATCGTCGACAAACTCGCTGCTGCCAAAAACGATGAGCCGGGCGCTGTCTGGCGATTCTTCGACCAGCCCCACCGGTTGGGTATCCCCAGGCGCTGGCGTCGGTGTGGGCGCGGCCAATGTACTGTTTTCTGTGGGGCTGTTTTCTGTGGGGCTGTTGTCCGCGGCGGCCTGCCAGGGCGAAGGTTTGCCCTTGAAAAAGCTCTGGAATGTTCCCTGCACCGAAACAGCCAGCGGATAGGATTTCTGTTCTCCCTCCACAGGAAAACCCAAATCCGGGTAGGTCTGCATATCCGGCTGAATGTTCTGGTCGGTGCGCAGCCAGGCATCCGCGCTGGAATGGAGCAGGACAGAAGTCGAGCGTCCCGCGTTTTTGGCTTCGTCCAGCACAACCGGCGAGGCAAAGGCCATTGTCACGGCGGTCAGATTGGCTGTGGCCGGGTGGGTGTGATCCATACCATCCGGGCGTACATCCACAAAGAAGGGATAGTTCAGGGCTTGTATATCCCGCACGCTAAAGCCGCCCACAGCCCGGGAGACTGTCACGGGGAAAGATGCATTCTGGGGGTCGAGAACCAGGGATTGTTGGATGTCGATGCCGTAACTGGCCAGCATCTCTCGCAGCCCGCCGTCCACAGGGGTCAGCCCCAGCCCACCGCTGGCCGGGTCCGGCGCGACGCGGTAGTTGCCCGCGGCAATCATCACCGAGCCGCCCCGCATCAGGTACTGATCGACCGCGTAGATCTCTTTGTCGCTCATCTGCTCGGGGCCAACCAGCACGAGCGCGTCGATGCTGTCAGGGACATGGCCGTTTGTCAGGTCTATCGACTCCACCTGATAGTCGTTGGAGAGCTGCTGGGAGAGCATCTGCCAACCAGAGATGGACTGTTGCGGCTGACCGAACATATCGGTTGTGTTCTGCCGCCCCTGGGGTGTCCACAGACCGATGGCACGCAGAAAGCCCGATGAGTTGCGCTTGATGACCGCTTCGATGTCTGAGCGAATGGTCGCTTCATTCATATCTGCGCCTGGATAGATTACCTGGGTTTTCCCCTCCATCTCCAGCACCATATCCAAATAGAAAGTATCGGGAGAGAAGATGGAGACAGCGAAGGGTTGCAATCCGTAGCTGTCGGCCAACTGTTGGCGGGAAATGGTCGCATCGGGCGCGTCGGGATCCACCACTGTGTAGACAAATTTATCGCCCGCCTTTTCCTGCATTGCCTTGGCTACCTTTTCGATGGTATCAGGCACAGAGGCCAGGTCTGGGGGCAATGTCTTTTGCGAAACCACCAGTGTCAGTTTGATGGGCGTAGTCAGCGAAGCAAGCAGTGTATCCAGACTCTGGAAACCGTAGACGACCTTTTTGACAGAGCGGGTCAGGTCATACTCCAGATTGCGCAGGCTCACATCAATTGTGCCGTCCCGGTTGGGCTTGACGTCGATCAGGTCGCCAAAGTTCAAGACCACATGCTGGTTGCCATAGCGCACCAGAATATCGAAATAGGAGTTGATCACCGACGCTTCATAGCGCCCGGAAACCTGGAAAGGCGTGGGTTGAATGCCGTAGGTCTGGTTAGCCTCGTTCTCCAAATCGGCGTCGCCCGTGGGGTCCACCACATCGGCTGTCACCAAACCGCGGCCAGCCAGCGCGTATTCCTGCAACATATCCTCGATCTGGGGGGCCAGGGGAGCCAGGAGGGGATGGGTTTTCTTGCTGATATAGGCCCGCAGTTGCAACGGTTCCTGCAGATTGGCCAGCAGATTCTTTGTAGTGGCCGAGAGTGTGTATTCCCGGGCCGCGGTGGTGTCCGCACGCAGGCCATAGATGGGATAGAGCCAGGCGTTGACCAGCAGCAGATTGGCGATCACCAGCCCGGAAACCAGCGACTCCCGCCGCCGAAAGGGCCGGGAACGTTCGCCCTGGCTCCAGCGCAGACTTTGCAGCGAGAGCACATTCAACATCAGAAAAATGCCGGTCAACGACAGATAGTAGAGCAGATCGCGCAGGTCCAGGACGCCCCGTTCGATGCTGGAAAAACGGCTACCTGTCCCGAACGCGCGCAGTATCTGGGCGATATCCCGGTTGGCAAAATCGGCCAAACCATCTGTGCCAATCAGATAAAAGACGCCACCCAACAAGATCGTCAGAAGCAAAGCCACAATCTGATTGTCCGTGCGGGAAGAGACAAACAGCCCTATCGCGGCATAGGCAGCCGCCAGAAGCAGCGCAGCCAGATAGCCGCTCAGCACTGGCCCCCAGTCCAAGTTGCCAAGCTGGGAGACGGTGATGGGCAAAGGCAGGGTCAGGAGCAGGGCCAAAGCGACCAACAACATCACAGCCAAAAATTTACCCAGGACGAGCTGACCAGTGGTGGCGGGCAGGGTCAACAACATCTCCAGCGTGCCCGAACGCTGCTCTTCGCTCCACTGGCGCATGGTCAGCGCGGCCAGCAGAAAAATTAGGAGCAGAGGCATCCAGCGGAAGAGCGGGCGCACATCGGCAATACCCCGGGCGAAAAACGTGTCCACCCAGAAGAAGGCGAAAAGGGTGGCTGCCAAAAACGCGCCCAAAAAAATGAGTGCCATAGGAGAGCCAAAGTAGCTATCCAATTCTTTGCGTGTCAAAGAGAGAATCTGTCGCATTGCGAAATTCCTTAGGCTACTGAATACACTGGAAACAAAGTTATTCGACTACAGAAGTTCGACTTTTCAGAAAAGTCGAACTTCTACGCCCAAAAAACTTTGTTGACGCTGCACTGAATGATCCACAAAGCCACACGAAGAAACAATCAAAACTTTGTGTTCCTTCGTGTACTTCGGGGATCGCTATTTTCTTGAAATCGCCCTATTCCTCGCGCACCGCGAGTTCATTGAAAACCCGCTCCAGGCTGCGCACTTCGTCGCGCAGTTCGCGCACGGGCCATTCGTTCTGCACAGCCGATTGGTAGATAGCAGGACACAGATCGGCCCGCTGCTCGCCCTGTACCCGATAGACGGGATAGCCATCCCGATTGCGCTCCGCAGAGACGTGCGCTACCTGGGGTAAAGCGGCCAGCACTGTTTCGACATCAGGTGCTTCTTTCTCCAGCACCAGCAGCGCTTCGCCCGAAGCAGCCAGATCACCGGTGAGCGCGTCGGCCCGCAGCCGCCCATTCATCAGCATCAACACCCGGTCACAGAGCGCTTCTACTTCTGACAAAATATGGGTGGAAAAAAGGATCGTACTGTGGCGGGACAAGCGCTGGATCAGACGGCGAATCTCGACAATTTGCGTGGGGTCCAGCCCGACTGTCGGTTCATCCAAAATCAACAATTTCGGCTTATTGAGCAGGGCCTGCGCCAAGCCCACCCGTTGACGATAACCTTTGCTCAACTGGCCGATGGGCTGGGTCAACCGATCTCCCAGGCCAGTGGCATGGACTGCCTCGGCAATGTTGGCCCCCCGCTGTCCCACAGGGACCAGCCGCAGATCGGCCATCAGTTTGAGATAGGCCTGAACCGAAAGCTCCGGGTAGAGGGGCGCGTTTTCGGGCAGATATCCAATGCGGGTCTGGACGGCTTCGGTCTGGTCGAGCACATCCAGACCGTCGATGCGCACAAAACCGTTGTCTGGCTGCAAATAACCGGTAAGGATTTTGATGAGGGTGGTTTTGCCTGCACCGTTGGGGCCAAGCAGGCCCACAATCTCGCCCGCATGGATCGAGAAACTCACATCGGCCAGGGCCAGGGTCTGTCCATAGGTTTTGCTCAAGTGGGACACATCGATCATTGAGAACTCCTTACTGTAAGTGAGGCAAAAAATCAACTATCAATTCTACTGGCAGAACAAGCATTTGTCTTTAAAAAATGTTTAAATTATCGGATGAGAGATATCCTTTTGCCTTCACGCCACCTCCGGCCTCTCTCTGGCCTTCCTCTTGCATTCCCAAAGACAACGCCGCGCTCCCCTTGTGGAAATCGTCCCCACGCCCCACGGACGCGTATTCCTGTCTCGGTACTTATTGCCAGTCTTCGCCGGGCCAGAGCGCCTTTTTGTGGATGGAAAAGGGAAAATAGCGAATGGCTGATCTCTGGTTCGGCTGGTATAATAGGAGAAAATTGCGCCATCACTCCACGCGAATCTGACGATGACACCGGACCTGACACAGACGACCACACAGCCCGCTTCGATAGCCGACATTCAGGAGCTTGTCCGCACTGTTCCCCGTTTGCACCTGCGCGGCGGCGGCAGCAAACCAGCCCTTTCCACGCCCCCTGCCGGCTGTCTTCTGCTCGATCTCTCCCGTCTGAGCGGTCTGGTAGACTACGAACCCGCGGAATTCACTTTCACCGCGCAGGCCGGCACACCCGTTGCCCAGATTCAGTCTATTCTGGCAAAAGGCGGGCAGTATCTTCCCTTCGATCCACCCCTGGCCCAGGCGGGTTCCACCCTGGGCGGTGTGATTGCGGCGGGGACCAGTGGCGCGGGCCGGGTGCGCTACGGCGGTGTGCGCGACTTTCTCATCGGAACCCGTTTTGTGGATGGCCGGGGCGAGCTGCTGCGGGGTGGCGGCAAAGTTGTGAAAAACGCCGCGGGTTTCGACTATCCGAAGCTGCTGGTGGGCAGCCTGGGGCGGCTGGGCATCCTCACCGAAGTCACTTTCAAAGTCTTCCCCGAACCGCCGGCCTACGCCACCCTCGCCATCCACTGCGCTGATCTGCCCGCGGCGCTGGGCCACATCACCAGCCTGAACCGCAGCAAATACGACATCAACGGGCTGGACTTTGGGCCAAGTGAAATGGGCTGGACGGTCTGGGTGCGGCTGGGCGGTTTCGCCGCGGCGCTGGATGACAGAATGACAACCCTGCGCCAGCAGATAGGCAGCGGGGACATCCTGACCGGCGATACGGAGACAGATTTCTGGCAGAGTGCCGTTCGCTTCGACTGGCTGGCAAGCGATGCCGCGCTGGTCAAAGTGCCGGTGACGCCGGGACGAATCACCAGCCTGGAAGGAGCGCTGGCGAGTGCGTTCCCCCGGCGCTACAGCGTGGGCGGCAATCTGCTCTGGCTGGGCTGGGACAAACCCATTAGCGAACTGGACAGCCTGCTTACCAGTCAGGGACTCAGCGGCCTGCTTCTGCGCGGCGCGGCGGATTCGCCCTGGCTGGGCAAACGGCCCGGCGGCGCGTTTCTGGCGCGGGTCAAAACCGCGCTGGACCCGGACGAAAAATTCGGCCCGATTTGAATTTGCTGCGTGCTGCGTGCTGCGTAAGTAGTGGCGTTGGCGCGGTGTCTGAAAATCCTTCATCACTGCCCAATGTTGTTCAGGCGCGTCACAAATATCACTGCTCACGCAGCACGCAGTACGTAGCCACAAACTGCTTGCAAATCTCTACTCTCAATTCCCCACTCTCTCGGAGGTAATCCAATGAAAGCAATTCGAATCCACGAAACCGGCGACCCGGAAGTATTGCGCTACGAAGAAACCCACAAACCCGAACCGGGCGCGGGCGAAGTGCGGGTGAAAGTGAAGGCCGCGGGTGTCAATTTCATCGACACCTATCACCGCCGGGGCTGGTATCCCATCCCCGCGCCCTTTACCCCCGGCGTGGAGGCCGCGGGTGTGGTCGATGCCCTTGGCCCGGATGTCACCGACTTTGCCGTGGGCGACCGGGTGGCCTACGGGCTGACGATTGGCTCCTACGCTGAATACGCGCTGGTTCCCGCGGGTGTGGTTGTCCCCCTACCCGATGGGGTGAGCTACGAAGAGGGCGCGGCCGCGATGATCCAGGGCATGACCGCCCACTATCTCGCTTGCTCCACCTATCCCCTCCAGCCCAGCGACACCTGTCTGATCCACGCCGCCGCGGGCGGAACCGGCGCGCTGCTGGTGCAGATCGCCAAAATCCGCGGTGCGCGGGTCATCGGCACAGTCTCCACCGCGGAGAAAGAGGCCATTGCGCGGGAATCAGGCGCGGACGAAGTGATCCGCTACACGGAAAAGGATTTCGAGGAGGAGGTCAAGCGGCTGACCGACGGCAAGGGCGTCAATGTGGTCTACGATTCTGTGGGGCTGACGACTTTTGACAAGAGTCTGAACTGTCTGCGGCCCCGGGGCTATATGGTTCTCTTTGGCCAGGCCAGCGGTCTCGTGCCACCGGTCGATCCCCAGACCCTCAACCAGAAGGGGTCGATTTACCTGACCCGGCCAGTGCTGGGCGCGTATACCCTCACCCGGGAGGAACTGCTGGGCCGGGCCTCGGATGTCTTCGGCTGGATCGCGGATGGCCGTCTGAAAATCCGCCAGGACCAGACTTTCCCGCTCTCCCAGGCCCAGGCCGCGCACGAATATCTGGAAGGGCGGCAGACGAAGGGGAAGGTGTTGCTGATTCCGTAGGGGACGTGAGCCTGCTGCATCAGAACGCCTTGACGGTGGTATGAACTGGTAGTACGATATAGATGTCCGATTTTCCATAAATCGGACATCTATCTTTGTAGGTAACTGCTCAGGTGCGACGCACCCAAAGCCGAATAGTTACCTTTGTAGAACACGGGGAGGAAAGCTGATGACAGTCGAAACCCGGAAAGTGACAGTCTCACTGCCAGTCAATCTATTGGATTTTGCCGACCAGTTGGCTGTACGGGTCAAGAGCAATCGCAGCCAGGTGATCAGCCAGGCATTGGCTGCGGTCCAAGCCCAGGAGGAGGAGCGGCTGGCGGCAGAGGGCTATCGTTTCTACGCCAATGAATCTGTGGCGTTTGCCGAGGCTACAGCCTCAGCCAACGCAGAAGCCTTCACCGCTGCCTCTCTGGAGGTGACAGATGGTCAGGCGTGGTGAAATCTATTGGGTTGAGTTTGACCCGGTGAAAGGCAACGAACAGAGTGGTTTGCGCCTGGCACTGGTGGTACAGAACGATACAGGCAATCGCTTCAGCCCGACAACGGTTGTGGTCGCCATTACCAGTCGGCTGCCACCCCAGCCCTACCCATTTGTGGTAACGATTCAGCCAGAGGAAAGCGGATTGCCCGTGCCCAGCGCGGTCAACTGCGCCCAAATCGCGACTATCCAACAGAGCGGTCCAGAGAGTCGGTTGCGCTCGCCTCGGGGAGAGAACGAACTGCGGGCAATTGGACAACTCAGCCAAGCACGCATGGCCGAGGTTGACAGCGCACTCCGCTTCAATATGGCGCTGGGATCGTAGGGGGATATCTCTCGCGTATGCAAATTGCCCGAAATCGCGTCCGATTGACGACAGGGATATGGGCTTGTATACTGCCTGTGCAAGAGTGGATGCGCCACAGGCAGGGGAGTCCGCATATCGAACGGAGTGCAGTCCTGACCGGGCTATTTTGCGGAATAGCTTCCGCAAGAATGATAATTGGATCAGACGCTGCGCGCCCGGCCCAATGCCCGAATCTGTCAGACACATTGGGATAGCCGGCATCGCATACCAACCGATGCATCTAACCCATTCCGCTTCGTTCGAGGGTAAACTGACTTGAGTTCTAGGCAATATTGAGGTTTCTTACTTCAACAGTTCCCTTTTTCGAACGCTTGCCGCCACTCGACATAGCACCGAGAATTTATCCATGGACGAGTCGATTCATTTTTGCGTAAAATGCGGCAAAGATGTCGTATGGCAACCGTTGGGTGATAATGGGAAATCACACCCAAAGTGCCAATCGTGTGGCTTTATTCTGTGGCAACACCCGTATCCTAGTGTGGACGCGCTGATCGTCCGTCAAACTAGCCAATCAATGGACGTACTCCTCGGTCGGCGTTCAAGAGACCCGAAGGCAGGCATGTGGGATGTTCCTGGCGGGTTTATTGGCATTGATGACGACCCGATCCAAGTAATCAAGCGCGAGTGCTTGGCAGAATTCGACGCCGACGTGATAGTAGTAAAACCAGTCGGTGCTTTCCTAGAGGTATTCGATGGTCAGCAGCTAGTATCAATCTTCCACGTCTGTGAACTGATGGATGATCGATTCTCGACCACCGATCGAGTGGATCAAATCAGATGGTACTCAGTAGACCGACTGCCCCCGCTCGCCTTTCAGTCCGTCGCCAAAGCTGTAAAAGAGCTTCGCTAAACCGTCTGATTCTGGTCGAATGCGGTCATAATGCGAAACAGTATGCCATATCGTTGGAGTTATCCAATGAGAGCAATTGAAGATACTGTCTACCTTATGGATAGCGCATTGTCGATGGTTAATCTGCGGTGTTGAGTTACTGGACACATTGCATTCGCCAATAGCCTTCCCATCTACCCGGAACGCTTGACTCCCATACCACCCGGCTCTTCCCACATTTCCAATTTCACTGCCCAGACCACAAAAACTGGCGACCTCACGCAGATACACTACCCTATGACCATCCACATCGACGGCTCTCTGGGCGAGGGCGGCGGGCAGGTGTTGCGCACTTCCCTTGCGCTCTCTGCCCTGACCGGCCAGCCTGTGCAGATCGACAACATCCGCGCCCGACGGCGTAATCCAGGGCTGGCCCCGCAACATCTGGCAGGGGTGCGCGCCCTGGCCCGCTGTTGTGGGGCAGAGGTGAAAGGGGCGTCCATCGCTTCCAGCCGGGTGGACTTTGCGCCGGGTGCGCCGACACAGGCGGGGCAATACGTCTTCGACATCTCCACACTGGCGGGCCAAGGCAGCGCGGGCGCGGTGACACTGCTCCTGCAAACGCTGCTCTGGCCCCTGCTCTTCGCCGAAGGAGAAAGCCATCTGACTTTGCGCGGGGGAACCCACGTGGCCTGGAGTCCGCCGGTGGATTATGTGCGGGATGTGCTGCTGCCCACCCTTACGCCGATAGGTGTGGATGTGGCGTGCGAGTTGACCGCGTGGGGTTTCTATCCGGTGGGCGGGGGCGAATTGCAGGTGACGATTCGGCCTGTGGCCGAGCCGTTGCGTCCATTGCTATTGGAGGAACGGGGCGCGCTGGAAAGGGTCTCTGGCGTGGGTGTGGCCGCGGAGTTACCCGCCCACATCGCCCAGCGCATCAGCAGCCGAGCGACGAATGTGCTTAAGCAGGCCCAGCTACCCGCGTCCATCACAGCGGAACGGGTGCGCAGCCCAGGGCCGGGCGCGGGGATTTTCTTCACGGCCCACTACGAAAATTGCCGGGCGGGCTTTTCCGCGCTGGGCAAACAGGGCAAACCCTCCGATGCCGTGGCTGACGAAGCCTGCGAGGCTCTGCTCACCCACCACATGGACGGCGCGCCCGTCGATCCTCATCTGGCCGATCAAATTCTTGTCCCCCTGGCCCTGGCCGCTGAGAAATCTGTCTTTCGCACGTCGCAGATCACCCAGCATCTGCTCACAAACGCCGATGTCATCCGGGCATTCATCGACGCGGAAATCGTCATCGACGGCGGAGCGGGCGGGCCGGGAACGGTGACGGTTGTGGGGGTGGGGAAATCTGGCGCCAGGCCAGCGCCGGTTGAGTAGGCGAGGGCTGTTGCTCGCCGTATCGAAACACAAGCGGGTATACGCGTAGACTCGTTCGCTTGATTTCGATACGCCTCGAAGACTCGGCTACCCAATCAGCGCTCACTAATCTTCTCTCGCATCGATTCAAATCGGCACTACCTGGCACCTACCCCACATCCAACCGGGCGAGGGCGTAGGGCAGGAGTGTTACTTCCGAGACGCCGCCGGTGCAGGGGATGCGCCGCCCTCGGTGCTTGCGGAAGAGTTCCGGTTGCTCCATTGCCGCCTGCGCGTTCGTCTCATCCAGCATCCGCAGCCAGCCGCTCGCCCCGCCGTGGCCTACCGTCACCCGCTGCTCGTCGTTCGTCAGATTCGTCAGCAAAATCCGCCTGGCTCCCTCCCGCTCCAACGCCAGCCCATCCACTGCCAACCGTTCGGTTGTGACCAGCAGCAGCACCGCCGCTTCTGCCCACTCTCCCACATCCGCCAGCAGGTGATAGACGGGAAAGACCGCGCCGGGCAGAGAAGGGAACGGCGCGGGTGAACCGGTCTCACTCTCCACCACACCCCGCCAGCCCACAGTCTCGAAATAGGTGGCGCTGGCGACGCTGCTTTCGGCCAGATATTTCAGGCTGCCCAGCGTCCAGGCCGCGGCGAAGAGGGACATCTGACGCGGGTCTACGGAGGGCGGAAGCGTGCCTGGCACGGGATCGGCTTCCGGGCCAGTGGCGTTGGGGTTGAAGCGGGCGCGCAGGGTTATCGGCGTGACCGCAATCGGGCGATCCCCCACAAAACCCCGCGCGCTGTGAACACTGGCGGCCTGGGCGGCCAGCGTTTCCACCAGTGACAGGTTATCGAAGGCGTGGACCTGGGGATTGATGGAATAGCAGACCAGATCGAACGCATCGGCCTGGGGGCGGTTGCGGTTGAGTTCGGTGAAATAGGCGTTTGTGCCGCCGCCGAAGGGGGCAGTCGGCGCCAGATCGGAGAGATGCGTGCGGGCGAGTGCCACCGTTTGGGCCGGCGTGCTGGCTTTACCCTGGCGGAAGATAAGCCAGCGGGCGACCACAGGACGCCTTCTTTCCAGCAGCCCGCGCAGGGCCGTCAACTGTCCCTCCGGGTCTTGGCCCAAATGCAGAGCGATTTCAAGCCCCACGCCCAGCGTTTCGGCTTCGGCCTGTGCCCGGTCCAACTGTGCGGCGTAGTCGGGATCGTCCAAACGCAGATCGACGCGCAGATGGGCGATCTGCAATTTTCGCAGACGCTCTGCCTGACTATCCGGGATCGGTCCGACACTGGAGACGCCCAGCCCAATCGACGGCAGCCGCCCCACCGATTTCTCGCCGACGCTGACCTGTACCCCGCCGCGAGCCTGCGCGCTCTCCGCGCCTTCGCGGTGAACCTCTCCACTCAGCGAAATCGTCACCGCCTGATGGATACGCTCGCCCGCCTTCACCTCCACCGGGAAGGGCAGAGCCAGGGGCGTGCTGTAGGTTTTGTAGGAGTCGTCGGTCCAGTTGCGCTGGTCCTCCATTTCGAAGGTGTCGCCCTCCATACGCACAGTAGCCTGCACGCCGGGCGCGATCGCGTGGCTGATGGCGCGCATATCGAAGAAGGGCTGGTGGGGTGAAATGGCGTCCGGGAATATGCCCTCGGCGATGCGGCCATCGGTCTGCTCGGCGGTGCAGGCTTGTCCCGCCAGGCTGCCGGGATGCAGGACGCAGAAGCCAATGCGGTTGCGTCGGAAGTCGGAAAGCACCTCGCCGTCCATCTCGAAGCGCACAGTGCCGTCGCTGTCGCCGCTGATACTGCCGTCCCAGGCGAAGTCAATCGCCCCCCGCTTGTGGCGGGCGCGGAAGGAGATGCGGAAACTGTCGCCCCGGTCGTCGATGGCCCAATCGTTCAGTTCCGCCGGGATTGTGTCCCAGTTGTGGTCGCGCACGGCCACGTAGAGCCGGTGTAGAATCGGGCCATCCCCCACGCGGATGTAGCGCAGATCGCCACCGGTGTAGATCAGCGAAAGCGGCCCGGCGCGCAGGGGCAGCACTTCCGGCAGGTCGTCTTCGCTGCCGTAGCGGAGGAGGGTGGGAGAGAGAGTTGTCATCGCAGTGTCCTGTGTTGGAACGTGACATTGGGTGGACAGATGAGGTGAAACGACGAGTGACAGGTGATTGGTTGATTGGCAAGCCGAAGAGTCGGCACAACCGAATCACTCAATCAACCAATCAACTACTCAACCAATCAGTACCCAATCTTCCCCATCCGACGGCGTAAACTCCGCGCCGTTGCCCGCATTCGTCCATTCCCCTGTGCGGGGGTCGTACCAGCGGGCGTCGGTCAGGGGACGGGTCAGGTGGATGGGATCGCCCGGTGTGTAGACGACGACTGGGCCGTCTGCGGACTGGGCTGCGGCGATGAAGCGGTTGGGGTCCGCGTCGCCGGGCTGCTGGGCCAGAAGTTGCTGGGCCGGGCGCAGAGAAGGCCAGTCCAGTCCAGCAAAGAGGGCAGCCAGATGGCGCACGCCCGCCGCGCCTTCGCTCTGCAAGGCTTCCCGCCAGGTGGGGGCCACGCCGCTGTTGGGGTGATCCGCGGGCACACCCGCCTCTTCCATCCAGGGCCAGATGCCGTGATTGCCGTAGGTGACGCCCGCGGTGGGGGAGACGAGCAGACTCCAGTAGAGGGCACGGCGCACCTGAACGGCGCTGATGGGCCGGCGGGATTGATAGGCCAGGTGGTGCTCGTAGTTGGGTTCCTGGTTGATGACCGGCTTGACCGGTTCGATGTTCCAGTTGGCCGCGGGCGGGCCGGATTGGAGCCAGCGCAGAGTCTCGTCGCTGTCCCCGTGGCCGCTCTGGTAGCTGTGAAAGGTCAGCCACTTTTCGTCCCGCAGATCTTCGCCGGGCCAGCTTGTGCCCCGGGGGTGCATTGTCACCGGCTCTGCGCCGCTGTCGCCAAAGACGGCTCGGCCCGTTTCCTTCCACTTCTGGCTGTGTTCGCCCCGGTATTCGCCGTCGCCGCCCAGAATCCAAATGGGGCGATAGGCCGCGTAGCGGGCCACTTCGTAGGCGGCCAGGGTTGTACAGTCCGCGGCGGAGAGGTAATAGCCGGGGTCGTTCGGCGTGCAGGCCCAGACCAGCACCGGCGATGGGACCAGTCCGGCCCGGGCGATGGCGGCCACTTTGTCGTCGAAGCGGTGGTAGAACGCGGGGTTGATGCGGATATCTTCCGTGCCGGTGAAGGCCAGTTCGCCCGCGGCGTCCTGGGGGAAGGCCCGCCACTGGGTGATCACAAACTGCACGGCGGTAAAGCCCTGTGCCCGGCGCTCGGCCAGATATTCGTCCCAATCCGCGGGCGGGGCTTTGAGCACGCCGTTCCAGGCAGTGTCGGCCAGCCAGAAAAAGGGCGTGCCGTCGGCGTGGATCAGATGGGTTCCATCGGCAGAGGCGCGGATGGGTCCGTGGGCCAGGAGGGGCAGATCGCCGGTGTACTCCGGCGCGGCGAATGTGCCCGATTGTCCGTGCAGACCGGCGTTGGACGCGTCGCTGGCTTGGGAAGTGTAGTGCCATTCGCCCGGGGCTGGCGGCGAAAAACGCACCCGCCAGGTATCGTTGCCATCCCAAAAGCCGGGAACCACCGCCCGCGCCCCCCCCGGCCCGGTGAAGGTAAAAGTGAGGACAATGTCCCGGATAGGGGCTGAATATTGTGTGCTGCTGGTAAAACTGGTTTCAAATACATACAGGGTTGTGTCAAAGGTTTGCATTGAGTTTTGTCCGCGAGTAAGGTTTGTATGGGTGATTCAGTGTTGTAGAATAATTCGCAAGAATATAGCAAACAGTGAAATTAGAGGTAAGCACAATGCCAAGGGGGAAACTAAACGAAAAATACGTTCAGGAGACAGCGAATGCTTGGCTTTTACGCGAGTTAAGTAATCAAACGGACGTTTGCGCAGCCACTTGTCGTGCGGAAGTCCGGCTCAATCCAAGCATTGTTAAATATTTTGGTCGAGCTGATGGCCTGGTTGCCATCCTCAAGCAGAGTGGTGAAATTTACACCGCAAGTCTGGAAGCAAAATCATCTCGAACTTGGAAAAGCATCTCCGCCAGTTACTCCGACAGAAAATGGGCATTCCACATTCTCACAGTTGGTATACTCTGTTTGATTTTGGGAATATATTTGGGAACTTTGATCGATAACACCCTCTGGTTTTGGGTGCTGGCAATCGCAATTCCGTTAATAGGAATGTTCGTTTACACACTGATAACTGCCGAAAATAAAGCCTATCGGACTACTGGCGTTATAGACCAAATCCGCAAGTATCCAGCGAATGAACAGTGGATTGCCCTGTCAACTGACCTATTCAATCGTCTTTCTGACGGAAACCGACAACTGCTTCTCAAGGACTGCCGTGCCTATAACATTGGCATTCTTTGTGTCAGCCCGGGTCGTAAAGTGCGCTGTGTCTTTCAACCATTACGCAAGACGACAATCGGGCTGAGTGAGAACCACTTGGCCTCATACGCATCCGGCGGTGCCATTCATAGGGAATTGATGCAGTCTGCTGAAAAGGTCGATTAATCATTTCGAGTCTGCGGCAAAAATATCAGAGGTTTTGCAAAAGCAAGTCGATACATTGGATTTTCTCCAGTAGAACCCTATTGGCAGTATACTGGGAATGAAAAGCTGGCACAAATAACAAAAAGGAGAATCCAATGCAAGTTCTTGTCACGGGCAGTCAGGGCCGGATTGGCCGCTATGTCCAGGCCCGGTTGGAAGAAGCGGGCCATACTGTCGTTGGTTTTGATGTGGCCGCGGGCGACGACATCCGCGACCCAGCCGCGGTGCGGGCCGCGGCCCAGGGCTGCGACGCGGTCATCCACATGGCCGCGATGCTGGCCGACCCCAAGGACGACCCCAACGATGTGATGCACGTCAATTTGCAGGGGCTATGGCACGTGCTCACCACTGCCGAGGCCCTGGACATCCGCCGGATCGTCAGTTTCAGCAGTGTGAACGCAATGGGCATTTTTATCGGCGAGTCTGTGCCGGACTTCTTGCCCATCGACGAAAGCCACCCCTGCCGACCGGGCCGCCCCTACGCGCTCTCCAAATATCTGGGCGAGGAGATGTGTCGCCTCTTCACCCGGCGTTCGGGCATCACAACCATTTGTCTGCGCCCGCCCTGGGTCTGCTTCCCGGAAAATTATGCCCACGTCCGCCAGCGCTGGGCCGAGAATCCCGAACGCGAGTACACACCCATCTGGGAGTACGGCGCGTTCTGCGATGTGCGCGATGTGGCCGCGGCCGCGGTGCTGGGGCTGACCTGTCCCGATCCCGGCCACGCCCGCCTGCTGCTCTGCGCGGATGATGTGATGACCTCCGGCCCCAGCAGCCGCGAGTTGGCTGCCCAAATTCACCCGGACGTCGAGTGGCGGGGCGGAGATGAGTACACGCGGGACCCCTTCCGCGCGCTGGTGGACAACAGCCGGGCCAAAGCGGTCCTGGGCTGGCAGCCTCACTACAGGTGGCGGGAATAGAAATAGAAATAAAACTCAACGCAAAGGAGCAAAGATGCAGAGATGCAAAGACAGACTTCTTCCTTTGCGTCTTTGCATCTTTGCGTTGAAATCTTTCTCACACGAATGGTTTACTTATGTCCTCAACAGTTAGCGGTGTCTTACAATGCCAGCCGCGCAAGGGCGGCTTTCTGCGCGACCCGGAATTCTCCTTTCAGCCGGGGCCGGATGACCCGGCCGTGTCGGCCAAAACCATCCAACAGTACGGGCTGGTCAACGGCGCGACGGTCACAGGCACTGTGTGGGACGGCAAGCGCGGCCCCGAACTGGCGACAGTCGAGTCAGTCTGCGACCTGTCGCCGGAAGATTTCAAAAAACGCACACCCTTCGAGCGACTGGTCGCCATCGACCCCAGCCAGCGCTTCCGTCTGGGCGAGGGCAGCAATACGACAATGCGGGTGGTGGAACTCATCGCGCCCATCGGCAAAGGCACCCGCGGGCTGATTGCCGCGCCACCCCAGGCGGGCAAAACCCAAATTCTGGAAGAGATTGCCAACGCCATCCGGGCGGAAGAACCGGAGACCCGGATTATCCTGCTCCTCATCGACGAGCGCCCGGAGGAAGTGACCCATTTCCGCCGGGCTGTGCAGGCGGAAGTGCTGGCAAGCTCCAACGATCAGGGCACGGACGCGCACACGGCGCTGGCTGAGCTGACAATGGCCCACGTGCGCTGTGAGCTGGA
Organism: Caldilineaceae bacterium; assembly: GCA_019637685.1. Taxonomy (GTDB): domain Bacteria; phylum Chloroflexota; class Anaerolineae; order Caldilineales; family Caldilineaceae; genus JACQGT01. The sequence goes on along the minus strand of JAHBVF010000004.1, from coordinate 186,259 downwards.
GTGTGGCCGGGATGTGGTGGTGCTGATGGACAGTATCACCCGGCTGGTGCGGGCCTTCAATCTCCACGGCGGCAGTCGGGGCACACGGGCACTCTCCGGGCGCACAATGTCGGGCGGCATCGATGCCAGCGCCATCGAACTGCCCCGCCGCTTCTTTGGGTTGGCCCGCAACATCGAAAAGGGCGGATCAGTGACGGTCATCGCCACCGCGCTGATTGAGACCGGCTCGCGCATGGACGACTACGTCTATGAGGAGTTCAAAAGCACCGGCAACAGCGAGATTGTCCTGGACCGGGAGCTGGCCGAGGCGCGCATCTTCCCCGCCATCAACATTCAGGTCAGCAGCACCCGCAAGGAGCATCTGCTCTACAACGAAGATGAGATGGCCCGGCTGGCGACCCTGCGCCGCTGGCTGGCAAGCGGCAATTCCAAAGCCGCGATGAATGGGCTGCTCAAATTGCTGGACCAGACCAAAAGCAACGATGAACTGTTGAAGCGGCTGAAACCGTCGAAATAGACCAGTCAACCAATCAACCGGTTATCTGGTTGATTGGTTCATTGGTTGATTGCATCCTACGGGAGAACCCAATGACCGACTACGAACGAGGCTACGCCCAGTTCCGCCAGATGGTGGGGGAGGAACGCGTCGACGCGCTGCTGGCCCGCTTCGCCGCGGTCTGCCCGGACTTCGAGACAGAAGTGGTTTCGGTGGTGGGCGGTCGGGTCTGGGCGCGGCCAGGGCTGGACCTGAAGACCCGTTCCCTGTGCAGCATCTGCACCCTGGCCGGGCTGGGCCGGGTGAATGCCCTGCGTCTGAACTTTCAGATGGCGCTGAACAACGGCGCGACACCGGAAGAAATCTTCGAGGCGCTCTTTCAGGTGGCCGTCTACGCGGGCTATCCCGCGATGTGGGACGCGCTGGTGATGTTGGAAGAGGTGTTGCGAGAGACGACCGCGGACGGCTGACCACCGACCGCGGAATGTGCGATGAGTTGTGGTCCGCGGTCAGCCGTCCGTTCCTACGCCGGCCAAAGCTGCATCCCGCCGTCCACCCGCAACACCTGGCCGGAGACATACGACCCGCCATCGGAAGCCAGAAAGGCCACAGCCGCGGCAATCTCTTCCGGCCAGCCATAGCGGATGAGCGTGCCGTCTTCCTGCACTTTGCTCTGGTCGATGGGGCGGGTGGCCAGGAAACGGGGCGTGACAATGCCGCCGGGCGCAATGACATTGACCGTCACATTGTCGGCGCGTAGCTGGTCGGCCAGACAGCGCGAGTAGTGATGGACCGCGGCTTTGGCCGCGCCGTAGATGACGCCCTGCCCCCGGCCTGCCAGCCCCCCCACACTGCCGATGTTGATGATCCGCCCCGCCTTGCGCGCCTGCATCTCCGGCGCAACTTCCCGGCAGACCAGAATGCAGGTCATCAGATTGCGGTCGATGACCGTGCGGATGTCCTCCAGGGAAACTTCGATGGCGTCGTTGTGAACGGGCTTGCCGCCCCCCTCGCCCAATACCCCCTGCGCGCCGATGTCGCCCCCCGCGTTGTTGACCAGAATGTCCACACGGCCAAAGCGTGCCCGAATCTGTTCGACCAGACTCGTCACCACTGCCGGATCGGTCAGATCGCCGTGGACAGCCAGCACATCTGTGTTGTGTTCCGTGGCAATGGCGTCGGCCACAGCCTGCAACGAATCGGCTTCGCCAAAGGCCCGGGTGGAGGTGGGCGATGTGCCGTGGACGGCCACCTGCGCGCCCAGCCCCGCCAGATGGGAGGCGATCACCCGACCGATGCCGCGGGACGAACCGGTCACCCACGCCACTTTGCCCTGCAATGTTTTGTCTGCCATTGGATTTTTCCTCGCTGTGGGGTTGATGGAGAGTTGCGTCCGGCTATTCTACCACAGGTGCATCTTTCCCCGTTTTCGGCTACAATCTATCCAGTATCTATTCTCCTCCCTACCACCCCCACAGGAGCAATTGCATGGATGAAGTACAGCGCTACCTTTTCGATTTACGCGGCTATCTGATTATCCCGGATGTGCTCTCCTCCGCTGAAGTGGCCGAACTCAACCGGCTGATCGATGCCCAGAATCTATCCGGCCCCGGCGGCGACACCAACTCGGCCCGCTTTGGCGACTTTCTCAACTGGGACAAAGCCTTCTGCGCGCTGCTGGATCACCCGCGGCTGATGCCGATCCTCAAAACAATTCTGGGCGATGGTTTTCGTCTGGATCACTACTACGGCATTTATATGCGGGCCGGGACCGAGCGGCTGAACCTGCACGGCGGTGCCACACCCTATGACCCGCCGGAATATTACCATTTCCGCAACGGCCAGATGTACAATGGGCTGACCGTCGTCTCCTGGAATCTGGCCGATACGGGGCCAGAACACGGCGGCTTCTGCGCCATCCCCGGCAGCCACAAGGCCAACTATCCCTGCCCGGAGCAGGTGAAGGAGGAGCACATCGGCCACGAGGCGGTGGTTGTGCCGTCAGCGCCCGCTGGCTCGCTGGTCATCTTCACCGAAGCACTGACCCACGGCACCGCGCCCTGGACAGCCAGCCACCAGCGCCGCTCTCTGCTCTACAAATACAGCCCCGGCCAGCAGTCCTGGGGTGGCAATTACGTCCAGCCGCCAACAGATGTGGAACTGACGCCCCGGCAGAAGCTGCTCTTTGAGAAGCCCTATTTCAACGCCCGGCAGTCGCTCTTTGAGGAATAGGAGAGTCTACGACGCGGCAGCGTACATTTGTCTACAATTTTCGTGGTGCGTAGTGCGCGGACTGAAAGTGATATCGGTTCACGTACTACGCACCACGTTAGAACCCATTTCAGGAGGCAAACTGTGTCACAGACTGTTGGAGTGATCGGACTGGGCGCGATGGGGATGGGCATGGCCCAATCCCTGGTGCGCGCCGGTTTTGTGGTGAAGGGATATGACATCGCGCCCGCCGCGGTGCAGGTGCTGGTGGATGCGGGCGGCCACGCCGCGGCCACTGTGGCCGAGGCTGCCAGCGGCGCGGATGTGCTGATTGTGATGGTTGTCAACGCGGCCCAGGCCGAGGATGTGCTCTTTGGCGCGGGTCGCGGCGCGGCAGCACTGCCCGCGGGCAGTGTGGTGATGCTTTCCTGCACAGTCTCCCCCGACTTCGCCCGCCGTACCGCCGAACGGTTGAGCGAAATGGGACTGGAGATGCTGGACGCGCCGGTCAGCGGCGGACCCGTGCGCTCGGCAGAGGGCGCGCTGAGTGTAATGGCGTCGGGCAGCCCTTCGGTCTTTGAAAAATGCAGCGCGCTACTGGACGCGGTGGCGGCCAATGTCTACCGCATGGGCGACGCGCCCGGTCTGGGGTCGGTGATGAAGAGCATCAACCAACTGCTGGCCGGTGTCCATCTGGCCGCGATGGGCGAGGCTTTCGTCTTTGGAGCCAAACAGGGCATCGACGCCCAGCAGATGTACGACGTCATCTGCGCCAGCGCGGGCGGCTCGTGGATGTTCCAGAACCGGGGCCAGCACATTCTGGACAACGACTACACACCGGCCAGCGCTGTGGACATCTGGGGCAAGGACTTGGGCATTGTGCTGGAAGCGGGCAAAGCCAACAAACTGGCCTTGCCCCTGGCCGCGGTGGCCCATCAGCTATTTCTGGCCGCGTCGGCCCAGGGGATGGGACGTATGGACGACGCCGCGATTGTGAAAATTTATGCGCAACTGGCCGGTGTGGAACTGGAAGGGTGACGAAACAGGCAGTCACCTGTGCTATAATCAGCCCAGTGTGAGATGGTGATGTGAAGTGGGAGGCGAGTAGAGCGATGCAAACCCTATCCCGCGTGGAAGTGATGGAGCGGATGACCGCCGCGGATTTCTTTCGCGACGCGCCCGAAGACCGCAAAGCTGAACTGATCGATGGAGTGATGATTATGCCTTCTCCGCCATTGGTAATCCACGAACGTATGCAAGGATTCCTGTCAACACTACTCAGAATGTATGTGGAAGAACGCACACTGGGCGAAGTATTCGGCTCGCGCACAGCGGTCGAATTGGAACGCTTCTACGCACCGGAACCGGACATTCTCTTCATCTCGACGGACCGGCTGCACATTGTGGACGAAAAGGGCATTCTCGGTGCGCCAGATTTCGTCATTGAGATTCTCTCCGCGAGCACGGCACAGAATGACCGGGGGTCGAAGATGCGGGCCTACGAGCGGGCTGGTGTGCGCGAGTATTGGCTGATCGATCCCTACGGCCCCGCGGGTTCGGAATTTTGTCAGCTTCAGGAAGGCCGTTTCCGCCCCCACGCCTCCAGCGCCGAGGGCATTCTGAACAGTGCAACGGTGCCCGGCTTCTGGATCGACCTCAACTGGCTCTGGGCGGACCGGGACTATCCGTCCGTGCGCCAGGCGCTGGACACAATCCTCAATCAGCAATAAGTATGCGCTTAAGCAAACTCCAGGCGATGGACCCCATCGCCTTTGAAAAATATGTGGGCACGCTCTTTGCCGCACGGGGCTATCGGGTGGAAGACACCCAGGCCTCCGCGGACGAGGGCATCGATCTGATCGTGCGCCAGGGGCGACGGATGGCGGTCGTCCAGTGCAAGCGCTATCAGGGCAGCGTGGGCCAGCCAGTGGTGCGGGACCTCTACGGGGTGATGCTGCACACGGGCGCGGTCGAAGCGTATCTGGTCACAACCGGCAGCGTGACCGCCGCGGCCCGGCGTTGGGCCGAGGGCAAGCCCATCCATCTGGTGGACCAGCACCGGCTGGTGGAATGGGCGCGCACCGGGCGGCTGAACTACGAGAAACCCAACGCGCTGAAGCCGCTGAACCGCCAACGCCAATTCTTTGTGGGGCTGATTCTGCTGGCGATTGTGGCTGTGGCACTGGTGGCCCCGGAACAGATTGTGGCCGTGCGGGACGGGGTCGTTCAGGCGGTTCAGCCCTTGCTGGCGCGGATCGAGGCATCTACGCCGCCCACAGCCACACCGCCCACAGCCACACCTGGCCCAGCACCAGTGACCCGCGCGCCGGTGCTGATGGACGCGGACGCCACCGCCACACCCAAGCCTTCGCCAGGCCCGGCGACACCCGGTGGCCCGCCCGAATCCGCTCCGGCCACCGCCACACCCAACGCAGGCCGTGTGCCCACCCGCGTGCTTACGCCCGCTGTGATTGATCCCATTTTCACGGCAACGCCCACACCCGGCCTGTTGATGGCTACGCCTGTTTCCAACAACGAATAAACAGAAGGATCACCTCCAATGACCGATTTTGCCCGCTACCTCAACATCCGCAGCGCTCAGATGCCTGTCCTGTCGCCCGACGGCAGCCGGGTTGCCTTTCTGAGCGACATCACCGGCAACCTGCAAGTGTGGAGCGCGTCCACCGCGCCCAACAGCAGCGAATGGCCCCGCCAGCTCACCTTTTTTGCCGACAAAGTGTGGGAAGTCCACGGCACGGGCGGCGAGGATCATCTGCTGGCGGTGGGAGATGTGGGCGGCAACGAGCGCCAGCAATTCTACCTGATCAGTGGCTATGGCGGCGCGGGCGGCCACGACGTGCGCCGGCTGACAGTTGACGACAACGCCATCCACCGTTTCGGCGGCTTTAGCGCAGACGGACGGCGTATTCTCTATGCGGCCAACGCGCGCAACGGCGTGGACTTCGACCTCTTTCAAATGAATGTGGTAGATGGCGAGGTTCGTCTGCTTTGCGAGCTTTCGGGCAATCAGGAGGTGATGGCCTGGTCACCCGACGAGCAGTTCGTGCTGACCCGGCAGTCCGTAGGACCGTTGGAAGATCGGCTTTTTCTCATCGATTTGCAGGCAGATGGCGGACCGCGCATTACACAGGAGCTGACCGCTGGCACACCCGTTGCCCGCTACGAACAGATACGTTGGCCGGAGCACGGCGTCTATCTGCTCAGCGACCGCACCCACGACCGGGGCGCGCTCTGCCAACTGGAGATGGCGAGCGGTAAATTGACAGAGATTGTCAATGCCGACACCCATACGGGCAATGGCGAGATGGAAGCGTTGGCCATCGCGGCCAACGGCGCGGCGGTCTACAGCTACAATGAAGGCGGCTACAGTAGTCTGTGGCGGGTGGATTTGACTACCGGGGAACGGGCCAGGGTTGGCGGTCTACCGCGCGGGCAAATAGGCCACATTTCAGTCAAAATGGATGGGACGCTTGTCTGCGATGTGCAGACGCCCCAGTCCAATCTGAACGTCTGGCTGGTGGAGGCGGACGGCACTGCCCGCGGGCTGACCCAAAGCGACCAGGCCGGGCTGAACAGCGGCTCTTTCGTGGCCCCGGAACTGATTCACTTTCCCAGTTTTGATGGGCTGTCGATTCCCGCCTTCTACTATCTGCCCCAAACGCCCCAGCCCGCGGGCGGCTACCCCTGCATTCTCTATGTACACGGCGGGCCGACCAGCCAGCTACGCCCGGATTTTGATGTGCGTTTTCAATATTTTCTCAGCCGGGGCTACGCGATTTTGGGCACAAATGTGCGGGGCAGCACAGGATATGGCCGGGCATACGCGACCCTGGACGAGATTGAAAAGCGCCCCGACAGCGTGGCCGATCTGAAGCACGCGGTACACTGGCTGCACGAGCGATCCGAGATCGACAGCAGCCGGGTAGCGGTCTATGGACGCAGCTACGGCGGCTATATGGTGCTGGCCGCGTTGACCAGCTATCCCGAACTCTTTGCCGCGGGGATCGATGTGGTGGGCATCGCCAATTGGGTCAGCTTTCTGGAGCGCACCAGCCCCTGGCGGCGGGCGCACCGGGAGCAGGAATACGGCAGTCTGGCCCATCACCGGGATGTGCTGGAAGCCATCTCGCCCATCCACCGGGCCGATCGGATCACAATGCCGCTGCTGGTCATCGCTGGCGACAACGACCCGCGGGTCCCGCTTTTTGAATCCGAATTGATTGTGGAGAAGGTGCGGGCCAATGGGGGAACAGTGGAGTTTCTGCACTACGCGGACGAGGGGCACAAAATCAGCAAACTCAACAACCGCATCGACAGCTTTACGAAAATGGCAGCCTTTTTAGACAGACATTTGGCCGCAGCGCAAGGGTAATATTCAGCGGCACAGGGCCGGGAAAGTGTAGCCATCCGCGGACAGTTCGGCCAGAATTGTCTTCAGGGCTTCGATTGTCCCGGCCCGGTTGCCCCCGCCGTCGTGCATCAGAACAATCGAACCCGGCTTCACGTGTGTCATCACTTCCCTGACGATACTATCCGGGTTCTGATTCTTCCAGTCCAGAGAATCCACATTCCAAAACACCAGAGTATAGCCAGCCTCGGCGGCATTGGCCGAGAGCGCGCTCCCCATATCGCCATAGGGTGGACGCAGACAGCGGCTGGCGTATGCGCCCAGCACTTGTGTGGTGGCCTCCACTTCGGACTCAAAAGTATCCCAATCCGCTTTGCCCAATTTGCGGTGGGCCCACGTGTGATTGGCGATGCCGTGACCCGCGTCGTAAATCTCTTTGAGCAGCGGCCCCCGGCCCTGGGCCTGGCTGCCCACCATAAAAAAGGTGGCTTTGGCGTTGTATGTGGCCAACACTTCCAGAATCCCCGGTGTGTTGCGGGGATGGGGGCCGTCGTCAAAGGTAAGATAAATAGCCTTATTCTGATCGGAGCCACGGATTAGAAGGCGGCCCTGCCCCCCAGACGAAACAGGTGTGAGTCCATTGCCCAGTTGGAGTGGGAGCAGATATTCGTCGTAATTCAGATGGGTATATACCACTCGCAGACGCAATTGGTGCTGCCCCGGCGGAAAGTTGGCGGGGTCCAGGGTGGTCAGTTCTTGCTCAACCGGTACGGGTTCTTCGCCAACAGCCAGAAAACTTGCCTGATTTGGGTCGCCATTGATCAGCAGGTCCAACTGCCATTTGCGGAAAGCGGGATGGACGGCTACCCCGCGCACAGACAGAATGCCGTCCCGCCAGACAGTTGCCAGGCCATTGCCGGTTAGCGCATTTCCGGCCAATCCATTCCCGGCCAGTCCATTCTCTGCAGAGACAGCCGCTGCCGTTGACGGCAAAGGCCCTTTGGATGCGGGGGCGGCGGACACTGGCGCGGCGGACGCAGCCGCGGGCAAAGAGACGGTCTGGTCGCTGTTGGCAATCTGAATGGGCAGAAAATATTCGTCGTAGTTGAGATTGCTGTGTACCACCCGCAGGCGCAGACGATAGGTTCCGTCGGGGTAGAGCCGGGTGTCCAGGCTGGTGAGGTGGGTGGGTGTGGTCAGCCGTTCCTCGCCCAGGGCCAGGAAGGCCGGTTCCACGCCGGGAGCCAGCAGATCGAGTTGCCATTTACGAAAGGCGGGGTGATCGGCCACTCCTAATATATCCACAACGCCGGCCAGGCGGGTGGGATCCGCGCCGTTCACCGAAAGACCGTTGCTGTCGGCCAGAATGTGTCGGGCTGGTCCTGGGCTGAGGAGGAAGAGTGCCATCGTCAAGACAGCAAGCGAGGAACGGACAAAAGACGAAAAGGGCAAAAAGGACTGCATTCGCGGTGGCTCCCAAGGGCGGTGTGATTCTGCTGCTATCTTACCACCGAACCATTGAGAACCAAAGCAAGCGCGGCAAAGCGCGGGAATATGGGGGGAAAATCACTGGCCGAGCAGCACAGGCAAAAAGACGGCGCTGCGCTCTTCCACGGCAGTCAGAGAAACGACAATGTCTTGCTGGCCGATCACCGCGCCATTTGCGTCCCACAGGGAGACAGAAAGTGTGCCTTCGGCCGCGCCCACCGCCACCACCCCATCCATCGACGGAGAGATATCCACATCTTCCTCCCCGTTGCCCTGCGCTGGTGTAAAGTGCAGCCAACCCACATTCGCCTCCACCTGCCAGTGGAATCCAGGCGGAAGGGGGCCGCTCAAAGGCTGAATGGTGTGGCGCGCGGGGAACAGCGCTTCGGCACCGGTCTCGTATATAAAATGGAGCGAATCGGGCAGATCGTTGAGTGTGGGCGCGAGGGTACTGGTGGTCAGTTCGATGCTGTCGCTGCTCTGGGCAGTCACACCCTCCCCCCGCATCTCCACGCTGATTTCGTGGGTTCCGGCTGTTTCCTGCAAAGCCCAGTTGATGGAAGAGGCGAATGGCTGCCAATCGCTCCATTCGTGTCCATCCACCCGCAGTCGTATTTCGTCCCACTCGCCATAGGTGTAGAGCGTCAGTTGACCGTCGTCGGTGGTGGCTGCTTCGTTATTGATCACAACCGGATAAACGTCCGGTTGCCGTCCGAAATCCTGCACCCAATAGGTGCGGTAGCTGCCCGTACCAGCAAAGAAGCCCACGCCGATCTCCCAATTGTTGGGGGAGAGGATATTGCGGCGGTGGCCGGGGCTGTTCATCCAGCCATCGACGACAGCCGCGGGATTGGCATAACCAGCCGCGATATTTTCCGAGGCAGAAAACCAAGGAAAGTAATAGGTTTTCAGGCGGTCACTCCACTTGCACGACTCAACCAGCGCGCCGTTGATGCGGTCGTGACCGGTGTGGGAGAAGTAGTTCTCTTCGGACATATCCACCGCGTGAAAGCGGGCCGCGTCCGTCAGGCTTGCCACCCGCTTGAAAGGGGCAAGCCCGTTGTCCAGGCGAATCTGGTTTATCCGGTCGATCACTTCTTGCTCGAAAGCCGGGTTGCTGCTGTCAAAGACAGCGCCGCCACAGCCGTGCAGGGTTTCCGGCGAGGGAACGTCATTGTCCAACTCGCTTGCCTCCAGGTGTATGAAACCGCCAGGCCACAAAACCAGAATGGCAAATATGACAAATGTCCCGGACAGGCGGATGAAAGTGAGGTTTATTAGTTTAGTAGTCATCGGCAATAGCCCTTTTTGTTGACCGTCCATTTTTTGACAGAGGACGCCGTAAGCGGGTACGGTATTGTAGTAGTTTTCCATGATCTAATCTTTAGAATATCTGTGATTCTACGGAAGCACTATAGCCAATAAGGATGTGAAACCTATGTTTGGGCGTAACAAAACGGACATTTCAGAAAAAGATATACTGGCCGCGCTTAGCACTGTCCAGGAACCGGAACTCCATCAGGATTTGGTCACATTGGGGATGGTGAAAGAGATTCAAATCAAGGGAGCTGTGGTCAGTTTTCAGGTGGTATTGACAACCCCGGCTTGCCCGCTCCAGGCCCAGATCGAGGCTGAATGTAACGCTGCGGTCATGAAATTGGTTCCCGGTGTGGAGAAGGTGGAGATTCAGTTCACCCACCAAGTGCGGGGCGATGGCCGCATTTTTGGCAAGTTGAATCTGCCCATCAAGAACATCATTGCGGTGGCCAGTGGCAAGGGCGGTGTGGGCAAAAGCACCGTCAGCGTCAATCTGGCGGTCAGCCTGGCCATGGAAGGCGCAAAGGTGGGGCTGCTGGACGCTGACATCTACGGCCCCAATATTCCCATGATGATGGGGGTGACCGGCGCGCCCCCGGTGGAACAGGGCAAACTGGTCCCCGCGGTGGCCCACGGCGTACGCTTTATGTCCATGGGTTTTCTGCTGCCCGCGGACAAAGCACTGATCTGGCGGGGGCCTATGCTGCACAAGGCGCTGCAACAGCTTTTCACCGATGTGCGCTGGGGGGAACTGGACTATCTGATCATCGATCTGCCCCCCGGAACCGGCGACGCGCAGCTATCCCTGGCCCAGATTGCGCCCCTGACCGGCGGGATTATTGTGACAATGCCCCAGATGGTTTCGGTCTCCGACGCGCTGCGCGGCGCGGCAGCTTTTGAGCAGTTGGAGGTACCGATTCTGGGTGTGGTGGAGAATATGGCCGGGGAAGTCTTCGGGACCGGTGGCGGCGCGGCCGCGGCGAAAAAGATCAATGTCGATTTCCTGGGACGCATTGAGCTTGACTCCAATGTGCGCATGGGAGGGGACAGCGGGGAGCCGGTGGTCATAGCCCATCCCGACAGCCCGACCGCCCAGGCTTTCCGGACGCTCTCACGGGTGATAGCAGGCCGGGTGAGTATGCTGAATTCAATCCCGCGTATGGACTTGATGGTAGCATAGCCAGGGGCCACAGATGTACAGATGTGCCCTTTGTGGGTGTGGGCGGCAACCGGGTCAACCGCAGCGCTCACCGAAGCGATGCCCGACTGGCGGGAAGACGACCGGGTCGTCCACCTGCGCGGTTTGGATGTCCCCCGCAGGACTTTGCGGTAATGCTCAATAGCTACGAGCGCGCTGCGGGATAGGCTGTGGTGAAGTGGCTGGTTGATCCACCACAATTTGTCTCCTGACAGCGCGTAATAGTGATCTTTCCCCCCGCCAAAAATACAGAATGCGGGATGGTGTCTACAAGCATCCTCCCGCATTCTGTATTCGTATCCCAGTCCAATTGGGCAGGTTTCTCTACAGCACCCTACTTCAGCGCGCCTGCTTCCTGCAACAATTCCAGCGTGCCCTGCAAATCGGCCAGGTCGCTCAGGTCGATGTCCGGGGTATTGATGTCGGCCAAGGGTGTCAGCCGCTGGTCGATTTCGATACCGGCCACCAGCGGATATTCGACGGTCTCGCTGGCGAAGTATTCCTGGGCCTCAGCCGAGAGCAGAAAGTTGACGAACTGCTCGGCCGCGGCCTGGTTTTTCACTGTATCCAAAATGCCCACACCGGCCACATTGATAATCGACCCCGCGTCACCCGCGCTGGGGTGGTGGTTGCGGGCTGGGAAGCTATCCCCCTGCTCGGCCAAAAAGCGGTAGAGATAGTAGTGGTTGACCAGCCCCAACTGGACTTCCCCCCGGCCTGTGGCTTCCACAATGCCCGTATTGTTGGAAAAGACCTGGGCCTCGTTGGCGACCATCCCAGTCAGCCATTCCGCGGCTTTTTCCTCGCCTTCCAGCACACGCAGGGCCGTGACAAATGCCTGAAAGCTGCCATTCGTCGGCGCCCAGCCCACTTTGCCCTTCCATTGGGGATCGAGCAGTTCCCAAATGCTGTTGGGGACATCAGCCTCGGCCACTTCGTCTGTGTTGTAGACAAAGACCCGCGCCCGGCCACTGGCCCCCACCCACGAGCCATCCGCGGCCCGGAAACGGGCATCCACCTGGTCGAGAATTGTCTGGGGCAGTGGCACAAAGCGGCCTGCCTTGTCCAGCGCGCCCAGCGCGCCCGCGTCCTGGCCGAAATAGACATCCGCGGGGGAGTTCTGCCCCTCTTCCAGAATCGTCGCGGCCAGTTCCGCGGTGTCGCCGTAGCGCACATCCACCTGAATGCCCGTGGCGGTTTTGAACTGCCCGATCAGCGGGCCGACCAGATTTTCGTTGCGGCCAGAGTAGACGACCAGTGTAGCCGGTTCTTCGGGAGGGGTGGGTGTATCCGCGGCAGCAGCCGATCCGCCTGGCGCGGCGGGCGGCTGGCACGCGCCAATCAGCAGCGCGGGCAGAAGGATCAAAACGAGCACAAGCTTGAACTGCAAAGTACGCATAGGGATGGAAGCTCCTTGGGATTTTGGATAAAAGACGGCCCGGCGTGTGCTCCGGGCCAACGAACCTTTCGATTGGGGCCGGGATTGTGTATCTTTGCACAATCCCGGCGCAGGGGTAGGGTATCACAGCCATCTGCGGATTTCAATGGGGTCAGCCCGCCAATTTCCGCCGAACCCTCTTTGGCGCGTGCGCAGAACCGCGTTTGGCAAGCCTAGCTCCCAATTCAACCGGGGTTAACGCCAGTCATCCTTGCGTCCGCCATTTACTGTGGCCGCCCGCTGATGGCGGAAACCATATCGTCGCCCGCCGATGTATCGGTCTGGGATTCGCCCGCCAGCCTGGCCAGCACCGGGTAGGCGTGAAGCGGGGCTACCTCGTCGGCAAGAGGCAGAGGGGCCACCTGGGCCATTGCCCGTTCGATGGCCGGTGCCAGCCGCTGGACTTTGGCCGCGGCCCGGGCCGGGTGGCGTTTGGCAAAGACGGGCATCACCTGATCGGCAAAGAGTTCCAGAGAAGCGCAGATGTGTTCGTGGCGATTGTTGCCTGCCTGCTGCACAAAAATCACCTGATCCACCCCCATCGCTTCAAATTTTTCCAGATTGGCCTGCACCTGGGCCGGGTTGCCGATGCCGCCGGTGGGCGCATATTCTTTGGGCGCGTGCTGCTGGAAGTCATCCCAGAGATTGAAACGACCCGGAGTGTGGCTGCCGGTGATGTAGAAATGGCTGAGCGCGTAGCCAAAGAAGCGAAACCCCTCCGCGCCCCTGGCCACGGCCACGTCGCTGTCAGGATGGCACATAAAGCCCGTCACCATTGCCACATTCGGGTTGACTGCCTGGCCAATGGGCACGCACTCTTTCTCAAAAGTTTCGTAATATTCCTCCACCCAAAAGCGCGCATTCTCCGGATCGATGAAAGCAAAGGTAAGCGCGCCCATTCCATTGCGGGCAGCCACGCGGATTGTCTCCCGATTGGAGCAGGCCAGCCAGAGGGGCGGATGGGGTTTTTGCAGAGGCTTGGGGACTACATTGCGGATTGGCATGGAAAAGTGTTGGCCCTGATAGCCGGGATAGGGCGCGCAGCACATCATCCGTGCCGCTTCCCGCACGCTCTCCTCCCACATGCCGTGTTTCAACGCCGGATCAACCCCAAAGGCTTCCAGTTCGACCCGGCTGCTGGACGAACCAGTCCCCCATTCCACCCGGCCATCGCTGATCAAATCCAGCGTGGAAATACGCTCGGCCACGCGTGCCGGGTGGTTGTAGCTGGGCGGCATCAATACAATGCCGTGCCCCAGCCGGATACGTTTGGTCCGTTGGCTGCACGCAGCCAAAAATATCTCTGGCGCGGAGGAATGGGAATACTCTTCGAGGAAATGGTGCTCTACTTCCCAGGCGTAGTCAATGCCCAGGTGATCGGCCAATTGCACCTGCTCCAGCGCTTCCTTCAGCAGGCGATGTTCCGCGTTGTCGTCCCAGGGGCGGGGCAACTGATGTTCATAGAAGATACCGAATTGCATAAGCAAAGATACGGAAACGAAAGGGGGCCAAGCGAGGGGGATGCGTGCCCGCTGCGGTGGCAACAGAAAGGGATGCGGGGATATTGCCAGCACCCCTTTCTGTTACCTGTAAAATCTTATTCGCTTGCTTCGTCAAAAGAAACCGAAACCAGCATCCCTGGGCTAAAGCCGTCAGCACCCTCGGTGGGCAGCATAATTGTCACGGGGAATGTGGCTGTGCCCGCGCCCGGCGTGCCCACAGGCGCGATGCGCTTGACAGTCGCGTCCACTGTCTTGTCTGTGCCGTAGCGGGTAACTGTGACAGACGCGCCCACACTGACCCGGTCGATGTCGTCCTGGGGCACATTGACCACCAGCTTCAGCGCGGCCACATCACCCACAACTGCCACGGACGAGCCAGCACCGATCATCTGCCCCAAAGAAACATTCAGGCTGGTGACGACACCCGCAATCGGGGCAGTCACTTTGGCTCTGGCTTTGGCGGCCTTGGCCTCTTCCAGCCCAATCTCGGCCTGGCGCACCCGCAGTTCCCCCGCGGCCAGGTCGCTGGCTCCGGCCAACTCTTCGAGCCGATCCAGAGCGGCCTGGGCGCTCAGGACACGGGCCTCGGCCAGGGCAATGTCCGCGTCGGTCGCGCCCTCCAGCAGATCGTCCTGGGATATCTGGGCACGCTGGGCCGCGGTCAGCGCGGTGAGCAGGTCCGACTGTTTCGCCGGTGCGGTCGCTTCGTCAAAGGCAGCTTTGACCGCTGTAAAATCGATGGTGGCCCGCTGCAAGGCCGCGGATTGGGGCGTTTTGCCTATGTCGGGCCGCCAGGCAATCTCGTCGTAGTTGCGCTGGGCTTCTGTCAGCGCGATCTGGGCTTTGTCCATATTGGCCCGCAACTGATCGATGCGTGCTTGGCTTGGCCCTGCTTTGAGTTCATTGTAGCGCGCCCAAGCCGCGTTGGTAGAGTTCTGGGCGGCTGTGATCTCACTTTTGGTTGGCCCTTCTTTCAATTTTTCCAGATTGATTTTCGCCACATCCACATTGGCCTTGGCGGTTGCCAGCTCGCTCTCTTTGGAGCCTTCGCCCAACTGGGCCAGGGCGATCTTTGCCAGGTCCAGGCCGATTTCAGCCTTCTCAATTCCCGTGTCCAGATTGGTGGTGTCCAGGCGCAATAGTTCCTGGCCTGCTGTCACACTGTCTCCTTCTTCAACAAGCAGGGACGTCACCTGCCCGCCCGCGGCCGCAACAACCTGGCGGGGTTCGGCCACTTGCAGCGCGCCAAAAAAGGCCAAAGGCTCGGTTGTGCTGGCTTGGCCGGTCTGTATGTCAGCCGGTGCGCCGGCCAGTTCCGGTAGTCCGTTTCGATAGAGCGCAACGCCTGCTGCAACCAGCGCAGCGAGAGAAAGCACGACAATAATTCTACTGATTGTGCGAAGCATAAGGGTCTCCTACAAAGCCTGTGTTGCCCTGGGGGGGCGGATGGGTTGGAATTGTGATCTGCGGAGGTAGAAGTACTCGCGCCTATTATAACGGCACTTTACCGAATTAGCAACGAGCGGATAAGCGCGGGCGTTTGGTCGTGAGATATGGCGGAATGAATGACGGGCCAACTCACCCATTCATCTTGTCAGTCCGTTTGCCAGTCCGTTTGTCAGTCCGTAACTGCCCAGGTGTGACATACCCAAAGCCTGCATAGGTACATCAGTCGTGACTATTCAGGCCAGCGCCGGTTGAGCAGGCCACAGTAGTTTGTGGCCGTGTCGAAACTCAGCGGGTAGACCCGCAAACTGGTTTCGATACGCCTGGAAACTGCCCCAGGCTACTCAACCGACGTTTGCTAACCGGCTGACTGACGGCTGAATAGTCACCATCAGTCCTTCATTTTCCCCACCACTCCAACCAGCAGCCGGGTGAGCCGGGGCACAATTTCCGCGCCGGTTTCCAACACTTCCGAGTGGGTGGTATCCGCGGCGGAGTCAACCGTATCCACCGCCACATTTGTAATACTGCTGATGCCCAGCACGTCCATCCCCGCGTGGTGGGCCACCACTACTTCGGGCGCGGTGCTCATACCCACCGCGTCGGCCCCGGCCAAGCGCAGAAAACGGACTTCGGCCGGCGTCTCGAAGCTCGGCCCAGAGATCATCGCGTAGACGCCCCTGCGCACAGGAATCTGCAACTCGGCAGCCACCGCCAACAGCAGCGTGCGCAGCCGGGGCGAATAAGCACGGGTCATAGATGGGAAACGCAGACCGAATGCATCCAAATTTGGCCCGTACAGGGGGTGATTGCCCCCCATTCCCACAAAGTTGAGGTGATCCTCAATGAGCATCAGATTGCCAGCGCGGAAGGACGGATTCAGCCCACCGGCCGCGTTGGTCACAATCAACGATACCGCGCCCAGCCGCTGCATCACCCGCACGGGAAAGGTAATCTGCTGGGGTGTGTAGCCTTCGTAGAAATGGAAACGTCCCTGCATGGCGCAGACGGTCACACCCGCCAGTTGGCCTATCACCAGTTGCCCGGCGTGGCCCTCCACTGTGCTGACCGGAAAGTGGGGGATGTGGGCATAGGGGATGCGCACCGCATCTTCGATAGCATCGGCCAGGGGGCTGAGACCGCTGCCCAAAATCAGACCGATTGTCGGCGTCTGGGAGATTTTAGAACGGATAAAAGCGGTAGCTTCGTCGTATTGGGCCAAAGAAAATGATGTATACATTGCTCACTTTAATGGTTGCTTGGGCACGGATGATTGTTGGGCACAAAGGACTATCAGATCGCGGCGGATATACCGTCCAGCACCAGCCGGGAACCACTGGCCGCGAGGGGCTGGCTAAGCGCAAATTGCCGCAGGGAACGAGGAGTGAGCCACGGCTGGATACCCGCGGCTTTGGACCAGTTTCGCACAATCAGCCAAATCCCCTGGCGTGTCAGTCGGCTGCCCCGTCGATTCACAAAAAGCGGCAGCGCTGCCTGGGATGGAGCAGCGGCTGTCGAGCGCTGGCGCAGATAGGCCTGAACTGCCGTAGTCGATAGGCCGGGGGAAACCCGTTGGGTCTGGCCGGCGGCTGTGTGCCAGACGATCTCGCCTGTTGCTGCGTCTACATCCCCAATGTTCAGAGCAGCCAACCGGGAAGCCCCCAACGCCGTGTGATAGAGCAGCCCTATCAGTGCCCGGTCTCGGCTGGCCCAGGCAGACCCGGCCATTTCGGACAAGGCACGTTCGATCTGTGTCCGAATGCTCGAATTGATCTGTGGAGAAATCGGGTTTTCGGCCATAACCGGCACGGGTGAATCGGCAGATTGAGACGCGGCCATAGACAACCCCGCAAACGCCAGAAATCTGCCCACCGCCACACATTTTCGATCAATCGTCGGCGGACGCCGGCCAGCCGAGTGCAGCCAGTCCTGATAACCGGTGAGTCCGGCTTCGTATACGCTTCGCCACGGCTGACGCGGATAGTGTCTGGCCAGATAGGCGGAGAATTGATACAGATCCGTCCGATAGGCGCGGATGGTATTCTCCGAATACCCATTGTGCGTGAGTTGTTCCAAGAATTGTTCAATTGTCTGTTTCACACAAGGCTCCTGCCATCAATAATATCACACTTCCAAAGAGCAACGTAACACAAAGCGGTCAGTGCCAAAGGAGAATTGGGGCCACGACAACAGCAGTCGGCCAGGGATAAAGTCAATCGGTCGTTGGTTTGCCTGTGACTACTGGCACAGGTATAATACCAGTGCTTTTCTCAGAGATGGCATGCTGCAATCGGCTGCAATTCCAGCCGCGGCTTGCCTTCTTCCCCAGTTTATACAACCAATACCCCAAAGGAGTGGAGCCCATGCGAACGTCCCGTTTTACCTGGCTGTTTGCCCTTTTGTTGATCAGTGCGCTGCTGCTGGCTGCGTGCCCGGCCCCGGCTGCGCCAGCCGCAGACCCCGGCGCGGCAGCCGCGCCCACCGCAGAGGCTGTTGCCGATGCACCGGCCTTCAAAATTGGCCTCGTCACCGATGTGGGCCGGGTCAATGACCGTAGCTTCAACCAATCCGCCTGGGAAGGCGTGCTCAAAGCACAGACAGATTTGGGGCTGACCGATGATGACGTGAAGTACATTGAAACCCAGGACGCCAAAGATTACGCCGACAATATGGGTCAGTTCATCGACGCCGGCTACAATGTGATTGTCACCGTCGGCTTTGCCCTGGGCGATGCAACGATTGAAGCCGCCAAGAACAACCCCGACATTCTGTTCATCGGTGTGGACCAGTTCCAGGGCGAGACGCTGCCCAATCTGGCCGGTCTTATCTTCCACGAGGACCAGTCGGGCTACCTGGCCGGTGTGCTGGCAGCCAGCCTGAGCAAGAGCGGAACAATTGCCGCGGTTCTGGGCACGGATTTGGTTCCGCCGGTTGTGGCCTTCAACGAAGGTTATATTGCCGGGGCCAAGTCGGTCAACCCGGACATCAATGTCATCTCCACCTATCACCCCGGCGAGATCAGCCAGGCCTTTGTGGACCCCGAATGGGGCGCAGCCACAGCCAAGCAGGCGATTGACCAGGGCGCGGATGTGATCTTCGGCGCGGGTGGCATCACCGGCAACGGCGCGCTGCAAGAAGTGGCCACCCACGAGGGTCTCTACTGCATCGGCGTGGACACGGACCAGTGGGACACCGTCCCCGCGGCCCAGCCCTGCCTCATCTCCAGCGCGATGAAGCTGATTGTGCCCGGTGTGGCCGAACTGATCGCAGCAGCCCACGACGGCAGCTTCACAGGTGGCAACGTCTACGGTGCGGCGGGTCTGGCATCTTTCCACGACTTCGACAGTGAGATTCCCCAGGAAGTCAAAGACCTGCTGGCTACGACCAAAGCCGGTCTGGATGATGGCTCCATCAGCACGGGATATGGCAACTAGCTGGTAAGAAGAGGAACTTCTCAGAAAAATTCCTCTTCGACTCTTATACGCTTCACATTTCGGAAAAGCGGGAGGGTTCAGCACTACTGATCCTCCCGCTTTGTCCAATTCCCCCAGAACAGGACATTCACAATGGCGACTGCTTCTCCTGCTCTGCCCTCCCCTGGCCGTTTTGTCCGTCTTTTCCGGGTTCTGCTCATCCCCGTTTTGGCCCTGCTGACCGCACTGGTGGCGGGCGCGTTGGTAATGTATCTTTCCGGCGACAATGCCCAGGCCGCCTACACCGGTCTTTTTAAGGGGGCATTTGGCAGTGCCAAGGCTTGGGCAACCACCATCCGCAAGATGATTCCTTTTATTTTGACCGGACTGTCTGTGGCTGTGGCTTTCAAAGCGGGGCTATTCAATATTGGCGCGTCGGGCCAGTTTGTCATGGGCACAATCTTTTCCGTCTTCATAGGCATCAATTTTGAAGGGCTGCCGATGGCAATCCACCTGCCCCTGGCCATCATTTTTGGCATCATCGGCGGGGTGCTGTGGGGCGCGATTCCCGGCATTCTGAAGGTCTACACCGGCGCGCACGAAGTCATTGTGACGATTATGCTCAATTATGTGGCCGCGCTCTTTGCCGGGTGGACAGTCTATGCAGGCGGAACCCAGGGCCAGACCCCCGGCCCGCTCTGGGATCGCACGGCTGGCCCCATCTCCGAGACGCCCGATGTACTGGCTTCGGCTCGGCTGCCCTATCTTTTCGACCCCTCCTATCGCATTCACTATGGCGTCTTTATTGCCCTGGCCGCGGTCGTCTTCATCTGGTGGCTGATCTACAAGACAACCATCGGCTTCGAGATTCGCACCGTCGGCCAGAATATGAGAGCGGCCCGTTATGCGGGCATCCGGGTCAACTGGACGGTCATTCTGACGATGGGGATTGCAGGCGGGCTGGCCGGACTGGCCGGTGCGGTAGAAACCCTGGGGCTGAACCACAAATTTGCGCCAGAATTCGGCGGACAGGTCGGCTTTGACGGAATTACCATCGCGCTCCTGGGCCAGACCCATCCCTTCGGTGTGGTGCTGTCGTCCCTGCTCTTTGGCGCGCTGGACGCGGGTGCGGCCAAAATGCAGTCCGATTCGGGCGTAGCCGCCGACATAATTCAGATTATCCAGGCGCTGGTGCTGACTTTTGTAGCCGCGCCAATGATCATCCGTGCCCTCTACCGCATCAAACGGCTGCCCACGGAGAGCGAATCCACATCCCTCGGCACCAGTTGGGGAGGTTCCTGATCCTATGGGTAGCACATTCTGGAAACGTTCCTCACTTGTTTCGATTGGTATCGCACTATTTCTGGTGGTGATGGCTGTGCTGGTCAACCTCACACCCCTGAGCCAATACACCTGGCTGCGGGTGCTCTTTGGCGTGAGCGCGCTCAACTTTACCCTGCGCGCCTCGATTCCTCTGGTTCTGGGCGCACTCAGTGGGATTCTGTGTGAGCGTTCCGGTATTATCAACATCGGCATCGAAGGAATGATGCTGGCCGGGGCCTTTGCCGGGTTTGTGGCCAAGACCAATACCAATCACTGGCCGTTGATGAGCAGCCTGCTTTTCAGCGTGCTCATCGCTTTGGCTGTGGGCGGGCTGATGGGACTGCTCCACGCCCTTCTCTCCATCCGCTTCCGTATGGATCAGATTATCTCTGGCACTGTGATTATCATCCTGGCCGCGGGCACATCCTCCTATCTCTACGATCGGGATGCCATTGCCCAGGGCAAATTTTCGCCGGTTGCCATTCCCGGCCTTGCGGACATCCCAGTGATCGGGCCGGTGCTTTTCGACAATCCGCCCCTCACCTATCTTGCTTTGCTGCTGGTGGTGGTGGTCCACATCGCCCTCTTCTACACCCGCTGGGGTCTGCGCACGCGGGCTGTGGGCGAACATCCCCGGGCCGCGGATACAGTGGGTATCAACGTCAACCGCTACCGCTACGTCAACACCTCCATCGGCGGAATGCTGGCCGGGCTGGCTGGCGGCTATCTGGTGCTGGAGGCAGTGGGCCAGTTTCAGGAGGGGATGACCGCGGGTCGGGGCTTTATCTCCCTGGCCGCGATGATTTTCGGCAACTGGAACCCCTTTGGCGCGCTGGGCGCGGCTACTCTTTTCGGCTACACCCAGGCCCTGCAGAACGAACTGCTCCTGGCCGGGGTGACGAATGTTCCCCGCCAGTTTATTTCCATGCTGCCCTATATTGTGACGATTGTGGCTGTCTCCGGCTTTGTGGGGCGGGTGCGTCCGCCCGCGGCCGAGGGCAAGGTCTATGAGACGGAGGGGGGGACAGAGTAGAGGATTAGGGGATGTGTACAGATGGCGCACAGAGTTGAAATCGATCAGAGCAACAAAATTGAGGATTCGGGCGGACGTTCTTCCCACCTGGTCGTATTTTGATTGCAGCGTCAACAAAGTTTTTGGGCGTAGAAGTTCGACTTTTCAGAAAAGTCGAACTTCTGTAGTCGAATAACTTTGTTTCCAGTGTATTGATTGGCTCAATTGGAAAGAAATCTGGTGCGCATCTTCTCGCCTGGGGAAGCTATCGAAGAAAGATTCAAGTGGATCGAACGATAACACTTCAGGATTTGCGGGAAATTATCCAATAGAAAAAGATCGGGGGCCCCTTTCGTTCTGGGGTCTGATGTCTACCTACAGCCACGGAATGGATACCGCTGACGTCAATAGACCACCCGATCTCACTGTCTGTAGTATAGCACAGAACCCGTCGCTGTCAATGCCAGGAGCAAACCTGTCGTGGAACAAACACCCGTACTCGAAGCCCGCAATATTACCAAACGCTTTCCCGGCGTCATTGCCAACCGCAACGTCAACCTGGCCCTGCACCGGGGCGAGATTCTGGCCCTGCTGGGCGAGAACGGCGCGGGCAAGTCCACACTGATGAATGTGATCTACGGCCTCTACCAGCCCACAGAAGGCGAAATCCTTGTCAATGGCAAGCCGGTGCAGATGCATTCGCCCAAAGACGCTATTACCCTGGGCATTGGAATGGTCCATCAGCACTTCCAACTGGTCCCGGTGATGACCGTCGTGGACAATGTGATGCTGGGCAGCGAAAGCGTGCGCGGCCCTTTCCTGAACCGGGAAGCCGCGGCCGCCCGCATCACTGAACTTTCCGAACGCTACAATTTATCCGTGGACCCCTACGCGCTGGTGGAAGACCTGCCTGTGGGCGTGCGCCAACGGGTGGAGATTATCAAAGCCCTCTATCGCCAGGCCGACATTCTGATCCTGGACGAACCCACGGCAGTCCTCACCCCCCAGGAGATCGAGGGGCTTTTTGCCGTGATGGACCTGCTGCGCAAACAGGGCAAAGCCATTATTTTCATCACCCACAAACTGAAGGAAGTGCTGCGGGTGGCGGACCGTATCGGTGTCCTGCGCCGGGGGGAAGTCGTCGGCGAGGCCGATCCCAAAACAGCCACCCAAGCCAGCCTGGCCAGCCTGATGGTGGGCCGGGAGGTGATCCTGGAAGTGAAGAAGTCCGACGCCCATCCGGGCAGGGCCATACTGGAGATTGCGGACCTGCACGCTTCCACCGATCTGGGGGAACCGGCCCTGGCAGGCGTCTCCCTGGCTGTCCACGCCGGCGAAATTGTGGGCGTGGCCGGTGTTCAGGGCAACGGCCAGACCGAACTGGTGGAGGTACTCACCGGTCTGCGCACAGCCAAAGGTGGCTCCATCCATATTGGCGGCAAAGAGATGACCGATGCCAGCCCGCGCCAGGTGACGGAAGAAGGCCAAAGCTGTCACATCCCCGAAGACCGCCACACCTACGGAATGGTCAGCGCGTATTCCATCGCTGACAATCTGGTGCTGAACACCTATTACAAGCCGCCCTTCGCCCGAGGAATTACCGTCAACCGGGCGGCCATCGACAAAAACGCGCTGGCCCTGGTGGAAAAATTCGACGTGCGTACCCCGTCTGTCCATCTGAGCGGGGGCAGTCTCTCCGGCGGCAACCAGCAAAAAATGGTGGTGGCCCGGGAGTTCAGCCGCCCCATCCAACTGCTCATCGCGGCCCAGCCCACCCGGGGTATCGACGTGGGTTCCATCGAATTCATCCACCAGCAGATCGTCGCCAAGCGGGATGAAGGCGTAGCAGTCCTGCTGGTTAGTTCCGAATTGGACGAAATTCTCGCTCTCTCCGACCGCATCGCGGTGATGTACAAAGGCGAGATCATCGACATTGTTGACCGGGGCGACGCCACCCGCGAGGGGCTGGGACTGCTGATGGCGGGAGTCAAAGAGGCGTGAATATCAGCCCTATTCTCGACCGCCCGGACACCTTCGACTACGACGACATCGACCCCGCGGCCCGCTTTCTGCGCGCCAACCCGGACGTGCGCTATCGTAGCGACCGCAACAGCGACCTCCACGACCTGGACTTCCCCCGCCAAAATCGGCCCTACGCCCGCTCCATCACCCTCTCCATTGCCGCGCCCATCTACACCAGCAAAGGCATCAGCGCCGAATCCGTGGAAGATGTGCTGCCCCTGGCCGTGCGCTTCTTCCCCGGCTATCAGGAGACGATCTATGGCACAGAAGGGGTGATCGTCAGCAAGCGGACGTATGCCCCCCTGGGCAGCAACGACGACCGCGCGGTTCTCTGGCAGTTGGAATGTCAGGCCGAGGGCGATCGGCTGCTGCAAATCGCCGTGGAGATCGACTGGGGCGAGCCGCTGGAGCAGCGAATGGTGGACGGCCTGCTGGTGGCCCAGAGTCTGCCCGGCCAGGCCAAAGGCGTCCACGAACAGCAAAACGCCGAGAGCACGCGGGTCTTTGGCGCGGCCGAGGGGCGGCCCGACCGGGTCACCTTCCCCGATAAATCCCGCGCCCACCTGCTCTATCACGTGCTGGTGGCGGGCCAGGTGGATTTACCCCTGATTCTGACTGTCAGCGAAGTGGGCGAACAGATGGCCTGGAACGGCTTTCTGGCCCAGCGGGATATCGAGCGGGCCTTCAATTTCACCCAGAACGTCTGGCAACGCATCACCCAACGGGGGCGACTGTGGACACCGGACCCGGCGTTCAACCGGGCCGCGGATCAGGCCAAGCAGAATGCGGCCCGCCAGCTCGTGCGCCTGCGTGGGGGCGACGCGCCCGCGGACGGCGCGGTGAGTTCAGTCCCCGCGTTGATAGAAGCCTTTGACCTGTGCGAACCGGCCCGCAGTCGCTCTCTGCTGGACCACCTGCGCCGTCTGGCCGAAAAGGGCAGCGGACAGTTGCCTCCCGTCTTTCCGCCCTTGCATGTGGAAAGCCAGACCGACGCTGCCCCCACACTGGCCCGCAGCAATCGGGCCTATCTGACCGCGCTGGCGGGCCATCTGCGCCGCCAGCCCCACGGATTTTCTTTGGCCGAACACTACCCCGCCGTGCGTCTCTGTGCCGAAGTCCTCGTCCGCGCCCGCCGGGAGTTGGCCGATCAGCCCCCAGCCCTGGCCGACTTTGCCGCCGCGCTGCAAGCCGCGACCGAACTCGCCCAACACAGTAGCGATAGTGTGAATGAGGCGCGCTGGCAAAGCGAGGCCGAGTTTGTGATTGGTGGCTGGGGATTGGAGACTGGGGACCCGGCAGAGCGTCACCCCAGCCCCCCGTCTCCGCTTGCCAGTCTCGCCTGGGATCAGTCCGGCCTCACCCTGGCCCGCGCCTGGCCCGACGATTGGGGCTGGTGGGCGCTGGTGGATTTGCCCGTGGGCGAAGGGGGCGTTACCCTCCTGTGGGACGGGAAAACGTTGCACACAGCGCGCACCTCCGGTCCCAGCGGCAAGGCAGACACAACCCCACCGCTGGTCGTGAACTTTGCCGGACCGATACAGCATCACAGCCGTCTGCAAGTGTTGGGCGCGGGCGAAGACGACTTCGACCTGCGCTTCCGGGGGGACGGCGGCTGGGTTTTTCGGCCGCGGTTTTACACGTAGCGAGATGGGCCGAAAAGTAGTGGCCCGTTCAAGTTGTTTGACGTTGGAGATAGAGAGATTTACAATGAACCCATCAGGAAGATGGCTGATGGGGCGTATAAGGGAGGGGGATGAATGGAAGCGATACAGGTGAAACAGATAATGACGAAAGATGGCGAAATGTTGCTTACCGGACTTCCTTATAAAAAAGGACAGTCAGTGGAAGTGATTCTCTTGGCCCAAACAGAAGTTCCAGCACAGCGCAAGTCACTGACAGTGAGAGAGCTACGCCGTTCCGGGCTGCTGGGCATGTGGCGGGAGAGAGCTGACATCAGTGACAGCGCTGTTTATGCGCGGGCGTTGCGCCAGCAGGCAGAACAGCGCGGAGTGATTCAAGAATGATACTTGTCGACAGCGATGTGCTGATCGATCTTCTGCGCGGTTATCCACCTGCAACCGAATGGCTGGATAGTTTGCCAGAGACCGAAGAGATCGCCGTGCCCGGATACGTCGTGATGGAGCTTATACAGGGCTGTCAAAACAAAGTTGAACAGAATCGAGTCCGACGACATTTGGGTGGGTTTGGCGTTGCCTGGCCTTCCCCGGCTGATTGTGACCGGGCATTGGATGTCTTTGTGACTTATCGATTGTGTCACAATGCCGGGCTATTGGACGTTCTTATCGCACAGACAGGTGTAACGATGGAAGTACCCCTCTACACTTTCAACCAGAAGCACTACGCTTTTATCCCCGGTTTGCATACGGTACAACCCTACACGAAATAATTGACGAAGTATAAAAGGCAGAATCACCGCCTACACCGAGCAGCTTCCTCGGTGCTACCTGAATTTTCCTGATAGAGGCACCTGTCGCAATGGAATAGAAAAATACCGATGACCACCGTCCTCGCCTACGACCCCTTCAACCTGCAACACACCTATTACGGCCACCCGGAGAATTCGGGGCGGCTGGCAGGCACGTGGGCACGGCTGCAAGCCGACGGCATTCTGGCGCGCCTGCGACGGGTGGAGAGCCAGCCCGCGGCGATTGAGGCCATCACCGCGGTTCATTCAGCCGAATATGTGGCAGCGCTGGAACAGATGGCGGCCCGGGGCGGCGGTAGAGTGGACCCGGACACGTATGTGGTGGGCGCGACCTGGCAGGCCAGTCTGTTGGCCGCGGGTGGGTTGCTGGCGGTAGTGGATTCTGTGCTGAACGGGAAGGCAGACAACGGCTTTGCCCTCGTCCGTCCACCCGGCCATCACGCCCGGCCCCACACGGGGATGGGCTTCTGTCTACTGGGCAATGTGGCGATTACCGCCCGCCATGCGCAAAAAACCCACGGGCTGGAGCGGGTGCTGATCGTCGATTTCGACGTGCATCACGGCAACGGAACCCAGGAGATGTTCTGGGATGACCCTTCTGTGCTGGTCTTCAACACCCACCAGTTTCCCTACTATCCCGGCAGCGGCAGCCTGGACGAGACGGGCGCGGGGCCAGGCCAAGGATATACTGTCAACCTGCCCTTGCCGCCCGGTGTGGGCGATGAGGGCTATCTGGCCGCGTTCCAGCAGGTACTCGCGCCCGTTGCCCGCCGCTTCCAGCCGGAACTGATTCTGCTCTCCGCGGGCTACGACGCGCACTGGATGGACCCACTGGCCCAGGAGCGGCTGAGCGTGACGGGCTACGCCGCGCTGGTGGAGGAGGTGATGGGGCTGGCAGAGGAACTGTGCGGCGGGCGGCTGGTGACGACGCTGGAAGGGGGCTACAATCTGGATGTGCTGCCCCACTGTGTTCTGACGACCCTGCGCACCCTCAGCGAGGACCCCGCGGGCGTCAGCGATCCTTTTGGCCCCGCGCCGGGGCAGGAGGCTGATATTTCGGAACTGCTTGCCGCGGCCCGCCGAGTTCACGGGCTGGGCGATAGCCGAAACAGATAGAAATCAGACATTGCGAACATCTGCGTTCCTATTCTGCATCTCACTCCCCCGGCCTTCGCACCAGTACATGCAGCAGATGTTCCAGCGCGGCCGCGGGGTCGGTGCAGCGCCCGCAGTGGACGGGTGACGCCTGAATGATTGTGCTGTGGGGCGCGACAATCCAGTGGAAGCGCTCGGCCTGGGGCAACGCGCCGATGGGGCCTTCCCCGGCACAGATGGCGGGGATGATGGACAGGGCTTCCTCCGCGGTGTCCATGTCAAAGCCGGGGGGGGCGAGGGCAGCCAGCCGTGCCCGGTCCAGCTCCACCAGGGCCGCCAGAAAGCGCTTTGTGCGGCAGAAGAGGATGACGCCCCCGTTGAGGAACTCCCCCCGTTCGACCCGAGGCACCACACGCAGCACCGCGTAGTCGTAGGTGGCAATGCTGTCAGCCATTGCCTGTCCGGCCCTTCTCCGCCTCCTGCACAAAGACAGAAGACGCGGCCAGCCGAGCCGTCAGATAGTCCACATAGCCCTGGCGCTGGGCCGCACTATCCGGGAAAATCTCCTCGCCCCCCAGCCATTCATCGGGGATCGTCGCCACCAGCTTTGCCCAATCCATTCCGGCCAGCGTCTCTTTGGCGCGCTCATCGGCCGCGGCCAGGTTGCCCGCGCGGGCCAGCAGCACGTGCTGGCGGCTGAGGGGAAAGGGGCTGGCCGCGCGCTCGGCATAGCCCGGCCAACTGTGGTGAAAGTAGAGGGATGCGCCGTGATCGATGAGCCAAAGCTGCTTCTGCCAGATGAGCATATTCACATTGCGGGCGGTGCGGTCCACATTCGTCACCAGCGCGTCGAACCAGACGATGCGGGCAGCGTCCTCCCGCGAGAGGGGAAATTTAAGCTGCGGGCTATACTCCACCGCGCTGGGCAGATAGGCCAGCCCCAAATTCAACCCCACACTGCCCTGCAACAGATCCTGAATTTCCGGGTCCGGCTCGGATCGGCCAAAGTGTTCGTCCATGCGGATGAGGACAATTTCGGGAACAGCCAGCCCCAGGGCGCGGCCAATCTCGCCGGAGAGCAGCTCGGCGATGAGTGCCTTGCGCCCCTGGCCCGCGCCGGCAAATTTCATCACATACTGTTGGCCGTCGTCGGCCTCGATGATGGCAGGCAGCGAGCCACCCTGGCGCAGGGGTGTCCCATAGCGTTCGGCCTGCACCGTGCGAATCGGGAAAGAGTGCATAAGCGATTGGCTCCAAAAGCGGGCGCGGGAACTCTTCGTGTTCTGAATCCATATACGCAGATTCTAGCGGCTATAATAGACCCGGCGGGGGGAGAAAGTCAATTGGAGTGAACCTCGCGGTTTTCCGGCCCTCTGCTTTTCGGGTAGAATGAACGGACTGTGCCGCGATACCCTATAAGTACACTATATTAATTAAGGACGTAATAATGAGTGAATCATTGCAGCCCGCTGCATTGCGTGAAGCGCTGAAACAGGTGATCGACCCGGAGATCTTCGAGAATATCGTCGATCTGGGGCTGGTCTATGGCATCGATGTGGCACCGGATAACGGCGTCGTCGTGCGTATGACCCTTACCACACCCCACTGCCCCATGGGGCCGGAAATCATCGAAAACGTGGAAAAAACAATAGCGGCCGAGGGCGCGGCGTCGGTGGATGTGAATATCGTCTGGGAGCCGATGTGGACGCCGGATATGATGACGCCGGCGCTAAAGACTCAGCTGGGCATCGACGAGGAGGAGCCGGAATTGAAGATCGAATTGCCGCCCCCACCGCCGCCGGTCAAGAAGAAAAAGGGGCTGCTGTCCCGCATCTTTGGCGGCTGATGGCAAAGTCCCCGACACTTCACGCACTTTGATGTCTGGCTTTCGTAATACAGGGCCACTGGGGCAGCAAGCGCCGGGGACTTGTGCCCCAGATATATCCACTCTTTTGGAGGCTGAACAGAACAACCCTATGCCACACCACACACAGGTCTACGGCCACCGGGGCGCCAAAGCTGTGGCCCCGGAAAACACACTGCCTGCTTTTGAGAAAGCCATTGAGATGGGCGCGGCCGGTATTGAATTGGACGTCCAGGCCACAGCCGACGGCCATCTGGTCGTTCTGCACGATTTCAATCTGGAGCGCACCACCACCGGCAGCGGGCTGCTGCGGGAACAGACACTGGCCCAATTGCAGGGAGTGGACGCGGGCATCCGTTTTGATGAAAAGTTCGCGGGGACGCCCCTCCCCACATTGGAACAGGTCTTCGATCGGGTGGGCGACCGCTGCCGGGTGAATGTGGAGATCAAAAACAGGGACTGGGATGGCGGGCCAGAGGTGGAGTTGCTGGTACAGATGATCCAACGGCGCAAGCTCCACGAGCAGGTGATCGTCTCCAGCTTCAACCCCATCGCCCTGATGAAAATGCGCTGGGCTGATCCGTCCATTGCCCTGGGCCTGCTCTACTCCAATGAATTGCCCATCTTCCTGCGCCGGGCCTGGCTGGGACCGCTCATCGCGCCCGAAGCCCTGCACCCTCACCACACCCAAGTCGATGAAGAATATATGCGCTGGGCACGCAGCCAGGGTCATTACGTCAACACCTGGACGGTCAACGAACCGGACGAGGCCCGACGGCTGGCCGGGCTGGGCGTGGATGTGATTATTTCGGATGTGCCGGATGTGGTGCTGGCAGTTTGCCACTGAGAGCCGTAGTGGCTGGAAGTGGAGGTGGTCGGCGCGATCTGACTCCAAGAGCGCCTGGCTTCTCACACGTCGCACAGCCCACATCCCGTTGAACTTTGGGCAGTCCGGTGGTGCGAACAGCATCACACTACGGGGCTACTACGGTGCTATACGTTGCCGATAAGCTTGGCCGGAAACAAGCGTCAGCGGCGCGAGGAGTTGGCTGACCGTGACAAGGCTAATCCCGCGATTGCCGAAGGCATCAATCACCGCTGGTATGGCAGCCACAGTGGTTTTGTGAATATCATGGACAAGGATGATTGACCCAACCGGTGCATCGCTGATCCGTGACGCGATGACCTCTGCGTCACGATCTTTCCAATCGAGGGGGTCAACGCTCCAGAGAATGAGGGGCAGTTGTGCCGCTGACAGGACATACTCATCATAGGCTCCGTAGGGTGGGCGCAGAAGCTGTGTCGGCTCGCCCGTCAGTTGAATGATGAGATTGTCCGTTTGCGCTATCTGTTCCTTAATCAGGGCATCCGGCAGCATAGTTAGATTGCTGTGATCCCAGGTATGATTCCCGATTTGATGGCCCTCCTGCTTCATGCGGACAATTGTCTCTGGCTGCACGCGGACGGATTGGCCCAACACGAAAAACGTGGCGTGAACGTTGCGCGCTTTGAGCAAATCCAACAATCCGTCCGTGAAAACAGAAGGCCCATCGTCAAAGGTCAGAGCCACGCAGGGAACCTCGGCACAGTTCACATCGGATTCTGTCTGTACCACTTGTGGCTGGGCAGGCGGCGGCGGTGCTGTCTGGGTGTCCGGTATGGGCGTGGGCGTCAATGTCGGTGTGGGTACGGGCGTCGCCGACGGGAGCGCCGCGGGGGTTGGTGCTTTGGCCTCAATGCCCAGCAGCTCCTGCGCCGCTGGCGTCAGTAGATCAGCAATTGAGGCTACGGGTAGCGTCACCTCAACCACGCCATCCGAACCCGGCCCCACCTGATACCGGTCAAAGATGACACGTACTGTGCCCTCATCTTCAAAGAGAATGCTATCGAAATTCTCCTCGACTGGCTCCGTGCCGTTGTAGATCCTCTCCCGTTGTGTGTGCAGCCACTCCTGCCGCGCCACATTCGAGGAAAAATCCAACTCATCTGTTTGTGTAAATGCTTGGATAAGCGCCCTGCGATCCAGTTCCTCGCGCGTGAGCGTGGACAAACGCGTCAAATAGCTCTCATCAACAAAAAGATCCGAGATAGTCAGTTCGGTTCCAGATATGCGGTCAAAAAAATAGACGGTAACATCTGTGCTACCTGTGTTTCCCAGGCTGCGATATTGCTCAATCGCAAACGAGATCAGGCTTGTATTCGCCACGATCACATCGAAATGCTGATTGTAAAGCGCGCCACTGGATATGGCCCTGTTCCCTGTGTCGCGCAAATATGTCTGATACGCTGCTTCCTGTTCAGCCGCGATTGTGTGGAATTCATCAATAAATTCCTGGGCACGTTCTTCGAGACGCGCGTTGATGCCCCCCTGCTCTGTCACAGGATAAGCGACGTGCAGCAGGGAACGCCCTTCGTTCTCTTTCTCTTCAACGGTATAGACAAATACGTTGTCATATTTCGAGGTATTGAGCGATTCTTCATGAATGGCCGTGGCCGTTGCCTCTGGTGCTGGCGTGCTGACGGCTTCTGGCGTCAGGGTTGGCGTATGGGTAGCTTCTGGTTCCAGGGTATTGACGGCCTCTGGTGTTTTGGTCGCGGTGGGCGTGGGAAATACGTCTGATGTGGCGCACCCAGCAAAAAAAACTTGCATTATAAAGAGCGCTACCATTGCATTCAACCGACCGCCAAATCTGTATATGGACAATTCCCAACCCCTTCGCCTATTGCTGCGCCAGTACACCGTTTATCGATGCAAAAAAACAAACCTCATTTCATTATAGCCTCGACTCCAAGCCATTCCAAGATGTCAATGATTCACAAAGGCATCCGAAGTTACACAAAGTGTGGAGCGCCTATTGCTTTTCTTGACGGTCAGGACTCTTTTGGACCTCCCGAAGCGCAGGCCGTCCTGGTGCCGTACACCCAACCTCCTCGCCAGCATTCAGGTTGAGACGCAGACCGAACAGATACGTGCAGGATGACAAAGGGAGGAACGCACCAGGTACGTTCCTCCCTTTGTGCTCCTATCTCACTTCCGCGCTACTGGTAGTCTTTGTGATCTATCAAAGGTCTGCGCCCCGCTGCCTACACCTCTGCAAACCGTCCCGGCCACGCACTCTCGTTGACAATCCAGCGCGGCCGCTTGCCCTGCGCGGCCAGGACGATATTGTCCGTAGCGCCGCTGTGCATAGCCGCCACACCCCGGTCCGTGTTGGAGGCGATGTGGGGGGTAACCACCACATTCGTCATCTTCAGCAGGGGATTGTCGGCCAGGGGCGGTTCCGGGTCCGTGACATCCAGCGCGGCCCCGGCCAAATGGCCGTCGTTCAGCGCCGCGATCAGCGCGGCTTCGTCCACCACAGGCCCCCGGCTGGCATTGATCAGATAGCTGCCCTTCTTCATCATACGTAGACGGGCTTCGTTGGCCAGATGGCGGGTGCTGGGCATGAGCGGCGTGTGCAGCGAAACAAAATCCCCTTCCCGGAAGATTTCATCCAGGTCGTCGGTCAGGGTGATGCCCTCCGGTGTAGGCGTGCTGGCAGGCACAAAGGGGTCGTGGACGAGCACATTCATTTTGATGCCGTGGGCGGCGATCTCCGCCACACGGCGGCCAATCCGCCCGTAGCCGACTACGCCCAGTGTGCGGCCCAACAGTTCCGTGCCCCGCATATCGTTGCGGTTCAGGCCACTGTCGAAGTTGCGCAGGGACATATCGCCCACAATCACCCGTTTAGCAATCGCCATCAGCAGAGCGATGGCGTGCTCCGCGGTGGATTCCGTGGGCGCGTCCGGGGTGTTGCAGACGAGGATGCCCCGTTCGCTGGCCGCGTCCACATCGATGGGGTCCACGCCGATGCCGGGCCGGGCCAGTATCCGCAGTTGGGGGCCGATCTTGTCCATCAGCGCGCCGTCGAATTTCATGCGCACGCCGCTGACCACCTCACAGCCGATCATCTTTTCCTGGTCGCCGTCGGTGATCAGCTCGGCCACCTCACGAATGCGCGCCTGCAACTCCGGCGCAACAGTCCAATCCATCCAAACCTTCGGTTTCATTGGGTCTTCCTCTCCAAAATATAGGGTAAAAGGCAGGTGAAACAGTTTTGAAGTATACCAGAATGCGCGGGGTGGGCAAGCGCGACCAGGTGTCTTCTGTTTTTCGTGTTGTGCGCGTGGCAACCGGTCGTGTTTGGGGTGGAAAAAGGAGGGGTAATCGGAATTCAGACGGTGGTTGCGGCGTGAAAACCATTTTGGCGGCCAATAGGCTGTATTTTTCTGCCCAATTCCTCATAGCTGCTCGGTTGTCTGTGACAGGTGTGAACCATTGAAAGTGAAAGTGTCCACCTCGCGCCCCGTTGACGATAGGGGAATGGCTCTGTATACTGCCCGTGTACGCGCAGATGCGCGACCGAAAGTTAAGATAATATCCGTGCAGGCTGTCTGTGCAAGGCCGGTTGTACGGTGGACAGGCAGTCGTATCTTTGCAAGGAGCACCAATGACACAGGCAGAATTCGAAGCATTCGTGGCCGGGTTAGAGCAAGTCCAACGCGAGGAAAATTTTGGGTATGCGTTCTTCTTCGTAGGCAATGACCATCGCCTACCTTTCGTCACCTTCGCCGCTTCTGACAATGACTTTGACAGCGTGTCAAACCTGAATCGGGAAGGGGTCTTCCGCATCAACATCGGCGTCAGCAGAGAGACCTTTCAGAAGCTGGTTGGCCCGTTGACCTCTGAGCCGGTTGATTATACGCAGTTGGATGTCTTTCTGCCCCATCCCGACTATGCACCACAGCACTTCGTCTGTATCCTCAACCCCTCTGGCGCAAACATCGAAACCACCAAAAGTTTGGTAGAGGAAGCACACTTCATTGCGGCGCGACGTCTTCAACGCAAAACCAGGACAGAACAATGACGACAACACTCATCTCCCTCTTTGCTGGCTGGGATGTTCACCACCAACGCATCGTCAAAATGATTGGACCGCTGACGCCGGAGCAACTGCTACTGCGCTCCGCTCCGCAGATGTGGCATGTCAGCGTTCTGGCCGCCCATATCATCGGTGCACGAGCCTTCTGGTTTCACGAGATAATGCGCGAAGGCCCGGCTGGGATTGCCCACTGGTCTGGCCTGGATGATGTAGACGAATCGGCCCGCACAGTGGAGCGGCTGGTGCAGGGGCTGGACGAGACCTGGGCGATGATCGCCGGAATGCTGGAGCGCTGCACCCCTGACGATCTGGGCACCACCTTCGAGCGGGTCTATCCCACCCACACGCGCCGCTTCACCCGCCAGTCTCTCATTCTGCGCGTCCTCACCCACGACGCCCACCACGCCGGTGAGATTTCACAGATTTTGGGCATGCACGGGGTGGCGGGGATTGGCTAGTAGAGGGGGGCGACATTGCGCCCCGTTGACGACGGGGGCATGGGCTTGTATACTGCGCATGCAAAGTCACTCGGCTCCAAAATCGTGTAGCCGCTATAGACAGATAACAAGGAGAATCAGATGAGCGTGAATCAGGCAATGATAGAAAATGTTGTCACACGCGAACGAGTCATTGAACTCGCCCAGCGTATGCCGTCGGAAAAACTGCTGCGCTGGTATGAATACGGGTTGTTCATACAGGCATCCTCATTAACTACCACCGCCACGGAAGCGGTTGATGAGGATGAAGCCAAACTTTGGCAAGAGTTCGCTGACTGGGAGGCGGCAAGCGACGAGGACTGGCTAAAGATGGAAGATAATCTGGGGGAGCTGCTAGAAGTTACTGGCTGTGTTGGCGAAGGTGCCCGATTTTGAACGGGAAGAGGTTGACCGGTTGCTCGTACCAGAGGGGAACGACTGAGCGCGGAGATTGTACGGAGACAGCAGCAGCCTCAAAGTCATCTGTGAATTGGAACTTGTAGCCAAAAGTGAAGGATACTGGTTTGAAGCAATTATTATCAGTTTTCAATACAGATAGTATTAACCGTTATGGGTTCCGTTTTAGTGTAGAGGCACTAATGCGCTCTTTGTGGAAGGAGCATGATGTTGGCATTCCTATGCTTTTTGGACATGACTCGTTACGCCCTATCGGATGGACATATCCAATAGCTGTTCATTTTGAACCCGGATTGACCCGTCTCGCGGGTTTAGGGATGCTAATAGAAAATGATGAGGATGCAGAACATTTTTCTCGACAAATGCGAAACCTTTTCAATTCTGCTGCTGAAGGTTATAAAGCAGAAATCGATTATCTAATGGAACTCCTTCAGCAACACTTGAATGGCAAAGAAAAACTGTTGTTTTCCAAAGAATGTTTAGTATTAGTTGAATATGGACTATGTGTTAGAACTTTTCCTGATCTGTTTTCTTCTAAAGATGATGATGGCTTAATTCAGCTAAATGAACTTACCCCCATCGGTCCTGGGGTCTTCAAGATTGACGAGTTTGCAGTTTTCGCTCATTCTTTTTTTAGACGATCACTCTCCAAAGTCAACTCACTTAATAGCCCATTTTTGAAACGACTTCAGGATATAAAAAATGATTTGATTTCAGTAAAGATAGCTCTTGATCCCGATATGATTGGGCTGGCTTCGACTTACCAAGAATATGAAGAATTGCAGTACTGGTGGGGACCAAAGTTTGATGATAATTTGGCAAGTATTCCTGCTGGGGTAACACACTATGAGGCAGACGAAGCTGGCAGGGTTTTTTCGGGTATATCGTCAACCCAGTTTTGGTGGCAATCGAGAGATGATATGCACATATTTGAAGCAGAGGAATTGCGTGATACCCCGTCAATAGCTATTGATGAAGGAAAATTCGGGTGCAGATATGTACACTCTATAGTACAAGAATCAAGCAAAAATGTTACCCATTTTGATGGAGCAGTTCGGGTATATCAAACTGAGAAAATGATAGAGAGATTGAATGTTGACATTGCGCATTCTGGTCGCCACACTGAATACACGAAGTTGTGGAGAATTGACGGAATGATACCTATTCCCTTATGGAAGGAACTACTTTGTGATTACTTTCGAGATAACCGGTTGGTCGGAGAATATCTTGGAGCTGTAGAAGACGAAAGTTCTGACTCTTATCTACCGGATAGGGTAAAGCCAGTATCGCTAGTCTCTAGATACGTCCCATACTCAATGAGACAAGGGGATGGTATTCGGATAGCATTGTCATATCACTTCTTCGAAGATTTTACTGTCGAACGAAAAGTTGTTCCTTTGGACAAGGCATCGGCATCTTCCGGGACTGACAATCTCGACATTGTTGATTCGTGGGTTGTAGAATTAAAAAAGCTACTAAATAGACTTGGCTGTGTTTTGGTGATACCTGATGATATCTATCTAATAAGTCATAAGGATTTCTATGTCAATCTACCACTAATCGTCCACAATAAGAATGGTCTGCCAGAAAATTTACATAAAACTCTTGAAGGAATCGAAAGTCTGATTACTGGCTTTAGGATAAAAGGGTTTGATCAGGTTGTTGCTTACACGATTGGATTTCCTGTTGAAGGCAAAGAGTTGAGAGTATCGGTTCTTGGTCATATTGAAGATTTGGGAGAGTGGCTATCCAATCCACTCTCTACACCTCCCGTAGAGACTCAAGATGAAATCTATGATTGGGCAGAGAAGGTGTCGGCGCACCTGCAAGCCCAATATCCTGTGGTTTATGACAATCCTCCTATTTTTGAAACATTGATGCATTCAGGGGTGTTGTTAGCCCAGCGAAAACAAGTGGACAACAAATTCAACATTGAATATGAGATGACTGACAAAGGGTTGATGTATAAATTTAGAATACCTGATGATGAAATGCATTTAAAATCGGCTATAGAAAAAGGTTACCTAACTCCTGCCCTTGCGTACTTGAAATTGGAATCCAAATGCATTAAATGTGGACGACCATATAGAGTGTGTGATTGTTCAAAACTGTTAGATATTGGGGTGGCAGAAGAGGTAACAGAAGTACGAGTAGCATTTCCATTTTGGACGGATCGACCCTTGCAATAGCAGAATTACAGTCAAACGACTTTCGTATGGGCTGGTTTTCTATCTGTCTTGGCCGGGTTCCTTTCCAAAACTGCGCTACCAAACTCATCATTTTTGCTGTGTAGGATGTAACAATATTTTTTCCAATTACTCGCTCACTGTTCCCCATAGCAAGCACACCGAATTTCCAGAATATCGTCTCTCACCTCCCACACCCCTCTCCCCCCAAATAGACAATCCCCCACCTCTCTGCTACACTACACCCTCTCGACTGTAGCGGTTCAGTAAACATCCGTGCCCAGACCCGTCAAGCGTAAAACGCAAGTGTGTGCCACACACGCTCACGCAGCACGTTTTACGCAGCACGCATCTCCCCCCGGAGGCGACCCATGCCCAATTCTTTCGACATCTACCGGCGGCTCTTTGCCTTTCTGCGCCCCTATCGCAAAGAAGTGCTCGTCGCCTACGTCGCCGTCCTCTTTGCCGCGGGTCTCAACCTAATCGTGCCCCAGATTCTTAAAAACGCTATCGACAGCGGTCTGGCCAGCGGCCAGGCCACGGCTCTCTTTGTGGCCGGGGGCTGGATTCTGGTGATTGCGATTGTGCGCGGCGCGGCCGCTTTCGGCCAGCGCTACTACGGCGAGTGGATCACCCACCGCGTCGCCTATGACCTGCGCAACCGCTTCTATTCGGTTTTACAGCGCCTGCCCTTCGCTTTCCACGACCAGGCCCAGACCGGCGATCTGATGAGCCGGGCCACAGGCGACATCACCGAATCCGAGCGCTTCATCGGCATCGGCCTGATGGACCTGACCTCCACGCTGCTGCTGATGGTGGGCGTGATTGTGGCAATGTTCCTGGAAAGCGTCCAACTCTCCCTCTACGCGCTGGGGCCGATGCTGATTCTGATCTACGCGACGGTGCGTTTTGGCGGCATTGTGCGCCCCCGCTTCAAGCTGATCCAGGAGCAGATGGGACTGCTCTCGTCGGTCATGCAGGAGAGTATGACCGGCATCGGTGTGGTCAAAGCCTTTGCCCGGGAAGAGTATGAACTGGAAAAGTTCGACGATCAGAACGAGGAATGGTTCTCCCGGCGCTATGGCCTGATCAAAATCTGGGCCAACAACTGGCCTCTTTTTACAATGATTCTCTCGGTCAGCATCTTTCTGTTGCTCTGGTTCGGCGGCCCCAGCGCCCTGGCCGGGGAGATTACCATCGGTTCCCTCTTTGCTCTGATTTCCTATGTGCTGATGCTCAACGGACCGGTGCAGCGGCTGGGTTTTCTGGTCAATATGGCGGCTACGGCCAGCGCCAGCGCCACCCGTATCTTTGAAATTATTGACCAGCCCGTGGAGGTGGCCGACAGTCTGGACGCGCCCGAACTGGGCCAGGTGGAGGGACACGTCACCTTTGAAGATGTGGGCTTTGCCTACGAGGGCGGCTCCGCGGTGGTGGAGGGGGTCAGCTTTGAGGCCCACCCCGGCCAGGTCATCGCCCTTATCGGCCCAACCGGTTCGGGCAAATCCACAGTGACAAATCTGATCCCCCGCTTCTACGACCCCACGGAAGGCCGGGTGCTGGTGGACGGCCACGAGATCCGCGATGTGAAGGTGGAGAGCCTGCGCAAGCACATCGGCATTGTGCTGCAAGACCCCTTTCTCTTTGGGTTGACAATTTCCGAGAATATCGCCTATGGCAAGCCCGACGCCACCCCGGAAGAGATTGTGGCCGCGGCCACCGCGGCCCGTGCCCACGATTTTATTATGGAAACCCCTGCTGGCTACGAAACAAAAGTCGGCGAACGGGGCGTCACTCTCAGCGGCGGGCAGAAGCAGCGTCTGGCCATTGCCCGCGCCCTGCTCTACGATCCCCGCATTCTCATTCTGGACGACTCCACCAGCAGCGTGGACACGGAAACCGAGCATCTGATCCAGCAAGCCCTGGCTGTGCTGATGGAAGGACGCACCACATTTGTGATCGCCCAACGCCTGCTCACCCTGAAAAGCGCGGATATGATTCTGGTGCTGGACGGCGGGCGTATTGTGGAGCGGGGAACCCACGACGAACTGCTACAGGGCAGCGGCCTCTACCGGCGCATCTACGATCTGCAACTGAAAGATCAGGAAGAGTTCGCGGCGTTGATGGCGTAGTTAATGGCGTAGGTTGGGTTCTTCCGGCAAGGGATCGTTGCTTACAATCCAACGTGCGCCGGAAGAACCCAACCGCCGATGGGTGGAGATAGTCTTGCTGTGTTGGGTTCTTTCGGCACAATGTACAGGGGAATGTCCAGTTGTCGTCGCCGGAAGAACCCAACAGCCGATGGGTGGAGATAGTCTCGCTGTGTTGGGTTCTTCCGGCACAATGTACAGGGGAATGTCCAGTTGTCGTCGCCGGAAGAACCCAACCTACGATTAATGTGTGAGGAAACCAGAAATGAGCGAAAACAGTACACACAACGGCACGGCCACCACCGAGCGGATTCCCCTGGACGCGGCGCGCAAATGGCCCACCCGCCGGGATCGCTTGGGCCGGGAGACGGGCATGGACAACCCCGCCTGGCAGGACCCCCGCTTGCGCCTGGAAGAGCGGGAGCGGATGATGCGGGAGGCGCGCATTGCCGATCTGCTCCCCGACGAGGAAGACGGGAACGAAGGCAAGGACTACGACGCCGCGCTGGTGCGTCGCCTGGCCTATTATCTGAAACCCTACACCTCCCGGCTGATCCTCTCCCTCGTCTTTATGACAGTTTCGTCGATTCTCAGCGTGGCCGGTCCGGCTATCATCGGGAAAGCCATCGACGCCGGCATCCGGGCTGGCAATCTGGAACAGCTGCGCCTGTGGACCCTCATCTTTGCGATCTCGGCCCTGGGCGAATGGATCACCAACCGCAGCCGCATCAGTCTGATGGCCTATGTGGGCACGCGGGTGGTGACGGATATACGCAGCACCCTCTTCCGCCACCTGCACACCCTCTCGCTCAACTTCTTCAACAACTACAGCGTGGGGCGGCTGATGTCCCGGCTGATCTCCGATGTGGGCGTGTTGCAGGATTTCGTCACCTGGTCCATCACCGGGCTGGCCCGGGCCTTCTTCCTGCTCATCGGTATTGTGGTGACAATGCTGGTGATGAACTGGCGGCTGGCCCTGGTGGCCTTCACCGTTCTGCCGCTGATGCTGATTCTGACCAACTATTGGCGCAAACGGGTGCGTTCGGCCTATCGGGCCACCCGCTCCCGGCTGGCGCTGATCAACGGCTTTCTCAACGAATCCATCACTGGCATCCGGGTCACAAAATCCTTCACCCGGGAGCGGGCCAACTACCGTCACTTCGACGACCTCAACCACTCCTTTTTCGACGCCAACATTCGGGCCACCAAACTTTCGGCCACCTTCTTCCCCGGCGTGGACTTTATGGGATCCCTGGCGACCGCGCTGGTGGTGGGTGTGGGCGGCTGGCTCGTCCTGGGCGACAGCCTGACCGCGGGCACACTCGTCGCCTTCATTCTCTACGTGGACCGTTTCTTCGAGCCAATCCGGGACCTGGCCCAGCGCTACAACACCTTCCAGGCCACAATGACCGCCAGCGAGCGTATCTTCTATCTGCTCGACACAAAGACCGATCTGCCCGACGCGCCCGACGCCTATCCTCTGCCCGATATTGAGGGTGAAGTGGTGTTCGAAGACGTCTATTTTGGCTACAAACCCGACGAGCCGGTGCTGCGCGGGGTAAGCATCCACGCGCAGCCGGGCCAGCGCATCGCCCTGGTGGGGGAAACGGGCGCGGGCAAAAGCACGATTATTCGCCTGCTCTCCCGCTTCTTCGACGTGACCGGCGGCCATGTGACCATCGACGGCCATGACATCCGCGACGTCACCCAATCCAGCCTGCGCCGCCAGTTGGGGATTGTGCTCCAGGACACCTTCCTCTTCAACGCCAGCATCCGGGAGAATATCCGCTATGGCAAGCCCGAAGCCACCGACGAGGAGATTGTGGCCGCGGCCACCGCGGTGGGCGCGGATGCCTTTATCCGCAACCTGCCCGACGGCTACGACGCGGGCGTGGGCGAAAACGGCGTCAACCTGAGCGTGGGCCAGCGCCAGATTGTCTCCTTTGCCCGTGCCCTTCTGGCCGACCCCCACATTTTGATTTTGGACGAGGCCACCAGCAGTGTGGACACCAAAACCGAGCAGCAGATTCAGACCGCGCTGGACCGGCTGATGGAAGGGCGCACCAGCTTTGTCATCGCCCATCGGCTGAATACGATTGTGACTGCGGACCAGATTGTCGTGCTGGATGACGGCCAGGTGGTGGAGCAGGGCAACCATCTGGAACTGCTCAACCAGCGGGGGCGCTATTACAATCTCTACACAATGCAGTGGGCCGCGGAGGTGGAGGAAGACGTGTAGACGCCAGAATCGTTGTCAAAAAGCGGGACGGAATTTCGGATTCTGTCCCGCTTTTTTTGTGTTTGCGTGACACTCCCAAATGCGGTAGGCTAGGACTTACACCCCTCCCCCGGAAAACAGGTCCACCGGTGCAGAACGCCGTCTTTTTGGCTGGCAACGCACCCCGCGCAGAAGAACAGAGCAAGCGGCTTTCGTCCTGCGCCCCGTTGCAAACCCGAAGGAGGACAGAATGCCTCGTCCAACGCGCCATCTCCTGGCAATGCCGCCGTTCTGCGTGCCATTGGCAATTTCACTCAACCGTCTGCTGCTAGGCTCTGCCCTCTTTCTCCTGCTCTTTGGATTGGACGCCGGATGGGATGGACGACCAGCCCACCCCCTGGCCCAGGCCGCCCCCGCGGTCGCGGACCTGAGCATCGGTCACGGAGCCTGCCCCAATCCGGTCAACTTTCAGGACCCCTTGACGTACAAAATCTGGATTGATAACAAAGGGCCGGATGAAGCCCAGAATGTCACTGCTGCAATGACCCTGCGCAGTGGCGTGGAACACGTGGCCGTTGTGGGCGTGGAAAGCACCCAAGGATCGTGCAGTGTGGGTCCGGGCACGGGCAACGCGTCCAAAGACCTTTGGGTCTCCTGCGCGATCGGCAATCTGGGCACCAACGGCGGGCTGGAATTTGGCGCAGAGGCGATTGTCAAACTGACGGTACTGCCCCTGTATGATGACACGTTCCCGGAGTATTTCAGCAGCGCCAGCGTCGATGCGGCCAACGACACCACCACAGGCAACAATTTTGCCACCCTGCGCACAAAGACACTGCCCGAAGGCGGCGGCGATCCCGGCCAGTGTGTGGATCACAACACCGCGCCCCTGACCGGAGTGGTAAGCGTGCCGGGGATGGCTATGCCCTTCGTCGGCGTGCCTGTGCGGCTGATGCGGGCGGGCAGAGCCATCAACACCGCGATTTCCAAAGCACCGGATGGACGTTACACTTTCTACAGCGCGCCCATCGAAAACGGGCTGACCCTCAGCGCCACTCTGCAAAGTGTCGAGACCCACCCGCCCATCTTTCAGGTGGTCTACGGCCAAGCGGGACAACCGCCGGTAGCCGCGTCCCGGGCCGTCAATTTGGGCGGCGCTTCCCCGCGGGTGACAGTGACCGTCGATCTGCCCTTCGATGCAACCCTTACCCCGGCGGCAGGCATCCCTGCCAACCGGCTGGCCGATCTGGGCGTGATCTATTATCACACCCACCAGGCCAGCGATCTGGTGCGCCTCCTCTACCCCAAACTGGACTATTCCCTCCCCGTGGATATGGTGGGCTTTGCCAACGCGGGCGGCGTCTTTTGGCAGGGGGAATTCTCCGACGGCAGCAACGCGGGCGTGGACCCCTACATCAGCATCGAAGCGGCCAACAACTCCAGCCTGATCAGCGACGGCGGCCGGCCCGACAACCGGGAGTGGCACGAGTTTGGTCATCACGTGATGGCCGACACCTTTGAAAATAAGATGCCAGACGATCCTGCAAACTGTCACTCGCCACCCCTGCCCACAGATGACTGCAACCACGGCGGCTACGATAACGTCTCCACCACCGATTCCTGGAGCGAAGGCTGGGCCGAATTTTTCTCCATGCTGGTGGCGCGGGATGTGGCGAAGGAAGCGCGGCCCGAACTCTATACGGTTGGGGGCAATCCTTTCAATCTGGAGAACAACCGGCTGGCCTGGGACGAATATTTGACTACGAATGGCACGGTACGTTTCGAGGAACTGGCGGTTGCCGCGCTGCTCTGGGATATTGTGGACCCGGTCGATGCCAGAGACTTTACACTCCTGAAGGACAACCAGCGCTACGCCGACTGTGTGGAAGTGGACTTCAAGACCTTCTGGCAGGATATTTTTACCCCGGAGGTCTTTCTCACCTCGCCGGTTGCGCCCAAAGACTACGGCTATATCTTCGACATCAAATCCCTCTACGACGTGTTGCGCTCGCGCGGTGTGGGCCAGGGCCACTCGCGCGAAGGGCCGCTGAATGACCTGGACGAACTCTTTGTATCCCACGGCTTTTTTGCCGATGTGAACGGCAACGGCTCTTACGACAGCAACGAGACAATCGGTCTGGCCGGGGACAGCACCCGCTCCAATCGTCGGGATTTTCCCCTCCTGCCCGGCTCGTATGTGGCGGTGGACGGTCTGCTGCCCGACGGCAGGGGCACAGTGACGCCCATTAGCTTTCACGTGCAGGTAGAATTTTCCGTGCCCTTCGACAGCTACAGCTACGACTATTTCCAGAATACCAGCCAGACACCGGGCCGCCTCTTTCTCGTGGCGCCGCCCGCCCGCTACCCGTCCACCATCCGTATTACCCCGCTGGTAAACGGGTACGCCAGCCCACCGCTGACACTGACGGGCGACGAATACTGGACGGCTATGCAGGCCAATCCCCAGGAGAGCTTCACCTCGCACCTGTTCACCTTCGACAAGCAGTCAGCCATCTTTATGCCCCAGATTGTTGGCAGCGGAAACGGACGCAGCGCGGATCGCCCCCGGATTATCGGCACACCCGCCGCCTGCACGAAAGACCCGCCCCCTACTTCCACGCCCACCCCTACACCCACAGCCACGCCAGATCGGGGCGCACCGCTGGTGGAAAGCATCAGTCCGGTCTCTGCGCCCGTGGGCCAGAGCGTGCAGGTGACGATCCGGGGCAAGAACTTCCAGGGCGGGGCCAATCCCTTCATCCACACGACGCCCCTGCAAAATGTCAGCCAGCCGGACACAGAGACGCTTGTGGGCACATTGCCGGGGACACTGGCCGCGGGTGTCTATGATGTGGTGGTGGTCAATCCCGGCGGCTTGACGGGCAAACTGGACAAGAGCTTTACGGTCACAACCGGTGGCGGCAATGGCACACCGACAGCGACCCGAACGTCCACGGCTACACAAATGCCGACCGCCACACCCACCGGCACAGGGGCAGCCCCAAAGACAACGACGCCCACGCCGACAGCCACGTCCACGACTGGGGGCGGGAACACGGCAACACCGACAGCCACAGCCTCGACCACACCCACCGCCACGCCGACGGACACAGGCGGCACAACTGTCTTCAGTTCCGACAACTTCAACCGGGCCGATACAGACCGCTGCGCGCTGGGTGCGACCAGTGGCTTTGCCGGGGGCAACCCGCTCTACTTCCTGCCACTCTGGCCCGCTGGAGGTAATGACCCGGCCAATCCCATCGGCGCCAATATCGTCAACCAGGCGTTGCAGAACAACGGCCAGGACCTGGGTGGGGTAATGCTCACCGGTCAGCCCGGCGCGTGTGATGACACCTCCATCCGGGGTATTAATCTGGGCGAGGACCTCTACGTCAGCGTGGATGTGCTGGTCCCCACCGACGCCAGCAACCGCATCACCCAGGCCGGCCCCTTCCTGCGCGGGCGGGCCGCCAGCCGGGGCGACGGGCTGGGCGGCGGCAGCAACACCGGCTACTGGGCGGTGCTGGACAGCACCGGTCACGTGCGCATCGTCGATCTCTCCAATGGCGCA
The DNA here is from genome assembly GCA_019637685.1 of Caldilineaceae bacterium. Taxonomy (GTDB): domain Bacteria; phylum Chloroflexota; class Anaerolineae; order Caldilineales; family Caldilineaceae; genus JACQGT01. The sequence continues at coordinate 141,676 of JAHBVF010000004.1, read as the reverse complement.
AATCTCACAGAATTTGATGTGTCCAACTTCGATCCCACTCGCTTCTACAAAATTGAGATGACAGCCCAGAGCACTATTATCCGGGCGAAGATTTCCGGCCCGGTGGGCAACAGAGCAGCTGACGATTATCAGGAGGTAATCCTCTCGGCGACAGTCCGCCAGACGCGGGCCAGCGCAGCCACCGACGGCACAGTTGGCATCAGCTTTGGCGCGGGACCCAACCGGGGACTGATCGGCGGTCAGCGCGCGGACAATCTGATCGTCGGCGAGTATCGCAGTTTGGATTAGGACAAAAGGGAGCTACCGATGCAAAGGCTTCGCACATACGGGGCAGTCGTGACAGGCACAATTCTGGCCGGACTACTGATTTGGCTGATCTCTTTCCCTGGCGCAGCCCAGGAAAAACCACCGCTTGGCGACGAACCGGCATCCCCGGCTGTCGCCACAGACAGCAACAACTTCACCCTCCTGGGCAGCTACACCGAGAATTTTGTCGGCCAGGCGCTCAACACCTCCGGGCGACACGCCTATGTCTATTTTGACAGCGGCTTGCAGGTGCTGGACATCAGCAATCCGGGGGCTATCCAGCATTTGGGCGGGCGGGGCACACCCCAGGCGGGCATCAGTGACATCGAACGGGACGGCGGTCTGCTCTATGTGGCGCTGGACAGGCCCAGCGGTTTCGGCGGCGATTTTGTCGAGCTTCTCTCGACCGAACCCATCACCCAGCCCAAGCTGCTGGGAAGCTACCAGCCCGCCAGCCCCAATTCCACGATTTTCGATCTGGATTTTGCCTCCGCCCACCAACTCTATGTGGGCCAGGGCGAAGGGATTGTAGTGCTGGATCGATTCGGTGTAGGGCAGGATGGAAAAATGCCGGTGATTGGCAACTATGCGACCGACCCGACCCGCCACCTGCTGGCGATGGATGATCTTCTGGTGGCAGATACCAGCAAAGGGATGGAGCTGCTCGCCCCCGGTTCCTCACCGACGCTGCTGGGCAAGCTGACGACAACCGGCCCGGCCAACGCCATTGCACTGGTCGGCAATACACTCTATCGGAGTACAGGCGGCGGGCTGGAGATTATCGACATCAGCAAACGAGCCAATCCGGTGCTGCTGCGAAAAATCCCCGAACTGCGCAACATCAAAGCGTTGGAAAGCCGGGGCGGACTACTCTACACTACTCAACTGAGCAGCGGCGGCGTGCGGGTCTATTTTGCCAGCGACCCCCTGAATCTGATCGAAGCAGGCCATTTTCAGGACAACAATTTCTCAGCGGTGGGTCTGGCCGTGTGGGGGAGTCGGGTCTATGCCACCGGCAACCAGGACGGGATGCGCATCCTGCAATACAGCGGCGAGACGCCTCAACTCCAGGTCCAGGCCACCGGCGCGGGTGTGCAGGTGAACGGCGCGTCCTGGGGTGTCGGTCAGACGGACATCTTCACTCAACCCTTTACCATCCGTCTGGCTCAGTCCGTTGCCAGTCTGGATTTGGCGGGCAAATGCGAGGAGGTGTTACGTATTCTCATCGCCCTGCAACCGATTTCATCGGAATCATTCGATCCCTTTGAAGTTTTTGTAGAGGTGCTCGACATCAGCCCGACCATCTGCGAACCGGCCCGACCCGTGCCGGTGGCTCGCTCCGCAGCCTCCACGGCCAACGAAGCCCGCATCGATCTGCGCCTGGACAGTGGCGGGCTGAAGGTAAGTGCGGGCGACTACGCCATCTTCCAGAATGTGAAGACGCCCGTCGCCGTCGCCAGCAGCCGGGGGCAGAACAGCTATACCGTCCGCCACGACGCGGGCAGCAGTGGGACAACCGTGCGCTCGCTGGTGGGAGAAGTGATTGTGATACCGGAGAACGGAAGTCTGGCCCCGGTCACATTGCGCGGCGGGCAGGAGGTGGAGGTCACAGCCAGCACAGTGGGCGAAGTTAAGCAGGTGGGGGGACTGTTTTTGCCGCGGGTGATGCGATAATCGAATTGTGCTATACTTCCTCCTACAATTCGTCTATCTTTCTACCCCACAGGAGGAAATCCGTGCCCGCCACAACGATTGCTCCGCCCGTAACACAGAGCGCCGCCAATGGCGCAGCCCGCGGCAAACAACCCGTTGGAATTGTAGACTGCGACGTCCATCATCAGTACGACAAGCCGGAGACGCTCTTCCCCTATCTGCCCCGCCACTACGTGGAATACATCAAAGATTTCGGCCCGATGATGCCGGGGATTGGCTATACAAATATGCCGGGCAACGGTGCGCGCACGGACCTTTGGACGGACTCGGAAGTCAACCCGGCCACCCAGCCGTCGGTCTGCATCGAAAAGCACCTGAACGTCTACGACATCACCATCGGCGTGCTGACAGGCGGCCCTTACGCCGCCGCGGTGCATCCCGACGCGGACTACGCCGCGGCCATCTGTCGCGCCTTCAACGACTGGACGCTGGACACCTGGACCAGCCAGGACAGCCGTCTGCGCGCCTCTATCCACATCGCGCCCCAGGACCCCGCCCTGGCTGTGGCAGAGATCGAACGCCTCGGCCCCCGCCCGGAATTTGTCCAGGTGTTGATGCCCGCGGGCGCACGGATGCCCTACGGCAATCGCCATTATCACCCCATCTACGCAGCCTGCGAGCGCCACAGCCTGCCCGTCTGCGTCCACTTTGGCGCAGAGGGCGCGGGCATCGCCGCGCCGCCTACCGCCGCGGGCTACCCCTCCTATTATCTGGAGATGCGTATGGCCCGCCCCCAGATCGCCATGGCCCATCTGACCAGTCTGATCTGCGAGGGCGTCTTTGAGAAGTATCCGAACTTCCGCTTTCTCTTTATCGAGCACGACGTTTTCTGGGTTCCCGGCCTGCTCTGGCATATGGATGGGGACTGGAAAAGTCTGCGCGACTACACGCCGTGGATCAAAAAGCTGCCCAGCGAATATGTGCGCAGCAATGTGCGTTTTGGGTCCCAGCCCCTGCCCAATACCCCCAGCAAAAAGGACTTGGACATCTTTTTGGATTGGATGCACGCGGACGAAGTGATGGTCTTTGCCAGCGACTATCCCCACTGGGACTGGGACGAGCCGAGCACCTTCCTGGCCGGTCACGACGCGGGGCTGCGCCAGAAGGTGATGGTGGAGAATGCGCGGGAATTGTACAGAATATAGACGTATTGCGTATTTCGTAAGCGTTCAGTACTGCTCTCTTTAGCCATCTGTACCGCCCATGGCCCAACCTACGCAATACGAAATACGCAACGTAATACCCAGCACGAAATCGCAAAGGGATTTTACGAATGCAGACCACTCGTTTCGTCGTCGCGCCCATCTCTGATTTTCCTTCCGGCGCGCGCAAAATTGTGACGGTCAATGGCCACGAGATCGGCGTCTTCAATGTGGAGGGAAACTTCTACGCCATCCTCAACTACTGCCCCCACCGGGCCGGTCCCCTCTGCGCGGGACGGACGCGGCCGCTGGTCACCTCATCCGGCGTCTACCAACGGGAATACGAACGGGAGGGGCAAATTCTCAAATGCCCCTGGCATCAGTGGGAGTTTGACCTGGCAACCGGGCAGGCGCTCTACGACGAAAAGCTGCGGGTGCGCACGTACCGGGTGGCGCAGGAAGGGGAGGAAGTGGTGCTGTTTGTGTGATCGAAAAGACCCGGCAGGTTTCGGGAAACCTGCCGGGTCTTTGTCTGTTATTCCATCTCCATCTTTCCCAGCAAAATCAAACTCTCCAAATCCGCCTGATCTTTGGGTGCATATATGGCAAATATCCGACGAACCTCAGCCAAAGCCCCGTCGTCGGCTAATCCAAGCATTTGGGTGATATCTCCCAAATCCCGCGCTCGGCTGGCACGAAATTTCATCAACACCAAATAGGGCAAAGGCAGAACGGGCAGTCCCTGGGCGTCCCGATTGTTGCCAGCTCCAGCCAAAGCTTCCGGCCACCACTCCTCGCTGCCTTCGATCAGATCAACAATCTCGCCAGTCGGTGTCCGCCAAGTGCTCCCGCCGATGCCTAATTTTCCTACAAGCCGATACCCGGCACTCCTCAACCGAGTTTGAGCGGCTTCAGAATTCTGTACAGCAATAGCCACATCCAAATCCTGAGTGGCTCGTTCGGGCATGTAGAGTCGGGTCGCAGCCGCGCCGACAACTGCCCAGGGGATTGTGCCAAGTACGGGGGAGAGATCGGGCCATTGCATCACGGCGCTCCTCTGCTGCTGAAAGGATCGAGCGCTGCCGCTGCCGGGGCGCTGGCGGCGCAGGGCCATATCGATGATTGTGCGGCGGATTTGGGTACGTTCGGCTGTTGAAATTGTCATAGAGTAAGTATACCGGAGGTTTTCATCTTATGCAACGGTGCAGCAGTTCATATGCACGCGATCTATGTGTAAGGAAACAGCAGCATTGCACAATGCTCGCAATGATCAAGGAGTGGGACAGACGATCTGCCCCCGCTCTTTGCTTCTTTCGGATGCTTATGGGAAGATTCAGGTATTCAGCGATGCTTCTCCTAACCCCTGCTCTTGATCACCTGCGGTCGAAGCTACTTTCCCGTTTGCATTGAACCTGCTCCACAACTTCCGCAGTGAGAAGCTTGCCCACGCCGGGGGATTGGTGTTGACCGATCCGTTAACCGGCGCATCAGAGCGATTGTCGCTACGGCGGTACTCTGTTTCAACGGTATAGGCGATGGTTGCTATGAAGTTTGGGTTGTCCATTGTTGACTCCTTTGGGTTTCTATTCCTTCTTGACAGTTGACACTTACGGGCCTAAGATTGGATTCATCTTTCTAACTCGTTGCCAGTCGTTCTGTCTCTATTGAACACCCGTTCCTTTGCGTTCGGGTCACAGGTTCTTTGCGTTGGCGCAAAGGAATTTTGCATGGCATACGTGCCCGAATTTGCCGATCTGATCAACCAGGCGCTGGCCCGTTTGGATCGTTCGCCTTCCTGGCTGGCCCAGCGCATCGACGTCAATCCCAGCACGGTCAGCCGCTGGCTAAATCAGGGCGCGCGACCTGGCGACCCGGAGATCGTCGTGCGTATGGCTGATGTCCTGGGCTTGACTGGTCAGGTGCAGGAACTGCTCGCGGCTGCCGGTTACGGCTATGTGGAGATGCCTGGTCAAGTGAGCGTGGGTGCTGCGTCTGTGACCACCACGACCCTACCATCTACAAACCGCACCAACTTGCCAGCCGCGGTCACGCCCTTCCTGGGCAGGGAACGGGAACTGTCCGAGTTGGCCCGCCTACTGACTGATCCAAAACTGCGCCTGCTCTCGATTGTTGGGCCGGGGGGAATGGGAAAGACCCGTCTGGCCGTGGAATGTGCCCGCCGGGAGCGGGAGCAATTCCCGGATGGCGCCTGTTTTGTGCCCCTGGCTTCCCTGCAAGAGTTGGACGATCTGCTACCCGCCATAGCCGCTGCCCTGGGGTATGCCTTCTTGACCGACGCCCGCTCGCCCCAGCAACAACTATTCGACTATCTGCGGGCAAAGGCGTTGCTGCTGATGCTGGACAATTTTGAGCATCTGATCGACGGCGCGGGGCTGGTTCAAGAGCTATTGCAGGCTGCGCCCCGGCTCAAAGTGCTTGTGACTTCCCGGGAGAGACTGCGACTGAGCGGTGAGACAGTCTTTCTGTTGGACGGGATGGATTTTCCTGATTGGGAGACAGCCCCCGATCTCAACACATACAGTGCAGTCAGCCTCTTCTTGCAAAGTGCCCGCTTCGCCCGCCCGGGCTTCACACTCCAGCCCGACGATTTGCCCTACGTCGTGCGCCTCTGTCGGCTGGTCGATGGCGTGCCCCTGGGGATTGTATTGGCCGCGGCCTGGGTGGAAATGCTCTCTCTTCCGGAAATCACTGGCGAGATCGAGCGCAGCCTGGACTTTTTGTCCAGCGATCTGCGCGATCTGCCCGAACGTCAGCGCAGCCTGCGCGCCGTCTTTGACCATTCGTGGCGGCTGCTCACAGACAACGAGCGAAGCGTCTTCCGGCAGATGGCTGTTTTTCGGGGTGGCTTTGCCCGGCAGGCTGCCGAGGAAGTGGTCGGGGCCGGCCTGCCTCTTCTGACGGCTCTGCTCAGCAAATCGCTGATCCAGCGGACAGAGACAGGCCGCTATGAACTCCACGAGCTTGTCCGTCAATACGCTGCCGAGAAACTAACGCTGGACCCGGCATCTCCGGCTCTGTACGAACGCCACGCTCGCTATTACCTGACGCTGCTGCACCGACAGATGGATGACCTGTCGGGTCGCCAGTTGCAGAGCAGACAGGGCAATGTATCCGCTGATCTGGACAATATTCGGGCTGGATGGGAGTGGGCTGTCGAGAGTAGAGAAGCGATGCTCATTGGCTCCGCTTTGGACGATTTGTGCCGTTTCTACGACTGGCAGGGACGTTATGCGGAGGGGGTAGCTGCCAGCCAGATTGCCGCGCGTATGGCTCGGTCTGTTGGGGAGGGACGCGTCGAAGTCAATGCACTGATTTGGCAAGCAGCCTTTAGCCGCATATTAGGAGATCAGGCCGAGGCCCAACACCTTCTGCAGGAAAGCGCATCTCTCCTGTCACAATTTATTCAGACAGGGGTAGATGTGCAGCGAGAGCAGGCAGCCCTCGTTTTAGGACTCGCCCGCCTGGCCAGAGACGCAGGAGATGGGTCCGCAGCCAGACAGCGCTATACAAAGGCTGTGGCACTCTACGAAGCGCTGGACGATCTCTGGTCGGTGGCGCGGGCGCTGAGTGAATTGAGTTACGTACTGCGCAATCTGGAAAATGTGGACGAAACCGCTCAGAGTCAGCAGCATTATTTAGAAGCAGAACAGGCGGCTCGTCGCAGCGTGGACATCAGTCGCCGGAACAATTATTCAGTGGGTGTGGCAGAGGGACTGATCCAACTAAGCGCCTCCCTGGATCCAGAATCAGACGAGGCTCAGCAGGTGTTAGAGGAGAGTCTGGCGCTCTATGCTCAATTAGAGATCGCGAGCGGTGTGCTGGCCGCCCAATGCCAGATTAGCGTCAATAAGCTGGCTCGGGGCGAATATGTAGAGACCCGGTCGATTAATATGCAGGTTTTGAAGGTTGCGGAATCCAGCGGAAATCTCTCCTTGACAGGGCGAGCCTATCTGCATCTGGGAATGGTGGAACTTGCCAGCCGCGCTTATACTCAGGCGCAACGATTTCTCGAGCTGAGTGTCGCGGCTTGTCGGGCGGCCGGTGTTCGCCCCTTTTTGGCCCTCGCTCTCAGCTATCTGGGCTACGCGGAACGGGGAATGGGCAATTCGGTGGCAGCGGCCCAACATCTGGCCGAAGCATTGCGTTTGGGGCTAGAAATCCGATCCTTATGGCCTTTGAGTGCAAGTATTGACCTTTGGGCACTACTGCTGGCCGATGAGGATAAGTGGGAGAAGTCCCTGGAATTCCTCTCCTTTGTCTTACCTTCGGCTCCTCGACGGCACTGGTCTAAAGATATGGTTGGAATTCATCCTGACGCTGCTACAGACCACCTGTCGCCAGAAGCTATCGCCGCGACTCAGGGCCGGGGAGCGTCGCGCACGCTGCTGGCGACGGTACAAGAGATTCTGGACGAAATCGAGCAGCACGCGGATGGATGAACGGACCGGAGTTCGTTTCCGGCACAAAAAGAAAGAGCGGAGGCAGTCGGATTGCCTCCGCTCTTTCTACTTCTCTGGCTGAGCCTCACGCCTTCTGCGAGGCTTCCCGTAGTTCCCGTTCTTCACTGTGGGAGGGCGAGATTGTTCTTGCATCTACCCGGATGTGATTCCACAATTCCCGCAGCGAGAAGTCTGCCCAGGGCGCACGGAAGAGTGTGGCGGAGGCTTCGGTCCAGGCTGTGGGCTTGCGTTGCGCCCGGCGGCGGTCGGACTCGATGGCCATGGCCAGATGGGTAACGTCCATTGGGTTTTGCATCAGTAAGCTCCTTGGGTGTTGATAGTCGTTTGACAGTTGACGGTGACCGGCGTAGTATTCTGTTTTATCTCTTCTGTTCTGTACCGGTCGATGTGACTCTATTGAACACCCTGCCCCTTGCAGTTGGAGCGCAGGGCCGTTGCAAGCCGCGCAAGGAACTGTTGCATGGCCTATCAGCCTGAATTTGCCGAACTGATCGTCCAGGCCCTGACCCGGCTGGACCGCTCCCCCGCCTGGCTGGCCCAGCGTCTGGGCGTCAACCCCAGCACCGTCAGCCGCTGGCTGAACCAGAGCGGACGCCCCGCGGACCCGGAGACAGTCGTGCGGGTCGCCGACATTCTGGGGCTGTCGGGCCAGGTGCAGGGGCTTCTGGCCGCGGCCGGCTATGGCTATGTGGAAGGCAGCGAGCCAAGTGAAGCGGCCGCGCCGACGCCGGTCGCGCCCACACCAGCCGCGCCATCTCTACCCGAACTGCCCCCGGCCCGCCGCCACAATCTGCCCGTCTCGTTGACGCCTCTCTTTGGCCGGACACAGGAAGAAACCGAACTGACCGACCTGCTGACCCGCCCGGACGGGCGACTGGTGACAGTGACCGGCCCCGGCGGAATGGGCAAAAGCCGCCTGGCTCTGGCGGTGGGATCGGCCCTGCTGGCGCGCTTCCCGGACGGGGTTTTCTGGGTGGCCCTGGCCCCGCTCCAGCAGGACGAGGAGATGGTTACAGCCATCGCCGAAGCCGTGGACTTTCCCTTCCAGCGGGACAAACGCAGCCCCCAACAGCAATTGCTGGACTATCTGGCCCGCAAAGAGATGTTTCTGTTGCTGGACAACTGCGAGCATCTCCTCGACGGGATGTCGCTGGTGGGCGAAGTGTTGGCCGCGGCACCTCACGTGAAAATCCTGGCCACCTCTCGTGAGCGGTTGCACCTGAGCGGCGAGACGGTCTACGGGCTGGCTGGCATCGACTACGGGGAAGCGAACGACTCACCTTCGGACGCGGTACAACTCTTTCTGCACAGCGTGGGTCTGGTGCGCCCCGGCTACCGACCGGAGCGGGAGGAACTGGTCCAGGCCGCCCGCATCTGCCGACTGGTACAGGGGATGCCCCTGGCAATTCTGCTGGCCGCCACCTGGGCCGAAGTTCTCGCGCCGAGTGAAATTTACGCGCAGATTGTGCGCAGCCTGGACTTTCTGGAAGCTGACCTGCGCGATCTGCCCGAACGCCAGCGCAGTCTGCGCGCCGTCTTTGACCACTCCTGGGCCAGACTCTCGGCGGCGGAACGGAGCGTCTTTGCCCGGCTGACCCTCTTTCAGGGGGGCTTTACGTGGGAGGCCGCCCAGACAGTGGCCCAGGCTTCTCTGCGCGGGCTGATGGGGCTGGTCCAGAAATCCCTGCTCAGCCGTTCTCCCGCTGGCCGCTTTGAAATGCACGAACTGCTGCGCCAGTATGGGGCCGAGAAACTGCGGCGGATGGCCGGGGAGGAGGAGGCAGTGCGGGCGCGTCACGCCACCTTTTATCTGGACTGGCTGCGCGATTTGGCAATGGCAATTTACAGCGCCCGCCAGTTGGCTGTGATGGGGGAGTTGAAAGCGGACTGGGAAAATATCCGTCTGGCCTGGGCGTCGGCTGTGGAGCGAGAGCAGGCAGCGTTATTGGCCGGGGCCGCCAGGACACTGGCCTACTACTGCGAATGGTACGGTCTCTATTACGAGGGCGTCGCTCTCTTCCAGCGGGCACGGGAAGGGCTGGTCGGGAATGAGACGGTCTCAGGCCAGATGGCCCGCATCCAACTTCTTCTGTCACAGGCCCGCTTTGAACGGCTGTTGGGCCGCCCCGTCGCCTGCGCCCAACTGCTGGACAGCGCCGAAAATCTGCTGGAACAACTGCCAACCACAGACGCGGACATTCGCCCCTTGCAGGTACACCTGTTGAGCGAACGGGCAGAGCTGCTGATCAACACAGATAAAACGGCAGCGATGGCAGTGGCCCAGCGCAGTCTCGCCCTCTACAAAGTGCTGGACGATGATCCGGCGATGGCTGCCGTACTCTTTATGATGGGTGAAATTTCGTCCAAAACAGGTGATAAAATCGTGACGATACCGATTCTTGAGGAGAGTCTCGCCATTAGTCGTCGTCTGGGGGGACCCCGGGAAATCGCCGACAAACTGCGCAATTTGGGTTTCAACGTAAGCAGCATCGGCCAGTGGCAGCAAGCGGAGGCCTATGTGCGCGAAGGCTATGCTCTGACTCAGGGCATTGGCAACCGGGCGAGTCTGGTGCAGGCAGAGCGGGACCTGGGCGGAATCGCGCAGTGGTGGGGTGATTTTGCAGCCGCCGAGGAAGTTCATACTCGTTGCCGCCGGGCCTTCGACGAATTGGGCGACAGATACAGAAGTTTGGAGACGGGAATGCTGGAAGTGTTGTTTATGACCCAACAGGCCAAGTATAGTGAGGCAGAGGGTTTGGGGCAGGTAATGCTGGCAGCCGCTCGCGAAATGGAGCAGAAAGAGATAGAGGGAAGTATCCTGCTATTCCTAAGCCGGGTTGCCCAGGCGGAGGGTAGGGTGGAGGACGCGTATGGGCTTGCCCAGGCATCAGCAGCGGTCTTTGCCGCATCCGGCGGCAGCCGCGTGCCCGGCATCGCGTACACTGCCCTCGCCATCGCCGCCTTCGATTTGGGACGACCCGACGAAGCCCATAGCCATATCACCCAGGCATTGGAGGTTGGCCTGCGCAGTGGATCACTCACGTCCCTGTGGATATGTATCGCGACCGCCGGACTGTTGAAAGCCTATGGCGGGGACCTCCTGCGGGCCGTGGAATTGGATGCGCTGGCGATGAGCAATCCGCAGATTGCCAACGACCGCTGGCACGCGGATGTGGTACGCCGCCCTCTGCTGGAACGGATCGCCCATCTGTCCGCCGACGAAATTGCCCAGGCCAGGGAGCGGGGACGCGCCCTCGACCTGAAAACCGTCGCCGCCGAGGTGCTGGCGGAACTTCGCATGCAAGAAATTTGAGGACAGGCTGCGCAGGGCAGCAAAATGGGCCTATTCTGTGACCCTTCCCTTCTTCTTCTCCCACTCCTCGTCGCTTTCCAGCGTAATCACCCGGAAGCTTTCGGCATAGGCCATCTCTTTGCCTTTGGCTGCGTTGGCCGACCACTCGCGGATCATTGGCTCCGGGTCAAAATTGACGAACTGGCTTTCGTGCTTGTGCAGCGCCGCGATCTTCAGGTCCATCACATCACTGATGTTGACAAACGTATCTCCGCCGCCAAATTCATTGATGTAGACTTTGCGCACTTTGTGGGCAGACAGCCCCTCTTCCGCCAGTTCCTGAAAAAGATGGGGCTGGCCCGCGGCGGGGAATACAGCTTCCAGGGCCGCCGCGGCCGCGGCCCGGTGATCCGGATGGTTGATGTATGTGTCGCCCACAAACCAGGACGCGGGGTCGCCGCAAATGAGCACTTCGGGGCGGAAGCGGCGAATCTCCCGCACCAGTTTTTTGCGCAGTTCCAGGGTGTTGACCAGTGTTCCGTCCGGCTCGCGCAGATAGACAACTTCCTTCACGCCGATGGCTTCCGCGGCCGCGGTCTGCTCCTTCTCCCGAATGGACGCGGCTTCGGCGCGGGTCAGGCTGGTGTCGGCAATGCCCACATCGCCGCTGGTGAGCAGCACATAGCAGGCCTGCGCGCCCGCCTGCACCCAGCGTGCAATCGTGCCCGCGCAGCCAAATTCGATGTCGTCCGGATGCGCGAAGATCGCCATCACCCGGGCCGGTGTATAGAGTCCGTTGTTCATAGGGCTTTCCTTCCAATGATAGGCAGAGAAGATCATCCGGGGCGTGAGCAACCGGGGCAGCAAATTTCCACCGCGAACAGACCTGTGGATCGAAAGATGAGTATACCGATCTTATGGCGTGAATGCCAACTTCCCCATGCCGAAAATGGATGCGTCCCAGATTGGGGGTCGGGTATCTGATTCCCGGAATCGATTGCCCTCATTTCTGGGATACACCCCGAAAATCCGCCTGTTTGACGCCGATCCCCCCTCGGCGTACAATACCGAGAGAGTATTTTCGCTTTCCCCCTTCTTTTCTATACACCCACAAGGAAAACATCCAATGACACCCCAAGAAATGATGGAAGAACTGCGCCAGTTCGATACGCCCTCCATCACAAATGTCGTGGCCACCTATCCCGAAAGCAAACTCTGCCTGGGACTCTACAACCCCTGGACGGAAAACTGGTACACCGACCAGACCGTGCGCGCGATGTACCCGGAGCTTGGCCCGCTGGTGGGCTACGCGGTCACCTGCGTCTACAGCCTGCCCGATCCCAACTTCAAGCGGCTGACTTTTATGGATGTGTTGGATGCATTGGACGCCATGCCCAAGCCCACAGTGCTGGTTCTGGAACAAAAATTCCCGCCGGAGATCGCGGGCAAAGTGGGGCTGGCCGGCGGAAATATGGTTACTTCGATGAAGGCGATTGGCTGCGTTGGGCTGATTTCCAATGGCCCTTCCCGGGATATCGACGAAGTGCGCCCGATGGACTTCCAGTATATGCTCAGCGGCATTACCCCCGGCCACGGCGCGCAGGCCGTGCAGGCCGTGAATGTGCCCGTCCACGTGGCGGGGATGGATGTGGCTCCCGGCGAGATTATCCACATGGACGAGAACGGCGCGGTGAAGTTCCCCGCGGACAAACTGGAAGCTGTGCTGACAAATGTGCGTGCCCTGCGCGACGAGGAGCACGAACGCATGAGCCGTCTGCAAAAGGCCACCTCCGCGGCTGAGTTGCGGGCCATCTTTGGCGGCCAGAGCTACGCAGCGAAGAAGTAGGGCGAATTGCGAGTTGCGAATTGCACGAATCAGCGTCGCAACTCGCAATTCGCAACTCGCAATTTGATTCTCCTCCGCCCCCGTGCTATTATTTTCCCACAACCGAAGGCGATCCCTTTGACCGGCGGACGTGTGCGGGCGACAGCCTGTGCGTGTGGAGCGACACCACACAGGAGAAGGGGCCAATCGCTGCAGATTTGTATCCATAGCCGTACGCCTGGGCTGGGGTAGTCAGACAGAATTCTGTCCGGCTACCCCTTATTTTTGTTTGGCTATCCACCACAAGGAGATTTCGTATGCCCCGCGCTCTATTTTCTGTCTATGACAAAACCGGTCTTGTGGACTTTGCCCGGCGGCTGGACGCCGTGGGCGTGCAATTGATCGCCAGCGGCGGCACTGCCCGCCAGTTGGCCGAAGCCGGGCTGGCTGTGACCCAAGTGGAGGAACTGACTGGCTTCCCGGAAATCCTGGGCGGGCGGGTGAAAACCCTGCACCCCGCGGTGCATGGCGGCATTCTGGCCCGACGCACCGACGAGCATTTGGCCGAGCTGACCGCGCATGGCCTGGCTCCTATCGATCTGGTCGTCGTCAATCTCTATCCCTTCCAGCAGACTGTCGCGGCCCCGGATGTGGCAGAAGCCGGTGCCATCGAACAGATCGACATCGGCGGCGTGGCCCTGCTGCGGGCGGCGGCCAAAAATTTTGAGAGTGTGGCTGTCGTCTCCGACCCGGCGGACTACGACGCGGTGGCCGAGGCGGTGGCCAATGATACGCTGGACACCGCCCAGCGCCGCGCCCTGGCGCTGAAAGCCTTCCGCCACACCGCCGAATACGACACGGCCATCTCGGCCTGGCTGACCGGGCAGGTCGAAGAGCCGGACAGCCTGCCCACCCGCCTGGGCGTCCAGTTGGATCAGGTGCAGGTGATGCGCTACGGCGAGAACCCCCACCAGCAGGGGGGCTACTACAGCTATGCCGGGGATGCGCCCGCCTTCGAGCAGTTGCACGGCAAAGAGATGAGCTATAACAATTGGCTGGACCTGGACGGAAGCTGGCTGGCCGCGCAGGATTTCGCCGAGCCGACCGTTGCTATCATCAAACACAGCAACCCGTGCGGGCTGGCTTCGGCATCCACGCTGGCCGAAGCCTACGACAAATCCCTGGCCTCGGACCCGGTGAGCGCTTTCGGCAGTATTATCTCCGTCAACCGCAGCCTGGACTTGGCCACTGCCGAGCGGATCGGCGATCTCTTTGTTGAGATTGTGGCCGCGCCCGCCTATGACGAAGACGCCCTGGCCCTGCTCATGCGCAAAAAAAATCTGCGCATCCTGCGTGCCACGGGCGCGCCTGGGCGCACCCTCAGCCTGCGCAGCGTCTATGGCGGCGTGCTGGTGCAAGAGATAGACCAGAGCCAGGACGATCTGGACCCGGCTGCCTGGCAGATTGTCAGCCGGGCACAGCCCACAGAGGCGCAACTGGCCGATATGGCTTTTGCCTGGCGTACCTGTCGCCATGTCAAGAGCAATGCGATTGTCTATGTACACAACCAGGCCACTGTGGGCGTGGGCGCGGGCCAGATGAGCCGGGTGGATTCGGTGATGCTGGCCGGACACAAGGCAGGCGAGCGGGCCAGGGGCGCGGTGATGGCTTCCGACGCCTTTTTCCCGTTCCCCGACGGTATCGAGGCCGCGGCCACCTATGGGATTGCCGCGCTTGTGCAGCCCGGCGGCTCCATCCGGGATGCCCAGGTGGTCGAGGCCGTAGACCGGCTGGGATTGGTGATGGCGTTGACGGGCACGCGCCACTTCCGCCACTAAGTAACTGTCCCTTTTTAAGTTAGCGGTTACGAGACCACGATTCCGAGAATCGGCCAGTGATGAAGGGCATTCGAGTGATTTTGTGGCCGATTCCCGGAATCAGATCACCCGAATTGTTTACGGACAATTACTAAGCGCCGAGTGTGGAGGACAAAAGGGGAAGCGTCAGATCAAAGCCTGTTCTGGCGCTTCCCCTTTTCCTGTAAAAGTGGTGGTAGACACTGCTCAAGCCCGTGGGTGGCTGGCGTCAGGTCATTCCATTGCGGGTCTTGGGGTTGTTCGTCTCTGGGGATAGGCTCTTTGTGATCTCCGAAACCTTTCTCGTTCGTAAGTCTACTTGCACCAATCCCCAAGCGTTGCTATGATGGCGTAGTGCTTGGCGTATCCAGCGGGCACGTGCACAAAGGGTTTCGTTGTGGTGTCATATTTTTTCGCCATTCGCTCTCGTCATCCGCTTGGATGCAGAAGGCGATGCCAAAGGGACTGAAGCCGTGAAAAACTTCCTCCACGAAGCGACAATTGCCGGATTGCAGGCTCGGATGGCGAGCGGTGCAAGCACTTCTCTGGAAATTGCAGAGGCGTATGTGGAGCGCATCCAAACCATCGACGGCCTGCTCCATTCTGTGCTGGAAATCAACCCAGATTTTCGGGAGATTGCCCAATCCCTGGATGACGAGCGTCGCGGCCAGGGACCCCGGGGACCTCTGCACGGCATACCCATTTTGCTCAAAGACAACATCGACACCGACGACCGGATGCAGACCACCGCCGGTTCCCTGGCTCTCATCGGCTCCCACCCAGCCCAGGACGCCACTGTGGCCGCACGTCTGCGGGCCGCGGGCGCGGTGATTTTGGGCAAAGCCAACCTGAGCGAGTGGGCCAATTTCCGCTCTACCCAATCCATCAGCGGCTGGAGCGCGCGGGGAGGGCAGTGCCAGAACCCGTATCGCATTGGCTACAATCCCTGTGGCTCCAGTTCTGGCTCGGCAGTGGCTGTAGCCACCAATCTGGCCGCGGCGGCCCTGGGCACAGAGACCGACGGCTCGATTGTCTGCCCCTCGTCCACCTGCGGCATTGTGGGCATCAAACCCACCGTTGGGCTGGTCAGCCGGGCCGGGGTGATCCCCATTGCACACAGCCAGGATACGGTGGGGCCGATGACCCGCACAGTGGCCGATGGCGCGGCCCTGTTGGGCGTGTTGGCCGGCCCCGACCCCCGGGATAGGGCGACCAACGCCAGTGCAGAATACGCGCTGCGCGACTACACCCGTTTTCTCGATCCAAATGGGCTGGCGGGCGCCCGAATCGGTGTGGCGCGGCAGCGCTATTTTGGATATCATACGGAGACCGACGCTGTGGTGGAGCAGGCCATCGCTCTAATGCGCCGGGCGGGGGCAACGATTGTGGACCCGGCCAATATCCCCACCGCAAGGGATGAGCGAATGCGCGAGAGCGAACTGACTGTTCTGCTCTATGAATTGAAGGCAGATATGGCCAGCTATCTGGCGACCCGTATTGCGGGTCGGGCCGATCTGCCCCAGGCCCGGACTCTGGCCGATTTGATAGCCTTCAACCAGGCCTACCCAGATTTGGAACTGGAGCTTTTCGGACAAGAACTTTTCCAGATGGCCTGGCAGAAAGGCGATCTGGACGATCCCGCCTATCTGGACGCCCTGGCCCTGGGCAAACGGCTGGCCGGTGTAGAGGGTATCGACGCGGTGATGGATGCCCACCAGCTGGACGCGCTGATTGCCCCCACAGGGGGACCAGCCTGGGCCAACGATCCCCAGCAGGGGGACCGCTATATGGGCGGCAGTTCCCGGCCGGCCGCGGTGGCGGGCTATCCGTTGATTACCGTACCCGCCGGATTTGTGGACGATCTGCCGGTTGGTATTACATTTATGGGCAGGGCCTGGAGCGAACCGGTCCTGATTCGCCTGGCCTATGCCTACGAACAGAAGTCACTCGCTCGGCGTCCCCCTAAACTGTAGCATTCTTTTTCACTGCTGTGATTACTGCTGTGATTACTGCTGCGAATGCTACTACTGTTGTCAGGAGATTTACAATGCATTCCTTTCTTCCGCTTTTTTCCCTGCTCCCCCTGGCTGGACTAATCCGCATTGTCCAGCAGGAGGAAGCGCGTTCCGGTCTGTCCTGGGCCTGGATTTTGCTGATTTTACTTTTGACGGCTCTCTTTTTGCTCTGGTGGTTGCTGGGGCCGGGGGCCAAAGAACGACGGCGCAAAATGGCAGATCTGCCCAAACCCGTTGCGCCAGAACCCCCGGTCACTTTTGGCCGCATTGACAAAGCAGCATCGGCGTCACCCTCTGCGGCTGCCCCAACCCCAGCCGCGGGAAGTATATCGTCTGCCCCCGCGGTATCCCTGGAAACACCGGCAGCCGCGGCAACCGTAGAAGGCGCGCCGGAGGGCGATAGCGGGGTTGCTGATCGGGCGCTGGCTGAAACTGATGTGGAAACGAGTTTGCCCGCTGGACCGCAGGCTGCGGCCAGCCAGCGGGAGGCAAAGACTGAACCGGACAACCTGCGCAAGCTCGACGGGATCGGGCCAAAGGTGGCGGGGGTGTTGGCTGCCAACGGGATCGATACCTTTGCCCAACTGGCTGACACCAGTGTAGCGCGCCTGGGCGAGATTCTGGAAGGCGAAGGGCTGAAATTTATGAAACCAGACACCTGGCCGGAGCAGGCCATTTTTGCCGCGGCAGGGGATTGGGATGGACTGCAAAATCTCCAATCCGAACTCAAAGGCGGACATCCGGGGGAGAAATAGATGCCAATGAAACCAATCGTCGGAATTGTGTAGTGATCCGGCTGGCAGGGAAAGAATCTGGACGCAGACAGACGCAGAAGAACGCAGATTTTTTCTCTGAATCAGCGCCCATCTGCGTGAACCAGCGTCCCATTTTTTGGGGCGGAATAACGGTCGGGCTAACAGTTCGGCCTGTAAAACGGAGTATCGATGACAAGTCTGCCATCTGTCTACATTTGCGGCGCGCTGCGCACACCTATTGGCCGCCACGGCGGCGCGCTTTCGTCCATCCGCCCGGACGATCTGGCCGCGCTGGTGATCCGCGCGCTGGTGGAACGCACGGGCGTAGACCCGGCATCTATCGAAGATGTGCTGTTGGGCTGCGCCAACCAGGCGGGCGAGGACAACCGCAATGTGGCGCGTATGGCCCTGCTCCTGGCGGGGCTGCCCCAGGAAGTGGCCGGCGCGACCCTCAACCGGCTGTGCGGATCGTCCATGGAAGCTGTCCACAGCGGTGCGCGTCAGATAATGACCGGCGACGCCGCGGTTGTGCTGGCAGGCGGCGTGGAAAGTATGAGCCGCGCCCCTTTTGTCATGCCCAAGCCAGAGCGGGCCTATGCCACTGGGGATATGACTGTCTATGACACAACGCTGGGCTGGCGTTTCCCCAACCCAAAGCTGGCCGAGCTTTTCCCCCTGGAAGGGATGGGCGAGACTGCGGAAAATATCTACGAGCAAATGTCCATCAGCCGGGAGGAGCAGGACGCCTTCGCCTACGAAAGCCATCTGCGCGCGGTCAATGCCCAGCGGGCTGGACGCTTTGACGATGAGATTGTGCCCGTCTCTGTGCCCCAGCGCAAGGGGGAGCCGGTCTGGGTGGTAAACGACGAGCATCCC
Organism: Caldilineaceae bacterium; assembly: GCA_019637685.1. Classification (GTDB taxonomy): domain Bacteria; phylum Chloroflexota; class Anaerolineae; order Caldilineales; family Caldilineaceae; genus JACQGT01. Next base: position 123,415 of record JAHBVF010000004.1, on the reverse strand, counting down.
CGCCCCGACACGACCCCGGAAAAGCTGGCCCACCTGCGCCCGGTTTTCCGCAAGGGGGGGACTGTCACCGCGGGCAATGCCAGCGGCATCAACGATGGCGCGGCCGCGCTTCTGCTGGCCGGGGAAGAGGCGGTGCAGGCCCAGGGCTTGCAGCCGATGGCCCGGATTGTCTCTATGGCGGTGGCCGGTGTGGACCCCCGGGTGATGGGACTGGGGCCTGTGCCAGCCAGCCGCAAAGCCCTGCAGCGCGCGGGCCTGACAGTGGACAATATCGGGCTGGTGGAGCTGAACGAAGCCTTTGCCGTGCAAGCCCTGGCGTGTATCCGGGAACTGGGGCTGGCGCGGTCGAAGGTCAATGTCAACGGCGGCGCGATTGCCCTGGGCCATCCGCTGGGGTGTTCGGGCGCGCGGATACTCACAACACTGGTCCACAAAATGGCAAAACGACCCGATGTGCGTTATGGTTTAGCGACGATGTGTATTGGCGTAGGCCAGGGCATCGCCACAATTGTGGAAAGAATGTAAGAACACGGATTAGAGCGGACGGGCGGGATTTGCCCAGCCGCTATTTCCCTGTCCAACAGCCACCCATTCAGAAAAGGAGTCGAACCTTGTCTAGCACTCTGAAAGTCGGCGTTATCGGCGTCGGCGGTATCGTTAAATCCCATATGCCCGGTTGGGCAGCGTCCGAACTCGCCGAGGTCGTAGCTGGCTGCGACGTCTTTGCACCCGCGTTGGAACCGTGGGGCGCGGCCTACGGGGTGAAGAAATTGGTCACTGATCCGGCTGATCTGTTCAACGATCCAGACATCGACATCATCGATATCTGCACGCCCAATATGTACCACGCGCCCCTGGCAATTGCTGCGCTGGAGGCAGGCAAGCACGTCATCTGTGAGAAACCACTGGCCCCGGCCCCGGCTGACATTCGCAAAATGATTGCAGCCCGGGACGCGTCGGGCAAGATGCTGATGACGGCCCAGCATTTCCGCTTCAAAGGCAGTTCCAAAGCATTGAAGGCGGAGATCGACAGCGGAAGCCTGGGCGACATTTACCACGCGCGCAGTTGGATGTTGCGTCGGGGTTGGATTCCGGCCCGGCCTGGCTTCATCTACAAAAAGAACAGCGGCGGCGGTCCGACGATTGACATCGGCGTGCATATTCTGGACCTGACCCTCTGGCTGATGGGCAATCCCAAGCCGGTGGCTGTCTCTGGTGTGGCGCGCGCGCCCCTGGCCCACCACGCCGGTGCGTTTAGCCAATGGGGGCTGGACGATGTGCCCCAGGACACGGATGTGGAGGATTTTGCCGCGGCCTTTGTGCGCTTTGAAAACGGCGCTACACTCATTCTGGAAGTAAGCTGGCTGCTCCATCACGACACGCCCGGCGAGGATATGCAGATGTGGCTCTATGGCACGGAAGGCGGCAGCCATTGGCCGGCGTGCAAGATTATGAGCGCCAACTACGCCACCAAACAGTTCTACAACAAGACGCTGCAATTGACCGCGGATACAATGGAACCCCACGCGCTGGAGTGTGTGGAGTTTGCCAAAGCCGTGGCCGCGGGCGCGCCCTCGCCCGTGCCTGCCGAGCAGTCCATGCAGGTGATGGCGATTCTGGACGGCATCTATCGCAGCCAGGAACAGGGCGGCGAAGTGAAAATCGAGCTTTAGTTGACAGAAATCGACGCGGGAAAGTAGAATAGTGTAGAAATGGCTGCGTACTGCGTGAAACGTAATGACAGTTGAGTAGCCTCACATTTCACGCAGCACGCAGCAGGGTCAAATGCGGGTCGGTGGCGGAATGGCAGACGCAACGGACTTAAAATCCGTCGGGGAAACCCGTGTGGGTTCGACTCCCACCCGACCTACCTCAGACATACTATATCTAGTGCCCTCTCGTTATTATGTGCCTGTATATTGTATTCTCTCCACAATTTCGGAGGAGAGGGCAATATGCAAAAGCAGGTTCAACCACAGCGGATTTCTCAAAATTCACCCCGTGATGAACTGACCTATTAATTCCCCATTCCACATCCCCAACGCCGCACTACTCACGACTTTTTGACCGCGCCCAATGCGACGCGCTACAATGGAGTGTATGACAGAAATCACTCTGAACGTCGGCGCGGGACAAACGGAAAAGCGTGTGTTGCTCGATCTTTCTCTGGACGAGTTGACCGAAGTCGTGACTGGCTGGGGCCAGCCCGCCTATCGCGCCCGGCAGATTTGGGGATGGGTCTACAAGCACTACGCGGTCTCTTTTGAAGAGATGGCAAATCTCCCCAAAGCCCTGCGAGAGAAATTGGCCGCGGGCTGGCGCATCTCCCCCCTGGAATCGGCCACCCGCATCCTCTCCCAGGACGGCGACACCCAGAAGGTACTATTTCGCCTGGCCGATGGGCAGACGATCGAGACAGTGCTGATGCTCTATGACAAGCGGCGCACTCTCTGCATCAGCAGCCAGGCTGGCTGCGCGATGGGCTGCACTTTTTGTGCCACGGCCCAGGGCGGACTGGCCCGCAACCTGACCAGCGGGGAAATTGTGGCCCAGGTGCTACACTTCGCCCGCTATCTGGCAAAGGCCGACGCCGAACCGCCGATGGCTGTGGAGCGGCCCACGGCTGTTACAAATGTGGTGCTGATGGGGATGGGCGAACCCATGCACAACTACCGCAACGTGTGGACGGCCCTGCGCCTGCTCACCGACGCCGACGCCTTTGGCCTGGGCGCACGCCACATTACACTGAGCACAGTGGGGCTGATTCCGATGATCGACCGCATGGCCGACGAGGGGTTGCAGATTGCCCTGGCGGTGAGCCTGCACGCGCCCAACGACGAACTGCGCTCGTCGCTTGTGCCCCTCAACAGCCGCTATCCCGTGGCCGATCTGCTGGCCGCGGTGCGACGCTACATCGACAAAACCCACCGCCGGGTCACTTTTGAATACGCGCTGATGGCTGGGATCAACGACAGCCCGGCCCTGGCCGAGGAGCTGGCAGAGAAGCTCAGCCCGCTGCTCTGCCACGTGAATGTCATTCCGCTCAATCCGATTCCCGACAGTCCCTTCCAGCCCACCAGCGACGCGGAGACACTCCGCTTTGTGGAGATTCTGCGCGCGGGCGGCGTGCCCGCCACTGTACGCCTGCGCCGGGGCATCGAAATCAACGCGGGCTGCGGTCAACTGCGCCAGGCGGCCCAAGGGATGGCCGCGTAATGGGCTACGAAAAAATCTGGACGCAGATAAACGCAGATAAACGCGGATTTTGTACCCGCCACAATGACTTGAACAGGACGTTTTTTTCACTGCAAAGGCGCAGAGAAGCAACGGTGCAAAGAAAAAGAATAAGTCTGCCTCATTGCCTCTTTGCACTTTTGTCTCTTTGCAGCAAAAAATCCGCACCTATCCGTCTTCATCCGCGTTCATCTGTGGCTAACTTGGAAACAAAAACGCCGACCCTTGCGGATCGACGTTCTGGTTCTGATGCATATCTGGCTACTGCAAAAAGCGGTCTAGGCTTTGGAAAGTGTTTTGATGCAAGAGGCGCACAGCCGCATGGATTTGGTCGTGCCGCCCTCAGTCACTTTCATCTTCTGAATGTTTACATCCCATTTGTGGCGGGTGGCTTTCTTGGACCAAGGCCGGTTGTTGCCAAATTGGGGACCCTTGCCGCACTGCTGACATTTCGCCATAATTCTTTCGCTCCCTTATTGTCTTGTGTGCGGTCGTTCCCGCCACTGTTTGTTCTGTTGAACCTGCTGGTTGCCAAAAATATCCGCGGAAATCCGCCGATTGCTCTCGACACAATATCTGTCTGAGATTATCACATCCCTCTGCGGCTGTCAAAAAGCAGAGGATTAAACCGTCATTGAAAGTACACGCTTGGAGTCTGTTCTGTGGGAAAAGTTCGCATTATCACCGATAGCAATGCAGCCCTGTCTGCTGAAGTGGTGGAAACCTATTCCATCGAAGTCATCCCCCATGTCCTGCGTGTGGGCCGGGAACGCTACGACGAGACCCCGGAATTCTCTGCCGAGCTATTTTTTCAGGCTCTGCGCGAACAGCAGGTGGGGGGCCGGGCGGTTCTGCCCGAAGTCGAAGCGCCCAACATCAACCGCATTCTCGACTGCTACCAGAAGGTGGGAAAACAGGCCGATCAGGTGGTTGCCATCCACATGAGCAGCCAACTCAGCCCCATGTGGACCCAATCGCGCAAGGCCGCGGAGATGATGATGGGGCGCTATGGCATCCGTGTCATCGACAGCCTGACGACCTCGATGGGGCTGGCGGTGCTGGTGGAAATGGCCGCCAAAGCCGCCCACGACGGGGCCGATCTAGTGGAAGTGGCCCGGCTGATCAACGGGGCCGTCCCCCATCTCTACGTCACCTTCTTTTCTGAAACCCTGCACTATCTGGAACGCAGCGCCAAGCTGGGATCGGCCCAAAGCGTGCTGGGCACAATGCTGGGCATCAAAGCGATGATCACAATGGAGGAGGGCAAGCTCATCCCCCTGGAAAAGGTGCAGAGCCGGGAGGAAGTGGTGGAGAAGCTATACAACTTCACCGCGGAATTCTCCAGCCTGGCGGAGGTGGGCGTTGTCCAGCATCGCTACGAACAGACCCAGGCCGACTTTGTAGAGCGGATGAAAGAGGGCCTGCCCCACGTCCCCGTGCGCATTCTGCGCTATCCGCCCAGTCTGGCGGCCCACCTCGGCCCCAATATTATGGGCGTCGTCGCATACGAAGGACTCGTCTAATGGCAACAAACGCGTTGACCCGGCTGCGCAACATTTTTGCGCTGGAAGAAAAGACCGGCTGGCGTGATCGCTCGGTGGTGGGGGGAATGGCCGCGCTGCAAGAACGCTGGTCCGACGACGCCCAGGCCGAAGGCATTGGACGCGGCCTGGTCCAGGAAGTCGGCACACGCCTGCTGCGCTATGCGGAGGCCGCGGAAGCCGACCGGCAGCAGATTGCCCAGGCCATTTTGGAATTGCTGGACAATCCGCCATCACCCGCCACCGCGTCGGGTCCGGACCCGGCCCTGGCCGCCATCGATCAGGTGGCGAGCAGCCAGACCGAGCGCCCCTCGCGCCCGGCTGTCTTGCCCGAAGCAGCGGTTGCCCCCGCTGGCCCCACACCGCCCGTTGCGCGCAGGGAAACGCCGGTCAGCGCGCCGCCGAGCAACGCCGCGGAAAAGCTGGACGCACCTGTCACCAGCCTGCGCGGGGTAGGCCCGGCCCGGGCCGAACAGTTGGCCCGCCTGGGCGTGGAGACAGTCTGGGACCTGATCTGGCATCTGCCCAGCCGCTACGACGATTTCAGCCGCATGCGCAGCATTGCCGACATGCAGCCGGGCGAGCAAGTGACAGTGGCCGCCAACCTGTGGAAGCTGGAAAACCGCAAGCTGGGGATGAAACGGGAGATGGTGCAGGCCGTGCTCAACGACGGCACGGGCAGCCTGCGCGCCACCTGGTGGAACAAATGGATCGGGGCCAAACTGGAGATCGGCCAGAGCTACCGCTTCAGCGGCAAAGTCGGGCTGCACATGGGCTACAAAACCCTGGAAAGCCCCGTCTTTGAACCCATAGAGACCAGCGACATTGCCAACGGGCCGATCCTGCCCGTCTACCCGCTGACCGAAGGGCTGACCAGCAAAACCGTCGGCGATCTGGCTGAGCAGGCCCTGCGCGAGGGGCTGGCCGCGGTGGGCGATCCCGTGCCAGAGGAGATACGCCACAAATTTGGCCTGACCAGCCTGCCCAATGCGCTGAAGCAGATCCACCAGCCGGAGAACCCGGAACTGTTGGATGCGGCGCGCAAGCGGCTGGCCTTTGACGAATTTTTCTACATTCAATTGGGCGTGCAGCAGCGCCGCCATCTGTTGCAACGGGCCACCGCGCCCGCCCTGCCCAGCGACGAGGCGGTCATTGAACGCTTTACCGCGGCCCTGCCTTTTCAACTGACCGGCGCGCAGACGCGGGTGTTGGGCGAAGTGCAGCGGGATTTGGCGCGCACAGTGCCCATGAGCCGCCTGGTGCAGGGGGATGTGGGCAGCGGCAAGACTGCCGTGGCCGCGGGCGCGATGTTCATTGCCGCGGCCAACGGCGCGCAGTCTGCCCTGCTGGCTCCGACGCAAATTTTGGCCGAACAGCACTACCGGGGACTGAGCGGGCTTTTGTCCAGCCTAACCCGGCCCGACGGCGCGCCCCTGCGGGTGGCCCTGCTCACCGGGCGGGTGACGGGCAACGAACGCGAAGAGGTGCTGGCCGGGTTGGCCGACGGTTCGGTGGATGTGGCCGTGGGCACGACCGCGCTGATTCAGGAGGGGGTGGCCTTCCACAACCTGGCCTTTGTGGTGGTGGACGAACAGCACCGCTTTGGCGTGGAACAGCGGGGCGCGCTGCGGGACAAATCCCCCGACGAGGAATCGAGCGAAGGCGAGGCCACCAGTCTGGTCAGCCATATGCTGGTGATGAGCGCCACGCCCATCCCCCGTAGCCTGGCCCTGACCGTCTACGGCGATCTGGACGTGAGTGTCATCGACGAACTGCCGCCGGGACGCACGCCGATTGTGACCAAACGCTTCACCCCCGGCGAGCGGGAACGGCTCTATGCCTTTTTGCAGCGGCGGGTGGCGGAGGGACGCCAGGCGTATATTATCTATCCCCTGGTGGAGGAGAGCGAGAAGTTGGATGTGGGCGCGGCGGTGGACGAGCACGCCCGCCTGCAAAAGGAAATATTCCCCGACCTGCGCCTGGGGCTGCTCCACGGTAGGCTGAACGGCGGCGATAAGGACGCGGTGATGCGCGCCTTTGGCGAGGGCGAGTTGGATGTGCTGGTGAGCACCAGTGTGGTGGAGGTGGGCATCGACGTGCCCAACGCCACTGTGATGCTGATTGAGGACGCCGAGCGCTTTGGCCTGGCCCAACTACACCAGTTTCGGGGACGGGTGGGGCGGGGCAGCCACGAAAGCCACTGCGCGCTGATCAGCCGGGCCGACAATCCCACCGCGGTGGAGCGGCTGGACGCGCTGGTCGCCACCACCGACGGCTTTGAAATTGCCGAGAAGGACCTGGAACTGCGCGGTCCTGGCGATTTCCTGGGCACCCGCCAGAGCGGTCTGCCCGACCTGAAGATGGCGATGCTCAGCGACACGGCCACCCTGGCCCTGGCCCAGCAGGCCGCCCAGGAACTCTTCGCCGCGGACCCGGAACTGAACGGCTATCCCCAGTTGCAGGAGCGGGTCGCGCGCTTCTGGCGGGGTCACGGGGATGTGAGTTAGAGAGGAGACAATGATTGGGTCTTCGTATTTCATTTCAGCGATTATTCGCGGAACGACTCCGTATAGTCACGGGGTAGCCTTCCCAAAAGGGGGGATTGTAAAATTCAAATGACAGAACACGAGATCCATTCCAGTATTGAGCCATTCGTTGTGCTTTTTATGCAGGAGTTAATGAATAATTATTGGGGACCGCTATATCGTTACATCAAAGCCAACCCCAAGCTAATTAAAACTGCACCTGGGTTCCTATTAGATAATGAAAAAGTAATCGTGTATGTCGGCAGAACCCATATTGCTGTCGAGTACACAGGGTCAGAAATTGCTACAGAAATAAAATCGGAAGGAGGGTTTGAACTCCAATTTCATGAATACTCTACAAAGGAATGTAATCTTCTTGAGCAGATCATAGGCTTCGAATATGACTCGACCACAGACATTTCGATGCCGTTATTACCTTTCAATGAAGATTTGATCTTCCCAACAAACAGGGGCTGGGATATGCTCGCAGAATTGGGGTGGAACTTCGATGCTCAAGATAGTATTATGGGAATAAATATCCCTTGCCCCAAGCCATTGCCGGGACAATTTGCTAGAATTGTAAATGGTATGTTCTTTGATGGGGGTGAATCTGGTTTGAAATCAAGGCGCATTAAATGGTTAGATTTCTTTCCCTTAATTTTTGATGAAAGTAACGAAGACTATGATCGGTTCTTATTCAATCTCGAATATATGAAGGACTTCGTTGCGCCTGATGCTCATTATTCATATCCCATGCCTGCCGACTATAAGTTCATTCAATTACCCAAGATCAATCGCTTTATTGAGGTTTGGGGCTATTCAGGGAGTACTGAGACTGACATAACTTCGTTTTTAGCTAATAGAGACCATGAGTTTATCCTCACAATGAAATTTGGAGCGAGAGAAGTCTACTCGGAACTCACTTGTGAGTGGCAAAGCGAGGAGAGAAACAATATAAGACCCGACTTCTTTGTTGTACAACCGAATGGATACGCGGATATTGTTGAATTTAAACTTCCGAAGATTGATAAGAATTTCATCGTAGGGAGCAGAAACAGAGAGGCCTTTTCTGCTTGGTTGAATTCTTACATTGCCCAAACGCGGGTGTATTCAACTTACTTTGATGATCCGAATAACAGAAAATGGTTTGAGGAAAAATATGGATTCAAGGTCCACAGGCCCCGTAGATGGCTTGTTGTTGGGCGTAGACGTGATTTTGATTCAGATATTTGGCGTGAAATCATCTCCGACTATCGAGATTTAGAAATAATGACTTTCGATGACTTAATTGATGGCGTTGTTGTACAATTTTATAAGTAAGCGTACTGATCATTCTGACAGGTGGATTAGGCGCGTAATATCAGCATGCAAACGTTGATAAACGTCTGGTTGCATCAACATGTGGATCGGTTGATAGCACAAACGTCTGCGATGGAAGAGGATGCGGACTAACATTCGAAAGAATTTATGAGCGAAACACAAACGCCAGTTGCGATTGGCAAAGTAATCCAAAATGCAGTCGTTTTCGATTTCAAGAATTGGACAGTGCCTCCAATGAACAGTGACTCCGTGCCCCAAAGTGTCACCCATCTTTTCGGCCTGCTCCAACAGCGGCAGATCGACTACCTGCTGGTAGGCGGAGTGGCACTGCTTACATATATCGAAGGTCGCAACACACAGGATATCGACCTAATTATGGCCTTATCCTCGCTGGAAAGCGTTCCCGAAATCATCGTCAGCAGCCAGGATATGTACTTTGCCCGCGGTGAGTTCGAGGGTTTGCAGATCGATATTCTTTTGACAGATAACCCGCTTTTTGACAAAGTACGGCAGAAATACACGACCGAACGCGATTTTGTCGAGCAGACGATCCCCACGGCGACGGTAGAAGGATTGCTGCTGTTGAAATTGTATGCCCTGCCTTCGTTGTACCGACAGGGCAGTTTTGCCCGTGTGGGCATCTACGAAAACGACGTTGCCACGCTGCTGCACGATTTTTCGGTGGACGTAGAGGCATTGTATGCTGAGCTATCCGCCCACCTGAGCACAACGGATATGGCAGAAGTCCGGGGAATTGTGGCGGAAATTCAGCAGCGCATTGAGCGGTTTCAACAGCCTCGGCGGACCGGTGGAATCAAAAGGGATATGGAGTGTATGCCTATGACTTCTCGACATCTCAAATATGAACCACTTGAGTTGCATCTTCGGTCTATTCCGCAAGATATTGAAGCTGTCAACCTCACCTTCACAGAAGTAGAGCGAATTCTGGGTACATCACTGCCTGATTCTGCCAGTAGTTATCGAGAGTGGTGGTCAAACCAACGCGATACAAGCAAAAGACCGCAAGCGCATGCCTGGCAATCTGCCGGTTTTGAGGTCGATACGGTTACTTTGGACAAAACAAATGGGCACGTTTGCTTTCGGCGGAAGTGAACGTGGACAGGATATGAACGGCATTGATAACTATGCTAGGGCTTAACCTGAAAATAGCCACTGATGAACACGGATAGAATCTGCGTAATCTGTTTCTTCTGTGTAAATCTGCGTCCCTATTTTCATTGCTGGTTGTGCCCCACCGGGCATGAACACTAATCAGCAGAAAGTTGGACCTCGCGATGCTCCTTCCCGAACTCCGGCAATGGCTGGTGTTGATTGGCGCGCTGGTGCTTTTGGTCGTACTGGCGGTGATGGCTCTCGCCTCCAAAGAAGCCCGCGGCGGGTCGAAACTGGTTTGGGTGCTGCTTTCTGTGTTGTTCAGTTTCGTCGGCTACTTCGCATACTATTTCGTGGCAGTACGGGGCAAACGGTAAAAAAGGGGGTTCAACAGGGATTCAGAGGATGACCCGCTTAGTTTCGATACGGCTGGAAACAGCACCAGCCTACTCAACCGGCGCTATCCCGAATAATTGATGCCTGACCCACTCAGTCCCCAAAGTACAAAAAGAGCTGTAGCTGACAAACGAGAAAGGCGCATACGAATGAGCGAATTTATGTCCTATGACCCCTGGCGCGGCGTGACCACGCGCAACGGCATTCAGGGCGATCTGGTGATTTCCGCGCTGCAGAAATCGATCCGGCGGGGACTGACCGAGGAAGCCGTGACCTTTGCCTATGAGATGTACATCACCAGCGAACATTTCGAGGACAAACTGTGGCGCAGGTTGCAGGCCATCTCCGTGGAGGATGTGGGCTTTGGCGACCTGAGCGCGCCGGTCCTGATCCATACCCTCAATCAGATGCGCCAGAATTTCCCCTATACCGACCCGGACCGTCCCATCTTTTTTGTCCACGCCATTCGCTATTTGGCCGCGGCCCAAAAGGATAGAACCAGCGACAATCTGAAGAATACCGTCATCAAAGAGTTTGAATACGGCCGCGTGCCGGTCATTCCCGACTTCGCAATTGATATGCACACCGAAGCAGGCCAAAAGATCGGCAGAGACTTCAAACATTTCCTGGCCGAAGGCAGTCGGCTGGAAAATGAACTCCCCGTCGATGAAAATTACCGAGCCAGATTGCTGGAACTGCTCGACCGCATCGAACGGGACAAATTGCAAAAGATCGACGACGCGTTCACGCGCAATCCCTGGCAGGCATAAAGTGGGTGGCACAGGACGGTCCACCAAAAGTGGGCTGGAGAAATGTGTATGGCAAAGCTGAAACTCGATCTCCACGACATCTACAACCGGGGAGATACCATCGAAAAAGAACTGAATCGAATTATCCAGGAAGCCGTGGACAGGCGCATCGATCTGGTGGAGATTATTCCCGGCAAAGGCAGCGGGCAGCTAAAAAAGCACGTCCTGCGCTTTCTCAATCAATCCCACATTCGGGCGCAATACCACCGACTGGAAAAGGACAGCAAAAACTTTGGGCGGGTGTTTGTCCACTTTCGCCATTAATTCAGAAGTGATGACGATTTTGACCCAAGTGGGGAGCAAGCCGCCGGATGTGGGTAGCGGGTCCTATTTTGAGCAACTGTAGGTTTTTGAGCAACTGTAGGTGAGAAGGCCGATGCAAGCGATTGTCTGGACCCAATACGGGTCGCCGGATGTGCTGAAACTGCGGGAAGTCCCCAAGCCCGCGCCCAAAAGCAACGAAATTTTGATCAAAATCCACGCCACCACTGCTACCACCGGCGACTGTGAAATGCGCAATTTGCGCTTTCCCTATTGGATTCGCCTTCCCATGCGGCTCTATCTTGGGCTCCGCAAGCCAACACGAGTCACCATTCCTGGGACTTATCTGGCTGGGGAAGTGGAAGCAATCGGAGCCGATGTAAGCCGATTCAGCGTAGGCGATCAGGTCTTTGGAACGACCCTTTTTGGTTTTGGAACCTATGCGGAATATGTGTGCGTTCCTGAAAAGGGGGCCATCGCGCCCAAACCGGCTGCGGTGAGCTACGAAGCGGCCGCGCCGGTTGGCCTGGGCGGGCTGGAAGCGCTCCACTTCCTCACAATCGCCAACATCCAGTCGGGCGAGAAGGTGTTGATCAATGGCGCGGGGGGCAGTATTGGCACCTATGGGATACAGATTGCCAAGCACTTCGGCGCAGAGGTAACAGCCGTGGACAGCGGGGAGAAACTGAAGAAGTTACGTCAGATCGGTGCGGATGGGGTGATTGACTACACGCAGCAAGATTTCAGCCAAAACGGCCAGCACTACGACGTAATTTTTGACATCATTGGCAAGAGTCCCTTTTCCGCCAGTGTCCGTTCGCTCAATCCAAACGGGCGCTATCTGATCGCCAACCCGACCGGGCTGATCCAGGTTGTGCGCGGAAAATTGGTTTCTCGCAACAGCGACAGAAAAGTGCTGTTCGAGATGACCAGCCCCAAGGCGAAGGACCTGGCTTTTCTGGCAGAACTGATGGAAGCAGGGAAACTGCACACAGTCATCGACAGGTGTTATCCACTGGCCCAGATTGCCGACGCCCACCGCTATGTGGAAACGGGGCAAAAGGTGGGAAACGTTATCATCACCACCTCTCCGCACGCGGATGCCCAAGACAAAGCAGACGCCTCCCTGGAATAATCAGCCGATTCCGTTACTGCCGGGGGATGAACAAAGACAATGCCTGTGCCGATAGGAATAAACAGTCGTGTTTTCCGTTTCATCTATCGGTTGAACCAGCCATGTCAGAGACAATTGTCGGCGTTTTGCAGGGAATAACAACAGGAATTGGAATATTGGCGGCGGGGATTGGACTGTTCGCCGCATCCGCCACCGGGGGCAACTTTCGGCTCATTGTCAACGGTACAGCCGTCTCGTTGCAGGCACCGGCACGCGGTGCCGCGGTAGCAACCGAGCCGGAGACCGCGCCACAGACAGTGTCCAGCGCACAACCGGCAGCCCAGGCGCGGGAAATCCCGCCGCCTTCCCCAGCCGAAGCGGAAACCCCCGCGCCCGTCGCGCCGCCACGCTACACAGCCGATTCCGTCTATTTCAACGAAATCGCCGCGGATATTTCCCTGCTCGTTGTCTCGCTCAAGCGGCTGGAAATTCTGTTGTCCGCGCCCCGGCCCGAAGAGGAAGGTTGGCGCTCAGAGATCGGAATAGTAACCGGGGCTGTGCGTCTAGGTGCTGACAATCTGGCCCGTGTGCGGCCGTCCGACGCCAGTATGGACACCCACAGCTTTTTGATGAGTGCCACCAACCGCTGCGGCCGGGTAGCCCTGGCCCTGGACGGCGATCTGTCCCGTCTGCCCGTGGAGACATTCCAGCTCAGCGGAGACACATTGGCTGGCTGCACGGGGGATGTGGTGTCGGTGCTGCAAAGCATCAACTGAAACCTGGCGGGGATCAGGTAACCTCTTTCGGTAAAAAATATAAAACGAGAAGCGTGAGATCGTCGGACGATCTCACGCTTCTCGTTTTATATCTCTGGTGATAGCTGCAAACTGGAAGAACGCTTGCGACCCTACCCGTACACCTTCGGATTGGCGCAATTGGGCAGTTGTTTCCCAGTCAATCCGGCGATGAGATTATTGGCGGCGATTACGGCCATCTGGTCCCGCGTGGCCACACTGCCACTGGCGATGTGGGGCGCAATAATGATATTGTCCAGTGTCAGTAGCGGGCTATCCATAGGAATCGGCTCCGGCTCGGTCACGTCCAGCCCCGCATAGGCGATGCCGCCATTTTTCAGCGCATCGTAGAGCGCCGCGGGATCGATGAGCGGCCCCCGCGCGCTGTTGATCAGAATCGCGGTGGGCTTCATCTTGGCCAATGCCGCGGCATCGATCAGGTGGTGGGTGGAGGGCAGCAGAGGCGTGTGCAAGGATACAAAATCCGATTCAGCCAGAAGGGTGTCCAGGTCTACCGATTGGGCACCGACCTCTTTGACAAAGGGATCGTCCGCAGACACGTACTCGTCGTGATAGAGAATCTTCATATCGAAGCCAGTGGCCCGTTTGGCCATACTCTTGCCGATGCGGCCCAGGCCGATCAGCCCCAGCGTCGCGCCGTAGACATCCTGGCCCAGCAGCAGAGACGGCCCCCACGTCTTCCATTTGCCCGCCAGCGTGTAATTGTGCCCCTCCACCACCCGTCGGGCCGCGGAGATGAGCAGGGCAAACGCGAAATCAGCGGTGGTTTCGGTCAAGACGCCCGGTGTATGGCCCACCGGAATCCCCCGCTTGGTTGCTTCGGGGATGTCAATATTGTCGAAGCCGACCGCATAGTTGCTGATCACCTTTAACCCCGCGCCCGCCGCGTCCATCACCCCTTTGTCCATCTTTGTCGTCAACAGCGAGAGAATGCCATCGACACCTTTCACGTGTTCCAGCACATAATCCCGCTCCGGGGGCAGATCGCCGGGCCAGATGTCTACATCACAAAAGTCCCGCACCATAGACAGCCCGGCTTCGGGGATTGTTCGGGTCACAAATACTTTCGGCTTCGCCATTGTTCCTGTCTCCATCTACACTGGTGGATATGGATAATATAGCAATCTGTTCTAGCGCTGGTCTATCGCCACATATTCCCGACCCCGCTCGCCCAGATAAATCTGGCGGGGACGGGAAATCTTCTGGTCCGGATCGTCTACCATCTCGGCCCACTGGGCCAGCCAGCCAGGCGCACGCCCCAGAGCAAAGAGCACCGGGAACATATCCGCCGGGAAGCCCATGGCCTGATAGATAATACCGCTGTAGAAGTCCACATTCGGGTAGAGCTTGCGGGAGACAAAGTAGTCGTCTTCCAGCGCGATCCGTTCCAGTTCAATCGCAATGTCCAGCAGAGGACTGCGTCCGGTTACTTCAAAAACCTCGTAGGCAATTTTTTTGATGATACGGGCACGGGGATCGTAGTTTTTATAGACCCGGTGGCCAAAACCCATCAGCCGCACTTCCCGCTTCTTCACCCGCTCGATAAAGCCGGGGATATTGTCCACAGAGCCGATCTCCCGCAACATCCGCAGCACGGCCTCATTGGCCCCGCCGTGGAGCGGCCCATAAAGCGCCGCGGCCGCGCCAGCCATCGAACTGTAGGGATCGGCCTCGCTGGAGCCAATACTGCGCATGGCCGAGGTGGAACAGTTCTGTTCGTGATCGGCGTGGAGGATAAAGAGCACATCCAGGGCGTGGGCCAGCACCGGATTGACTTTGTAATTGCTCTGCCCCATAAAGTCCAGCATATAGAGGAAATTGCCCGCATAGCCCAGGGTGCTGTCCGGGTAGTTATAGGGGCGGCCAATCCGGTGGCGATAGGCAAACGCGGCCACGGTGGGCAGCTTGCCCAGAATGCGGTAAATCTGCTTCATGCGCACTTCCGGGTCGTGGACCTGCTTGGATTCGGGGTGCAGGGTGGACATGGACGCAATGGTGCTGACCAGAATGCCCATTGGGTGCGCGTCGTAGCGAAAGGTCTTGATCAGATTCGTCAGATTTTCGTGGATGTACGTATGGCGCATTATGCGCTGTTCCCAAAAAGCCAATTGATCCGCGGTGGGCAGTTCGCCGTGGATGATCAGATAGGAAACTTCCAAAAAGCTGCTCTGCTCGGCCAACTGCTCGATGGGATATCCCCGGTATTCCAGGATGCCTTTGTCGCCGTCGATGTAAGTGATGCGACTTTTGCACGAAGCCGTGTTGGTGAAGCCCGGATCGTAGGTCATCATCCCGAATTCATCCGCCTGCACTTTAATCTTGCGCAGATCGATGGCGTTGATTGTCTCGTTCTGGATTGGGACTTCGTAGGTTTCGCCTGTGCGGTTATCTGTGATAGTAAGGGTATCTGTGCTCATCTGCAAGCTCCTTCGCTTGGCGTGGGGGAGTGAAGGGGTTCAATGTTTGACTGCGCGTGAATCATAAGGAGTGAGCCGTAAGTTGTTTCAGCCGATGGGTATACCATCACCAAAAACAGCTTACGGCCCACGCGTTTTTATGCAAAGTACTGCCGAAAACGTCCGGCCATTTCCACCGGCATACGTCCCCGCATTCGGGTTCCATCTTCCGTATATTCTTCGTTGTCCACATGGCCGTACTCGTGGAAACGGGAAACCAACTCGCCCTGGGCATAGGGGATAAGCAGGTCCACGGGAACCATTGCCTGGCGCAGACGGCTTGCCACTGTTTCCAACAGGTCGTCCACGCCCTCCCCCCGCAGCGCACTCATCAGCACTGTGTTGGGATAGGCTTCCAGCGCCTGGGCCAGCCGCGCCTGCACTTCCGGATCGTCCCGATCCAGCAGATCGGCTTTGTTCAGCGCGGTGACCACTGGCTTATCGCCAGCGCCCAGCTCTTCCAGCACCTCTTCCACCGCGGCCACCTGCTCGTCTGCGTTGGGGTGAGAGATGTCCACCACATGCACCAACAGGTCGGCTTCGTTGATCTCTTCCAGCGTGGCCCGGAAAGAGGCTACCAGCGCGGTGGGCAACTTTTGGATGAAACCGACGGTATCGGTGAAGAGAGCCACATGGCCGTTGGGCAGCTCCACCCGCCGGGTAGTTGGGTCCAATGTAGCGAACAACTGGTCCTGGGCCGTCACCCCCGCGTCGCTGATCGCGTTCAGGAATGTACTCTTGCCCGCGTTGGTATAGCCCACCACTGCCACCACCGGTGTTGCCGACTGGCGTCGCTTTTCCCGATAGCGTTCCCGGTGGTTACGGATATCGTCCAGTTGCCGTTTGAGATGGGCAATCCGCCGCCCGATCTCCCGTCGGTCCACTTCCAACTGGGTTTCGCCCGGTCCGCGCACGCCCACACCACCGCTGGCCCCACCGGCCCGTCCACCCGATTGTCGGGCCAGATGGGTCCAGGCGCGGGTCAGCCGGGGCAGGCGATACTCGTACTGGGCCAGTTCCACCTGCACCGAGCCTTCGCTGGTTTTGGCGTGGCGGGCGAAAATGTCCAGAATCAGGGCTGTGCGGTCCAGCACTTTGATATCATCGCCCAGCGCCTTTTCCAGTTGGCGTTGCTGGCGGGGCGAGAGTTCCTCGTCGAAGAGCACGACATTCACGCCGGTCTCGGCCACCAGCGCCTGCAACTCCTCCACTTTCCCCGAACCGATGAATGTGGCCGGGTTGGGGTGATTCAGCCGCTGAGTCAGTTGGCCGCACACTTCCAGCCCAGCCGTGTCGGCCAGCAGGGCCAGTTCGGTCAGAGAATCCTCAATACTGAGCAGGCCCGGTTCGCCGTCAAACTCCACACCGACCAGCACAGCGCTTTCGTCGGGTTTATCGACCAGAATCAGCCCGGTGTCGTCCCGTACAGTCGAGCCGACAGCAATGGCTGCGCCGCCATAACTGTCCACTTGGGTCATACCGCCGGCGCGGTTTTCGTGATTGGCATTTGCCATAGATGTGCCTCAATTTCTCAAAACATCGCACACACTGGCAGTGAGATACGATGACGTTTTATGCGGATTTACAGGGATCGGCAATCAATTCCATCAATTCGCCTCCAGACACGTGCCACGCAAAATCGATGGGCGACCCAATTTCTCGTCTCGCTTATTTTATCCACATTTCATCACCGTTCCATTACTTCAATATAGCGGCTCTCTACCCAGCCGGGCGACGGCTCGACCACCTGCCGCCATTGCCCGTCTGCACTGAGAGCCACAAAAACCAACGTCTGCCCCGCCACCAGTGTGTCGATGGCGGGTGCATCCCGGCGGGGTTCGCTGCGCACCACAGAGCCAGCCTGGATGACCTGGCCCAGACCGGGACGCAGATATAGACCGGCAAACGTCACAAATTCGTTGCTGATCCACCCAGCCACAGGCGCTGCAATGTGGGACCAACTGCCGTCTTCGTTGAAGCCATCCACAGTCACCGCGGCGCCCAGCGGCCCGACTTTGCCCAGCACTTCCCCGTTCAAGTCGGGCGCGGCGCGCACATTGAGCAGATCCGCCTCGATACGCGCCGCTTGGGGTGGCGGAAAACCTTCGGCCAGGGCGGTGGCCGCGCCCGCCGGGGAAGGCGGCTGCCAGCTTTCTACGACCGGTGAATCATTGGACCCCAATGCCACTTCGCTCGCTCTGTCCAGCCAACCGCTTTGCCAGGCAACAGCCACCGCGGCCATCACAACCGCCAGTAGCAATATCCCCGTGGATGCCCGTCTCCATTGTACACCAATTCGGCCAAAAAAGGATCGTCTGCTCTCGCCGCGGTGGGCTGTGGCCCGAAAAGCAGGCGCACGGCTTGCAGGCTGTGGGTGCAGAAGTTCTGTCGCACCTTTCCTCAGGAAATGCCAGAAGCGGAGCAGCCAGCTTTGATAGATGGGCACGGCATGCACATTCAGTGCATCGGCCCAGGCATCCACAGCCCAGGCCGCGGCTTCGGCGGAAAACGCGTAGCGATCTTGCAAACGCCGGGCCAATCGCTGGCGCAGGGCACTCTCGGCCCGTTGCCCGGACAGCCGCACCAGATCGCCCAGAATGCCGGCGCGCTGGGCGTGGACGAGAACAAAAATCTCGGTCTCATATACGCCGCACAGGTCGGAAAGCAGGGCTTCGGTTCGTTGAGAATCGGTCATCAGCCCTGGCCCGTATTGGCGCAGCAGGCTCTGAAGTATACGACGGGGCTGGGGGTGCATAGGCTAGAAGCGGATTTCGCCTTCCCGGTGGCCGAAATGGACACGCGTGCCAGTGGAGAGGGTGACGGTCTGCCCGGCCAGCACATCGAAAGCTGTGCCGTCCTGCTCCCGGCTCACCCATTTCTCGCCAGACAGATTTTGCAATCCCCAAATCTGAGGGTTACGGGGATGCTGTACCACCTTTGCCACCGGGACCCCAAAATTGTACTGCTCCCGCTCGTCCAAGTGGTGGGGAAAGAGCCGTGTGTCGTGGTTGAGCAGCACAATCTCCCGATTCAAGCGCATCCGGGGCGGAAGCTGCGGGATGTGGCTGCACGACCAGCAGGGATTGGGCGTGCCCCCATTGGCCCGCACAGCCTCGCTATCGTAGAAATTTTCCGCGCCGCACTGGGTGCAATAATAGATGCTGTCCCGCAGGCGCACCAGACCGGCCCGCCATTCGCTCTCCCGCACCCGGCCGTGGCTGGCGTCGTGCAGGCCGGTCGTGAAGGATCGGGTGAACATCTCGCGCAGGAACGCGGGATAGAGCGGCCAGAGTGCCAGCGCATTGTCGTGATAGCCAGGCAGGGGACGGTTGCGCTCGTCGGTGGGATCAAAGATGAAAATCGGTTCCGCGCCGTAGAGCCGTGTCATTGCCGGCAGATCGAAGCAGCGAATATTGGCCTCTCGCTCCCCTTCCAGCGGGTGGTGGTTCATCAGCATATAAAAGAGCAGAACAGCCAACGAAAAAAGGTCGGTCTGGCTGCTGGGCGTGGCCTCGCCCCGTACAATCTCCGGGGCCATAAAGCGGGCCGTACCGCCGATGCCGCCGCCGGTCTTGCGGTCGATGCCCACATTGTCGTTGTCACAGATGCGCACTTCGCCGGTCTGCGGGTCGAAGAAGACATTGCCAAAGGAGATGTCCCGGTAGCACAGCCCTTTGGCGTGGAGTTGAAAATAGCTGTGGGCCAGCTCGAAACCCGCTGTCACCAGCGAACGAAAGCTGGGATTCACCCGGCGCATGACCAGATCGACAATGCCGGAAAAACGCTTCTCGCGCAGGGGCATCAGATAGCCAAAGCCCGCCACTTCCTGGCTGTGTACCAGTTCCTGGGGCCACAGAAAACGGTCGCTGGGCGGTCCAGCCTTGATAGCGTCGGCCAGCCGCTGGGCCAATTGTCTGTCCTGGCCCAGATAGTGGGGGAAGAACCATTTGAGCGCAACGGGCGTCTGGGAATGGCCTTTGGACGGGTCTCCCAGGCGCGCGGCATAGACTTCGCCCTGTCCGCCGCCGCCGATGAGATGCTCAACGGTGCAGACAGTCTGGGAGGTCTGGGTACGAACAGTTTGGCCGGGTTGAAGAAGTTGGTTCATAAGTTGCTACTCTACCACATCTGACTCAGCGTAAAAGCCTATCGCCACGGAAATATCATCCCCGCTGCCCGCGGCGGAGGTCTGGGTCAGCCAATCGGGCAACTGTTCGCCCACCCCGGCCAGCCCGTCCACCCCATCCGAACGGAGAGCCGTCAGCAGATCAGCCCCCACCTGCTCGAAAGATGCGCCGTCCACAAAGGAGTTGGCGTAGCCGTCGGTGGAGAGCAATACCAGCGCGGGCGGCTCCCCCAGCATTGGCTGAAAGACCATACGCACACTGGTGGCCGCATTGGCCATACACAGGGAAGTCGTCTCGTTACCCAGCAGGCGGGCGTCCACAGGCAGGGCCGGGCGGCTGACTGTGCCGTCGGCAGCCACAGTCAGAATGTCGCCGTCGCCCAGTTGCAGATAGAGATGGAACCGTTCTGTGAGCAGTGCGGCCACCAGTGTCGCGCCATACGGGGTGAGAGAATCTACAGGCTTGGCCGCCTCTTCCCCAGCAGGCGAATCTGCTGCCCCCAGGCCCGGATCATCCGGGGCCAAAGGATAGCGGCGGGTAAACAGGCGCACCCTTTCCTGCCAGCGGCGCACCAGCACTTTGGGGAGCCACTCCTCACAGAGCCGCTTGATGGCTGACAGATCCAGCGCGCTGTCGGGCGAAACCAGACGGGGCAGCATATCCCGCGCCAGCACACGCACGGCCGTGTTCACGGCATAGGCCGCGCCGATATGGCTGCGGGTGTAGGCCGCGCCCCCGTGACCGTCGGCCACAGTCAGCACCAGCGGCAGACGTTCCGGCGTGGCCTGCCAGACCCGCACCGCGTCCTGATTGACCGCGCCAGTGCGAATGTGGGCCGCGCCGCGCACGCTGGCAGTGACGCTCTGCCAACATCTGTGGCTTTCACCAGACATCGGAAGCGTCGGGCAGCCCTTCGGGCACAGGGGGCAAAGGCACATTCAGATTGGGCGACGATTCCAGTGTCTGGCTGGCCGGTGACGAAGCAGACTGGAGGACAGCGGTGGAAACCCATTTGATATAGCGGACAAGTGTCTCGGCATTGTTGGCCTGCAGGGGTTCCAGCTCCGGGTGGCCGATGAAGCGTTGCAGGGTTGCTTTGTCCGCGTCGTCGCCGATGGCAATGGCAATACGCACGGCCTTCTTGCCCCAGGGCTGATCCATCAGGCTGCGCAGCCCCGCGCTGAAGTCGTCGGTGGGCTTACCGTCGGAGACCAGCACCAGCACGGGTGGCAGGGCGCGGGCGGGCATGGCCGTCACATCCAACTGCTCGGCCACCAGTTGCAGAGCCTTGCCCATATCGGTCACGCCGTCGGCCTCCAGATCGTCCCAGCGGAACTGTTCCATGGGGGTGGCCCGCGCCACGTGCCATTGGCTGCCGTTGGAGAATTTGACCGCACGCACCAGCACCTGGGCGTTGGGGTTTTCCCCTGCCACCTGGGCCATGTGAGGAATGGCCTCGCGGATGGCATTGTTGAGCGCCTGAATTTTGCCCCGCTGCCCCATTGAGCCAGAGCAATCAGCGATCCAAATAAAATGCAATGGCCGGCTGGACAACGCGCCGCCGGGAAGTTTTCGTTCCATCTGTTCCATTCTCTACCGCCTTTTCTCAAGAGGAACGCAGATTGCGCAGATGGCCGCAGATTGCGCAGAAAAAATCCGCATTGTGGCAAAGAAGTTTGACTTTTTCCGAGAAGTCGAACTTCTGGAAATCCGCCCGTTCCGCACAAACCGCGTTCTACGCCTAAATCAGATGCTCGTCCAGCAGTTGGGGGCCGGGGCCGGGACGGCTGGTGATGACCCGCTCCACACTACGCAGCGCGGCCAGCCGGGTTTCGACCTCCGCGACAGTCTCCGCCTCGCAGATCAGATGGACGTTTGGCCCCGCGTCGATTGTGAAATAGACGGCCAGCCCGTCCTCTTCCCGCCAGCCACGCACGGCCTGCAGAATTTCCAGCGTGCCCGGCTGCCAATAGAGCAGGCTGGGCGTGCTGGTCATCATCACACTGTGCATGGCCAGCGCGTCCAGTTCGATGATCGGGCCGAGGCGGTGGATGTCCCGCTCGGCAATCGCCCGGCGGACCTCTGCCAGCCAGCTTTCCACCTGGCCAATGCGTCCTTCCAGCAGCGGGCTGCTCTTTGCCAGCAGATGGCCGCCCGCGCTGCTCAGTTTCTTCTCTTCGCCGCTGACCACCGCCACCACATCCCACAAATTCCAGTGCTCCGGGCCGTAGAGAGGAAAGGCGACGCTCGTTTCGTCGCTGTCGCCCTGTGCCCATTCCACAAAGCCGCCGAAGAGGCTGCGGCTGGCCGAACCGCTGGAACGCCGGGCGAGGGCAGAGAGACGGGTGTTGTCCAGTTCCAGCCCCAGGGCCGTGCAGCCCGCCACTGTCAACGCCGCAAAACCGCTGGCCGAGCTGGCAATGCCGGACGCGGTGGGGAAGTTGTTTTCGCTGGTCACCCAGGCCCGCCACGTCACTCCGGCCAGCCCGCGCAGGATGCCCAGATGGCGGATGATGCGCTGGCTGCGCGCCAACGACTGGGAAACGCCGTCCAACACAAAGACATCCCGTTCCAGCACGCCCGTGTCATCCCAGGCAACGGTCGTCGTTGTATGGGCGTCGGCCAGTGTCATGCTGATAGAGTTGCTCAGGGGGATGTTGAGGGTTTCGTCGGCCACGCCCCAGTATTTGATAAAGGCGATGTTGCTGCCCACCCGCGCGGTGGCAATACTCATTGCAGTTCCCGCTCCGCCTGCTGCTCAAACCGGCGCAGGAGATCGTCGATCAGTTCGTCGTGGGCGTGGAAGTGGATGATCACCCCGTCATCGGTGGCCTCAATCCTGGCCTTCCAGCCGATGCCTTCCACCAGTTCAAATTTATCAACAACACCCGCGCCCAATCGCTTGAGAACGATTTCCGCTTGCTCTGGTGTCAGGCCGGGAAAGTCCAGGGATTCGGTGTCGTACATTTCGTCGCTTTGAAAGCGGGGGTCGTGACGGTCTTCGGCGTCTCCCATAGAAGGTGCGCTGATAGGCATTTGATTCTCCTCTTGTGATTGACAGGCGACGCCTCGGCAGCGAGCCATATGAGCCGCTGATAGATAGGATCAGCCGGGGCGAAATAATTTCTTGCCCGAATTTCTCCGGGGCAGGACAACGAATGTCGCCTGTATAGCAAAGTTTTTATGGGCCGTTTTTGTCCAGCAGGGGAAAGCCCACGGATTCGCCCGCGCCCAGGGATTGTAAAAAGCGGGGAACCAATCCGTGCAATTCCGCAATGCGTTGGGCCGGACCGGCGCTGGGCATGTGAATCCGCCCCCCGGCCATTGTGTCGTGGCCGCCCGCGGTGCCATTCTTGCCGACGATTCCCCGCACCAGCCGCCCGGCCTGGGCGTTGGGTATGTCCGCCCGCACCGAAATGACCAGCCGATCTTCAAAGATGCCCAAACAGATGGCCCAGCTCACATCCTCCATCCGTAGCAGCAGATCCGCGACTTCGGAGGCCATATCCGGGCGCTGCATTTGGAAGAGCAGGCTGACGGAAATATAGCCGACGCAGGGCTGTCCAACCCCGGTGAAATCTTCCTCCTCCTCTTCCGTTTCCTCGCTTTCTACATCGGGCGGCTGTTCGTCAACACAGCGATAGAGCATTGTGTTCAACAGCGCATCGCTGATGCCCCGAAAATAGGAACGGGGAAGCTGGACGTGCTCGATCTGATTGAGCAGTTCGGTGTTGACCTGACTGCGCAGAGCCATATAGGCCCAGATGTCCAGATCAGTGGTGTGTCGGCTCAGGCCACGGGTGTCAGATTTGACACCGTAAAAGAGGGCCGTCGCCAGCATTTCATCGATTTCCATCTCGGCAGATGCCAGATACTCCGCCATCAGTGTAGCCGCGGCACCGACTTCGGGCCGCACGTCGTGGATGATGGCACGGGTCTGGCTGCGCCTGGGCGGGTGGTGATCCACCGCCAGAATCACCTTTTCCAGGGGATAGTCGGTTTCGTAGAGCAGATGATTGCCCGCACCGGGCTGGGTGTCCACCAGCAGAATTGCATCGTAGGCAGAAAGAACTGCCGCCGCCTCGCGGGTGGGGATGCGCAGGGCGTGGGGGGCAACCAATTGGGCCATTGTGCGATTTTCCGCCCGGCCAATCATCCCGCCGTGGCCGAGGGTTACAGGCGCATCAGGCAAGAGAAAACGAACCAACCGCTCCAGCGCATAGCCAGCCGCAATCGCGTCCGGGTCGGGATCGTTGTGCATAAGGACAAGGATATTGTGGCGGTCAGCCAATAGAGAGCGCAATTGCTGAATACGCCGTTCGCAAGCGCTCCTGCGCTGGGTGCTGAAATCCGCGGGAAGGGAAAGATGGGCCAAGAAGGCATCCGTTCTGCTGAAAAAAAGACCGCCAAGTGCGCCTATTATACCCGTATCCTGCAAACAGAAAAAGAACCGGTCTTGCTCCGGGTGCAATTCAGATGAGTCCACTGCAAAAGTCTACAGTTCCACCGCGGCGTCGCGGGAAACGCGGAGTTTCGCGGAGGTTTTCTCCTGAATTTCACCGCGGAACCCCGCACACGCTGCGTCTCCGCGGTGAAATTGGACTTTTCGCAGGGGGTCAAATTATCCACGAAGGAACACCAAGTTTTCCTTTATTTTCGTGCAACTTCGTGTGGCTTCGCGGCTCACCCTCTGTTTTCAGCAACCTTAACAGTTGGCATCAGATGGAAATTTCGTAGATTGCCATCATCACCAGCAGGAAATCGTAGAGGCCGTGGGCAATGGCGCTGGTGGTGGTATTGGTGCGGTTGCGCAACACACCGAAGACCGCGCCCAGCACAAAGACGACCAGCACCCCATCCCAGCCGTATTGGAGCGCGTGAAGACTGGCAAAGAGCAGATTGGAGAGGACGATTCCCAGGCGAGGCTGCAATACCCCGCGCACGCCCAACTCCTCGCCCAGCCCAGCGCTGATACCCAAGACAACCGCGCCGATGGGTGTAAAGGCAAAGGCGATCAGTTTGCTAAAGGCTTCCCCATCCGTGCGCGGCCAGCCCAGGACTTCCCACAGCAGGCCGATGCCCTTGTCCAGATAGGAGGCAGCAAAGACCAGCACCACCGCCACAGCCACGCCCACAGCCACCTGTTGCAGAGTGGGCCGCACAAAGCCCAGCCGACGCAAACTGGCCGCAAAATCCCGGCGCACCCCATAGCCCACGGCAAAAATCGCCAGCGGCACTGTCCAGACCAGCACATAGACGGTGGAGAGCAGATTGCTCTGCGCGTCCAGCGCACCCGAACTTTCGGCCATCTGCATAAAAGCATCCGAGAGCAGGGGCGGCAGACCGGTAACAATCAGCGGGGCCAGCAGAATCAGCGACAGGCTGACCACCAGAGCCAGGGCGATCCCGTGGACAAAGGAGTCCGGGTCCAGGGGCAGCACCCGGCTGAGCCGCCGGCGCACCGGGGGCAAAAGCGCGGCAATTCCCAACAGCAGGCCCAGGGCGGATATGCCCAGCACGCCGCCCACCTGTCCAAAGTCCAGTCCTTCCAGCCCGGCTACATTGCCCGGCGCGGTCGGGTCGATAGCCCCGGATGCCAGCAGCGTAAAACTGACTACGCCGACAGCGGCCAACCCCAGCAGCCCCAGCCACCAGAGCACAGCCAGGATTTTGGCCGCGTCGTTGCGCAGCCCCAAATAGGCCAGCAGCGCCAGCAGCACAAAGGGAATATACATAATCCCAGTGGAAGCAAAGGAACTGGCCTCTCCTCCCAGGGCAAACCCCACCGGAAGAATCAGAAACATCAGCAAATAGCCAGCAACCGCGGGCCAACGCCGGGCGGGCGGTCGATCCTCAGGCGGCGAAGATGGCGTGGGTTCAGCAAGAGAGAAGGTCATCACAGACTCCGATTGGCGTTTCGTAGTGGGCAAACGATGGGCTAAGTATACCACACCGATCTGGCCCGATTGCCGGGAACACTGGCCGATAACTGCCCCCCAGTTGCTCTCCCCGCTGTTCCTCGTTATAATGCCGAAGAGCAAAGATACCCCATTCTTTCCACTGCCCCACAGGAGCCAGCCATGCGTACGATTTCCCCATCTGATCTCACAGATTTTGTGGCCCGCATCTTTCAGGCCGCGGGCGTGGCCACCCCTGTGGCCGAACAGGTGGCCGCGTCGCTGGTGGCCTCCAATCTGGCCGGCCACGACTCCCACGGCGTTGTGCGCACAATGCAATATCTGGGCGCGGTGGAGCGGGGCGAGACAGACGGCGACGCGACCCCTGCCGTCACCCACGAGACCGCGGTGATGGCAACCATCGACGCCCGCCGCGCCTTTGGGCAGGTGGCCGGGGCCTTTGCCATGCAGATGGCCATTGACAAAGCCCGCGACGCTGGCATCGCCGCGGTGGCCCTGCACAACAGCTCCCACGTGGGCCGTCTGGGCGAATGGGTGGAGATGGCCGCGGCCGAGGGAATGATCGGCCTGGCCTTTTGCAACGGCGGGCGCTCCGGCGGGATTGTGGCCCCCTTTGGCGGCGCGGCCCGGCGCATCGGCACCAACCCCATGGCCGCGGCCGTGCCCCTGGGGGATCGCCCCCCCTTTGTGCTGGACTTTGCCACCAGCGCGGTGGCCGAGGGCAAAGTGCGGGTGGCCCGCAACAGCGGCAAAGAAATTCCCACGGGCTGGGTGCTGGACAAAAACGGCAACCCCACCACCAACCCGGCGGACCTCTACGAAGGCGGAATGCTCGTGCCCGCGGCCGGTCACAAAGGCTATTCCCTGGCTCTGCTCGTCGATCTGCTGGGCGGGATGCTGACCGGCGGTGGCTCCGCGCCCCAGGCCAGCAGCACAATGCAGAGCAACGGCGTCCTCTTTATTGTGCTGGCGGTCTCGGCTTTTCGCACACCCGAAGAGTTTACCGAGGAAGCCCAGGCAATGGTGGACCGCATCAAAGCCACCCCGACCGCGCCCGGTTTCAGCGCAGTGCTGCTCCCCGGCGAGCCAGAGCAGCAGACCGCGGCCCAGCGCCGGGTCAGCGGCGTGCCCCTGGACGACGGAACCTGGGCGCAGATGGTGGCCGAGGCCGAGCGGCTGGGGGTGGCAATACCTGCCTGAACGGAGAAGGCAGGAAGAAAATAGTGAATTGTGAATGGTCGAGTCTCCGCTCTGATCGCTTACTGTCGTCAATTCGCTCACCGAAATAGCCGAACTCCCAATCACCCAATTAACCAATCACCAATTTCAGGACAGACCAATGACAACCACTCCTTCTTCTCCCCTTCGCCACGCGGTTATCGGCATAGGCGCGGGCATCTTTAATCTGCACCGGGCCGGGCTGACACTGGACGACGTGCAGGTCGTCGGCGTCTCGGATGTGGTCCCCAACCCCGGCCAAGAGCGGGCCGATGAACTGGACGCGCCCTTCTATTTGGATCACCGCAAAATGCTGGCCGAGACCCAGCCGGATGTGACGGTTATCATCACCCCCCATCCCTTCCACGCCGCGCTGGCCATCGACGCGCTCAACGCGGGCAGCCACGTGCTGGTGGAAAAGCCAATCGCCGTGCAGGTGGCCGAGGCCGACGCAATGATCGCCGCGGCGGAGGCCAATCACCGGCTGCTGGCGGTCAACTTCCAGCACCGCTTCCGGCCCGATGTGCAGGCTGTCAAACACCTGATCAGCAGCGGCGGGCTGGGCAAAATCCAGCGGGTGACGGGCGTGCAGCCCTGGCTGCGCACCGCGGCCTATTTCCGCCAGGCCGGTTGGCGGGGCACGTGGAAGGGCGAGGGCGGCGGTGTGCTGATGAACCAGGCCCCCCACGATCTGGACCTGCTCTGCTATCTGGTGGGGTTGCCCAGCCGTCTCTTTGCCCTGGCCAACACCCGCTGTCACGCCATCGAGACCGAAGATACTGTCACGGCTGTGCTGGAATGGCCCGACGGCGGGCAAGGATCGCTCTATTTCAGCACCACCGACTACGGCCCCCGCACCCTGGAAATCGCGGGGACCGGCGGTGTGGTCAAACTCTGCGAAGGCGCGCCCGTGCTGGAACGCTTCTCGCCGGACCTGCTGACCCACATGGCCGAGAACCCCGGCCCCTTTGCCCGCCCCCAGAGCGAGATCGACGAACTGCCTTTGCCCGAAGCCGGCGATCAAGGCCATCTGGCCGTCTACAAAGACCTGCACCGGGCCATCCGCGAAGGGGGCACACCCCTGGCCGATGGCCGCTCCAGCAGCCAATCGCTGGAACTGGCGAATGCCATCATTCTCAGCGGGCAGACAGGCCAGCCAGTCGATCTGCCGTTGGGTCGGGAAACGTATGCAGAGATGTTGGCTGGGCTGCTCAAAAGATAGTCCAAACTCATACCGATTCGACCTGCCTGCGGATTTGCCGACGGCCGTCGATCGTCGGTCGTCATCTTCATCAACTCTAACAGAAGCGAAAGGTATCCTATGCAATTCGGCGTCTGTACTGGCATAGAAAACGCAGAAATCGCCCGTTCCGCAGGCTTTGCATTTATCGAACCGACGGTCCGTTCACTCCACGGGGGCAAGGATTTTTCGGTGATCCAGGCAAGCCACGCGGCCGCGGGGCTGCCCACGCCCACATTCAATGTCTTTGTCCCCGGCGATCTGAAAATCACAGGGCCGACCGCTGACCTGGCGAAGTTGCAGATTTATGTGGCCGAGAGCCTGCGGCGGGTGAAGTCTGTGGGCGGAGAGCTGGTGGTCTTTGGCAGCGGCGGCGCACGCAACATTCCCGACGGATTCAGCCGGGACGTGGCCTGGCAGCAACTGATAGACTTCCTGCAAATGGTAGCGGGCGAGTGCGAACAGAGCGGCGTCTCCATCGCCATCGAACCCCTCAACCGCAAAGAGAGCAATGTGATCAACAGTGTGGCCGAGGGGGTGGAACTGGCGAAAGCGGTGGATCGTCCGCCGATTCGCGTGCTGGCCGACCTCTACCACATGGAAGAGGACGCGGAGCCGACGGATACAGTCGTGGAAAACGCGGTCTGGCTCACCCACGTCCACGTGGCCGACAGCGGGCGACTGGCTCCGGGTTCCGGCAGCTATCCCTACGCCGAATTCTTTGGCTACCTGAAATCCACCGGCTACAGCGGACGGATCGCCGTCGAATGCAAGTGGCAGGATTTTGAGGCAGAGGCGGGGCCAGCGGTGGCCTACCTGTACAAGATGTGGGATCAGGCGGGATGATAGGATTGTGAGATGCCGGGATGTTGGGGCGCAGATCATTCCAGCATCCCTCCCACTCAGGAGAAATCCGTATGTCCACCCTTTCACAGCTTCTTCTCAACCAGTGGCAGGGCATCCGCGGCCTGACCTATGACTATCTGGCCCTGTTATCAACCGAACAGTTGGCCCTGCGTCTGCCCTTTGAGACTTCCCAGAGTCTGGGGTACCAGTTTTGGTGTATGACCGGCGCGGCCGAAAGCTATCTGCGCAAGCTGGAAACGGGCGCGTGGCCGGGCTTTGCGTGCAGCCTGGACGGGGCGGGGCTGCTTACACCCGAACTGATTCGGGAAAAGATGCAGGCCACAGACGCACAGATGGAAGAAGTCCTGGCGGAGATGCCGCTGGAAGAGCCTCTCGCCAACGGCCAGCCTGCCTACGAAGTGGTGATGCAGATGATCAAACACGAAATGCATCATCACGGCCAATTGATCAATTTTCTCTACTGTCACCACCTGCCCATCCCCGCCTCTTGGCAAGACGAGTGGGCACTCTCGTACGACTGACAAGGAATTCTTTATGCCATCAAACGGAACCATCAACTTCGCCATTCTCGGCGCGGGAATGATCGCCGACTATTACCGCCAGGCCATTGCAGCCAACGAAGGCAAAGGCGCGCGGCTGGCCGCCATCGGCCACTACAACCCCTCCCGCTTTGACGAAATCAGCCAGCAATTTGGCGTCCCCTGCCGCAGCTACGCGGAAATCCTCAACGACCCGGATATCAGCGCAGTCTGCATTGCCACGCCCAGCGGCCATCACGCGTCCCAGGCCATTGCCGCGGCCCACACGGGCAAGCACGTGCTGGTGGAGAAGCCGATGGCCCTCTCCCTGGCCGATGCGGACAACATTATTGCGGCCTGCCAGAAGCGGGGCGTGCGCCTGGGCGTCGCCCTCCAGCGCCGGGTGGAGCCACTGTTCCGCCGGGTCTACGACGCCATCCGCGGCGGCGATCTGGGCGAGATCACCCTGGCCTCAGTCACAATGCCCTACATGCGGGGCGAAGCCTATTATGCCCAGGCCGACTGGCGGGGAACCTGGGAACTGGACGGAGGCGGGGTGTTGATGAACCAGGGCATCCACATTATCGACCTGCTGGTCTGGTTCTTGGGCGACCCGGTGGAGGTCCATTCCTTTGCCGCCACTGGCCGGCGCACCGTAGAAGTGGAAAACACCGCGGCCGCGGTTCTGCGCTTTGAAAGCGGGGCAATGGCCAGCCTGACCGGCACAATCACTGCCGCGCCGGGCTTTCCCCATCGCCTGGAAATCTATGGCACAAACGGGGGCATTCAGATCGAAGGCGAATCTGTGCTGCGCTGGACGCTGAATGATCCGTCGTTGGCGACTGTGGAACCCTGGCCCCTGGCCACCGAACAGGTAGACGCGGGCATGGCAGGCGATCCCAAAGGCATCGGGGCCGGCGGCCACATTGCCATTCTGGGCGATTTTATAGACGCGGTTCGCAAGGGTGTCAACCCGGCCATCGACGGCAAAGAGGGACGGCGCAGTCTGGCCGCGGTGCTGGCTGTCTATGACAATGCAGGCTTGCAGAGAGGAAAGACCAAATGAACATTCTCGTCACTGGCGGCGCGGGACGGGTGGGGCGCTATGTAGTCCAGGAATTGCTCGCCCACGGCCACACAGTTACCAGTGTGGACATTGCGCCCCAGCCCACCGCAGACTTTGCCGCTTTGCAGATCGATCTGACCCAGGCCGGGGAGGTCTACAACGGGTTGGCCCGCAGCCAGGCCGAAGCGGTTGTCCATCTGGGCGCGTGGCCCAACGCGGGAATGACAGCGGACACCCGCACCTATGCGGACAATGTGAGCGGCACCTATAACGTATTTCAAGCCTGCGCTGATCTGGGCATCCGCCGGGTGATTTCGGCCTCCTCCAACCAAATCTATGGCTTTGCCGGGACACCGCCAGCCTACGCGCCCGTGGACGAAAGCCACCCCCTGCGTCCAGTCAACTGCTACGCCCTCTCCAAAATTGCCGGGGAACAGGCAGCGGTCTACTTCACCGCCAACTACGGAATGACAATCCTCTCCTTCCGCCTGATGGGCGTGCGCATGCCGGAGCAGATTCCGGCAGAAATTGAGCAGATGGCCGCTGATCCCGCGTCCGGTGCGTGGCTGCTGTGGACCCGCACCGATGCCAGAGACGCGGCCCTGGCCTGTCGCCTGGCGCTGGAAGCCGCCAATCCACCCAGCGGCCCCTACAACATTACCGGCGCGGAAGTGGTCATCAACCGCAACACAGCATCCCTCATCGAAGAATTCTTTGGCGGGAAGACAGCCATGCGCGGGACGCTGCCTGGCCGCACCTCCCCCCTAAGTTGCGCGGCCGCGGAGAAAGCCTTTGGCTATCGGCCCCGCTATGTGTGGGGCGAAGGAAACTATCACCTGGAGTAGAAAGACACAGGACAAAAACCTCGTCCCCTGCCGAAAAGATATGCCAGCGATTCTGTTTCTCACCGCGCGCAGTGAACGCCACCAGCAGGCCGCACGGGCAGCCGCGCCGCCTGAAATCCATGCGATTCGTTTCCTGTCCACGCCGGACAAAGCGGAGATTCTTGCTGCCATGCCCAAAGCAGATTTTCTCATCAGCGAGCGGGCGGGCGTCATCGACGAGGAAATCATTCGGGCCGGCGCGCGGCTGCGCCTGATCCAGCGGCTGGGCAGCCAGACCTACGACATCGATCTGGCCGCGGCCAAAGCCGCGGGCGTGCCTGTCTGCGACTATCCCCTGCCCGGCGCGGCCAATGTGGCGGAGCACCTCCTCTGGCAGATTTTGGCCCTGTTGCGCCGCGCCCACGACGGCGAAACCGCGGCCCAGGCCGCGGGAAATTGGGGGGAGAGTCAGCGCACGGACGAAGATGTCTTTTCCCCCAACTGGTCTGGGCGCACAGGTATACGCGCCCTGCGCGGGTTGACAGTCGGCATCCTGGGCTTTGGCGAGATCGGCGTGGAAACGGCGCGACGGCTCCGGCCCTTCGACTGCCGGCTGCTCTATTACAAACGCACATCCTTCCCCCCACAGGTGGAAGAAGCGCTGGCCTTGGAATTCTGTTCAGACGACAGACTCTATGAGCAGAGCGACGTTCTCTGCAATCTGTTGCCCTACAGCCCGGCCACCGACGGACTGCTGGACGAGACAGTCTTTGCCAGAATGAAGTCCCAGAGCATTCTGGTCAGTTGCGGCAGCGGCAGTGTGATCGATGAAAGCGCGCTGGCCGCCGCGCTCCGCTCCGGTCACCTGGCCGGGGCCGCGCTGGACACATTTGAGTGGGAGCCGATCCGACCCGACAATCCCCTGCTGGCGTTAGCCCGGAACCCGACACAAAATGTGATGCTGACCCCCCACACGGCTTTTCTGGGCGGCGCGATTGATCGGCGGGAGGTGTTTGCCAACATTCGCCGCCTGTTGGCCGGGGAGCCGCTCCACAACCGGGTGGCGTAAATCCTTGCCCGAAGTTGTCCAAACAACCCAAAAACTGGAGGAAGAGCTATGCCCACTCACCGCGCTGCGGTCATCGCCCGCGCCCGACAGATTCTCGCCGATCGGCCCATCTTCCTGGACACGGAAACCACCGGCCTGGACCCCCGCGCCGAAATCGTGGAGATTGCCCTCATCGATCACGACGGCGGCGTGCTGCTGGATTCGCTGGTCAAACCCACCGGGCCTATCCCCTGGGACGCCACGCGGGTCCACAATATCAGCAACGAAATGGTGGCGAACGCGCCCACCTGGACGGAGCTTTGGCCCCAGATACAGGCACTTCTCAACGGCAGGCGGGTGGGCATCTACAACGCGGAGTTCGATCTGCGGATGATCGCCCAGTCCCACGCCAGCCGCAAAGTGGCGGACACGGCCGCGGGATCGAACGCTTTCTGCATTATGAAATTGTATGCGGAGTTCTTCGGAGAGCGGGGCAGCTACGGGGATTACAAATGGCAAAGCCTGGACAAAGCCGCGCGCCAGTGTGGGATTGGCCTGCCCAACAGCCACCGGGCCGCGGCAGATGCCCGGCTGGCACGGGCTGTGCTGGAAGCTATATCCAAAGCTGCTTAACCACAAAGCCACAAAGACACAAAGAAGAAAATTCTCTTTGTGTCTTCGTGGCTTTGTGGTCATCCAGAAGTTCGATTTTTTGGAAAAAATCGAACTTCTTTCGCTTTCTTTACATCTGCGCTTGCAACGCGGCGTAGGGCTGGTAGCCCTGCTCCATCACTGGCCGGGCTGTGCCTTCGTACCAGCGGCGCAGGAAGTCCGAGACGCCCAGGCGCACCAACTCGGCCTGCTGCGCGTCGGTCAACTCCCAGAAGCCGACGGAGCGGCCCTGGCACTTGGCAGAGCCACAGCAGCAGGCGGCCACAGCCACCGACTCGGCCTCGCTCATCCCATAGTGGAAGGAAAGCTCCTCCCCGGCCAACACCGGGCGCACTGTCACAAAATCGAACGCGCCGTACTCGTTATCCCGCACAGCCAGATTTGGATCACAGCTATGCGAGAAAATTTGGCCCGGTTCATCGATGTAAAGATGGACATTTTCCTCTTTTTGCAGGCTGTACATATCCCGCTCCGGGGCCACCCCCCGAATCCTCGACGAACAGACGACTACCCCAGACGGAATGTACTCCGTCGCCAACACCACGCGACCTTTCAGGTCATGATACCCAATTCCAATCACTTTGGCCTCCAGTGCCTTGTGCAAAGAAATGGACGAACGCCTCGCCCACATTTTCTTCTCCCACGCCATCTTTGCAGTAGCCGCCGGTGTCATTCTCGTTGGCAATCAAACGTCAATGATCTGGAGGGTACGTCCCGCTGGTGGTTCGGGACGATTCTCGACGACCGTAAAACGTAACGCTATCGGATATTATCCTGTACTAACTGTTGCGGATGGGGAGAAGCCTATTTATTGTAGAATAGCTGGCCCACAAGTCAAATATGGGGAGGAAATTTGTGAAGGAATTGGGGATCGGGGACTGGGGATATACAGGCGGATGCAAAGATGATGGGGAATTGCGTAGCCCATCATCCCTGCATCTCAGCATCATTTTTGATTTGCCAAGCGGTCCAGAAGCAGCACAACTGCGAATCCTGCAATTGCCAGCCCCAGGGCGATGAGAACTTCGCTGCCGAAGGTGGCGGGCAGGACATTGGCCTCGACGGTTGGGATGAGCGCGCCGTGGCGGTCGGTGATGGTGGCCAGCACTTCCTTCCACGGCCAGATTTTGCGCAGGCTACCCACCATCAGCCCGGTGAGCAGGGCCACGGCCAGGTCGTGATAGCGTTTGAAGAGCCAGCCCAGCACCTGAGCAAAAGTGACAATCCCCACCACCGCGCCCGCGCCGACAATCGCAATCGTCATCAAATCCCGGTCGTTGACCGCGGCCAGCACAAACTGGTATTTGCCCAACAGGACGAGGATGAAGGAGCCGGAGATGCCGGGCAGAATCATGGCGCAGATGGCCAGCGCGCCGGATAGAAAGAGATACCAGGCGCTTTCCGGCGTCTGCAAGGGGACGAGGCCGACGACGATATACGCGGCCACCGCGCCCACCAGCAGCGCGCCAGCCAGCAGGGGTGACCAGCGGGGAATGCGTTTGCTCACCGTCCAGACCGAGGCCAGCACCAGTCCAAAAAAGAAGCTCCACAGATAGACGGGCTGGTTGACCAGCAGCCATTCCAGACCCTTTGCCAGGGAAAGAATCGCCAGAACAATGCCGCCAAAGAGGGCGATGAGAAAGCCCGCATTTACTGCCGTCAGCGCCTCGCCCATGCGCAGGCCGGTCAGCGCCTTCCAGAAGGGGGGGCGGGCCGCGGCCCGGATGCTCTGGATCAGTTCCTCGTAGATGCCCAGAATGAAGGCCATTGTGCCGCCGGAGACGCCGGGGACCACATCCGCCGACCCCATCACGAAGCCCTTTGCCACCAGCCCCGCGTATTCAACCGGCGTGCGGGATCGGCCCAAAACTACTTCCTCATTTTTGCTGCTATCTGCCATTTTCTTTGCCTGTTCTGAGAGTTATTTTGTATACACGGATGAAAAGAAACACGGATCGTCTTGTACTATCCGTGTATACAAATCTTTCTTTGGTTCTGGCTACGCCAGGTCAAGTATCAGCGAAAAAGTATACCAGAGAATGACCGCGCCAGGCGATTTTCCCTTCCTTCACGAATGGAGTACAATCCAAAAAAATCAAATCCGTGGAAATCCGTCTATTCCGTGTCCACCCGTGTCCCAGTCTTTGGAGAATCCTATGCACGTAGCTGCCCGCACCAGCCGCTTTCAGGAATCGATGATCCGGGAGATGACCCGCCTGGCCATGAAGCACGACGCCATCAATCTGAGCCAGGGCTTTCCCGACTTCAACCCACCGGAGGAGGTGATGGAGGCCGCGGTCAAGGCCATCCGCGGTGGAGTGAACCAGTACACCGTCACCTGGGGCTATCCGCCCCTACGCCAGGCACTGGCCGAAAAATACACAAAACAGTTGGGTTGGGAGGTCAACCCGGACGTACACGTGGCGGTGGTCTGCGGGGTGACGGAAGCGATTACGGCCACACTGCTGGCCCTGCTCGACCCCGGCGAGGAGATACTTATCATCGAGCCGGCCCACGAAAATTTCCGCCCCGCGGCTGTGCTGGCCGAGGCCGTGCCCGTCTCCGTGCCCCTGGAAAAGCCAGACTACCGTATCGATCCGGCGCGCCTGGAGCGGGCCATCACACCCAAGACCCGGGCCATCCTTTTCAACACCCCCCACAATCCCACGGGCCGGGTCTTTGACGCCGAGGAAGTGCAGGGCATCATCGATCTGGTCCTGCGCCACGATCTGGTGCTGATCACCGACGAAATCTACGACCAGATTCTCTATGACGAGCGGGTCCACGTGTCGCCGGGGAGCTACGAGGCGGTGCGGGATCGGACTGTCACCTGTAGCGGAATGGGCAAGACCTACGCCATGACCGGCTGGCGGCTGGGCCACATCATCGCGCCGGAGCCGCTGATCAACGCCATTCGCCCCATCCACGATTATATGACCATCTGCGCGCCCACGCCTTTACAGGCCGCGGCAGTGGCAGCCCTGGCTCTGCCCCCCTCCTTTTACGAGAAACATCTGGCCGACTATCACGAGCGGCGGGATGTGATGATGGATGTGCTCTACAACCTGGGCTTCCAGGCTGTGCGGCCTGAAGGCGCGTATTACACCCTGGCGGACTACACGAATATCGACGCGCCCCAATCCGACTGGCCCGCGGATCGCTTTGCCCACTGGCTGACCACCGAAATCCGGGTAGCCGCGGTGGCTGGCACAAACTTCTACACAGTGCCCGGCTATGGCGACGGATCAGTGCGCTTTGCCTTCCCCAAACGGATCGAGACCCTGCGCGAGGCCCACGCCCGGCTCTCCCGGATGCTGGATAGCTGACGGCAGACGGCGGACCGCGGACCGTGGGACTGTCTTATCGGCGGTCTGCGGTCGGTCGTCCGCGGTCCGATTCACACCAGCCAGGCAATGTAATAGCTCGCCAGCCCCAGAAAGAGGCCAAAGCCGAGGACATCGGTGGCAGTGGTGACAAAGACACCGGAGGCCAGAGCCGGGTCAATATTCAACCAGCGCAGCAGCATGGGTATTAACACACCGGCAAAAGCGGCCACCAGCAGATTCCCCAGCATTGCCGCCCCAATCACCATCCCCAACACCGCATTCCCCTTCCAGAACCAGGCGATCAGTCCTACACACAGACCAATCACCAGCCCGTGGA
The DNA here is from genome assembly GCA_019637685.1 of Caldilineaceae bacterium. GTDB lineage: Bacteria > Chloroflexota > Anaerolineae > Caldilineales > Caldilineaceae > JACQGT01. Next base: position 86,670 of record JAHBVF010000004.1, on the reverse strand, counting down.
TCAACCCCACAATAATTTCGTGGAGCAGCGCGCGCCAGGTATCCCGCAGTTCCAACTCGCCCAGCGCCAAGGAGCGAATCATAATCGTCATTGTCTGGGTTCCCGCGTTGCCGCCCTGCCCCGCCACAATCGGCATAAACGCGGCCAGGAGCGCGGCCTGGGCAATCGTCCCTTCAAACAGCGCCACCACACTGGACGCCAAAAAAGCTGTGCCCATATTCACCACCAGCCAGGGCAGCCGGTTGCCCACCGATCGATGGATGGGGCTGAAAATCTCGGCATCCCCGCTCACCTGGGCCAGACGATAGATATCTTCCGTGGCCTCCTCTTCCAACACATCCACCACATCGTCCACCGACACCAGACCCAGCAGGTGATCTTCTTCGTCCACCACTGGCAGGGCGAGCAGATTGTAGCGGGCCAGCAGCCGGGCCACCTCCTCCTGATCGGCTTCGGCCCGCACTGTCAGCACATCCCGATCCATAATTTCGTCGAGGGTTTGATCCGGCAGGGCGAGGACGAGGGCACGGAGGCTGACAATACCCACCAGCCGTCGGTGGCGATCCAGCACATATAAATAGTAGAGGTCGTGCTCGTCCGCGTAGTGCTCGCGCAGAAAGGACATGGCCTGGGCTGCTGTCATCTGGCGGCGCAGCATGTGGCGGGGGGTATTCATAATGCCCCCCGCGGTGTCCTCTGGATAGGCCAGGAGCGGGGCTACGTCGTCGGCCTCTTCCATCTCTTCCAGCAGGGCCGCGGTCTGTTCCTCGGTGAATTCGCCCAGGAGGTCGGCGGCCATATCCGGTTCCATCTCGTCCAGAATGTCGGCCAGTTCGCCCACCGAGAGGTTCTGGACCACCTCGGCCATCTCCTCTTCATCCATCTCCTCCAGCATATCCGCGGCCTGCTCGTCCTCCATCTGGCGCAGGAGAATAGACTGATATTCCGAGGACAAATCATAGAGAATTTCCGAACTGTCCGCGGGGTGCAGATCTTGCAAAATCTGGATGGCTTCGCTGGTTTCCCCTGCATCCAGCAGGCTGCCCACCTGTGTAAGGATGTCCTGTACTTCCACGGGATCGACCATTTGACTTACTCCTTCCCCGGCGTGCGGTGGATGGCTGTGAGAGCGGTGACGTTCCGTTGGGACAGGCTGCAGGCAACCTTCACCGGGCAACAAAAAAACCGACCATTTCTGGTCGGCATTGTGACACACAGCTTAACCGCGCACAGCGGGCACGAAAATCCCTGGCCGCGTATTACAGCGTCAGTCTTCCTTCCCGCCTGCATTGCCCAGGCCAGCTCCGGTCTGCCACTCCGCTCGACATTTCTTCTTCAGTTGATGGGTTGCCCAACAGCGTCCTCCCAATGCGTACCGGGGAATCCACACCCGACACGCCCTGTTCCATGCAAACAGGGGGAGGCTTTGTACTGTCAGGCTCCGGCTGACTGTCTGCCGGAAAAGTTTGATACACGTTCACGATACAATATTACCCTTGCAGGTCTCCGTCGCTATACGAATCAACAATCATCCGCTGCGCGTTCATTCAACTTGTCAGACAACAGGCAGTATACCACAAAGAAAGAGAAATGCAGGCCGAGCCAAATCAATCAAATGCGTCACCGATTGGTCTATTCCGCGTAGACGCCCTCTTCTACAGTGGCGGGATCGGGGAAGGGGCTGGCCTCGGCGTAGTCGATGGCATCTTCGATCTCAGCCGCGGCCCGGTGGTCGATCTCGTCCAGTTCGTCCCGATCGGTGACACCGCTCTCCACCAGCTTCTGCGCGAAACGCACGACCGGGTCTTTGGCCTCCCATTCGGCCAACAGTTCCCGGGGCACGTATTCCGCGCCGTCGTGGATGGCGTGGCCCAGCATTCGCATGGTTTTGGTTTCGACAAGCGAAGGGCCACCGCCTGCCCGCGCCTGCTCGATTGCCTCCTTCACGGCCGCATAGACGGCTTCCACATCGTTGCCGTCCACAATCACACCGGGGATGCCATACCCGCCAGCCCGTTCCGCCAGATCGGTCACACGGGTCTGTTTGCTGACGGGCGTGGAATAGGCGTACTGGTTGTTCTCCAGAATCAACACATAGGGCGCATTGTAGAGCGCGGCCATATTGACTGTCTCGTGGAAGAGGCCGGCGCTGGCCGAACCGTCGCCACAAAAGGTGAGCGCGACGCGGGGTTCGTTGCGATAGCGAAAGCTCATGGCCGCGCCCAGAGCAACAGGCAGAGACAGGGGCAGGTGGCTAATAAAGCCGATAATGCCCAGGCTCATATCCCCCGCGCCGTGCAGGTTGGCGTCCCGGCCCCGGGTGATGCCCGTCTCCCGACCCAGAAGGTTGGCGAAGACCCGGCGCGGTGTCGTGCCCCGCAGCATATACGTGCCCAAATCCCGGTGCATGGGCGCCACAATGTCTTCCGGCTCCAGGGCATAGCCCACGGCCACAGAAATGGCCTCGTGGCCCCGCTGGCTGAAAGCGCCGCCCAGCCCCCGCCCCTGGCGGTAAAGATTGACCATCCGCTCGTCAAAGGTGCGGGTGAGGGTCATCCAATAGTAGATTTCCAGTTTCTGTTCGGCAGTGAGGGTGTAGTTCATGAGGTTGTCGTGTCGTGGGGTGATGGGATGGGTTGTCAGTCAATCAGTGAACGGTTTCACAATGATGCGGGCGTTGAGACCCGTTGCGCGGTTTGGACAGATTCAGTCAGCGCCACAGGTTGCTTTTGCCAGGGCAACGATACGTTCGACAATCTCCAAAACGCCCAGACCGGCAGTGCTGATGATATGCGCGTCTTCGGCGGGGCGCAGGGGTGCGATGGCCCGCTGGCTGTCGATCCGGTCCCGCTCCTGCATATCAGCCAGCACCTGGGCAAAGGAAGTCGTCTTGCCCCGTTTTTCCATTTCCAGAAATCGGCGGTTGGCGCGTTCTTCCACCGGCGCGTCCAGATAGATTTTCAGGGGTGCGTCGGGCAGGACAACCGTGCCGATGTCCCGGCCCACCATTACAATCCCGTGCATGCCCGCGAAGCCGTGGGCATATTGCGCGCCGATCTGTCGCTGGTGTTGGGAAAGGGCCGCCCGCACCCGGGGAACCGCGGCCACAGCCGAGACATTTTGGTCCACCTCTGGCGAGCGGATGGCCCAAGTTACATCCTGTCCCTCGACAAGAACAGTCAGATGGCGGCCATCCCTGGCCGTGCCCACGGGCAGAATGGCAATATCCAACTCCTCGGCCAATGTGCCAACGGCTGCATCGTTGTGGGGGTCCGTGCCCTGATCCAGCGCAGCCCAGGTGACCACCCGATACATTGCGCCTGTGTCAAAAAAGAGATAGTTGAAGAGACCAGCCACAGCGAAGCCGACTGTACTTTTGCCAGAAGCCGCGGGGCCGTCGATGGCAATGACGCCCGGCCCCCTGGCCTGGTCTGATGTTGGCGCGGTGATTGTGGCTGGCTTCACAGCAGCTCCCGATATTGGAATGGTTGAACAGGTATTCAGAGGCGAAGGCCGAACATTGGCAAATTATACCACAGGCTAACGCCGGCGGGGAGCAGAACGCGACGAGCGACCAGTGCCGCGGGTTTTGCGTTTGCTCTCGGCCATATCCCGCAGAGAGGCCAGTTCGCCTTTGGCCAGGTGCGCAGACTGGCTCGGTGGCAATTGGGCAAGTGTGAGCGGGCCAATCGACCAGCGCACCAGCCGGTGCAAAAAGAGATCGACAGCCCCAATCATATGGCGAATCTGCCGCTTTTTTCCCTCGCGCAGGACAATGCGCAGCCAGGTTCCCCGCCGATAGCCCTCGTCCAGAATCAGCCCCGCGGGCGGACTGTCGACGACTTCCACCTGGGCCGGTGCTGTGCGCCCGGTTTCCAGCTCCACACCGTTGCGCAAACGGTTGAGCGCCTCTTCGCCGGGGAAGGTGTCGATGAGCACAAAATATGTTTTGGGGTGCTCATAGCGGGGATGGGTCAGCCGGTGGGCCAGCTCGCCGTCATCGGTGAGGAGCACCAGTCCTTCGCTGTTCAGGTCCAGCCTGCCCACCGGGAAGACCCGGCCCACACCCGGCGGCAGCAGATCAGCCACTGTGGGCCGCCCATCGGTTCGCCCGCCGATGTCGCTGAGCATCCCTTTGGGCTTGTGAACTTTGACGTATACGTGACGGTCGCTGGTACGCAGGGGTTTGCCGTCCACCATCACTTTGTCTTTGGAGAGGTCCACTTTCACGCCCATTTCGGTCACAACGCGTCCGTTCACCGACACCCGACCGGCTTCGATCATTTTTTCGCTGGCCCGGCGGCTGGCAACCCCAGCCCCGGCCATTACTTTTTGCAAGCGTTCTTCACTCATTTCTACCCCGGCACATCATAAAAAAAACGGACACGGAACTGCACAGCCATCCAGGATTCATACGGATTTTGCCCTGTAGGGACTCTATAATACCACAGATGGAGGGGGAGTTTGGAATGGGAATCAGTGAATGGCTCTACTGCAAAAAGCCTTTTGAGCCACTGATAGACACGAATAAACGCTGATAAAAAGAAGGATTCTCTCCTGAAATCCTCTGCGACTCCGCGTCTCCGCGGGAGAAATTGACCTTTTTGCAGTGGAATCAGTGAATAAAACCCGCAACCGATTCAGCGCGCCTCGTAGCGGACCAGTTCCAATCCGACGAAATGTTTTCGGCTGGTCTCCTGCAGCGCACGCCCAATCTCCAGGGGAATAATCTGCTGGGCGTCCGTGTACCAGCCGTGGGAATAGACCAGCCAGAGCCGGGGTCTGTCGTCCACCAGTTGGTGGAGATAGGGGATGTCGCTCGGCTCCATCAGCGGCTCCAGCACGCCCCGGTCAAAAAGATCCACAGGCAGACCGCGCAGTTCCGTGTCCAGGCCGTAGTGACGGTAGTAATATTCGAAGGGGATTTGTGCCCACGTAGCATTGAAGACAATCAGATCGTCCGGCTGCACATTTTCGGCCACATAGGCAGCGGCCTTGTCCCAGCCTTCCTTTTCGAACCAGAAATAGTAGCCGTTCAGCGACAGACTACTCAGAAAAAACACGACTGTCAAAAAGATCATTTGAATAAGGATTGTAATTTTAGGACGCGGGTTACGCAGATTTTGAACGACCTTCTGTCTCTGTGTAATCTGCGTAATCGGTGAAATCTGCGTTCCCTCATTCTTTCTCCCCATTCCTTCGCCAATCGCCCGAATCCCGGCGGCGATGAGTGCATAATAGGGCAGCGTGCTCCAAATTAACGTGCGGTCGTAGAAGATGGGGCGGCGCAGGCTGACGAGGAGGGCGATGGCGATGGGCACAATCAGCAGACTCCCCAACAGCCGGGCAGCGGACGAGCGGCGCAGCCGCCAGAATCCAAGCAGCGCCAGCCCTGTGTAAAGGGCCATCCACCCGGCCTGAAAGGGAAGATACTCGGGCAAAAAGGCAAAATTGAAGTTGCGAAAAGCGTCCCACACCGCTCCTGCGTCCGGCGGCAACAGCCAAAACTGCCGATCCACGCCGATGGACTGAACGACAAACGGCCAGGCCCAGGGCGACCAGAGCAGCAGAGCCACGCCCTGAAAGAGGAGCCAACGCCGTCCAAATCCCGAACGAAGAATAGCACGCGGATGACGCGGATTGAGCGGATCAACGCGGATAGAATCTGTTGTTTCATAGAAATCCGTATCTTTGCCTCTTTGCGCCTTTGCGTTAAAAAAAATCAGCAGTACAGCCAAATTCAGCGCCACCGGGAAATAGACAGCAGCGGTGTTGTGGGTCAGCATCACCGCTGCCTGGCTGATTGCCAGCCCCCACCAGACCCGACGGGGCGCGGCGCGCTCATCCAGAATGACCGCCACATAATAGAGCGCGGCCGCCACAGCCAGCGTGAGCAGGCCATACATTCGGGCCTCCTGGGCATAGCGGATGTGAAAAGGGGAGATAGCCAGAATGAAGGCGGCGATCAGCGCGGTGGGTCTATCAGTCAAGCGGCACACGCCCGCGTAGAAGATGGGCACAGCCAGTGTGCTGGACAGGGCAGACAGCCCGCGCACAGCTCCCTGCAGATCACCAAATAGCCCGATCCAACTGTGCAGGAGCGTATAATAAAGAGGCGGGTGTTGGTCGATGCGCACCAGCCAGCTCCACATTTCCCACAGAGGTTGGCGGGCCAGCCAGATACTAAAGGCTTCGTCCAGCCAGACAGTTTTGCTGCCGACAAGGGAAAAGCGCAGAAGTGCGGCCAAAATAGTAAACCCGGCGACAGCCAGACCGCTACGATTATTTTCCAGCCATTGGCGACGATTGCTCATTGCCCAATTATCGCAGGCACGCAGCCGTTCAGCCAAGACTGTTCGGCAAATCGATTTGGGGCCAGCAATGGGAAGCCCGTTGAAACGGGTTGGGATCAGTGCTTCTTTGTGTCTTTGGGTCTTTGTGGTTCAATGGATTGCAGCAGCAGCCACTTTCCATCCGAAAGGAATCCCAATGTCACTCACACTCATCACCCGCCAGGTCGGTCCCTGGGGCATGAATACCTACGCGCTCCGCTGCCCGGAGAGCGCAGCCAGCGTTCTCATCGACCCCGGCGCGGACCCGGACACCCTCTCTGCAATGCTGGCGGACAGCACCCCCACGGCCATTCTCCTCACCCACACCCACGGGGATCACATCGGCGCGCTGGCAGAAATGCGGACGCGGCTGGGCGTGCCCGTGCTATGCCACCCCGGCCCCCACGTCGACAACTTCGACCCCCAGGCAAGCCGCCACCTGTCCGAAGGCGACCAGGTGCAGGTGGGCAACTTTTCCCTGTTGGTGCGGGAAGCCCCCGGCCACTGCGCGGACCAGATTTGTTTTGTGCTAGAAGATGACAGCCGGGTGATTGTGGGCGACACAATTTTTGCGGGTGGGCCGGGGCGCACGTGGAGCAGCGAAGACTTCCGCACAACGCTGCACACACTACAGAACGTCGTCCTGCCCTGGCCGGACGCGACGCTCTGCTATCCCGGCCACGGTCCGTCGTTTCGCCTGGGGGACAAACGCGCGGTAATCGAAGCATTTGTCGCCAAAGATCACGGCGCTTTCCACGGCGACGCCACCTGGGAGATGTAGGAAATGACAAGCGAAATCATCTACGACGAAGCACTTGTGCCCGCCTACACCCTGCCCGACCCGCTGGTGGGGCTGGATGGCAGGCCCGTTACCAACGCGGCCGACTGGCGCGAACGCCGCCGCCCGGAAATTCTGCGTCTCTTTGAAGAAGAGGTCTACGGGCGCACGCCAACCCAATCCGTGCCTGTGCGCTACGAAGTGACCGACGAGACACCCGGCGCGCTGGGCGGGCGCGCCACCCGCAAACAGGTGACGCTCCACTTGGGCGATACGGCAGGCGACCCGACACTCCATCTGCTGCTCTATCTTCCCCCAAACCCGACCGGACCAGTGCCCTGTTTTCTGGGGCTGAATTTCTCCGGCAACCATTCGATCCACCCGGACCCGGCCATTCACCTTTCGGCTGTCTGGATGCGGCCTGACCCCGAAAACGGGATTGTCAACAACCGGGCCACAGAGGCGGCGCGCGGTGCAAAGGCCAACCGCTGGGCGGTCGAGCGCATTCTGGAGCGAGGCTACGGCGTGGCAACCGCCTACTGCGGCGATCTGGACCCGGACTACGACGACGGCTTCCAGAACGGCGTGCATCCGCTCTTCTACGCGCCGGGACAGAGCCGACCAGCCGCGGACGAATGGGGCACGCTGGGCGCGTGGGCCTGGGGATTGAGTCGGGCGTTGGACTATTTGGAGACGGAGAGTGCTGTGGACGCAAGGCGGGTAGCGGTGTTGGGTCACTCCCGGCTGGGCAAGGCCGCGCTCTGGGCGGGCGCGCAGGACGAACGTTTTGGACTGGTCATCTCCAATGACTCCGGCTGTGGCGGTGCGGCCCTGGCCCGGCGGCGTTTCGGCGAAACCGTCGAGCGCATCAACACCACCTTTCCCCACTGGTTCTGCGCCAACCACCAGCGCTACAACGGCAACGAAGACGCCCTGCCCGTGGACCAGCATATGCTTCTGGCATTGGTCGCGCCCCGTCCGTTGTACGTGGCCAGCGCGGCGGAAGACCTGTGGGCCGATCCCCGGGGCGAGTTTCTGGGCGCGGCAGGAGCCAGCCCGGTCTATCGCCTGTTGGGAACCGATGGCCTGGCCGCGGACGCAATGCCCGCCATTCACCAGCCCATCACCAGCCGCATCGGCTATCACATCCGCGCCGGCGGCCACGACGTAACCGCCTACGACTGGGAGCAGTTTATGGACTTTGCGGACAAACACCTTCGGTAGTGCAAGACAAGCCTGCACTTCTCCTCTGCTATCGTTGCGGGCACCGCCCCTCGACAGACTTCCTGGGGTAGGGCTAGTATCTCCTCAACGGTCACGACCATTGCGCAATCAAAGCCGACATCCTTGAATTGAAGGTTACATCTTCGAGATATCCGGTAATGTGAAAGAGACAGACCTGCCAGGTTTGAGAAACCTGGCAGGTCTGGTATTTACCTGCGGACACCGCATTACCTGACAACCATAGGCAGATAGATGCTGAAGGGAAACGGTATGCCGATTACAGTGCAGGGCGGGTCAATCGTCAGCCGCACATCGTCCAGCCTGAAGACGCTGTGACGGGTCTTGTCTTTCATCACCGCACGATCATCGGGAGATAGATGGTGCCATTGGCATCATCCACGATCACAGGGCCGCCCTCGACTGGGCCGATTGTCACCTGCACCGTGTCAGTAGTGAGCCCGCCTTGGCCGTCGTCAACCAGTGCCGTAATCGTGTGAATGGCAGGGGTCAGACCAGTCAGGCTAAGCGTTGCTCCGGTGCCCAGCGACCCGTCTACGTCAGATCCCCAACGGATCTCTTCGTCCAGGCTACCGATCTCGACATCATATCCGTTAGCTTCGAGCGTCAGCGTGCCATCCGATGGCAGGGTACTGTCATCAGCGGGACCCGTGATTTCGAGCGTCGGCTGCTGGTTGGGGACTAGAAAGGAGGCATCCGATTCGTCGCTGCCGGTATGGATACCGTCAGAGACCAAGACTCGGATGTACGCCTGGACGCCTCCAGGAAGCTCGGCCGTGTCTATCTCCACGCTACTATCGGTCACGCCGTCGGCGATGACGTTCCAGGTCAGGCCGTCATCGTTGCTGTAGAGTACCGTGGCAACGAGCGGGTCGCCATCTATGTCGGAGGCTGTCCACGAAATGGTCAACGATGCGCCCGTCACCTGCTCACCTCCGTTGGGTGATAACACAGTGACGACGGGCGTGGAGGCGCCCGCAGAGACGCTCGTCAAGCGCGCGCCGTCCGGTCCCTCGATGTCCACCTGCACCGTGTCTGGCACAAACGGTACCATAACATCGATGAGGAGCGATGGCTGCACTTCTTCGCCTTGTTGTGACAGATCATCGCTCATCTCAAGCGGTGCAAACGGATAGCGCGCAAGCTCTGTGCCCGCGGCACTGCGCAGCACGATCGCATACTCTCCCGACGTCAGAGAATCCGGTTCATCCGATTCTATCACAAGCAGCGGTTCGAGCTCTGTGGCTCCGCTGACCGGGTTGATATAACCGGCAAGGATTAGATACTCGCCGGGCTGTAGGGTTGCTTCCGTCACAATTGCTGCAGTGACGACCTGACTCTTGAGCTTGTCTATGATCTGCTCATAGGTGTAATCACTAATCCACCTTGGACGGCAGTACCCCATCAAGTCCTTCCAGACAGCAGGGTCATAGATGAAACGCGTGTAGATGTTGAATCCGTAGATAGCTTTAGCACCAGTGAGCGCCGGACCGATGTTCGCATCTGGATATGGGTATTTGTCGTCGCCACCTGGCGCTCCACACGCAATAGTATGCTTTCGACCGAGTAAGTGTCCCAACTCGTGGATGCCAGTCGTTTCATCTCCAGTCGTTTCATTTTTGGTCCAACCAGAGGCTATTTTACCCGGGGTGCTTACCGCCAGGCCGAACCATTCTGGATCAAGCTGTCCTCCTTGATTTGTGGCCAAGCCAAAGTGATACGCGGAGGCGAAGGGATCTGGGGGCGTATGTTCGCCTGAGCAGGGACGGGATCGGCAGGACGACCTCCTAACAACTCGATACTTCTTGGCAAGAGCAGCATTCAGATCTTTCCAGCTGTAATTAGTGGCTTCCTTGTCGGCATTCATCGCGATAGTCTTTTGAATAGTGTAAGTACGAATGCTGGAAGATAGAGTTTTGATGGGATACGCTGCCTTGAGCCGATCCTGAAGTTCTCTAGCCGAAGCCAGGCTGGTGTTCCACTTTCCTGCACTGGTAGTATAACTCACGCGATCAATCGTCAATCTCAATGCAGGCACGGTCTCGAAGCTTACGCATACATTCTTCGTATTGTTGCCATACGTGGTCTCCACCGGAGACCGCAGACGGAAGGCGGTTGTCGGGTTCAGGTATCCTGTCAAACATACCGTGCCGGAGGTAAACTCCGTAGGCAGTTCAAAGAGGAAGGATTGGTTGCCAATCCCGCGATTTGGCGCGGTGACGACCTGCGTCGCGGCTACTTCACTGGGCCACAACCATCGCGTATTCGACCCGAAGAGCCTGATTTTGCTCACCTTCAACAGCGCGTCGCTATTCCAAGTATCTTGAGACGATCTGACGTGAAACCGCACGAAGGTGCGCTTGCCTGCCACCAGTCGGACAGAGTTGTTCATATCTTGGATCCCCTGGGTGACTTCCAAGGCATCAGCGACTAGATCGGGGAGGATAGGCCGCGGTGTAGGTGTACGCGTTGGTGTACGTGTGGGGGTGCGCGTGGGGGTGCGCGTGGGGGTGCGCGTGGGGGTGCGCGTTGGGGTGGCCGTGGGCGTACTGGTTGGTGTAGCCGAAGGCTGGCCTGTTGCCGTCGGTGTGCTGGTAGATCTGGGTGTCGGCGTAAGGGTTGCTGAGGTCAGTTGCGCTTCAAACGCGCCAATGTCACAGGCCCCGCCCTGGGGTCGAGGGATCCCTCGCTGGTCAGTGGTCGGGCAGTTGGCTGTGCCGCCGCTATCGATGGCGGGGCTGCCGTCCAGCAGGTCGTGGGTTTTAGATGGACCACCGTTGTCTTGTAGGGGGCCGATCTGCGCAGGCATACTTATCATATCACCGGGGCCAGTCAGACCGAAGCATGTGTTATCGCTGGAGAGGTTGTGGCCCAAGGAGATAACAATGGGACTGCCGACCGCCGCATTGGCGCAGTTGCTCCCGCTGTTCGACAACAGAGTGTTCTCCAGAGTAAGATTCACGGGACCTGTATGAAAAACCCCGCTCCCCAGACCGCTGGCGGTGTTGTCAGCCAGGGTTACGTTGAGGAAGTTAGCCTCTCCGCCGCCATCGACAAACGCGCCCCCCTGGATTGCTAAATTGCCGCTGAGGGTACTGTTGGTGATATTTACTTTGATGCCGGGATGCACAAAAATGCCGCCGCCGTAAACCGTGGCTATGTTGTCGCTGATGGTGCTTTCGATTACAGTGACATCACCATTCGCATTGATTCCACCGCCGTTAGCAGCCCCATTGCCGGAAACGGTGGAGCGCAGCAGTGTGCTACCACCCCATATCCCCCCGCCGTCGCTACCGGCCGTGTTGCCCCGGAAAACAACATCAACGGCTGTAATTGGCTCTCCCCCGTTATACAGTCCACCACCGTTATGAGCAGCGGTATTGCTAAGGAATGCTGTATTCCGGATTGTGGCGTGGGGTGAGTTGATAATGAGGCCAGCGCCGTCATCGGCTGTGTTGCCCACAAAGATACTGCTGTCGATGCTCGTGACCAAGCCATCAACTGCCGCTCCGCCTCCGCGCATCGTGTCGCAAGCTGGTTCGTCTAATAACAAGTGATTGTTGCTGAACGTAGTCCCCGTGATGAAGACAGAGGCAGCATATGCCTGAACCCCACCCCCACGGGGAGCGCCGCAGCCAGCCTCGGTGACGGTGTGACGTTGTGCGACATTGTCACGAATCGTGCTGTCCAACAAAGTTAACCTGGTCAAACGTTCAGAACCGCCCTCAATGTAGTAGACGCCAGCGCCTGACGGCGGGTTATTTTCGGCCACTGCCAGGTTTCCAGCGACTGTGCTGCGCCTGAGCATGACGGCGGAACCAGACGAAACCTCGAAATAAAGCCCTGCACCCCAAGTCGCACGGTTGTGAGCAAAAGTGCTTTCTCTGATGTCTACCAACCCCGCCCCAGTATAGGATAAACCGCCACCGGGATGATCATTTGCGGAAGCATTGTGTTCGATCGTGCTGCTTGCGACAGTTAGTTTGTCGTTAGGATGATAGTGATAGATCGATAGGCCTCCTCCACTCCAACTGCTGATGTTGTAGCTGATAGTACTCGTGATGATCGTTATAGATTTGGGGAAAGGACCGTTATGTCTACTCGAGGCAAAAATACCACCACCGGGTTGACCAGACGTGTTGCTTACGACACTGCTGCTGATAAGTATAAGTGCCTCAGCGCCTGCGTACAAACCACCCCCATACCCGGCGGCCGTATTTGAGATGATCTGTGTGCCAGTGATCATCAGGGTTAGGGGGAATTCTTCAGTCGTCAGGAAACGAATAGCACCACCGTCTATACCATGATTACCGGTCAGGATTACGTTCTCTACCACCAGGTTAACGCCATACGCTTCGATGCCACCGCCACCCCCCACGTTGCTGCTCCTGCCGTTGCGAATCGTCACCCCAGAAATACGGACATCTAACACCTCAGACCCAGAACCTCCGATATACATGACACGGTCAGGACTTCCATCCAGGCCAGCCGCGTCGATGATGGTCCGATCCGGGCCAACGCCGATCAAAGTCAAGTCGGACAGAATATCCAGATCGCCGTTCTCATAATTGTTACCGACCCGGGTCAGCAAGTAAACTCCCGGTCCCAAGGTGATGGTATCCGGACCGGGGTTGGCATTGGCGGCGATGATGGCCTCGCGCAGGGAGCAGTCGGCGTCGCACACACCGTCGGCCGTGTCCGCGGTCTTGGTCACGGTGTAGGTCTGGGCATGCGCCGTGGGGTTGTGCTGAAAAGTCCACAAAAAGAGTACAACAATAAGGGTTACAGCAGCCAGTGGGACAGTGACACGAAAGCGACGATGCATTGGGATTTTCTCCTGAGTATTGGGAATGGCAGAGATGGTTTTCATCATCGACTCTTCTTGGGCACAAAAAGGTAGACATGCCAGGTTTCCGGAAACCTGGCATGTCTTATAGCACATTGGCAGCGGTCTGTTTTACCAAAGCAGCATCCACTTGAATGAGGACACCATCACTGGAAAATAGCAGACTGCCGTCCTGGCGTGTGTTGGCTTTCGTTATGGTTCTAAATGCTCTGTAAATTAAGTTTTTGCGAGTACCCGTTCGCTTGATTTCGATACGCTTCGAAGACTCGGCTACTCAATCAGCGCTCACTGGCCTATCTTTTCGTCTCGCTGCTGACTCTACGAAATCACCAAAAACTTAATTTACACTGTACTAAGGGTATGGGGCGCATCGCGATACCTCCATGTCTGCAAGCAGACAGAAAAGAGCCGGTTCTCGCGATGATGTAGTGGTGTAATGTGGAACCGGAACTGATTCGATTGTCGAAGAGATAAACCACTCCGGGATGAGGGGCATCTGGAATGGGGTACAGCACAGCACAAGGGAATGCTGCTGATGCAAAAACTGACTGCCACAAAGTATAGTGCAGGCAAATAAAAATGTCTATCGTGGAAATTGTGATTTGTGGGTAGCAGAAGCTGCTATTCCTGCTGCCTTTTGTGCGCAACCGGCTACGGCCGAATGATGACCTTCAGTGTCTCGCCGGGCGCGTTCTCCAGCCGGTGCAGCCCTTCGCTGACCAGCGCGTCCAGGGGCAGACGGGCGGAGATGAGCGGCTCGACCAGGACACGCCCATCCCCCAGCCAGCGCACCGCCGCGGCATAGTCCTCGTCGTAGATGTGGCTGAGGGAGCCGATGACTTCCTTTTCCGTGGAGACCAGATCGAAGAAGTTGAAGGAAGTGGCCTTGACCGGCAGCCCTACCAGCACAATCCGCCCCCCTTTGCGTGCGGCGTGGATGGCCGGGGCCACGGCTTTGCCCGACGCTTCCAGCACCAGATCCGGGCCGATGCCGCCGGTGAGACGGCGCAGGGATTCGGTCACATCTTCGGTCATCGGGTCGATTGTGGCCGACGCGCCGAAGTCCAGGGCCAGTTGGCGGCGGGCCGGCAAGGGTTCTACCAGAAAGACCTCCCCTGCGCCCGCGGCCAGGGCCGACTGCACGCAGAACTGGCCGATTGTCCCCCCGCCGAAGACTGCCACCCGCTCCCCTACCCGCAGCCGCCCTTTGCGGATGGCGCGCACAGCCACGGAGAGCGGCTCGGCCAGGGCCGCGTGATCGTCGGAGAGTCCGTTGGGCAGGGCGATCGCCATTTTCTCCGGCAGGACACAATATTCAGCCAGACCGCCGTCGCCCATCAGCCCCAGCGCGGCCAGGTTATCGCACAGGCTGACTTCGTGGCGCTGACACCAGTAACACTCGCCGCAGTAGATCAGCACATCCGGGGCCAGCCGATCCCCCACCCGGAACTTCTTCACCCCTTTGCCCACCGCCATCACCTCCCCGGCGAACTCGTGGCCGAGAATCAGCGGGGCCTTGCGCCCAGTCAGCGGGTTGGGTTCGTCCACGGGAATGAAAAGCGGGCCGTCCCGATACTCCTCCAAATCTGTGCCACAGATGCCGCACGCGCCCACCCGAATCACCACTTCGCCGGGGCCGGGCGGGCCGGGATCGGGGACAGTCTCGACGCGGATGTCGTTGCGGGCGTGCCAGACGGCTGCTTTCATTGGGGGCCTCCGGGGGATTGGGTGATTAGTTGATTGGGTAATTAGATGATTGGGTGATTGTACCGTTGCAGAAATTGTACTCCTGTGCGGGGGAAAGTTCAATCTCACGCGAATCGATTCCGGGAATCGACCGGGCGATCTTCGGTTGGCCGTCTGGTTTGGTCGATTCCCGGAATCATACACCCGCAAGCTGATTCCGTTGCCCATTCCCCCAACCTGCTGTACAATCGAACATATGAACTATACCCATTTGCACGTCCATTCCCAATACTCCCTGCTGGGAGCGACGCCGACGATTGACGGGCTGGTCGAACGGGCCGTGGCCGACGGGCTGACGTCCCTGGCGCTGACGGATACGAACGCGCTCTACGGCGCGGTGCGTTTCGCCAAAAGCTGTGGGGACGCGGGGATTCAGCCACTGATTGGGATGGCGTTGACTGTGCAACTGCCTGGGGAAGGGGTGGAGTTGCCCCCGCCGGAGCCGCTGCTGCTGCTGGCCGAGAACCCCGCGGGCTATCGCTCGCTCTGCCGTCTCTCCTCGGCCATCCAGAACCACCCAGAGCGGGAGGAACGGGCGCGACGGGGGCTGGCCTGGGACGATCTGCGGGAGAACCGAGAGGGTCTACTCGCCATCGCGGGCGGTCGGCGTAGCTGGCTGGAAAGCTGTCTGCGGGCGGGCGACGAGGGGGCCGCGGGCCGTTTTGTGGGCAAGTTGGCCGGGCTGTTCGACGAACGGGCTTTCCTGGCCCTGGAAATCCAGCGGCCAGAGGACGGGGAGATCGCCCGACAGGTGGCCGGATTGGGGGCGCGCTTTGGGCTGGCGTCGCTGGCTGTACAGCCGGTCTATACCCTGGAAGCGGAGGATCGGGAGTTGCTGACGCTGCTGGCGGCGATAGAGAGAAATTGCCGGTTGGCAGAGGTATCGCCTGGTCAGCTGCCCCACGGTGGAGACGGGCAGGTGGCAACCCATTGGCTGTCGGCTGCTGCGATGGAGGCAAGATTCGCCGATTTTCCCAGCGCGCTGGCCGCCACCGCGGATATCGCCGCCCGCTGCCAAGCCTGCCTGCCCGACGGACGACCGATTTGGCCTGTCATTCAAAGACCTGGCAGGTTTTCTGAAACCTGCCAGGTCTCGCACGAGCAATCCCACGACGAGACGCTGGCGGAGATGGCCGGGGCGGGGCTGGTGCGGATATATGGCGAAGCGGCAGACCCGACAATTCAGGCGCGGCTGGAAAGGGAGTTGGCCGCGATTGCCCGTCACGGCTTTGCCCCGCTCTTTCTGCTGGTGGCGGATTTAGTGGATTTCGCCCGCTCGAAACAGATTCCGGTGAGCACCCGGGGCAGCGTCGCCAACTGTCTGGTGGCCTATTGTGTGGGGATTACGGATGTGGACCCGGTGGCCCACAAGCTGCTCTTTGAGCGCTTTCTGAATCCGGCCCGCACGGAACTGCCCGACATCGATCTGGACTTCTGCTCCCGCCGCCGGGATGAGGTGCTGGAATATACGCGGGAGCGCTTTGGCGCGGATCGGGTGGCGCTGGTGGCGACGGTCAGCACCTTTCAGGCCAAGTCCGCGGTGCGGGAGACGGGCAAAGCCTATGGGCTGGACGAGGCAGATATCAAACGGCTCTCGAAACTGCTGCCCCGCGCATGGCACCCGGACCCCCGGCGTCGCTCGCGCAGTACAGTGGACGATCTGCTGGCCGAACTGGACGATCCCCGGCTGCAAACGGTTGTGCGCCAGGCGTGGCGGCTGATCGGCCAGCCCAGCCACCTGTCGGTGCATCCCGGCGGGCTGGTGGCGACCCCCGGCCCCACCACCGATTTTGCGCCGCTGCAATGGACGCCGAAGGGGTTTGCCATTACCCAATACGACCACAAAGACGCCGAGGCGATTGGGCTGGTGAAGGTGGATGTGTTGGGCATCCGCGCCCTGACTGTGCTGGCCGATGCAGTGGAGTTAGTGCGGGCACGCTTCGCACCGGAACTGCGTCTGGAGACAATCCCGGACGGGGACCCGGCCACCGCCCACATTCTGGCGACGGGGGAGACGATCGGTGTCTTTCAGTGTGAATCCACTGGCGCGCAACGGACTCTGCGCCAGTTGAAGGCGGGCAATCAGCGGGATTTGGCGGTGGCCAACGCTTTCTTCAAACCGGGGCCGGCCACGGGCGGGATGGCCGCGGCCTTTGTGCGCCGCTATCGGGGCGAGGAGCCGGTGCGCTTTCTGCATCCGGCGTTGGAGCCGATTCTGGGCGATACCCAGGGGGTGCTGCTCTTCCAGGAACAGATTTTGCGGCTGGCTACGGAGATTGCCGGGCTGAGTTGGGAGGAGGCCGAGCATCTGCGCCGGGGGATGAGCAAGTTCCGGGCGGACGAGATGGAGCACATCCGGGCGCGCTTTGTGGCGGGCTGTCAGCGGGCGGGCGGTGTCCTGAGCCAGCGGTGTCCTGAGTTTATCGAAGGGTCGAAGGGCGGACCGGGGCTGTCGGATCAGCAGGCCCGCACGCTCTGGGAACAGGTGGAACCTTTCGCTGGCTACGGCTTCAACCAGGGCCATGCCACGGCCTATGCCGCGGTCTCCTATCGCTCGGCCTATGTCAAGGCCCACTGGCCCGCAGAGTTTCTCTGTGCGCGGCTGGCCGATTGGGGCGGCTTTCATCACCCCGCGGTCTATATCGCCGAGGCCCAGCGGCTGGGGATTGGGGTGCGCCCGCCCCATGTGAATTTCAGTGGGGGCCATTTTTCGCTGGTGTATGAGGAATCTGAGCCACTGATGAACGCTGATGAACACAGATGGAGAAGGATAGAAGAAGGGAATGGAACGCGGATGACGCGGATTGAGCAGATAAAAGCGGATTTAATCCGCGCAAATCCGCCGTTTCCGCGTCATCCGCGTTCTATTCCTGTGTTGTATATGGGGTTGGGGCAGGTGCGGGAGTTGACGGGCAACTGCATCCAGCGCATTGTGGCGGAACGGGTGGCTGGGCCGTTTGCTGATCTGCGGGATTTTCTGCTGCGGGTGGAGCCACAGCCGAAGGAGTTGAATCATCTGATCCGCTGCGGGGGGCTGGACGGGCTGGGCGCGAGCCGGGCCGAACTCTTGCAGGAAGCGGAAGATTTGCGGCGTTCCGGCCACGCGGGGCAGATGGGTTTTGGCTTTCTGGCGGGGGATGTGGGCGCAGAGAGCGCGGCCGAGCGGCTGGCCTGGGAGACAGAACTGCTGGGCCAGCCCGTCAGTGTGCATCCGGTGGCGCTGGTTCCCCGCCCGTCCTATTGCGTCGCCCTAGCCGATCTGCCGTCCCAACCCGGCCAGCCGGTGACGGTCATCGGCGCGCGGCTGCCCGGCTGGACCGGCGGCAAAGGCTTCTTCCTGGACGACGGCACGGGCTTCGTCGTCGTCCAGGGCGAGGGGATGCCAGTTCCGAAGCCGTGGCAGGTGGTGACGCTGCGGGGTCGCTGGGTGGTGGATGGGTGGGGCGGGGGGATATTGGAAGCACAAAAGTAGCTGGTGGGGGTAGCTGCGGCTCACCCACCCCCATTCTACTCCCTACGCAAAATATTTGCCGACAATCAGCCGGGTGTTCTCCAGCGCCTGGGCTGGGACAAACTCTTTGTGGGTCATCAGCCCATTTTTCAGCGCGTTGGCGTAGGGCGATGGGCCGATGTCGGCCAGGCGGGCAATGGCGTTGGCGACTGCATTTTTAGCCACATCCGCGTTGCGCAGAAGGGTGCGGACCACCGCCTCTACCGTCACCGGCTCTTCCGTCTCGTGCCACACGTCGTAGTCGGTGATGTGGGCCATACAGGCATAGCTCATCTCGGCCTCCCGGGCCAGGAAAGCCTCCGGCGTCGTCGTCATCCCAACAATGTCCATTCCCCAACGGCGAAAGGCGTGACTTTCCGCCTTTGTGCTAAAGCGGGGGCCTTCGATCGTCACAAACGAGCCGCCGTTGTGGACGGTCGCGCCTGTCTGCTCCACGGCCTGCACACAGATTGCGCTCAACACCGGGCAGAAGGGATCGGCTACGCTCACGTGGGCCACCAGTCCGTCGGTTCCTACGGAGGGGTCGTCGAAGAAGCTGAGGGCGCGGCCATTTGTGCGGTCCATCAACTGATCGGGGATGACGATGTGGCCGGGGGCGTAGCGTTCCTGCAGGCTGCCACAGGCGCTGACCGCGATGAGATATTCCACCCCCAGCATTTTGAAGCCATAGATATTGGCCCGCTGGTTGAGCCGGGTGGGGCTGATGCGGTGTCCCCGGCCGTGGCGGGCCAGAAAAGCCACCCGCTGGCCGTGAAGCGTGCCGGTGATGTAGGCGTCGGAGGGCGCACCAAAGGGGGTGTCAAGCACGACTTCTTCGATGTCGGTCAGGTCATCCAACTGGTAGACGCCGCTGCCGCCGATAACGCCGAAACGGATGGGGTTGGTCATTGGGTGGGTTCTCCGTTCTGTGTGAATGTATGGGTGGCGCAAACCGTTCAATGCCCCGCCAGATTCTTTGCCAATAGGTCCCGCGCTTGGCTCCGCTGGCGGTGGCGTAAGAGCGTCTCGCCGGAGTAGAGGGCCAGGGCTATCCATATCAACACAAAGCCGACCGCGCGTGTGGGGGTGAAGGCTTCGCCATACAGAAAGACACCGATGAAAAGTTGCATTGTCGGGGCCATATATTGCATCAGGCCCAGGGTTGTCAAAGTCAGGCGACGGGCCGCGGCGGCAAAGGCCAGCAGGGGAATCGACGTGACAATGCCTGTGCCCAGCAGCAGGGCGACGATATGCCAATCAGCCGTCAGCAGCGAGGGCGAGCCGGGGTCGCCAGAGAAGAACAGCCATGCCAGGGCAGGCACACTCAGAATTGCCATCTCCAGCCCCAGACCTTCCAGCGCGTGCAGGCCCGCGGTCTTCTTGAGCAGGCCATAGAAACCAAAGCTGAAAGCGAGTGTCAACGCGATCCAGGGCAGGGCTCCGTAGCTGATGGTGAGCCAGGCCACGCCCGAAAATGCGATAGCAATGGCGACCTTTTGCACCGGGCGCAGACGCTCGCCCAGAAAGATGCCGCCCAGGAGTACATTGACCAGCGGGTTGATGAAATAGCCCAGACTGCTCTCGACAATAAAACCGGCGTTGACAGCCCAGATGTAAGTATACCAGTTGACGATGAGTAGCAGCGCTATGGCCACAAAAGTCAACACAGCTTTGCGGTCCACCCGTCTGATCCACGCCCATTCTTTGCGGATGGCCAAAATGGCAGCGACCACCACCAGCGACCAGACCATCCGATGGGAAAGGATCGCCGCGGCCGAAACGCTGTGCAGCGCTTTCCAGTAAATGGGCAGCACGCCCCACAGGCCATAGGCAAGAAAGGCGTAGAGTAATCCCCGGTTCATAAGCGCAAATCCTGGCTGGCCGTCGAGATGAGAAGCGTGCAACGGGAGGAAGCCCAGCCATTTGTCATTGTACGCTTCCCGTGTTGTATGCGTCCCGTCTCCAGGTTGAGAATAGATGGCCGACTGTGTGTTGGGTGCAAAATTATTCATCTATTGTATGCCCCCTGTCTGTCACGGACAAAGTTCTCAACCTGGGGAATGGGGACGAAAAGATTTCAGTGATTTGTCATTCTGCCCAAATCGGGTATGATTGTGCTACCCCCCTCGCTGTCCTCGCACGATCCACGGAGTCTAGTTCTATGCAATTGCTACTGAAATTCAGTCGAGCCATCGACGCGATCTCCGAGCGTCTGGGTTGGCTGTCGATGATGCTGGTCATTCTGACTGTCGTCATCGGCTTCTACAATGTGCTGGCCCGCTATATCGGACGGTTTATCGGGATGCAGCTTTCTTCCAACATCTTTATTGAAACCCAGTGGTATCTCTTCTCGCTGGTTTTTTTCCTCAGCTTCGGCTATATCCTGAAGAACGGTATCAATGTGCGGGTAGACTTTATCTACACCCATTGGACCAAACGCAGCAAGGCGCTGCTCGATTTCTGGGGACATCTGCTGTTTCTGCTGCCCTATTGCCTTCTGGGCATTTGGGTGACTGTCAACCCGGTCATCACCTCCTGGACCCAATGGGAACAGTCACCAGACCCAAGCGGCCTGCCCCGTGCGCCCATCAAATCCATGATTATTGTGGCCTTCGTCATCCTGACTTTGCAGACCATCTCCGAACTGATCAAACTGTGGGCGGTTATCCGGGGCGAAGACATCCCGGTGGCCGATCTGGAAGCCGAGTCCCCCATTCGTATCGAATAGTCACCCTTGCCATCCATCTGACGAAAAATCCAGCACCGGGAGAGGAAATTTCAATGGGCTTTGAATGGCTTGCTATTGCAATGTTTGTCTTCTTTTTCGTTCTGATTCTATACGGCTATCCTGTGGCTTTCTCTTTCGCGGGCACAGCCATCGTCTTTGTCGTGCTGGGCGTTGCCTTCGGTGCATTCAATCTCAATCTCTTGAAATTGTTGCCCAATCGCTGGTTCGGCACAATGTCGGACTTCACCCTCCTGGCGATTATCTACTTCGTCTTTATGGGGGCTGTCTTTGAAAAATCCGGGCTGGCCGAGCGGCTGCTGACAACTGTAGGGATTCTGCTTGGACCCATGCCGGGCGGGCTGGCCCTGGCCGTTGTGCTGGTGGGCACGCTCCTGGCCGCGGCCACCGGTGTGGTCGCCGCCACAGTGATTGTGATGGGGCTGCTCTCCCTGCCCATTATGGTTAAGTATGGCTACAACCACCAGCTTGCCACAGGCATCATCACCGCATCGGGCACAATGGCCCAACTGCTCCCGCCCAGTCTGGTGCTGGTCGTCCTCTCGGATCAGATCGGCGTCAGCGTGGGCGATCTCTTTTTGGGCGCGCTTATTCCCGGTCTGATTCTCGCGTCGCTGTATGCCATCGGTGTAATGCTCTTTGCCTTCATCTGGCCCCATCACGCGCCCCCCCTGCCGCCGGAAGCCCGCACAGTAAAGGGCGCGGCGCTCTTTCGCCAGACAATGGTGGCTGTTGTGCCGCCGGTGCTGCTTATTTTCGCGGTGCTGGGCAGCATCTTTTTCGGCATTGCCACCCCGACCGAAGCCGGCGCGGTGGGAGCCATCGGGGCCTGTATCCTCACCGTCATCAACCGCAATATGTCCTGGGGACTGATCAAAGCCGCGGCTCGCTCCACCGCCAATATCACTGCCCTCGTCATTATGATTCTCTTCTGTTCCACCCTCTTTGGGTTGGTCTTCGACGGGTTGGGCGGCCAGGAGTATATTAAAGGGCTACTCCTCAACCTGCCCGGTGGCTTCTGGGGCTTTATTATTGTGGCCAACATTGCCATCTTCCTGCTGGGCATCAATCTGGAATTCATCGAAATCAGCTTCATTGCCATGCCCCTCTTTGTGCCCGCGGCCCGGGAACTCCATGTGGACCTGGTCTGGTTTGGGGTGATGATGGCCATCAATCTGAATATGGCTTTCATCTCGCCCCCGGTGGGTTTCTCCCTCTTCTACCTGCAAAGTGTGGCCCCACCCGAAGTAAAAACCATCGACATCCACAAAGGCGCGCTGCCCTTTATGGCGTTGCAGGGCCTCGCACTGATTATTGTCATTCTCTTCCCCCAAACCGTCAGTTGGCTGGTCAACGCCTCCGGGTAAAAAAGTTCGACTTTTCCCGAAAAGTCGAACTTCTGGTCTGAGCAAAAAGAGAGGCCAGCCCTTAGTGGGCCAGCCTCTCTTTTTGCTGTTCACACAAGGTCAAAAATTACCCACCGATCTGCGACTGGTAGCTCATCATTGCCAACTCGCCCAGACGATGCCAGGGCTGAATGGCTTCGCGGAATACCTTCCACTCCTTGAAAATGGAGCCAAAATCCGTGTCCGCGGCAGCGAATTCGTCGAACAGCTCAAAGGCTGCGCCTTCGGACGCCTGCATCACATCGTCGGGGAAGGGCAGCAGCGTGACATCCGACTCGGAGGTAAGCTTCTGCAGCGCCGCGGGATTCTTGGCGTCGTAGCGGGCCATCATTGTCACATTGGCCTCGTAGGCTGCCGTCTTCAGAACTTCCTGATACTCTTCGGGCAGTTTGTTGAATTCGCCGATGTTAATTTGAATTTCCAGGGATGGACCCGGTTCCCACCAGCCCGGATAGTAGTAGAATTTGGTCACTTTGTGGAAGCCCAGTTTCTCGTCGTCATACGGGCCAACCCACTCCGCGGCGTCAATCGCGCCCGTCTGCAGCGCCTGGAAAATTTCGCCGCCGGGCAACACCTGCACAGTAACGCCCAGCTTGTCCATCACCTGGCCGCCCAGACCGGGGATACGCATCTTCAACCCCTGCAAATCGGCCACAGATGCAATCTCTTTGTTGAACCAGCCGCCCATCTGCACACCCGTATTACCAGCCGGGAACTGAATAACGCCGAACTTATCCGCATAGAACTGTTGCATCAGGTCCAGACCGCCCGCTTCATAGAGCCAGGCGTTCTGCTGGCGATCGGTGAAACCAAAGGGCAGGGCTGTGCCAAAAGCTGTGGTCGGACTTTTGCCGATATAATAATAGGAAGCCGTGTGTCCGATGGGGACAGCGCCCTGCTCCACCACATTCAACACTTCCAGACCGGGGGCCAGCTCGCCCGCGGCCCGGGCGGTGATATTGAACTTGCCCCCTGTCATCGCGGTCACCCGTGCCGCCACCGTCTGCGCGCCGCCAAAAATTGTGTCCAGCGACGGCGGCCAACTGGTAGCCATTTGCCAGTCGATGCTGGGGAGGGACGGATTGTCGGCCACCGCCTGCTGCACCTGGCCCGCGGGCAGCACACCCGGCTGGCACGCGGCCAGACCCGCGGCAGCAACCGTGCCCATAGCCCCTTTGGCTGCCACACCCAAAAATTGTCTGCGATCCATACAATTCTCTCCTTTGGGATTGTGTAGATAAACGAACGCATCGGTGGCCCGACGCGCCAACAAAAGAGGGGGGATGGCTCTATTGTAATGGCTTCAGGTACATTGTCAAATGCATTACAAGAAGCGGCTGGTGGGCTGCGCGGGGGCCGCGCAGACATTCCCTTTATGGCACTTCCCAGACTCTCATTTTGTCCTGGGCTGTGGGCAGGTTGAAGGATTCGCTGGCAACCAACAGCGCGCCGCCCTTTCCGGTCAGAATGGCCCAGCGGAAGGGACCCGCGCCGTACAGGTCCTTCCCCACCCACCAGCGCTGATAGCCCTCCACAACCGTCCCCTGCCAGCCATCCACTGTCTGCCACTGGCCTTTATCATCCTTCCACTGCACCGCGGCCCAGCGGTCGTTGAACTGCCCCCCGGCGCGCAGGAGAAGCCGCGCGCCGCCCGCGGGCGCGCCTTCTGTCAAAATGCGCCCGCTGCTTCCCCCGTTGTCCGGGCTGGGGCCGGGGCTTGGCGCGGCCGACGCTGGCGGTGCTGACGGCGCAACCGCGGTTGGCCCACTGTTGACCACCTGGCCGCTGCTTTCCGCGGCTGCTGGCTCTGCCGGGACTTCGCCCCTGGGGTCTGTGTAGGTAGCTACAAAGGTGGCCTCGCCATTCACCCCCACGCTGTGCCGGGCCGCGCCGCCATCCGACCAGCTATCAAAGTTGAGTCCACCGGCTGCTGTGGGCGGCGCTTCAATCGTGCGCTGTGCATTCAGATAGGTGCGCACCCGGAAGGGCGTTGTGTAGCTGCTGCCGCCATAGCTCAGCGGCAATCCGCTGGGGACAGACTGGAAGGTGAGGGTTGTCTCTTTGGGCAGCAGATTGACGCAGTGTTGGCTGGTCAGGCCGCGGCTGTCTGTGGCGCTCAGACACAGTTCCAGATAGATGCCATCCCCGTGATCGTCGTAGACAAAACTGCCGCTGGCGCCGGTAGCGGTGAAGTAGTCCGAGTGGGTGTGCTCGTTGTGGTGCAGATAGACGTTCCAGTGCAGGCTGCTGGCCGGCAGCGTGCCGTCCTGGGGATCGCTGGCGTGGCCGCGGAAACTCACCCGATCCCCCATCGCGTAGAGGCTGCCTGTGCCCGGCGCGTCGATAGTTGCGACGGGCGCGCCCTCCCCCACCCGGATTTCGACACTCTGGCTGCGGGACACATTCAGGTCCGAAACCGCCAGTGTGGCCCTATACACGCCGGGGGTTTCATAGGTGTGTATGGGATTGTGCTCACTGGTGCTTTCCCCGTCGCCAAAATCCCAGCGCAGCGTCAGCCGGTCCCCGTCCGGGTCGTGGGAATTGCTGCCCACAAACTGGACTTCCAGGGGCGGCGGCCCGCTGGTCACCGCGGCCTGGGCCACGGCTACCGGTGGGCTGTTCTCTGTGCCCGTATAGCGGATGCGGGCCAGCGTACCGTTGAAGTGATAGAGCACATACAGTGCGCCGTCGCTGCCAAAGGTGAACTGCACCGCGGCAAAGGCGGGCGCGGTGAAGACGTGGCTGGTGGCCTCGCCCTGGGGGTCAAAGAGCAGATAGTCGATGGTGGCGCTGTTGAAATCGCCATAAAAATAGGCGCCCTGGAAAAGGGCGGGGAAGTTGCGGCCCCGCACAAAATCCCCGCCAATGGCCGCGCCCCGCCCGTTGCCGTGGGGATAGACGTAGACGCCGTGGGTCACCGGCCACGCGCCGGAGAGGGTCGGCTGGCATTCCGGGTCAAAAGCGTTTTCGGCCCGGCCTTCAAAACAGGGCCAGCCCGCGTTGGCCCCCGCAGGAATCCGGTTGATCTCCTCCCATTTGTTGTTGCCCACATCGGCCACAAAGAGCGAGCCTGTGCCCGGCTGAAAGGTGAAGCGCCAGGGATTTCGGAAACCCAGGGCAAAAACTTTGGAGCGGTTGCTGCCCGGATCGCCGTCGTAGAAAGGATTGTTGGGATAGCCGTTTCCGTTGGCCGGGTTGACTCGCAAAATTTTGCCTGCCAGGCTGTCCACGCTCTGGGCGCGCAGGTTGGCGTAGTTGTAGTTGATGCCGTCACCGCTGCTGATGTAGAGCGCGCCGTCCGGGCCAAAGCCAATTTGGGAAATCATATGGCTGTTGCCCTCATTGGGCACACAGTCCCGCACATACGCGCCGTCCGCGTGCTGACAGCTATAGGGCGTGCGGTCGCCCACATCAGGATTGCCGATGTAGGCAAATGTGCTGTTCTTGCCCACCAGCACCAGCTCGGAGGCCGGATCGCCCACATTCAGATTGCCCGTCGCTGTCACCCGCACCACCCGGGAAACCCGCGCCCCTTCCGGGTTGTGCCCCGCGGCTTCCGGCGGTTCGTAGCTATAGGCCAGATAGAGATAGGGCGCGCGGGGCCAGCGGGGGTCCACCGCAATGCCGTCCAGCCCCCTGTCAAAATAGGTGTTGACTTTGCCGCTGATGTCCAGCCAGGGCCGGGACTGGAGGCCACTGCCGTCGATCACCCGCACCACCCCGGCCTTTTCGGCCACAAAGATGCGGCCATCCGGGGCAAAGGCAAAGGCGGTGGGTTTGATCAGCCCGTTGGCCACAGCCTCCTGCTCAAAGCCTCTCGGCAGGTCCAGGTCCGGCGGGTCGGCGTGGACAGGCGGCGCAGGCAGCAGCAGTCCGCCCATCAACAGCAGGAGAATGGCTGTGGAAAAGTGTCGGATGGCCTGGGTTGGGGAGAATTTCATAATGTAAGGTACCAGTGGTGAAAGTGGAGAATCCGCCTGCACAGTATACGCCGCATCTTACCCCAAAGCGACAGAGGATGCCAGATTCAGCCGTATCCGGCAACAGCCAACGCGAGGGAAGAGTACGCAGACAAACGCTTTGAGGCTGCGGGTGAACACAGCAGAGCATAGAGTGAGTCCTCTGAAAAAGGGTTTTTCTCCCGCGGAGACGCCGAGGCGCAGAGAATTTCAGGAGGAAATCTTTCTCCATATCAGTTATCTATGCCCGGTGGGGCACAACCAGCAATGAAAATAGGGACGCCGATGAACGCAGAGAAACGCAGATTCTATCCGTATTTATCCGCGTTCATCCGTGGCTTTATTATTTCGTCGCAAGAGCCGCGCCCGGATCATCTCGGCTTCGGGCAGGCGCAGGAGTGTGAGCGCCACGGCGTAGACCCCAACACCGCTGCCCCCTGCGATGCCGAGCAGAAGAAAATCGTTCAACCGGCCCGGATTGGCGAGCCATCCAGCCGACAGCCCGCCCGCCAGCGCCCAGATCGTCGCCGCCATCAGCCCGGTGGCCCCGGCCACTTTGAGCAGGGCCAGCCCCATCCCCGCTTCCAGCCGCCCCACCACCCAAAACAGCAGCCCGATCATCACCAGCGCGTGGCCCGCCTGTTTGGCCGTGTCCGCCCAGACCAGACCCAGATAGCCCAGCCCCGGCAGCAGGGCAAAGGCCGCGACCGCATAGACCCCCACACTCAACACCCCCACCAGCGAAGGCAGGAGTGTATTGTTGCGGGCGTAGAAGGCATAGTTGAGCGGGAAATCCACCGCGGCGAAAAGCGCGCCCAGCAAATAGACCCGCAGCGCGCCGGCCACCTCCACTGTATCCGCCGGGGTAAAGGCTCCTCGCTGAAAAAGCAGGCGAATGGCCGGTTCGCCCAGCAGCCACAGGCCGACGAGTGCAGGCGCAATCAGCAGCACGACCATCCGCAGCCCCCGGCTGAGGGTGCGCCGATAGGCGGTTTCGTCCTGGGCGGCGAAGTGTTGGCTGAGCCGGGGCAGGCTGGCCAGGGAGATTGCCACACTGATCAGCCCCAACGGCAACTGTTGCAGCGTTGTGGCGCTGCGCATCCAGGCGATGGACTGTTTACCGGTCCCGCTGGCCAGCCGTCGATCCAGCCCCACCTGAAACTGGGCCACCACCAGCCCCGCGGCGATGGGCAGGTAGAGGCGCAGAATGCGTCCCAGCGCGGGGTGGCTCCACTGGATGGTGAAGCGCAGCCCGGCCCGGCGCACATCCCAGGCCATGAGCGCAAACTGCACAGCGCTGCCCACCAGCACGCCGACGACCAGACTGGTGATGCCCAGCCGTTCGGCCAGCAGGGGCGCGGCCAGGACAATGCCCAGATTGTAGACTGCGGTGGCAATGGCCGGGAAGGTGAAGCGGTGCAGGCTGTAGAGAATGGCGGTGAGCAGCCCGGCCATACTGAAAAACCAGACCGCGGGGGAAATGAGGCGGATCATCTGGACAGTCAGCGGGAGGAGTGTCGGGTCGAGTTCGTCGAAGCCGCCAGCCAGCAGCCAGGCCACTTGGGGGGCGGTCAGTTGCAGGAGAAGGACGATCCCCGCCAGTGTCACGGCCAGGAGGCTGATGAGAGCGCCCACCAGCCGCACCAGTTCGGCCCGCCGCTCCGGGCGGGCGTAGTCGCTGAGGACCGGAACCAGCGCCGCGCTCAGCATCCCGCCGATGAGGAAGTCGTAAAGCATTGTGGGCACGAAGCTGGCGACGGTGAAGGCGCTCACCAGCCCGCTGGGGCCAAAGATGGCATTGATGACCATCTCCCGCAGAAGTCCCAGCACCCGGCTGGCAATGTTGCCGATAGAGAGGAGAGTGGCGCTGCGGGCCAGGCCGGGGTTGGGTGTGGGTTGGGTGGGAGCGTCGTTAGGCATTGGGGAATTGTAGCATAGGGCGTGGGGTTGGGGGAATGGGAGCGGCCCGAA
Source organism: Caldilineaceae bacterium (assembly GCA_019637685.1). Taxonomy (GTDB): domain Bacteria; phylum Chloroflexota; class Anaerolineae; order Caldilineales; family Caldilineaceae; genus JACQGT01. The sequence goes on along the minus strand of JAHBVF010000004.1, from coordinate 58,154 downwards.
AAGGGTGCAATCGCCATTTGGCAATCTGGTGTATAATGGACCCAATATCAGGCGCTAGATTCAAACAGCGCAGCTCTGTATTCAGTGGTTTTGGAGGTCTATAACGATGAACGCACAATGGGACATTGAGATATATGACCGGGATATGCAGCTTGTACTTGCGGTTGAGGTGAAAAGCAAAACAGATGCCAGCCCAGAATGGGCGGCCCAATTGCGGCGAAACATTTTGGCGCACGGTATCTATCCTAATCCGCCCTATTTCCTAATGGCTTTCCCGGATCAATTTTTCCTGTGGACGAAAGCCGCGGCGAAATTGCAAAATGAAAAACCCGACTATGTAGTGGACGCACGTCCGATTCTCCGGTCATACCTGCGGCAAGTGCCGACAGATTTGGAACGGTTGAGCGGACAAAGTCTGGAATTGATTGTTAGTTCGTGGCTGTCACAGATCATTTACCAGGATAAGACGGCAATCCTGCTTACAGAATCGGATGGCTGGTTGGTAGAGTCGGGTCTGCTCGACGCGATTTCCGGAGGTAGACTTGTGCTTGCACACGAGGTCGTGGCAGCGTGAACGTCTACGTTGAAACTAATTTTGTTCTGGAACTGGCGTTTCGGCAAGAACAATCCACCGATTGCCAATCGATTCTTGCCCTGTGCGAAGCAACCGAGCATACCCTGATTATTCCAGCCTACTGTTTGGCCGAACCCAGTGAAAAGCTGATCCGGCAGGCGCGCAGTCGGCGTGAATTGCAGCGAACTTTGGAATCCGAGTTGCGTCAACTGGCCCGCAGCCAATTCTATGCAGAACGGCTCAATAATATCCAGGACATTGCCGGTCTACTGATCCAAAGCAACGAAGAAGAACAGCAACGGTTCGATTTGTACCGGAGCCGGATCCTGTATATTGCTGAAGTAGTACCACTCACGGCTGAGATTCTCCAGCAGGCTGCTCTCTACGAGTCATCCTACAATCTGTCGCCACAGGATGCCATAGTCTACGCATCAGTACTTGCCCATCTATCCGCAAAGCCGGTGCAGATGAGTTGTTTCCTCAACCGCAACTCACGGGACTTCGACATTCCTGATATTGTGGATGAAATGGCCAGGCACGGATGTCGAATGATCCCGCGCTTTGACGACGGCGAGCGGTATATTCATTCACGTAGCTCCGTCGGGTAGCCAGACTTTTCTGCTACATTCATAGAAAGCCAATTCGATGCCCCTCACCCAACTTGAACCCCTGCGTGCCTATCTGCTCGCCAAGCCCGGCGCGACGGAAGAGACTCCCTTTGGCCCAGACGCCCTCGTTTTCAAAGTGCTGGGCAAAATGTTTGCGCTGGTCGCCTGGCAGGAGACGCCCCTCTCCATCAGCCTGAAATGTGACCCGAACCTGGCCCTGCTCCTGCGGGGAACCTACGCCGCGGTCACGCCGGGCTACCACATGAACAAACGCCACTGGAACACAGTTGTGTTGGACGGGGAAGTGCCGGAGGACGAAGTGGAGGATATGATCGACGAATCCTATGCGCTGGTGGTGAAGGGGTTGACGAAGGCGCAACGGGCGCAATTGGGCATTTGATGCGTGGTGCGTGAGATCAGCGGGCCTTTCTCACGCACCACGCATCACGCATCACTTTTCACCACCTCTGCCACACTTCTTCACACTCTTTTCACAGGTCGGGCGCAGACTGGGGATGTACGCAAGGCAGCGTACCTGCTGGAAGACAGCAGACCGAACCTCACCTCTGCATCTGTGAAAGGATGGCACACAATGAACGAACGACAGATTCCCCGCTGGGCAAAAGCGGCCCTGGCCCTGGTGATACTCTTTGGCCTGGGTTCCCTGCTCTACAACTCCGGCTATTCGTCGGGAATGGTGACCGGAATGTTGGTTTCCGGCGGCGAAGGAGGGGCAATGAACCCCTATCTCCTGGCTCGCACGGGTGGACTGCACGGCGGATTCGGCTTCTTTGGTGGATTCCTGCGCCTGGGCTTCTTCCTCGTCTTCCTGGCGGTGATCGCCAAAGTCTTTGGCTTTGCCCGCTGGAAGATGCGTATGCAGCAAAATGGCGGTGAAGCCGACAACGGCTCCCACGGCTTCCACCCCATGTGGGAGATGCACCGCAAGTGGCATCAGGCAGAAGAGCAGGCACAGCAGCCCATACCGCCATCCGCCGTTCCCCCAGAGCCGCCGGTGGAAGGGAAGTAACAGGCAAAGCGGCTGGTGGGTAGAATCCGGTAGATTCACGCCAGACCAGTGAGACGTGAAACGTGAGATCGCACGAGCGATCTCACGTTTCACATGTCAACCTTTCGACACAACACCCATCCATCCCGCGTCACTCACTACTGACGCAACTCGCAACCCGCAACCCGCCCTATGAACGAACTCATTCTGATTGTTGACGACGAACCCAAAATCACCCGCCTGGCCAAAGATTATCTGGAGCGCAGCGGCTTTCGCACCTTTCCTGCCCACGACGGGGTGACCGCCCTGGCCGCGGCCCGCCAGGAAAAGCCCGACCTAGTGGTGCTGGATTTGAATCTGCCGGGGATGGATGGGCTGGATGTCTGCCGTGCCCTGCGCCGGGAATCCAGCGTGCCGGTGATTATGCTCACGGCCCGGGCCGAGGAGACCGACCGGCTCATCGGCCTGGAACTGGGCGCGGACGATTATATCGTCAAACCCTTCTCGCCCAGGGAACTGGTGGCCCGGGTGCGGGCTGTGCTGCGCCGCACCCAGGGCGAAGTGCAGACAGCGGGAATCGTGCAGGTGGGCGAACTGGAACTCGATCTCAACGGCAACCGGGTGACTCTGGCCGGGGAGAGTTTGCGCATCACCCGCATCGAATTCAATCTGCTGGCGATTCTGGCCCAACACCCCGGCCAGACCTTCAGCCGTGCCCAACTCCTGGATCGACTGCACGGCGGGGCTGGCGGCGGCTACGACCGCAGCATCGATGCCCATATCAAAAATCTGCGCCGCAAGATCGAAGAAGACCCGGCCAATCCCCGGTATATTCTAACCGTCTATGGCATTGGCTACCAGTTTGCCGAGAAAAATTGAGAGAAGACCGATGGTTGAAAAAGATGACGCCTCCCAGGAAAACCCACCCAAAGAGGCGTGGCGTGGCGGTGGTTGGGGTCCAGCCGGGAGGCGCGGGCCGCCCTGGCGGCACGGCTGGGGTCAGCGCCGACGGCGCATTTTTCGGGGGCTGGGCTGCGCGGTAGGGCTGATGGCCCTCCTCGTGCTGGGCGGGATGGCCGTCCTGTCGATTCTGCTCACCCGTTTCTATGGCGGCGACGGCCACACGACGCTGCTGGTCTGGCTGGGCGGGATAACCCTGGCTTTGGGCTTGCCGACTCTGGCCGTGCTCATCGGTCTGCGCACCGTGCGCGGCTTTGCCCTGCCCCTGACCGACATTCTGGCTGCCATCGACGCCGTGGCCGAAGGCGATCTGAGCGTGCGTGTGCCGGAACGGGGCCGGGGCGAAATGGGGCGGCTTTCTCTCTCCTTCAACCGGATGCTGGGCGAACTGGAGCGCACAGAACGCCAGCGGCGCAACCTGACCGCGGATGTGGCCCACGAACTGCGCACCCCTCTGCACGTCATCCAGGGCAATCTGGAAGGGATGCTGGACGGGATATACCCCACGTCGCCGGAGCAGATCGACGACACTTTGCAGGAGACCCGTCTGCTCTCCCGGCTGGTGGACGATCTGCGCACTCTCTCGCTGGCTGAGGCGGGGGAACTGCCTTTGCAGGTCGGCCCGGTGGATATGGCCGATCTGCTGGCCGACGCCGTCACCAGTTTTAGCGGCCAGGCGGAAGATGGGGGGATTGTCTTGCGCCTGCAAATGGCGCAGGATGCCCCGCTGTTCGTCACTGGTGACGCGGATCGGCTGGATCAGGTGCTGGGCAACTTGATAGCCAATGCCCTGCGCCACACACCGGCGGGCGGAACAGTCACGCTTTCGGCAGAGGGCGAGGGGGAGCAGCTTTCCATCCGCGTGGCTGACACCGGCGCGGGCATCCCCGCCCACGATCTGCCCTTTGTCTTTGACCGCTTCTGGCGAGGGGATCGGGCGCGCACCCACCAGGACGGCAGTGGCAGCGGGCTGGGGCTGTCGATTGCCAGCCAACTGGTGCAGGCCCATCGCGGCACGCTTACTGTGCAGAGCGAATTGGGCGCGGGCACGGAGTTTGTCATCCGTCTGCCGCTGGGCACGGCGTGAATGGGAACAAAAAGCGGGGCTTCTCGAACGTTCAAGAAGCCCCGCTTTTTCAATCGGTTATCAATTTCAGGCGGGAACCAATTCCTGTTCCGTCGCTTTGGCAGGGGTGGCAGCTACAAAGGGCGCGTAGGTGGGAAATTCCCTGGGATCGACGCCCATATCGTGATAGCCTTCTGCTTCCAGATCGGCCAGAAACTTCTCTGCCTGCATGGCCGCGGAGCAGCCCTGGCCCACACTCGTCGCCACCTGTTTGAATACTTTGTCCTGAATCTCGCCGGCCGCAAGGATGCCCGCCACATTTGTGCGCATCCGCTTGTCGGTGATCAGATGGCCGTCTTCGTCCAGGTGCAGCTTGCCGTGGTAGAGGTCGTTGTTGGGCAGGTGGCCGATATAGACAAAAACGCCGTCGGTCTTCAGTTCACTCACTTCGCCGGTGACTGTATTCTTTGTGGTCACACCGACAACCGAGCCATCCTCGCCTTCGTTGATGGATGTGACGACAGTATTCCAGATAAATTCGATCTTTTCGTGGGCCATAGCTCGATCCTGCAAAATTTTGCTGGCGCGCAGCTCGTCCCGGCGATGAATGATGCGCACTTTGGTGGCAAATTTGGTCAGGAAGAGGCCCTCTTCCAGCGCGCTGTCGCCGCCGCCAACCACCACCAGATCCTTGCCCCGGAAGAAGAAGCCGTCGCAGGTGGCGCAATAGCTGACGCCTTTGCCCATCAGTTTCTTCTCCCCCGGCACTTCCAGATAGCGGGGACGCGCCCCTGTGCAGAGGATCAGCGACTTGGATTTGTACTCCTTGCCCGATGCTGTGCGCACAAGGAAGGGGTGCTGGTCGGTGACAATCTCCGTCACGTGATCATATTCCACTGTCAGTCCGAATTTCTCGGCCTGCTCCTTCATCTTTTCCACCAGTTCCGGTCCGCTCAGGGCTTCGGGAAAACCGGGATAATTTTCGACTTCGTAGGTAATGCTGACTTGACCGCCGTAGTCGTTGCCGGTGATGAGCAGGGGATTCAGTTTGGCCCGCGCGGTGTAGAGGCCCGCGGTCCAGCCCGCGGGGCCACTGCCGATAATCATTGTTTCTTCCACTGCCGGTCGCGGGCTTTTTTCTTCTGCCATTTTCAAATCCTCCTGATAATGAAGCCTGTGCCTGAAAGCTGATCATTGCCGGATCAGTCTACCACAGGCTGGGGAATGATCGAAGCACCCATTGATGACGGGGCACTATAGAAAGTATAGTGCATTATACGCTCATACCCGCTGCCGGTCAAATTAGGCTGGCAGTTATCCAAAGTTTCCTGGCAGCGCTCCGGTTTCCCCCTGCCAAGCCCTATTCGGCTTTGAACGTCAGTTGGTTGCGCACCTCATAAATGCCCTCCAGTCTACTCACAATGTCGTCCACACGGGGAATGTCATCGGCACTGGGAACTGTGCCCCGCAGGAACGCTACCCCATTGTTGACCTCTGCTGTCACATCAGAGAGATGGGCCGTCTCACTGTTGTTCTGCAACGCGGTCAGAATGTCCTCTTCCAAGTCCAGGTCCTGGTTGTCCACCCGCTCGGGCAGATCGACCGCGTTGGGATCGATGGCTTCCATACTGTCGGCGAAGCCCGCGGCTATTCTTGCCCCCTGGGGATCGTCGCTGGGCAAGACGGGCGGGTCGCTGGGCGGGTTGTAGACAAGTCCCTGCTCCTGGGCCTGATGGGGATTGGTGGTAGAACCGTCTGTATGGGCTGTGTCGATGGCTTTGAGATCGCGCTCAACCCGCAGTTCCTCTTTCAATTCCTCCAAAGCTTCGATGCTATAAATTGCGTCTGTCTCAGTTGTGGTCTGTGCCTGATGGTTTTTGCGGTGCGCTGTCATGTACATCTCCCTTTTGCTGCATAGCTTGAGGTGTTCCTGTTTCCAGAACACATCAATAGGCCACATACATTGTGGCCTGACAATCAATCAATCAATCTCGTCAAAGATTCTGCTTCCAGAATAACAGGAGAAGCCCAACATTTCAACGGAGTTGCGGACAGTTTTGCTCTGGCGCTGCCGGTCAAGCCAGCCTGTCGTTGACGACAGGAAAAGTCTATGCAAAGCGGCGTTGTGGCAGTGGGGTCGAACCGGTAGGATGAATGTGTTGTATCGAACTCAATTTGGCGTTTCAAGAGGAAGGGAAGTCTGTTATGCAGAAAGAATACGTTGCTGAACAGGAAGCACATCCACCGCAAAGTCACAAGCCCCAGCGCCACAATCAGTCTGCGGATGGCAGCTCAATACCACCCACCGTCTCACCGACCACCCCAACGATCAATGTGGGCACTGTCAATGTGGGCACTGTGGAGCGCTGGCTCTCTCTCTTGGGGGGCGGGGCGTTGCTGTTTCGATTGCTGCGCAGGTACGGTTTCTTTGTGGGCGGCGCGTGGGTTGCTGCCTATCTGCTGATGCGGGGTGTCACAGGTCGGTGCGCCCTCTACCGGATTGCCCACGTGGACAGCCGGGGTCTGGACCGCTGGCTCTTTCCCGGTTCCGCGCCCTGTGGGGAAGTGGAAGTGCAAGAGGAACAATTGGAGCGCCGCCTTGAGGCAGAATCCAGAATGGACGAGATCGACAGGACATCCAATGCCTCTTTTCCTGCCAGCGATCCGCCTGCAACCTGGTAGTGTTCTGAAAATAGTCTGGTGGTACACACGGATCAAAGGAAACACGGATTGAATCTGTGAAAATCTGCGCTATCTGTGGATGATTTTCACTGTTGCACATATTGGCCGACTGTAGAATGCGAAAACCGAGCGCGGATAAACGCAGATTTTTGTCCCTAAATCTGCGTTTATCCGCGCTCCAGCTTTTTCTGCACTTCGCTTGACCATTACACAAAATCCGCAATTTCTGTACGATCCGCGTTCCCTGCCACACGAAAGTTGGACGCTACAGGACAATCCCCAACTCTGCCAGTTCGGCCTGTATATCGGTCTGTGGTCCATAGTGGATGGCGTGCATCCCCACAGCCCGTGCGCCTTCCACATTGTGGACAAAATCATCCACAAAGACACACTCCTCCGGCTTGCGACCCAATCGTTCGATGGTTCGTTGAAAAATCAACGGATCGGGCTTCATCACCTTCTCCTCGGCGGAGATGACGATCAGATCGAAGGCATCGGCGATGGGATATTCCTCGTGCAGGCTGCGGCGCAGATCGTCCATAAAGTTGCTGATGATAGCGGTCTGGTAACGGGGGCGCAGGGAGCGGATGAGTGCCACCAACTCTTCGTTCACCCGGTCACCTCCCCAGAATTCGTGACGAAAATGGCCCAGCCCCTGTTTGTCCAGCCCGAAATCCGCCCGCACCCAGGCCCACAGGTCAGACGATGTAACTTCGCCCCGCTGGGCTGCCTGCCCCATCGCACTGTTGAAGACAGTCTCATCGGTCTGACCTTTGGGCAATCCCAACTCTGCCTCCAGAATGGCCCGGCGGCTGTGATCCACAGTACGCACCAGTACCCCGCCCACATCGAATATCAGCGCTTTGATCATTTGTCGCTCCAATGTTATCTTTCGTTACTTGCATCCGAACAAATTTTCTGGTTAGATAGGGTCTATGACAACAGCAATCGGCAAAATCGTCAAATCCAACACCCACATCGACTACGTCTGTCAGGTCTACGGGCCGGGGGAACTGGTGGCCCAACCCCTGCCCACGGACTACGCCTTCGCCGAGTTTGTCGCCATTGAACTGTCTGGAAACGGCAGCGGCAACGACAGCAGTCCCGGCGCGCTCATCGGCGTCATCTACAATACGTTGCTCCTCAATCCCGACTTTGGCAGCCTGGGACCGCGCCTCAGCCCGCGCGGGGAGCAGGAAATTTTCACGCCGGACTATCTGTCGGAGACGGCTACTCTGCTGGGGATTATCGCGCTGGGTTGGCGAGAGGACAGCATCTATCGTCAAGGCGTGCCCGGCCTGGCCGCGGATGTGGACGCGCCCGTGCGCCGCCTGAGCAACGACGAGATATGCGCCTTTCATCTGGATGGCGCGGGTCGTCTCTCTTTGCGCTACGCTTCGGTGCTGATGGGGATGAACAATCCCCTCGTCCCCCAACTGCTGCTGACCCTCATCGACCGGCTGGTCACGCTTTTCCCAGGGCAGAGCCGCCAGTTGCAGGTGATGCGCAATAACGTGGCGTGGAAGTCGATTGTGCAGCCGGCGGGGTGAGCGGGGAGTTTTATGGAGAAGGAATACGGCATTGGTCTGTAATCACTGGCCTATATAGCTTGGCGCGCCGAGGAAGTGGCAGTGCTACTGGAATACGTCTCAAAACTTGAGGAAAGTGCTTCGGTCATAGATTTTTTGGACGATATCCAATGACACTTGTCGATGACATTCGAAATAAAGTAGCTTCTGGAGAATTCGAGTATTCACAGCACGCCACCGATCAGAGTCTTCTGCGACAGATTTCTGTAACTGAATTGCGACAAGCCATTCGCGTAGCCCAGATGATTGAAGACTATCCACATGATAAATATGGCCCAAGTTGTCTGTTGCTTGGCTTCTCCAATGCAGGTAGACCGCTACACATACAGTGTAGCTACCCGACGCGCCCCGTATTGAAAGTCATCACCGTTTACGAACCAGATGCTGCTTTGTGGACTGATTTCCGAGTGAGGAAGTGATAATGGATCAATTCCAATGGAATGAACAATTCGTTGAGCAAGAAGTCACATATGTTCTCGAAACCGACGACGGTCTGGTAATTATTGAAAACGTCCCAGCGCGGGTTTCCGTGCAGACGGGTGAGCGACTTTTTGCCCCTGCTGTCGTCGAGCAATTGCAGGAACTTATCTGGCATCGAACAAAACCCAAACGTTTTGTACAAACACCAGTCTATGAATTCGCGGCCTAACCAATGACCCAATCCACCTGCATCGGCACTGTCAAAGGACCGGGGGAGACCCCCCACGAATTCACATTCATCGCACCGGACCCGGAGCGGCGGGTGAAGCACGGCGAGTTTGTCTACTACGCCGCGTCGGTGGACGGGGTGGAGAAGGAGATTCTGGGCCGGGTGACGGGCCGGGAGCCGGTGCGTCTCTTCCCTGACAGCTTTCTGGCCGACCCGGAAGTGCCGCCGGACACAGTGGCCGCGCTCCTGGGCTATGACAGCGACGCCCGGGAACTCTTCCAGATAACCGTCACTGTCCTGGGTTTCTACGATTCGGTGCTGCACGATTTCGTCAATCCCCGCGTCCCGCCCATCGGCGGCGCGCCCGTCTATATTGCCGCCGATGAGATGCTCACAGGCGTTCTCAGCCGAGGGCGCAAAGGCGAGCGGGGCAGCGCCTATTTGGGCGATCTGCTCAGCCGGGGGCCGGGCGCGGTGCCCGTGGCGCTGAATGTGCGGGGTTTCACCAGCACCCATTTGGCAATTATCGCCAGCACCGGCAGCGGCAAAAGCTATCTGGCCGGTGTGCTGCTGGAAGAACTGATGATGCCCTACAACCGGGCCGCAGTGCTGATTATCGACCCCCACGGCGAATACGACACTTTGCAGGACATCCAGAATCTGCCCGAATTTCGCGAGGGCAACTACAAGCCCAGCGTGCGTATCTTCCGCCCGGACGATCTGCGCGTGCGCATCAGCAGCCTGACTCTGGGTGATCTGCGCTATCTGCTGCCCAATTTATCCGAGAAAATGCACTATCAGTTGGGCCGGGCCTACGCCTTTGCCCAGCGTTCCTGGGGCGAGGACAAATATACCCTGGAACAGTTGAAAATGGCTGTGCGCCAGACCGCCGAGGGCAAGCGGGGCGAGGATAGCGAGGATGAGGAGGACGACCCGACGACCGGCGCGCTGATCTGGCGGTTGGGCGCGTCCCTAGGCGGCAGCGGCAAGATTTTCAACGATTTTCAGAATATGGAACTGAACGAACTCTTTGAGCCGGGGCGCTGCACAATCGTCCAGTTGAACGAAGTGGACCAACGGGAGCAGCAGGTCATCGCGGCCACCCTCCTGCGCCGGGTCTACCAGGCCCGGGTGGACACGGAAAAGGGAAAGGCCAGCCGCGGGGATCGCAATTACGTGCCCTTCCCCGTCTTCTGCCTGATGGAAGAGGCCCACAACTACGCGCCGGCCAATGCCGACGCGGTCAGTTCCGAAGTGTTGAAGACCATTCTCAGCGAGGGACGCAAATTTGGCGTGAGCATCGGTCTGATCAGCCAGCGCCCCGGCAAGCTGGACAGCGACGTGCTCAGCCAGTGTATGACCCAATGCATTATGCGCATCACCAACCCCATCGACCAGAATCGCATCGCCGAATCCGTGGAGAGTGTGGGCCGGGACCTGCTGATGGAACTGCCCAGCCTGAGCAAAGGCCAGGTGATTGTGACCGGGGCCAGCGTCAACACGCCGGTGATGCTGAAAGTGCGCACCCGGCTCAGCCGACACGGCGGTCAGGACATCGACGCGCCCGAACTTTGGCAAAAGTGGTTTGAGGGCGAGGGGCTGGCCGCGCAGAAGGATGGCGCGCTCTTTGCCGAGAAGAAGCTCAACCGGGATGAGGACGGGGAGTTGTGGGCGTAGGCTGCGCTTACACCTGTCAGAAGTAGAGCGGCATCCTTCTGCGTTCGTTTCCGCCTGCTGCTTCCTCTGTTTTTTCTACCCCAGCAAAAAGCGCAGCGCATCGGGCAAGCGCCGTCGCCAGGCTGCCTCGTTGTGTTCGCCGTCGGGATCGACCACAAAACGCAGGCTCTCCTCGCTGGCGCCTTTGCGCGCCAATATAGACGCCACCTGCTCACAGTGACCCTTGCGCAGGGATGTCAGCAGGGGAATTTCCCACCAGCGCCGGGTCGACGGCGCTTCCTTTTCGCCCACATCCAAATAAATGCGGCCCGCATTGGGACGGGCACTGCGGATGTAGGGCAGAATCGCGCCCCCGGCAAACCAGAAAGAGGGGGACATCGCGCCCACAAAGCCGAAAGTTTCCGGGCGCTGGAAGAAGGCGTAGAGGCTGATCAGCCCCCCCATTGACGAGCCGAAAATGCCCGTGTGTGCCTGTTCTGGCCGGGTGCGAAAGGTGCTGTCGATGGTCGGTTTGAGTGTGTCCGCGATGAAGTCCACGTAGAGATCGCCCCGTCCGCCGCCGTGCCGCCGATCCACAAAGGGGCTGTACTCTTTCGTCCGCTCCGTGCCCAGGTTGGGAATCCCCACCACAATCGCCTCAATCCCCTCGCCGCTCAGTTCTTCCATTGTTTCATCCACACCCCACTCCCCGGCAAAGCTAGTGCTGGTGTCGAAGAGATTTTGGCCGTCGTGCATATAGACGACGGGATAAGTCCGGTCACTGGCTGTGTAGGAGGGGGGCAAATAGACGAGGATTTCCCGCCGGTTGTGAAGTTGGGGACTGTACAGTTCATTGAGAACCCGCACATCGCCGCTGACGGTGTGGTCCCTTCCCCGTTTAATATCCCGATAATCGCTCCACTGGGCTGGGAGCGATTTCTCGCCCCGTTGGATATTCCGAGGCAGGGGCGCAGTGGTTTCGTCGTTATACATCAATGACTCCTCCGTTAGGCTTTTCCAACAAATAAATTCCCCAAATTGATTTGGAAAAGCCCAAACCGTTCAGGGAAATTGTCGCCGGATCGGGGATTTATTTTCTTTGAACGGCCTTATCCCAGCAGGTGGTGAGAGAGCGCAGTATACCACATCCACCGCAGACCCGCCCGTCTGCTTCCGGGAAAGTATCGTCCTGAGCCGGGTCAGACCGCGCCCGTCCTGCGCAGCGCGGCAACCTCCCGCGCGCTGTATCCCAGTTCTGCGAGAATATCATCCGTGTGTTCGCCCAGCCCCGGGGGTGGATAGCTGTGGGCGGCCCGGCTGCCGTTCTGGCTGACCGGCATATCCACCAGACGCAGATCGGGCGCTGCCGCGTGGGGAAAAGGAGTCAACATTCCCAGGCTGGCAAGCTGGTCATCTTCGGCCAGGTCGGCGATTGTGCGGATGGGCGTGCAGGGGATGGACTCGGCTTTGAAGAGCGCCTCCCATTCGTCGACCGGGCGCTGGCGCAGTTGGGCAATGATGGCCTGGCGCAGCGCGGGCCGGTTGGCAACCCGCAGGGGATTGGCGATAAAACGCTCGTCGTCGGCCAGTTCCGGGCGGCCCAACACCCGGCAGAAAGTGCGAAAGAGATTGTCATTGGCGACGCAGACAAAAATGTCGGCGCTCGCTGTGGGGAAGGATTCGTAGGGCGCAATCATTGTGGTTCCCGTGCCCTGGCGGGCAGGGAGCACGCCGCTGCCCAGAAAACCGGCCAGGTGATAGTTGAGCCACCAGGCCGCGGTCTCATAGAGACTGGTGTCCACTTTGCTGCCCTGGCCCGTCTGTTGTCGGGCCATCAGGCTGGACTGAATCCCTATCACCGCCCACATTCCCGCGCCCAGATCGTTGATGCCGATGGGCAGGCGGGAAGGCAGTCCGTCGGGTTCACCGGTCAATTCCATCATTCCTGTGGACGCCTGCAGAATGGGATCGTAGCCGGGGCTGTCCTTCAACGGGCCAGCCGGGCCATAGGCCGAGATGGAGCAGTAGATCAGCCGGGGATTCTCGGCCCGCAGAGAGTCGTAGCCCAGCCCCCGTTTCTCCAGAGAGCCGGGACGAAAGCTCTCCACCAGCACATCCGCGCCCGCGGCCAGACGGCGCACAATGTCCACCCCCGCGGGTTGGTTCAGATCGACTGTCAGGCTGCGTTTGTTGCGGTTGGCGGCCAGGAAGGTGGCGCTCTCCTCATTCCACAGGGGCGGCTTCCAGCGTCGGGTGTCATCGCCCCCCGCGGGATGTTCAATTTTGATCACATCTGCGCCCAGATCGCCCAGAATCATCGTGCAATAGGGGCCGGCAAAATTGCGGGTCAGGTCCACCACGCGCAGACCGGCCAGGCTTTCGCCCAGTCGGCTGGAGGGGTTCATTGGGTCTTTGCTTTGCACTTATAGTTTCCCCTGGGCCACCAGCCATTGAACCGATTCGTAGATGCCCTCGAAGGAGGTGTAGCGGGGTTGATAGCCCAGCAACCGTTGGCCTTTTTCGATGCTGCAATTGGGGCTGTGGGCGATGTGCTCCCAAGTTTTCTGCGCGTCGCCCTCATCCGTGGCCGCGGCAAATTCGTCCCAGGGCACAAAGCGCAGGTTCGGCTTCTGCCCAAACCAACCGTAGACTGTCTCCGCGTAGCCGCGCAGGGTCACCGCCGCGGGGGAAACCGCGTGGAAACTTTCGCCCACGGATGTGGACCAGTTCTGCATGGCCCGGAAGAAAATCTGTGCTACGTCGTCGGCGTGGACGTGATGGACCGTCTCCAGTCCGAAATGGGGAAGCAGTAGCTCTTCGCCCTTGCGTATCTGCGAAAAGACCGCGGGGTTGAAGTGGCCCGCGGGATTGAGTGGGTTCCAGCCGGGGCCGACGATATGGCCGGGGTGCAGGCAGGTGACGGGGAAGCCGTGGCGGCGGGCCTGATCGAGCAGATAGCTCTCGATGGCCTCTTTCTGGACGCCGTATTCACCGAAGGGGGTGCGGGGCTGGGCCTCTGTCGTCGGGACCTGCACGCTGGGGCCGTGTACCCAGACAGTGCCGCAGTGGAGAAAATGCTGCACCTGGCCTTGCAGGGCTTCGGTCAATTGCCGCGCACTGTCCAGGGTAAAGCAGATCATATCCACCACCACATCCGGTTGCAGGTCTCGAATCTGTGCGCCAAATGTGCCTGCTGCTTCCGCGGCTGTGCGGTCAATTGTCACTGGGCGCACCTGTTTCCACGCGCCGTGGGGTTGATAGGGCTGTCGCTGGCCTCGGCTGACAGCAATTACTTCGTAGCCCGCTTCCACCATCCGGGGCACCAGATACGTGCCCACGTGGCCGCTGGCTCCCAGCATTACAACTCGAGTCATTGTTCGTGCCTTTCCTGTATGCAAGAATATTGAGTGAACGACGCTACTTTGCCAACCTCTGGACAATTTGTCAAGCGGCTCAACGGGGCCTCGGCGCTCCAAGCGTCCAATGCGAAAAGGATAATTTCTCCCGCAGCGACGCAGAGGCGCAGAGAATTTCGGGGGAGAATCTACGCTATTGTCCGGCCAATTCTTTAATGTCCAAAAGCCAGGGCCAAAGAGGGCTGTATACAACAGTTCTCACTCCCTGCACAAAAAACCAGCATTTCACTGGTAAAGTACCAATAGCCGTTGCACCCTATAGAAAACCTACGCTGGGTTTGCTATACCTGATAGGCACGTATCGGATTGGAGCCAAAATCGGGGGTGGACGAAATGCGCGTTTTGTTAGACAATCAATGGCAGACAAAAGCAGAGCAACGGAATCCAGCCGCTGGTCCGGCTGCCAGGCCCATTGCCTGGCTGACAGCCGTTTTGCTGTTGTGCCTGCTTTCCTTGCGCGGTGTAGCCGTGGCAAATTCGCCGCTGTCTACCATTCCGCCCGTTCCCACAGGAGCGCCGATGCTAACCAATCCAGGATTTGAATGCAAAACCGGGACCTATCAATTGGAATCGTCTGCCGGGGGACTCATGCGTATTGCCACTGGCTGGACCCCCGTCTTTCTCAACGGCGCGCCCTGGCTCTATAGCACGCGGATGCAGTTTGCCGCGGACGACTGCGACGGCAGCGCGCATGTGGAGCGCATGGACGGGGAGGACAGCCAGGCCGTCTTTGCCCAGGACATCGAGTGGAGCGCGGAGCCGGGCAAACCCTTTGACGTGGCCCTCTACCAGCAGACCGAAGCCGTCATCGGCGCGCACTACAGCCTGAGCGGCTGGATGCTTTCCCTGTGCGGCGGCAGTACAATGCCCAACGACTGCCCAGACGGTTTCTATATGGCGAAGATGCTGGGCATCGACCCCACAGGCGGCACCGACCCCGCGGCCGAGACTGTGGTGTGGGCGGAGAACCGGCGCAATTTTGTGGAAAACGGCGAACCGGTGGGCTGGCAAAATTTACAGGTGAGCGCGGTGGCCCAGAACGAGACAATTACCGTCTTTGGCCGCGTCAACAGCCCCTTCCGCTGGCACGGCAACCACGCCTTCATCGACGCCTTTTTGCTGGTCGATTCACCCACCGCCCAGTTGGGCACACTGCCTGATACAGTCACCGGCGCGCAGGTGGATATCGAGTGGACGGGCGATATCAGCAGCCAGATTCGGGAGATTCCCGCGGGGCGCTACACAGTCACTTTTGATGTGGAATTCAAAGTGGGGGAAACAGGAGAGTGGCAGCCGTGGCAAAGCCGCCAGCCAGCCGGCAGCGCCAGCTTTGTGGCCGAGAGCTTCAGCGAACCCTATTTCTTCCGGGTGCGCGCTTTCTCCGAGCAGCCCGAAGAAGGACCCGAAGGCGCGTTCCCCAACCACCGCTTCCTGGGCGTCTGGTCCGAGCCGGTCTCTGTGCTCTTTGAACAGGCAACCCAGCCCGAAACGCCCGAAGACCCCGAACCAGCCGAGACAATTCCCGTTGGCATCACACCCACGCTGATCAATCCGAGCTTTGAATGCAAAGTCGGGACCTATCAACTGGAATCGTCTGCCGGGGGGCTGATGCGGATTGCCACTGGCTGGACGCCGGTTTTCATCAGTGGCACGCCCTGGCTCTACAGCACCCGGATGTTCTATGCCGGGGACGACTGCGACGGCAGCGCGCATGTGGAACGCATCGACGGGGAGGACAGCCAGACCATCCGTGCCCCGGATATTGAGACCCCACCGGAGCCGGGCAAGCCATTTGATGTGGCCCTCTACCAGCAGGTTACAGTGACACCCGGCGCACACTACAGCCTGAGCGCGTGGATGCTCTCCCTGTGCGGCGGCAGCGCAATGCCCAACGACTGCCCGGACGGTTTTTATATGGCGAAGATGCTGGGCATCGATCCCACAGGCGGCACCGATCCCACGGCGGAGACTGTCATCTGGGCGGAGAACCGGCGCAATTTCACCGAAAATGGCGAGCGGGTGGGCTGGCAGAATTTGCAGGTGAGCGCGGTGGCCCAGAGCGAGACGATAACCGTCTTTGGCCGCATCAATAGTCCCTTCCGCTGGCACGGCAACCACGCCTTTATTGACGCCTTTCTGCTGCTCAACGCGCCCACCGCCCGCCTGAACAAACTCCCCACCCAGGTGGATGGCTACAATGTGGAATTGCGTTGGCAGGGCGACATCAGCACATCGATTCGGGATATCCCCGCGGGGCGCTACGTCGCCACCTATGACATTGAGTATCGGTTGGGTGAAGAGGGCGAGTGGCAGCCCTGGCAGTCACGTCAGCCCGCGGGCAGGGCCTTCTTTGAATCCCAGGCGGCCAATCTGCCCCATTTCTTCCGCATCCGGGCCTTCTCCGAACAGCCCGAAGATGGACCCGAGGGCGCTTTCCCCAACCACCGCTTCCTGGGCGTCTGGTCCGAGCCGGTCGCTGTCACCTTTTCCCAAAAGGCCCCGCCCAAGGACTTCCACATCTTTATTCCAACAGTGCAGAACTGAGATTTGTCGAGCGGGGGAGCAGTTGAACGGCAGCAAAATTGCCGCTCAACTGCTCCCCAATCCTTTGCTCCCTCACTCAATCACTGGTACAATCCCCCCATGTCAGAACATCAGATATCCCGGACAGGTATACTTATGAATAGTGACACAGAATCCCTGCCAGAGACCCTTGCCGCGCGGTTGACACGCGTCCAAGAGCGAGTGGCCCAGGCCGCCCTCCGTTCGGGCCGCGACCCGGAAGCAGTTACGCTCGTAGCAGTCAGCAAGACAAAGCCCTTTGCTATGATCGCCGAACTGGCCGGCGCGGGTCAGGTGGACTTTGGCGAGAACCGCCTGGAAGAACTCTGGGAAAAGGTAGAGATGGCCGAAAAGGCGGCTCTGCCGGACATCCGCTGGCACGCCATCGGCACAATTCAGAGCCGCAAGAGCAAGCAGGCAATCGGCCCCTTTGCTCTCGTCCATTCGGTGGACACCCGCAAGCTGGCCACACGCCTCAGCCGGGATGCCACAGCCGCGGGACAGACTGTGAACGCGCTGCTGGAAGTAAACATCAGCGGCGAGGACAGCAAGCACGGCTTCACCCGGCAAGCGCTTTTGGCCGATTTGCCCGACCTGCTGGCCCTGCCGGGGCTGCACATTCAGGGATTGATGACAATGGCTCCCCTGGAAAGCGAAGCAGAGGACACCCGGCCTGTCTTTCGGCAGTTGCGGCTTCTGCGCGACGAGCTGGCCGAGCGCTTCCCCCAAAGGGATTGGCGTCATCTCTCTATGGGGATGACCAATGATTTTGAAGTGGCTATTGAAGAGGGCGCGACAATTGTACGGGTGGGCACGGCCATCTTTGGCAAGCGGGAGATAAACTAAATGCAACTCAGCGGAAAGATTGCCTTTATCGGCGGCGGGGCAATGGCCGAGGCCATCCTCAAACGCCTGGTATTGGGTGGGCTGGCCCAGCCGGATCAGGTGACTGTGGCCGAGCCGGTCCCAACCCGGCGCGACTATCTGCGCAGCGAGTATGGGGTAGCTGTGGAGGCGGAGAACAGCGCGGCCGCGGCCGATGCCGCGATATTGCTGCTGGCAGTCAAGCCCCAGGTGTTGAACAAAGTACTGCCGGGTCTGGCAGGCCAGCTACGCCCCGAAACGCTGGTGATCAGTATTATGGCGGGCGTGCGGATTAGCACCCTGCGCCGGGGATTGGGCCACGAACGCATTGTGCGTTCTATCCCCAACACACCGGCCCAGGTGGGCAAAGGGATGACCGTCTGGACCGCGACCGCGGCTGTTACCGACGACGACAAAGGCCAGGCCCAGATGATTCTGGAAGCGATGGGCGACGCCTTTTTTGTGGACGATGAACACGCGATTGATTTGGCTACAGGGCTGAGCGGTTCCGGGCCGGGTTTTGTCTATCTGCTCCTCGAAGGGCTGATCGACGCGGGCGTGCATATCGGCTTCAGTCGTGCCCAGGCCGAGCGGATGGTTCTGCAAACTGTGGAGGGCAGTGTCGCGCTGATGCGCGAGAGTCGCGGCCACCCGGCGGACCTGCGCAATCGGGTCACCAGTCCCGGCGGAACTACCGCAATGGGTACACTGGTTCTGGAACAGCGCGCGGTGCGTGCCGCGCTGATCGAAGCTGTGGCCGCGGCTGCAGCCCACAGCCAGGAATTGGGCGATCTGAGCGAGACCGCCGACCACAAATAGCGCTCTTATTCAATGAATCGTGAGGTAGAAGGCAATGGTTTTCTTATTGTTGGCCCGTATTATCGAAATCTATACATTCGTCCTGCTCATCCGCATTTTGATGAGTTGGATCCCCAATCTGGACCCCTCGAACCCGATTGTACAGATGCTGCTCCAGGTGACTGACCCGGTGTTGGAACCAGCCCGTCGCCTGATCCCGCCCCTGGGGATGATCGACATTTCGCCGATTGTCGTCTTCATTGCGCTCAGTGTCATCCGGGACCTGCTGGTGCGTCTGGCCTAGCCCTTCCGGACAGGTCGGAACATTCGCCCGTAGATCGTCGTCCTATCCCCAGACAGACGAACGGGTCTGTCGCAAGCAGATAGCAGAGCAGCGGTGCTGGGTGGCTGAATCTCACCCAACAGGCTGTCTCACAGGGAAAAGGGTAGACCATTGATTGGGAAACGAGTGAAATTCAACCGGCCGTTTATACAAATTGTGGCGGTGTTGGGGCTATTGGTGCTGATGCTGGCCGGGTGTGCAACCCTGCCGCCAGCGCCGCAGGCAGCCCCTGTGCGGTCGCTGACAGAGCCGATCGCAGCGCCCACCGCGACAGCGATACCAGAACCGACACAAGAGCCAACAGCAGTGCCAGACAGCTTGCCACGGGGAGGCGACACAGTGACAATCGGCGGCAGACCGACAGCATTGATTGAAAGAGCAAAGGCAGAAGTCGCCAAATTGGCCCGTTCTTCTGCCGACAGCGTGCAGGTCGTCAATGTCGAATCTGTGGACTGGTCAGATTCCAGCCTGGGCTGCCCCAAAGGGGGAATGATGTACGCCCAGGTCATCACGCCGGGCTACAGAATTGTGTTGGCATCAGGCGACCAGACCTACGAATTCCACACCACCAATGACCCCGCGGGGCCGCTCGTGCAGTGCGGGGCTAAATAGAAACGCGGGGATCGGGGATTGGGGCAGTCGGTATGAGTCTCCCAGTTCCCCGGCCCTATTCGCCCACGTCATCCTCTTGTCCCTCGCCATCGATCCGGGGCAGCCAGTAGTGGTTGCGCAGGATCACGACTTCGCCCCGAAAAAGAGCAAAAGTTCCAGGCACAACAGCCCAATAGTTGATCCGTGGGGGTGCCCAGGCGGGCAGGAAAAGCTGTGTTTCGACCCGGCCCCCTTTTACCCCAGGCGACTGGGGCGCAAAGGTGCCGGCCAGTGTATAAAAATTGACCCGTGCCGCATCCCAAATCGGGTTGCCGAACTGGTCACGCAGTTCCAGCCCAATCGGCACAGTCGATCCCTGCCCCCAGTCCTGGACCACAAGCTGTTTGGGTCCGCTTATCTGTTGGGTAGGGCCTGGCTGTATGGAGACAAATGCCCGCTGGGTCTGACCCGCAGCGTTCATGACAATCTCGGCCACGCCCGCCTCCTGACCACCCGCCAGCACTTCGGTCAGCGTCCCATTCTCCATCCACAGCCCCCGCTGGCGACTGCCATCGGAAAAGTGCCCCAAATTGGTTGCCAATTCTACCCACAGGGGTTCTTCCAACAATTTGCCCCCGTCCCCCCGTGCGCTGAATTGCAATGGGGTCTGTTCGTTGCCCGCGGCCAGCACAGGCTGAACGGCTTCGGCAGCCAGCACCAGCGGCCCATCCTGCAGGGTGACGGGATAGATATTCTCGTGACCAGCCATGCGGATACGCAGCTCGTAATGTCCCACGTGGGCAGGCATTGGAATCTCAAACAGCCCCCGGCCCGTGGCAGAGGAGGCAACTGTCCCGGAAAGCACCGGGCCTGGGCCGTTTTCGCCGGAGCCAATCTCTGGTGACTGATAGAGCGCGTAGTGAATCTGCACGCCGACAATCGGCAGTGTGTGGGTGGCTGTATCGCTCACGGCCACCTGCACAGGAATGCGCAGAAGCTGATCCACCCGAGTATATTGACCGGCCAGATAATCGACTGTGAAGGAAACGCCCCCGCCAGCCTGGGCCAGGGCCGCGGCCGCGTCAATCCGACCAGCGCCGATGTCGTTGTCAGGTCCGGGCAGGAGCGGGGCATTGACATCCACAGCCGTTGCCTTGAGATGTGCCTTTACCTGCTGCCAATCCCAATCCGGGCGCAGGCTCCAGACCAGCCCGGCCAGCGCGCTCACGTGGGGCACAGCCATACTCGTCCCGTCGTTCAGATAGTAGCCATTGTTCAAATACGTGCTCAGCACCATTTCGCCCGGCGCGGCCAGATCGGTTTCCGGCCCCCGGTTGCTGAAATAGGCACGGGTATCGTCTCTGGTGGTGGCGGCCACAGCCAGGGTTTGAGAATAGGCGGCAGGCCAGTAGACCTGATTGCCGTAATTGCCTGTGGCCGCTACAATCAGTCCACCGGCTTCGGCATAGGCCCGCACGGAATCGGCCACAGCCAATGAATCGATCCGCAACACAAGGCTGAGATTGATGATACGCGCGCCCTTGCGCCGGGCGTAGGAGAGGGCATCGACCAAATAGGAGATAAAGCCGCTGCCCCGCTCGTCCAGCACACGCAGGGGCATCAGCGGTAGCGACCGGCCCACACTGGCAACACCGATCCCGTTGTCTGTGGCCGCGGCCAGAATGCCCCCCACGTGGGTTCCGTGGCCGTAGGGATCTTCAAATTGATTGTCGCTGCCCACCCAATCCCAGCCGTTGAAGTCATCGACATAGCCGTTGCTGTCATCGTCCTGGCCAGGAATTCCATTGACTTCGGCCTCGTTTACCCACAACGGCAGGTCCTTCAGATCTTCGTGGGTCAGGTCCAGGCCACTGTCCACCAGCGCAATCACCATGGATGGATCGCCCGCGGTGGCTTCCCACGCGGCGGGCATATTGATACGGGCCAAAGCCCACTGATCGGGAAAATAGGGATCGTTGGGTGATCCCAGGGACGCGCTTTCGATAGCCCAATCGTTCTCCACATAGCGGATACCCGGCTGTTGCCCCAGACGGACGGCCGCGGTTGCCAAGGCTTTCTCGCGATTCTGGCCGTTTTCAGCCGCCGACAGGCTCACGCTGGCCAGGCCAAACTCCGGCCAGTGATCCGCGGGAATTAGCCCCTGGCTGGCAAATATCTGATCGGCCGCGGCGGGAGAGATTGTGGGGTCCAGCCCCACCAGCAACAGACCTGAGTGCGCGAGCCGCGGGTCGGGCGTGGAACCGATCGCAGGGGTTGCGGATTGGCCGCCCTGTACCGCGGCCAGTGCGGCCAGCCACAGGACAAGAAATACAGCGGCCAGCCCCAGAATCCTTTGCCAGGGGAAAGCAGAGTTCTTTTCCGTCCGGCTGGGCCGCCCATGCGCTTGATTCGGATGTATCGAAGTTTGCCTTTGCGTCATAGACCTATCATAGACTACAGCCCATTTTCTGTCCACCGGATTACCGCCCAATTGTGATACAATAACCCAATCAATGCCTATTCAGTCACGCTCTTTCCGCCCCCCCCATAGCTCTGCCCTCCCACCTGGCCTTTCTCGCACCCGGTCCAAACGGGTGCTGTGGCCCGGCCTGCTGCTGGGAGTGTTGGCCCTGGGCTTTCTGGCTCTTTCCCTGCTGGCCTTTGTCAGCATTGCCGGCCTGATTGTGGGGCTGGAGACCCGCGCGCCTCGGGCACAGGCGGCGGGACTGTCCGCGCCGCCCACCGCGGTAGTGCTGGTCGTGCCCAGCGGGGAGGAGGAGACGCAGCCCCCTTCGATGCCCGCGCCAGCCGAGCTGGCTGCGCTGGTTGCCGCGCCCCTGCCTGCCCCCCGTCCAATCGTTGGGCCGCTGAGCGCCGAACATCCAGTCATCGAGCCTTCAGTCGCCTTGCCTTCAACCGTCGAGCCACCAGTCAGCACCTCCCCAGTCGGCGAACTTCCCGATGTTTCGCCAGCCCTGCCCCAGCCGGAACCCGCGGCACTCCAGGAACATCAGGAAGGACAGAAACGTCAAGGAGGGCAGGAAGTGAGGGTTGTCACCTATGCCGATCTCTTCCAGGCAATCGGCACACAGACGGGCATCGACTGGCGGCTCCTGGCGGCTTTGGCCTATCGGGAAAGTCGGCTGAACCCGGTGGCTTTGGGGCGGGACGGGGATATGGGGCTGATGCAAATCCTGCCCGCCACCTGGGATGAGTTTGCGCCCAGCGCGGGCGCGGCCAACCCTTTTGACCCCTGGGAGAATGCCCAGGTAGCTGCTACGTATCTCGTCTATTTGCAGGAATTTTTACTGAAACTGGGAAGCAACGACCTGCGTTATGTGCTGGTAGCCTACAATTGGGGACCAGAACGGGTGCGCCTTCTGTTGGAGAGGGGCGGCGGTTGGGAAGACGTCCCCGCGCTCCAACAGCGCTATGTGGCCGACATCCTATACGCGGCGTTTAAGGAGTGACGATTGGTGGATGACGGTAAACAGATACACACGCCGGAACAGTTCGAGGAGCTAGTGGCTCAGGCTATCGAGGCCCTGCCCGATCTCTTCTTCGAAAAGCTGGAAAATGTGGCAATTGTGGTGGAAGAATGGCCCGACTCGAACGCGCTCTGGTCGGTGGGGGTGCAGCGACGCACAGACCTGCTCGGCCTCTATCACGGCATTCCCCACACCGGGCGCACCAGTGGCTACAATCTGGTGATGCCTGATAAGATCAGCATCTATCGCCAGCCGATTCTCATGCGTTGTCACACAGAGGACGATGTGCGACAAATGGTGGGCCGGGTGGTGCGCCACGAGATCGCCCACCACTTCGGGATTGATGACGACCGGCTCCTGGAAATTGGAGCGTACTGACCTGAAAATAGCCGCGGATGAACGCGGATAAACACGGATAGAATCTGCGTAATCTGCGTCCCTATTTTCATTGCTGGTTGTGCCTGAAACGGGTATGTACACTAATTTGCAAAGGAGTATGGATGAAACGGCTTTCTATCCTTTTCGTACTGCTGTTGGGTCTGCTGCTGGCTGGCTGCACGCCCCCTTCCCTTTCGGATCTGCCGATTGAGATTCCTGGCAACCCGCAACTGCCCAACCTGGACCAGTTGCGAGACCTGGGCCTGCCCGATCTCAGCAGTATCCCCAATCTGCCCCAGATCAACGATCTGCCGATTCTTAACGCGGGGGAGAATGCGATTGTTTTTGCCGGGCCAATGGAGAAACAGATCGCCGTCGGTGAGAGAATTCCCGGCACAGATATTGTGCTGTCCGGGATTGGCGCGGACGGCGCTGAATTCCAAATCGGCGGTCTGCGCGCAATGCGCACCCTGGGCGATTCTCTGGACTTTGACGGCAACTGGCCAGGCATTGGCGGCGTCACCTACAATGTACGCCTGCGGGTCTATCTGGTGGGCGACAAAAGTGTGCGCGCTGCGGGGGTCCACCGCCTGCTGGTGGAGAATATCACGCCCCAGGAACAGGCGGTCACACCCCAGGGCAATCTGCTCAAAATCCCCTATGCAGCCTCGGCCAACAGCGGCGAACGTCTGAAGGGAAACAGTCTGGGCTATGTGGGCAGTCAAGATCGGGGCGCTGAGTTTAGCGGACTGCCCAGCGGGGATTTTCCCTATCGAAAAGTTGGAGACAGCTTACAGTGGCGAGGCTATTTGCGGTCCGACCTGCCCATTGAGTACAATATGCGTGTAGTCTTCTATAATGAGACATCAGTACAAGTGGCAGGAATCGCCACAATCCAACTGCCATAGGGGGTAGTGATGAGCGAGGAATCCACAGCCGAGGGTAGTGTGACCCTAAGCCAGAGCCGACGTAGCAGCGCACACTCGGATCTGCAAGCCATTCAGGGCAACTATTTTAATATCACCGACAGCAACGGCTCGCCCCTGGCCGGGTTGATGGTGTTGCTCGATCGCAAAGGCCGGCCTGTGCGCGCCGAGCTGCACCTGCACGAAAGCACAACCGGCACGCTCTATGATCAGGCCGTGCGCCAGGCCCAACTGCTGACGACCGAGCGCTACTTCGGGCCGGGGCAGATGCCGTTGATTGTTATGTTTGCACGCCTGGCGCAGGACAGAATATCTGTCCCCTTGCAGCCGCCTCCGCCCCCCAGCGGTCTGCCTGGCTGGCTGCGCCCGGTGGCAATCGGGTTGGTTGCCCTGCTCGTCTTTGGTGGGCTGGGCTGGTATCTGAACGATCTGCTGGGCGGCAGCAGTGGGAGCAATACGCCCCAGACGGCCATCCAGACACCCAGCCAATCCGGTGTCTCAGACGCCGGAGCCGTGCAGCCTGTCGCTGCCCAACCCGTGGCCGAGCAGCCCCAGGGCCGCATCTTTGAGACAAATGGCCTGCCCATCAGTGTCAACGCCGTGCCCATGGAATTGGGCCAGCGGGTACAACTGCGGGAAGGCATTCAGGGCATCACCCTGCGCACCCTGGCCGGGGCCACAGCCGGTGAAATCATCGGCTATTTGGAACCACCTATGCAGGCCACGCTCATCAACGGGCCGATCTGGCTGCAAGGCAACAGCGACACAATTGTCTGGTGGTTTGTGCGCACGGACGACGGTGTGGAAGCGTGGACACCGGCCAATACCAGTGAGTTTACGCTCCTGGAACCGGTTCCCTGACAAACGCTCCACAGTGAACGCCTCCTACCGAATACAAACAGGCGGGAAACGCAGAAGGTGAGATCGGGTATCGATCTCACCTTCTGCGTTTTGGCGTCTTTCTGTTTAGATCGACACCCCTGCATCAACCCCCTACACTCCCGGCGCATCCCCCCAGTCGGGCACGGCCAGCAACTCCCCATCGGCCAGGGCGGATTTGTGGGCCATCACCCCCGCGGCCATATAGCGCACGGCCTCCCACACGTTCACAGCCGACTGGCGCTCCTGGGCCACGGCCTCCACAAACTCGTTCACCAGATAGGCGTGGGACCCGCCGTGGCCGCCGTAGAAATCCGATGTTTTGCTCACGGAGCGAAAAGCGTCTTCCACCTCTGGGGGCAGCGGGTCGCGCATCTCCGCCACAGACAGGGGGGTGCGCTGCTCTTTTGTGGCCCAGTGATCGTTCTCGAAGCTGCCCTGCGTGCCGTAGACCCGGAAGGTCTCCCGGCCCGGCAGCCCGATCTCCCGATGCTCACAGATGCGCATCGTCGCGCCGTTGCTCATCTGAAAGAGCGCGGTCTCGTTGCTGAAGATTTCGCCCTGCTCGGCGTAGTAGGGATCATCCGTGCGGTTGGCATACCCCCAGGCACAGACCCGCTGCGCGTGGGCATTCATCACCCGCATTGGCCCGCTGGTGGAATGGGTGGGATAGTGCATTGGCCCAGACTGAACACCCCGACGCTTGTATGTCTCGCGCAGGGCCACCCACTCCCGTCCCGCCTGGCTGGCCTGACGGCGCTCCTGCACCTGGCGCAGATTGCTGCGGGGAGAATCCACATCGTGAAAGTATTCCCCCTCGGCATAGACAAAGTCGCCAAAGTTCCCCGCGGCCGCCTGCCGATAGCAGTGCATTGTCTGGGGGCGATAGATGGTTGTCTCGCCCAGCATATACAGTTGCCCGGTGCGTTGACAGGTCTCCACCAGCCGGTCGCACCAGTCCAGAATCTCGTCGCCGTCGGGCAGGCTGATGACCGGCACCGCGCTGTAGACGTGCTTGCCCGCCTCCATCGCCTGGATGCACTGGGGCGCGTGCAGCCAGGGCTGGGTGATGATGACCAGTGCGTCCAGATCACTGGCGCAGATGTCGTCCAGGGAAGTATAGGCATCCCGCGGGTGAAACTTCTCTTGCCAGCGTTCTTGCCGGGCAAAGTGGGCGACCCGCTCTGCTTCCCGATCGCAGAGTGCGATGCGATCCACAAGCGGGTGGCTCATAAAAAGATCGGCAAAGGCGCTGCCAAACGAACCCAAACCAACAAGACCGAGAGATATGGACATGAGGTGTCTCCGTGAATGGTGGAACGTTGCCCTTATCGTACCATCACATCCGTCCAAGCCGCTATCCAGCTTTCCCGGTTTGCCTCAATGCGTGCAGAATCGACGACCGCCGGGTCGTCGGGGGTCTCGCCAAACTGGACGAAGAGATCGGGCAGGGCCGCGCGGCTGTGGACCGGATAGACAAACATTTGCAGCGGAATATCCTCCTGAAAACGCTTGTCGAGCAGGAAATCGACGAACGTTTGGGCCGCGACCAGCTTTTTCGTGCCCGCCACAATACCCACAAATTCGATCTGGCGGAAGGTGCCGCCGGGCAGATTGACATTGACGCTGGCCGGTTCCGTGCGTCCATCCGTGGCGAACAGGACATCCGCGGGGGGACTGGTGGTGTAGGAGACAACCAGCGGGCGATCCCCGCCGCCGCCCACAGTGAAATGTTCGTAATAGGCCTGGCTCCAGCCGTCTGTGACCAGCACATCATTGGCCCGCAGCGCCTGCCAATAGTCCAGATAGCCGTCTTCGCCAAAATAGGCAATTGTGGCCAAGAGGAAGGCCAGCCCCGGCGAAGAGGAAGCCGGGTTTTCCACCACCAGCAGTCCCCGATAGGCGGGCTGGATCAGGTCTTCCAGCGTGGCAGGCAGGGGCAGCCCCTTCTGGGCAAACCAGTCCCGGTCCCCGTTGAGAGTGATGAAGCCGTAGTCCACGGGCAGCATCCGCGCTTCCGGGTCCAGCTTATAGGCATCGGGGATCTCGCTCAACAGGGGAGAGGCATAGGGAACGAAAATATCCGCATTCAGCGCCCGGCTGAGAAATGTGTTGTCCACCCCATAAAAGACATCAGCCAGGGGCGCGTCTTTGCTGAGGATCAGTTTGTTCAGCGCTTCGCCGGCATCGCCCAGCCCCAGAAATTGGAGTTCGATGCCCGTCTGTGTGCTGAACTCGGCCAGCACATCTTCGCTGGCGCTGAAGGAGTCGTGGGTTGCCACCACCAGTGTCGTTCGCTCCGCCTGACCGGGTGGTGTAGCGAGATCGGCCACAGGATTGCAGCCAGCCAAAAGGATTGTGGCAAACAGGAAAAGCAGAAAGGCTGTGCCTGTGCGCATCATCCGTATATTACACTTCATCTAATTTTTCCTTTCAGTGGATCCAACAGAATCAGTACACCCCAATCAAAAAAACCTACTCGATCTGAGTAGGTTTGGCGATGAACTTCCTACGCTGGCATTACCCAGATCAGGTCTATGGGTCGACAACAATTTCGGTTGCCCTCTCAGCCTGGCACATCCAAGCTCCCCTCTATTTAATTGTGGGGTGAATCATAGCACAGAAAAGGGAAAGG
The DNA here is from genome assembly GCA_019637685.1 of Caldilineaceae bacterium. Taxonomy (GTDB): domain Bacteria; phylum Chloroflexota; class Anaerolineae; order Caldilineales; family Caldilineaceae; genus JACQGT01. The sequence continues at coordinate 30,481 of JAHBVF010000004.1, read as the reverse complement.
CTTCAATTTTTGTCTGCACTAATGTACTATTCCCACTTGCCAGCGGCTTATCGTACTGTTATGCTATCTCCAGGGTAGCACAAGGGAGTGTTGTCTGGAAAGAGACAGTTTTTTGGTTTGGGAAAGGTGGTTATCCTATGCGAGCGCTTGTGCTAAGTGGAGGGGGGAATCGGGGCGCGTTACAGGTGGGGGCATTGCGGGCATTGCTGGAGCAAAGCATTGTCCCAGACATTATTGTGGGCTGCTCGGCCGGCGCGCTCAACGCTGCTTTTATGGCCAGGGATTTTTCCTTGGCTCAAACAGATCATCTGCTGGCTGTCTGGCAAGGGACCACCAAAGAGGATGTCTACCCCGGCGGGCGAATGCAGATTCTGTGGCGTGTGCTCAGCGGCAAGGATAGCCTCTACGACAACAGCAACTTCTACGCCTTTCTACAGCGTGCGGGAATCGACCCGGCTCTTACCTTTGGCGATTTACCCGGCCATATTCCCCTCTTTATCACAGCCACGCATCTGAAAAGCGAAACGATGCATATCTTCGGCGACAGACCGGGGGATCGGGTGTTGGATGCCCTGATGGCAAGCACAGCATTGCCACCGGTCCATCCCCCCTGGACAGTGGATGGGGAACGCTACATCGACGGCGGTACAGTCACCCCCCTTCCCCTGCGGGTTGCGATTGAAAAGGGCGCCACAGAGATATATGCCCTGCACATTTGGGATGATCCCAAGCCAGCCGAACAGATACAGCGGGGGGTATCAGCTATCGTCAACCGCAGCATTAGCACAATGCTGCGCCTGCAAGCCGAACACGACCTGCTCCTGAGCGAAATGGCAAAGAAACTCCGGCTGCATAACATCCGCCTGTGGACCGAAGCCATGCCAGATATCAACGATTGGTCCCAGTCCAACCGACTATATGAGGCGGGCTATCGCACGGCCAGCAGCTATCTGGCCACCACCAGCAAACGCGGCCAGTCCGCTGACCAGCCGTCCCCACCCATCCGCCGTCTAGCCAGACGATTGGGCCACACGTGGCAAAATCTGACAGGCAGCAAATCTGCTGGGGTCAGCCCGGTCCCAGCCAGTATTGATTAGGACAGAGTGCGCATTGGGGAATAGGACAATAAAAAGGGGAGGCTGTGGAATGTGCCACAGCCTCCCCTTTATTTTTCGGACATCAACTGTCCCAATCGCCAGTTTGGCCCCCGCGCAGCCGTTCCTGTTCTGCGCTACACTGAGGGCAGTTATGGGGGTCGTCCAGTTCCTGAAGATGGCGGGCACACACAGCAAAAGTGACCTCGACACGCTCGCGCAAAAAGCTCTTTTGGACTTCCGCTTCCAGCAACAGATCGAGACAGGTGCTGGTGAGCAGAAGTTCTGGTACGGGGCACGTATCACACAGCCTGCGCCGCCAGGGCCGACTGTTGTTGGGGCTGGCTTCCAGCAGACGGCACTTCTCCAGGTTAGCGCCCCGGTGATAATCACCGAAGAAGTAGCGACAATCGACAGGCTTCGGCAACGGTCAATTGTCCCAGAAAGGGGGGCCACCGTAATCTGACTGATCCCAGTCGCCGCCAGAATACATATCGGGATCGATAAAAAGCCGGGCTGACAGGGCCTTTTTGCGCTCATCCTGCTCCGGCATCAGATAGCCAAACTCCATTTCCAATCCCACCAGCATTTCCAGTTCAGCCTCCAACAGATGGTAGTTCATGTGGCTGAGGGGTTCATCTTCGGGAAACACAGACTGAAATTCGGAGAGATAGAGCTGGTAGCCCTCGCATTGAGTCTCTTCCATATCGGAAAAATCGACCACATTGTCTTCCACCGCGTCCCAGAAGCCGGAGTCGTCATCGTCTTCCTCGCCCAAATGGCCGGAATCCATCCGTCCAAAGAAGCCGCCGTGAAAAGCTCCCTGTCGGCTTCCCTCTCCCCCGTCCTGGGAAGGCATATCCCCGGCACGGCGGGCAGGGCTGTTCCGGCGTTCCTTGTGCTCCCGGCGCAGGTGATCCCGATTGGCTTTGGTATAGCCCAGATCGTCCTGCAAACGCAGGGGGCTGTGTTCGTGCAGCACGTAGTGCATATCATCCGGCGGTATAGGCTCGGCATAGATACCTCGGCCAATCAGCGCCGCGGCTAACTCCCACACAGGCATGGCCGAACGGGATTTGCGGTCACCGGTCACAATGGCTTCGGCCGCGCGGGCCAGTTGGAGATTGTGCTCCAGAATCTTCTCTTCCTGGCGCACTTCGCGGGGTTGCAAGCGCAGACTATATTCGCCGTCCACCGCGTCCAGCACGTGGATCAGCAGATCGTCATAGGCTGAGCCACCCGCCTGATCGACCCAATCCACGAATTCCTGGCCCAGACGCAGCGCCCAGGTTTCCTGATCGACAGCCGCGTGAACCTCCAGCGTGGGTCCGCCCATCAGATGCAAACGCACCAGCCGTCCATCCGGCTGATGGTCCTGGAAGAATTCGGGGAAGAAAGTCGCGTGCTCCAATTCATCCATCAACAGTGTGCCCCGCTGCACTTCCAGCTTATTCAGCGGATGGCGCAGGGTTTGCCCTTTTAACAGGGTAGGCAGCCAGCCAAAGACCCCAGGACTGATGGGAACGGCCTGATAGAGCTTACCAATCGCCTGATAGACAGCACTGCGAACACCTTTGCCGGTGGGCCGTTGATCCTTCACTTGTTCGACAAGCGTATCCACCGAAAGCGGGGCATTGGCATGCCCCAATATTCCTGCAACGCATTCCAGATAGCTGGGGTATTCTGCTGTATTTGTCATGCATATCGCCTCCTGCCGGATATTATCCCATAGGAAGCATCAATTGTCTACCACAACAGTCCAGAGAAATCGGCCTACCTTGTGGGTGATCGAGGCTCTTGTGGGCAGAAAGTTGAACCAGACGAATAAGAAGCCGCGAGGAAAGCGAAAGGGGCCACGCGTAACACGTGGCCCCTTTCGCTCTATCAATCCCATAGCTTTTGGCGGATTTCTGGTTAACTTGCCACGGCCAACGCGGGGCGAAATTTATACCCGTAGACGATCTGACCGTCGCTGCCCTCTTCCCGCAGTTTGCGGGTGACCATTTCAACTTTCATGCCGATGTCCACTTCGTCTTCGTTCAGATCGGTCAATTGGGCAGTGACCATTGGTCCCTCGTCCAATTTGACCAGTGCCACAGTATAGGGCCGCTGATCCTTGAACCCATCGGGAACGCTGAACATTTTTGTAAAGCTAAAGACCTCACCCCGGCCGCTCATCACATGCACAGGCCCGGCCTGTTCGCTGCAATGAGGGCAGACATCCCGGGGCGGAAAGATCGCCTGGTGGCAGTCCGGGCAAACTTCGCCCCGCAGTGAGTAGCGTTGTTGTTTGGTGCGCCAGACAGATGCAATACCCATAAATTAAAGTGTCCTTGAGTGAATAGTGTGTCCGGATGAGTGATTTCATCTTGCAGCGTTACACTTGTAATTAAATCTACGCCAAATACGCTGTAAGCATAATCCCCCATAGGTCACGTTCGGATAGTTTCTGCGTGATACTGTAGAAAGTATGCACGATCCGAGCGCTCATTCCCTACCGAAAGACACAATTCCCCCTGGATGATAGCTTTTGATAGTAGAGGAGTCTCCAACTTTATGGGTTGGATGGGAGCGAATCTTCACTCTTCGCCAGTAGGAAGGGCAAGAACAGGGGTTGTACGGGCAGGAGTTGAATCGTTATCGTCGCTGTTGCGACATTCGATACACTTACGCCATCGGAAGCTCGATAAGTGAAGAAGTCTGCTGTATCTACCCCACCATTGTGACTATAGCTCATCTGCTCTTCCCCCACAAAGGAAATAGATCCGTGGGTAGGGTGTATCTCGAAGATGAGAGAGAGAGGATCCCCATCAGCATCTTCATCATTTTGTAGGGCACTGGGAAAGAGCGCCGATTGGCCCTGAACAATCGTCAGCATATCATCGTGTGCAACTGGTGGCGTATTCACGGCAAAAGAAGCCAAACGCGCGTTCACGCCTGTGATTACTGCCCCAGCCGTAGCTGTGATGGATGTGGCCTGAGAGAAACGACGCACATCGTCGTAAAATTCGCTGCGATAACCAGGTGGGTTTGTGCTGTCTCCAAAGCTGACTCGATAGAGACCAGGCAGGAGTTGGGTGAAGGAGTAGTGCCCCGTTTCATCGGTGCTGTCAAACGAACGCAAAATCCACTGTTCTTGTCCGTCGGCAGGGTACAATCCAAAAAGCGTAAGCGCAATATTGGGCAAGGGTGTGTCAGATTCGTCGGTCACACGCCCCTCAATCGTTGGCCGTTGGGATAGTGAAGCGTTGATTCCCTGCAACTGCTGACCAGCAGTCAATGTGATATCCTTTGCCTGCTGGATGTCCGGCGCATCGTTGTAATACTCAGCCACATACGGGCTAGCGGATTGAAAATCCGTGACAGCAAAGCCGACGCGATAGATGCCTACACCCAATCCACCCAAGAAGTATGTACCCTGGGCGTCGCTATCCGCGTAGCGCACAGGCAGCCACCGGCTCTCTGTATCTGTGATCCACTGATAGGCGGCCACGACTACACCCGCGGCTGGCTTGCCTTTGCCGTCGGTCAATTTCCCAGCAATGCTGGTGGCGCGGGAGAGCGTTGCGTCAATATCCGGTGTTCCACTGTCTCGCTGGACCTGCACATCTGTGGCCGCTTCGATCACCGGCACATTCTGGAAATACTGAGGGGCATAGCGGCCCAGTTCAGAATCATCAAACAGCACCCGATAGATTCCCGGCTCCAGATGACGGATGGTATAGCGCCCGGCCGCGTCGGTGTCGTCCCACGACACACTCACCCAAACAGGCGTGTGGGACAACTCCTGACGGAGCCGCCAGGCGCTTACGATCACATCACCCACAGGTGCGCCTGTCCCGTTGGTGGCTTTCCCCGTAATCCAGCCCCCGTATGTCAAAACGATATCAATACCGGTGATCGTCTCGCTGTGGCCGACAGGAACCGACGTTGCCTCTTCCACTTTGTAGGCGTTGTCGTAATATTCGGTCAGATAGCGCTCGTGCTCACCCGTATCGTTGAAAAGGAGCCGATAGGTGTCCTGCTCCAAATTCCCCACATCGTAGAAACCGTCGCTGTTGGATGTGGTCGAACCAGCCGGTATCCAATCCCCCGCCGATGGCCCTTCTGTGGGCTGATAGAGCGCGGCCACAGAGACATCGGGCACGCCTTCGCCCTGGGCATTGGTCACCCGGCCTTTGATGTGGCTGCGCAGTTCCAATCGGGCGTCCACATCGTGGAAATAGCCCTTTGGCCCCAGTTCCAGTGTGAAAGCGTCCTCGAAATCGTATACATCGCTGTAATACTCACTGGCGTAGATGCCCTGTGGAAAGCAGTCCCGAAATCCCAGTCGATAGGAGCCATCGGGGATCACACCATAGCGATACTCGCCCTGCAGATTCGTCTCAATCTGCGAAACCAGCGGGAACTTCTGCCATTGACCGTTGGCCCCGATATGCCAGAGCGTCGGGCAGATGTGCTGCAGCGGCTGCCCTTCCGGGCCAGAGACCCGGCCGGCAATGCGCTGGGCCGGGAGCAGTTGCAGATCAATCCCGTCCAACTCCTGGCCTGCGGTCAAAGTGATGGATGTCGCCGCGTCGATGGTGGCCGCGTCCAGATAGAACTGTTCCAAATAGACAAAAGGGGCCTCCCGCGGGTCCGCATGGATCAGATAAGCGCCGGGCATCAGATTGGACAACCGATAGAGTCCATCCCCATCGGTTTGGGTCATGCCAGCACCCTTCCACTGGACTGTACCATCACTCTGACGCTCTCCCAGTAACGCAGAGATCCGTGCATTTGCCAGCGGATCGCCCTGATATCCGGTAATCCGCCCGCCAATCGACCCCGTGCGTTCCATCTGCATATTAATGTCGGGGGTAATCAGCCCCAGCGCCACAGAAATATCTGTCGCAGCTTCTAAAGTCAGGCTGCCCGAATAATACTGCAAGACATAGAGAGGCGGGTATTGTCCATCAGCAAACGCGACCCGATAGATACCGGTCTCCAGACCGTAGACAACATAGGAGCCATCTGGTCCCGTATTGGTAGCCGCCATTGGCCCCCAGAAACCATAAACACTGACGTTCATCCCCTCCAACGGCAACCCATCCTTATCGGTCACCACCCCGCTGATACCGCCCGTGGCAGCCAGATGGGCGTCGATACCCGTTATCAGCGAACTGGCGGCCACGGAAATGTCGGTCCCGCTGTCCAGGTCCGGCGCGTTGTCATAGAATTCCGTTCGATAAAATCGCGTCAGATCATCCTGAAATCGAACCCGGTAGATTCCTTCCAGCAGCCCGCTGATTGTATACTGGCCTATGGCGTCGCTGCGAAAAGTACCCGCGGTTTCGGCGTAATAGTCCCCATTGGCTTCGTAGACAAACGCCACGGCCCGAATGCCGGCAAGGGGCGCACCCGCCTCGTCATAGACATGACCCGCAATGCGTGCCCGTACCCTCATGCGCAGGATAAGATTCTCGACACTGTTTCCGTTGTCGATGTGAATATCATCGGCGCTGAGAAGTTCGTTTTTGTTATCGTAGAATTCCGAGTCGTATTCAGGCGGATTGGGGAAATTGTAGTGCTCCACTGACAGACGATAGACGCCATCGGCCAGTCCCTCAAACCGAAAGCGACCATCCGGGTCGCTGAGCATACCGACACTGTCCCACCCAGGAGATTCTTCGGGCGCACTGACCAGATGATAGAGAACAACCCACATCCCCGCCAAAGGGGTTTCCGCTTCATCCGTCACAATCCCGGCGATGCTGCCACCGGCAGACTGGGCCAGACTGCCGGTGGCAGCCAGCAGCCCCAGCGTCCAAAACAGACCGACTACAATCGACAATCCAAACACACCGCCGATTCTACGCATCAGATTTATACTCCCAATATGTGGGTCACAATCGTTGCGCCGCTGCCGCCGATATTCTGGGTCATCCCAATCCGGGGATTTTTCACTTGATTCTTGCCCGCCTGCCCGGTCAACTGCTGGACAGTCTCCACAATCTGATAGACGCCGGTCGCGCCCACAGGATGGCCCCGGCTCTTCAGTCCGCCCATTGTGCTGATGGGCAGACGCCCCCCCACGCCGATCTCTTCGTCCACGGCCATGCGCCAGCCTTCGCCCCGGTTGGCAAAACCCGTGGCTTCCAGACTCAGCGCGCTCATAATTGTGAAGGCGTCGTGAAGCTCAAAGAAGTCGATGTCGCCGGGTGTGATGCCGCCCTGCATATAGGCCCGCTGGCTGCTCAGGTAGGCAGCTTCCAGAAAGAGTGGGTCCTTACGGTCGTGGACAGCCAGTGTGTCTGTGGCGCTGGCGCTGGCCAGAACCTGCACCGCGCCCCGGTGATGACCACCGGTAAATTCAGAGGCCCGCTCGGTGGGCACAAGCACAACCGCGGCCGCGCCGTCGCAGACCGGGCTGCTGTCCATCATATTGATGGGCGTGGAGATCATCGGTGCGTTGAGATATTCTTTCATCCCAATCGCCCGCTGGAACATCGCGTTGGGATTGTTGGCCCCGTTGCGATGGGCGTTGATGCTGAAACCGGCGAAGGCATCCATCGGCACTTTATATTCATACAGATAGCGCTGCATGACCAGCGCGTTCAATCCTACAAAAGTAATCCCGTGGGCTGCTTCATACTCGGCATCAGATGCGGTGGCCAACCCGGCAGTGGTTCCGCCGCTGGGGGTGTCGGTCATCTTTTCCACACCGGTGACAATCACCACATCGTGCATGCCGCTGGCAATCGCCATGCAGCCCACCCGCAGCGCGGCCGCGCCGCTGGCACAGGCCGCCTCTATTTTGGCCGCTTCAATGCCGCGCAGGCCACTGAAATCGGCGATGAGTGTGGCCAGATGCTCCTGTTCCAGCAGCGGGCCGCTGAGCATATTGCCCACAAAAAGTGCGTCGGCCCGATCGATACCCGCGTCCTGCATCGCGGCAGAGACAGCCCCATGCGCGATATGACGCACAGAGAGGTCCCAATGCTCGCCCACTGGTGTCTGGCCGATCCCAACAATTGATACCCCACGCATAAAAATCCTCCTGGAACGCGGATTTCAGAACTGACGAAAACTTCAATTCAATTTTGTCATTGATTTGCTGTCAAAAGCTATCGGGATGGATAGGCAGAAGAAGTAGAGAGAGGGTGAAGGGGGGGCAAAATGGGCCACTGGCGAATGAGAGATTGCCCACCCCTCGCCCACTCCAAGATTCATTCTAAAATTCACTTCAGACTCTACTGCGAAAAGCCTTTTGAGCCACTGATAGACACTGATAAACGCTGATAAAAAGAAGGATTCTCTCCTGAAATTCTCTGCGACTCCGCGTCTCCCCGGGAGAAATTGACCTTTTTGCAGGGGACTCACTTCAGGATATAGTACGTCGCCCGCTTGGAGCCGATGCGGATAAGCAGATTCTGCTCCACCAGATCGGCCAGGTCTCGGCGGATGGTCTCGGCGCTGACATCGGGGACGAGCTGCTGGTAATCGCTGTTGGTGATGCGCCCCTGCTGCTGCAAAAAGGCCAGTGCCCTTTCCTGGCGCTCGTTGAGCAGAGAGAAGGCCGCGGGCGGCGGCGCGGCGGCCTGCTGGGGGTGGGGAGTCGCCAAACTGTCCCCCGCGGCGCGGAGAGTGACCTGAAAGCCCGCGGCCGTTTCGACGAACTCCGGGTCGGGCAAACCCAGACCGGCCATAGCCGCGATCATCCGGTCGATGCCATAGCCCAGCCGCTCGATATAGCCCAGATCGCTGAGCACAGCGACAATGGCTTCGTTGCGACTGTAGCGTTCGTCCAGGAGATTTTCCAGGGTCACATGGCCGGGCAGCCGCCCCGGACTGTAGACTTCCAGCCGGTCGCTGAACATCAGCAGACGAATGCCTTCGCCCCGGATGCTGTAGTCCCGGTGGGCCACCGCGTTGACAATCGCTTCCCGCACCACCGCCACTGGATATTCGTTTACCTCTTCCCGCACAATCCCGGCGATGCGCATGTCCCGGCGCATATTGCCCACCACAAACGCTTCGGCCTGGCGGATCTGATCCCCCAGGGGGCCGCCGATCTCCTGGCGCACAAATTCGTCCCCCATCTCCGGGCCGGGATAGCGCATACAGACGATCTCCGCGCTGCGAAAGAATTGCTGAGGCGCACGGCCAAAGAGCAGAATCCCCGCGACGGTCGGGCTGTAGTCGTCGCCGTCATTCTGGCGCACCACACAGCCCCGGCTCACCAGCAGTTGGCCCACATCTTCCTGAGGACCAGCCTGGATTGTCTCCAAATAGCGGCGAATCTGGCCCCGGTCCAGATCGTCCAGCGTTGCATTCTCCACCAGCCCGTTTTCAAAACCGGCATCGGCCCGGTCGAAGAGCAGACGGCGCAGTTCGGGGGTTGTCAACGGTCGGCTCTGGCCCGCGGTGCGGGTCAGGTAGCGGCCCTGCACGCTGTAGATGTGGGGCAGACCGGGGGGAACCTGAACAACGACAACGGGCGTGTCGTCCACTTCGACGATTTGGGGCGCGGGGAGGATGAGGGGCGGATCCGCGAGCAGCCCGGCCTGGACAGCCCGCTCCTGCATCTGGTCTGGCTCGTTGGCAGCCTGGAGTTTGCCTGTTTTGGTCACCCCCACCACAGCCACTCCGCCGTGGGCATTGGCAAGACTGACCAGTCCCTCGGCAATGGCGGCAGGCGACGCTTTGGCCGAAAGAAAGAGCAGACGGTCGTTCTCCTGACCGGACAGAAGTTCGGCCAGGGCTTCGGCGCTGAGCAAAGAAGGGGTGCGACGCTGAAAGTTCATCGGTCAACTCTTGCGCTCGACGCGTACAATGCGCCACTGGTCGGTGGTGCGACGGCTGTTGTCGGTGGGCAGATGTTCCAGCGTGAATTCATAGAGCCGGGTCTCCTCGCCGGTCTGGGCCGAATAGACCAGAGAAGCCCAGACTTTTGTCTGGAGCGGCGCGACGCCAGCAATCTGCACAGGGCCAATGGCATCGACAGTCTGGTGATATTGGAGCGCGGAGACCCGCAGAAAGGTCTCCAACGTGCGGGCCACAGCCTCCCGCTGTTCGGCCACAACCATTTCCCGATGGCCTGCGGGATCGAGCAGCCAGGCCAGCACCACAGCCTCTGGATAGAAAGGAGTGTTGGGAGTGCCATAGCAAAAGATAAGCGCGCGGGGACCCTCCACATAATAGACAGCCCGGCGGAACGCGCCTTCGCTGGTGAAGTCCGGGTCCAGATAGCGGGTGAAGATGGATTCTTTGCAGAGCTGGCTGCGGTCATCTTCCGGGTAGCGGGCGCGCACCTGGCGGATGGGCGAGCGCTCCGCGCTCCCGTCCCATTTGACCACCTTCAACCCGCCGGCGGCAGAAATCTGGGTGCTGCCATAGCCTTCCCGAGGGCTGCTCCACCAAAAGACACTGATGTGGGTGACGCCGCCGATGACGCTGTTGCCGCCGTAGACGACCAGTTCGTCGTTGGCGGGCAGGGTCGTGGGGGTGGCGGTGGCGGCCGCGCCCGGAATCTGCTGGGTAGCCAGCACCTGAAAATAATTGTTCTCCAACTCCTCGGGCAACACCCGTTTGACTTCAAAGGAGACAGGCGGGCTGGCTTTGGGCGGTGCGATCGAGCCATACCCGGCCCCCCGCCAATAGCTGGGCAAGAGGGCATAGGGCTGAAGCCAGGGCGCGGGGGGACGGCTGTCCGCGTCGCTGGCGGGCACAGAGGCCGGTGTTTGGCTGTCGTAGATTACCCCGCCGATGGGGCCAGCAATGGCTTCTCCATCCGCGGTCGTGCTGGCGTCATAGGTGTAAAAGAGCAGATACTCCTGCTCGCTATCCGCGTCAATGTTCACCCCTTGCCACGTATCCACGGCTTTCCACTCGGCGGGCAGAATCACACTCAGATCGATATTCAATTCGGGCTGTGCCCGGCTACATCCGGCCAGAAGCAGGAGAAGGGGCAGACAGTACAGAAAACGCGGCACGCGAGACATTCTAAACTCCTGGCGCGGGCTGGGGTTGGGGCGGCACAAGGACTGGCTCGCCCGCGGCCGTGTGGACCCAATCGTCGGCAGGGAAAAGGCCCGGATGGCGTGCGTTCCAGGCTTCGCGCAGCTCCGCGGCCACAAAGACAGAGCCGCTGCCCACCAGCAGACCGCCGGGCGGTGTCATCGCGTTCGCGGCCACAAGCGCGTCGGCCATTGTGGATGCAGCGACGACCTGCACTGTGTGCCCATCGCCCCGCTGGGCCACGTGTTGCGCGAACTGTTCGGCCAACTGGGCCAATGGCGTGGCCTTGGGATGCTGGCTTTGCACCAGCACCACCCGGGATGTGTTGTCCAGAATGAGTTCCATTTCCGGCCCCAGTTCTTTGTCCCGGTTGGCCCCAAAGATAAAAGTAACCGGCTGCCCCGGATGAAATTTGTGCAGGGTGGCAAAGAGAAGCGTCACACTGTCCACATTGTGGGCGCAGTCCACCAGCAGGGAAAAGGGCGCATCCGGCGCGGTGGGCAGCATCTCAAAACGGCCCGGCCAACGGGTGGCGGTCAGCCCCTGCTCCACCGCGGGCCAATCCATTCGCAGCATTCCCCGCTGGGCCAGGCTGACGGTCATTGCCCAGGCCAGGGCCGCGTTGACCTGCTGGTGAGAACCGGCCAGCGGCACAGCGTCGTTCTCCAATGGCTGTACGACCTGATAGGGCGCGTCCAGTTCCCCGGCGCGCGCGGCCAGCACCGCGGCGGCTTCGGGCTGCTGGGGTGCGCTGAAAATGGGCACACCGGCTTTGATGATGCCCGCTTTCTCCCAGGCGATCTTCTCAATTGTGTCGCCCAGCACGTGCATGTGGTCCATACTGATACGGGTGATGGCGCAGACCGCGGGCAGAAGGACATTTGTGCTGTCCAGTCGCCCGCCCAGGCCGACTTCCACCACTGCAAATTCCACGCCTCTGTCGGCAAAGTGCTGGAAAGCCAGGGCGGTGATGCGGTCAAAAACGCCCAAATCCTCTACAGCCTCCATCTTCCCCCGCACCCGGCTGATCAGCGCGGCCAGTTCGTCCCGGCTGATCAGTTGGCCGTTGACCCGGATGCGCTCGCGGAAAGTGTGCAGATGGGGACTGGTGAAGAGTCCTGTGCGGTAGCCCAGATGGCGCAGGATGGATTCGCTGTAGGCACTGGTGCTGCCTTTGCCCTTTGTGCCGGTAATGTGAACGGCCTGGAAGCGCTGCTGGGGATTGCCCAAATGGTCGAGAATCTCCCGCATCCGGGCCAGGCTGCGCTCCGGATTGTCGTATTTGCGTCCCCGCCCGCTGTAGCGCGCGTCCCGGAATAACCAGGCCAGGCTTTCCTCATAGGTCATGGGATGGCTTTCGGCTGCGGTTGGAATGTTGCTGGTAGTGGCCTGCACAGGGCGAATCTCCGGGGTGGGGATGAAGGAATGCTCAGGGAGATTGTACTTCAGGAGGATTGTCTTTGTAAAAATCAGGGGATTGCCCCCCTCTGCGAGAGCAAACATTTGCTGCAAACAGAAAGTGCCCATTGTCGTTGTCGACAGTTTTGTCTATAATGCCAGTATGAAACTTTCTCGTTTAGGCGGTCCTCTCTCCTCTTTACGCTTCTTTCGTCCCAACACCCGCTGGGCGCTGCTTATTGCGCCGGGGCTGGCCGTCAAACGCTGGATTCTGCTGCTCTTGACAGGCGTCTTTGTGGCCGGTTTGGGGCTGGCTTTTGTGCTGCGCAATCTGCATATCCCCCCCTTTGTTCCCCCCACGCTCACTGGGCTGACCCTGCCCTATCTGTCCGACTGGCTGCGGGGTGGGCTGCTTTTGGCTGGCGGCACCGCGCTGGTTGGCTATGGCGTCTGGCAGATCAACCGGCAGGTGGCGGCTGTCCTGTTGGGCCGCCACCGGTCGCTGAACAGCCAGGAATTGGTCGATGTGCTCATGACCGGCCAGGAGCGTCGCCGGCGCTTGACCGGGCCAAAAATAGTCGTCATCGGCGGGGGCACAGGCATGCCCACGCTGTTGCGCGGGCTGCGCCAATACACAGAAAACATCACAGCGGTGGTGACAGTGGCCGACGACGGGGGCAGCAGTGGCATTCTGCGCCAGCGGATGGGCGTGTTGCCGCCGGGAGACTTTCGCAACAATATCGCCGCGCTCAGCGACGCCGAAGAATTGATGACCCAACTGCTCCAATACCGCTTTGGCGACCGGGACGGGCTGGACAACCACAACTTCGGCAATCTCTTCATCACCACAATGACAGCCCTCAGCGGCAGCTTTGAAGCGGGCATCGCCGACAGCAGTCGCGTGCTGGCTGTGCGCGGGCGCATCCTGCCCAGCACATTGGACAATGTAGTCCTGTGCGCCGAAGTTCGGCGGCACAAGCGCGCACAGGTGAACGGGACCGGAAATGGGAATGGGCATTCCCCCCCCAAGGAATGGTCTCACCCCGAAGAGTGGGTCTATGTGCGGGGGGAAAGCAATATTCCCAGCGCGGGGGGTGAAATTGTGCGGGTCCATCTGGAACCGTCCGAGTGTCGGGCCTACCCGGAAACCGTGCAGGCTATTCTGCAGGCGGACCTGATTCTGGCCGCGCCGGGCAGTTTTTTCACCAGTCTGATGCCCAACCTGCTGGTCCCGTATGTGCGAGAGGCCATCTGTGCGTCTGGGGCAGTGCGGCTCTATGTGTGCAATGTGGCGACAGAGCCAGGCGAAACCGACGGCTTCGGCGTCAGCGATCACCTGCGCCATTTGCGCCTCCACGCGGGCAGCGCGTTTACAGCCGTTCTGGCCAACGATGCCTATCCGCACCAGCCGCCCGGTGAGTCCGCCACCGAGTGGGTAACTTTGCCAGAGGACGATGAAGTCCTGGACTATCGTCTCTTCACCGGCGATATTGTGGACGACAAAGCGCCCCGGCATCACCACCCAGCCAAAATGGCCGCCCAAGTGATGAAAGCCTACCGTCTGCTTTTGGACGAGAAAAATGGGCGCAAATCAGACTCCTCTGAAAGCACCTCTTTGGCCCCTCGTATGATAGAATGAATTTGTGGGCGGTAAGTCTCATTTCTATGGGCATTGTCGATCGATCAAAGATGTTCCGATCAGGCTCACAACTGAATACACTCTCTGACGTGGCCAGAAAAGGAAGTTCGCTCTTTGGATATAAAGTTGGACTTCTGAAAGCTGTGCTAATACTTTTTATCTTTCCGAAGGAGCAACGAAGTGGCTACACGAATTGCAATCAATGGTTTTGGACGTATCGGTCGACAAGTGACCAAAGCGTTCTTCGAGCAGCACCCCGGCGAGTTCGATATTGTTGCTATTAACGATCTCTCCGATGTCAACACCAACGCCCACCTCTTCAAATATGACAGCAACTACGGTATCTTCCCCGGCACTGTCGAAGTGGAGAGCGGCGATATTGTCATCAACGGCGACCGGCTGAAAGTGCTGAGCGAGCGTGACCCCAGCAAACTGCCCTGGGGCGATCTGGGCGTGGACCTGGTGGTGGAGAGCACGGGCATCTTCACAACCAAAGAGAAGGCCGAACTGCATATCGCGGCTGGTGCCAAGAAAGTCATCATCAGCGCGCCGGCCAAGGGCGAAGACATTACCGTCTGCATGGGCGTGAACAATGAGCTGTACGACGCGGCCAAACATCACATCATCAGCAATGCCAGTTGCACCACCAACTGCCTGGCCCCGGCAGCCAAAGTTGTCAACGACACCTTTGGCATTGTGCAGGGCGTAATGACAACCGTTCACGCCTATACCAACGACCAGCGCATTCTGGACCTGACCCACAAGGATCTACGCCGGGCACGGGCCGCGGGTCTGAGCATTATTCCCACAACAACCGGTGCGGCCAAAGCGGTGGCGCTGGTTGTGCCCGAACTGAAGGGCAAATTCGACGGGATGGCCATGCGCGTGCCCATCTCTACTGTTTCGGTGGTGGATTTTGTGGCAAAGGTGCAGAACCCCGGCAGCACCGCCGACCTGCACGCGGCATTCGACGCGGCCGCGGCTGGCCCGATGGCAGGCATCCTGGCCGTCAGCCGCGAGCCGCTGGTCAGCGTCGACTACAAAGGCAACGCCTTCAGCAGCACCATCGACGCCGAGTTCACCGCCTTCTATGGCGATCTGGTGAAGGTTGTCACCTGGTACGACAACGAATGGGCCTACAGTGTGCGGGTCACGGACCTGGCCGCATACATTGCCTCTAAGGGCATTTAGCTGTGTCGAGTGTCTACGTGTCCAGTGTCGGGATGTCAGCCACAGTGCCGACACCCGACACTGGACACATAGACACCACACCCGAGGCGTCTATGCGCAAACAGACTATTCGTGACATCAGTTGGCCGGGCAAACGGGCGCTGGTACGGGTCGATTTCAATGTGCCCCAGGACGACAACGGGACCATTACCGACGATGCCCGCATCCAGGCTGCCCTGCCCACTTTGAATTATCTGCTGGACAAGGGCGCATCCCTGGTGTTGATGAGCCATCTGGGCCGCCCCAAAGGGGGACCGGACCCCAAATTCAGCCTGCGCCCGGTGGCCGAGCATCTGGCCGGGCTGCTCGGTCGCCCGGTGCAATTTATTGGTGAAACCGTCGGTTCCGAAGTGGAGAAAGCTGCCGCGTCTCTCCGGCCCGGCGATGTGCTGGTGATCGAAAATACCCGCTTTGACCCCCGCGAGACCAAAAACGACCCGGAAATGGCCGCACAGTTGGCCAAGCTGGGCGACGTCTTTGTCAACGACGCCTTTGGCAGCGCGCACCGGCCACATGCCAGCACGACAGGTGTGGCCGCGTGCCTGCCCGCAGTGGCCGGTTTCCTGATGCAGAAGGAATTGGACTATCTGGGCGGCGCGCTGGAAGAACCAGAACGGCCTTTTGTAGCGATTCTGGGCGGGGCCAAAGTGTCCGACAAAATCGCGGTCATCGAAGCGCTGCTGGAGAAAGTGGACGCGGTTCTCATCGGCGGCGGCATGGCCAACACTTTTCTGCGTGCCCAGGGCTTTGCCACGGGCACAAGCCTGGTGGAAGAGGACGCGCTGGAAACCGCCCGCGGCTTGCTGGCAAAGGGCAGCGGGATTATCCATCTGCCTGTGGACCTGGTGGTGGCGGACGCTTTCGCTGCCGACGCCAGGAGCGCGGTGGTGGCTGTAGATGCTATCCCCGACGGCTGGATGGCCCTGGACATCGGCCCGGCGTCGATTGCCCACTTTGCCAACCGGCTGGCCGGGGCCAAAACCGTCGTCTGGAACGGGCCAATGGGCGTCTTTGAGATGCCTGCCTTTGCCAAAGGGACCGTTGCCATCGCCGAAATCCTGGCCGGTCTGGCCAACGCCACGACAATTATCGGCGGCGGCGACAGCGCGGCCGCGGTGCGCCAGGCCGGGCTGGACGACAAAATTTCCCACGTCAGCACGGGCGGCGGGGCCAGCCTGGAATTTCTGGAAGGCAAAGTGCTGCCCGGTGTGGCCGCGTTGAATGACAAATAAAGATTGGGGACGGGAGATCGGGGATGGGGAAAGAGTCCCAGTCCCCGATCTCCCGTCCCCGATTCCCAATCCCTGAAACCCAAAATGTCCCTACTCAAACGAATTGCCTCCCTCTTTACCGGCAGACCTGCCAGCAGCAGCCGCAATCTGACGGTTTATGTACTGAGCACCCGCTGCAACGAACCGCTGGCCGCGGAGGTGGACACCCTCAACGCGCTCAGCGGCAGCGAGGACAGCGACGCCACCTATTACACCCGCAAGGTGATCCAGGGCACAGGCAGAAATCGCTGCTTTACGCAGGTAGAAGTCGAGCTTTGGTTCAACAGCCAGCGCGGCCTGCTGCGTCACACAATCAGCGGCGGGCGCTGGTTGACGGCAGAGGAGTACGAAGCCGAACTGGAACGTTTCAACGCGCCGCCACCGGAAGAAGATGCGGAAGAAGATACGCAAGAGGATGACACAGAGGCGGACGGGGAAGATACGGGCGGATCGGGCGGATTTGGATGAGCCAGAAGCGTGAAATATGAAACGTGAGATCACTGAGTGATCTCACGTTTCATATTTCACGCTTCGTTACCGACGGAATCAGTGTGGCTATGCCACCTTCAGACTTAACGGAGTAAACCAAAATGCGTAAACCAATGATGGCCGGCAACTGGAAGATGAACAAGACAGTTGCGGAGGCCACCGCGCTGGCAAAAGAGATTGTCGAATTGACCTCTGGCTATACGAATGTGGATCGGGTGATTTGCCCGACATTTATCTGTCTCTCCGCGGTGAAGGAGGCGGTGGGCAATGCGCCCATTGGGGTGGGCGCGCAGAACTGCTATTGGGAAGAGAGCGGTGCATTCACCGGTGAAGTGGCCGCCGCGATGCTGGCCGGGCTGGTAGAGTATGTCATCATCGGCCACAGCGAGCGCCGCCAGTTCTTCGGCGAGACCGACGAAACGGTCAACAAGAAAATCAAGGCGGCTCTGGCCGCGGGGCTGACGCCGCTTGTCTGCATCGGCGAGAGTCTGGCCCAGAACGAAGCGGGCGAAACGCAAAGTTTCGTCAGCGGGCAGGTGCGGGGTGCGCTGGCCGGATTGAGCGGCGAGCAGGTGCAATCGCTGGTGCTGGCCTACGAACCCATCTGGGCCATCGGCACAGGGCTGGCCGCCACCTCCCAGCAGGCGGGCGACATCTGCGGCGGCGTGGTGCGGGCGACCGTGCGGGAACTACACGGGGACGCGGTGGCCGAGGCCACACGGGTCCTCTACGGGGGCAGCACCAAACCGGGCAACATCGCCGAGATTATGCAGCAGCCCGACATCGACGGCGCGCTCATCGGCGGCGCGGCGTTGGATGCCAAGAGCTACGGGGAGATGGTGCGGATTACGAGCGAAGTCTACCAGAAATAGAACGCGGATTGCGCGGAAAGAGCGGATTACCGCAGATAAGAGGAGAGGCCCCCAGCCGACTTGGCTGGGGGCCTCTTTTTTTGATGATCAACGATACAGAGCGGGGAGATAGACGAGGAATTCGTCAGCTTCATCGGTAAGCGAAAGCGTTGCGGTCGGTGTTGGCGTATGTGTCGCTGTATGGGTGGGCGCGTGAGTGTCGGTTGGCGTTACTGGTGTCGGCGTATGTGTATAAGTCGGTGTAGACGTATGAGTCGGTGTATGGGTCGGTGCATCGGGTGTTACAGGCGTGGGAACGGGTGTACTGGTCGGTATGACCGTTGGCGTGTGGGTGTCTGTTGGCGTCACCGGTGTTGGCGTATGTGTGTCAGTCGGTGTGACGGGTGTGGACGTATGAGTCGGTGTATGGGTCGATGCGCCAGGTGTCACCGGCGTGTGGGTGTCCGTCGGCGTCACCGGCATCGGCGTATGTGTGTCAGTCGGTGTGACGGGTGTGGACGTGTGAGTCGGTGTGTGGGTCGATGCGCCAGGCGTCACCGGCGTGTGGGTGTCCGTCGGCGTTACTGGCATCGGCGTATGCGTGTCAGTCGGTGTGACGGGTGTGGACGTATGAGTCGGTGTATGGGTCGATGCGCCAGGTGTTACCGGCGTGTGGGTGTCCGTCGGCGTCACCGGTGTTGGCGTATGTGTGTCAGTCGGTGTGATAGGTGTGGGTGTACTGGTCGGTATGACCGTTGGTGTGTGGGTGTCCGTCGGCGTCACCGGTGTTGGCGTATGCGTGTCAGTCGGTGTGATAGGTGTGGGTGTACTGGTCGGTATGACCGTTGATGTGTGGGTGTGAGTTGGTGTATGGGTCGGTGTACTGGTCGGCGTTCGAGTAGGCGCGCTCACCGCGGACAAGTTGACGGGATGTGAAGTCCAGTCGTTTATCCACTGCTGCTGCACATCCGGGATCGCCAGCACGCCATTGATGCGGAATCCGATGGTTTCACCCGTGCGCATCCCCGGCACAGTGATTTCCCCCACTGTCTCCTCGCCATAGACTTTCATCGCCCGATAGTAGCCCGCTTCGTCCACAGTCCGACAGCCGACAACATCGCCCCTGGGACTGATGGCCGTCACAACTGTCCCCACAGGCGCAGGCGACCCTCCGATGGAGACTGTCCCATAAACGATTGTATATTTCTGGGTTACCCGTACATTTTGGCAACCGTCAGCCTGCGCAACAGAGAAGCTGGCTGTAATAAATACGAGAAAGATCAACGCAGAGGCGCAAAGACACAGAGACGCAGAAAGTTTTCCCCCACCCTGCGTCCCTGCGACTGGCTCAGGACACTGCTTTGCGTCTTTGCGCCCCTGCGTTAAGAATTGCTGCATACGCCGTGCTATCTCCCCATCAACGGCAGATAGAGCGGCATCTCTGCATCTGCACGGTGTACTTGGGCCGGGCGGCCGATGAGGGGCAGGAAGAAACGCCGTTCCGCCACTGTCGCCGATAGGTCCACCCGCCGTTCCTGCTTGTCATTGCGCCAGCGCAGAGGTTCCGCCAGTTCCACCACCTGCCCGTTGACCCGCAACGTCATCACCTCGCCGTCGGCAAAACCGGGCAGAGGCGGATTGCCATTGTCCGCGCCGTAGACGGGCAGGAAGCCATACAGTCCAGCGCTATCCACTGTGAAGCAACCGGCCAACTCACCCCGAGGCGTGAACACATCCACCCGGCTGCCCAGGGCCGCGGGCTGACCGTTGACCAGCAGTTCGCCGTAGAGCCAGGTGAAGGCAGGCGTGGGCGATACATCCCCGCAGACTTCCCGCACCGCCATCGGTTCGCTTTCCGCCGCGACCAACGGCGCTGGATAGACGAGGGTAGCCGCGTCGGTCATAAAGATCAGATAGCCGTCGTCCGGCACCATCTGGCTGAGAGTGCTGAACTGGGGCTGATCGGGCTTATAGAGCCGGGCTTTGCCGTCGGCCACCCGTGTATATTTGCCCGCAATGCTCGCCAGGGCGTCGGCCACGGGCATACTCTCCTGGAGCAGATAACCCACCCAATTCCAATCCGTATGCAGGGGGATAGGCCAGGTAGACGTGATGGGTGCGCCCTGAACAAAAAGATTGGCCGTTGCGCCGCTGTCGTTGCGTATGTAATAGGCTCGGCCGCCGTGGAGTTCGGTCAGGGCCTGGGCCTGGGGCGGCAGATCGCAGTCGTAGACGTCGTTTTCCCCGTGGACATCGCAGTAGATCGCCTCCACCGGTTTGAGCACATCGGTCAGAGAAGTGACCGGCGGCTCCACCCGCAGGGAGAAGAGGGTCCAGCCGGGGTTGAGACGAATCCACTGGCTTTCGATGCCGGAGATAGTCAGATCGATACGGTGGATGTCCTTGTCGTTGGTCCAACTCAACGTGGGGATCGCCACCGCCAGTTGTCCGTTGACCCGGAACTTCACCTGCTGGCCTTCGGCCATCCCCGGCGTGGGGTCGCTGGCGCCGAAGATGGGCATAAAGCTATAGAAGCCTGCCTGCTCCACCCGATAGCAGCCGACAACATCCCCGTTCTCATTCTCGGCGGTAACGACAGTGCCCGGCAGCGCGGGCGCGCCCTCGATGGTGACACTGCCGTAGGCGTAGGTCCAGTAGGGGGTGGGGGTGACGCCGCAGACGGCAGTGGGGACTGTCACCTCTTCCAGGGCGATTTCGTTGACAATCGCGCCCACATTGGCATTGACGCGCACAACACTGACGCTAATGCTGCCGTCGTCGGTGTAGGTTCCCGTGGGCACAGGCAGGCTGATACGCTGCTTTTGGTCGTTGGGCAGAGAAATTTCCGCGCCCGCCAACTTGCCGTCGATCTCTACCTGCTGGGTGCGGCTGGTGTCGCCGGTCTGGTAAAAGCTCAGATGGAGCTGGTAGAACTTATCCGCGGCCAGGCCGTCGTAGCGGTAATCCACGCTGCGCCCGGTCTGGTTGACCCGCACGCTCTGGTAGGGCAGACGGCCCCAGGCGCTGTTGCGCACGCCGTTGAGCGCGCCGTAGCCCTGGGCTGTCGTATAGTCCGGGTCGTTTGTCCCCCCGCTGTCCGCGTAGCGGTAGTCCACCGCGTGGAGGTTGACCGCACTGACAATCGCGCCGTTGACACCGGGCGATTCGATGCTCACCTCCACCGAATGGTCGGCGTAGAGGGCTGGGTCGATGAGAATCGAGCGGTGGTGGACTTCGCCGTCGCCCAGATTGACCGGCCCATCGACCAGATTGCCGTCGATGTAGATGCTCTCCTGGCGGCCCGCGCCCGTGCATTCGTAGAGGGTCACGTCCAGGTGGTAATAGCGACCGGGCAGGAGGTGGTCAAAGCGGTAGACGACCCGCCCGTCGAAGTCCAGACGCTGGGTCTCCTCGACAGTTGCGCCGCTGCCGCAGGGGGCGGAGGTCACGTCGGGCTGGCCCTCGTCCACCACCCCATAGCCGGTGACAGAGGCGTAGACCGGCTCGCCCGGCCCGCTATCCAGCAGGACGGGCGCGGCCAACCCCACATAGACATCCTGCCAGGTGCGGTTGTTGCCCTCGTCAGATTCATTCACTGCGCTGTCCCGGTCGCTGAGGCTGAAGAGGCGATACGGCCCTGGAGCGGTGGGTGTCCAGGGGAATTGGATTGTCGTCTGGGTTTCGCCCGGTAGAGACGCAAGATTTTGCGTCTCTACGACCGCGCCGCCGGAATCCGGGTTGGCGTTGTAAAGGGCGACGGTCTGGCTGCCCGCGGCGGTCTGGCCGCTGTTGCTGAGGGTGAGGGTGACCGTCACCGTCTCCCCCGCCATCAGCAGGGGATTGGAGAGTTGGATGGCCGTCACCCGCAGGTCGGGCCGGGTGCGGATGGGGATGAGCGCTTCGGCGCTGTTGTTGGCTTCGTTGCTCTCCCGGGTGCGGTTGAAGGGGTCCACGACGGCGCGCACGGTTGTGTCGCCGGGGAAGCCGAGGGTGTTCCATTGGATTGTCGCGGGGGAACTGCCTGCTTTGGGAACGTTGGCGACGAAGGCAGTGCCGATGTAGAAGTATTGCGTGCTGCGTGCTGCGTAAAAGGTGACGGCGATTGGCCCAGAGTCCGCAGTACCACCGTTTTGAATAAGGGCGGTGAGCGGAACGGTATCGCCCTCGACAATCGGTGCGCCACTTCTGGCCGCGCTGGCTGTGGGAGTCTGTGGAATCAGATCGGGCCGGTCTGCCGGGTCCGCGTCGAAGTCGGTCAGGCTGAGTTCCAGGAAGGGGCTGGGGACGATACGGATCGGCACATCCACTTCCCCGCTGCGCCCGGCGAGATAGGCGCTGACCGCCGCGGCCAGATTGGGGCTGGTGAGCCGGGCCGGGAAACTGGGCGTGCCCGCGTAGGACCAGTCCACCGAGCCGTCCGCGCCCACATCGACGGTAAAGGCCAGGGGGCCGGAGGGTACACCGGGCTGGCGGAATTCCAGTCCCAACGTGGCCGTGCTGTAGGTGCGGGCTTCCAGCCGCACAAAGCGGGTCTTTGCACCCAGAGGCGTCAAGGCCAGGTTGGTCAGCATCACATCTGCCTGGCGGTCGAGGGTCAGGCGCACAGGCACATCCACCGGGTCGCCCCAGGCGATGTCCGTGCGGCCCAGCAGATAGTTGTTCAGGGCTTCGGCCAGACCGCTGGCTTCCAGCGTGGCCGGGAAGTTGGTGCTGGCGTTGTGATTGTAGTCGCAGACGCCGTCGTTGCCAATGTCCAGGCAGAGGGCCAGGTTGCCGGAGGCCGCGCCCGCGTTGCTGACCAGCAGATCCAGCGTCGCGCCGCCATAGACCTGGCGGTTGAGACGCAGGGTGCTGGTCTGCTGGCCGGACGCGGCAAAGACAAAGCGCCGGGCGTACTGGACCAGATAGGACTGGGTCCCGGCCACCGGGTCGGGTAGATAGAGGCGGGTGATCGTGTAGGGTGTGGTTTCGAGTTGTTCAGCCGCATAGCAGTCAAGCTTGTGGGGAACAGCGGCAGGATTGGCAGTTCCCATCATTGTATTGCAGTATTCGATGCGGATACGACCAACAGACCCTGCACCGCCGCTGCTATAATTTGTGCCTTGACCGGCACCACCCGTTGCGGTTGTCTGTTCACCGCTGATGTCCACTGTGTCTCCGACGAGAAGGATGGAGCCACCTGCGCCACCTGCTCCACCACCCATCTGCCAGGCATAGGGCGCATTGTACCCATTGCTGGCCAGCGTCCCTTGGACTGATACTGTACGCCCAAAGAGTATTGCGATTCCGCCGCCGACACCACCAGCGCCGCCGACATTGGCTTCTTGCCCGTCACCGGACCCGCCAGCGCCGCCGCCGCCGCCAAAGAAGATGCTGGACAATTCGACATTTCCTACAGCCTCTCCACCGATTCCGGGGTTGGAGTTTTGGGCAGTGCTGCCAGTTCCACCATCAGTAGCGTGGCCTCCTCCTCCTCCTCCAGAAGGACTACCACTGCTACCGAACTCTCCCGGATCACTGCCGCCGCCACCGCCGCCATTACCATTTGCTGCTTGCGCAGGCGCTCCGTCGCCTGGATAGCCTTCGCCCTGCCGTCCATGCCGACAACCACCACAACTTGAACCACCGCCACGGAACCCACGACCACTGGTGTCTATCAGTCCACCAGATTCTACTGTAACTGTGCCCAACGCGCGGAAGACAAGAATGCCACCCTCATTGCCGTTCCACGGCGCAGCACGCCACCGGCCAGTCGATGTGACCGTCACATTCCGGTAGTTCGGTACACGGATTGCCTGAGCTTTTGAAGGGCTGGAGTGTGTATAGCTGTGCTGCAATGGCCGCTCTAACGTGATCTGATTGCCAGAGCGACTAAGAACCCGAACAAATTCGTAGTTGCCTGCGCCCACTCCTTGTATCTGATACAGCATAACCTCTGCGCCGGAATCGAAGCCAACGCCATTGTTCAGCGTCACAACAGTCTGTCCTGCGGATACACTGCCTCCAAACGGTGTCCGGGTGGGATTAGAAGTGATGTCGCTGTTGATGACAATATTACCATCAGCCCCAGTACCGAAGATATCGACAGACGTTGATTCACCGCCGTAATTGTTACAATACTTCCCCACTCCCGTCAGCACCTTCCCGCTCTGATCGTAGACCGTACACGGATGCAGGCTCGCCGCATCCGGCCCCAGGGCATGGGTGAAGTCGTACTGCGCGCCCTGGCTAT
Organism: Caldilineaceae bacterium; assembly: GCA_019637685.1. Taxonomy (GTDB): domain Bacteria; phylum Chloroflexota; class Anaerolineae; order Caldilineales; family Caldilineaceae; genus JACQGT01. The sequence continues at coordinate 6,278 of JAHBVF010000004.1, read as the reverse complement.
GGTTGCCGGAGACTACCACCTGCCAGTCCAGGGGACGGTCGGCGGCGATCTCCACATCGCCGGCCCGGGCCGTGGGCTGGTTGACCTGCAAGCGCAGCACCAGATTGGTGAGCAGCACATCGGCCTGCCGGTCGCTGATGACGCGCACGGGCACGTCCACCTCCCCACCCCAGGCGATGTCGTCCCGGCTGACCAGATAGGCGTTGAGCGCGTCCACTGTGCCGGTGACGTTGAGGGTGGCAGGGAAGCTGGTCGTTCCGCTGTGGGTCCAGTCGGCTGTGCCGTCGTTGCCGAAGTCGATGGACAGGGCGAAGGGGCTGGAAGCCACGCCCGTATTGTTGACCAGCGCGTCCAGGGTGGCGTCGCTGTAGAGCTGCTTGGGCAGGCGGATGGTTGTGGTCTGCTCGCTGGCCGCGGCGAACTGTAGGCGGCGCCCGTACTGGACTTTGTAAGTGCGTCCGCCGCTGAAGGTTTCGGGTAGGTTGAGACGGGCGGTGTCGTAGGGCGCGGTCTCCACTTGCTCGGCGATGTAGCAGTTGAGCTTCTGCGTGCTGGCCGGTGGATTGGTGGTGCCGGTGAGAGTGTCGCAGTATTCGACGCGGATACGTCCGACACCTCCAGCACCGCCCCAGGCTGTATCGCCTCCACTGGTAAACTTATCGGATACACCACCCGAAACATTGACACCAGAGCCGCCTATTGTGATTGTTTCACCTTTTACGAGCACGGAACCACCGGCACCTGCTCCACCTCTATTGGCATAGTAAGTCGAAGTCGATGTACTTTCGCCTTTTGAGGTGATCTGCCCGGAAATGTTCAACTCCCGTACGAAAATCGCGATGATACCACCGCCTCGTTTTCCACCTATAACCCCCTGTCCTCCATTGTTGGGATGTCCATAGGCCTCACCCCCGGATCCTCCAAAGGTCATTACGCTCAATTCCGCGTTTCCTGATGCACTTCCGCCATATCCCCCATACTGGCCGCGGCCAGAATCACCATCTCGGTAGCCACGTTCTCCTGGTGTGCCATTCCCACCGCCGCCCCCACCGGTACCTTCACAACATAATTCTGCTGATCCAGCCCAGGGACCTCCACCTCCACCACTGTCAACTGACGTTGGAGATTGAACTTGATTCGATCCGGAGTGCCCTTCCCCCCTAAATCCCTGCGCAGCAGCATTGCTAATTGAGAGATTGCCCCGAAATCCAAGGTAATCCGCGGTTACAGTACCACTTATTGTCATCCCGTTTTGACACATCACTGCGAAAATCCCACCCCAATCGCCGTTCCACGCAGCGAGTGGCGTGACCGTTCCAGTGACATTGCACGTCGAGTATTGAGGCACGCGCAGAATCTGAGCCTTCTCATTTCCGCCGTTCGACACATACGAGTACTTGAGCGGCTTCTGCAGGGCAAACGCGCTACTGCCGGTGAAATCGGCGGCGGCGTTGTTCAACTCCCACTGACCAGCACCGATGCCCCGGGTCTGATGGATCAGAACCACATCGCCGGGGTTTACACGGGCAATGGCGTGGCGATCGGTCACGGAAATCGAAGTAGCCCCAGCGGTTCCGTTGACGCTGCCCGCCGCAAAGCCGTTGGCGTTGTCCAGATTGCCGCTACCGGGCATCACGCCGTCCCGCCCATCACCAAACATAGCGTAGGACGCGGTTCCCGCGCCAAAATCTGTGGCATACTTGCCCACGCCGTGGAGGGTCCCATAATCCTGACTGTAGACTTTCACCGGATGCAGGCTCTGAGGATCTGGGCCGAGATTGTGGCTGAACGTGACCCACTCGCCAGCCGCGTGGTCGCCGGGAATGGCCGCGTCCACATCCAACGGGCGCAGGACCGCGCCGCCGGGCGCGTCCGCGGGCATAGGCGTAATCGTCCCCCGGATGGTCAGGCTGGCCGCCGGGTTCTGGGGGTCGCTGGTGCGCACGGGGATGGTGGCCTCGAACGCGCCCACGGGCAGGCTCTCGGTGTTGAGCTGGACGGTGTAGAGGGCTACGTCGCCGGGGGAAATCGATGTGGCGGCGGGGCCGTCCACAGAGAGGCCGGGCGCGTTGCCCAGATAGGCCAGCAGGTCCAGATAGCCCACGCTGGCCAGGGCGAAGGGGTGTTCGATGAGCGTGCCCTGCTGGGCCGCGCCGAAGTCCCAGACCTGCGCGCCGTTGTCCAGCGCAGCCGCGGGGCGGGGATCGTCCTGGAAGCTGCTCAACGGGCGGCCGGCGGTGTCCAGAATGTTGCCTTCGTAGTCGGTGAGGAAGGCCATCACAATATAGTCTTCGTCGGCGTTGTAGGCCGGGCTGAAGCCAGCGCTGTCCCAGGCCACTTCCGCGGTGGTCGGGCCGGGGGGCAGGTTCACTTGGGTCGTCACTTCCGAGACGACTGTGCCGGAAATGTTGATAAACTCCAGAAAGACGTGCGCGCCGGTCAGGGCCGTCTCGCTGGGGTTGTTGACCAGCAGACGGGTGCTGGCAGCGCCGCCGCTGTACGCTTCGGTGGTCACAATCTCCACGCCCACGTCGTCTAGCATCTGCCCGGCGAAGGCGACCAGATTGTCCGACGGGCTGGTCAGGTGGGCCGCGGCCGGCGGCAGGATGAAGCGGTGGTTGCCCTGGGGGTCGTTGTAGGAGACGATGACCAGCGGCTCGGTGAACGGCTCGCGATTGATGGTGTACTGGAAGGTGTCCCGGGGCGTGCGGGCGGCGACGGTAAAACTCTCGCCGTCCGCCACCGTCCCGCTGTGCAGGGCCAGGGTCAGGCCGAATGCGCCCACGGGCAAAAAGCTCGGCGAGGCATAATTATCGCCGTAACTGAGCGTCCCCGTAATCCCTTTACTGTCAGACCAGTTCACGCTCCACGCACCACTCCCTACGCTACAGCCGCCGGAGTTCCCACAGACAACCCCAAACGTATACGTCCGATCCGCCCCGCCCGTATAATAGCCCCCCGCCGCGGGGATCGCGTGGCCCGCTTGCGTCCAGGCCGTGGGCAGGGGCGTCTGCATGAGGATGCGGCTGCCCACAATCACCTGCTTCTGGGCGCGCACGCGACCCGAACCGCCCACTGTATTGTTGGTGATGCTCACCGAATCGTCGGGCGCGATGAGCACCGCCTCCACCCCGTAGGCGTCGTAGAGGCCGGTGTTGAGCAGGGAGAGGGTGGCGGTCACTTTATCGCCGCTGCGAATGCTGTGCATCCCGGCCAGGAGTTCGGGCCGGGGGAAGTCGCCGGGATCGTTGGGGTTCGTGCCCAACCGGACCTCGGAACGATCGGAGTAGCCGTCCAGATCGCTGTCCTTATTGAAACGGAAGAGGGCCACCGCGCCGGGACTGGCCGGGGTGTCCTGGAAGCCCTCCGAGCCATCGCCCAGGCCATTGGTGTAAACGTTCCACCAGTCCGCGGTGGAGAGGGCGTGCTTGCACCAGAGGGTGCGCTGGCCGCCGATGCCCACGATTTTGGGTTCCGCGCACCAGGCTGGGGTGTCGCTGCGATATTCGGGGGTCCAGATGGCGATGACTGTGCCGTTCTCGTCGGCTGTGTGGGGGAAGTAGCGGGCCAGCACATCGACGACGCTCTCCTCGCCCCAGGTGGGTAGCAGGTAGGAGTCGATGGCCTCGTTGCCGTCGTCCGTGCCGTCTTCGATGGCGATGAGCAGCCCGGCGTTGGCCGCGTCCTGGTAGAAGAGTTCATCGATGCCGTAGGTGAAGTCCTCCACGACGACGCTCAGGGGGCCGCCCAGGTCGATAGCCTTCATCTGCTCCAGGCTGAGGGGGATGCGCCGGGAGGTGTAGGTGTGCTCCTCCGCGGGCATAAAGTTGTGGAACATCCCGTCGCCGCCGATGTCCGGGGCCACGAAGTAGGTGTAGGCCGGGGTCTCTTGCCCTGAGCCTGTCGAAGGGTCGCCAATGTAAACGTTGAAGGCCAGGTTGCCGATCTGCCGGGCGTATTCGGTGCCGGTGTTGCGCACTTTGTAGGTGAACCACAGGTCCGCGGCGTGGGCGGAGTCCGCGGCCGTGGCGTTGCCCCAGGATTCGCCGTTAGAGAAGGCTTCGCCGTTGGTGACGGTGTGTTCTTCGTATTGTCCAGTGGTTACTGTCTGGGAACCACCCCACGATTGACCACTCGTCTCCGTTGTTGTTTTTACAGGAGTATTCAGTGCATAGGAGATTTCATACAAACTGTCCGCGAGAAGTTCACCAGTTTGCGCGTAGGAGTATTGAAGACCAGCAATACCTGCAACAATGTTATCAGTGTCAAAGTTGTTGTTGAGTACAACTTGGTTTTGCAAGTTCACAACATTAAGTGGATCAAAGCGAACATCTACGTTGTTATAAATATTTGGACCAGATGCATTCTGAGTGAGGTCTGGATACTCCTTATTCCATTTATCTGATCCGAGTGTTCGCGCCTCGCGCATCGCACCCGCACAACGACTATCGGTGAGAAGCGAACTGGTATGCTTTTGGCCCGTTTGATATCCCACTCCAACTCCTTCTGGTTTTAGGTCAAAACTCCAGCTACCACCGTCTTTGAATTTACATCCTTTTTCTGCTGTCTTCTTTGCTTGCTTGTATTTTTTTGTCTCAAGACGTTTCTGCTTCCAACTTTCCCACCACGACTTAACATCAAGCGTAGTTCGTTCACTCCTGATAACTCGTTCCTGCACAGACTCGGAGGTTTCTTGCCAATTGTTCCAAGTTTCAGTATTGGCTACACTCGTACTCGTCCCTTCAGTCTTGGCCGTGCTGTAGGACTTCTCCGTGCCTTCGCTGATGACGTGATCCGTCGTCACCGTCGTCACTGTCTCCACCTTCAGGGAGGAGGCCACCACATCGATCTCCGGCACGGGGAAGGCGGCCACAAAGGGGTGGTTGCCCGGGGCTTTGACCCACGTGGGCATCTCGGCGAAGATGTAGCCGGCGTCATCCTGGACCCGGGGCAGCGCGCCCCGTCCCCATTCGGTGGTCCCGAACAACTCCTGGCCGTCGTCGAATTTGTCCCGATCCGTGGATTCGGCGTTCATATTCAGCCCCAGCTCCCAGCGCTCGGCCATATCGGGCACGCCATCGGCGTCGCCGTCGCGACAGGTGGGGGGACGGGTGGCGTCGAAGGTGGCCGGGGGCCAGCCGGCGAAGGGGCGGCCTGTGCTGGGCGGGCCGGCGCGGCGGTTGCCCAGCCAATCTGCGGCCGCGGCCACTTCCGCGCCGTCGGATGCGCCGTCGCCATCGGTATCGGCGTTGAGCGGGTCCGTACACCACCAGGCTTCCTGGGCGTTGGTCAGCCCGTCGGCGTCGTCATCCAGGCTGGTCAGGTCGGCCAGGGCTGTGCGCTGTTCCGGGGTCAGGGCGCGGGCCGCGGAGCGCAGAGTCTTGCGGGCGTCGGCGGCGCGTTCCTGGTAACGCAAGCTGTCAGTTTGCGCCTGCCGCAAGCTAACAGCTTGCGTTACGAGCGGGGCCAGGCCCGCGGCCAGCCAAGTGTTGGCTTCGCTGTGGGCGTCTACGAGAGAGACGAACTCGTCGCTGGCGCGGGGTTCGTAGCGCAGACGGGCCAGGGTCTCCAGTTGTTCGTCGTCGACGAGGACGACCGCGGACCACGGACCGCTGACCACTCCAGATTCGCCCGCTGTCCGCGGTCTGCCGTCCGCGGTCTCCTCCATCAGCACCACAATCCCCATTGCGTCCAATCGGTCGCGGCGGGTGGGGCTGTCGATGACAATGCGGGTGCGGAAGAGGACGCCAGCGTCGGGCGCGGTTGGCTTCTGGGCAGCGGGCGCAGCTCTCTCTTCTGGCAAAGGTCGGGCCTGGGCCGTCGGCGCGGCGGGAGTCAGGAGCAGGCTGGCACTGATCAGAAGGGAAAGCAGGTGATGGACGAAGAGACGGGTGCGCATGGCAACCTCCGCGGGGAACGGGTATGGGCAGAACTGCGGTGCAGGATATTGCGCGCAGACGCGCGGCAGCGGATAACGTTCAGGCCCAGTCGAGGAAGGGAGCGTTGGAGTGGGTTGGGCCGGGAAGTTCGATTGATCAGTACTATAGCATCTGCGGGAAGGGATGACAAAAGAATTCGGAAAGAACTCCACAGTTTACGGATATTGGTGCAGAGTAAGCCCAGCAATAAACCGATAATCTCGCTGATTCTTTGTAGCCAAAGGTTCATTCAATGACAATGCGGTTGCCGCGATCAAAGCATCCGGCATCAACAATCCGTGGCTCAAACGGTATTGCCGTATCAGATCAACAGCCAAGTCTGAAATCGTAGGGTTCAAT
>JAHBVF010000039.1 GCA_019637685.1 Caldilineaceae bacterium | reverse complement strand
CGGATAAAAGTAAAATATCCCTGGCTTATTGACACCAAAGACCAGCCTGTTGAAAGCGATTGGCTGCGCATTGCAGCGCCAGCCGCGGGCAAAGAACGGGGCTTCTACTTTATTCCCGAAGTGGACGACGAAGTGCTGATTGCATTTGAGCACGGCGACCCCAATCGTCCGTATATGATAGGTACGCTGTGGAACAAAAAGGATAAGCCCCCCAAGCCCAGCAATCAGGTGAACGACGGCAGCAATATTACGGAGCGGATTATCAAATCCCGCAGTGGACACATTATTGTCCTCAACGATACCAGCGGCCAGGAGCAGATTCTGATCCGGGATAAATCGGAAAAGAATGAGATTGTCATTGATACGAAGACCAACAGCATCAGTATCACTGCCCAACAGGATATCAACATTGATGCCGGTGGCAATGTCAATATCAAAGCCAAGGGGATGATCAACGCTGAGAGCACAATGGACACAAAGATTAAAGCGGGGGCCAACTACTCCATGCAGGCCACGGCCAAGGCAGAGATGAAGGCTGCAATTATGAACCTGGAATCTCAGGGGCCGCTGACGGCCAAAGGCTTGACCACTGAAATGAGTGCCAGCACAATGGCCACCCTGAAGGGTAGCGCGATAGTAGTCGTTCAGGGTGCTCTGATTAAGCTGAACTAGGGAGAGGACGATGCCACAGCCAGCCGCCCGTATGGGCGATCCCACCGCCCACGGCGGAACTATTGTGATGGGCAATCCGACTGTCCTCATCGGGGGGCAGCCCGCGGCCTGTGTCGGCGATCCCCACGTCTGCCCGCTGGTGACAGTGCTGGTCCCCCACGTGGGTGGTGTCATTGCCCCGCCGGGCGGAATCACTGTCCTCATCGGTGGGCGGCCCGCAGCCCGAATGGGCGATGTCACCATCTGCGTTGGCCCACCTGGGACGATTGCCATGGGCTTTCCAACAGTTCTGATTGGGCCGTAGCGGGGGGGGAGAAGAGCGGGTTGGCGGTTTTGGGTTTGTGTGTAGCAGGAGAGAATGATGGCTGAAAACGTGCGCAATCGAGAGTTTATTGGTCAGGGGTTGAATTGGCCTCTGCAATTGAATGCCCAGGGCAGCGTGGCCATGACCCAGGGCGAAGCGGAGATCGAGCAGTCCATCCGCATTATTCTGGAGACGATCCCCGGCGAACGGGTGATGCGCCCGGAGTTTGGCTGCCGGGTGTGGGAGTTGATGTTTGCCCCTCGCGATGCCAACACCGAAGCCCAATTGGTCGAGTATGTGCAGCAGGCGCTGCGCATGTGGGAACCCCGCATCGACGTCACCGCCGTGGAGATTGTCCGTAATCAGGGCTATGATGAAAGCGTTATTTTGGCTGACATTCATTATAGAATTAAAAATACCCACGACGAGCGCAGTATCGTCTATCCCTTCTACATTATGGACGAGCCGCCCACAGTCGAAGATTTCTAATCGGATTCAGGAGAATCAACCGTGCCGCTGCCTGCACCCAATCTGGACGATCTGCGTTTTCAGCGAGACCTGGTGGACGAAGCCCGCCGGCGAATTGTCCAATACTGTCCGGAATGGACCGACTACAACCTGAGCGATCCGGGTATTACACTGATCGAGCTTTTCGCCTGGATGACCGAAACGATGCTCTATCGGCTCAACCGGGTTCCAGAGAAAAATTACGTCAAGTTCATGGATTTGCTGGGGATTACCCTGCAACCGGCCAGCAGCGCGCGCACGGAGTTGACCTTCCGTCTCTCTGTTCCTTTCCCTGTGCGGGACGACACGGAAAGCATCGCGGTGGTTCCCCGCCACTACGAAGTTGCCACCCGCCCGCTGGAAAACGAAGAGCAGATTGTCTTCACCACCGACGACGCGCTCACTATTCGTAGCCCGCGGTTGACCCAACTGCGCCGGGGCGTGGATTTTGCCCGCAACTATCTGGCCCGATTGGCCGTGGAAGACGCCCGCGTCTTTCGGGATCAGTTCCCCCAGGAAGGCGACACTTTCTATCTGGGCTTTGATGACAGTTGCCCTTTGGCCGGGTATATCCTGCGCCTCCAGGTCACCAGCATTCCCACCCAGGCCACGGGCATCCGCCGGGACGACCCGCCGCTGGTCTGGGAGTGCTCTCTGGGTGACGGCGAATGGTACGAATTGACGCCCAGCCAGGCAACCGGGGAACGGGACACAACCGGTGGCCTGAACAATCCCATCGGCCAGATCCATTTCTACCTGCCCATGCACGCCCGTCCAGACGATGTGCAGGGCATCAGTGCCTTTTGGCTCCGTTGTCGGTTTGAACAGCGCCGGGTCTCCCAGGGGACATACACCCGCTCGCCACGGGTGAAAGGCGTGGAAGCCTATGCATTGGGGGCAACGGTCTCTGCCACCAACGCGGTGTTGATCAACAACGAAGAGCTGGGCGTCACCACTGGCGAGGCAGGCCAGACTTTCCGTCTGCGCAACGCCCCCATTCTTCAGCCCAATGAAGAAGAGGTGCTGGAGATTGAGGAACGGGTTTTTGGCGAAACTGTCTTTGTAGCCTGGAGCCGTGTGGAAAATTTTGCCAGCTCCTCCCGGTATGACCGCCACTACACAATTGATGTGTCCACAGGCGAGATTGCCCTGGGGCCGAATATCCGCCAGCGGGATGGCGCGATTGCCCAATACGGCAGGATTCCCGAGGCCAATCGGCTGGTGCGTTTTTCCAGCTATCGGGCCGGGGGCGGTGTGCAGGGCAATGTGCCCGCTGGCCGGATCAATGTGCTCTTGTCCACTTTGCCCTATATCGATTCGGTCTCCAATTTGCAGGCCGCGGACGGCGGGCGGGACGCGGAGACTCTGGATGAGGCCAAATTGCGGGTTCCCCACGAATTGCGTGCCCAATCGAGGGCTGTCACCGCGGCCGATTTTGAGGACCTGACCTACAAGGCCAGCCGCGCGGTGGCCCGGGTCAAAGTGTTGACACCGGGCCAGGGGCCGTCGTCTCCCCCGCCTGGAATGGTGGAAGTGCTGGTGGTGCCGGAGTGCCGCAGCTCCCTAGCCGAAGGGGACCTGAGCCGACTGGCTCTCTCCGCGGCCGTGCAGCAGGAGATACTCAGCTTTTTGGACGAATACCGGCTGCTGACCACGACCCTTCTCGTTCGGGAACCCACCTATATGGGCGTGCGTGTCTTTGTCGAAGTCATCGCCGAGGACAATCTCAACCCGGACCTGGTGCGGGCGCGGGTTTTGGAAGCCTTGCGCGCCTTCCTGGCCCCATTGCCTCTGGCTGGCAAAGAGGACTTTATTGAGTCTGTGGTGGGCGGGCGTTGGGAAGGCTGGCCCTTTGGCCGGGACCTCTATCTCTCGGAAATTCTGGCTCTGTTGCAAAAGGTGTCCGGTGTGCGCCACGTGCGCGATGTGAGGGCGGAGAGCCGCCGGATTGTGCCCTCCCGCGAGCCGACGCCCACGGACGAAATCGAGATTTCCGATATCGATCGGGGGCTGGACGCGGCTGTGCCCATCCGCCAGATGCTATCGCTGGATGGGGATGGGGTACTCTGTCTGCTGGAGCCGACAATCACCATTTTTACTGAGCAAACAGCCCTGGGGTTGATATCCAATGGGGCCGGCAACTATACAGGACCGCGGGATCGCAACCGCCCGCTGACCCCCATCAACGGAAGCAGTCGATAGTTTCACAAATCAGCGATAGTTTCACAAATCAGGTGGACGTGTGGCAGAAGAAACGGGACGGGAGAATCTAGCAGCGGCCTATGCCCTGGTGGCGCGGGGTGTGATTGCCGAGCCTGCCAAGCGCAGCCAACAGCCAGCCGTCCCCCGGGGCAAAGAGGTGGAGGTGGCCCTGGTGGCCGACTTCCATCGGCGTTTCCCCGGCGAATCGTTGGATTTTTATGTGCGTGTTCAGCCGGGAATGGACCTGGCTTCCTGCGGGCTGGAAGTCCGGATGCCCGATGGACTGCTTTTTGAGAATAGCAGCCGTCTTCAGGGCGATGGGCCACCCGGCCCCACTGTGCGTTCCATAGAGAACAGCCTGTATCTGGCCTTTGATTTTGTGGCTGGCGTGGGTGCAGGTGAAACCTACGAATATATCCTGCATACGGTTATCGGCCCTACCCAGGGCGACAGGACGCTGGATGTATCGGCTGTGATCCTGGCCCGGGCTGTGGCCGATGGCGAGGTGATCCGGGATGAGGAGAGCCTGGCGATTGCTGTCTCGGCCAAGGGATCGTATGTGCGCTATCTGCCCTCGCTCTATACCCGTGACGAACTGATGGGCCGTTTTTTGATGCTTTTCGAGAGCTTCTGGGCCCCGGTCAGCCAACAGATTCGCCAGATTCCCTATGTGTTTGATCCCACAGTAACGCCTGTGGATATGCTGCCCTGGCTGGCCTCCTGGCTCGATCTTACGCTGGACCCCACGTGGCCCGAAGCCAAGCGGCGTGCCCTGCTCAAAGCGGCCCGGCGGCTCTATCAAAAACGGGGCACGGCCCGCGGCCTTCAGGAATATCTGGAGATCTACACAGGCGGCGAAGTGTTGATCATCGAACACAGGGCCGCCAATTTTGTCGTGGGCAATCGGGCCGAATTGGGCAACAGTGTTGCCCTGGGCCGCGATAACCGCCCCCATACTTTTACAGTCATTCTGCGTTTGCCCGCCGACCGCTTGACCGACGAGCAGCCAGAGATGTATTGGCAGAAGCATATCTCCGAAATTATTGACCGGGAAAAGCCCGTGCACACGACCTATACATTGCAGATCGAAATCAATGAGGACGAGAGATGACAGGGGTATATCTGTCCGCGATTCGGGCAAATCCGTACAACGTGGGTGGCTGGATAGCGCGGCAAAATTTCACGCTCCTCCCTTCCTTTCGGTTCCCCCTCTCTTTCGGCTTTAACTGTCCCACTCTGGAAAAGCGCACCACGGAATCCCACCCATGACACTTCCCTCTTTGATCCGCCACAACCCCGGACGCCGGGTCAGTGCCTTTGACGGCATGGCTGTCACGGCTGAGGTCTGGCAGGAAGCACACGAATACCACCGCTACCAGCAGCAGATGCACGCCCTCAACGGCCACGGCACAGGCATTTTGGTGGGGCTGGAAGTCATTGCTGGCGAGCCGCCCAGCCAGACGGTCTACATTCTGCCCGGTGCGGCCATCGATCCGGGCGGCAATCTGATCGTGGTGGAGCAACCCGCGGCCTATGACCTGGGCCAATACCGGGATGGCCCTCTGCATATGCTCCTGACCTACGACGAGAGCCGGCCCCAGCCTGTCAATGGGCAGTACGGGGACAATCCTTTTTTTGTTTACACTGGCTACAATGTGGAAACCGTGGCCGCCCGCCCGGACAGCCCCCAGGTGGAGATCGCACGCATCCTGCGCCGGGCTGCCCACGGACCCATCACCAATCCCGCGGATTTCTATCGCCCCGGAGTCAACGAGATCGATATGCGCTTCCGCCCGCTTGTGGCACCCTTGGCCCGTTCCACTGTGCTGGTGGGGGTGGCCTATCTGTCGCCAATGGCCAGCCACGGCCACGGGCAGGGACTCCTAAACCTGGCCCGCAGCGTGAGTATGCAGCCGGAGATGCGGGTGCTGGTGAATGATGCCATCGATTTGAACGGCGACTTAAGCGAATATACACTCCTCGCGCTGGTGGCAAAGGACACTTTCAATCTGGACGATGCTACTGTGCGCAATCTGGCTGAGTTTATTCGCAAGGGGGGCACGCTTTTTGTCGAGGGCTGTCACCGGGAAGGCGGCGAAAATCCCTCGGCCAATGGCTCCTTTTCCCTTCTCATCAGCGCGTTGGGCAGCCGGCCCCGCAATGTCCAGCGGCTCGACGGACTGCTGGCTGAACCCTTCTTTTTCGCCCAGCCACCCAGCGGATACGAAACCAAATCCGCTGCTTCCCTGGCTGCTGATGGCGGGGTGGTTCTCTCCACGTACGATTACGCCTGTCTGTGGCAGGGCGACCGTCGTAATGGCAGCGCTGGCCGGGAAGAGATTCGCGCGGGGATGGAGTGGGGTCACAATCTCCTGCTCTATGCTTGGAAGCGGCGACAGGAGGGGCGCAGGGTATGACTTGGCAAGACGCCCACGCACCCGATCTGACTGTCAGCTACGAAGAAGTCCCCTACGACGGCCTCACCCACTCGGAGACCCACCCCAGTTTATTGGCTGCTGTGGGCACACTGCTGGGCATGCAGCCCGCGCCAGTGGCCCATTGCCGGGTCCTGGAGATCGGCTGTGCCCAGGGCTACAATCTCGTCGCGATGGCCATGGCGCTGCCGGAGAGTGAATTTGTCGGCATCGACTTTGCCCCCGGCCAGATCGCGATGGGCCAAAAGGCGGTTGATGAACTGGCGGTGTCCAATGTGGCGCTCCACAGCCTGGATGTGATGGCGCTGGATGATTCCTTGGGCCGCTTCGATTATATTATTGCCCACGGCTTTTTCTCCTGGGTTCCCCAGCCCGTGCGGGACCAATTGCTGGCGGTCTATCGGCGCTTGTTGACCCCCAACGGCATCGGCTATATCAGCTACAACGCGTATCCCGGCGGCCATTTTATGAATGCCCTGCGCGATGGAATGCTTTTTCACGCGGGGCGCATCGAGCAGCCCCTGGCCCGGGCCAACGAAGCCCGGCGCTGGATCGATCTGTTGGCGGAAACCGGCGAAGCCCGCACAGTTCCCTTCAGTGGTTTTTACAAAGCCTATCGCCAATTGGTACACGACTATCAGGCCCATTTGGGGGACGAGTCGGGTCGCTCCAACGCCGGGCTACTGCACGACGAACTGGAGAAAGTCAATCGCCCCTTTTATTTGCGGGAATTTGTGGCGCAATGTGAGGCTGCCGGGCTGCAATATTTGGGCGACACAGAATTTGCCAGTATGTTGGCATCGAATGTGCCCGCCAATGTGGCCAAGGTGATCCAGGAATCTGCCCGCAACCGGGTGGAGGCGGAACAGTACCTGGACTTTGTACGCAACCGGATGTTCCGTCGTTCGCTGATCTGTCACCAGCCGGTTGAGCTATCCGCCAGACCTTCCCTGGCCGCGGTGGCGTCTCTCTACTTTTCCAGCAATGCCCAGGCCGAAGCCGTGGATAGACCCAAAGGCTCGCCGGCCGCCTTCAAATATATCAGCCCCGATGGTTCCTCGATTGCTACGGACCATCCGGTGACTATTCAGGCATTCGACTATTTGAGCGAGGTCTGGCCCCAACGCATCTCCTTCGACGATCTGCTGAAAGAGGCCAGCCGCCGGGTCGCACACGAAGCGGGCCGCGGAGCCAATCAAAAGAGTGCAAGCAAACGGGACGCAGACAAAAAAGACGCCCAGGTGCTGGCCGCCAATATCCTCAAAGCGTACGCCACCAGCTCTGTGCTCATCGAACTTCATCGACACAACCCCCACCTGACAACAACAATCTCGGCCAAACCCGTGGCCAGCCGCTGGGCACGCTGGCAAGTGCGCCAGAACAGCCGGAGCGTCTGCAATCTGCTCCACAAACGGGTGCTGCTGGACGAACCGGACTGCTATCTGTTGTTGCGTCTGGACGGCAGCCGCACGCTGGACGATCTGTGCGCCGAACTGCTGGGCGGCCCATTGGAAGAAGGCCATTGGCATGTAAAGCAGGAACTGGGCGCGGACGCCCCGGCCATTCCCCTGGCCGATCGGGTAGCGCAAATTGTACAGGATCGATTGGAATGGATGGCGCTGGCCGGATTGCTGGAAGGATGAACCAAATGACCAGTTACGATCGGATTCCCTACGGCGGCTGGTCCTACGCTTTCACCCATCCCGATAATTTGGCTACGATTGCCCGTCTCTACGGGCTGCCGGTTGCGCCTGTAAGCTCTTGCCGGGTCTTGGAAATTGGCTGTGCCGCGGGCTATAACCTGATTCCCCTGGCTTTTTCTTTGCCTGATGCCCAGATGGTAGGAATTGATCTCTCTGCGCGACAGATTGCCGAAGGCCGCCAGATTGTCGACCAATTGGGTGTGGGGAATGTGGAACTGCATCAGATGGATTTGACGGAATGGGATGGCAGCCTGGGCAGCTTCGATTTTGTCATCGTCCACGGCATCTATTCCTGGGTGGAACCGGCTGTGCGCGACAGCCTTTTGGCTCTCTGCCACAGCGCGCTCAACCCCAATGGGGTGGCCTACGTCAGCTACAATACCTATCCCGGCTGGCATATGCTGGAATCCATGCGCCGGATGATGCTCTATCACATCCGGGAAATAGAGGAGCCAGCCGCCCGGGCCGCAGCCGCCAAGGAACTGATGGGTTTTCTGATGAACGCCACAGAGAATGCGTCCTATCGGCTCAGTTCGTTTCCTGCGGCCTACGAGCACCTTCTCCACGGCTATGTCAACGGCATCCTCGCCATGCCCGACCGCACCGATGCTCTCTTTTTGCACGACGAACTGGAAGAAGTGAATGATCCCTGTTACTTCCACGAATTTCTGACCCACGCGGCAAAGCACGACCTCGTTTATGTGGCAGACGCCGAACTGAGCACGGGTATGACGGACTCTCTGCCCGAAGAGGTGGCGCGCGATTTGGCGGAGACAGTGCCAGCCAACGGGGAAACGGGCCAATATCTGGACTTTGTGGTCAACCGCACCTTCCGCCGTTCTTTGCTCTGCCGCCAGCCGTTGCGCCCTGCCAAAAGTATTGATCCGGGCGTGCTGGATGAACTCTGCTTTGCTGCCAGGGCCAAAGGCTTGTTGGCCCCAGGCACGGATCCAGAGGCCGCGTCGGTTGAATTTGTGGCAGGCGATGGAGCAAAACTGACCACCGATCATCCGGTGACAATTGTGGCCTTTACCCATTTGAAAGCTGTTTGGCCGGCCCGTTGCACACTGGCCGAGCTACAAAATGCCGCCTATTCCCAATTGATAGAAAATAACCCCCATCTGCGCGCGGATCTGTACGCGGCATTGACCGGGGCCGACCCGGAGCGGCAGGCTGAGGACAAACGGCTGTTGGCTGAAAATCTATTGAAGGCCTATTGCACCAGCGGTGAATTGGTCTCTTTTCATCTGCATCCAGGCTCCTTTTCCACAGGAATTGCCCCGCGACCGGCAGCCAGTCCCTGGGCTGTCTGGGAAGCAACTCAGCGGGAAACAGTGACTGATCTGCGTCTGCGCCGGGTCAAGCTCTCGCCCCGCCCCCGCTCGCTGTTGCCGCTGTTGGATGGCAGCCATACGCTGGACGATCTTGTGGGTCTGATAGAGGGCGACGAAGAATTGAAGGAACTCTGGTCCGCTCCAATTGTGCCAGCCGACGGGCCATCGGTGCAGATCGCTGTTGGCGACTTGCGGGGACAGATTGCCCTGGCCCTGGAGGAATTGGCTGGCAGCGCACTCCTGAGTTGATCCCAGGGATATTCAGCCCCTGACAGAACACTTTTATCTTTTCTATACCTGAGTCCACTGTAAAAAGGTCAATTTCTCCCGCGGAGACGCGGAGAATTTTAGGAGAGAATCCTTCTTTTTATCAGCGTTTATCAGTGTCTATCAGTGGCTCAAAAGGCTTTTTGCAGTAGAGTCATACCTGTTTGACGCGGTCGCCCTATTATTATTTTTCCGATTCAACGACTGTACAAATGTAAGATGTGCTATTATAATCTTACGCATTCACCCCAATGAATATTGATAAAGTCGAGAAGTCGCTATGGATGCACCAAAGACACGCAATCGCGTTGAAGTGACTGATCGGGATGGTTGGCGCAAGGAATACGGCCTGCAGCAGGCTATTCTGCACATTGGCAGCGATCCCCGCAATGATATTGTGCTGGAAGGTGGGCGGGGCGCGGGTATCGAAGCCCGACACGCCCAACTGATCGCCACCAGCGGCAGTCGCAGCTATCGTTTGGTGAATCTGAGCCAGTTGCCTATTCAGGTGGATAGCGGCAACCGTCAGTTGCCACCCCGTGGTGCAATGGATGTCTACGATCGGGATGTGGTGCATATCGGCGAGCATACCTTCCGGTTTGTGTTGAGCGAAGGCATCTCCAACTCTATTAGTGTCAGTCTACAGTTTAGCGACCGCACGCTGGCGGTCGACTCCCGATTGGAGGGTGTTATCACTGTGAAGAATTTGGGGACTGTGCCTGGTGCCCAGTTCAAACTGGAGATTGAAGGACTAACGCCCGAATGGTATGCGCTGGGGCCAGGTCCTATTCTCTTCCCCGGCGCGCAGAAGGATGTGCTGCTGCACGTCCGCCACGCGCAGCAGCCGGGCATTCCCGCAGGCCCCCGGCCTGTGACTGTGCGGGCCGTGGCCCCGGATGCCTATCCGGGCGAAAGCGCAACAGCAACGCAGGCCATCCACATAGCCCCTTTTTACAAACATGCGATTCGGTTGACCCTGGCCGATGCTTGACTAAACAGGCCGGTAAAATCCGGCTTTTTTTCTACGTGTAGCGGGTCATTTGTACTACAATTTATACCCACGCCGATGGATTGATAACCAATGGGCAGAAAAGCGGCAATTACAGCGACACAGGCATTCTTCTTAGCCACAATCGGGCTACTGGTCTTTTTGTGGCAGGCCCAGGCCCAGGAAGCATCCCAGATTCTGGTTGACAAAGTGGACGCGTCCGCATTTCCAAAGGTGATTATCGATCTGACCGTAGCCGACGATTTGGGCGTCCCTCTGCCCGAACTCACCGCCGCTGACATTCAAATTTTTGAGGATGGGCGCAAAGTCCCTGCCGGGTCCATCACCCTGGAGCCAGACGAAAGCCAGCCGATTGGATTGGTTCTGGCTGTGGATTTGAGCACGGAAGCCGCGGATTTGGAGGAGATTAAATCTGGCCTGCGCGGTCTGGTGGAGCGGATGCGTTCGACGGATCAGGCGGTATTGTTGGCATTTGAGGACAATGTGCAGCTTGTCCAGGCCGCCACCAGCGATAAGACGGCCCTGTTGGCCGCCATTGACGGTCTGAGTGTTTTGGGGAACTACACATCACTCAACCGGGTGTCTGTGGAGGCGATGAACCGGGCCGAACTTCTGGATGTGAACCGCAAGGCGGTGGTTATTGTCACCGACAGCGTGGAGAACATCAATTCTTTGCCGCTGGCCGATGTCTACTCCCGGGCCGATCAGGTCAATATCCCCATCTACCTCTTTGCCTTCAGCCCTAAATCCCAGCCTGCCTCGGCCATGGAAGCCTATGGTCTGCGCATCAAAGCCAAGCCGTTTGTGACCGATACAGCCGCGGCCACTCGGCTGCGGATGTTGGCCCTGGGTTCTCTCTTTCAGCGGGGCTATCAACTGCGCTACACCTCCGCGCTTCCTGCCGATGGCAAGGACCATTCCATTTCGGTGAATCTGGCGGAAGGTGGCACGATTGGCACAAGCACCAATACCCCCGGAAGTTCACCCAATACAGGCAGCGGTTCTGTTGCTGGCCCTGTGCAAAGTCTGGTCTCGCTGGTCGCGCAGCCAGGCCAGATGGAAATTGAGCTGCCGGGCCTGCGCGACGGCCAGCAGGTGGGCGGTATCGTCGATTTGGTTCCCTCCATCAGCGCGCCAGGGCCTGTCCGCTCGGTCGAGTTCCTGGTGGACGGCCAGTCGATTGGCTCTGCCACAGCCGCGCCGTATGCCTTCGCCTGGGATACGGGCCGGCTGGTGGAAGGCAGCCATGTGGTGAGCGTGCGGGCAGTGGACAGCGCGGGGAACCAGGGCGAGACAACCGTCACTGTTACTGTGGTTGATCCGCTGAAGTTGCAGGCGACGATCGATCGCAGCCGGGTCTATGTGGGCGATGAACTGACTGTGTCGGTGGCTGTAGAAGCCCTGGCCGGTGTGGGCGCGGTGGATTTACTGATAGACGGCGTGCGAGTGGATCGACGGGTGGAGCCACCTTTTGTCTTCTCTTTGGACAGCAGCTCGTATGCCCAGGGCGAACACATCATCACCATCCAGGCCACAGACACCAATGGATATTTGGAGACAACCAAATTCTCTTTGAACCTGCTGCCCCCGGCCCCCCGTTTTATTTTTACGGGTCAGACGTGGCTGCGTATCTTCGCGTTGCTGGCCAGTGTATTGGCGGTGGTTCTGGCCTGGCTTTTGCTGGCCTGGCTGGCTGGCGCGTCCCGTCGTCGCCGTCGCCGTCGCTTTTCCCTGGCGCTGGACAATCTGGGCAATGTGATCAGCGCCTATCTTGTGCGGGCCGACGATGCCAAGGGCGCGCTGCGCTTTTTCCTGCTCTACAAAGGGACGCCACTGGTCGGACGCACCGTGCAGGACTGGGTTCCCCTGAGCCAGGAAGAGTGGGAGAATCTACAGTTCCGTGCCCAGACAGTGCAGATACAGCAGGCCGAGGCTGTCTATGAAATGCCGGTTGCCCCGGCCGCGTCCAACGGCGCTGCCCAGGGGCTTGGCTCTGCCAAAGAGAGCGCAAGTGCAGGATTGGGCAAGGCCAAAGCCGGGGCCGGCGCTGGGCTGGCAAAGCTAAAGGGCGCGGGACAGGCCACCACAAAGGTGGCAGATGTGGCCGGGGCCGGCGCTGGTTTGCTCTATGCCCTGGGTGGTTTCTTGCCCAATGCGTTGGGGGGCGCGGCTTTGCGGCGGGCCGCACAAGGCTCTATGGGCGCTTATCGGGGCGTGCGTTCGGTGGAGCGGGTGCAGAGGCATGCCGGTCAAATTCAGAATGTTGCTGGCGGTGCCCAAGCCCCGCTGACCAGAGCACAGCAGCGGGATGCGGAACGGGCACAGGCCGCGGGCTTCGGTACATCCCATATGGAAGAAGTGATTGCGGGGGGGAAACAACCTGCATCCACTGCCGCCGCGCCAGGGGCTGCACAGGTGGCTGCACCCGCTATGCCTGTGGCTGGCCCAGCACCCGTGGCGGGCACCGCCCTGGCTGTGAATGGCCGCCGGGGCAGCGCCGGCCGAGGCAGCAACGGCCACGGAGCCTATTCCGGGCCGGGCGCGTTGCCCCCGGCCATGCCAGACCTGCGCTATGATGCCAATGGCGTCCCTTTTCGGCGGGTAACCCGCAAAATCGATGACGCGTGGACGGAGACCCCGGAAATCGAACCGGGCGATTCGCTCTTCCTGGAGCTGGTGATCGAGCCGACCCGCTCCTTCCGAAAGCAGACTGTCCCGTTTCGCATTGCCTCCAAATCCCTGGAGGCTGAAGATATGCCGCTGGTTATCCACGAAGCCACCGTGGAAATTCGGCGGCGTTCCTGGTTTTCCTGGTTTATTTTGCCCTTATTCGTCGTTGTGGGCAGTGCTGCTGTTGTTATCTTTATGTGGGCCTTCCTGCTCACCGATTTGGGATTTCTCGGCTAATCCATGCCTGTCTGCTCCCGTTTTGTTCGCCCATCCATTCCATCACCTGACCACTTCATAACTTAACCTTTGCCAATAACTGATCAACTCGAAATTATCCGCCCGGATGGGGTTGTGGAGTTCTACGACCTGACACCGGACAAGGGCATCACGAATATCGGCAGCCACCCGGATAACGACATTTTTCTGCCCGGTGAAAGAGTGGCGGCTTTTCATTGTGTGTTGGATCACCGACGGCAGCCCTTTCAGTTGGTCGTTGTCGATGACCAAAACGAGACGCGGCTGGACGGCCAATCCATCAGTGCGGATAGGCCCACAGCCCTGAACAATTGGGATACTGTGGAATTCGGCCCATATACGGTCATTCTGCTGCTGGGGACGCAGGGCGTCACAGCCGCGCGCGCGCCGTCGGCTGCGCCAGGCCCCGGTCGTTTTGGCGTTGCCGGGCCGGGATCTGTGCCGCCTCCGGTTGTTTCTTCCGCAGCCCCCCCCAGCCCCACGCCCGCTCCGCCCGTGGCATCTGTGTCACCCGCGCCTGTTGGCAATGGCGGCGGGGCAAGTGCCTTTCCTTTGGCTGTCGTCAGTGCTGGCCCCGGTGGCTCCGCGGGCAGCGGCTTTGGCCGTGCAAGCAGAGCAGCCGCCGGGAATGGCTTTGGGAACGGGCATCGCGGCGGCAATGGGAGCGGCGCACTCTATGCCGAACCCCTGCCCTACACCCCGATTGTCACACCCGTTTTGGATCACGTGGATGAGATGATCCTGGCAACTCTGGTTGACCGGGAATTGGTGGCTGATGTAGATTCGACAGTGGCCTTGCATCTGAACATCACCAACGGCGGCGATCTGGTCGCCAGCTTCAACGTGCAGGTGGAGGGCTGCGATCCCAGTTGGGTGGTGATTCTGCCCGCACAGATCAATTTGAACGAAGAAGAGTCGGGGATTGTGACTGTCACCATTACCCCGCCCCGCATGCCTTTCAGCACAGCGGGCAGCCACTACCTTGCCATCAGCATCACATCGCCGGAATATACAGATCGCTATTCCCAACTGGGGGCTACGCTCCACATCAACCCGTATTACGAGGTGTTGATCGGCGATCTCTCGCGCAAAAAACAGGAATCCACCTATAACAACCCGGTCACTGAATCCGAGTTTGCGATTGGCAACAACGGCAATAATGTGGTGCAGGTGCAGGTGGAAGGCCGGGATGACGATCGGGGCCTGGAATTTGAATTCTTTCTGCCCAACGTCAATCAGACTTTCTCCCGCCAAGCCGAGCTTCGGCTAAACCCAAGCGAGAGCCAGGAAGTCACAATGTTTATCGAACCCCATCAGCGGCGGATGATGGGGTTGCGCAACAAGACCTATCAATTCACGATTACCGCCACACCCCTGGGGGGACAGCAGTTCCCCAGAACCATTGCCGGTCAAGTGGTCACCAAACCGCTGATCGGCAAATGGGCGATTTTCTCCACCTTTCTGCTGTTGCTCATCACCGCGCTGATAGCCTTTTCGCCTGGGGTTTATGTCCTGGACGCGGAACCCAATGTGGTGAGCGCGGGCACACCTGTGGTTTTGGCCTGGGAAGCCTCGCGCTTTGCCGGGCTGGAATTGGCCCCGCCAGACGCGGTCAGCTTCGAGACCCAACCCCAGGGAACAGCGGTGGTAATGCCTGTCCGTTCCACGACCTATCAAGTGACCTCCCGGAATCTGCTCAGCCGATTAGGCATTCCCCCTCTGCTTTTTGACGAAAGCAAAGAGGTGAAGGTCTTTGTCACCCCGGTCAACCCAGAGGTTAAACTTTCTGTGGATCGGGATACGATAGTTTTGGGCGAAAATGTCGTTGTGGCCTGGCAGATATCCCGCGCGGACAGTGCCACGCTGTATACAAATGGCAACCCCCAGGCTCTGCCCACCGATCAGTTTGTCGGCTCGATTGCATTGGAACCCAAGACCGATACTACCTTCCGGATTGAGGCAAGCAACCCGTCGGTTGAGAACCCGATTGCAGCCCAAAGCAGTTCGTCGGTGATCGTGTGGACGCCCACCCCGACTCCCCTGCCCAACCCGCGGGTATTGGTCTTTGATGTGCAGCCGACCACAGTCCTTGCGGGCGAGCCGGTGAATGTGACCTGGCGCGTGCAGAGTGCGCCCTCTGTAAGCATTGAGGGTATCGGTGCGGAACTGCCTCCTGAGGGCAGCCGACAGGTCTTTCCCGGCCAAAGCACCACCTATCTCCTGCGGGCTACGACATTGGGCGGCGATGCATTCAGCCAGGAAGTCTCGGTGACTGTCTTGCCCCAGCCCACCGCGACACCACTGCCCGGTGCGCCTGTCATCGAGTTTTTCCAGTCCAGCCCCAAGGAGGTTGTACAGGGCGCTTCCCAACGGATTACCCTTACCTGGTCCATCAAGGGCGATCTGACCGGCGTAACCGTTTTCAGCCCGGACATCTCCTTGAACACATCCTTCAGCCGCACGGGCAAGTTGCCAGTGACGGTCAATAAGACCACATTCTTCATTCTCACGGCAGTAAATGTGGATAAAAGTGTGACATCTCAGGTGGATATAACCGCGCTGGAACCCACACCCACACCCACCGCAACCTTTACACCTGTGCCGCCCACACCCGCGCCCACGGCTGTGCCGCCCCCCAATATTGTCTATTTCGGCGTGACAAGCGGGGCCACCCCCACCAATCTGGATGAGGTGCGGCAAATTGGGACCAATGAATATGAAGTCGTGGTGGGCGCGTTGCTCAAGATTTCCTGGTCCGCCAATTCGGCCACGTCGTTGATGCTGGATGGCAAGGGAACCCAGGCGCTCAACTTTGGAACCCGGCCCTTTGACGGGGAGATGGTTCTGCAATACGATGGGACGATTACGGAGTTTGTGTTGACGGCTACCAACGATCCCGCGGGCAACCCGGCCACATCCAAAACGGCCAGCGCGTCGGTGCGCATCACCGCCAGGGAGGTGATTCCTTCCGATCCTTTCAATCTGTCGGGAAGTGTGGACGGGTCGGGCCAAAACCAACTGACCTGGAGCTATGCGGCCCAGGATCAGCAACGCATTTCGGGTTTCCGGCTCTATCGGGCCAATGTGAGCGATATGAACTTTGCTGCCGTGGCTGAAACCGGACCGCTGGTCACGAATTTTACAGACACAACCTTGCCTGCTTGTGGCCGCGCCTATTTTGTCGTAGCCACTTATAGAGACTTCCGCGGGAATGTCCTGGAGACTGGCCCCAGCGCGACCAGTTGGTTCAGCCCGAACTGTTGATGGCCTGGAAAGCAGCCACTGTTCGTTGCTGATAAGTGCGGAAAAATTCGTCCAATCTGTGTTTCTGCTTTCATTGCTGACTGTGCCAGTTGAGAAACCGGCGTACATTGGAATCTGATTTGATGTGGCATTCGCTGGAACGATTTTATGATCGACGAAATCTCGCCTACGGCCGCGGTGCGCTGGCTTTCGCTGCCGCGCTTTTGTTGGCCGGCCTCTTTGTGACAGGTCTGGCAGCCGCCGCGGACCAGCCCCAGCCCATCGCTGCATCCGCCGGACAGGGGCTTTCCGTTGTCGCCTCCCAGCCGGCAACAGCTACCCAGGCATTGACCGACACGCAGATATTGACCACCGGCCAAGCACCCACCCCCGGCCAACCCCTACTGCTGGATGTGCCCATCCCTACGGGGCTGCCGGCTACCGGGCGGCCTGTGACATCTGTCGACGTCCCGGAGTGGGTGGCCGACCTGTTAATCCGCGGCGGCGCGCGCGGGGTGACGGATGGCGAGGTCGTTGTCTGGAAGAATGTATCTGATGGATTGGCACCAGATGGGCAGGCGGTCAACGGAAATCTGATTACCTACGCCATCAGCGTGACCAACAATACGACAGCCACCATCCGGAATGTCTCTCTGCTGGATGTCTTGCCCCGGGGCGCGCTACAGGAACCCATCGAATGTATCCCCAATGTGGCCTGCCAGAAGATCATCGAAGCCCAGGAGATTCCCGAACCTCTGGGGGGGACAATTCTGGTCACAGAAACCCGGCAGATTAGCTGGACAATTGCCTCCATCGCGCCGGGAACCAGTGCCGTGCGCCGATTTAGCGGACGGCTGGTGGGCCAGACCGACGGCTCTGTTCTCAAAAACCAAGCCTTTGCCACCTATCAACAGGGCAACGAACAACGGGCCGCGAGCAGCAATGAGACCCAAACGATTGTGAAGGTGGATGCGCTGGTGGGGGCCGGGGCCACACTGGCCCGCGCTGCCACCTGGTTTTCCAGTGATCGCGGCGGCACGCTCAGCCTGGACTGGGGCGATTTTGATCGGGACGGCGATCTGGACCTGGCCCTGGGATCGTCTGTGGGCACTGCCATCTATCGCAACGACAATGGGCGACTGCATTTCTTCTGGTCCAATGGGAGACGCACTTTTGGCGTGGCCTGGGGGGACTTTTTGGGCGATGGGCTGCTCGATCTGGTGGCTGTGGGCGACGAAAGCGATGGCGTCGGTCTCAGCTATCTCTATACAATACAGGGGACAGCCATCCAGGAATCCAGCCGCTTTACTTCGACCTATCCCTTTGTGCGGGCCGCGCCCGGCGATTATGACAAAGACGGCGATCTGGACCTGGTTTTGAGTACCAACGCCATCAACGCCGCCTGCCCGGTGCAGTTCTTTCGCAACACAGGAGGGGCTTTTTCCCGGCTGTCCGATGCCGACGGCGGCTGTGTCAGCCAGCGGGCCACGGCTGCTGTCGTCCCCGGCGATGTGGACAACGACGGCGATCTGGACCTGGCATTGGGACTCTTCCCCAATTCGGTACAATTGTTTGTCAATGACGGCAGTGGCAAATTTCCTGCTTCTCTGCACCGCAATGTGGATACGTCTGCCAGCTTTCTGCCCTATGATTTCGTCTGGGGGGATTATGACGGGGACGGCTATTTGGACCTGGCCGCGGCCTATCCTCTCATGCGCCAGGCCCGTATCTATCATAATGTGGGAGGAACCAGTTTCAACACGGCTTTTACTCTGCGCACCGATCGCTTCCTGACCCCGTTCAGCCTGGATTGGGGCGATTTTACCGGGGATGGGAAGCTGGACCTGGCCGTTGCCAATGTGTCGCCGCTGGTTTTCGAGCAGACTTCCACGGGTTTTGTACGACAGCCGCAGCTATCGGCGGACGGTGTGCGCGGCCAGATATGGAGCTTGCGGGGGGTAGACCTGGACCAGGACGGCGATTTGGACCTGTCCGTGACCAACCGGGATGGGCCAAGTCTCGTCTTTACCAATTTTGCGCCACTGCTCAAAACCGCCCTGACCCCTGTGCCCGCCACGTCGGTGATCACCGGCAGCCGGGCCACCGCGCCTTCGGCTGGGGTCGCTTGGGGCGATCTGAACAACGATGGAATGCTCGATCTTGTCTTTGCCGCGGGACCCGCCAGTGCTGGCCCAATCGCGCTGGCCACCAAAATTTATTACAACACCCGAGGCGTCTTCAGCCGCAACGATGAAGTGAATCTGGGTGGCTTTGGACCACACACGCTGGCTGTGGGCGATGCGAACAATGACAATGCCCTGGACCTGGCTGTGGGTACGGCGCAGGGCACATCTGTCTATCTGGCTGGCGCGCTGGGTGTGGCTGCCTGGACCTCCGGTCCACCTTTTCTCGATGTCTCCGCTCTGGCGTGGGGTGATTATGACGACGACGAGGACCTGGACCTGCTGGTTGCCAACCGGAATGGCCCTGTCCAACTCTATCGAAACCTCACGGAAGAAGGGACTGGCCTGCTTACGAATGCGCCTGTCTGGACGTCGGAAAGCGGCAACAGCCGAGCCGTGGCCTGGGCGGATCTGAACGGTGACAGCTATCTGGACTTTGTGGTGGGCCAGGATGGACAGGCCAACCGCATCTACTTAAATCAGCGCAATGTGGATGCAAATCTCACATCCTTTGTGCCTATGAATTGGCCCGTGGCCCCCGCCAATACCTGGGCTGTGGCCTGGGGCGATTACGACGGGGACGGGGATCAGGACCTGGCTGTGGGCAATTACGGCCAGAGCAATCAGATCTACGAAAACCGGGGCATCTTCAAGGGCGTGCCCATTTTCTCGTCTGCGCCTGTTTGGGTCTCCACGGAAACCAGCAAAACCACGTCCCTGGCCTGGGGTGACTGGGACGGGGACGGCGATCTCGACCTGGCTGTCGGAAACGACGGCGAAGCTGACCAGGTTTATGTGAATCGCCGGGATCCATCGATCCCCACCAGCAGTGTACAGCTTGCGTGGCTCTGGTCTTCCAGTACCGCCCAGCGGACAACCGGTGTGGCCTGGGGCGATGTGGACAATGACGGCGATCTGGACCTGGCGACCAGTCAGGCTGGTGGCGGGACAAGCATCGATGGCTATTATGAGAATACAACGATTGTCGCTGCTCACCTGCTGGACGAATACAGGGCTGCCATTCCCCTGACGATCAATCCAGCCTATCTAAAGGTGAGCCGGCCGGGGCGGATGGGCGGGGGCGGCGACTACGCTTTGCCTGGCATTCTTTCGGGTCCTGCCCACCCCACTGTGACAGTGCCCTTCCGTCTCTACGACCCGGACGGCATCCGCAACAAGCCCGGTTCGAACGGGTTTGGCACACCCATCCCGGTCTCGCGGCTGATTTATGAATATTCCTTGGATGACGGGGGACATTGGCTGCGGGCTACGGGCGAACTGAGCAAAACCGGCACTTCCACCCAGCAGCCCGTGACCCTCGGCCCCTCGCGCGGCAACGCGGATTTGAATGTCTCGCTTGTGGCGGGCACGACCAAATTTTCCATAAAGCACGATGGGCAGGCACTGTTTACCGTCTGGTTGCGCGATACAAGTGGCAATCTGTCTGTGTTGCTTGCTGAAAAGACCGGTGCTTTTGATGGAGAGAAAGAGGTCATAATCCCCGCGAACGGCACCTATAGTATTCAGATCCGCGCGGACGGGGAGTGGAGCATCAGTGTTGCCGCGTCCGCTGGCAGTTCAGATTCAACCGCGGCGGATTCGGTCGTTCCCACCCGTCTGGGCCAGGAATACGCCTTTGTCTGGAACGCCCAGGCCGATGCGGCCATCAGCGAAAACGCCCGCTTCCGCATCAGCCTGATCCAGTCTGACAATGTGGGGCCTGTGCAGCAGGGCAGCATTTCGGCGGTCAGCCCGCCCTTCCGTGTGCGGGGGACGAGCTGTGTCTGGCCGCGGGGATTGAGCTTCCGCGTGAGCAAAAGCAGCCCCAACCCCCAGGAAGTGGTTGCCTATACGGGCTTGCTGACGGAGGGGACTGGGGTGATGACCTTCACCTGGGATTTCGGCGATGGCAGTGATCCGATCAGCGGTCAGCGAATCAACCACACATATCTCTATGGCGGCACCTATAATGTGAGGATAACGGCTACGGGTGTCGCCTGCCCGATTGGGCGCTCTATCACAAT
The DNA here is from genome assembly GCA_019637685.1 of Caldilineaceae bacterium. GTDB lineage: Bacteria > Chloroflexota > Anaerolineae > Caldilineales > Caldilineaceae > JACQGT01. Next base: position 44,408 of record JAHBVF010000039.1, on the reverse strand, counting down.
TACGGGTATGGTGAAGGTGGGGACGGGCGTGGCGCCTCTCTTCCTGCCGATTATCGCCAACCGCACGGGCGCTCTGGCCGCGTCGGCTTCCGCGTTGGCGTCACCCCCTGGCCCGGTGGGGAAATTCTCGGGTGAGACAGAGGGAGACAATCTGCGTCTGGTCTGGGCCGCGCCCACAACCGGCGGCCCGGTGGACGGCTACCGGGTCTATGCCAGCCGCGGGGGCGGGCCATTCCAGCCGGTGGCTGTCACGTCGGGCGAACGAACGGACTTCCAGTTGGCAGGGCAAAGCTGTGGCGCTGCCTGGCTGGTGACGGCTGTGGGACCGGGTGGCGAGGGACCAGACAGCCTGCAAAGCTATCTGTCACCCCCCTGCGGTGGGCAAGGAGGCGGTCAATGATTCGTCGTTCTTTGCTTCTGCTGCCCCTGCTGATCGCTCTCTTGCTGGGCACGCTTGCCGCGTCCCCGGTTCATGCCCAGCAGGGGGGGATCCGTTGCACCACAACTGTTGCCCAGTCGCTGATCAATACTGGTTCTTCTATCTTTTTCAGCGCGGAACCCCGCAGCACAGGGGATGGCCGGGTCGTTTTCTTTTGGTCCACAGGCGATCTGGAAGGGAACGGACAGAATGCCGATGGGAACATCGAGATATTCCGCTCGGAGCTGATCTTCAACAGCGATGGCTCTGTCAGCCGTACTTTTAAGCAGATCACCCATTCCACCGGGTCCATTTTGGGCGGTTTCAATCTGTCCCCGGATGTGAGCGCGGATGGCAGATTTGTGACATTCTTTTCGGATCGTGACTATCCGGGCAGCGGGCTGAGCAATCGGGATGGCAATTTTGAGATATTTTTGGCCGATCTCTCAGACCTGAATGCACCTGTGGTTCGCCAGATCACCAATTCGGTCCAGGGGTCCAATCTGTATCCCACCATCAGCGATGACGGACGCTGGCTGGCCTTTGTCTCCGACAATGGATTGGACCCGGCTGTGGCCGGCGCGAGTCCGGATGCAGAGCGCAATCTGGACATTTATTTGGCTGATCTATCGGCTACACCCATCAGATTTAAACAGGTGACCCAGACGGCTTTGGGTGTGCTGAACGAATCTCCCAATCTGAGCGGCGACGGCTCCACCCTCGTTTTTGCCTCGAACCAGCGCTATACAGACCCATCGACCGGCGCGACAGTCAACCCCGAAGGCAATCTCGAAATTTTCCGCTATGTGCTTGCCACCGGGGAAATGACCCCCCTCACGAACACATCCGGCGGTGTGAACGAGATGCCTGTGATCAACGGCAATGGCAGTCGCGTCGCTTTTGTTTCCGACCAGCGTCTTGATCCGGCTGTCAATGTGGTGGGCACACGCAATGTCTTTCTTAGCCCCAATCCAGCCACAGGCTCCGGCTTTTTTCAGGTCAACGATATACCGGGGACAGACAACTTTTCCCCCAATATCAGCGCGGACGGCAACCGGATTATCTATCAGCGCCTGGATTCGGCGGGCAGCCAGCAAGTGGTCCTCTACGACAGTTTGGCACAGAGCCGGCAGGTCTTTCGCAGCCGCACCAATCCCGCGACGGGCGAAGTCGGCGCGCCCATTATCAGCGGCAATGGGACCGTTCTCTTCTACGAGGATGAGGGCGGTATATCGATTATCGAGTGCTCGATTTCCGATCTGGCTCTTTCTGCCGATGCCGCGCCCGCCAACGCGGTGGCCGGGGATTCCTTCGTCTATGTCTGGACCGTCTCGAATGTGGACCAGGCTATTGCCAGCGGCGTGCTGGTGCAGGCCACTGTGCCGACTGGCTTGAATATTATGGGTATGGAGCCATCGGGCGCGTGTGCTGTGAACGGCCAGGCCATCGCCTGTAACTTTCCCCGCCTGGAGGTGGGGCAATCCCGCACAATGACGGCTACGGTGCGGACCGGTGTGGACGCGCTGGGCACTTTGACGACAGCAGTGGTCGCTTCCAGCCTGACGACTGTCGATCGCAATCCCACCAACAATAGCCAAAGCCTGACCACGCAGGTCAATGCGGAAGCAGACCTGGGCGTTACCAAAACCGCGTCGCCAGATACAGCCCTCAACGGTGAGGAGATTAGGTACACCCTTTCTATCTCCAACAGCGGACCTTCCCTGGCCCGCAATGTCCTGCTGACCGACACCCTGCCTGTCGGGCTTGCTTTTGTCTCCAGCCCGTCCTGTGTTTCGGTGGCTGGTCAGGCTCTCTGCGCCCTGGGCGATATGCAGCCTGGCGCGGGTCTGACCGTGACGATCCGTACCCTTGTGACTACCTTTCAGGAATTGGATATTGTCAATCAGGCGACTGTGGCCTCGGCGTCCACGGCTGATCCCCAACCTTTGAACAATCGGGTATCCATCACCAATTCGGTAAACACCAAATTTGATCTGGCCGTGACTGGTTCTGCTGAGCCGGCACCACTGGTGGCCGGTGGCGTGATTACCTATGCCTATGTAGTCACGAACTTTGGCCCCTCCGCGGCGGACAGTGTGGAATTGTCTGTCACGCTGCCCGCGGAATTGCAGAGCATCGGTCAGGCCCAGATTCCCGCGCCGGGAAGCTGTACAACCGGTCAGGTCTTCACCTGTAATCTGGGAAGCTTGCCCCGTACCCAGGCTGTCACCATTCTGGTCACGGGTACAATTTCTTCCACCTACACCGGCCCGATCCTCAGTCTGGCCGCGGTGCGATCCACCACCGAAGCCAATGCGGACCGCAATCTGACCAACGACCAGACAGAAGTGCCAGGGACTGTGGTGTCCCAGGCTGACCTGAGCGCCACAAAGAGCGCCGGATCGGCCAGTGTGCTGGCCGGGAATTTACTGACCTATACCCTGGGCGTGGCCAATACAGGCCCCTCCGCGGCTGTGTCCGTGGTTTTGTCCGACACTCTGCCCGCCGGTGTTTCCATCACAGGTCTGGCAACCAGCGCGGGGCTGTGTACCGGGTCCTCGGTGATCAACTGTACGATTGCCAGTCTGGTTCCTGGCGCACAGGCCACTGTGACGGTGACTGTACGGGTGGATCCGACGACTTTGGGCACAATCACCAATACAGTTAATGTTGGCTCGCCCATCTTTGACCCCAACACTGTCAACAACCGGGCGAATGTGCCCACGCTGGTCACGGATCAGGCAGACATGCAACTGGTGAAAGCGGCCAGTGTCTCCTTTGCCACGGCAGGCCAGGACAGTTTCTTCTACTCCCTTTCTGTGAGCAACCGGGGCCCATCTCTGGCCCGTACGGTCCTGCTTACCGACACACTGCCCGCGGGCCTGCTCTATACAGGCAGCACACCCCCGGCTGGAGCCTCCTGTAGCCACAGAGGGGGTGTTGTCACCTGTGCGCTGGGGGATGTGGGCGCGGGGATCACCCAAACCGTGCGGATCAATGTCTTTACGCTGGCAAGTGCATCGGGCAGTTTGACAAACAATGCCCGGCTGTCGTCCTCGGCGCCCGACCCCACGCCGGGCAACACAGCCTCGGCAACTGTCGTGGCAAACCGTCTGTCCGACTTGCAGGTGACCAAACGCGCGCTCATCAGCAATTTGAATGTGGGCGGAACCGTCACCTACACAGTGAATGTGGACAACTTCGGCCCCAGCGATGCCACTGGCGTTGTCATCAGCGATGTGCTCCCGGCTGGTCTCGCTCTGCTTCCGCCTGTATCGACCAGCGTGGGTTCCTATAGCCAGGGGACAGGCCTGTGGACAGGCCTGTGGACAGCGGGCACTGTGAGCGCCGGTCAAAAGGTCACGATGACCCTGGCCGCGACCCTCAGCCCCGCGGCGTCGGGCCTGGTGATCACCAACACGGCTCTGCTCAATGCCCTGGATCAGACCGACCCGGTGCCGGCCAACAATGCCCAGTTTGTCACCTTCACTGTGCCTCTGAATGCGGATGTGGCCCTGCTGCAACGTGCATCGGCTCTCACGCCCACTGTGCAAAGTCTGGTCACACTGGTGCTGACGGCCACGGGCCAGGGCCCCGAAACAGCAACCAATGTGCAGGTGGTGGATACCCTGCCGAGCCAGTTTAGTTTTGTCAGCCAGGCCGCCAGCCGCGGCAGCTATAATGCCACGACCGGCATTTGGACTATCGGTTCCCTGGGGATTGGGCAGCAGGAAGTGCTGACGCTGACTGTCCGGGTGGTCGGCTCTGGCTCCTTCTCCAATGCAGCCACAATCAGCGCGGCTGAGTTTGACAGCGTGGCGTCTGACAATGTGGCTGTTGCCAGCTTTGTTGTGGCCCCTGCCGCCGACTTACGCCTGGCCCAAACCGTCAGCGCGGCCACACCGAATGTGGGTGATACACTCTTCTTGACCGTCACATTGGCCAACGACGGCCCAGACACAGCCTCGTCCATTCAGGTGCGGGATCTGCTGTCCGCGGGGATGGCTGACGCATTTGTGACGCCAGCCGCGGGCACCACCTATAGCAAGACAACGGGCCTGTGGGATGTTCCGAGCCTGGCAGCCGGTATAAGTGTGTCTCTGCGAATCAGCAAAACGATCCGCGCCTCCGGTATCCAGTCCAACCAGGCCGAGATTCTGACCTCCAGTCTGCCCGATCCCGATTCGACACCGGGCAATGGCGTGGGCAATGGCGAGGACGATCAGACATCTGTCACCATCACAATCCCGCCAGCCGCGGATCTGCAGATATTCAAAACTGCCAGCGGCGGCGCCAGCGTCGGCTCTACTGTGCTCTTCAACCTGCGGGTGATCAACAACGGACCAGATACGGCCACGAATATTGTTGTGACAGATACGCTTTCTGCCGCGCTGACCAATACGCAGGTCCTTAGCTTTGGCGGCAAGGCCAACAGCGGCAACAGCGCGTACACTGTGGCCACAGGCCGATGGACCCTGCCTGATTTGGCCCCAGGCGAGCAAGCGATTCTCAACCTTTTGGCCCGGGTGGACAATGCCAGCGCGGGCCAGATGATTGTGGACAGCACCGAAGGCATGCGCGCGGATCAGTATGACCCGGTGCTGGGCAATAATTTTTCCACGGCCAGTTTTGCCGTACAGGGGGCTGATTTGCGTGTGGGGATGGTTGTCAGCGACCCACTACCCAACGCCCAGGAGCAGATCGTCTATACCGTCACAGTGACAAATCTGGGGCCAACGGCCACAACGAATGTGCGCATTACCGACACCCTTCCCATTGGCTTTACCAGCTTCCTGACCCAGACCAGTGCAGGGCAGTTCGGGCCAGCTTCACCTGGCGTAACTGGTGTGTGGGCTGTGGATTCGTTGGCTGTATCCGCCAGCGAGACACTGGTGATCACGGGTGTTGTGGCCCCGGGCACAGCCGGGCAGGTGATCACAAATACCATCAGTGGTGCGTCGTCGTCTGTGGCCGATGGCGTGCCAGCCAACAATACCTCGTCGGTCAGCTTCCGTGTTCAGTCCGCGGATCTGGTGATGACGAAGCAGGTCTCCAAACCCAATCCGGCGGAGGATGAGGACATCTCCTATGTGCTGACAGTGCAGAACCTGGGGCCGGATGTGGCGACCAATGTGGTGATTACGGACCTGCTGCCCGCGGACATTCAGTTCAGCACAGCCGGTTCACCTGACTACAATCCCACCACAGGTGCCTGGAGTGTGGGCACAGTGGCTGTCAACAACTCCAGCTCTCTGTTGTTGATTGTCAAGCCGAAGATTGGGTCCGGCGGCAAGACAGTTGTGAACAGTATCACCGGAGCCAAGGCAGATCAGGAAGACCCGGCTCCGGCCATCAATGCCTCGGTCACGATTACAGTCGTGGGCGCGGATCTGGCGTTGAGCAAAGTTGCCAGCATGGCAACACCCAATCTGGGCGATACTATTTTCTTCACGGCGACGATCACCAACAACGGTCCCTATCCTGCGGGCCAGATTATTGTGACCGATACGTTGCCCGCAGGATTGACACTGGTGGGAACACCGACCGTCTCCGGTGGCAGTGTAGTCATGAATGGTAGCAACAAAATCGCCACCTGGACGATCCCCAATCTGGCGATTGGGAGCGCGCTCAATCTGTACCTGTCTGCTTCGGTAAACGCGGGCACAGGCGGTCAAAGCCAAGCCAACACCATCCGCGTTTTTAGTGCCAAACAGACCAACAGTGCAACATTGCCTGATCCGGTGGCAAGCAACGATAGCGTCAGCGCAACTATCGTACCCCAGGCCGCGGACATGGAAGTGACGGTTGTCGACGGCCCGGATCCGGTGCAGGCTGGGGCTACATTGCTCTATACGGTGACTGTTGTCAACAACGGCCCCACCGCGGTGGCCAACTTTATTATGACCGATACGATTCCTGCCGGCTCGACGTTCGTCTCGGCCACGCCTGGCTGTACATTCGCTTCTCCCAATCTGACTTGCAGCCAGACCACAAGCCTTGCGGCGAGCGCGTCAAAGCAATATACGGTCGCGGTTACTTATACGAGCGTGGGTTTGATCAGCAACCAGGCGACAGTGACAACGACGACGCCGGAGCCGGCGGGTTCGACCGGAAACAACACGAAATCGGAAACAACGACTGTAGTCGCTTCGCCGGCTGTGCAGTTGGTTTTTACAACTGCTTCCCAATCATTGACCGCGGGCGTGTCATCGGCTGTGATGACTGTGGAACGGCGGGATATTTTTGGGAATCCCAATAGCTCGGATGGCGCGATTACAGTAAGCCTGACCAGTAATTCGGCGGGTATGCACGTATTCCGGGATAGTGGAGATGCAGCAGACATCACAAGCGTGACGATAGCGAACGGGGCAAGCAGTGCCAGCTTCCGCTATAAGGATGAGAAGGCGGGAAGCCCGACGCTGACGGCAGCGAGTGGTATTTTGGCGGGCGCAACGCAGGCGCAAACTGTTAATCCGGCCCCCGCGGACCGGTTGGTATTCACTACCGGGTCCCAGACATTGACAGCGGGCGTGACATCGGCTGTGATGACTGTGGAACGGCGGGACCCGTTTGGCAATGTGAATACCGCCGACGCTTCAATTACGGTAAACCTGACCAGCGATTCAGCGGGGACCCATCTCTTCCGAGACAGTACAGACACAGCGAATATCACGACTGTCAGTATTGTCAGCGGTACAAGTAGCACAAGTTTTCGGTATAAGGACGAGAAGGCCGGGACCCCGACGCTGACAGCAGCGAGCGGAGCCTTGACCAGTGGCACCCAGGCGCAGACTGTCAATCCGGCCGCGGCCGACCGGTTGGTATTTACCAGTGTGGCCCAGACATTGACGGCGGGCGTGACATCGGCTGTGGTGACTGTGGAGCGGCGGGACCCGTTTGGCAATGTGAATACCGCTGATGCTTCCATTACGGTAAACCTGACCAGCGATTCGGCGGGGACCCATCTCTTCCGAGATAGTGGAGACACGGCGAACATTACTACTGTCAGTATTGTCAACGGCACGAGCAGCGCGAGTTTCCGGTATAAGGATGAGAAGGCTGGGACGCCGACGCTGACGGCGGCGAGTGGGGCATTGACCAGCGGAACACAGACGCAGACAGTGAATGCGGCTGCATTTACGAAGTTGCAGATTTTGGTGCCAGGCGAGACCGCGGCTCCAGGCACAGCAAGCGGCAAGACGGCTTCTCTACCGGTTGCCCAGATAGCAGGAACGCCATTTGCGGTGACAGTCAACGCTGTCGACGCCTTCTGGAATTTGGTGAGTTCAGTCGGCGACACTGTGGCGATCACCTCCACAGACACAAATGCGGCGTTGCCAGCCAATGCAGCGTTGGTGGGTGGTACGAAGAGTTTCAATATGACGCTGACGACGGCGGGGACGGCAAAAGTTACTGCCTCAGATGTTTCAACACCAACTATTACCGCTGATACCAGTCCAAACATTACCGTCAATACCGGTGCTTTTGTGAAGTTGCAGATATTGGTGACTGGGGAAACGGCAGTACCGGGGACGCCCAGTGGCAAGACAGGAAGTCCAAATGCCGTGGGGTCGGGTACGCCGTTTACCGTCACAGTGAACGCTGTGGATGCGAACTGGAATGTGGTGACTTCGATCACCGACATTGTGGCAATCACCTCCACAGACACAAATGCAGCGTTGCCGCCGAATGCAGCGTTGATGGGTGGCACAAAGAATTTCAATGTGACGCTGAAGACGGCGGGCACTGCGACGGTGACCGCGTCCGATATGGAAGACACAGGCAAATCGTCCAATACCAGCCCCGCGATATCTGTCAATACGGGCGGTTTTACGAAGCTGCAAATACTGTTGCCAGGTGAGTCCGCTGCACCGGGCACAAACAGTGGTAAGACCGGCTCGGCCAGCGTACAGACGGCCGGTGTGGCATTTATGGTTACTGTAAATGCGGTGGATGCCAACTGGAATTTGGATTCGTCGATAACCCATACCGTGTCAATCACTTCAAGTGATACAAATGCGGTATTGCCGCCGAATGCCGGCCTGTCGACGGGAACACAAACTTTCAGTGTAATACTGAAAACAGCAGGCAGTGCAACGGTGACGGCGACGGATGTAACAGGTGGTGGCATTTTACCCGATACCAGTTCACCTATCAGTGTCAACGATGCCTTTGCAATCACAAAGGTGGCTGCACCGAATCCGGTTGTTGCTGGGCAGTCGATCACTTATAGCGTGCGCATCACCAACACCAGCTCGTTGCCGTTGTCAAATGTGCGCCTGACTGATACGCTGCCTGTATCTGTGACGGGAGTCACATCAACTACGCTCGGTGGGCTGGGTTGCAGTGGGAGCGGAACTATCACCTGTACGGTCACCAGCCTGGGCGTGAGCAATAGCGTGGCGCTGACCATCACCGGTGTAGTCAGTGCTAGTTTGGCTCACGGTTCGCAGATTGTGAATACAGCCCAAGTGAGCGCAGACGGTATCAGCGTCATCCGCACCGCCCAGACATCCACAACGGTTGAGCGTTCAGCGGCTCTGATAATTACAAAATCGGCTACGCCTGATCCAGTAATCGCAGGCAATCCCATAACGTATACTGTGCGCATTACCAACAGCGGGCCGAGTTTGGCCTCGAATGTGCGGCTGACCGACACCCTGCCACTCACTGTGAGTGTCGTCACTTCCGACACAACGGCTGGACTTGACTGCGCCGGGACTGGTCCCATTACCTGTGATCTGGCTGAGTTGGCCGTCAATGCCGGAGCTACCCTGACGGTGACCGGTCAAGTCAGTACGACCGCGTTGCACAATGAGCAGATCGTCAACCGGGCCGCGGTCACATCTGACGAAGCAACTATTGCCCAGACTGCACTGGTGACCACAACCGTCCAGCGCTCGGTGGCGTTGACAATCACAAAGACAGCCACACCCAACCCGGCAATTGCGGGGAGCGTCATCACCTATACCGTGCGCATTACCAACACCGGACCCAGCGCGGCCTCCAATCTGGTCTTGACAGACAGCCTGCCGCTATCAGTATCGAACGCCTTCTCCTCCGCTACTGGTGGAGCGCTCTGTTCCGGCAGTGGGCTCATCACCTGTAACCTTGCCAGTCTGGATGCAAACAACAGTGTCACGCTGACTATCACAGGCACTGTCAACGCCGGCGCAACCAATGGACAGGTGATCACCAACACCGCAGGTGTCACCGCCACCGAAGTAACGATCGCCAAAACCGCGGTAGTCACTTCCACTGTTCAACGTTCCGTGGCGCTAAGTATCACAAAGACAGCCACACCGAATCCTGTGCTTATCGGTAACATCCTCACCTATACGGTGAGCGTCAAGAATTTTGGACCCAGCACCTCATCCAATCTGGTGCTAACCGACAGCCTGCCGGTGACAGTCTCCAATGTGATCTCCTCCACAGGCGGTGGGTTGAGTTGTGGCGGGGTTGGGGTCATCACCTGTACGCTTCCCAGCCTGGATGCAGGCAGCAGCGTCACATTGACCATCGCCGGCACAGTCAGTCTTGCCGGGCTGCACGGCGAAGTGATCACCAATCGGGCGGGCGTGACAGCCACCGAAGTGACTGTGGCACAGACCGCGTCGGTAAACACAACGCTCCAGCGTTCGGTGGCCCTGACCATCACAAAGACCGCGACACCGGCTGCGGTAATTGCAGGCAATTCCATTACCTACACTGTGCGCATCACCAATACGGGACCGCACACTGCCACCAATCTGGTGTTGACTGACACACTGCCGCTGACGATAACGACGGCCATTTTGTCTACCACTGGTGGCCTGGCCTGCCTGGGCACGGGAGCCATCACTTGTACGCTGCCCAGTCTGGCGGCCAACAACAGCATAACACTGACCATCACGGGCACGGTCAGCGCCAATGGGGTGGCGGGGGAAGTGATCACCAATCGGGCGGGCGTAACAGCCACAGAAGTCAGTCTGGTCCAGACCGCATTGGTCGACACAACTGTTCAACGTTCGGTGGCCCTGACCATCACAAAGATGGCCACGCCCGGTCCGATAATCGCGGGCAACGCCATTACCTATACTGTGCGCATCACCAATTCCGGGCCGAGCGCGGCCTCGAATGTGATGATGACGGACAGTCTGCCCCTATCGGTGACGAATCCTATCTCGTCCATAACAGGCGGGGTGGTGACGTGTTCGGGAAGCAGCCCAATCACCTGTGATCTGGCGAGTCTGGGCGCGGGCAGCAGTGTGACGTGGACGATCACAGGCACAGTCAGCCCGGCCGCGCTGAGCGGTCTGGTGATTATGAATACAGCGGATGTGAGAGCCACGGAAGTGAGTGTGGCGCGGACGGCACAAGTGACGACGACTGTGGATACTCTGGCTGATCTGCAGATCACCAAATCGGAGACGGTCAGTGATACAGTCGTGGGCGCAACCATCACCTACACGTTGCGCATCACAAACACCGGTCCGTCCTATGCGCGGGCTGTCTACATCACCGATACTTTGCCGATCAGCCTTTCCAATATCACCCCAATTGGCATGACACCAGCCAATCTGTTCGGCCCGCAAACGGTGTCTGGCAATACGATTACGTGGATGACCGACGCTCTGCCTATCATCAACACTGGAATGATCACCTTCACCGGCACGATTACAGGCAGCGGCTCGCTGGTAAACAGTGTGGCAATCACCAGCACCACAGCCGACCCCACGCTCTCGAACAACACTGCAACGACGCCCGGCATCCCTGGCCCAATCAATAAATTTGCCGTGACGATGAGCGGGAGCAAAATTCCCTTATCGAATGCTGCGAAGACAGCGGGGACGGCATTCAACGTGCGGGTGACGGCGCAGGATGCAAACGGGAATACAGTGACCAGCTACTCCGGCAATGTGACTCTGACATCGAATGCTTTTGTGGGACCAGTGCCGGCGAACATTACGACAGGCGGGTTTGTGGACGGCATCAGCGTGACACCGACGCTGGCTGGCAGTGGAGACCGGACGATATCTGCCGATGACGGAACGACGAATACGACAAATGCATCGGGGAACTTTACGGTGAATCCGGGGCCGCTAGATCACTTCGGCTTTGCAACGGTGGGTAGCCCGCAGACCGCGGGGACGCCTTTCAATGTGGTGATGACAGCGCAGGATGCCAATAATAATACAGTGACGGGTTTTGTGGGGACAGTGGCTCTGACGACAAACGCGGGAACTGTCACGCCAGCCACATCCGCTGCCTTCACGGGCGGGACGCGTACAGAATCTGTGAGCGTAACGCAGTCGGGAACGTTGAAAACAGTGACAGCGACGGAGGGTGGGGGCAGTACGGGGACGAGTAATACATTCGCTGTGAACCCAGGACTGCCAAATAATCTGAATTTCAGTCAAGAGCCATCTGGCTCCGTAAGTCCTGGTCAACCGTTTACGACGCAGCCGATTGTCCAAATACGCGACCAGTTCAATAACGTCACTGGTTCCGGGGATACCGTCACCCTCACGCCTTTTACAAATAGTATCTGTACAGTCGCTGGGGCCGGTACGCTGGCCAATGACTCACTGGGGGCTACAAGTGGCGTTGCCGCTTTTAGTAATGTGAGTTACTCGGCCAACGAGACAATTTATCTTCTGGCAACCATCAATCCGGGGGGTGGCCCCATCACCAGGTGTAGCGCAAACTCGGTTGTCGTCTCTTCAGCGGCAATGGCGCTCTCGATGGATGCAAGTGTATCGGCCAGCGAGTCAGCTTTGGCTACATCTGTCGGCCAGCCGGCGCAAATCGTCGTCACCGCGACCAATCGCAGCCAGGTCTCGTTGCCGGACCAATACCTGCGCTGGGTGATTCCTGCCGAATTGACCGTTCTGCCGCAGGTCGGCTGCGAGGCGGAAGCGGACGGCTGGCTCTGTGGACTGGGCACACTGAAAGTTGGCGCAGAAGTGCCAGTCACATTTGCCTTTACACCAACGGCTGCTGGCAAGTTCCAACTCTCCGCCGCGCTGGAAGGCGACCGGCTGGACCCGAATGTCGAGAACGACCGGGTGACGATTTCTCTGGAAGTGGCTCCTGCCGCGCTGCCGACAAATCTTTTCCTGCCCCTCATCGGCCAGGAAGCCAGCCAACCCCGCGCCCGACCAGAGACAGAAATCCACCTGCCGGTGATCTCCGGTACGCCGTGACACCGACAAAATCCGAAAGAAAGAGAGGGGCTGGTGCATGGACACCAGCCCCTCTCTTTCTGTCAGCCCCCCAGCACACCGGGCAGGACCTGGGCCAGTGCCCGGTCCTTCGCCCGCCCCTGGGAAGCCACCCGAATGTGATAGTTGTCCATCCCCGTCTTGTTGGAGCAGTCCCGCACGTACATCTGATGCTCCACCAGCAGGCGGCGCTGCACCTCCCGCGCCGTCATTCCGTTGTCCACCCGGAAGCAGACAAAATTGGCTCCCGTGGGATAGACGGTAATGCCCTCCACCCGGCACAGATCGGCGTAGAGATGGGCCACATCCTCAATCACCTGCCGCCGGGACGCGTGATAGTCAGCGTCGGTGGCGGGCAGCATACTCAGGTAGAATTCGGCGGGGGTATTGATATTCCACGTGGGCAGGGAGGAACGCAGCCGTTGCAGCCACTCTTCGTTGCCAGTGTAGAGATAGCCCAGGCGCAGACCGGGCACACCGCAGTGTTTGCTCATACTGCGCACGATGACTAAATTCGCATAGTCATCGGCGCTGGCGAGGAGAGAGGGGACTTCCAGCGCGGAGGAGTCGATAAATGATTCGTCCACAATCACCAGTTCCAGGCCCCGGGCCTTCTCCAGAAAAGCCTGCATGTCAGCCAGGGAGAAGAGTTGCCCTGTGGGGTTGTGGGGGTTGATAATCAGCGCGGCGTGGAGCCGCTCACTGTCCAGCCAGGCCAGGTAGTCGTCCAGATCGAGCTGATAGCCATTGGCCGGGTCCAATTGGTAGAGACGCAGACGGCCCCGGTCAATCTTTTCGATATATTCGCCAAAAGTGGGAATAGGCACGCCCATATCCAGAACCAGAAAACGGCAGAGTTCGGTGATCAGTTCAGTCGCGCCGTTGCCAATAATCAGATGCTCCGGGTTCACGTGCAAAACCTGGGCCAGATGGCGCGCGTTGATCCGCGGGTTGCTGGAGGGGTAGGTTTTGATAAGGGTGGGCAGATTCCGGGTCAGTTCGTCCAGCATGGCCTGGGTGGGATAGTACGGATTGGCGATGTAACAAAAGTCGATGACCTGCTGGGCATCCGCATAGCCCACCAGATCGATCAGAGAGGGCGAATGGGTGGTTTCGTCAAACAGAGCTACATTGATCTGCATGAGGCTGCCTTTCATTGAAATAGGATGTGACTCTACTGCAAAAAGCCTTTTGAGCCACTGATGGACACTGATAAAAGCTGATAAAAAGGTGACTATTCAGCCGTCAGTCAGCCGGTTAGCAAACGTCGGTTGAGTAGCCTGGGGTAGTTTCCAGGCGTATCGAAACTAGTTTGCGGGTCTACCCGCTGAGTTTCGACACGGCCACAAACTGCTGTGGCCTGTTCAACCGGCCCTGGCCTGAATAGTCACATAAAAAGAAGGATTCTCTCCTGAAATTCTCTGCGACTCCGCGTCTCCGCGGGCGGAATTGACCTTTTTGCAATGGACTCAAGATGTTGAAATGGGACGCTGAAATTGGACAGCGCAATCGGCCAGCCACGCTGTAGGTAGTATTGGGGGATACGTTGACTACAGTATACGGCCCCTCGCGGCGGATGACAACGGGGGGATCACACGCTTCTCAGATTGACCTTCCCCCCACCTGCGCCGACTTGAAAATAGCCACTGATGAACGCGGATAAACACGGATAGAATCTGCGTAATCTGTGTCTTCTGTGTAAATCTGCGTCCCTATTTTCATTGCTGATTGTGCCCCACCGGGCATATACACTATAATGAAATGCGTGGTTCTATCCGACCCTTTACCGAAACTGGCGCAGCTATGGCACTTTTTACGAATCTTCGCGACTTTATCGCTCGGCGTCTGAGCGGGGCCTCCCCTTTGGCCGCGTCAGAACCGGCTGTCAATCGACGGCCGCGGGAGCTGCACGAAGCGCACGACCCCTTTCTGCAACCCGCCAATGAATTTGTCGTCATCGGTCTGGGCCGCTTTGGTACTTCCGTGGCCACCACACTGGTGGAGCACGGGCGCAACGTCCTCGCCATCGACGCTGACCAGAGCCGGGTGCAACATTTAAGCTCGATTCTGCCCCATGTGGTAGCCCTGGACGCCACCAATATCGACGCGCTGCATCAGGCAGGTGTGGAGAACTTCGACACCGGGTTGGTCTGCATCGGCACAGACTTCGAAAGCAATCTGTTGGCGGCTGTGCTGTTGCAACAGTTGGGCGTCAAGCGGGTCATTGCCAAAGCCCGCACCCGCACCCAGCGGGATATTCTGCTGCGGGTGGGGGCAGACGAAGTGATTCTGCCCGAACACGAGGCGGGTATCCGCTTGGGCCGCAAGCTCTCTGCCGGCCATCTGATCGATTATCTGGAGGTCAGCAATGATGTGGGCGTAGTAGAATTGCTGGCGCCGCCCAGCCTGTGGGACCACAATCTTTCCGAGAGCAGCTTGCGCCAACGCTATGGCCTGACAGTTATGGCCGTGCGCCGGGGTGACGACCTGATTGTCAGCCCCAGCGCTACTTTTCGCATCGAAGAAAACGACCTGCTCGTCGTCCTGGGCCGGATCGAGGACGCGGAGCGGTTGCGCCAGTAGGGGAAGGGAAGACGAGGCGTCGCTGTGCCTCCCTTTTCCCTCTTCCGCCCCTTCTCTCCTTGCCATCCCTTCCGGAGTTTTTTATGTCTTCTGTCATTCCTGTTTATGACGTGCCCACCGCCCGCAGTTCCATTCTGCGCCGCCAGTCGTGGGACGATTTTTCCGTGCCCGATTCCCTGTTGGACGCCAACGAGCGCTTTTTTGGCGAACGGATCGGGCCGGACGAGGCTGTGCGCCGGATTTTGGCCGATGTGCGGGCGCGGGGGGACGCGGCCCTGCGCGAATGGACGGCCCGCATCGATGGGGTGGATCTGACCCATCTGCGCGTGCCCCAGGAGGCCATCGACGCGGCCCTGGCCCGGATCGATCCGGTTGTGGCCGACGCCCTGCATCTGGCCGCGGTCCGCATCCAAGCCTTCCACCGCCGCCAGCCCGCCATCAGTTGGATCCACAACGACAGCGACGGCACACTGGGCCAACTGGTGCGCCCGATTGAGCGGGTGGGCATTTATGTCCCTGGCGGCACCGCGCCTCTGCCCAGCACACTGCTGATGACTGCCATTCCGGCCAAAGTGGCGGGTGTGCCCCGCATCGCGGTTATCACCCCACCCCAGCGGGAGACGGGCCTGCCCCATCCGGTCACACTGGCCGCGGCGGCTGTGGCCGGGGTGGATGCGGTCTATATTGCCGGGGGCGCGCAGGCCATCGCCGCTTTCGCCTTTGGCACAGAGAGCATCCCCGCGGTGGATAAAATCTGCGGGCCGGGCAATCTCTTCACGACGCTGGCCAAACGCCAACTTTTTGGGCTGGTGGGCATCGACGGTCTGCCGGGTCCGACGGAGACGGTCGTCATCGCCGACGAGAGCGCGGACCCCCGCCTGGCCGCCGCCGATCTCCTGGCCCAGGCCGAGCACGACATCCTCGCCAGCGCGATTCTGCTCACCCCCAGCCGCGCCGTGGCCGAGCAGGTGCAGGTGGCCGTGGCCGAACAGTTGGAAGCGCTGGAACGGGCCGAGATTGCCGCGGGTGCATTGCAGCGGGGATCGGGAATTGTCGTCACCGCGTCTCTGTCCGAAGCCTTTGCCCTCGCCAACACCTACGCGCCGGAGCACCTCTGCCTGCTGGTGGAGAATCCGTGGGATCATCTGGAGCGTGTGCGCAACGCGGGGGGTGTATTTCTGGGTGAGCGCAGCTTCGAGGTGCTGGGCGACTACGTGGCCGGTCCCAGCCACGTCATGCCCACCGGTGGCACGGCCCGCTTTGCCAGCCCCGCCAATGTGCTGGACTTCGTGAAACTCATCAGTGTCATCGGTCTCAACGAGCGGGCGCTGGCGACGATCGGTCCGGCTGCCGTGGCCCTGGCCGAAGCCGAAGGTCTGACCGCCCACGCCGCCGCGGTGAAGAAGCGGTTGGGGATCGGTGATTAGGGGCAGGCGATTGGGACGCAGAGGCCCCAAGCGGCGCAGAAACAGCAGGTATGCGCAGATTTTGTAGTGATCAGGACGATGGTAAAAGGACTGGACGCAGATAAACGCTGAAAAACGCAGATTTTTTCTCTGGATCAGCGTCTATCTGCGTGAATCGGCGTCCCATTTTCAGTTTCATCATCAACCTGATCATTACAAATATGCGCAGATTTTCTCCGCAGCCATCCGCGTTTATCAGTGTTCATCAGTGGCTAATTTGGAATAGGTGTCGAATGGCAAGCGACGTGCAGATGCAGAATCTTTTGAACCCCCACCTCTCTGGTCTGGAGGAATACACGCCCATCCAGCCCTTCGAGGTGCTGAGCAGACGACTGGGCATTCCTGCTGAGCAGATTGTCAAGCTGGACGCTAACGAGAACCCCTACGGCCCCCTGCCCGCGGTGGCCGAGGCCCTGGCCGAGTATCCCTACTATCACATCTACCCGGACCCCCAACAGAGCGAACTGCGGGAAGCCCTGAGCGACTTTGTCGGTGTGCCCGCTGCACACATTTTGCCCGGCCAGGGCGCGGACGAACTGTTGGACTATATCTGCCGCCTCTTCCTGTCGCCCGGCGACGCCATCATCAACACACCGCCCACTTTTGGGATGTACAGCTTCGATGCCAAATTGCAGGGCGGTCAGGTCATCGATGTGTGGCGGCGGGAAGACTATTCGGTGGATGTGGAAGGAATTGAGCGGGGGTTGGAGGCTGGGGACTGGGGATCGGGAACCGCCGCCCCGTCTCCACTCCCCACTCCCCAATCCCCAGTCCCTAAAATCCTTTTCCTCACCTCGCCCAACAACCCCTCTGGCACGTGGCTGGCGGATGACGATCTGCGCCGCTTGCTGGCCCTGCCGCTGCTGGTCGTGCTGGATGAAGCGTATGTGGAATTTGCCAACCCGCCCAGCCGGGCCGATTGGGTGCTGACCCACGACAATCTGGTGGTCCTGCGCACCTTCAGCAAAGCCGCGGGGATTGCCGGTCTGCGCCTGGGCTACGGCATCTTTCCGGCCTGGCTGATGCCGACCCTGTGGAAGTTCAAACAGCCCTACAATGTGAATGTGGCCGCGTCCGTGGCCGGTCTCGCCAGCCTGCGCCATACGGATCAGATAGTGGCCGTGGTGGAAAAACTCAAATCCGAGCGGGACCGGCTCTACGCCGAACTCGCCGCGATTCCCTATCTGCGCCCCAATCCGTCCGAAGCCAATTTCGTCCTTTGCCGGGTGGAAGGTCGGGATGCAGGCGGATTAAAACAGAGCCTGGAACGCCAGGGCATTCTCGTCCGTTACTACAACAAACCGGGCCTGGACAACTGCATTCGCATCTCCGTAGGCCGCCCGGAGCAGACTGACCGGCTGCTGGCAGTGCTGCGGATGCTATAACCCGCGGGCAGCCAATCACCCAGTCACCCAATCACCCAATCCCATGCCACTCGTCACCGACAACGCCTATCTCGACTATCAATACGCCGACAGCGAAAAGCTGCGCATCCGCCAGGACGCCCACCGGCTCTACAGCGAGCGCAAAGACAATTTTATGGAATGGGTGCTGGACCTGCTCGACCCCCAGCCCGGCGAACGCATCGCCGATGTGGGGTCCGGCCACGGCATCTATCACCCCTTCCTGGCCCGCCGGCGCGCGCGGATTGTGGCCGTCGATGCCTCCCTGGGGATGCTGACCGAAGCCTCTGCCACCGCCCGGCGGGATGGGTTGCCGGTGTCCGCTGTGCAAGCCAGCGCAGAGAAACTACCCCTGGCCGACGGCTGCTGCGACCGGCTGATGGCGAACCACATGCTCTATCACGTGCCGGACAAAATCGCCGCGCTGCGGGAGATGGGCCGGGTGGTAAAGGCCGGCGGACGGCTGCTCGTCAGCACCAACAGCGAGGAGAACGGCGCGCGTATGACCCAACTCCACGCCGAAGCCGCCGAAGAATTGGGGTTGCACGCGGACAACCGGTCGCCCATCGCCGACTTTACTGTGGAGAGCGGTGAGCCGCTGGTCCGTTCCGTCTTCCCCAATGCAGAACTGGTGATCCGGGAGGATGCCTTTCTCTTTCCCACCGCCGAAGCCTTCCTGGCCTACTACGCGTCCATGCGCATCGACGCGCTGATGGATGGCCCCGCGGATGGCAGCCACCGACCCGCGCTCGCCAAAATTGTCCAACGCAAGGCCCAGGCCATCATCGACGCCGAAGGGGTCCTGCGGATGTCCAAGGCTGTGGGCTGTTTTGTCGTAACGAAATAGACGACTGCGGACAGCGGATAGCAGACCGCCAGATAGCACTCCTCAGCGGTCTGCCGTCCGTTGCCCGCAGTCCTTCTCCCCAATCGGTACACCCCTCACAGACCCCCCGCGCCGCCGGTGATAGCCTGTAGCTATGCGCCAACCACCCGAAATTTCCCTGCTGATCGTGGCCGATGACCTGCTGGCCAGGGCCGGATTGGCCGCGCTCCTGGCCGGTCAACCGGACCTGACTGTGGCGGGCCAGACCGATTGCGGTCCCCCATTGGATGCACTGGTCCAGGCGCACGCGCCCGACGTCCTGCTTTGGGATTTGGGCTGGGATTTTGGCGAAGCAGAGAATGGGCCGCTGTTGGACTGTCTGGCTGACTTTACCACTCGTCTGCCTGTGCTCGCCCTCCTGCCCGACGGAGAGGACGCCGGCCGGGTCTGGGCGACGGGTGTAGCCGGGCTGCTGCCCCGCCAGGTAGATGGCGGACAGTTGGCCGCGGCGCTGGCCGCCATCGCGGCCGGGCTGCTGGTGATAGACCCCCGTCAGCGCGTTTCACTGGCCGTCCCTGTGGCAAGCCCGCCCAGCGAACTTCTCGAACCCCTGACCCCACGCGAAGCGGATGTCCTCGCCCTCCTTGCCGATGGGCTGACCAATCGGGCCATCGCCCACCAACTTGCCATCAGCGAAAATACAGTCAAATTTCACGTCCAGTCCCTTCTGGGCAAGTTGGACGCCCAGAGCCGCACGGATGCGGTAGTGCGGGCGACCCGGCTGGGGCTGTTGATTTTATAGAGACTGGGGATCGGGGACTGGGAAATCGATTCGATCCCCAGTCCCCGATCCCCGATCCCCAATCCCTTTCCCCACCCAAATTGATAGGCCGCCCCCACCCGATCCGGTGATGCGCGGCGCTCTGTTTTCGTCTATCCTGTGCCTATCGAACAATTCAGTGGACTGGGCAACTGGTCCACAAACACAGGAGAAATTTTCATGCCAACCGATTTTGCAACTGTTTCCCAATCCGCGGCGTCCGTCGTATCCCAGGCGGGGCAGAGCGTTGTGCGTGTGGATGCCCGGCGTCGCCACCCGGCCAGCGGCATTGTCTGGTCATCCGACGGGCTGATCCTTACGGCCCATCACGTGGTGCGTCGGGACGATACTATCCGTGTCGGCCTCGCCGATGGCCGGGAACTCCCCGCCACTCTCGTCGGGCGCGATCCTTCCACCGATCTGGCCCTGCTGCGGGTAAACGCGGCTGATCTGGCTGCGACTGAATTGGCCGCGGCGCAGTGGCGAGAGGAGTCGAGTTTGGGCGTAGGGGAACTGGTGCTGGCACTGGGCCGACCGGGCCAGAATGTGCAGGCCGCGCTGGGTGTGCTCAGCGCGCTGGGCGGCGCATGGCGTGCGCTGGGTGGCGGCAAAATCAGCCACTTCATCCGCCCGGATTTGGTGATGTATCCCGGATTCTCCGGCGGCCCGCTCATCGATGGGGCCGGGACGGTCATTGGCCTGGCCACTTCTGCCCTGACCCGCGAAGGCGGAATTGTTCTCTCCGCGGCCACTGTGCAGCCGGTGGTAGAGGCGCTGCTCACCCACGGACGTATGCGCCGGGGCTATCTGGGGATCGGTGTCCAGCCCGCCAAACTGTCCACTGCCATAGCCGAGTCTCTGGGGCGGGAGACAGGTGTACTGCTCAATTCTGTGGAGGCTGACAGCCCGGCCGGGGCCGCTGGGCTGCTGGTGGGTGATATTCTGGTGGCGCTGGACGGTGAAGTAGTCCAGCAGCCCGAAGACCTGACACTGCTTTTGCAGGGCAGCCACGTGGGCCAGGCCACGACCGCGCAGATTGTGCGGGGCGGTTCACTGGTCGAGATTTCTGTGACAGTGGGGGAGCGGTAGAGCAATCGAGGGGAAGAGCGGAAGAGCGATAGAACGGAAGAGCGATAGAACGGAAGAGCGATAGAACGGAAGAGCGATAGAACGGAAAGGCGTTGAAATGGTAGAGCCAGACTCGCTCTATCACTTCAACGCTTTTCTGCTTGCGCGTCGCAGCCAGAGCAGCATCGCTCCCAGCAGGAGAGATGTTCCCAATCCGCCAAATCCGAACAGCAACAGCCCCTGACGACCGACTTCTTCGCCCACCAGCGAGACCGACCCACCCAGCCTATTCAGCGCGCCGCCTGCAGAATCTGCCTGATCGCCATTGCCTGCCCCGCTGTCCGGGGTAGCTGTCGGCCAGGGCGTCCAGGTGGGGGAAACCGTTGGGGTGGGCGACGGCGTGGCCGTGGGGCTGGCCGTGGGCGTGGGTGTCTCCGTGGGTGTGGGCGTCTGCGTAGGGAGCGGGGTGGCCGTGGGCAAAGGTGTGGCCGTGGCCGGAACTGCGATTGGCGGTGGAATCGCGGCCGCCTGGGCAACGGGCGGTGGCACGGGCGTGGCCGTCGGCTGTCCCGGTGCGCTTTCGTCGGGATAGAGCGCGATGGCATCCACATAAATCAGATTGTCGCCGGTGCTGCGGGGGTGATCCACCAGAAAGAAGACAGTCACAGTGTCGTTCGCTGCCCTGGCCCGGATGTCAATGTTCGGGCCTTCGCCCGGCGGATAGTTGAGCAAGCGGCCATCCCCGAAATGGATAGGCCCCCAAATGACGTTTGGCCCGTTGGGGTCGGTGCCGCCCGTGGGATCGATGCCCAGTTGGCGGCCAAAATTGCCCGGATCGTTGGGCGCGCCCCAGGCAATGCTGGCCCGATAGCCGTTGCCCGGTGTCACCCGCACCTGTGTCCAAATTCCGGCCTTGAAGGTCCCTCCGTTGCTCCACATGCGCAGAGAGGGCGCGCCCCAAAAGGTGTCCACGTCCTGCATATAAGTCAGGTCGCCGTAGATGATAAAAGGCTGCCAGCCCTGGGGAATCTGTCGGGGCGGGCTGCCGTAGAAGGCGTCAAAATCGCAGACGGATCGGTCCATCACCTGGCCGTCCTTCTCGCACGGCTCCGAAGCCAGGGCCAGCGAGGGGGTGAGTCCCAGCAGTATGACGCACAGTAGAATCAGAATGGAAAAACGTTGCATAGCCTATTCGTGAGGGGTGAACGCCCGCCCCACTTCACTCCTCTGTCGGATTTGTCAGCGCACAGCGAAAGCCAAGCCAGGGGAAAAACTCTTCCCCATCCACCGCCAAACGGCTGTTGGTCGCCAAGCCAGCGCTGTCGTCCTGAAACGAGCCACCTTTGACCACATAGCCCTGGGACGAGCGCTGGGCCGGGTTGCCTGGGGTGGCCGTCCATTCGGCCACATTGCCCGCCATATCTGCCGCGCCGCTGGGGCTGTCTCCGCCGGGACTGTAGGTGCCTACGGGCAGGGTATCCCCCACCGCGGTCGTGGCCGAATTGGCGCGCGCCGCATCAAAAACGTCGCCCCAGGGGTAGCGAAAGGCCCGTTCCAACTGGAGAGCCGAACTGGCCGCCACCTCCCACTCCTCTTCCAGGGGCAGCCGTTTGCCTGCCCAGCGGCAGAAGAGCGCGGCCTGGGCGTGGGTCACATTGACCATCGGGAAGCTATCCAGGGCAGGATTGAGAAAATAGTCGGGCCGGGAAATGCTGGTGGTTCGGGCGGGCCAGGTGCAGCCATCCGCCTCAAAGCAAAGACGGTAGGCCTGGTTGGTCACTTCTGTGCGGTCGATGGAGAAACTCTCCAGGGCCACCCGCCGGTCTGTGTCGGGCACGCCGGGCTGAGAGATGCGGTAGATTCCGGTGGGAATAACGACCATCTGCCCCGTGGGATCAAAGGATTGGCCCAAATCCAGCCAGAAGAAGGCCAGGGCCAGCACAAAAAGCGCCAGGGAAAGCAGGCCAAAGAGATTGGCAATCAAGCGCCAGATGGCGGCGGGAACCCGAATGCGGCGCTTGCCTTTGGCTTTGCCAGGGGCCGCGCGGCCGGATACTCTTTGCGCGTTTTCCTGTCCGGCCAGGGGAATCCACAGGGGCGCGGCTTCTTGGGATGCAGTGCTTTCGCGTAGATATTCAAGGGTGGCGTGCGCCAGGGTGCGGCGGGGTTCCAGGGGCTGGGCCATCTCCTCCCGCAGCAGGCCATCCAGCGCGGCCAGCCAAGCGCTACTTTCGTCATCTCTCCTTGCCAGTTCCACAATCTGGGCCGGGGAGAGGGGGTGTACCGGATGCAGGAGCATATCCCGCATAACCGACGCGGCCCGTTCTGGATTGTGCAGGTGGTGCAACGCGGTGCGCATCCCTTTGCCGTAATAGAGCGTGCCCCGCAGGAGCAGTGTCAGCTCGGCCTCTTCCAACCGGTGGCCTGCTTCCAGGGCCAGCAGCGCGTCCCGGACCAGGCCAATGGGCGGCATTTCGCCCCGCTGCCACCAATGGTCCACGGCTTGGGTCAGCCGCCGCTGGACTGACACAGCCCGATCGGCGCCGTCCTGCCCTTTGAACCGGGTGGTCAGGGGATCGGAGCTGCTCCGTCCTGTCACCCGGCCCTCGATCTCCTCGCCTGTGGTCCACTCCATACGGGTGCTGCTCATACACAAACTCATCTGCCAATGCAACGTGCGCTTGAAATTAAACTGTCTGGCTATTGTATCACAGATCAGGCCCAGGCACGGATGGGCAAGTTTATCTGTTGGGGTGCAATGCAGATGGAGGACAACCGATTCCCGGAATCAGCACTTCGCCCCCCCTTGCATTATACCCCGTCCGTGCAGACAGTTGACATCATCGGTCTATGGGCTATACTTTCTTGTGTATCCACTTTTATCAGCCATGCGAGACGAGCAGCAATGAGCACTTCTTCCCCCCGCGGACAGACGCGCAGCGCCACTTTTTTCCAGGACGATTTCACCGCGGGGCTGATCCACCGCACCTTCACCAAATCCATGGGTTTTGATGACGAGGATATGCGCAAGCCTGTCATCGGCATCTGCAACACCTACAGCGAACTCAACAATTGCCACGCCCACTTCCCCCAACTGGTCCAGGCCGTCAAGCGGGGCGTCTGGCAGGCGGGCGGCTTTCCCCTGGAATTTCCCACCATCAGCCTGGGCGAAATCTACCTGACCCCCTCGTCGATGCTCTGGCGCAACCTGGCCGCGATGGATACGGAGGAGATGATCCGGGGCAACCCCATCGATGGGGTTGTGCTGCTCACCGGCTGCGACAAAACCACGCCGGCCGCGCTGATGGGCGCGGCCAGCGCGGACCTGCCCAGCCTGCTCGTATCCGGCGGGCCGATGCTCAACGGCAACTGGCGGGGCCAGACGCTGGGCGCCTGCACCGATTGCCGGCGCCTGAGCGACGAATTCCGGGCGGGCAAGCTGACCGGCGAGCAGTACAAAGAGGTGGAGGACAATCTGGTGCGCAGCCACGGCCACTGTATGGTGATGGGTACGGCCTCCACAATGAATTCGTTGACCGAAGCGCTGGGCATGGCCCTGCCCGGCAACGGGGCTATCCCCGCGGTCGATTCCCGGCGGTTGCGGCTGGCCGAGCAGAGCGGGCGGCATATTGTGCAGATGGTGGCCGACGACCTGCGCCCTTCCCGTATCCTGACCCGCCAGGCACTGGAGAACGCCATTACACTCCTCTGCGCCATCGGTGGCAGCACTAACGCGGTGGTCCATTTGCCCGCGCTGGCCGGTCGCCTGGGCATCTCTCTGCCCCTGGACCTTTTCGACGAAATCAGCCGCCGCACACCACTCGTCGCCAACCTGCGCCCCAGCGGCAAGTATCAGATGGAGGACCTTTTCTACGCAGGGGGCATTCCCGCGGTGCTGAAGCAATTGTTGCCTTTGCTCCACGGCGACGCGCTGACCGTCACGGGGCACAGCCTGGCTGAAAATGTGCAGGCCGCCGCGGAGATTCACAATCCGGATGTCATCCGCACCCTGGACACAGCCCTGGACAGCCAGGGCGGGCTGTCGATTGTGCGGGGCAATCTGGCCCCGGACGGCGCTGTGATCAAACACGCGGCAGCCACGCCCCGCCTGCTCCAACACCGGGGACGGGCGGTGGTCTTTACCAGCATCCCCGACCTGCAAGCCCGTTACGGCGACCCGGACCTGGACGTGACACCCGACGACGTTCTTGTGCTGCAAAATGCGGGTCCCATTGGCGGGCCGGGCATGCCAGAGGTGGGCAATCTGCCCATTCCCACCAAACTGTTGGCGCAGGGCGTGCGGGATATGCTGCGCATCTCGGACGCCCGCATGAGCGGCACGGCCTATGGCACGATTGTTCTCCACGCCGCGCCCGAAGCCGCGGTGGGCGGTCCCCTGGCCCTGGTACGGGATGGGGATGAGATCGAGCTGGACCTGGCCAATCGTCGGCTTCATCTCCACGTGAGTGACGAGGAACTGGACCGGCGACGGGCCGAGTGGCAAGCCCCTGCCCCCCATTACAACCGGGGCTATGGCAAACTTTTCCTCGATTCCATACTCCAGGCCCCCGAGGGGATGGATTTTGACTTTCTGCTGGGATCAGACCCGGTGGTTGCAGAGAACCAGCCCAAGTTTTAAGGAGGCAGCAAAATGATCGCCATTGCTCTGACCGGTGGAGGCAACCGGGGACCCCTGCAGGTGGGCGCGTTGCAGGCACTCTTTGCCCACGGCATCTGGCCCGATTTGGTGGTGGGCACATCCGCGGGCGCGCTCAATGCCGCCTATCTGGCCGCGGACGGCACGCCCGCGGCCACGGATCGGCTGGCGGATGTCTGGCGCAGTGTTGATTTCAAGACTGTCTACGCGGGCAACTATTTGCAATTGGGCTGGCGCTTTTTGCGAGGCGACGACAGTCTCTTTGCGTCCGACAAAATGCGCGAGATTATTGCCACACATTTGGAGCCGCTGGCGCGCACCTACGCAGACTTGAAATTGCCCTGCTACATCACGACTTCCGATCTGCGCACCAACCGCCTCTGGCTCTTTCCCGCGGAGGATGACAAATCCGCGCCGCTGGTGGATACGGTTTTGGCCAGCGCGGCCTTGCCGGGGATGCATCCACCCGTTCCCTATTTGGACACGCAGTTGGTGGATGGCGGTGTGGTGGACAATGTGCCCGCGGGCATTGCAATGGCAAAGGGCGCGACAGTCGTCTATCTCATCAATGTGGGCTACGGCGGCGCGCAGCAGGGACCTGTGAAAGGGATGAAGCAAATCCTGGGCAGAACCCTCAATACATTTATGGCCCAATCGCTCTTCCAGGATTTGGACCAGGCCAGTGCGAACCCAGACATTGCCCTCCATCACATTCACATTACAGAAATGGGCGACATTCCCTTCACTGATTTTAACCGGGTGGACGCGATGCTCGAAGCCGGGCGCAACGCGGCCGAGCGCTACCTGCGCAACCCCCAGCCCCGGCAACCCCTTTCCGACCCGTCGGATCGCTCGCTGTCCGCGCCGGACGGCAGCCCGGAATCCCCGCCCCATTTGCCGGGCGCACAACCCTTCATCCCCACCTACAGGTCTGCCCGATGACGCCAGAGAGCACAACATCCGTTGCCCCCGCCCGGATCGCTCGCCCTGCCTGGCTCGTGGCGCTGGTGGCAGCCGTCGTCGGTCTCTCCATCCAGGGCGATTCCCTGCTCTATGGCATTCTGCCCCTGGCCGCCGAGGGGCTGGGCATTCCCCTGGGACTGGTGGGACTGTTGCTCAGCGCCAACCGGCTGGTGCGGCTGGTCTCCAACACCTGGGCCAGCACACTCTACGAGAAATTCGGCCCGCGCCTGCCCTTTATCGCCTCTGCCGTTCTCGGCTTTCTGACTGCTCTGATCTACAGCGCGGGCTGGGGTGTGGTCGTCTTTGTGTTGGCGCGCATGGCCTGGGGCGTGGCCTGGTCGGGCCTGCGTCAGGGGGGCTATCAGGCCGTGTGGACCGGCGGACCCGGCGTGGCCGGGCGGTTGATGGGCCTGCTGTGGGGGATTATCCGTCTGGGCAGCGCCATCAGTGTCGTTGTCGGCGGCTGGATTTTTGATCAATACGGCTACCACCCCGCGGTGCTGGTGATAGCCGGAATCACCGCGCTGGCCATCCCCCTGGCTTGGGCGGTGCGCTGGCCAGAGGCTGCAACCCATCGGCCCGTCTCATCTGCCTCATCCGCCACCCCCAGCAAAACGCCTGCGAAAGCCCGCTCGCTGGAGGGGTGGCGGGTGGCCCTGGCCGATCCGGCCCAGCGCTGGATGCTCTTTATTGGGCTGCAAAAATTGCTCTTCGATTCAATTCTCGTCTCCACTGCCGCGCTCTTTCTCAAGCAACAGTTGGGAAGCGAGACGCCCCTGGCCGCCTTTGGGATTGGGATCGGGACCGCGGCCGGATTGGTGCTGGCCCTGCGCTGGCTCTCGGACCTGGTGGTGGGTCCCCTGCTGGGCGCGCTGTCGGATCGGATGGGCCAGTTGCCTTTGGCCGCGCTGCTGGTGGTGGGCATTCTGATTGCTGTCATCGGCGCGGTGACGCTGGGGGGGGTGGCCTCTCTGCTTTGCATCGCCCTCATTCTTATCGCCAGCACAGGGGTCAATGTGACGTTGGACGCGGCGGCCAATCGGCTGTCTGTGACCACACCCCGCCCCCACCTCTTCATCGGCGCGTATACAACCGTCTCAGATGCAGGCTCGGCGGTTGGTCCGTTGCTGGCCTATAGCCTGGGCGCGGTCACGGGCTTTGGCACACTCTATGTGGCCGCGGCTCTGGTGCAGGCAGTGGCTGTCACACTCTTTTGGTGGCGAAGCAGCCGGTGAATGTCTGGCGTTGGGCTGTGCTCCATTTCTTTGGAGAAAACTGAACGTTTTGGGTTCTACCGCGATTGAGTTGCACTTTTCCCTGTGATATACTTGTGCCCAATTCAGGTGCTGAAGCCTGCATTTTCATACCCCACAGGAATATCCCACACGATTGTTAGGATGAAACTATCATGAGTGATCGACCCAAAGTTGTCGTTACCGGCGCGTCGGGCTATATCGCCAGCCTGTTGCTGCCCGCCTTTCGTGAGCGCTATGACCTGACGCTGCTGGATGTGCGCACCAGTGATCGGGAGGGCAACCCCATCCCCGGCATGCAGATGGCAGACCTGACCAGCCGGGACCGGGAGAGCTATCGCCACCATTTTCAGGGCGTGGACGCGGTGGTGCATCTGGGCTTCACCCGGGCCGCGGATCGGACCGATCTGGTCCAGGACTACTACGCGGAACAGGCCAATGTGGAGATGGCCTTCCATATCTATCAGACCTGCCTGGAGGAGAATGTGCGCCGGGTGGTGGTGGCCTCCTCCAATCACGCGGCCGACTATTACGAGCGGCTGATTTTGCAGGGCAAGTGGGATGTGGTACTGCCCCAACAGCGGGCACTCTCGGACAATTTTTATGGCTGGGCCAAGGAGGTCTACGAGCACCTGGGCTTTGTCTATGCCACGGGACAGATGCAATATGGGGGTGTCCACCCGGAAAATGGCGCGGCGCGGGGGCTGGAAAATGTGCAGATTCGCATCGGCGGCCCGCGGGAAACGGATATGGATACGATTCCCAAAGGCGATCTGCAGAAGATGTATCGTGCCCTGGCTGTCTATATCAGCCAGCGGGATATGCAGCAGTTGTTCATCAAAAGTATCGAAACCGAGGACATCCGGGATGAGAACGGCGTGCCCTTTCAGGTTTTCTATGGCATCAGCGGCAATTCCCAGGCTTTTTGGTCGATTGTCAACGCACGCAAAGTCATCGGCTACGCGCCGGAAGACAACAGCGAATATCGCTTTATCGATCAGATTCGCGAGCACATTCGTGCCAGCCGCAGCGGCTGACTGCGTTAACGTTTTTTTGTGCAAAGGCGAAAAGAGGCAAAGTGCAATGCAAGCCCTTTGCTTCTCTTCGCCTTTGTCTCTTTGGCTGCAAAAGTTCATCCCCCATCAAAATAGAAGGTTGTCCGATGTCAGAGCCTTTGGATAGTCAGCTTGATCCGCCCCGGTTGCCCAATCTGCCGTCGGAGATTACACCCCTGCGCGCCCGGCAATTCCGCATACCCAAAACGCTGAACGCGCTGCGTCACCGCAATTTCCGTCTCTACGTTGCGGGCCAACTTCTCTCCACAATGGGCACGTGGATGCAGATTATCGCCCAGGGCTGGCTCGTCTACCAGCTCAGCCAATCGGAATTGATGCTGGGTGTGGTCGGGTTTGCCTCGGCTATTCCCGCGCTGATCATCACCCCCTGGGGCGGTGTGATTGTCGATAGCGTCAACAAACGCAAACTGATGGTCATCACCCAAAGCTGCGCAATGCTCCTGGCCTTTACCCTGGCTTTGCTCACCTTTACCGGTATAGTACAGGTCTGGCACGTGCTGGTGCTGACTGTCTTCACAGGGATTATCAACGCCTTTGACGGTCCGGCCCGCCAGGCGTTTGTGGTGGAAATGGTCGGGCGGGAGGATATGCCCAACGCCATTGCCATCAATTCCATGACATTCAACGCCGCCCGTGTCATTGGCCCGGCCATTGCCGGTGTGCTGCTGGTGGCCCTGGGCGCGGACTGGTGTTTCCTCGTCAACGGCATCAGCTTTCTGGCCGTTATCGGCGGATTGTTGGCTATGCGTCTGCCCCCGGCCAGCCCGCGCAGTGGGCGGGTGAATGCCTGGTTGCAATTGCGCAGTGGCGTGGCCTATGCCGTGGGCACAGACGAAGTGGGCGCGCTGCTGCTGATTGCCCTTACCCTCAGCCTCTTTGGCATCACCTACAGTACGGTTCTGCCCGCCTTTGTGGATCGGGTGTTGCACCAGGGCGCGGGCGCGTTTGGGGCCATCAATATGGCGTCGGGGATTGGTGCTGTCTCGGCCGCGGTGCTGGTCGCCCGCTACGGGGATCGGGGATTCCGTGGGCGTTGGCTCAATCGGGTCGCCCTGGCCTATCCCGTTGTGCTGGTAGCCTTTGCCCTCAACCCCATCTATCCGCTCTCGCTGCTCCTGGCGGTCTTTCTCGGCCTGGGCTTTATGAGCCAGTTCACGCTTATCAATACCCTGTTGCAGACCCAGATTGTGGACGAGATGCGGGGGCGGATTATGAGCCTCTACACTCTCACCTTTTTCGGGCTGGCCCCCTTTGGCAACCTGGCCATGGGCGCGCTCTCGGAGGTCTGGGGCATTGGCCAGACAATCGCCGTCAGCGCGCTGATCGCGCTGGTGCTGATGGGGGTGATCTTTTACAAAATGCCGAGGGTGCGACAACTGGCGTGAAGCTGATGCGTGGTGCGTGGTGCGTCAAGTAGTGGATTGTCTGCTCGCGACGGTGCAAAGATCGGGGAAATGGCTGCCAACAATTCGGCAGTACAGGTGAAGTCTGCCAGTGGAACCAAGCATCACTGCTGCTTGACGCACCACGCACACGTACCAAACACAGAAGGCCGCCGTTGAGAATCTCAACGGCGGCCTTCTGTGTTTGGTACGCCCGGTAGGATTTGAACCTACGACTTTTGGCTCCGCAAGCCAACGCTCTATCCACTGAGCTACGGGCGCATATGGCGGGGAGGGAGGGATTTGAACCCTCGAGGGATATTGCTACCCCTACCCACTTAGCAGGCGGGCGCACTCGACCGGGCTATGCGACCTCCCCAAGTTGTTTGTGCCGGATGCAATTGGCGGAGGGAGAGGGATTCGAACCCCCGGTGAGTTGCCCCACAGTTGTTTTCAAGACAACCGCCATCGTCCACTCGGCCATCCCTCCAAGCCGAAAGACTTTGCATCCACGGACTGAGAAAGTATAGCGGGGATAGGGCGGGTTGTCAAATTTGGGGGGCGGGTGGGGGGATGAAATTGGTTGACAGGGGAAGTGTGGACGCAATACAGATGGCTGTCCCCCATCGGTCGCCAAAACCCATAAAAACAGATTGCACTCCGCACCGCTCTGGGGTACGATAAACCGGATCAGAATATCAGCCACCGATTGCTCCCCACCCGGTACACCAACCGGAAAGGCAGACGCAGATGAGACTTGGCATTGTGGGCATGCTGCCTGGCGACTTTCGCACCTTTCGCGCCGAGCAGATGCAGGCGATTCGCGCCCTGGGCTTCACGGGCTTCGGCTTCCATCTCAACGGCGACGACGTTTTCGCCATCACCCCCGCGGACTGCGCGGCCTATGGCCGGTTTATGGCCGGCGAAGGGCTGGACCTGGCCCAGTTTGCCATTACCTACAATGAGTGTCTCTTTCACCCGGACGAGGACGTGCGCCAACGGGTCAGTGCCAAAATCGCGCGGGGTACGGAGATTGCGGCCCAGTTGCAGGCCCAGGCTTTTCTGCTGCGCCCCGGCAGTCTGAACCCGGACGGCCCCTGGACACCCCACCGGGACAACCACCGGCCCGAATGCGCGGACAGACTGATCGAAACCCTGCGTCCTTTGGCCGCGAAGGCCGAAAGCGAGGGTGTCGTGCTGGCTATGGAAACCCACGCCCTCTCCATTCTGGACCTGCCCTCCAAGTGTCGGGGGATTGTGGAGGCTGTCGGCTCGGATCATCTGCGCCTGATTCTGGATGCGGTCAACCACTTCCAATCCATGCACCAGGTCTACAACAGCAGCGAATGGGTCAATCACATTTTCGACGAACTGGGCGCGATTGCCCCCCTGGCCCACATCAAAGACCTGAAAGTATCCAACGGGCTGGTGTTGCACATCGACCAGACCGTTCCCGGCGAAGGGGAGTTGGATTCGGCGCTGGTTCTGCAACGCTTCGACGCGCTCCACCCCGACGGCTATGGCCTCATCGAACATCTCCGCCTGGAGCAAATTCCCCAGGCCGTGGCCAACGTGCGGCGCATCGCAGCCGAAAACGGCATTTCCATCCACTGACCGTCTGCTTGTTTGTTGTGTCAGAAAGACACTGGGGAAATAGAAAAGTGTCTACTGCAAAAAGGTCAATTTCACCGCGGAGTCGCAGAGGGTGCAGAGGCAACACGGCGAGATTCAGGAGAAAGACTCTGCGAACCTCCGCGTTCCCCGCGACTCCGCGGTGAGTTTAGGGGCTTTTTACAATAGAGTCAGAAAATCATCCAAGAAAGGGGAATCCAATGCTCGAAACCGACGACATCTATACCCATCTGGGCATCCGGCCCGTCATCAACGCCACCGGCCACGTGACAATTCTGGGTGGCTCCATCCTCTCTCCCGCGGTGCAGGCGGCCATGGCCGCGGCCAACCGTTCCTTCGCCGCGATGGAAGATGTCCACAACCGCACGGGCGCAGCCATCGCCGGGATGCTGGGGGTGGAGAATGCGGTCGTCACCTCCGGCTGCTACGCCGCGCTGGTGCAGGGCGCGGCCGGCATTCTGGCCGGCACAGACCCGGAGCGCATTGCCCGCCTGCCCGACACCACCGGTATGCCCAATGAATTCTTGATCCAGGCCGCCACCCGCTACCGCTATGACCGTTCGGTGACCACCCCTGGCGGCAAATTGGTGGAAGTGGGCGACAGCCACGGCACAACGGCCGCGCAGCTGCGCGCGGCCATCGGTCCCCGTACCGCGGGCATCCTTTTCTATGCCAAAGGCGAGAGCACACCCAATACGCTCAAGCTGGCCCAAGTGGTGGAGATCGCCCACGCCGCGGGTGTGCAGGTGTTGGTGGACGCCGCGGGCGAAGTCTATCCCCTGGAGCGGATGCACGGGGTGGCGGGCAGCGGCGCGGACCTGATCTGCTTTGGCGGCAAATATATGGGCGCGGGCAACTCTACAGGCATTCTCTGTGGCAAAAATGAGGCGGTGCTGGCGGCCCGGGGCAACGGCTTTGTCAACTACGAAACCGAGAACAACCGCAGTGTGGGCCGGGGCTACAAAATCGACCGCCAGGAGGTCATCGGTACGACAGTGGCTTTGCAGGAGTGGCTGGAGATGGATCACGAACAGCGCCTGCAGAGCCAGGCCGAACGCATCGGTTTCCTGGCCGACGGGCTGGCCGACCTGCCCCACATCTCCGCGCGCAATGTGTGGAACGAGGAGGGCGGGCCGTGGATGCGCCTGCGTCTGCAATGGGACAGCGCCAGCCTGGGCAAAAGCGCGGCGGAAGTCTCCACCGCCCTGCGCGAAGGGTCGCCGGTGGTCTGGGCGCGGGCAGAGGGCGACGTCATCCCCATTTCTGTGCATACCCTGGCCGAAGAGGATCTGCCGGTGCTCCTGCACCGTCTGCGCGAAGAATTGGGCAGCGGGAAGGGAGAAACGTAAAGATGATAATACAGCTACACTTGCCACTGCGCTCCCACGTGCTGGACCACAACGAGCGGGGCTGGGCCATCTGGCGCGAGGAGATCGTCGAGCGCTCTCTGCCCGCCAACCGCACGGCTATGCTCATCTGTGATATGTGGGACCAGCACTGGAGCCGGGGCGCGGCCGAGCGGGTGGGCGCGATGGTTCCCCGTATGGAAGCTGTGCTGGCCGGAGCGCGGGCCAAGGGCGTTCACATCATCCACGCGCCGTCGGAGACAATGGACTTCTACACCGATCACCCGGCCCGTCAGCGTATACTGGCCCTGTCACCCATCGAGCCGCCACCCAATCGAGATTTGTTTGATCCGCCCCCGCCCATCGACGATTCCGACGGTGGCTCTGACACGGGCGAGCCAGAGATGGC
Organism: Caldilineaceae bacterium; assembly: GCA_019637685.1. GTDB lineage: Bacteria > Chloroflexota > Anaerolineae > Caldilineales > Caldilineaceae > JACQGT01. Next base: position 10,903 of record JAHBVF010000039.1, on the reverse strand, counting down.
CCAGGTGTGGACCCGCCAGCACGCGGGGCTGACGATTGACCCGGCGCTGGATGTGATCAGCGACAACGGGCGGGAGGTCTACAGCTATCTGCGCCATCAGGCCATCGAGCAGGTGCTGATAATGGGCGTACACACGAATATGTGTATCCTGCGCCGCTCCTTTGCCATCAAACAGATGGTGAAATGGGACCAGCCTATCGCGCTGGTGCGGGACCTGACCGACACAATGTACAACCCGGCCCGCCCGCCGTATGTCAGCCACGACGCGGGAACCCAACTGGTGATTGGCTATATCGAGCGTTTCTGGTGTCCGTCCATCTCCAGCCAGGATATTAGCGTGTAGGGTATCTCTGTTCGAGAGACGATCCACGAATCCCACAGTTTACAACCCAAAGAGGCAAAGGTGCAGAGGCGCAAAGAATGGGAGCTTTCCACTGCGTCTTTGTGCCTTTGCGTTAAGCAGTTGCCGGATCGTCGTCCGACAGGGCTGAACTGAGCCGGTAGTCCCGAATAATCGGAGAGAAGAGATAGACGCCCAGGGCGATCAGCCCCGCACAGCCGCTGAGAATCAGTGTGACAATCTGCGGGCCGAAGAGGTCCGCGCCCACGCCGGCCACCAGCGCGCCAATCGGCATCAGCCCCATATTCAGACTGACCACACCCGTCACCCGGCCCCGCAGCGCGTCGGGAATGGAGAGTTGCAGAAGGGTCTGGTTGGTGGTCAGGTAGATCATCTCGAAGAAACCGGCGAGGGCCAGGCAGACCAGCGCCAGCCAGAGTTGCGCGCTGAGCGCGAAGCCGATGAGCGCAAAGCTGAGCAGCAGCAGCGCGGCCAGTTGGATCAATCCCCGCCGTTCCAGCCGCCCCAGGGAAGCCGTGACAAAGCCACCCGCAATCCCCCCGATTCCCACCGCCGAGAGGAGCGCGCCCAGAATCTCCGGCCCGCCCCCAAAGATATCCTTGGCATAGATGGGGGGCAGGGCCGAGAAGGTGGGGATGATAAAAAGGGGCAATACCCAGCCCATCAGCACAAATGCCCGGGTCGTCGGTTCGCCAATCACATAGCGCAATCCCTCCATCAGATTGCCCCGTGTGCCCCCCGCGGCCAGCGTCGAACGTTCCGGTGGAAAATTCAGCTTCAGAATCGTCAGGGCCACCAGCGCATAGGCCCCGGACTGGACAAAGAAGTTGCCCTCTGGCCCAATCCACAGAATCAGAAAACCGCCCAGGGCCGGACCGATGGAGCGCATGACCGCCCAACCCGTCTGCACCAGTGCCACCGCGCTGGGCACGAAGCGGCGCGAGACCAGCACAAAGACGACCGTCTGGCGCAGGGGCTGGTCCACCGCCTGGGCCACGCCACCCAAAAAAGAAAAGATGAAGAGCGGCCAGATCAGCGCGGGGTTGAAATAGAGGACAAACCCAAAGATAAAACTGAGGGCGAAAAGCCAGCTATTCGTGGAAAGCATCAACCGGCGGCGGGAAAAGCGGTCGATGGCGACACCGGCCAGGGGTGCCAGCCCCAGCGTTGCCAGCGAGCGCACCAGATTGAGCGTTCCCAGCATCGCGCCCGATCCGGTCAGATCGTAGACCAGCCAACTCAGCGTCACCTGTTGGATCCACTGGCCGCTGTTGGAGAGTGTCGTCCCGGCCAGAAACCAGGCGAAGTTTCGCTGGCGCAGAACGGCAAAATTGCCCGCTGGGCGCACGGGTGGGGTCAACGGCAGGGGCGTTGTTACAGATGCAGTTGCAGACACCGTTGGATGTACGGGCACGACAGGAGCGGCGGATGTATTGGGCGGCGGGGGTATAGCCAAATGTCAGTTCCATTTCTGTGGTAGGTTCAGCGCCCAAATCATACCACATCCGATCCACAATGCCAGCGGCTGCAAAACCGGGCTTTTCAAAAGCTAGCCGTAACTACTCAGGCCTTGGCCGCGACGCACCCGCCAGGAGAATACTCCTGTGCAAAAATTGTGTGGCGGGTGTGTCGCATCGGAGCAGTGACAATGAGCAGGAGAATATAGTTGGCCGCAGCGCCGTCGGTGGGCCAGGGAGCGGGGATGGCAATATCCAGCTTCTTCAGCCGTGCAAATCCATCACTTGGGGAAAGACCTGACGCCCAGCGTCCAACTTGCCCAGTCCTGCCCTTTCCGCTACATTTAATGGCATGGAATAATGGCATGGAAACAAGGACATGGAAATAGCGGTGTCTTCCCTATCATTTCACAATCCTACGACCCCAAGCCGGATGAAGAGCGGGGCGTATTCCGCTCGACAGATAGGGGCAAAAGCTGGGAGAAGATTCTCTGCGTCAGCGAAAAAGCCGGCGCGCTGGATTTGCGCATCGCTCCCCGCAACCCGGACATTCTCTACACCAGCTTTTGGGGAGTGCATCGCAACTTCTGGGCGCTGGTGGAAAGCCAGAACGATCCCGGCCTCTACCGCCCGGACGACTTCGGGGGAAGCTGGCAACTGGTCAGCGACAACCCAGGCCCGCGCAGCGGCCAGATGCTGTCCGGACCATTTTCTTGATCTTCAATCGGCTTGTGCTACACAGAGAGGAACAGCCCTGAAATGGCGAACATCGAACGACGTTTTCAACGAATGAGTTTGGAGGAAATCCAGAGCCAGCCGCCGGGCAAGTGGTCGAGCGTTGATTTGCTGGATGTGCTGGCCGAATTATCCGACGCGGAACGAAACGAAGAGACCTGGGCACGGGAGAGGGCCGTGCGCTGGCTGATTATGCATAGCCCGTATGAGTCGGATGTAGTGGACTACGATGCCCTCTATTTCGAGCAGGCTATGGGGCTGGCGGACAGGGATATCCATGCCGCGATTGCCACTGCCTATGCGGCGCTTGTCTACAACTTGCAGCGCGACGAACGGGACAATGCCAAAGGCTGGCTGGTCGAGATCGCCGAGTTGTTTACCACCCGCGCCGCTATTTCGGTGGGCATCGGTCAATTTGCCCGCATCGTGCGTGGGGAGCCGACAACCCCCCACTACTACTACCGACTGATCGACAGTTTGGAACTGTGCGGCCTCTACGCTCTCGCCGCGGAGGCGCTGGAGACAATTCTGGCTGCTTTGCCAGCCGAGGCCGACAAGGGAGACGTTTATAACCTGCACATTCAGCAGGCAGAGGCGGAACGTTCGGACTGGGCCGCGCGTACCGACGATCTGCGCGCGGTCGATCCCCAGGCGTTGGCGGATCTGCGCGCGGCCTTTGCTCTGACCCTGGCTGGGCAGGCGAATGAAAGGGAGTATCTGCCGCCCATCCGCCGCCTGCTGGGCCTGCCCCCCGCGGCAGTGGACGAATGCTACCGGGAAATCCTGGCCCAGGGGAATGTGCTGATACCGGAACTGCTCTACCTGGCCTGGGACGACACCCTCTACGACACCCCGGCATGCGGGCACGCGCTGGAACTATTGCGTCGTCTGCGCCAGAAGCAGCCCGCCCACTTTGTCGGGATCGACCGCTGGCTGGACCAGGCCAAAGGTGACTGGCGGGATCTGCTCTATAGAAACTTCGGGTTGGTGGGTGGCTACACGCCGGCAGAGTTGCGCGGTTGGGCCGCCGATGCTGGCTGTGATTGGGGAATCCGCTCCGGCGCAACCGATGCCCTGGCTGAACGGGCCAAGAGACATCCCGAAGAACGGGCCGAAGTCGTGGCTTTTCTGACCGAACTGCTCGACCGGCCCGGCTCCGAAGCCAATGTGGGTGAGGAGACCTTCACCGCTACTGTCATCGGGGACCTGTGCGATTTGGGCGCAACTGAAGCCTATCCAGCTATCGAGGCTGCCTTTCAGGCAGATCGGGTCGATCTGCAGATGCTTGATCTGGACTACGTGGAGGATGAGTTGGGGCTGCCCCGCACCACGCCGCCCCCGCGGAAGGACGGCCTCTACCTCAATCTGACCTGCAAACGTTGTGGCCGCGCCCGCCCCCATTTCGTCCAGCACGTGACCCAGGACATGGGAACCCAGCGCCGTGTGGACGAGGGCCAGCCCGTCCGCTATGACCCGCATGTGATGGACCGGGAGATTGTCTGCCCCAAATGTGGGGCCAAAGAGAGCTACGAATTGCGTGGGATTGACCTCATACGTCTGCTGATTCCTCTACAGGGAGAGGAGAGCTTTCGGGCGCTGGTGACAGGCAGGACAACGGGTCGCCCCCTCTTTGCCCAAGGCCCCTGGCTCAGCCGTTTCGAGTCGGTGATCCTTGGCCGTCCCATGCACCCGTTGGAAGGGCTGGCCGAATACCGGCGGCGCATCCAGCGCAACCCCACCAATGTGGATTTGCGTGTGCGTATGAGTCTGCTGTTGCGCTTCCTGCACCGCTTTGAAGAATCTCTGGAAGTCGTGCGCGGGGCCTACGACGTGCGGCCGACCGACCCGGAAGTGCTCGCGTTTCGGGCCTTTGCCGAGCACGACTTTGGCGACCGGGCCACGGCTGAGGAACTGTACAACACTGCCCTGCCCCTGCTGCGGCGGGTGATGCACCGTTCTGAGGAGATGGCCGATTTGGCCGGGCTGGTGGCGGATAGTCTGGTGGCCCTGGAGGAAGGCGGGCCAAGCGCCTGGCAATCCATGCGCGATGAGCAAATGGCCGAGGTTAATTCAGAGCCGGTTGCCCAGAAGAAGAAGGGCAAGAGTGGCAAGAAAGGGCAGCGTAGATAGGGGCCCGTGGCGCAAGCTGTCAGCTTGCGTTACAATATCGTCAGAGAGAAGGCGCGGAAGAGAAGGATATTGGGCTATTGGGTGATTGGGTTGGCGGTATTGTTGCTGGTGGCTGGGGTGGCGACGTATTTGCAGATTGACCCTTTCATCGAGCGTTTTGTCACCTATGCGCTGGGGCTGGTGGCCCTGGCCGCTGGGGCCGTGCCAGTGCTGACCTGCTTGCGCCGCCCGTCCTGGGTGCGGTGGCGGGTCTTGATTCCGGGAATCGACCAGCACGAAAAGACAGGACGGCGATCGTTTGGTCGATTCCCGGAATCGGGCGGTCTATGCGTACCCCTCTCTATCCATCATTCGGCGCAGGGTCGGTCCATGCAACCAGAGCGCCAGGGCGAGCATGACCAGGCTGGCCAGCAACAGGAAGGGCGCGGCGGTAAAGGCGCCGCTCAGCAGTCCCGCGGCCAGATAGAAGATGTGTATGGCAAAGGGAACCCAGAAGACGACCGCGGGTAGCTCCTTTTGGTGCAGGCGGGGACGCAAAATGCGCACCAGAAAGAGCGCCACCAGCAGCGTCCCCCACACCACCTGGGGCTGGATGGCGTCGGGCACAACCGCGGTGATCAGCCAGTTGGTCCCCAGCACGCCGACGACACCCACCACAATCGCCCCCAGCGGACCCAGCCAGCGGGACGACCAGCTTTCCCCGGAGGCCAGCCAGCGCAGACCCACGGAGAAGGAGAAGACCACCCAGAACCAGGCCCAAAAGTTGGGATAGGGCACGCCGAAATACTCGAAGTTCATTCCCGCGCCCCAATCCCAGAAGCCCAGGCGGATGGCGACCGCATCCATAGCCAGGTCGATGTTCAGGGCCAGCAGCCCGGCCAGCACGGGTTTGGACCAACCGGGCATCTCCACCCCTTCCCCAAAGAGGCGCGCACTGTAGATAATTACCCCCCAGCCGATGCCGATGGCAACCGGCACTTCCCCGCCCAGCATCATCACAAATTTCCCGTAGCTATAGGCGTGCAACTGCTGGATGGTGGCCCATTCCAAGAGCAGGCCAAAGCCGACCCCGGCCAGCAGTTGCCAGACCCGGGCCGCGCCGCCTGTGCCGCCCGCTTCGCCCGCTTGCCAGGCGTGGCGGGCGCACAGGGCCAGGAGGACAAGCATCAGAAGTTCGAAGGTGAGAAAGTAGGCGTTGGGCATAGCAGGACTCGCTTTTGTGGGTGAATGGCGGTGTTTGTGTGGCACTTCCTTTGTCTTGACAGTGGACTGATTGTCGCGTCTTTTGGGCAATTCGTCAACGTCGTATTTTGGCACAACACTCCCCAAAGTTGACAGAATGCCTGCCACGCCCCATACTTCCCTGTTGGCGAAAACCGTTTCGCCCTGACATTTGCACAGCCAGCCCCCGCTGTTCTGTGCTACGTATCATTCGGGCTAAGAGTGCGACTTGGCTCAATGTAGCCAAGGAGTATTCTATGAATTTTGCCGATTTTTCTCTCGACGCGCGCCTGAACGCGGCTGTCGAAGCTGTGGGATATGAAACCCCCACCCCCATTCAGGAACAATCCATTCCTCTGGTCCTGGCCGGGCGGGATGTGCTGGGTCTGGCCCAGACGGGCACAGGCAAGACAGCCGCTTTTGCCCTTCCCATTCTCCAGCGTTTGATCACCGGCCCCCTGCGCAAAGTGCGGGTGCTGGTGGTGGCCCCCACCCGCGAGCTGGCCGAGCAGATCCACCAGACCTTTACCGATCTGGGCCAGAATCTGAAAGTGACCAGCACGCCCATCTATGGCGGCGTGAGCAAGCGCCCCCAATTGGCCGCGCTGCGCCGGGGTGTGGAGATTGTGGTGGCCTGTCCGGGACGCCTGCTCGACCACATCGGTGAGGGCGACATCGACCTCTCCAATGTGGAAGTGCTGGTGCTGGACGAAGCCGACCGCATGTGCGATATGGGCTTTCTGCCCGACATCCGGCGCATTCTGAAGCATCTGCCCAGCCAGCGCCAGACTCTCTTCTTCTCGGCCACAATGCCCGACGACATCCGCAACCTGTCGGCGGAAATTCTGGACAACCCGGCCACTGTGCAGATCGGGATGATTGCGCCCGCGGAGACAGTCTCCCACGCCATCTTCCCCATCACCGACAAGCTGAAGAACCGTCTGCTGCTGGGGATGCTGAAACAGACCCCAACGGGTCGGGTGTTGGTCTTCACCCGCACCAAACGACGGGCGCGCAATCTGGCCCAACTGCTTTCCAACGAAGGCTACAACTCGACTGCCTTGCAGGGGAATATGGCCCAGAATCGTCGCCAGGCGTCCATCGACGGTTTTCGGGATGGCAAGTTCGATATTCTGGTGGCGACGGACATTGCCTCCCGGGGCATCGATGTGACGGACATTTCCCACGTCATCAACTTTGACATTCCCGACACAGTGGACGCCTATACCCACCGCATCGGGCGCACGGGTCGGGCCGAACAGAGCGGCGACGCCTTTACATTTGTCACAGAGAACGACGAGCCGATGGTGCGGGACATTGAAAAGGTGTTGGGCGAACCCCTGGAACGGCGGCGGCTGCCTGAATTTGACTACGGGGATTTTGTGCCGGAACGCCAGACGGCCATTGCCCAGGCCCAGTCGAACACATCCGCTCGCAACCGGCGGGGGGGACGCAGGCCGAACTTTAACAATAACAACCGATCGCCTCGCCCTGGCGGTGGTGCATCCCGAAGTGGGCAGAAAAGCTGGAGCGGCAGCCCGCGTCAGCAGCGCTCGCCGGGGACACGCCGGTCGGGCTAAGCTGATTCTGCCCCAATGAAAATGCCCCCATCACCAAAACGGTGATGGGGGCATTTTCATTGGACTCTCTGTTGTTCCCGGAAAACTGCCACCCCATTGCGCCCCCGGTGTTTGGCTGCATAGAGGGCCTGATCTGCGCTGTGGAGCAATTCCGCGGGGGTGTGGGCGTGGACCGGATAGGCGGCCACACCCACAGAAACAGTGATGCGAAGTTGCGTGCCCCGGTGGAGTACCGACGTTTTTGCCAGGTCGTCACATATCTCCTGGCCCCGCTCGGTTGCCTGCTCAATGCCAGCCCCAGGCATTACCACCACAAATTCTTCGCCGCCATAGCGGCAGACTATGCACCCCGTCCGGGCCAGCCCTTTTAGCAACCCGGCCAGGTGTTGCAAAAGCATATCCCCCGCGCTGTGTCCGTGGGTATCATTGAACCCCTTGAAGTGGTCGATGTCCAGCATCAGCAAAGCCAGCGGCTGTCCTTCTTCTGCGGCCTGGGATATCTCGCGTGCCAATGCCTCTTCCAGGTACCGTCGATTGTACAGACCGGTCAGTCCATCGCAGATGGCCTGCTCCTGCAATTGGGTCTGCAATCGTTCGATCTGGTGGATACGGTCGTGCAATTCCTCGTTGGCCTGCCGCAGCTTTAGCTCTGTCTGTTTCAGCCGGCTGATGTCGCGCAGCACGAGCAGCCGCCCGGTATAGCGTCCTGTGGCATCGGACAAGGGCGCAATCAACAGATCGACGAAAATCGGCAGATCGTCTTCAATCTGCAACTCAAATTGCCCATCCTGAATTTCGCGGAAACGCTCGACCAGATTCTGCCAGTGGGCCAGAAGGGGTTCGATGGGCTGGCCAATGGGCGGCCTGCCCCGCGCCCGCAGCATCCACTGGCCGGTGGGATTGATGTCTACCAGCCGGTTTTGGGTGTCCAATACAATCACCCCGTCGGCCATCTTTTCGATGAGTGTGTCCCGGGCCACAGGGATAATATCCAGCAGCCGGTAGTTGCGGACGCCATAGGTGAAGGCCAGCCCGGTGAGTGTAAATGCGAAGGGTGTCAGGTCGAGACCGGGCAGGGGATTGAAACCGGCCAGCATCAGCGCGTTGACAGCCCAGGGGAGCAGGGCACCGACCAAAATCATCCGGGCCTGTCCTTTGTAGAAATGGGTGGCCCGCTTGTATGCCTGGGCGAGCAGAACGACAGCGGTCAGCATCAGCCCATAGGAATAGATGACATTTATCCAAAACCAGGGGCCGCCGTTGAAAAGGGGACTCCCATCCCGGGGCAGACCCCCAAAGAAAAGTCCGTGTCGGCTGTCTGTCCAGAGCAGAAGAAGGGTGAGTATTGGTTCAATAGTGGCAAGCATCAGCCACCACCGGGTGAACCAGCGGTCGTGCCCCGTGTAGCGCAGGGTGAAGGTGAAAAAGGCGGTAGGGATCGCCACAACGCCCACATACGTCGTTTCCAGCCAGAACGAGGGATAGGGCTGGGGCGTGTGGGACCAGTGCAGGGCATAGGCTACACACCACCAGGCCATCCCCAACAAAAACGCGGTGATGGAGGGTGTGACACCCGCGGGGCGACGCATCACAGCAATTGCGTGCCAGAGAGCAATGGCCGCGGCCAGCAGCAGAGCTGCGCTGTAGAAATTGAGGGAAAAATTCACAGGACAGGTCGGATTCTTCGTGTCACGGCTCTTGACAGGGCGCGCTGTACGCGAGGGCAGGGCACATCAATGTGGCCATATTAGACCGTTCAAAGAAAATAAATCCCCGATCCGGCGACAATTTCCCTGAACGGCTTGGGCTTTTCCAAATCAATTTGGGGAATTTATTGGTTGGAAAAGCCTTACCCCAATGCCTCTGCCTGGGCGCGGAAGCTTGCCATATCGATCACCTGGTGGTTGAGTCGGGCTTCCTCGGCCGCGAACGCGAGCAGATGGCTTTCCAGCGAAGCACGCACATCGGTCAGCGCCTTTTCCTCGCCCCGCAGCACTCGCAGAAAGCTGCTGAATGTGCCCCAGTCCCCGCCGCCGTGGCCGCTGGACGCGGCGGGGATGTCCACCACCTCTTCTGCGCCCCCGTGTTCGTAGATGACAATTTCTGGCTGATGGCCGAAGCAGGCACGCAGGCTGGCCTTTGTGCCGTCGAAGCGCAGAGAGCGGTACTCCTCGTAGGAGTGGCCGTGCATCACCAGCGTCACGGATGTGCCGCTGGCCGTCTCCATCAGCACTGTCTGGTGATCCACCACATCGTTGTCGCAACGGTAGACACAGCGTCCGTACGGACCGGTCTTCAGCGCCTCCAAACGCCCTTCCCAGGTCAGATCGTTGGTCATCGTCATAAAGGGCCAGCTATTGGGCGCGGTTTCGCCTTCGGCCAGGGCGCGGGGGCCAGGCAGCAGCCGGGCGTCCATATAAATGCCCAGCGCGGAGAAGGGGCATTCCGCTTCAATCGGGCAGCCGTCGGTGCAGCGCAGGGGAATCTCCGGTCCGACGCTCTCTGCTCTATAGTGGAGCAGACTGCCTACAGAGGAGAGACGCACCACCGGGTCGTCCAGATTCCAGACCAGCAGGTCCAGGTCGTGGCAACATTTGGCCAGAATCATGGGCGTGGACAGTTCTTTGTTGCGCCAGTTGCCCCGGACAAAGCTGTGGGCCATATGCCACCAGGCCACATTCTCCCGGTGTTCGACTGTGATAATCCGCCCCAGCCGCCCGCTGGAGAGAATGTCGTGCATTGTTTGCCAAAAGGGGGTGTAGCGCAGGACGTGGCAGATTTGCAGGCTGCGGCCTGTGCGTTCAGCGGCCTGCACCAGCCGCACACAGCCCTCCAGAGAATCGGCCATTGGCTTTTCCAGCAGCACGTCGTAGCCCGCCTCCAGCGCGGCCACTGTTGGCTCCACGTGCATCCGGTCCTGGGTGGTGATGAGCGCGCCGTCGGCCAGTTTGCCCGCCTGGATCAATTCTTCCCAGCTTGCAAAGGTCTGGCTTTCGTCCAGGTCGTGCTCGTCGGCAAAGCGGCGGCGACGCACCGGGTCCGGTTCGGCCACAGCCACAAAGCGCACTTCGCCAGGGTGGGCAAAGGCATAGGATGCGTAGGCGTGGGCACCCCGGGCGCCTGCACCCATCAGCACCAGTTCGATTGGTTTTGACATCAGATACTCCGTTGCTGGTTATTAGTACGCCGGAAACAAAGTTATTCGACTACAGAAGTTCGACTTTTCTGAAAAGTCGAACTTCTACGCCCGAAAAACTTTGTTGACGCTGCAATTAGTAGCAGATTGGGCCATTGTAGCAGAGAGAACGATAAAATACACGCGGGGGATGTGAGCACTCGACTTTAGCCATTTTTTGTATTGCTCCGTGTTTCAACTACAGGAGAGCGGATTTCAGTATTCGAAATAGGTGATGGTCGTT
>JAHBVF010000038.1 GCA_019637685.1 Caldilineaceae bacterium | reverse complement strand
TAAACTGTATCGAAACATAGATGTCATCTACATACCTGATTATCATGTAGCGCTCAATAATTTCGGAGTCTGTCCTGAGTTCACCGTCAACTAATAAATCGCCAAAAACCAAATAAAGGTACCCGATAATACTGGAAACAATGCTGTTATCAGATTGTGGTATACCACGTTTATCATTAGCCAAAAATCGAAAATAAAACGCGATTTGCTCCTTTGATGTGGCATCAAATTTCAGGCTCGCCTTTTCGCTATCTTTGTAATATTTCTCAAACTGGTCCAATAAAATTGGGATAGATATTTCGTCAAAGTAGTTTTGAATATCTATCCTGATAATGACTTTTTTTTCTCCATTTGCCTTGATTTCTTTCCGAATTTCATTACGGAATTTTCGATAATATGTCGAAAAATAGATGTTGTTTTTCGTAACGACAAGCCTGTCATTTGTAAATGATAAGCCACCACCATAAAATGACTGAACATTTGGATTTGATTGATAGTAATTTGTCAGAAATTCATCAGATAGTCTAAGCATATACAACCCAATCGAGTCATGAACTGCCCTCATTGGATAGGTAAAAAATTTATAATTTCGCAAACCTAAACCAGATTTAGGGACTACATACGGATAGACAGCAAATTCGCTTTCCATTCCATAGAACAGGTTATTTTTTATATACTTTTCAAAAAACTCCGCCTTTTCTAATTCTTTTACGGAAACCCCCAAACCTTTATAGTAGATCATGCTGAGCGTCTTAAAATGCTTGTTGCTATCTTGTCCTTCAATTTGAGCATTGAGCAATCTTAAGGCGTCCAGCCAGATTTCATAGCTCAAAAAATGTCCGATGTTTTTGTCGCCATTGCTCATAGTCATTGTGATCTCAGAAAAGCTGTGAAATGAATATGCCGAGAAGGTCTATTTTACAAATGATCGTATGGAATCACTTCACAAAACTACCCAAACGGGCTTGCTCGCAGAAAACGCCTGCTTTACATATACTTTGGGGGAGTGGTTAGTGTTGTAGACGCTGAAAACTTCTGAATCGTTAACATTCTACTGGCGATATTGAAGATTCGCCAATCGCCTATTTCTCAATCGTCGCCATCACATCATTCCCCGCCACCACCGCGCAGATTCTCTCCTGAAGTTATCCGCGTTTTCCCGCGTACGCTGCGCCTTAGCAGTAACAACCACTTCTTTCCAGCAGAAACTTCTCTTCACCTTGCCCCCACCATCGCCGGGTTGACCGGCAGCCCTGTGCGGGCGGATTCCTGCACGGCCAGGGCCACGGCCAGAGATTTCGTGGCGTCCTGGGCATCCACCAGTGGCGTCTCTTCCCCGCGGATCACCCGGCAGAAGTGGGTCAGTTGGCGGGTCAGGGGATCCGCCCCGGCCACCGCTACCGCCAAGCGCTCCATCGGCTCTTTCCAGCCCTGGCGGCTACCGTCGGCATAGCGCCACAGTTCCATGCGGGGAAAGGCCAGGGAGGCCGCCGTGCCCAGGAAGGTGTAGCAATTCTCGTGGGTGCGAAAGTAGGCCGGGTTCTCTCCGGTGGTCGCCTCGTAGGACCAGGGCGCGGGGGTCGCGTCCGAGGCCAGGACCGTGCCCAGCGCGCCGCTGGCAAAGTGCAGCGCGATGCTCACCGAATCCTCCACAGCATAGCCGCGCACAGCCGAGCTTGTGCGGGCATAGACTTCTGTGATCTCCCCGCACAGGAAGCGCAGGCTGTCCAGTTCGTGGATCAGATTGATCAGCACTGGGCCGCCGCCGGGTCGCTCCCGCCGCCAGCCCACGTCGAAATAGTCGTCCGGTTTCAGCAGCACCCACAGAATCGAGACCCCAATCAGCCTGCCCAGGGAACCGTCGCCGATCAGTTCCCGCACTTTCTGCACCAACGGGTTGTGGCGGCGATGATGGCCGACCAGCACTTGAATTCCACATTCTTGCGCCGTATGGACAATCCTTTGCGCCTGCTCCAATGTGCTGGCGATGGGCTTTTCGATCAGCACATCCACCGACCGCCGCGCGCAAATCTCGGCCACAGCCGCGTGGGTGTCGTTGGAGGTAGCGATGACGACGCCGGAGGGCTGTTTCCGTTCGATCAGTTCTTCGACGGAGGCATAGAAGGGCACGCCGAAGCGCTCGGCCACAGCCCGGCGGTTGGGGTCCACGTCGCAGAGGCCGACAAGGGCGCACTGTTCGTGGGCACGGATCAGTTCCGCGTGTCTGACACCGATAAGTCCCACGCCGATGACGGCCAATCGCTCCTGTTTCATTACCTCGCTAAATCCCCAATCGCCGCCATCACCAGATCCGGCATATCCGAAATAATCACATCCACGCCCAGCCAGGCAGGCCCAGGGCAATGGACGGGACGACCCAACGCATTCTTGTCGAGGCGATGGGGTTGAAGCTGGAGACAATCACCGGCTCGTGGAGCTTGCGTCGTTGGAAACATCTGTATTGGCAGATCCACCGCTGTCCGCTGCCAAACCGCTGTGGGGGGGATGCCGTTTTCCTACGGTCGGATCAGACAACAGCGAAGCTGTTGCCCATAGGAACGGATAGATTTGGAGGATAGACAATACGATTTGGTGTCGAGCAGAAATACAGAAAGGCAGGCCATCAAAGAGGGCGCTGCCTTTCGTGTAAGCGGGGTCATAGTAGTGCCCCCTTCCCGCAAGGCCGGAAGCTACTATATGCAGTGCATTCACACTGCCCCAGCTACTGTATGTTGTGGTGTGATCCGCCAGGGACTCGAACCCCGAACCCGATGATTAAGAGTCATCTGCTCTGCCAATTGAGCTAGCGGACCGAACGCACAACATTTTACCCTGCGGGCGGTGATCCGTCAAATTTGGCGGGCTTTGGGGCAGTAAGCAGTGGCCAGCCACCAGACAAAACCGCACGTCCCTTGCTGGTCACGGGTCGCTTTCTTCTGCTACACCTGTTTCAGATACTCCCGGATCAGCAGCGCGGCGGTCGCGCCTTCTCCCGTGGCGCTGGCCACCTGTTTGGTGCTGCCGTGGCGCACATCCCCCGCGGCAAAAATGCCGGGGATACTCGTCTCCAGCGCCATTGGCGGGCGCTTGTGGAAACCGGGCGGGCGCTGGCTCTCGTCGTGGACCAGATCGTGGCCGGTAATGAGAAAGCCCCATTCGTTGGCCCGCACGCCCGAATCCTTGAGAAAAGCGGTGTTGGGGTCCAGCCCAATGAAGATAAACGAGCCGTCCACCGCCATAGCTTCGTCCGCGCCGCTTTCGCGGTTCTGCAGACGCAGTTGGTTCAGTTTGCCCCCCTTGCCCAGGAATTCCACCACTTCCGTGTGAAAGCGCACGTCGATCTTCGGCTCGTGCATCAGATTTTCCACGGCGATGGGGCTGGCTTTGAAGGCATCGCCCCGCACCAGCACAGTCACTTTGTCCGCATACTTTGTCAGGAGCAGGCTCTCCTCCGCCGCGCTGTTGCCACCGCCCACCACGACCACCTCTTTGCCTTTATAAAAGGGGCCGTCGCAGGTAGCGCAAAAGTGAATTCCCGCGCCGATATAGCTCTGCTCGCCTTCCGCGCCCAGCCGGCGATAGCGACTGCCCGAAGCCACCAGCAGCGCGCAGCACGCGTATTCATCGCCGCTGGCCGTGTGGACCACGTGATAGTTGTCGTGGCTGGTCACGCTTGTCACATCCTGGGCTTGCAAAAGCTCCACCCCAAAACGCTCGGCCTGAGCACGCAGACGGTTGGCAAATTCAATGCCCTCGACTCCGTCGGGGAAGCCGGGCATATTGTCCAGCTTTTCGGTGGCCGCGGCCTGGCCCCCATAGGCTGCCCGTTCGATCACAAGCGTATCCACTGCCTCCCGGGCAGAGTACAGAGCCGCGGTCAGCCCCGCGGGACCGCCCCCGATGACAATCAGGGGATAGAAACTCTTGCGCGCTTTGGTCACCAGCCCCAGTTTGGCCGCCAATTCCGCGTTGCTTGGCTCCACCAGCACACTGCCATCGCCAAAGAGAATCGTCGGGATAATCCGCTTGCCCCCATTTTTCTCCACGACAAATTGCTCGGCTTCCCCGTCCTGTTCAATATCCACCCACTGGTAGGGAATCTGGTGTTCGCCCAGAAACATTTTGCTGCGCCGACAGTCCGGACACCAGTGCGCGCCGTAGAGAGTGATTTCAGTTGGGTTGGTTTCCGTGGGTTTCATAGGGCTGCCTTTGCAGTGTATCGGGAAAGTGTTGACTATTCCAGTATTGTCATATTCCCCGACTTTACAGTAACATAGGCCACATCACAATACAGACCAGATCGCTGCCGCCATCCCACATTCACATGGTTTTCCCACACCACACTTCAGTCAGAGAGATCCCATGAATACACGAAAACAACAGATCGCCCGCTACGCGGAACTGGTCATTGGCCAGGGCGTCAACCTCCAGCCCGGTCAGTGCCTTACCATCAAAACCGAAATCGGCCAGCGCGCCTTTGTTCAGGAGCTGACCGTCGCCGCCTATCGGGCTGGCGCGCGCTATGTGGAGGTCGATTGGAACGATCCCCTGCTGCTAGAGGCCCAGCTCGAGTTCAGCAACCCCGATTTTCTGGATTATCTGCCTGGCGCGCTGAGCAGCCGGGCCGCCGAACGTATACACGAAGGCTGGGCCGCGGTCAGCGTTGTGGGCAAAGAGTTCCCTGATCTGATGGACGGCGCAGACACGGACAAGACCCGGCGCATTACCACAGCTTATTATGAAAAAATGGAGGCCTGGCGCGCTGCAATGATGCGCAATCAGTTGGCCTGGTGCGTCTGTGCCGCGCCCACACCGGCCTGGGCACAGAGAGTCTTTCCGCAGATGGATGCAGAGACAGCCGTGGACGCGCTTTGGGCGGCCATTCTGGCGGCTGCCCACGTGTCGCCCGACGGGGACGGAACCCAGTGGCCCGAACACATTCGCCAACTGGGCCAGGTGGCCGGTTTCCTCAACAGCAACCCCATCGACTCCCTGCACTTTGCCGACCCCACCCCAGGGCCAGACGGCAAACCCAGCACAGACTTGACGATCGGCCTGACTGCCGCACCCCATTGGATCAGTGGTGCATCACCCACGATGGATGGGCTGATCTTCTCCCCCAACATCCCCACAGAAGAGGCATTTACAACGCCCGATCGGGCAAAGGCCGAAGGCTGGACCCGCTCTTCCAAACCATTCTTCCCCTTTGATCAGGAGGTGACAGGGGCCTGGTTCCGTTTTCGCAATGGGCGGGTGACTGACTATGGCGCGGAGAAGGGCAAGTCTGTGTTGGACCAGTTCTTCGGTGTGGAAGGAACCCGCAGCCTGGGCGAAGTGGCGCTGGTCGATGCTGGCTCCCCGATTTTCCAGAGCGGCCTGCTTTTTCACAACACCCTTTTCGACGAAAACGCGGCCATCCATCTGGCCTTTGGCCGGGGCTATGCCATCGGCATCCAGAACGGCGGCACAATGGACGCCGAAGCCCTGGACAAATTGGGCCTGAATCTCTCGTCCCTGCATGTGGACACGATGATCGGCACGGAAACGATGAATGTGACGGCCCACCACACAGATGGCAGCCAGACGCCGATTATGCGGGATGGCCGCTACACAAAGGCAGTTCTGGGCGCATAGGGACGTTTGATTGACGCGCCCGCGGCGGGCAAACCCTGCCCAGGCAACTGCTCCCGCGCGGCCCCCGGAGCCGTGCCCTGCGCTTTGATTTGACCGGCAAAGCACAGAAAGCGCCGGGCGAATAGCTCAGAGCGGGTGGCCCAGGGCAGGCTGCTATTGAAATGGCCTATTGGGACCGGGGCACAAATTCGGTCACCTGTTCCAGCGGGTAGATGGGGCGGGGGATCTGCTGCCAGTCGAACTCTTCCAGGTGTGACATTGTGGGGCCAGGGGTGTTCACCCGGATGATGGCGGAGGCCATATTTTCGTAGTATTGGAAGTTGCTTGCCGTCTTCAATACCACCATTTTGGCTGTGGCTGGCTCGATCCCAAAGTGACGGTAGACAATCGGGTGGTTGCCGCCGATGCCTTCGTATTCGCTGACCACAATTTTGAGCGCGCCCACTTCCAGCAGAACAGCGCGCCCCATATTGAACGACTCCAACCCCACCACCTCAGCCTGAATCCGTCCGCCCCCAATCCCGGCCACAGTGGCTGTGACGGCCACCGGCTGATGAAAAGCCATCGCCAGTTTGCCCCCCAGCTCCACCTGAATGGTGCTGCCCACACCTGCGCTGATGGCAACCTGCACCGCTGCGGCGTCCACAATAGGCAGCAGCGCGCTTTGGGAGACCCCCTGTCGCAGCAACTCGCGCAGAATGTGGGTGCTGTCGCCCGGCGCGCCGCCAAAAACACTGTCCCCCGTGTCCGAGAGAATGACCAATCCCTTCTCCGCGGCCACGGCCTGTTGTACAGCCTCTTCCACAGACACACTTTCATAGACCCAGAAACGGTCACGCATCTCCCAGACCATCCGGGCGTGCTCATCGGCCAACTTCTCTGCCAGCGCGGGGTCATTGTCGGTGATGACAACCGTCGACCAGCCGCCTTCGGGCACATCCAGCCAGGGCTGCATGGGAAAGGGCGAGACACTCACCACACCGGGTTGGGCTTCCCAGGCCCGGGCCTGATCGAACCACTCCTTCATTGGCCCGCGGCTGGTCAGAAACTGTTCCTGATGGGCCAGCATGGGAATTTTGCGCCAGGCGACCGTCGGCTTAATGTCACCGCGCAGGATGGCAAAAAGCTGATGGGCGGCCAGTTTGCCCGTTTCAAAGGGCAAGTGGGGCTGGGTGCGGTGGGCGACCAGTCCGTCCAACAGGCCGATCATACGCTGGGTCACATTGGCATGATGGTCCAGGGGTGCAACAATCGGCACGCTGGGGCCGAGCACCCGCCGCGCCGCGGCCAACAGATACCCTTCCACATCGGGATCGTTTTCGGCCGCGGCCGCGCCGTGCAGGCTGAAGAAGAAGCCATCGATCGGGAGGGCGCGCGCCAGGCCGTCTATCAACTGCGCTTCGAGAGAAAGCAGCGTTTCCCCCGTCAGAGTGCCATTGGCCCCGGCCCGCGCCTGAATGACAGGCACAGGGGTATACACCAATTTCTCTTCGTCAGCCGCGGCCAGAAAGCCGCCAATCGAGCCAACCGCCTGCATCTTTTGGAGAATTTCGTCCCCGGTGTAGAGTCCGAACTGGCGAAATGTCTCCATTGTTGTGCGGGTTGGGGTAAAGCTACAGGTCTCCTGCCCGATGTGGGCAATGGCAATGCGCATGGCGTTCTCCAGTGGGGGATGTGGGCTGGGCAATGGACGCTGACGGTTTATACTGGTTGTCCAGTGTACAACAATTCGCCCGGTTTTACACGCCACAAAAACGCACGCGACAGATGTTGCGTCACCCCGGCGCGTGGTATACTTTTTCGTATGAATTTCCAAAATCCCCTCACCCCATTCCTTTCCCGCCAGGGCTTTGTCGTTTTGGATGGCGGCCTGGCCACCGAACTGGAGCAGCGCGGCGCAGACATCGACGACGAGCTTTGGTCGGCCCGCCTGTTGCTGGACGCGCCGGGGCTGATCCGCCAACTCCATTACGACTATTTCGCGGCTGGCGCGGATGTGGCGATCAGCGCCAGCTATCAGGCCAGCTTTCCAGGTTTTTCCCGCCGGGGGCTGGGCCGAAACGAAGCAGCCGCTTTGCTGGCTCTCAGCGTTGCGCTGGCCCAGGCCGCGCGGGACGATTTCTGGGCAGACGAAGCCAATCGGGTGGGACGGCTGCGCCCGCTGGTGGCCGCATCGATTGGCTGTTATGGCGCGTTCCTGGCCGATGGCTCGGAGTATCGGGGAGACTACGGCCTGACCCGGGAAGAATTGATCGACTGGCACAGACCGCGCATGGCCGCGCTGGTGGCAAGCAAACCCGATCTGCTGGCCTGCGAAACAATTCCCTGCCAAGTGGAAGCCGAAGCACTGGTCGCCCTGCTGGCCGAGTTTCCCCCCACCCCCGCCTGGCTCAGCTTTAGCTGCTGTGACGAAAGCCACGTGTGCCACGGCGAGGAATTTGCCACCTGCGTGGCCCTGGCCGCAGCCTCGCCCCACGTGATAGCCGTGGGTGTCAACTGTACACCGCCCCCGTTTGTCGAGCCGCTGCTGCGCTCAGCCCGGCCCGTGACAGACAAACCGCTGCTGTGCTATCCCAACAGCGGGGAAAGCTGGAATGCAGCCGCCCGCTGCTGGGTGGAGGGCAGCGGTCTCACCGATTTTGGCCCACCCGCCCAGCTCTGGCAGGCCGCGGGCGGGCAGATTATCGGCGGCTGTTGTCGCACCGGCCCGGACGATATCCGCCGCATTCGGGCAAGTTTGGAGAACCGCGCGTAAGGGTTTGGGTGGGCGCGGTCTCCGGTGTACAATAGAGCAGCGTTGGAGAAGAGCACTGGTTGGGCAACCCCACGAGAATTTTTCATGCAAAAACAATTCGACGAATTGAAAACCCGGCTGGCCGAAATCAACGACCTGACCGCTGCTGCCGAGTTGCTCATGTGGGATGAGCAGACCCACATGCCCCCCGGCGGCGCAGAGGCCAGAGGGCGTCAGATCGGCACTTTACAACGGCTGGCCCACGAAAAGCTGACCGATGAACGCATAGGCCATCTGCTGGACGACCTGAGCCAAACGATGGGCGATCTGCCCTACGCATCCGACGAGGCAAGCCTGCTGCGGGTGACCCGGCGAGAATACGAACAGGCCACGCGTGTGCCCGGCGACTTTGTCTCACAGGTGGCCGGACACACATCTGCCACTTTTAACGTCTGGACAAAGGCGCGCCAGGCCAACGATTTTGCCGCCCTGCGCCCGTATCTGGAAAAAACGCTGGAACTGAGCCTGCGTTTTGCCGAGTATTTCCCTGGCCGGGGCGAAGCCATCGATCCCTTCATCGACCAGTCGGACTACGGAATGAGCGCGGCCACTGTGGCCGCGCTCATTGAAGAACTGCGGGCCGAACTGGTGCCGCTGGTCCACGCCATTGGCGCACAACCCCTGGCCGACGATCAGGTGCTGTGGCGCACCTATCCGGAAGCAGCCCAGCTCGCCTTTGGGGAACAGGTGGTCCGCCAACTGGGCTACGATTTTGATCGAGGCCGCCAGGACAAAACATTTCACCCTTTTGCGGCCCGGTTTTCCATCAACGACGTGCGCATCACCACCCGCATCAACGAGAATTTTCTCAGCGAAGGGCTGTTTGGAACCATCCACGAATCCGGGCACGCGATGTATGAGCAGGGGGTGGCCCAGGCCCTGGAAGGGACACCCCTGGCGGGGGGCACATCCGCGGGGGTACACGAAAGCCAGTCCCGTCTGTGGGAAAATCTGGTAGGGCGCAGCCGGGGTTTCTGGGAGCACTTCTTCCCCGCGCTGCAAGCCAGCTTCCCTGCGCCACTGGGCGATGTGTCGCTGGACACTTTCTACCGCGCCATCAACAAAGTGGCCCCCTCTTTGATCCGGGTGGAAGCCGACGAAGTGACGTACAATCTGCATGTGATGCTGCGCTTTGATTTGGAGCGTGCCCTGCTCAACGGCCAACTGGCCATAGCCGATCTGCCCGCAGCCTGGAACGCGCGCATGGAAGCAGACCTGGGCTTGACGCCACCGAACGATCGGGACGGGGTTTTGCAGGACGTCCATTGGTTTTCCGGGCTGATCGGCGGCGGGTTTCAGGGCTATACCCTGGGCAATGTGATGAGTGCCCAATTCTTTGCATCTGCCCAGGCAGCCCATCCCGAAATTCCCGCTCAGATTCAGGCCGGTTCTTTTGACACCCTGCGCGGCTGGTTGACGGAGAATATCTACCGGCACGGCGCAAAGTTTACAGCCGACGAGGTGGTCCGACAGGCCACGGGCGCGCGGCTGGCGATTGCCCCGTATATGGCCTATCTGCACAGCAAATACGACGCCCTGTACAATCTGTAAGGCTGTTTCGCGGGAGGATCGTTACACAAAATTCCCCGGCGCTTCGCGAAGCCAGATGTCACAAAGCCAGAACCTACGCGGTGCAGGTGCCGCAACGCAGACGCTGTGGACTTGCCAGGACCAACCGGGGATTTACCCGGCATCGTACGCAACGATCTGCCTATTGAGTTAGCAGCGATGTACCACAAGACGAAAATATGACTATGCCCAATAGTGATACCGCATCATTCGACAGTTTTCTGGCCTTTTTTCTGGACGACGACAATCTGCGCGCCCAGGGCATCCGGGTGGTGGAGCCAGGCCCGGAGGACGCACAGGCCCGCCGGGGCAGCCTCTATGCGCTGGTGGAATTGATGGGGGAGAGTCCCGTCAAAAGCCAGGCACTGGACGATGTCCAGTCCATTTTGCAGCAGACCTATTACACGGCGGGGGGCGCGGTCAGCGCGATTCTGGAGCAGGCCATACAGAATGCCCACGCCTCTTTGGCCGCGCTGAACAGACGCAGCCCCACCACCGACCTGCGCGCGGGGATTCTTTGCGTCGCTGTCGTGCAAAACCAGCTACTGATTGCTTCGGCTGGTCCTGGCCTTTCGCTCCTGGCCACCAGCAACCGTTTGGACCAGTTCCCCCCGGACCCCAGCCATTTCACCAATCCCATCGGCGGCAGCACCCCCCCCAAGATCACAACCTTTCGCCACCAGATGCAGGATGGAGACGTGCTTTTTCTGGGGGAGAGCGACTGGATATTGGTCACGAATGTCAAGACACTGGGCGGGGCCGTTGCCAACACAACCCGAAACAACCGCTTTGATGTGGTGGACTATCTGCGCCAGCAGAGCAACCAGGCCCAGATTCCAGGGCTGTTTGTCGTCTTTCACAAAAAACGCCAGACCGCGACGTCGGCAGCCTCTTTTCCCAGTGGGTTGCCCACATCGGTGAGCGCGCCGCCGCCTGTCCACAGCCTGCCAGCCCCCGCGGAGGAGATTCCTGCGCTGGGTTCCCCCACGCCGCGTCGGCCAGAACCGGAGACCCCCCGGACTGTTCCACCAGAGCAAACGGTTGTTCTCCCTCAGCAGACAGTAGAACAGATTCCGCGTAAACCCCGGATCACGCGCAGACCCGTGGGCAGACAGATATCCGATGCCTTGGCCGGTGCAGCGGGCTGGTTACAGGGAATGGCAGGAAAAATTTTGCCCGAACGCCGCGGTCAACCCACTCCGCCCGTAGGGGATGGCTGGGTCGGCGGTGAGCCGGAGCCAGCCCAGGAGAATTCCCGGCCCATTCCCGCCTATGAGCCGCCCCCGCCCACCCGGGGCAACCGGGCCAGATTATTTATTCTGCTGGCAATTCTGATTCCCGTGCTGGCCTTCGCCACAGTGGGCATTCTGAATCTGCGCGAAGGCGCGGTCAGCCAGGCAGAAGGGGTGAAGTTGGTGGATCAGGCAGAGGCCCAGTTTGCCAAAGCCGAGCAGGCCCTGAATCTGGGGGACAATGCCGCGGCACGCACTGCCCTCAACGACGCGCAGCGCTATGTGAACGAAGCCATCAACCTCATTGGCCTGACGGATCGCATCCGCGATCTTTCCCAGCGCATCCGTACAGAGCTGCAAAAGCTGATGAATGTGCGTGCCCTCTACTCCCTGGACTTTCCTTTGGCCGAGTTTCCCGCGGATGCCTCCCCCCACCGGGTAGTCGTATTTGATCAGGACGTCTATGTGCTGGATATTGGCCGCCAAATGGTGGAACACTTCCGCACGGATCCGGGCCGGGCTTTTGTGGAAGAGCGCAGCGGCGCTATTTTGCAGGAAGGCGATGTGGTGGAGGGCGTAACCGTCGGTCGTCTGGTGGATATTGCCTGGCAGCCCCGCATCCCCGGCTTTGCCGACAAAGCCAGCCTGCTGATTTTGGATCGCAACAATAATATATTCCGCTACAATCGGGTGGACGAAGCCACGCTTGTGCGGTTGGCCGATGCCGGACAATTGCAGAGTATTGGCCAACTGGAGACATACAACGGGCGGCTCTATCTGGCCGACGAACAGGCCAATCAGATTCTGCGCTACGTGCCTGCGGGTCTGGGCTATGACGAGCCACCGGACAAGTGGTTTGATCCCCAGGTGCAGGCCAATCTGGCAGGAATGGTAGCATTGGCTATCGACAGCGACATTTGGATGCTGATGGAGAACGGCACAGTTCTGCGCTACAGCCAGGGCCGCCAACTGCCTTTCAGCCTGGATGGCAGCGCGGGCCTGACAGGACGCTTGGCCGATATGGCCTTGAGCAACGCGCCGGACGGCAACATTTATCTGGCCGATGGCAGCCAGGACAGAATTTTGGTGTTTGACAAGTCGGGCAACTACATCGAACAGTTGCAGGCTGCCGAGAGCGATGCCCTGCGGGGTCTGCGCGGCCTCTATCTGGACGAGGTAAGTGGCACACTTTTCATCCTGACCCAGACATCTCTCTATGGACATCCCCTGCCCGAATAGGCGGGGCAGAATCAGAGACGATTTGCCAGCCCCTGCCCCGGTTATTGTTAAAACGGTGATTTGCCTACGCTTTCCCGACAAACCGTCAACGACCGCCCAGAGAGCGATTCCTGGAGCCAGTGCTTGCCGAATCCAGCCCGATTTGATTTCCATGCGGCCAAATGGTTGTGCAGAGATTTGGCCCTTATGCTATAATCGACCCTTATGGCACAACGATTGCAGCGTCAGCATAATGAGAATAAAACGGAGCAGCACCAGGCTATCAGTTCACGCAAGCGGCTGCTGGCCATATTGCTGGCTTCGTTCTATTCATTTGTCATCCTCACCCTGGCTCTGGTGACGGGCAATGTTTTGTATGAATGGAGCCGCAGCAACTTTGCCAGTGCCCCTGTGATCCCCGCTGGCTCTGAAGGCGACGCTGTGGCAAATGGCGATGCGGCTGACTTCGGGTCCGTGCTTTCGGGCACAACAGACAGCGCTGATTCTGGCAGCGACAGCGAAGTTGCTGTCCCCATGCCAGAGAACCAAATCTCCATACTGCTGCTGGGCACGGATGAACGGGCGGATGATCAGGGGCCACCCCGTACAGACACAATGCTTCTCCTCTCCCTGGACTTGGAACACCGCACCGCAGGGATGATCTCCCTACCCCGTGACCTGTGGGTTCCCATTCCCGGCTACGACATCACCACAAAGATCAACACAGCCTATGTAATCGGGGAAAAGCGGGGCTATCCTGGCGGCGGACCCCAACTGGCCAAAGATACGGTCAGCAGCTTTGTGGGCCGTCCGATCGAGCACTATATCCGGGTGAACTTCAATGGTTTTGTACGTTTTGTGGATCTGATCGGTGGCATCGATCTGTTTGTGCCAGAAACCATCCACGACGAAGGCTACCCCACGGCCGACTACGGATTTCAAACATTTCATCTAAACGCGGGCCAGCAACATCTGGATGGCGAGACAGCATTGATGTATGTGCGCACCCGCAATGTGGACAGTGACTACGGCCGTGCGGCCCGCCAGCAGCAGGTGATCCAGGCGGTGATCGATAAGGTGAGCCAAGCGGATATGATCCCCACACTCATCGCCAAGCTGCCCCAGCTCAGCGCCACCATGCGCGACAGCGTGGGCACGGATATGTCCCTGGCCGCGGTTGTGCAGATAGCTCAATACGTGCGCCAGAACTCCTTCCGAGAGGTGCGTCGGCTGGTACTGGACAACAAATACGGGACAGAGAGCTATAGCGACGACGGTGCATGGATTCTTCTGCCCGATCGAGCCGCCATTCGTCCCGCGCTGGCCACCTTCTTCGAGGCACCACCGGACAATATAGATGCCCACGTCAATGTAGCCACGGGCGATCAGTTGATCTCCACGATTGCTTCTCAGGCCGCAGACCTGGACCCAGCCCAGATCAATCTGGTCAAAGACCCGGCCACGACCCGTATCGAAGTCCTGAACGGCACTGGTTATCCAGGCGTGGCGGCCCGCATCCGGGATCTGTTGCAGGAGCGGGGCTGGCAGGTCGTCTCCATCGGTGACGCGGATCGCAGTGACTACCGGCGCACACTGATTGTTAACTACAATGCGGATCCGTTGCTCGTCAGCCGAATGGGCAGCGAACTGGAATTGCAGAACAATCTACCCACCCTCAATGGCCTGATTCTAAGCAACACAGTGGATCTGCGCATTATTGCCGGCCAGGATTTCCTCAAAAATGTCCTTGAGACAGCCCCCTAACCGACACGTAACTCTCCTGCGTTTTTTCTGTATAGTACCCCGGATTGAAAAACAAGTGTAATCATTCCTTTTGCTTAGCCATCAATAGCTATGCGCTTCCTCTCGCGTTCAGACGAAATGTTTTACAGGAGTTTATTCGTCTTATTCGAAAGGAAATGCAATGGCTCGGTTGGCAACCAAACCCCACCTGATCGCATCGCTCAATGTGATGCTCGCAACGCGACAAAAACGGGGTGAAGAGACCTTTACCCAGGAGGAAATCATCGAGATTCTCTCGGCGATGGCAGAGAGCGATGCCATGGCCTCCAGTCCGCCATCGCCCCAGCAGGTACATTGGCAGACTGCCCCCAGCCGGATTATCTGAAGGCTGCGGTATTGCTTCGGGCAATACCTGGCGGTGGGGCACGCTCCCCCGTTTGTCTCACCTTTTTCAAAAGAGAGGGCTGTTCTGTGTGGACAGAACAGCCCTCTCTTCTCCTGCCGACTCCCCACATCCCCTATCCCACTGTTCAGCACAGGCAATAGCAGCTATTTTCAAGCCATCTCTCTCTCTTTCTGGCCGAGAGTGGTTTCGCTCCGCTTGTCATCCGGCCTGCTTTCGTGTAGAGTTAGAACAGATTACCCTCAAGCTGTGGCCCACCGACATCCAGCCCTTTTCGTGCTAATTCGCAGGAGCAATTTCCATGGATATTCTGCCCACCGACAACCAGCAAGAAGCAACCAATACTGTTGGCGATGGTACAGAGACAGCCACACCCCAGATGGCCGCCCTGGTAGATCAGCCAACTGCCGAGGATAATCCCCCTGCGCCTATCCAGCATATCGACGGCCTGCAAATGAAGGAGCTATTTCGCGGGGCCGCCCTTTGGCTGGAACAGCACGCGCCCACCATCAACGCGTTGAATGTATTCCCCGTGCCCGATGGGGACACCGGCACAAATATGATGCTGACTATGCGCAGCGCCATGAAAGAAATTACCGGTTTCACTACCCAAAGTGCCACAGAGATGGCTGAGCGGTTTGCCAAAGGCGCGCTGATGGGTGCGCGGGGCAACTCTGGCGTTATTCTTTCCCAGATTTTGCGGGGCTTTGCCAAAGCGGGGGAGGACAAAGAATTCTACACAGCAGCAGATATTGCGCTGGCCTTCCGCCAGGCCAGCGAAAGTGCCTATCGGGCTGTGATGAAACCAGTGGAAGGCACGATTCTTACGGTGGCCCGGGCCATGGCAGAGGGTGCAGAGCAGGCTGCCGCCGAGACCAGCGACATCCGCGAACAGATGCACAAAGCCACGCTGTCTGCCCGGGAGGCTCTGCGCCGTACCCCAGAGATGCTGCCCGTTCTGAAAGAGGCCGGGGTGGTTGACAGCGGCGGCCAGGGATTGGTGACAATTCTGGAGGGGATGTTGCGCCAGATGCGGGGCGAAAATACACCGGCTAACGGGGTAACAGAATCTGTTCCAGCAGTGGCCGAGTTTGGTTCAGAAATGCAGCCCCATTTGGACACGCCCCCGCCTACGCTGGATGGCGAACACTACGGCTATGACATCCAATATCTGATCCGGGGCACGGGGCTGGACGTGGCTACCATCCGCGTACACATCGCCAGCCTGGGGGACTGTCCGCTGGTTGTGGGGGATGAATCCCTGGTCAAGATTCACGTCCACGCGCTCAGCCCCGGCCCGGCCCTGGAATACGGCGTGGGGCTGGGGATGCTGGACGATGTGGTGGTGGAAAACCTGGACCTCCAATTCGCCGAGTTTGCCGCCGCCCACACAGACCCCGCAGCCCAGACCCAGCCCGGTGGCACAGGCGACGTGACCACGGAAAGTGCTACAGGGATCGGTATTGTGGTGGCTGTGGCGGGCGACGGGCTGGCCCAGGCTTTTCGGGATTTGGGCGTGAGCGCGGTGGTTGCCGGCGGTCAGTCCATGAACCCCAGCACAGAAGAGCTGCTGGCCGCCATCAACGGGCTGCAAGCCGAGTCGGTCCTGCTGTTGCCCAACAACAAAAATATCCTAATGGCCGCGCAACAGGCCGCGGCATTGGCCCCCATCCCCGTATACGTCGTGCCCAGCCGCTCTGCACCCCAGGGCTTGGCCGCGGTGATGGCCTTTGACTACAGCCGGGATGGAGCAGTCAACGCGGCGGTGATGGCAGAGGCCATCCACCACGTAGTGACAGTCGAATTGACAGTGGCTGTGCGCACCACAAACATCAACGGTATCGATATCGAAATCGGTGATGTCATCGGCCTGCTGGACGGACAATTGTCGGCCAAGGGACACAGCGAACTGGCTGTAGCCGAGCAGATTCTGGACAGTATTGCGCTGGAAGAATATGAATTTTCCGCCATCTATTTTGGTGAAGAAGAGGACGAAGGGAGCGCCGAGAAGCTGCGTGGGGCGCTGGAAACCCGCTATCCTGACATCGAGTTCGTCTGCCACCCCGGCGGGCAGCCCCACTACAGCTTCATCTTTTCCATCGAATAAGGCCGTTCAAAGAAAATAAATCCCCGATCCGGCGACAATTTCCCTCAACGGCTTGGGCTTTTCCAAATCAATTTGGGGAATTTACTTGTTGGAAAAGCCTAACGCAAAACAACGAAAGTAGCCAGCAATGAGCCAAATTGCCATCATCACAGACAGCACGTGTACCCTGCCCACAGAACTGGTCGAACGATACCAGCTAATCATTACTCCCTGCCAGGTGCGCATCGGGGAAGACGTCTACCGGGAGGGAGTAGACCTGACCGCGCAGGAGCTTTTTCAGCGGATGTTTTCCAGCCAGAGCACGCCCGCCACTTCATTACCCTCTGGCGAGGACTACGCGGCCGCCTTTGAAGAAGCCCAGCGCCGGGGCGCGCGCCAGGTGCTGGGTCTCTTTGTGGGCAGCGGTCTCAGCGGCACCTTCAATGGCGCGCGCCTGGCCGCCCAGGACTATGACCTGGAAGTGGAATTGGTGGACAGCGGGACCACCTCTCTGGCGCTGGGCTTGCTGGTGCTGGAAGCCGCACGTCGGGTGGAAGCAGGCGGAGAGCTGGCCCAGATTGCCGAATCCCTGCGCGCCGAAACGGCCAATCTGGAAGCCTATGCCCTGCTGAACACACTGGAATTTGTGCGCCGGGGTGGACGCATCGGGCGGGTGGGCGAGCTGATTGCCAATGTGCTCAATATCAAGCCCATCCTGCGCGTCGCCCACAATTCGGCTGATGTGGCGGCCCGCACCCGCAGCCACCGCAAGGGGCTGGCCTGGCTGACCGACACACTGGCCGATGCCGCGCCCGTGCGGGGTCTGGGGCTGATTTACACCAGCGACGAAGCCAAAGTGCTGGCCGAAGGGCTGCTACCCGATTACCGGCAATATGTGGTGGAAGGCGGCGATATACTGCTGGAGCCGGCCAGCGCGGCCATTGCCGTACACACAGGCCCCAACAGCCTCGGCCTGCTCTTTATAAAGTGACTCCAGACACCGACTGCCATCCGTCTGCCCCAGAGAAGGAAAACCAATGGCCCCCCTCCATTTTGGCCCTGTCGCCTTTGACGCGGGGCTGATTATTTTCGACAAAGACGGAACCCTCGCCCATTTCGAGCCGATTTGGCAGCACATCTATCTCTCCGCGATTGATGCCGTGACGAAAGAAGTGGACAATCCCGGGGTTATCCGGGCCGAACTCAACGCCACACTGGGCTATACCCCCGCGCCAGATCACCCGCTGGCCCCGGGACGCTTCTCCACCCACGGCCCTTTCGCCACCGCGGCCAATGCCGCCATTGGCACAATTGTCGCGGCCGTCCTCTATCGCCACAGCCAGCCGCCCCTCAGTTGGGACGAGGCCGTAGCCCTGGCGGGCCGCACATTCCTGGCCGAGATGGATAAGCCCCTGGACCCGGCCCTGCTCACCGCGCCCACAGACCTTCCCACACTTTTTGGCTCCCTGCGCGCAGCAGGCATCGCGGTCGCCGTCATCACCAGCGACGAGCGCGCGCCGACGCTCTATACGCTGGAACATTTTGGTCTCGGTGAAGAGGTGGAATTCATCATTGCCAGCGACGATCCCTATCCCAAAAAGCCCGCGCCCGAAGCTATCTGGGCAGCCTGTGCCCATTACGGCGTGCCCGTAGAACGGGCCGTGATGGTAGGGGATTCTTTGACAGACATGCGCATGGGACGGGCCGCGGGCGTGGGGCTGTGCGTGGGGGTTCTCACTGGCCCGGCCAGCCGAGAGGAGTTGGAGACTCTGGCCCACGTGGTGCTAGCGTCGATTGGAGAAATCACAGGTGACAGAGGGACAATGCCGGACAGTGAGTTGCTGAAATAAGCGGCAGGCTCCCGTCAATCCATCAGTTCGTCGACCTCCTCGACAAGCGCTTGCCCATTCGTCAAATCCGCGATGTCCGCTCGAAAACGGGCCACCTGCTCCACCGGCATCTGCACCTCATACCCCACGTCCACACCGTAATTCTCCGCCAGCAGTTCTGTTTCATAGTCAGGCAACATCCGCTGCACCGCGGTGATGGCGCTGTAGTCAAAGAGAAGGGCCAAGCGACGTTTTTCCACTTTCTCGGCTGTGGGCAGGCTTTCCAGCGCCAACTGCACCCCCCCACTATAGGCCCGCACCAGCCCACCTTTGCCCAGCAGTGTGCCGCCAAAATAGCGGGTGACGACCGCCACCACATCACCCACGCCGCTGTGGAGCAGAACTGTCAGCATTGGACGACCCGCGGTGCCGTGGGGTTCGCCGTCGTCGCTCATGCCGTTCTGCGCTGAGGAAGCGGGCGGCCCCACCACATAGGCCCAACAATTGTGGCTGGCGTCGGCAAACTCGGCCCGCATCTGGTCGATAAACGAACGGGCTTCCTCCACAGTCGCGGCGGGCGCCACTGTTGTGATGAAACGGCTGCGCAAAATCTCTTCCTGCACCCGGTGACGAGCAGCCGGGATAGGATAGCGGGGTGAGGCGGAATCCATAAGAATCTTTCTGGGAACGAATAGACAGGAGCCAATCAGATGGCTTTCGTGGAAAAGCCGCTCAGTCTCCCGCCACTGGCGCGGGCGCGGGTGCATTGACAATTTCCCCACGGAAGCGGCGGAACAGAATCCACGCCATCAGGGGAGAGGTAAGGATAAAAGCGGCCCAGACTTCGGCGACGCCCCCACTCCAGAAGGTGACAGCCAGCCAGCCAAGCAGGACTGTGCTCCAAATGCCTACGGTATTGACACGCAGGGGAAAGCTGGTGTTGCCCAAGCCGCGCAGACTGCCGGAATAGACAAAGAGCAGCGCCCAGAACGGCTGGGAAAAGGCCAACACCCGCAGGCTGGCCGCGCCCTGACGAACGACGTCGGCCTCGTCGGTAAAGGCCCGCATAATTGGCGTGGCAAAGAGGAAAAAGAGAACGGCCATACTCCCCATCCAAATAGCACCCCAGCGCGCGGCTGTGTGCGCGGCCTCGCTGCCCTGATCCAGACGCCGGGCACCCACCGACTGACCCACCAGCGCGGTGGCCGCAATGCTAAAGCCAAAGCCGGGCAGAAAGGAGAGGGAGAGGGCATTGAACGCGATGCGATGGGAGGCCAGCGCGGCTGTGCCCAATGTGGCCACAACGATCGTCAAGACAGTAAACGCCGCGGAGATCAGCACCTGCTCCACCGCGGCCGGCACGCCGATCTGCAAAACGGAACGGGCCACGGGAATCCGGGGCAGCCAGTTGGCCCGCCCGCCGATCGTCACGCCATTGCGTCCCCGGCTCATTGCCCAGAGCAGAATGACCACAGCCAGCAGGCGGGAGAGGAAGGTAGCCCACGCGCTGCCCACCGAACCCAACGCGGGCAGCCCCCACGTCCCAAAGATCAGCCCGTAGGTGAGGAAAATATTGACGACATTGGCCAAAGCTGTCACCTGCATAGGCGTGCGGGAATCGCCCGCGCCCCGCAGCACACCGCCGCCGATAAAGAGCACCACCAGCACAACAACCGTGCCCATTGTCACTTTAAGATATTCACTGGCAACCGCGGCCACATCTGGCTCCAGCCCAAAAACCGACAGGATGGGGTCGGCCAGAAAGAAGCCGAGCAGCGCCAGCGGCACGGAAAAGCAGACGCTCCACACAATCGACTGCCGGGCCAGATCAGAGGCCCGCTCGAACTTGTGCGCGCCCACGGCCTGGGCCACCAACACCGAGCTGCCCACCGACAATGCACTGAGCGCGGCGATGACAAAGAACATCACCTGCAACGAACTGCCCACGCCGGCAATGGCAACCGCGCCCAACCGCGCCACCAGAAGCGTGTCCACAATCCCCAGCATTGTTTCGAGAAAATTTTCCCCAATCACAGGCCAGGCCAGATTAAAGACCCGGCGATTGGTGGAAAGCTGTTCAGCCGGTTGAGCAACATTTTCGGGATCTTCGGCGATCAGAGTCTCTGTGCTCATCGGTATCACCTTTTTCAAAGATTTTCGGACGCAAGGTAGAACAAACATTCTACCAAAAAGGTCAGGGGCAAGCAATTATTCGCCCCGTTGTTTGCTTTCTTCTCTGCTTTGGGGTACAACTCCCTCAATCATTCCCACTCCACCGGAGAATCGCCCGTGGCCTCTCGTCAGCTTTCCATCGCGTTCCAAACCGACAAGCCCTTGGCCGCCTATGGCCCGTTAGCCGCCCAGGCCGAGTCCTACGGATTCGACGGCGTGACTGTCTACAACGATATGCTCTACCAACCGGCCTGGCTGCCCCTGCTGGAGATCGCCCGCGCCACCCACCGGGTACGCATCGGCCCGGCCGCGGTCAATCCCTTCACCTGCCACCCCATAAACCTGGCCGCCAACGCCGCGCTCATCGACGAAGCCAGCAACGGGCGGGCCTATCTGGGACTGGTGCGGGGGGGCTGGCTGGACTTTGTGGGACTGCACCCCACAGCGCCGGTCACAGCCCTGGCCGAAGCCTTCGCCTGTGCGCGCCATCTGCTGCGCCAGTCAAAAGAACCGCTGACCGGCTCCATCTTTCCCCTGGCCGGGGGCGACAGCCTGCGCTGGACGATCCAAAACCCGGAGATTCCTTTTTTGCTGGGCACGTGGGGGGAGAAAACCCTGGCCGCCTGCCTGTCTTCCATCAGCGAAGTAAAGGTGGGCGGCTCGGCCAACCCGGACGCGGCTGCGTGGATGCGGGGACTGATCGATCGGCACGCGGCGGGAGCAGGGCGACGGAACGAAGATGTGGGGGTGGTGGTCGGCGCGGTCTGTGTGGTGGACGAAGACGCGGCCGCGGCCCGCGCTTTGGCCCGCCGCGAGGTGGCCCTCTATCTGCCGATTGTCGCGGCCCTGGACCCAACCGTCACGATTGATCCAGAGCGGCTGGCCGGCATGAAAGCCGCCGCGGCTCGCTACGATTTTGACGCCGCGGCCCGCTTCATTTCCGACGAACTCCTGGCCCGCTTTGCCTTTGCCGGATCGCCGGAAAGTGTGGCCGAACAGGCATCCGCGCTATTTGAAGCCGGCGCAAGCCGTGTGGAATTCGGCACGCCCCACGGCCTGACAGCAGAATCGGGTCTGCGCCTGCTGGGAGAACGGGTCCTGCCTCTGTTGGGCGGCCAGCCCGACTGACCTGCGCCATCTGTGATTTGACGCCGTTGAACAGGGCCAGCAGTTCCACGGCCAACAGTGCCCGGCCCAAACCGCGCCTGGATTCCTTCTGTGGGTCCGCGCAAATGTTCCCCAAGCATTCCCCAAAGGCTCTCCGAATTTTTGGGATACAGTCAGCGATTCAGCAGCGGGAGATGGAGAAACTCCTGTATCTGAAGGCGACGGAAGGCCAGATTGTTCGTTTCATCGTTCTCGGCCAAGCTGTTCTCCCCGTCGATCTTCACCGCGAAGAGGTCCCTGCCCAGCGCGGCGGACACAGAAAGCGTCTGGCTGCCGCCTGGGGCAATGGCGTTGACAGTTGTCGTGTAAAAAGCACTGGTCCCGGTGGGGGGTGTGCTGCCTTTGCCAATCCAGACAGACGCGGCGGCGGACGAACGCTGCCCCCGGTTATGGACAGTGATCTGCAATTGGCCCGAACCCGCGGCGATGTCCCGTCCGGCCACGGTCAGATCGGGCAAGGGGAGAAAGCTGGTAAAACGGCTGTTGTTGCCCTCGTCGCTTTCCGCCACCTGGCCCGCGCTGTCCACAAGAATCCACAAAGCGGTCGGTTCGCCTGGCAAGAGAGCAGTAGCCGCCACAGCCAGCGTCGTCATTGCCGACTGCCCCGCGGCCAGGGCAGGCAACTGGTTTTCGGCCAGATTGGTACCTGTCAACGGATGGCCGGCGCGCAGCGTCACCGCAAAGCCGGTGGACGTGGCCTGTGCGCCGCTGTTCTCAATGGCAATTGTTACTGAGACGATTGTGCTGCTGGAGGTTATGTCTGGCAGGCCAGGGCGCAGATCGGGCTGGCTGGTGATCAGAAAGATTTCATTGTTGCTCTCGTCACTCTCGGCAAGCTGGCTGTCCGGGTCGGCCACTGCGCGCAGGGTGTATGGGCCGTTGGACGCGCCCAAAACCGTCTGGACCGTCACCGTGCGGGTATAGCCACCGGCCAGATTCGCCAAATCCTGGGTGGCAAGCGGGGAAGCACCGTCCAGGAAGCGCACCCGGGGGGACGCGGCGGACAGACCGCCCGCGTTGCGCAGAACAGCCGTGAGGGTTATGCCCTGGCCAGGCGCGGGATTGGCTGGCTCTACTGTCAGACGGTCAAAGGACAGGTCCCGGCCCGGTGTGTGGACCAGATAGGCCAGATCGCGCTGGCCTTCTGTCAGCACATTGGGCACAGTAATCACTTCGCTCGTCGTCAGCGTCAGTGTGCGGGTGATGGCTGTGGCCGCGGTTTTGCGATAGGCAATGTGCAGTCTGCCATCCGGCGCGTAGGCAGGCGTCAGATGGGCTTCAATCGGTCCGTCGCCGACCAGAATATCCGGTGTACTCCACCTGTTGGCCGCGGGATCGTAGAGCGCTGTGGCAATGCCGGGCTGCCCGCGCAGATTGCTCTGCCAGTTCAGCGCCAACACGCCGCCAGGGCCAGCCGTCAGCCCCAGACCGCGGATAGCACCTGTCACTTCTGCGGGAACAGGCACAGCCGCGTCGGCAATCGTAAAGCTGTCCAGCAGCCAGCGCAGTTCGCCCTCTTCCAGCCAGAGCAGATGGCGGCGACCGGTGCTGTCGTAGGCCAGCGTCGGGCTGGTGTCGTCGACGCTATTGGCGGTCACCGCTTGCAGCCCGCTCCAGGCAGTACCGTTGAATGTGCTGTAGTAGAGTTCGGTGTCGCCGCTGCGGGTGGCATCGCCTTTGGTCACTACCAGCGCGGCTTCGCTGGCCGAGCGTACAGCCAGACGGACCTGACGCAGATCAGACAGACCGGCCACAGCCACAACAGGCGATGACCAGCTACTGCCGTTCCACAGCGCGTAGGTCAGTGCCACAGGATTTGCGCCCGTGCCCGTCAGCGTATCGCCATTGCCGGTCTGCCACAGCGCCATCAGCGTGCCGTCGCTGCCCTTCGCCAGTTGGGGCGAGCGGTCCATCAGGCTGTTGGCTGTCAACGCCGCGGGCGCGCTCCAGGCCGAGCCATTCCAGACGCTTGTGGCAATCTCCAGGCTTTGGGTGAAGGTGATGTCCAGAGAGGGGGTGACAGCCGTGGACAGGTTGGAACGTTCCCAGAGCAGCACGCCTTTGCCGTTGGCGTCATAGGCCAGGGCCGGGTTGTATTCGGGCTGCTGATCGCTGGTGACTGAGACCGGTGACTCCCAGGCTGTGCCGTTCCAGTGGAGGGCGCGCACGTCTGTGCCGCGGCCCTGGGGCGCGCCGGGGGTGTCGTGAATATAGGCCAGCAACCGCTTGCCGTCGCTGTCCACGGCCAGGGCCGGAGCGGGAGCAGCGTAGATGTTGGAGAGCAGCGTGGATTCGGTCACAGCGCCGTTTCCAATGCGCGGGGGAGGGTCTCCAGTCTGGAAACGGGCGTAGTCTGGTCCGCCGGTTGCGGAGGGCAGAAGTTGCCAGCCAGTGGAATCGGCCAGCAGATGCGCGCGTCCACCGGTCAGGCCGCACCCGCCGGGCAGGCTACAGTCAACGCCGATGGGGATACTGCCCTGAAAAGACCAAATCTGATAGATGGCCTCGAAAGCCAATTCGAGACCGATCTGCTCCAGATAGTCGATGGGGGGCCGGGGCACTTTGACTGTGACATACGGCTTGCCGCCGCCGGTGATGGATAGGGAGAGATCGTCCAATACGTTCAGCGTGGACGAGGCCGAAAGCCCGATCTCCGCGCTGCCCCGGGCCGTGTCAAATTCCAGTTCGCCCGCGCCTTTGTCCCGGAAGCTGGCGGCGAGGCCACCGCCCACATTGTAGGCGACGCCGACTTTGCTGGTGTTCACCCCCGCGGCCAGCTCCGATCCCCAGAAGGGAATCAGCGCGAGCGCGTCGGCCAATGTGGGCAACACCTGATTCAGTTTGAGGTCTTTGGATGCGTTCTTGTGATCGAAGACAAAGCCAAAGGTCGTGCTGTCGAAGTCAAGAACCGGCACGCCCTGTTTGCAGCGGAAGTGGGTTTCACCGCTGCCGAAAAGTTCGGCGGAGCCGGTAAAAACGGGTGAGGTAAAGCCGGTCTGGCCCTGGGCTTCTACGCTGCCAGGGCCGCCGGAACTGGTTGTCGTGTCGATGGAGGCCACTGTTGGGGGCAGGAAACCGAAGACCGATCCGCCCAGAATGGGCACATTGCCGGGAACCGTGGCATTGGGACTGAAGGGCGGTTCGGGGAAGGAAAAGCCGTACATATAATTCACCAATTTGCCCGCGCCGCTGGCCGTGAAGGTGAGATCGTACTGCTGTAAATTGGCTTTCACCCAATCCACCCATTGGGGCAGATTGACCGCTGTGGTGACAAAGGGCGGCGCCGGGTCGGTGACAAAGCTGGGGTGAGCGCCTTCCGCCCAAATACTGAGCGTATTGGCAAAGCACTCGCCCGCGTTGGCAAAATCGGTCCCCATATCGTAAGTGTGATCCATCTTGCCGATCTGCCCCGGCACTGTCGTTTCGTTCTGGTTGAGCTTGAAATGGAGTTGGCCGAAGGGCGCGCTGCCCTGGCCCTGGGCGTCGCCATTCCAGTCGTTGACAGTGACGCTGATTTTGTTGCTCACAGGCACGCCGCGCAGGAAGAATTTGCCCTGCAACTCGTATTGGGGATCAATCTGTGCCACGACTGGCAGCACACTGACAGCCAGACCAGCCTGGGCGCGGTTGTTGTTTCGGTCTCGATCGGGGATAGTGCCGCCGGGGTCCACAGTGGCGATGAGAGCGAGCTGGGCACTGCCTGCACCCGCGATCAGCAGATCGGTCACCTCCCAGTCAAAGGTGACTTCCAGGGGAGAGCCACCGGGCGGCAGCGGGCCGACGGACGCAGTATGCACAACTGTGTCGCCGTTTTTCACCTGGAGCGTTGCCTGGGGCACTGTTTCGCCGTTGTCATCCGAATTGTTGAAGACCCGCACCACAACATTCTTGAAGATAAACTTCGTCCCCTCCTGGGCAAGCTGGCTCGTATTCAAGGCAAAGGGGAGGACGGCCAGATTCGGTGTATCGTCAATTTTGAGGGTGGCAGGATTGGGCGCATCGAGCACAGCCCCGGTCGACGCGTTGCTCAACGTAAGAGAGAGTGTCTCTATCCCTTCCACTTCCTCGTCGGGCAGGATAGGCACGGTGAACTGTTTCTGGGTTTCGCTGGGGCCAAAGGAGAGGGTTCCGCTGGTGGCGGCAAAATCCTTGCCTTCCTCGGCGCTGCCGTTGCTGGCTGTGTAGTCCACAGTCACAGTGCCCACCAGCACTTCCTGGCGCACGGCTGTGATTGTGGCGCTGCCTTCGTTCTCGCCCGCGTTATACTCCGGCTGGGAAAAGGAGAGCACCCCCCCCGGCCCGTTGGATATCTTCCAGGTCCAAATGCAGCGTATTGTGAAAGAAACGTCGCCTTCAGAAATTTCGTAAAACGCCTGCACCGTGCCCTGGGAATGGTTAGGGCCGATATATTTGCCGGTGAGTGAACGCCCCAGCAGCCCCGTAACACTCACCTGGCTGGGGTACACGCCGCCGGGTCGCTCGTCACCGACAAATGTATACATTTTTTGCCCGCCCGGCCAGGGGAGCAGCGTCTTTGTGTTGCCGGTGTAGGCTGCCTGCCCCCCTGACGCGCAGAGCGGCCCCTCCGCTTCAGAAAGCACCAGACTGGAGATTGTGAGGGTGTAGTCAACATTCGTGGGGTTGCCGTTGGCGTCGTAGGTCACATCAAAGGCAATTACATCCCCGACAGACCCTCCTTCTGTGGCCGGGATCAACGCGCCTTCAAAGTGGGCCGTTGTATTCTGGGGTTGAGTCTCTGTCTGGGCCATTGCAGCCGACAAACGCGTGCTGGTCCAGGCGATGAGGAATACGGACAGCACGCCCAAAAGCAAAATCCCCAGGGCGCGCCGAACCGTCGAGTCAATCGCCATTGATCGATCCGTCACAGAAATCCTCCTTTGATCCGTCCTGCCACTACACAGGCCTCTTAGATCGCTCCGTCCACCTCCCACGCGCTGGCAGAAAAAGCGATGCGTACCTCCCGTTCCGCCGAAGTATAGACAACCCCGTCAGTTTCGACAAACTCCCGCGTATCGGCCTGGGCCATCAGCGGCGCACGCACTTCGCGCAGATATTGCTGTTGTTTGGCCGCGGGCAGATGGCGCAGATGCGTGCGATAGATTTCGGTCTTGCCCAGAGCCACTTTCAGCCAGGTGTCGCTGCGCCAGCGCCACATCATATAAATGGATTCCAACACCACCCCCACAGCCAGCGCAATCCAGACCCCCACCGACCCCATCCCCACCGGGAAGGCCAGCACCCAGGCCAGGGAAACGGCGATTAGCGCACGGCTGATCATTGTGCCATAGAGGCCGGGGAGAGAATCCCCCGCGCCCCGCAGTGCGCCGTTGGCCACCATTGCCAGCGCGCTCAGTGGCAGGACAACCGTATTGATATGGAAATAGGCGGTCCCGGTTGCCAGCAGAACGGGATGGCTGCTGGGGTCAAAGAGGCGGATGATCGCGGGCGCAAAGATAATCACGGGCAGGGCCAGAACAATCATCACCACCAGACCGATGCCGATGGCCGTATTGCCCCGCAGCCGGGCTTCGTCGGTCTGCCAACTGCCCAGAGACTGGCCCACCAGCGAAGTCGCGGCCACATTCAGGGCCAGCCCCGGCATAAAGACCAGTGCCTCCACCTGAAATCCAATCGCCAGCGCGGCCGCGCCGTAGGTCCCCACTTCGGTGGAGGTAATGATGCCCAGCACCAGCAGCCGGGAGCCGTTGCGAAAGAGACCCTGCACGCCCGACGGAATGCCGATGGCGAAGATGTCCTTGTACATCTGCCAGTCCGGGCGATAGCTGCCGGGTCGGATTTTCACTTCGTTCCTGCCCGAATAAATGATGACAAAGACGATTGCCACCCCCAGCCCCCGGGCGATGACCGTGCCCAGGGCCGCGCCCGCCACCCCCAGCGCGGGGATCGGCCCCGCGCCAAACATCAGCAGATAGTTCAGCCCCACATTCAGCACATTCAGGCTGCCCGTCAGAATCAGCGGTGTCACTGTGTCCCCCGCGCCCTGCATCAGCCGGTTGAAGACGATATTCAACACCAGAAAGGGTGTGCCCAAAAAGAGAATACGCAAATAGGCCGCGCCCAGGTCCACTGCCTCTGGCTCACCCCCGCTATTGACCAGCGCCATCAATGGCCGGGCCAGAAAGAGACCGGCCACAGCCAACACCAGAGAGAGCAGCACGCCCGACGAAATGGCCTGCCGGGTGACAAAGCTCATCCGCTCCGGGTCCCGCGCGCCTTTGGCCTGGGCAATCAGACTCATTGCGCCCGCGGCCACAGAGATGAGCATCACCAGCACCAGCATACGGATGGCACTGCCCATTCCCACCGCGGCGATGGCAATGGGGCCTAGCCGCCCCACCATAAAAACGTCGATAGCATTGACCAGACTTTGCAGGAGATTGGTGAGAATGACGGGCAGGGCCAGCTTCCACACAACCCGGATGAGGTCCTGGCGCTGGCCCCACGAGATGGCCGCGGGGCGGGTGTCTGTTGCTGTGGCCGCGAGGGGTCGGCTTGTCATAGGGGGCTTCCTTCTGAATCGGTTTTGTTCCGCTCCCTATAGGATAACCACAAAGGCGCAAAGACACAAGGAAGAAACAAAAGGGCACAGATTTGTCTCCGTATCAGCCCCTCATCCTATCTTTGCCTTCGTGTCTTTGTTTCTTTGTGCTTCAATCTGTTGAGTCCCCTACAAAAAGGTCAATTTCTCCTGGGGAGACGCGGAGTCGCAGAGAATTTCAGGAGAGAATCCTTCTTTTTATCAGCGTTTATCAGTGTCTATCAGTGGCTCAAAAGGCTTTTTGCAGTAGAGTCATCTGTTTTGAGCCGGAAGAGGCCCGCGGCGTTATCGCCCAGGATGCGATCGGCCTGGGCGGGGGTGAGGAAGGGCAGCCCCTCTTGGATCAGCCGCAGTTCGTCGGCCAGGGAGAGCCAGTTGTGGCGTGTGCGGTGGTGGCCGGGATAGCCCGTGCCCCAGATTGTGCGCTCTGTGCCGAAAGCATCGAGCAGGGCGCGGATGAAGGGATGCACATCAGTAAAGGGGAAGGGCTGCTGGGAGCGCCCTTTTACGTCCGAAAGTTTGAAGCAGATATTGTCGTGGGCGGCCAGGTCCAGAATTGGTTGGAAGGCGGCCATTGACCCGAAAATATCGCCGGTGACTTCCGGGTAGCCCATGTGGTCCACAATCAGGCGCAGATGGGGATAGCGGCTGGCAATGGCGGCCAACTGATCGGCCTGGGCCGCGCGCAGGTGAAACTGGAGCGCGGCGTCCAGCCCGGCCAGTTCTTCCCAGAGGGCCTCGTTTTCCGGGCGCAGCAGCACCTTCTCTTCCGGGTAGTACATGGGGTGAAAACGAAAGCCGGCCAGCCCCCGTTCCTGCACCCAATAGCGGGTCAGCGCGGCATTGTCCGCGGCCAGTGGGTCCAGCAGCCCCATCCCCACAAAGCGGTTCGGGAAACGGGCCACGGAATCGGCGATGTAGCCGTTGTCCCAGGTGGACCAACTGGTCTGCACCAGCACAGACCAGTCCACCCCGTGGCTGTCCATCTCGGCCAACAGTTCGTCGGCAGTGCCTGGCTCGTCGGGCAGAGAGGTCCAGTTGGGCGCGGTGGGGCCGATAGGATAGCGGGGCGGGTCGATCTCCCAGACGTGGACGTGGGTGTCGATAATCATTGGTATTGGACCTTTCTGTGGCCGCGATGGGGCAATGTGGGTAGTCAGTGTGGACCGCACCTGTCGAAACCGGTGAGCGGGTTTTGCACCGACCCGCTGCGATCCACAGACTCAGCCGGCACTGGTCAAAACGATATTCTGTCCACCCCGCCAACTCGCGGCCGGCGCCAGCCGCACAGGCGTGCCTACCACCCCGGCTTCGATGCAGAGCATATGGCGATAACCATCCGGCTCCAGATCGGGGATGCGGGCTGCCCGCTCTACGCCGGGGTTCCAGAGCACAATATCGGGGTAGTTTTCGTTGGTCAGGGTAATGGCCCGGTTGCCTTCCCGCACCGCTGCCTCCTGCGCGCCATAGCAGACCCGGCCCGCGCCTTCCGGCCCAAAATGGAGAAGTCGCTCCACCTGGGGAGCCGCCTGTTTGTCTGTAAATGTATTCTTGTAGGGCAGACCAGCAAAGCCTTCGACAGTCGCGTTGTGAACGTCGTCCAGGCGCAGATAGGTATGCAG
Organism: Caldilineaceae bacterium; assembly: GCA_019637685.1. GTDB lineage: Bacteria > Chloroflexota > Anaerolineae > Caldilineales > Caldilineaceae > JACQGT01. Next base: position 36,767 of record JAHBVF010000038.1, on the reverse strand, counting down.
CGCACCGGAGAAGGTAAAGTCGCTGTCCCCCGTATTGGTGACGGAAAAAGCGATATGCAGCCGATTTCCGCCTACAGTCACGGCGATTTGGCTGGCGAAAGGGTGGGGCCAGAGCGCGCGGGTAGCAGCGCTGTCGGTCAGACGCAGGGTGGCTGTCGCGCTCCGGTTGCTGTTGGCCTGCACGCCTGTCAGTTGCCAGAGAACATTGCGGGCAAAGCCGTGGGGCTGAAGAGGCCCCTCCCCGGAAAATTGGGGCCAGCAGACAGGCACGCCGCCGCGGATGGCGTCGCCGGGCGCAAAGTGGGCCGTGCGGCTGAGAAAAAGCTGCTCCACGCCGCCCGCGGGAATCCACGAAGTGACGTGGCTGCCCTGCAGATAAATCTCGGCACGCGCGCCGTCAGGCGCGGCCAGAACGAATTTTTTCAGCCCTCCCGCGCCGGAGAGGATAGGGGTTGGAATGGATTGGGGCATCGCGGTATCTCCGGTGAGGATAGAGTAAATACAGCGTCAACAAAGTTTTTTAGGCGTAGAAGTTCGACTTTTCTGAAAAGTCGAACTTCTGTAGTCGAATAACTTTGTTTCCAGTGTAGTAAATGAGGCAACAGGAAAAGAATAGCGCCGGTCTGCGTTTTACGCAAGCGCGCAAAGTTTTCAAGTTTTCAAGCCGTTTTTATGTGGCCCAGGCGAAATAGCATTTGCAATTGTAACTTCCGTGATTTTGACCCGGAGTCCAGGCGGGAGTAGACTGTTCCTATCGTTACCCAATAGATAGGAGAAAAAAATGATCCCCCAATTTTTTCAAACATCCACAACCTCTCAGGGCTGGCTACGTCTGCTTTTGATGGGCACAGCCGCTCTACTTTTCTCAGCCTGTGTCGCGGTCACACCGCCCCCCGCTGTGACACCGCAAAGTGTGCCCACAGAGCAGCCCGCGGCCACAGCCACACCCATCAGTACAGCCACGCCCACCAGCACGCCGGAAGCCCCGGCAGCCCCGGCAGCTGATGTGGCCGAATTGCCCCAGATATTTGCAGACATTCTGGGCATCACCCCTGTGCCTGACAGCGACTCGTGGCAGAGCGTGGAAGTGCTGCCCCTGACACCCGAACTGTGGGCCACTTTCACCACTGGTCTCAGCTATAACGATCCACCCAAAAAGCACGCGGTTGCCATCTTCACCCAAAAGGACGGCTCCTGGGTGGAATTGGGCCAGGTGGAATTGGAATGCAGCGGCTTTGTAGCCGATGATTCGGTGCAACAGGTGTCGCTGGACCCCGCGTCTGTCTGGTTGACGGTCGATTCGGGCGCGGGCGCGCACAGCGGCTGCTTCGATCTCTTGCGCTGGGATGGCAGCAACCTGACCATTGCAGTCAGTGGTTTCAACAGTTTCCCCGGGGTCGGCGAAGTGCGGGATGTGGACGGCGACGGCCAACCGGAAGTGGTCCTCAACGCCACTGATCCCTATGTCTTCTGCTATGCCTGTGGCGTACGTCTCTTTGGCCTGACCATCCAGCGCTGGGACGGCACGCAGTTCCTCCCCGTAGAGCTAACCAGCCTGCCCGAGGACACAACGGCCGATCTGCGGGAAGCCAACAACCGGGCAGTCGAACTGGCCGGGGCCAGCCTCTTCCCCGACGCGCTGCCCCTCATCGACGAAGCGTTGAGTCTTGCGCCCAAGGACGAACGGGTCTATTGGAACAGTCAGCTTATCCACGCCCTGGCCCAGGGACGCAAAGAGTATACGGAGTCCACGCCGTACCCCCTGCTCAGCTGGATGTTCTATGGGGATTGGGCCGCCGCCCAGGCCGAGCTGAATGCGTACACACCGGCACAGATTTTTGATCCCGAAATGGCGCTGCTTCAGGAGACAGCGGCGAGTGGCTGGGAAGACACCCTGGCCGATTGGATTCTCCAATTCTCTGGTCCGGCCCTGGCGGCTGAGCCGGAACTGGCCCCGGCCTGGTTCTTGCAGGGCTGGGCCAAGTTCCTGAAAGACCCCAGCGATCCTGGCGTGCTGGCCGATGTGAAGGAAGCAGCCCGACTCGCGCCCGACGAACAACTCTTTCAGGATGCGGTCGAATATCTGAGCAGCCAGAGCTTCAGCCAATCGGCATCCAACGGCTAAACGCGCAACCGCGCCGGTCGCTCTTTCTCGCTACCGGCGCGGTTCGTCTGCATAAATACTGACTCTACTGCAAAAAGCCTTTTGAGCCACTGATAGACACTGATAAAAAGAAGGATTCTCTCCTGAAATTCTCTGCGACTCCGCGTCTCCGCGGGAGAAATTGACCTTTTTGCAGGGGACTCAAATACTAATTTTCAGAAGAGTTCGTCGGCATAAGGCCAGATGCCAGGGCCTCCAACAGATGCGCGGCCGCGGGCACACCGCCCAGGCTGGCAAACTCTTCCTGAAGCAGGCGGGCATTTGTGCGGATGGTCGAGTCTCCCGGCAGGGCATTGCGCAGGGCCTGGATGAGGACGGGCACTGTCACATCTTTGGGCGCAATGCGATAGCCCACACCGCTGCGGGCCACCCCCTCGGCCTGGCGGGCCTGATCTGCCGCGTGGGGAACCACAATCTGCGGGACCGCGTGGGTAACCAACGCGTGGGTGGTACCCGCGCCGCCGTGATGGATGGCCGCGGCTGCATAGGGCAAAACTTCGGCAAAGTTCACCCGACCCACCACTACTGATGGCTTGGGCAGCCGCGCCCGCAAGGATTGGCTCCACGCGCTGTTCACGTCGTTGCCCACGGCCAGAATCGGCAGACAACCCACCTGAACAGCCGCATGGGCAGCCGCCACAAAAAAGGCCGGATCGTCAGTGAAAGCCGTGCCCAGAGTAATAAAAACCCAGGGCTGATCCATCGGCAGTTGGCTGAGCCAGGGCGTCTTCCAGGGCTGGGCCGGCGGTGCAATGCCTCCCACCAGCCGGTTTTGGGGAAGCAGAGGCAGACCGGAAAACCAGCGGGGACTCCAATAGGTCAGGTGCAGGTGCGGCGAGACCAGCGCGGGCGCGCCTTCCGGGGACCAGTTGGTGCCCTGAATCTGGAAATAGCCGGTCAACGCCTGCAAGCGCTCCTGGGCCAGATCAGCCACAAATTGGGCGTGTTCGGGCAAAACCGAATGGATGGCAGGCCAGCCAGCCACGGCAAACGGCACATCCAGCACCTCTGCCGTCAAACCAGACGCGGCCACAAACATTTCGCTCACCAGCAGGTCCGGTTGGACATCCCGCCCGATACGGATAAGCTCCTCGGTAGCCGTGCGCACCAGTTCCAGATCAAACCACTGGTCCAAAGAACGGACCATCCGCAGACGGGCGAATTCCTGGGGCGATCCCACATCCTCAGGCGTCAGGGGTGGGGGCAGAGGCCAGCGCCAGCCCGTCTCCGCCATCACGTGGCCGGTCACCCGATTGGCGGTCAGCATCGACTGAATGGCCTCGCCACTGGCCCAGTGAACCTCGTGGCCTCGATCCACCAGCTCGGACGCGGTGGCGAGAAAGCCCCCCCAATCCAAATGACCGACCAGCGGAGCCGACGCGAAGAGAAAGCGCATGGCTTATCCACATCCCGGCGTCATGCGATAGAGACCGCCGCTGCCTGTGCCCACCCAAATCGCGCCATCCGGCGCGGTGGTCACCGCCTGGATAGGCCAGCTCAGCAGCACGCGCTCGGCCACTGTCCGCCCACCCGAATTGGCTATCCGATATAGCCCTGGGTCCCGGCCATATTGGGCATAATAAATTGTGCCATAGGCCCAGGTGATGGAAGTGGGAGCCGATGTATTGAAGAGAGGCAACACAGGACCGGTCCACCAATCCTTTTGGATTCCGGCCAGGGCCAGAGGAAAACCGTAATAGGGCGCGGCCGACTCATCCCCGGCCGCGGCCGCGGCAGAAAGGCTGCTGGGGTCAAAGAGATCTACCTCATCGCCAGCCGTGCGATCGCCGGGGACATTTGTGGCCCCGTTGTCGGTAAACCAGAGCCGCCCGGACGGGTCTGCTGTCAGCCCATAGGGATTGCGCACACCCCGCACCGCGGTCTGGAAGACGCCAATATTGCGCTCGGATACCAGCCGATCCAGCCGGGCGCGCACAATGCGGGAGCCAAAGGCATTGCCCCCCGCAATGCTGACCGCCAGGGACTCGGCAGGCACATCCCCATCGCCAGGGGCAATCAGCCCGTCGGAATAGCCATCGCGCACCCCACCCGCCGAGATATACAGCCAACCATTGACAATAGCAATGCCGTTGTTGGCGTGAAAGAGACGTCCCTCCACGGAAAAGCCAGCGGCCAAACGTTCGTAGCTGCCCCCATCCACAATCCGCCCCACTTCTCCGGCCCGGTTAAGATAGAGCACGCCGTCCCGCCACACCATCCCGGTGATCCGGCCCGACTCGGTCAAAATCTCGTAATAGCTGTCGCCGCCGGCACTGTCATACACACCGATAGAACGGCTGGGGTGAAAAGCGTCAAAGAGAATATTGGGGTCCTGAGGGCCAGTGGTGGGTGAGTCCAACCCCATAAAAAGGCGACCATCCGGCGCAAAAGCCAGGCTGGTAATGCCCCGATTGTTTTCCAGTTTGGCCTGTAAACGCTGCTCGATGCAGAAGCCACCCTGGGGGACCATCCAGGGATCGTCGTCGCTGGGCGCGGGCAGCCCCAAGGCCGCGGCACTGATACCAGTGCGGGCGGGGCCAGGCGCAGGCGCAGGGACGGAAACAGGCTTGGCAGGTGTGCCCGCGGGGGTGGACGGAGAGACCGCGGGCACGGGCTTTTCCGTGCCAGGCACAGCTTCTACAACGCTTTCCACCGCCTGCAACGCGCTCAGCCCAAAGGGACGGGAAACCACACCCATCAGCATTTTGTCGATGTCGCCCTGATTTTCCCGCTGGGAGCGGGGCAGCAGATCGGCCAATTGATCGGCCACAGGCGCGGCCGCGCAACTGGCAAAACGAATCAGCGTGCTGTTGACAAATGTGAGGTTTGCTTTCTCCCCGTCGGCGCATTCGTTGGCCGCGGGGTTGTAATCCGCGGGGCTGATCCGCGCCCACAGGCTTTCTTCGCTGGGTGCTTCGGGGCGGTTTTCCGGCGCGCCACTGCGGATCCAATCGTAGATCAGCCGCTTGTCCGCGTTGGACAGCGCCCCTGCCAGCGGCATGACACCGGTGGAAATCTGATGCCAAAGAAACGATTCCTCTGGTTTGCCCGGCACAACCACCGGCCCCCGGGTGCTGCCCGCCAACAGCGAATCGTACTCAGTCACCTTCAGCCCGGCATTTTGCAGCAAATCTCCGTGGCAGTTGCCACAGGTATCGACAAAAAGAGGCTGAATATCTTCTGTGTAGCCCGCAGCAGCCAGGCCGCTGCTTCTGTCCAACCGATTCAGGGAGAGCAGCGGCGACAGATCGCTCTGCTCATACAGCCCCTCCACCCGGACGACTGTGCCCGCGGGCGCGCGGCCCAGGCGGCAGCCATCCACAGCGGGAGAGGTCCGCACATTGGCGTTGGCCTGCATTACGCCATAGACGGGCTGACCGTCGCTCAGGCAGGCTGCCGCGGCGGCCAATCCGTCAATTGTGTGGAATCCCCCTGCGCCGCCCTGGAGATCGGGTCCGGTGTGGGGAAGGAGAGGCAGGGCGGCAACCGCAGATGGCTGCTCCGCCGAGGACACAGCCTGGCCGGGAACAGGCGTGACAGATACCACCAAATAGGGCTGGTCTGCACAGCCAGCCAGGACGAGCGCCAGCACACACACACACAAAGAACGCCACCCGGCAAGTGTCCGTAGATGGCTCAGTTGTTGATTCATTTCACTATTTCCACCAAAATAGGCGCGTTTTTGACAGACAGGCCAACAGGCCCGGCGCACAAAAAAAGAGACGGATAAACACAAAAGGAACGGATGTCCACTGATTACATTAGCGCTTGTCAGCGTTCGTCAGCGGCCCGTTTGCATTGCCGGATGTATCCACGCCCAGAACTCTCCGGGCCGCTGTTATATCGCGCTGAATTTGCACGATCAGCTCATCCAAATTGGCAAAACGCTGCTCGGCACGCAGGCGCTGGACAAAAGCCAATGTCACTGTCTGGCCATAAATTTCGCCACTTTCGCCGGGAGCAGGAAAATCGAAAATATGACATTCCACCCGACGCTCGGTGCCGCCCACTGTGGGGCGCATACCGACATTTGTGACACCAGCCAGGCGGGGCGCACGGACCGCGTCGCCGATCCAGGCCCAGGTTGCGTACACGCCGTCCGCGGGCAACAGTCGGTTCTCGTCCACCTGCAAATTGGCAGTTGGCACATTAATCGTGCGTCCCCGATGGTCGCCGTGGGCCACCTGACCGCTTACAGTGTACTCCCGACCCAGCAGACTGGCAACCCGCTCCACCTGGCCTTCCCGCAAGGCCTGACGAATGGTATAGCTGCGCACCTCTTCCCCAGCCACCGCCACAGGCTCCACAACATCCACCCCAAACCCCATTTGCCTGCCCAATTCCGTCAGCACATCCAGCGTGCCCGAACGGTCGCGTCCCAACGCAAAATCCGGCCCGACGGTCAGCCCGGCCAGTCCCAGATGGGTGTGGAGCAATTGTAGAAAAGCAGAGGGTTCGAGCTGGGCCAGCTCGCGTGTGAAGGGCTGAACAATGCCCACATCCACGCCCAAATTGCCGGCCAATGTCAGCCGTTCCAGGGGTGTGGTGAGGAGGTGCAGGGGGGTATCGGGACGCAACACAGCCAGCGGGTGGGGATCGAATGTCAGGAGGGCGGATTGTCCGCCAGCGTTGGCTGCATTGGCCCGGAGCCGCGCCAACAGGACCTGATGACCCCGATGGAGACCGTCAAAATTCCCAATCGTCAAGAAAGTTGGGCCGGGCAGATGGGCATCCCGAACATCACGAAATATCTGCATTGCTTACACGGCCTCGACAGAAAACGAAATAAATACACTGGAAACAAAGTTATTCGACTACAGAAGTTCGACTTTTTTGAAAAGTCGAACTTCTACGCCCAAAAAACTTTGTTGACGCTGTAATAAATACACTGTAAATAAAGTGATTTGACGTTACCGTAGGTGCAGTTTTGAACTGCACAGGCAGCCGAAGGGGCATTCGTCCCTTGCGCAGCTACAAGCAGCGCCTACAACAAAATTATTCGACTACAGAAGTTCGACTTTTCAGAAAAGTCGAACTTCTACGCCAAAAAACTTTGTTGACGCTGTAATAAATCTGATTTACAAAGATTTGCAGGGGGAAAAGCCCCTATACAGCCAGCCACTTTTTGGCCTTACACAACAGCCCACCGCCGCGCTCGGTTGATTCTTCCAACACACGCACAATGCCCAGGAGAAGTCCATCATCGTCCACAGCTTGCGCGATGGGATTGGCGGTGTCATACACAAAATCGGATGGAGAGGCGGGCAACCAGACCCGCTGGCCCTGTCCCAATCGCAGAGACGATTTGCTGTCCAGCCGCAGACGGGGCAGAGTCAATCCCACACCGGGGGCCACCAACAGAGCGGGCAGATCGCCTGATTGGGCCGCCTCTTCCACTGCTGCCAGCGTGTGGGCCTGGGCAACAGAAAAGAGACCCGCGCTCTCCCGGCGCAAATAGCTCAGATGACCGCCCGTACCCAAAGTTTCGCCGATGTCGAAGGCCAGGCTGCGCACATAAAAACCGGCGCTGCACACCACCCGCAGCCAAATATCTGTCGGCGGCTCCAGGGAGAGAAGCTCCAACGCGTGGGTCGTAACCGGACGAGCTTCTACTGTCACGTCTTCCCCCCGCCGGGCTTTGCGGTGGAGACTTTCGCCCCCCTGCTTGAGCGCGGAATAGATGGGCGGGCGCTGCTCAATTTCGCCCCGAAAGCGGGCCAGGGCAGCTTCGACAACTGTGTCATCCAACGGTCCCACTGGGTGGGTGGCCACAGCTTGTCCCAGCGCGTCATAGGTGTCTGTGTCCGTGCCCAGTGTAACCCGGGCCGTATATTCTTTGTCGTGGCCCTGATAATACTCCACCAGGCGGGTGGCAGACCCCAGGCAGAGCACCAGCACGCCCGACGCCATAGGGTCCAGCGTGCCGGTGTGGCCGATGCGCCGCTGACGGCTCCAGCGGCGTACCCGCTGCACCACATCGTGGCTGGTGGGCAGTTGACCAGAGCCATTGCCGGTTTTATCCAAACCGGGCTTGTCGATAATCAAAAGACCGTTGAGCGCTCCCTCAGCCATTGGCGAGAAGTTCCTCACGACGGGCCAATTGACGCTCGCGCTGTTGCTTTCCGGCCTGGGTCTGGCGGGCCTGACGCAGCGCAGCCACCACATCCGCGGCAACTGTTTGCAGATCACCCGCCAGCGTGCAGCCAGCCGCGGGGGGATGGCCGCCGCCGCCGTAGCCCAACGCCACCTCGCTTACATCAAAGCCGGGTTTGGCCCGAAAGCTGCATTCCACCACAGTTTCCCCTGCCCGGTCAGTACGTTCGATAAATGTGGCGCTGATGTCGGCTTCCTGGGCAGAGATGAGAAACCCAGAGAGTCCTTCGCCGTCGCTGTCCTGGGCGCGGGCTGCTTTGCGCTGGGCCTGGGAAACAGTGGCCCAGATCACCCGTCCTTCCAGTTTGGCTTCGCTCAGGACACCCCCCCACAGACGCATCCCCGAAAAGGTGCGGCTGTTCAGTGTGCGGGCCACAATCTGGTGGATGGACGCCCCGCCCGCGGTCAGGCGCATGGCCGCCTGCAATACAGCGGCATCCGTGTTGGACGTGCGAAAACCCAGGGTATCTGTGATCAGCCCGGTGAGCAGGGCTATGGCCAGATTGCCCTCCAGGGGCGCGCCAAGAGCGTCTGCCAGATAGACAAGCATCTGGCAGACGGCCGCGCATTTGGGCTGCACCCAATTGAGCGAGCCAAAATTGGTGTTGGTAATGTGGTGATCGATGACAAGCAGAGGAATCTGGCTGTGGGCTGCCGGACGATAGATGTCTCCCATCCGATCCTGGCTGGAGGCATCCAGACAGATGATGAGATCGTAGGCATCTTTCACCTGATCCGCGCCGACAATACTGTCGTAGCCGGGGATATAATCAAAATCCCTGGCTGGTTTATCGGCCAACGCCAGTGTGGGCTGCTTGCCCACGTGGCGCAGAATCCAGCCCATTCCCAGCAGGCTGCCGATGGCGTCACCATCCGGGGAGACGTGGCTGACGCAGAGTATGCGCTCCGCGGTGTGGATGGCAGAACGAATGGCGCTCTCCATTTCCGTGGGGAGAAGGAGAGCGTCTGCTGTGTTGGATTGTGTCATGCCCCGGGTTCCTCGGTTTGGCTGGCAGCGGGGCCAGACGGCTCATCTGCTGCCTGGCCCCGCATGGCTGCCCGCGCTTCCCGCTCCGCGGCAATTTCGCGCAGCAGCTCGTCCACCCGCGCTGCCCGTTCCGGGGCGTCGTCGTAGTAGAAGATCAGTTCCGGCACAACACGCAAGCCACAGCGCTGGGCCACTTGCCCCCGCAGAAACGCGGCCGCGTTTTTCAGCCCGGCCAGGACAGCCCGCCGCGAAACTTCTTTGTCCCCGTGGGTTACATAGACTTTGACAGTACGCAAATCCCGGCTGACATCCACACGGGTCACAGACAGCAAAGAGAGGCGGGGATCGGCCATCTCGTTGCCCAGCATAATCGATAGTTCTTGAAAGAGCAGTTCCGTGACACGTTCTTGACGAATTGTACTCATAGGTTGCTTCTATCGTACTTGGCGTTTCTCAAGGATTTCGATGATATCGCCCTCTTGCAGGTCGGTGTTGATCCCGCCCAGATGGAGGCCGCATTCGAAACCGGAGCGAACTTCGCTCACATCCTCGGCAAAACGCTTGAGGGTAGCAATGGTGCTCCTGGCGATCTCTTCGTTGTCGCGCAGGAGACGGGCACCGGCGTTGCGCTTGACCACGCCATCCAGCACCATACAGCCGGCAATCAGGCCGCCCCGGCGCACACGGAATAGCTGCCGCACCTCGGCATGGCCAATGACGACTTCTTCGAAGATCGGCTCCAGCATACCGGTCAGCGCCAGCTCCACATCTTCGATCATCTTGTAGATGATATTGTAGTGGCGGATTTCCACATTGGACTGCTCGGCCCGCACCAGCGCGGCTTTGTCCACACCGACAGTAAAGCCGATGATAATCGCTTCGCTGGCTTCGGCCAACATTACATCCGACTCGTTGATGTCACCAATAGCGGCCTGGAGTATTTTGACACCGATTTCTTCGTTGCCCAATTCTTGCAGGCTTTGCACAACGGGGGCAAGGGTCCCCTGCATATCGGCCCGCACAATCAGATTCAGGGTTTCGGTTTCGCCCTCTTCGAAGCGGGCGAAGAGTTCCTCCAACGACGCCTGTGGCCGAGGCGGTGCCTGGTTGGCCCGAGCCATCTCTTCCTGACGATCCGAGGAAATCGACCGGGCTTTTTTGTCGCTGACCACCCGCTCAAAGACCTCGCCCGCGCTGGGCACTTCCTGCAAGCCAAGAATGACGACAGGGGTACTCGGCCCAGCCTTTTTGATTGGCTTGCCCTCGTAATCAAACATCGCTTTAATACGTCCCCAAGTGGGGCCAGCGACGATAGAATCGCCCTGTTTCAATGTGCCATTTTGCACAAGGAGGGTGGCTGTGACACCCCGGTATTTGTCCAACTCGGCCTCGATGACTGTGCCTATGGCACGTCCTTTGGGGTTGGCCTTGTACTGCTCCAACTCGGCCACAACCAAAATGTTTGCCAGCAACTCGTCCACACCGGTGCCGCGCAGCGCGCTGACAGGCACAACAATTGTGTCGCCGCCCCAGGCTTCGGGCTGCAAACCCTCCTGCGAGAGTTCTTCCATCACCCGGTCCAGGTTGGCGTTGGGTCGGTCCACTTTGTTGATAGCCACGACAATATGGACACCCGCGGCTTTGGCGTGGTTGATGGCCTCCCGCGTCTGGGGCATAATGCCGTCATCCGCGGCCACTACCAAAATCACAATATCGGTGACCTGTGCGCCCCGGGCACGCATGGCGGTGAAAGCCTCATGGCCCGGTGTGTCCAGGAAGGTAATCTTGTGGCCATCCACTTCCACCTGATAGGCACCCGTGTGCTGGGTAATACCACCAGCCTCACTGTCTACCACTTTCGTCTTGCGAATGCGATCCAACAGTGTCGTCTTGCCGTGATCCACGTGGCCGAGAACGGCCACCACAGGTGGGCGCTCGGTCATATCCTTGGCCGTCTCGTCAGCCAGGATATTCTGCACAAAGATACGTTCCTTTGACCGGGTATCGGCAGCGATCTCTTCCTCTTCTTCTTCTTCCAGCTCGGCAGCTTTGGCTTCGGGCCAGACAACGGTGACACCCAATTCCTCTCCCACAATCGCGGCGGTGTCGTGATCCAACATCTGATCGATGGGAGCCATAATGCCAAACTGCATCAGCACTTTGATCAGATCGATTGGGCTGCGCTCCATACGATCTGCCAGATCGCGCACAGAGATGTGATCACCGACAGTCACCGTAGATGGTGGCCGGGTGGCCCCGTTTTTCGCTTGTCCTCGCGCAACATTTGCAGCAGGTTTTGTCATTGTCGCCATATACACGCCCCTCTATTCTCGTAGAATATCAATTCCGTTAAACTTTCCAACGCTGCTGCCGGGCCATCGCCGCGACACGCGCACAAACACGCCAACAAATTCCCGACAAACAGAATCTACCCGGCCATTCGTCTAACAGGCTACGGGCGAATGAAACTGGAGATCAGGTTCCGTACGCGGGATGGGTGGAAGGGAGTTGCAGTTTTGGGTGTGCGATAGCATCGGGTTCTGCATAGGTGCAGAAAACGCCAAAGCACGAAACAGGGCGGAGAAGAAGAAGAGGAAGTGGCGGCATTTGGGATCAAAAAGGCCGCATGAAGTGAACAACGGTATGTGATTTACAGTACCATCGTCAATCTCCCCATTTCATCATCTCCGGCAACAGTCCTTGCACTGTCCCGCGAAGACCGAAAGTCAAGCCTACGCGTGAACATCGGTCAGTTGGTAATTGTTGTTATTCATCATCACAGTGATCCATTAAACAATTGAGAAACACACTCGTTCAGTATACCCGATACCGGGCAGAACCGCGAAAAAGGAGTCCCTACACATTCTCCCACACACTTTTTCGGGTCATCCCAGGCCATCCGGGGAGACAGAATCCCCCCGGATGGTCCAATTTTTGTACAGTGTTACAGCCCGCTGTCGGGCAAAGAGTCGATGTGCTCGGCTATGGGCAGGTTCTCGGCGAAGGCCTGCAATTGCGCCAGGTCTTCTGCCGTTATCTGCGTGCGCAAGGCCCGTTGCAGCGCGCGGGTCTCCAATGCCCTGGCCCAGCACTCGCGCAGGGGATGGAGGTAGGCCCCCCGCCCGGAGAGCTTTCCGGTCAGGTCCACAGCCACGCCTTCGGCCCCTCGCACCACCCGCACCAACCCACGCTTGCCTTCCTGCTCACGGCAGGCAATGCACGTGCGCTGGGGCACAGAACGCTTCTGCGGCTTTCGGGGCTGTCTTTTCGTCGTTGCCATACGCTACATTTCTATGGGCGATTGTTGTATCCGAGACGTATCCCACCGCGTCAACCCGATTTAGGCCGTTCAAAGAAAATAAATCCCCGATCCGGCGACAATTTCCCTGAACGGCTTGGGCTTTTCCAAATCAGTCTGGGGAATTTATTTGTTGGAAAAGCCTTATCCAAAGCTGTAATCCGACTCATCGTCATCAAAGCTGGCAGGCCGCTTGGGACGCTTGGCCGGGCGTTGGGTGCTGCGCTTGCTCTGGGTCTTTGCTTTCGACTTGCCCTTGCCCCGTTTGCCCCCGCCGAGTTCTTCTTCCTCGTCCACATCGTCCATATCTTCATAGTCGCCCAATAGCTCGGCTGGTACTTCGATATCAGCAAAACTGGGAGCTTTGCCCTGGCGATCTCGCTGTTCTGCCATACGCTTGCGCAACATATCCACAGTAATGACCGAAGGCAGTTCCTCGCCCGGCGCGTCTGTCTCTTCGTCCAGTGCCTCCACCTCATCTGCGTCTGGCAACAGTTCCAAAGGCGGCTCCGGCATTTCCAATTCCGATGCAGGCACGCCTTCCGGCTCATCGCCGACAGTTTCTTCAATGGGTTCCACAAAGGGCAGGCCAGGTATCTCTGTAGACGAGAGGGAAGCTGCCGCGCGCTCAAAGGCATCCAAAGCAGCTTCGCTGGCCGCGTGATCCGCGCGCAGGGTATCGCCCAAATCGGGCAGGTCTTCGGCAGGCCAGGTGGGAATTACCAATTCGTCGTCCACCAGATCTGCGTCCTGCTCCTGGATAGCTTTGGCGGCCTCCACCAGGCGGTCGTCGCTGCCGAAGTCCGACTGGGGCCCGGTGCGTAAAATACGCTCGGCCAGGGCCATCAGGTCCTGCCCGCTGGCGGCCAATTGGGCCTGCTCCGCGGCCAGCAAATCCAATCCTTCTTCCCGGGCTTCCGACTCGCTCTTAATGTCGATTCGCCAGCCAGTCAATTTGGCGGCCAAACGGGCGTTCTGCCCTTCTTTGCCGATAGCCAGGCTCAATTGGCGATCCGGGACAATGACCATTGCCGTCTTGATGGCGTTCTCTTCGTCCAGAATGACGCTCTGTACTTTGGCCGGGCTGAGCGCGTTGGCGATATAGGCCCGCAGTTCGCTGCTCCACTCCACCACATCAATTTTTTCGCCAGCCAGGTCCGTCACAATGTTCTGGATGCGCATACCCCGCATCCCCACACAACTCCCCACGGGATCGACGCCAGCGACGGTGGCAACCACAGCCACCTTGCTCCGGTTGCCCGGCTCCCGGGCAATGGCCTTAATTTCCACTGTGCCATCCCGCACCTCAGGAATCTCCTGCTCCATCAGACGGCGCAGCAGATTGCGGTGGGTGCGGCTCAGTTTGATCACTGGCCCCCGGTTGCTCTTGTGAACGTCCACCACATAAAGCCGAATATAGTCACCCCGGCGCAGCCGCTCGTTGGGGATCTGCTCTTCTCTGGGGAGCAGACTTTCGTGCTTGTCGCCCAAAAGCACCGTTACTGTGCCCGAGGAGAGATCGATACTGCGCACCTGTGCGTTGATGATCTCGCCAACCCGGTGGATAAAGTTTTCGTAGACAGTGTCCCGCTCTGCCTCGCGGATGCGCTGCAAAATCACCTGTTTGGCCGTCTGCGCGGCAATGCGCCCAAAATTGGCGGGCACACTTGGCACAGGAACCACGTCGCCCAGTTTGGCTTCGGGATCGGTCTTCTGTGCTTCTTTCAGCAAAACCTCGGTGCTGGGATTCATCACGTCATCCACCACCTCTTTCCCCGCGAAAACTTTCATCTCGCCGGAAAAGCGATCAATCTCGGCAGTGACATCGGCCACTGATCCATAATTACGCTTGTAGGCGGAAACCAACGCGGCCTCGATCGCAGCGAAGATCACCTCGTGATCCAACCCCTTATCCGACGCAACCTGATTGATTCCGGCAATTAATGCTTTTGACATCTTGTTCTCTCTACTCCTCATCCAACTATTCAGTTGTTTTTATTCAATTGTAGACCGCACGACACAAAGTACATTCCAGAAGTACAACCTATAGGAACAAGAAAAGTGGGGGTTAGCCCACTTCCGCGCCCTGCATATACTGGTCAGGTAAGACACTTGCACCGACCAAACCACACCACAGCCTGCCAACGCAAACATAAAAGAACAATAGCACAACAGGCATAAAAATGCAAGTTTTTTGGAATCAAAAACGCATTTGGTATGGGCTGTTATTTTGATCCCGCCAGGGTCAGCGAATAGGGACGTGATATTTTGCCACAATCTCCTGGCCCACCGGACTGAGTACAAAATCGATAAAAGACTGGACAGGCAGACCGGTTTGTTTTTTGGCACGCACAAGAAAAAGCGGACGGGACAGAGGGTACGTCTGTGCGCCCACTTCCCCATCCGTGGGCAGTTTGGACTCGATAGCCACCAACCGCACACCCGGCCCGCCCTGCTCGTTTTCCACCCGAAGATAGGCCCGGCTGACATATCCAATTGCGTCGGGATGGGTGGCCACATACTCCACCACATCCCCACTCGTGGGCATTACAACCGCGGTCAAGGACACTCCCTCCCCATCCATCACCCGCTCTTGAAAGAGCATACGAGTCGCGCTGCCGTCCTCCCGGCTCACCAGCAAAACATCCCCGGTCAGGCCGCCCACATCCTGCCAGTTCAGATGCCGACCGCTGTACAGGTCCCGCAGTTGGGCCAAAGTCAACGACTCCACCGCGTTGTCGGAATGCACAACAATCGCCACACCATCCAGGGCAATGGGGATACGGACCAGACCCGCGGCAGCATTCTCCTCTGGGGAGAACGCTGTGCTGGCAGCCAGGTCTACCCCGCCATTTTTCAGCCACGTTTCGCCCAGCAACGAGCCGCCGCCACGAATCGCGAAGAGCGTATTGGGATGCCGTTCGCTGTAGGCAACGGTCAAATCATTGAGGACAGGACGCATTTCTGTAGAACCGGCAATTGTGATAGTTACGGTTGCCGGCGCAACGATGGCTGCCTGCGCACAGCCGGAGAGCAGCAGTATGAGCACGAGTGTTGCAAAGAGCCGGGGAGGGGATGGCATAGCTGGCATGGGTAATACAAGTGTCCTAGCTACCAAAATGTTTGGTGCTCGCGGCTCTTTTCTGGCGCTGGGCGTGGCGCACAGCCTGATCCGTCATCGTGTGGCGTGCATGAAAATCAGTCCGAAAATCGGCGAACGTACCCGTGCGGATGGCACTGCGGATGTCATCCATCAAGCGCAGCATAAAATGGAGATTGTGAATGGTTGCCAAACGCAAGCCAGTGATCTCTTTGGCTTTGAAGAGATGCCGCAGATAGGCCCGGCTGAAGGTGCGGCAGGTGTAGCAGGTACAGCCCTCCTCTACGGGCAGACGATCCTCAGAAAAGCGCTCGTTGCGGATGTTCAGCCGCCCGTCTCTGGTCAGCAGAGCACCGTTGCGGGCAATGCGGGTGGGCAACACACAGTCAAAGAAATCAATGCCCCGCCAGACCGCTTCCACAATATCCTCCGGCGCGCCCACACCCATCAGATAGCGAGGCTTGTCAGTGGGCAACGCGGGGCAGGTTTCATCCAGTGTGGCGTACATCTGCTCTTTGGTCTCGCCCACAGCCAGCCCACCCACCGCGTAGCCGGGAAAGTCGAGTTCCTTCAGAAAGGCAGCGCTTTGCAGGCGCAGATCGGGGAAGATGCCGCCCTGCACAATACCAAAAAGCGCCTGATCCGGGCGGGTGTGGGCCACACGACAGCGCTCGGCCCAGCGATGGGTGCGGATTAGCGCATCCTCGTTATAGGCCCGATCCAATGGCTCGGCACATTCGTCCAGGACCATTGCAATGTCGGCCCCCAGTGCCTGTTCGATCTCCATTACTTTTTCCGGTGTAAAGCGATGGGTGCTGCCGTCAATGTGGCTGCGAAAGGTTACGCCATCGTCGTCCAACGCCCGGCGGTGGGCCAGGCTGAAGACCTGATAGCCACCAGAATCAGTCAGCATTGGCCCGTCCCACCCCATAAAATTGTGCAATCCGCCCATGCGCTCCACCAATTCATGGCCGGGGCGCAGGTAGAGATGGTATGTGTTGGAAAGCACAAGCGACGCGCCCAGCTCGTGGAGGTCCCGGGGTTCCAGCGTCTTCACATTGGCCAGGGTTCCCACCGGCGCAAAGGCAGGCATGGGGATCGGTCCGTGGGGCGTATGAAAGTTGCCCAAACGTGCCTGCCCATCGGTTGCTTCGAGAGTAAATGAAAAGTGGCTCACGCCAACTCCTTATCTGACACCAAATTCGAGTCTGAAATCAAAAACAAAAAGGCCGAAGTAACGCTATCGCATCACTCCGGCCCTGTCAAAGTACAAAGGGTGTGGATTCTCTTTGCCAGACAAACTCTCGACCCGGCCTGTTAGGCCGTTCAAAGAAAATAAATCCCCGATCCGGCGACAATTTCCCTGAACGGTTTGAGCTTTTCCAAATCAATTTGGGGAATTTATTTGTTGGAAAAGCGTTAGCTGTTCCCCTGAATACCGGAAACCGGCACACGGCCCTGGATCAGCGTGCCTCTGCCCGTGTTTGGGCTGGGGGACTCGATATTGAGCACACCGCCCAACATCTCTGTCCGCTCAAACATATTCAGCAGACCAAAGCTGCCCCGGCTCTCATAGGTAGAATGCACAGCGTTAAAGTCGAAGCCAACGCCGTCGTCCTCAGCCGCGAACAAAAGATTTTCGTCATCCAAACCCACGCGTATCCACACGTTATCTGCATCGGCATATTTACGAATGTTATTGATGGCTTCTTGTAAAACTGAAAAAATATTCTTGTCGGCCTGGGGTGTCAAAGGAAAGGGCAGATCATCCGCCTGTAACAGCAAATTGCCGGGCCGGGCCGGTTGACCGGAGACCTGGGCCTGGCTGGCAATAGACTCGGTCAATTGGCGAATGTAGGACCGCAGGGCAGCAACCAATCCCTGGCTTTCCAGAATGACCGGGCGCAATTCGAAAAGAAGTGTACGGATTTCCCGGTTGGCGTGGCGCCCCAGATTTTCCAGCAGGTCCAGTTCAGATCGCACAGTCTCAAAGCGTTTGCGGTCCAAAAGCTGGCGAGCCACT
Source organism: Caldilineaceae bacterium (assembly GCA_019637685.1). Lineage (GTDB taxonomy): Bacteria > Chloroflexota > Anaerolineae > Caldilineales > Caldilineaceae > JACQGT01. Next base: position 19,041 of record JAHBVF010000038.1, on the reverse strand, counting down.
CCCACATTCATAATGATGAGGTTGAGCAACTGTGCAGGGCCGTCGTGTAGGTCCCGGTTCAACTGTCGGCGCACTTCCTCTTCGGCTTGAATCATCCGCTCCTGCTCTTTGCGCAGGTCCTGAAAGAGATGGGCATTCTCCAGCGCGACGGCTGCTTGGCTCGCCATTGTTTCCAGCCAGGCCTGATCTTCCTGAGTAAAGCCATTCTTTGATTCTTTGTTCAAGACTTCCAGCACGCCGACCAGACGCCCTTGCGAGAGAAGGGGAACACAGAGAATATTTTTTGTTTGAAAACCCGTCTCCGCGTCCACGCGCCCGGAAAAACGCTGATCCTTGGCCGCATCATTGACAATAATCGGCTGCCGCTGGGTAGCCACCCAGCCCGCAATTCCTTGGCTGATAGGAATACGCGTCTCGCGCAGGACACCGCCGGCCTTGCCTGTCGGCACATAAAAAAGCAACTGGTTCTGCCGCTCATCAGCCAGAAAGAGAGTAGCGGCCTGGGCTTGCAGCACATAAGCCGTCATCTCGGTTGTCTCTTGCAAAACAGTGTCCAGGTCCAGCGTGCCATTGAGAGACTGGCTGACCTGGGCAATGAGGCTGACCTGATCCAAGCGACGGCGGGTAATGTTCAACTGGCGGTGGCGCAGCCCGTTGTCTGTGACAAGCTGGACAAAGTGAATGAGGGATTGAAATTCATCCTGGCGCATGGCCCAGGCGTTGGAGAGCGCCAGGCTGACACCGCCGTGGAGCAATCCTTCTGTGTGCATGCGAATGTGCAGAATGGGCAGATCGCCGTTGCGTCGGCCTATCCCCATATCAATTTTGCCCGTCTCCACAGGCTGAAATTCCAACACTCGTTCTGAGCCGTCGGTGTGAACTTCGGGGGCGGGGGAATTTTGCAGTGCCTCTTCCCAGCGCTCCACCCGCAGCAGGCGGCTGTCGCTGAAATTGCCCACACGCACCGAAATTTCCGGGATCAATTCATGGCTGGGAAAGAGCCAGAGGCTGACCGCATCGACACCCGTATGGGTCAGCAGAACCTCGGCACATTTGGTCCAATAGGGCGTTGTGTCCCGCTGGTTGAGAAGATGGGTCAGCGCCAACAGATCGGCCACCAAATCTGGGGCGCGCTCCGGAACGAACGTAGCACTCACATCCGCTTCGTCTATTGACTGGTCGATAGTGTATTCTGCCACTGTTGCGTTTTCCATAGATATCAAGAATCTTTCAACAAGCAATCGTGTATTACACAATACTTGACGCAAGGCTCCACGTCATCCGTGAAAACATTCAATCCAGAAGCAGTATAGCAGACTATAGTATTACAGAAAAAGAAAGAAAGCCGTCAAGGGTGATTCCTTGACGGCTTTCTGACTCATACGCTGAAATTTAGCTGAATACGAAGCATTACGGGCTACGCGGCTTCGTCGAGCGCCAGGGTCTCATCCTCATCATTGCTGTCAGCATCGCTATCAATATCGTCGCTGTCCTCCATCACCGCGCCGGATCGCTTGCCCAGATTTACCGGCAGCCCGCCGTTGGCGCGGATGATCTGATCAATCTCGCTGGCAATCTCCGGATTCTCCATCAGGAATACCTTCGAGTTCTCCCGGCCCTGGCCCAGACGGGTTTCGCCAAAGCTGTAGAACGCGCCCCGTTTGGTCACCACATCGTACTCCACGCCCAAATCCAGCAGGTCGCCGGTCTTGCTGATCCCCTCGTTGTACATAATATCGAACTCGGCCACTTTGAAGGGTGGAGCCACTTTATTCTTGCGCACAGTCACCCGTGTCCGGTTGCCGATCACATCCGTGCCCTGCTTGATAGCCTGAATACGCCGGATGTCCAGACGTACGCTGGCGTAGAATTTCAGGGCCATACCGCCTGAGGTGGTCTCCGGGTTGCCAAACATCACACCGATCTTCTGGCGGAGTTGATTGGTAAAAATCATACTGGTTCCACTCGTCTTGACCGCGCCTACCAGTTTGCGCAATGCCTGGCTCATGAGCCGGGCCTGCAAGCCTACGTGGCTGTCACCCATCTCGCCTTCAATTTCGGCCCGGGGCACCAGCGCGGCCACACTGTCCACCACCACCACATCCATCGCGCCGGAACGCACAAGGGCCTCGGTGATCTCCAGCGCTTGCTCGCCTGTGTCTGGCTGGCTCACGTAGAGATTGTCCACATCCACACCGATTTTGCGGGCGTAGGCCGGGTCCAGCGCGTGCTCCACATCCACAAAGCCGCACACGCCGCCTTTGCGCTGGGCTTCGGCAATCACATGCAGGCAGACGGTCGTCTTGCCTGAGCTTTCCGGGCCATAAATTTCCATAATGCGGCCTTTGGGAATGCCCCCAATGCCAAGCGCCAGGTCAAGACTGAGACTGCCGGTAGGGATAGATTCAATATTCAGTCGGGTTGCTTCCCCCAACTTCATAATAACGCCATCCCCAAAGCGTCGGTTGAGGCCGGCAATAGTTGTGTCCAATGCTTTGAGTTTTCCAACATTTGCCGCATTGGATTGGCTGTCACTGCTGCTGGATGTGGATTTGCTGCGGGCCATGGGGCGATTCTCCTCTGTAGATAAATGTCACAGATGTCAATGTCATACTGTGTGCCGGATTGAACAAAACATCCCAACCATCTGAACGCTGAAGAGAAGCACCAGTAGCGTTGGGTCTGTGGAATAGACAAATTATAGAACATTTGTTCCCGGATGTCAACCACAAATTAAGCCGAAAACCAACACCTGTCATTTTTGTTCTCATAAATCTATGCTGCTATAATCCCGTCAGAAGCAGTTTCCCCTCCACAGTCGGCCCATTGCCAGCCCGGTATCAAACGATTACTTCCTGAATAGCCATAGCCATCGTTGCAACAGTTCACCAAAAGCGCCGATGGCCCGCATACGGATCACAGCATAAGAAGAACAAATTGAGGCAGTTCAACCCGAAGCATCTCTACACACGGTCTTTCTTGCCAATGAGTGTTAATCGAAGAAAACTTAACCGAGCCTGGGAAACCCTGCGCGCCCTACCCGTTCCCGCCATCGCAACCGACCGGCTTGTAGACCTCCACGATGACCTGGCCCACTACGACACGACAATTGCTGAGGAAATGCGCGAGTATGTGCGCGGCCGCACTGTCGATCCGGCCAGGGTGCAGGTCGATAGTGAACTGGAAGATACGTTGCGTGCCTTCAAACCGGAAAACGCGATGGAAGTCGAGTGTCGTCGGGAGTTGTTGCGCTACAAACGGCGCATCGACGATGTGGTGCGGGAATTGATGCGGGCCACAGGACGGTAAAACAGGACAGAAAGTAGAGAGTAGCAGGCGCTATCAGTGACACGGCCCGCCTACTGTTGGCTATCCATAGCCTTATCCGCTGGCGGTCCCTGATACTTGAAACACCCCACCACGTGATCGTCCACCATTCCCACGCTCTGCATAAACGCATAGCAGATGGTCGGGCCAACGAACGTAAAGTCGGCTTTGCGCAGTGCTTTGGAGAGTTCGCGGGCGATGGCTGTCTCCGCGGGGACGCTATCTGCTGTCAAGGGTGCGCCAGGCAGCAATGGCTCGCCATCCACAAAACGCCAGAGCCAGGCCGCGAATGTGCCGTTCTCCTCCACCAGGCGCAAAAACGCTTGGGCATTGCGCACAGCCCCCCGCACCTTCAGCCGGTTGCGCACAATCCCGGCATCTGTTAACAGACGGGCGATCTTTGCCTCGTCATAGGCCGCAATCGCCACCGCATCGAAATTATCGAAGGCCCGTCGGAAGTTCTCCCGCTTGTGCAGAATCGTACGCCAGGACAGCCCCGCCTGAAAACACTCCAGCAGCAACCGCTCAAATAGCTCCCGGTCATCGTAAACGGGAACGCCCCATTCGGTGTCGTGATACGCCTGCATCAGTTCGTCGTCCCCGGCCCAGAAACAGCGGGAAATTGTAGGGATATAGTCCATCGGTCACTCCTTCAGGTGGAAAAGGCAAAAGGCGCTGGGAAAGACGCGGGGATATCACCGCTATGTGCGCCTTGCCCCTGGGCCTTCATAAATCCCTATCGATCAAATCCGCCAGCGTTTCCCGCCGCTGAATCAGCCGAGCCTGGCCATCCCGCAGCCAGAGCACCGCGGGACGCAGCGCGCCGTTATAGTTGCTGGACATCATCAGGTGATAGGCCCCGCTGACGGGTATGGCGATCAGCTCCCCCGGTTGCACGTCGGCCATGGGCAGATTCTCGATCAGCACGTCGCCGCTCTCACAATAGGGGCCGCCCAGCCAGGCCGGGCCGAGAGCAGGTCGCAGAGGATTCGCCACCGGCAGCGCGGAATAGCGCGCGCCGTAGAGGCTGGGCCGGATATTGTCGGCCATTCCCCCGTCCAGCAGCAGCCAGCGCCGGTTGACAGTGCGTTTGATCGCACCGACCCGGTAGATCGCCACCCCTGCCACGGCCACAATACTGCGCCCCGGCTCCACGTGCAGAACGGGCAAGGGCAGGTCGTTGGCCGCGCAGCCTTCGGCCAGCTTTGCCGACAGAAAAGCCACATAATCGTCGATGGACGGGTGGGGCAGATCGTCCTCGTGATAGGGCACGCCCCAGCCGCCGCCGGGGGAGAGATAGGCCGGTGTCCAGCCGCTGGCGTCCCGCAGTTCGGACAGAAGCTCCAACACCCGTTCCAGCGCGGGGCCAATGGGCTGGGGGTCGTGGAAGTGCGATCCCTGGTGGAAATGGACACCCGTCAGAGGCAGTCCATTTGCCCGGCAGAGTGCCACCGCTTCCACCATTTCGGCAAAACCCATTCCAAATTTGCTGTCATCCTGCCCGGTCTGGCGAAAGGCGTGGGTGTCCACGGCCAGGCCGGGCCGCACCCGCAGCCAAAGGTCCGGAAAGTTGGCTACTTCGCCGGCCAAAGCAGCCAGACGCTCCAGTTCCCAGAGGTTGTCCACCACAATTGTGCCGGCGATTGCCACTGCTGCCTGCAAATCCGCGGCAGATTTGTTGACGCCGTGGACGAGAATCTGTGCGCGGGGCACATCGGCTCGATCCGCAATATACAGTTCCCCCGCGCCTGTGCAGTCCACCCACAGCCCGCGGCCGACAGCCCAGCGGGCCGCGGCCAAATTCATCAGCGCCTTGCCCGCATAGGTTATCCCCGCCGCGCCCGGATAGTGGGCCGCCAGCGACGAACGGTATTCGTCCACCGCTGCGTCAAGCGCGGACTGGTCGTAGAGGTAGAGCGGCGTGCCGTACTCCGCGGCCAGTTCGGTCAAATCGCAGCCGCCGATGGCAAGCCGCCCCACATTGTCAACCCTGTGAATTTCCGTCGATTTTGGGAAGAGTCGTAATCGCTTCTCCACTAATCCTCCGCGCTCTTGGGATGCAAACAGCCACCGATGAACCTTGACAAATACGGATGTACTTGGCCTAATCTGTAGTTTCTGCGTGCATCTGCGTCCCTGCTTAAAGCACAACCAGCACAATCCCGGCCAGCGTGACCAGCGCACCCATAAGACTGGCGACGGTGGGTATTTCGTTCAGCATCAGCATTCCCAGCACAATCCCGCCGGTCACTTCCTGGGTGGCGACCAGATTGACGACCGTCGCACTGACCCGGCGCAGGGCCGCGTTGTAGAGGGTGTGGCCCAGCCCCAACGGCAGCGCGCCTAAGGCCACTACACTAAGGATCGCGGGCCAGGAGTAGCCGCCGGGGGAGAAGTTGACCGCGGCCACAGGCAGCAGCCAGAGCGCGCCCGCGGTATAGACTGTACCCGCGTAGGCGATCAGCGAAAAGCGTTCCCGCTGGCTGCGCCCGGCCACGCTGTAGATGCCAAAACAGAACGCACTGCCCACGGCCAGTCCATCGCCAATGAGCATTCGGGGGGTTAGGGTCGGTTCAAAACCGGCCAGCACCGCCACCCCTGCCACAGCCACGGCAATTCCCAGCCACTTGCGCAGGGAGAGCGATTCTTTGAGGATCAGCCACGAAAAAATGGCAACAAAAATCGGCGCGGTATAGACCAGCGCCAATGCGTGGGCAATTGTCGTATATTCCAGAGAAGCGATGTAGAGGGCGAAGTGGAGGGCAGTCACCAGCCCATAGAAGGCGAAGCGCCCCCAATCCGGGCGGGCGGGAAGACGCTCCCGGCGGGTCAGGGCCAGCCCCCCCACCAGCAAACCAGCCACCAGCAATCGTCCAGCGGCTATCTCAAAAGAAGTCAGGCTGTGGGCGGCCCAACGGATCAACACCGGGCTTGTGCTGAAGAGCAGAACAGCCAGTGCTACAAATCCAATGCCACGACGTTCTTCCCTGCTCACACGCCACACTCATTATTTGGGTAGCGGAACCAAAAGACAGTGCCATTCCCCGCCGCCTATCTGCGCGCGGCCGCGGGGAATGGGGGCAATTACGCACCGGCTGTTAGCAGCGCCGCCACGGAGCCAAGCACCATACTGATAATGATCAGCAGACTGAGAAAGTAAAAAATCTTCTCATTGCGTGTAAATTTTTTGCGGCGGTTATTGTTGCGGGCCATACCAAACTCCATAGGAATATAAGAAAAGACGCGAATGATAAAAGTATAGCATAGAGAAGAAAAAGGCAGAAGTGAGAAGAAGTCGTAACTCGCAGAGGTGTTTCGCAAGCCCAGCAGTAGACCCACACAAACGGATGCGCCCTCCAGCGGATCAGCTTTTTGAGTTAGGCACAACCCGCAATGAAAATAGGAACGCAGATTTACGCAGAAGACACAGATTACACAGATTCTATCCGCGTTTATCCGCGTTCATCCGTGGCTATTTTCAGGTTAGGCGACACGACCGGCTGACACCGATAACAGCGTAAATCATCCACAGATGACGCAGATTTTCACAGATTGAATCTGTCTCCATCCGTCCCATCCGCGTCCATCAGTGGCTATTTACACATCACTGTTCATGCCCATTTCGGGCACAACCCGCAATGAAAATAGGAACGCAGATTTACGCAGAAGACACAGATTACGCAGATTCTATCCGCGTTTATCAGTGTTCATCAGTGGCTATTTTTAAATCAGGGCTGGACACGCAGTGGGCCAAGCAGGAAACGATCCGCGCCCTCGGCCCCGGATGTGTCCAGCAGGCCCAGACGACGAAAATCTGGCTGGGTATAGAGGCCGATCTCAAAGCGGTAGAGTCCTGGCGGCGCATCCGGGCTGAGGCGAAAAGTGTGGACGCTTTCCACAGCCGTGCCCGGCTGCCAGGCAGTTGTGGCCGGTGTTGGCCCCACATCCACGCCCCCGTGCATCTGCAAATCGTCGTCCAGAATGTGGGCAAAAATCGTATATTCCTCGGCTACCGGACCCCTGGCCTGCCAGTAGAGCGTAGCAGTCATCTCCTGGCCGGGGCGCAAAACCCGGCGGTCCAGAGCATAGCCAACGAGGGAAATATTGTCGGCAAAACGCACGTCCAGCGGATTGGGAAGAACGCCGGTCGGGCCTTCCAGACTTGTGCTCCCAAAGCGATAGCTCTCCCCTGCCGGGTGGAGAAGGGGCAGGCGCTGCTCTGTCCGATGATCGTACAGGCCCACTTCCCAATGGGCGCGATTGGGCGTGTAGGCCGTGGCCGGAATCGAGACCGCATATTCCTCCCAGAGCACACCGCCCACGTCCCAGCCACTGGTCGGGCGCAGACCGCGGCCGGGGATTGTGTCCAACTGGGCAATCGTCAGTCCGGCCCCGTCCACCAGATGGAGGAAGATCGAATAGTCGGTTGTCACCGGGGCACGGGAGAGCCAGGCCAGCCGGATTGTGGCTGTGTCTCCGGGGCGCAGGTTCTCTGGCGTGGCAGAGGCGGCCACCAGTTCGATCTGCGCGGCGTCCACACCGAAGACGGCCAGTGTCTCGCTGGCCTGGGCCGGGGGCATCCGCGGGGCGCGGTAGGCGGGACCGATCAGCCAAAAGGGGGTGGCCGCGGAAAGGATGAAAAGTCCACCCACAATTCCCCAGCCCAGCCGCGGGCCGATGCGTTTGCCATAGCCGTTTGTTCCCCAGACGAACAGCAGTCCCAGCGCGGCCGCGGCGGGAAAGAAGTAGCGTCCCTGCGCGGCGGGGGCCACTCGCATAAAATTGAGCCAGGAGAAGAGGAGGAGAGCCAGCCAGCCGAGAGGAATGACGGCGAATTGCGAGTTGCGAATTGCGAGTTGCGAATGCGTCGGCCTGAGCCTGTCGAAGGGTTTGGCGCTGGCACGACGGAGTACGGAGTACGCAGCACGCAGTAGGGAGACCAGCAAACCTGCCGCCAGCAGAATCTCCACCCCCCGAAATCCAGCGTACACCCATTCCGGATAGGGCAGGTTGAGCCAGCCGAAGAGACCCCAGAAGGAGCGTTCCAGACTGCCCAGTTCCCCGACGATCACCCGCCAGTCCGCGGGGATGACCCGTAGAAGGATATTCGCTTCCCAGACGTTCCAGGCCAGCGGATCGCCGTAGAGCCGCCAGTTGCGCCAATACCACCAGCCCGCGATGAGCAGGCTGGGCAGTCCTGCCCACAGGGCCGCGTTCCACACCAGCCGCCAGGAACGAGCGCGCCAGGCCAGCCACAGAATCACCAGCCCGGATAGGCCGACGAGTGCGAGACTGCTCAGTTTGGCGAGAAGGGCAAGGCCGAGGAGGAGGCCTAAGATGACAAAATGACTGGGTGACAAGATGACTGGGTGATTGGGTGATTGAGCGGTGATTCTGTCAAACAGGCTTGACGCCGTACCACTTTTGCCTTCTATTTTTGCCTTTTGCCTTTTCGTCGTATCCACCAGCCACCAGATGACCAGCCCGGCCCCGGCGTTGACCGCGTTGTCGTTGCTGGCCGCGGCGCTGATGAAGAGAAACTGGGGAATGGCGGCGATGAAGGCCGCGCCGAGCAGGGCTTTGCCTTCTCCCAGCAGGATGCGCAGGATGCGGTAGGCGGTGTAGACCGTCACCGCGCCGAGGAAGACGGAGAAGAAGCGGGCGATGTGCAGGGCCAGAATCGAGCCGTGCCAGGGGAAGTTCTCCTCCACGTGGTGGATCAGATAGTTGCGATTGATGGCCGCGCCGGGTTGGCCGATGGCCGCGTGGGGATTGGCCCGGGCGTAGATTTCGGGAAAATCTGACTGGTCGATGCCCGCGGTCAGAAGCGCGGCAGCCAGATAGTAGCCGGGGGCCTGGACGCCCTGCTGCCGCCACATCGCCTGTGTGTTGGGTTCGGAGACGGGCAGACTGCGCGCTGTCACCAGATGCTGGATGAAGGCAAAGTGCCAGATTTCGTCGGGTGTCTCGAAGGCGGGGGTGGTGATACTGAATGTCCCGGCGAGAAGGATGAAGACTGTCAGGAGCACGCTGATAGCGGCGTTGTGTACTACGTGCTGCGTGTTGCGCAGGAAGGGACGATTCGCCATCGCTGGCTACCCGTTTTGCTTGGGAGCAGAAACCGGCAGCACATTCCCCTCTGCGTCGCCGCGCCTCTGCGGGAGACTCTCTTTCCTTTGCGCCTTTGCCTCTTTGCGCCTTTGCGTCGAAGCGCTTATCTGCGCGCGGTTCGGCTTCCAAAAGAGCAGGTAATAGAGCCAGCTACGCACATAGCGGGGCCAGACATCCAGCACCCGAAAGTTGGATTCGCCGTTGGCCCGCACGTACTCGTGGGTTGCCACCTCGCCCAGCCGGTAGCCCAGGCGCACGGTTTTGATAACCATCTCCTGCTCAATTGTCGTGATATTTTCCTGCAATTCCAGGGCCTGGGCCACATCTTTGCGGATGGCCCGAAAGCCGTTCTGACAGTCGGTGAGGCGCACGTTCTGTGTGTAATTGACGCTGAGGGTAATAATCTGGCTGCCAAAGAGCCGCACAAACTGCTGAATTGTGGCGTGGAGTTCGTCGCTGCCCCCCAGCATCCGGGAGCCGGAGACGTGATCCGCGTGGCCGTCGAGGATCGGCTGGACCAGTGCGGGAATATCCCGCGGGTCGTGGCTGCCGTCTGCGTCGATAAAGACCAGCACATCGCCGGTCGCCCGCTCGATCCCCACCCGGATGGCATCGCCTTTGCCCTGTGCGTTGTCCAGCACAACCGTCGCGCCCAATTCCTCGGCGATCTGCCGGGTGTCGTCTGTGCTGTGGCCGTCCACCACCAGCAGCTCGTCGGCAAAGGGCGCGGCCACCTCCAACACCGGGCGCAGGTTGACCGCTTCGTTGCGGGTGGGGACGATAACAGTCACCCGCCAAGCGCGGCCATCAGGCCCCGTGCGCTGGATGGCAGACGGGCGCTGGGGATGGGTGTACCAGTCAGGCAGGGCAGGGGTCACGGGTGGCCTCGGATTAGGAAAAGAGATAGAACGCGGATGACGCTGATTGGGCAGATGGACGCGGATTTTTTATTTGTCTCGTAGCTACTCAGCCACCCCACCCTAGCCCTCCCCAGATTAGGGAGGGAACTGGATCGACTCCTACCCCAAACTGGGGGAGGTTGGGTGGGGGTGAGTAGTTACTTTGTCTCTAACTTTACCATTTGGCGGGGGATCGACAAATAGTTGGGTGTCGCTTTGCCGCAAAGCGTCCAAATGTGCTACGATGCGCGTGTTCAGTGTAGCGCACAAAAATCTGGATGAGAGGTAGATAAATGACAGCACTCCCCACAGCCAAGCCTGCCATTGCGTTTGGTTTGAGCGAAGGAGAACTTTTTCGACAGGCCTTCATCAGTCTGCTTCAGGAGAAGAAGCGGCAGGTTCTCCAGCTAAAACTCGAATATTTGGCGCGTTATGGCGCACAGACGCCCGACGAGCTAGAGACAAAAATTGCAGAAGGCACAGTTGCAGAGCATCCTGCCTGGGAGGATCTGATTGCTGCCGAAAACTTGAACGCTCGAATCGAGGAGATCGATGTCTATCTCAATAGTTTATCCTAATCTCTCCCTACCCACCGCGGACATCGCGATCGTCGGCCTGGGGCCGGGCGATGTGGGCGAAATTTCCCTGGCCGTCTGGCAGTTGCTGCATAGCGGACGCCAGGTGATTCTGCGCACCCGTCGCCATCCTTGCGTGGACGCGCTGGGCAAAATTCCTGGCCTGCAAAGCTGCGACGATCTCTACGAACAGCACGACGAATTTGCCGCTGTCTACGCCGCGGTGGTGGAACGGGTGCTGGCCGCGGCGGCCAAGGACCCGGTGGTCTATGCCCTCCCCGGCCATCCGTGGGTGGGGGAGGCGACGACGGGCGCGCTGCTGGCCGGGGCCGCGGAGAAAGGGCTGACGGTTCATGTGAGCGGCGGAGCCAGTTTCATCGACGCCGCGGCCACCGCCCTGGGGCTGGACCCAATGGAAGGCTGCCAGATTGTAGACGGGATGCTCCTGGCTGCCCGCCATCACCCGCAACTGGACGTGAGCCTGCCCGCGCTGGTGGGCCAGGTCTACTCCCGCCAGGTGGCGTCGGATGTAAAGCTGACGCTGCTCAATGCCTATGCGGCGGACCAGCCAGTGACGCTCATTCAAGCTGCGGGCACACCAGCCCAACGCACCCAAAAGTTGTCGCTGCACGAGTTGGATCGACGGGACGACTTCGATCACCTGACCAGCCTTTTCATCCCCGCGCAGCGGCCCGGCGGCAGCTTCAACGATCTGCAGGAACTCATCGCCCATCTGCGCGCGCCGGAAGGCTGCCCCTGGGATCAGGTGCAGACACTGGAAAGTCTGAAGGAATTTCTGCTGGCCGAGTGCTGCGAAGTGCTGGAGGCCATCGACAACGAGGACGACGAGCACACCGCCGAGGAACTGGGCGATGTGCTGGGGATTGTGGCGATGATTGTCCAGGCGGCCACGGAAGAGAGCCGTTTCCAGATGGCCGACGCCATCCGCGCCAGCGTGGAAAAGCTGACCCGCCGCCATCCCCACGTCTTTAACACGGCCAACATTCCGGATATGGACGGTCTCTACAGCCAGTGGGACGCCATCAAAGCCCAGGAGCGGGCCGACAAAGGACAACGGCCCAAGGGTCCCCTGGACGGGATTCCGGCTGCCCTGCCCGCGCTGGAAAAGGCGCGGGTGTTGCAGTCGAAAGCGGAGAAAGCGGGCCTGTTCAGTCGGGCAGAAGTGGCGACGGAGAATCCGGCGCTGGCAGCATTGCTTCCTCCTGGCAGTGATGAGACGAAGCTGGGCAGATTGCTCTGGCAGCTCACCGCGCTGGCAAAGTGCCGGGACTTGCAGGCCGAGGCGGCCCTGCGGACATACGCGGTGCGTTTCCGGGAGAGAGAGGCTGAGGGAATCGCAGGCTAATCAGAGTCTATCCATCTCGTCTGCACGTCATCATTTTTCGGGTGACTATACAGGCCAGCGCGGGTTGAGCAGGCCACGGCAGCTTGTGGCCGTGTCGAAACGCAGCGGGTCTACCCGCTGGCTGATGGCTGGATAGTCACGTTTTCGGATATTTTTTGTGCTGCTCAAGCTGATGACTGAACAAAAAAATGGGACGCTGATTCACGCAGATAGACGCTGATCCAGGAAAAAATCTGCGTTCCCCTGCGTTTATCAGCGTCCAGCTTCTTTCACTATCAGCCTGATCACTACATTTTCGAATATTTTTCTGCAACTTGCCGCCAGCCAACTCCTATGCTATTCTTAGCCTGTTTCTGCGAATTCTTTCTACCAGCATAATTCTACAACAGTAACCGGCAGACCAATCCCCCGGCTGCTTTTTTGATCCCAATTGTGATTCACTCCGTTTGTTCCATTTGCAGTTCAACCTTTAGACATCTCAGGAGGAACACCAATGAAACAGTGGCGATTGTATCCGTTGCTGGCTCTGCTTGTGGTTTTGGCAATGGTGCTGGCCGCGTGTCCTGCGCCCGCGCCCGCCCAGGAAGCCGCGCCAGCGCAAGAGGCAGCCCCCACCGCAGCAGAAGCCGCCGCAACCGAAGCGCCTGCTGCCGAAGCATCAGCGGCTGAGACCGCCGCGGGTGGCAGTGTGGTTAAAGTCTATACAAGCTGGCCCCTACAGGGACCGATGCTCCCCGAAGGCGATTCCATGAAAAAGGCCGTGGACCTGGCCTTGAAGCACTACCTGGACAAAAACGGTGGCGGACCGGCTGGTCTCACCGTCGAAATCGTCAACCTGGACGACGCGTCCCCCACCACCGGTTCGTGGGATGGCACGATTGAGGCCGAGAACGCCCAAAAATGCGTCAACGACGCCGATTGTATGGTCTACTTCGGCACCTACAATTCCGGTGCGGCCAAGATTTCCATGCCCATCACCAACCGGGCAGGTATTGCCCAGATCACCCCGGCCAATACCTATCCTGGCCTGACCCACGCCTGGGATCAGGGCGAGCCGGAAATCTATCGCCCCAGCGGCAAAGTCAATTATTTCCGCACCAACGCCGCGGATGACGTGCAGGGTTGGGCGGGCGCGTCCTGGGCCAAGTGCCTGGGCTATGACACCGTTTACCTGCTGGACGACCGCCAGCTCTATGGCAAGGGCGTTGTGGATGCCTTCATCCAACAGGCCGAGAAGGTCGGCATTGAGATTGTCGGACGCGACGGCGTCGAGTCCTCGGACATCGACTTCCGCTCTCTGCTCACGAAAATCAAAGCCGCCAATCCCGCGCTGGTCTACGGCGGTTTCGTCATCGACAGCGGTGGCCCCCAGGTCATCCAGCAGATGGGTTCCTTGGGTCTCTTCGATCAGGGAATCAAATTTATGGGACCGGACGGTCTGGTCAACCCCGCGCTGGTGGAGCAGGTCGGCGGCGCGGATGTGGCCAATGAGAATGTGCTGCTGACCTTCCCCGGCCTGGCCCCCAGCCAGTTGACCTCGGAAGCGGGCAAGAAGTTCTTCGACGATTTCATCGCCGATTACGGGATGGAACCCAGCCCGTGGAGCACCTACGCCTATCAGGCCATGCAGGTCATCCTCGATTCGGTCGAGCGGGCTGGCAAGGCTGACCGGGGCGCGATTCTGGATGCGATGGCTGGCCTGGATAACTTCGAGGGTGTGACCGGCGTCTTCGGCTTCAACGAGAACGGCGACCCGACGGTCTCCGCGATGGGCGGCAATATCGTGCGCGACGGCGAAATCCAGTATGTCGGGGCCATCAGCCCGGATATGGTGGACGCGGGCACGTGTGATGCGGCCATGCCGTAAGAGACTGCGTATTGCGTATTTCGTATTGCGTAATCAGGTGATGATCTGAAGCTGATGAAGATCGGGCGATGGGAAACGTGAGGCGTGAAACGTGAGAAAGGTCGAACGATCTCACGTTTCACGTTTCACACTCCGCAGACGATCTTCATCAGCACCGCCAACGCCGACTACCTACGCAACACGAAATACGCAATATATCCTCCCCCTCCCGACGCCCGGCCAACCGACCACTCCAACCCGAGGTGCCCCGTGTCGCCAACCGAAGTTCTGATCCAACAGTTGTTGAACGGCCTGACAATTGGCGCGTACCTGGCGCTGATTGCGCTGGGCTATACGATGGTTTACGGCATTATCGAACTAATCAATTTCGCCCACGGCGATCTTTTTACTTTTGGCTTTCTCATTTCCCTGAGCCTCTTTCGGCTCTACGGCGCGACAGGCACACTTGTCGGTTTCGAGTTGGTCTGGCTCTTTACGACTGTGCTGCTGCTGACGATGCTGCTGACCGGTATTCTCAACGTCGTCATCGACCGTATCGCCTATAAGCCATTACGCAAAGCGCCCCGGCTGGCCCCCCTCATCACAGCCGTGGGCATGTCCTTCGCCCTGGAAAACATCTTCGCCAACTGGTACGGCTCCAGCCAGATCAACTACCCGGACTTCTTCCCCCGGGTGGATATTCTGCGCGAGTGGTTTCAGATGGATACATTCGTTCTCTTCACCACCCAGGACCTGCTCCTCATCGGCGTGACGATTCCTCTGATGATCGGTCTGCGCTTCTTCATCCAGCGCACAAAGCTGGGCAAGGCCATGCGGGCCAGCGCCCAGAATGCCAATGCCGCCGCGATTATGGGCATCAATGTGGAGCGGGTAATACTAATCACCTTCTTCATCGGCGGCGCGCTGGCCGGCGCGGCGGGGATGATCTTCGGCAACTTCCTGCACACCGGACGCTATCTGATGGGCTTTGACGCGGGTCTCTTCGCCTTCACCGCCGCGGTCTTTGGCGGCATCGGCAACATCACTGGCGCGATGCTGGGCGGGCTGATTATCGGGCTGATCAAAGCCTTCAGCGATCAATACCTGGCCGCCCAATGGACCCGGGCTGTGATCTTTGCGATTCTGATTCTGGTGCTGGTCTTCCGGCCCCAGGGCTTGCTGGGCCAGGGGGAGGCGGAGAAAGCCTGATGGAACAGATACAGCGCAACCCCACCCCCAATCCTCGTCCCACGCCCACAACCCCCGGCCGCAGCACGGCCATTGTCCGCCCGGAACAGATTACCAATTGGGTGCTGGTCAGCGGACTGGAAGCCTTTATCCTCATTGCCCTGACCCCCGCCCTGCTCAACCAGTGGGGTGCGCTGGGCTGGGCCGCGTTCGCGTTGGGCGCGGTGATGGCCGTCTTCGCCTATGGCTGGTACACGGGCAAAGCCGGGGCCTACCCCATGCTGGCGATCTTCTACGTCTTCTCCTTTGTCAGTCTGTTGGGCGCGGCGCTGGCGTTTATCTCCGCCCAACCCTTGCTCACCGCGCTGATCTTTCTGGCCCTGGCCTATCTGACCGCGGGGGCCTTTGCCCGCAAGGAACGGGGCGCGTCCATCTTTCTGGCGATTGTCCTGGTCATCGGTTTCGTCGTTCTCTTTGCCTCGGCCAGCGCAGGGGCGCGGGACCGGCTCAATCTGATGCTGCTTTTCTTCGCCCTCTATGTGCTGACCAGCGGCGCGGCCACTTTTATCTTCGGCGTGCGTTTCAGCGATCTGCGCCGACCGGAACTACTGGCCTTCTACGGCTTGGAAAAAGAGCCAGCCATTCTCACCGCTGTCGAGGCCATCAACGTTCGGTTGACCGCTTTCCTCTCGGCCAGCTATGGACTGGTCACCGGTCTGCTGCGCCCGATTGGGCGGGGATCCGCGGCCACAGGACGGGCCTGGCGGGGTGCGCTGGCGGGTCTGCCCCGGCCTGCGCTCAGGGGCACACAGATTCTCCTGCTCGTCCTCGGCCTGCTCGTCTTCCCCCTGGCCATCCGCCAGTTGGAGATGGCGACGAATCTCTCCCTCCTCATCACAATGAATGTGGGACTGCTCTTCGTCGTCCTGGCCCTGGGGCTGAATATCGTTGTCGGGTTCGCGGGCCTGCTCGATCTGGGCTATGCGGCCTTCTTTGCCATCGGGGCCTATACAATGGGCGTCTTCACCTGGCCCAATCTGGGGCTGGAATGGAGCTTCTGGGTGGTCATCTGGCTGAGTGCGCTGGTCGCGGGCATCTTCGGGATGATTATCGGCGCGCCCACCCTGCGCCTGCGGGGCGACTATTTGGCGATTGTCACCCTGGCTTTCGGCGAGATTGTGCCCCGGGCTATCCGCGAGCTGTGGGACATCAAACTCAAAATTCCTTTCACCGATATCTATCTCATCGGCTCGAAGTTGGATGGCTTCAACCTGACCAACGGCCCCCAGGGAATGAACCCCGTGGGCAGACCGATGTTCTTCGGCACTGAAATTGGCGTGGACCCCATCCAACTGGGCGCGTTGACTATCAGCCCGCCCATGCAGTGGTATTTCCTCATTCTGCTGGTGGGCGGGATTGTGCTCTTTGCCGCGCTGCGTCTGGAGCGTTCCCGGCTGGGGCGGGCGTGGATGGCGATCCGGGAGGACGAGACCGCGGCCGACGCGATGGGTGTGGACCCGGTGCGCACAAAGCTGCTGGCCTTTGCCCTGGGCGCATCCTTTTCCGGCTTTGCCGGCTCCATCTACGCGGCGATGATCCAGGCTATCTTCCCCGAACTTTTCAGCTTTCTCGTCTCCATCTTCCTGCTGATTCTGGTGATTGTGAGCGGGATGGGCAACATCTGGGGCGTGCTGGTGGGCGGGCTGATGATCTCCCTTTTTGACCGGGTGGTGCTGGCCCAGATTGTGCCCCAATTTGTGCCCGGCGGCGATGTGCTGCAAAAGTGGCGCTGGGTGATGTACGCCGCGGGCCTGATTGCGGTGATGGTCCTGCGCCCGGAGGGTCTCTTCCCCAGCGCGGCCCGCCGCGCGGAACTGCACGCCGATGACGAGGATTGGGACGCAGATTTCGGCGCTGAATTTGCTGTGCTGGACCCGGAGACCGCGGATGTGGTGGGCACAGAGACCGCAGAAGATAGGGGAGGCAACTGGTAATGGCACTCCTGCAAGCGAAGGGACTCACCAAACGCTTCGGCGGCCTGACCGCCGTAGATTCTGTGGATATGACGATTGAGCCGGGGCGGATTGTCAGCCTCATCGGCCCCAACGGCGCGGGCAAGACGACCTTCTTTAATATGGTAACCGGCCTCTATACCCCCACCGAAGGCACGCTGGACTTTGACGGTACTCGGCTGGGGCGCTACAAACCCAACCGGGTCACATCCCTGGGCATCGCCCGCACCTTTCAGAATATCCGCCTGTTCAAGGCAATGACGGCCCGGGAAAATGTGCTGGTGGGGATGAATTGCCGTCTGCGTTCGCCCTGGTATGCCTCCCTGCTCCACACGCCGGGGATGAAACGTGAGGAAGCAGCGGCCTTCAAGCGGGCCGACGAACTGCTGGAATATGTGGGCCTGGGCGCGGAACGGGGCGACGCCATCTCCCAGAATCTGGCCTACGGGATGCAGCGCCGCCTGGAGATTGCCCGCGCCCTGGCCACAGAGCCGAAACTACTTCTGCTGGATGAACCCTCGGCGGGGATGAATCCGCGGGAGACCCAATCCCTCACCGAATTCATCCGCCAGTTGCGGGACGATCTGGGGCTGACGATTCTGCTCATCGAGCACGATATGAAAGTCGTGATGGGCATCTCGGACGAAATCCACGTGCTGGAATACGGGCAGAAGATCGCCGAAGGCGCGCCCAGAGAAATCCAGCGCAATCCCCGGGTGATTGAGGCCTATTTGGGGAAGGCCGCCACTGAAACGTAATGCGTGAAACGTGAAAAAGGCCGGGTGATCTCACCTTTCACGTTTCACGTAGGACTCCGACAGTAGAATTGCGCATCCAACGGAATTACTATTCATGTCTTCGCATATGCTCGAACTGCAAAACGTCCACTCCTTCTACGGCCACATCCACGCGCTGAAGGGGGTTTCCCTGCACGTGGACCAGGGGGAGATCGTCACCCTCATCGGCTCCAACGGCGCGGGCAAGAGCACAACCATCCGCACGATCTCCGGGCTGCTCCATCCGCGACGGGGGACGGTGACGCTGGAAGGCGAGCGCATCGACGGGATGCCCGCGCATCAGGTGGCCGGGTTGGGCGTGGGTCAGGCCCCGGAAGGGCGCTGGATATTCCCCAAACTCACAGTGCTGGAAAATTTGGAGATGGGCGCGTTCAGCCGCAAAGACACCGATGGCATCGCCGACGATCTGGAGTACGCCTTCTCTCTCTTCCCCCGGCTGAAGGAACGCCTTGACCAGCAGGGCGGAACCCTCTCCGGCGGGGAGCAGCAGATGCTCGCCATCGGCCGCGCGCTGATGGCCCGCCCCCGCCTGCTCCTGCTGGACGAGCCGTCCATGGGACTGGCCCCGATGCTGGTGGAATTGATCTTCGAGACAGTGGCGAATATCAACCGCCAGGGGATGACGATTCTGCTGGTGGAACAGAACGCGCTGATGGCACTGCATGTGGCCCACCGGGGCTATGTGTTGCAGACCGGTGAGATTGTGTTGGGCGGGGATGCCAAGGAATTGCAGACGAATGAGCAGGTGCGCAAGGCGTATCTGGGAGAGGAGTAGCAAAAAACAGATAACAATCCGCAGTTTGTATACAGACAACCCAACCTTCTGTCAACCCTTCAACGCTCCCCTCATCAGCCGACAGAAAATGCTTCATTTCAATCCCCATTTTGACAAAGGCTGAGCAATCTTATGAAGAAGAAAC
>JAHBVF010000037.1 GCA_019637685.1 Caldilineaceae bacterium | reverse complement strand
AGCAGGCCGCGGACATCCGGGAGTTGGAGGAGCGCATCGAGGCCGCGGGTATGTCTGAAGAGGCGCTGAAAGAGGCCCAGCGGGAACTCAACCGCATGCGCCGCATGCCCATCCAGGCCGCGGAATACAGCGTAATCAAGACTTATCTGGACCTGATGGTCAGTCTGCCCTGGCAGCAGACCACCGAAGACAATCTGGCTATCGACCACGCCCGGGGTGTGCTGGAAGAAGACCACTACGGTCTGGACGAAATCAAAGATCGTATTCTGGAATATTTGGCCGTGCGCAAACTGCGGGCCGATCGCAAGGAAGAACGGGAGGCAGAGGCAGAGGACGTACGGGACAAGATTCGCCGGGAGCGGGAGGGCGTTGTCCTCTGTTTTGTTGGCCCGCCCGGTGTGGGCAAGACCAGTCTGGGCATCAGCATTGCCCGGGCCACGGGGCGCAAGTTTGTGCGCCTGGCCTTGGGCGGCGTGCGAGACGAGGCCGAGATCCGTGGCTTCCGACGCACATACATCGGCTCTATGCCGGGGCGCATCATCCAGAGCCTGCGTCGGGTGGAGAGCAAAAACCCCGTCTTTATGCTGGACGAAGTGGACAAATTGAGCCGGGACTTCCGGGGCGATCCCACCAGCGCGCTGCTGGAAGTGCTGGACCCGGAGCAGAACCGGGAGTTCCGGGATCACTACCTGGATGTGCCTTTTGATCTGAGCCAAGTAATGTTCATCACCACCGCCAATGTGCTGGACACAATCCCTGGCCCCCTGCGGGATCGGATGGAGATTATCCAACTCAGCAGCTACACCGAAGACGAGAAGGTAAAGATCGCCCAGGGCTATCTGGTCCCCAGGGAGTTGAAGGAGAATGGCCTGCGCGACGGAGAAGTCACCTTTACCGAGTCCGCGCTGCGCGAGATCGTCCAGGGCTATACGCGGGAGGCAGGCGTGCGCAATATGGAGCGGGAGATCGGGAAAGTCTGCCGCAAGATCGCGGCCAAAATCGCGGCTGAAGAAATTCAGCACGAAGTAGCCGTGGACCTAAGCGATCTCTATCTCTATTTGGGCAAACGCAAGATTCACGCGGAGGAGATCTCCGAGCGGCTGCGTATTCCAGGTGTGGCGGTTGGCGTTGCCTGGACAATGACCGGGGGCGATGTTCTCTTTTTCGAGGCCACAAAAATGCCGGGCAAGAAGGGCTTTGTCATCACCGGCCAATTGGGCGATGTGATGAAAGAAAGCGCCCAGGCCGCGCTCAGTTACGTGCGCAGCCGGGCCGCGGAATTGGGCATCGATCCGCAATTCTTTGAGGATGTGGACATTCATCTGCACATCCCCGCGGGTGCCATCCCCAAAGACGGCCCCAGCGCGGGCATCACAATGGTGACAGCCCTGGCCAGCCTGCTCACACGTCGCCCGGTCAAAGCCAACATCGGCATGACCGGCGAGATTACCCTGCGGGGCAAAGTGCTGCCGATTGGTGGGCTAAAAGAAAAGGTTTTGGCCGCGGCCCGGCTGGGTCTGGACACAGTGATTCTTCCCAAGCGCAATGAAGCCGACCTGGAAGATGTGCCGGAGAACGTGCGCGAGGGAATGACTTTTGTGCTGGTGGATACTGTGGACGAAGTGCTGGCCGCGGCACTGGACGAGGCACTGCCCCCTGCGGCAGTTGAGGACAATTCCCGCCAGAGCCAGGGCCAAGAAAATGGATCGCTCCCCGACGGCTTGCCCGCGGGCGATGGCGAGGACGATCGGGAAAAGCTTGCGTATGCTGTATAGGCGTTTTTGTTTACACGCCAAGAAAAACTTGCTATTTCCTTGACAATTGGCATATAATGCTTCTGTTCGGTGATCTGTCATCGAACAATTGTCGGCAGATCGCACCGTTGCCCACGTCCATTTTGGACAGGTGGCGGCGATCTGCCAATTGTGCGGACTGGATATTTGCTGATCCAGGCGCAGGATGAACAGCAGTGTGCCGAAACGTCTATTTGCCCCATTTGTTGATTGGGCGGGACGGTGCGCTACCATTTGATTTGCCGTGTCTTTATTGTGGCCCGCGCTTTTTTTGATGGTCCTTTGTTTCAGCTTGACCGCCTGGGTCTGCCCGAATCCAGCCGCTCCCATTGATTTTTCAGAAATGGAACGGTTTCGTGAGCAGAAGAAGAAAAACAAACAACACCCCCACCACCAGCCAGGATGTCACCAAACTCCGCTGGTTCAAAGCTGATTTGCACCTCCACACCCCCGCCTCCGGTGACTACGAAGAACCCAAAGTCACCTATTTGGAGTGGTTGCGTCAAGCCAGCGAGAAAGAACTGGACATTATAGCCATTACCGACCACAACACAGTGGCGGGTGTGGCCGCGGTGCGCCAGGAGATCGAATGGTTGGCGAAGCTGGAAGAGCAGAACCGGCTGACCGACGACGAAAAGAAGCGGCTGGACGAATGGCGCACCCTTGCCAACAAAATTCTCGTCCTGCCTGGCTTCGAATTTACCGCCACCTTTGGCTTTCACATCCTCGGCATCTTCCCCCCGGAGACGAGCATCCGTCATCTGGAATATGTGCTGCTCAACCTCAATGTCCCCGCTGAAAAGCTGGACCAGGGCAGCACAGAGACCGGAGCCAGCACAGACGTGCTCACCGCCTATCAGGTGATTACAGAAGCAGGTGGACTGGCTATTGCCGCCCACGCCAATAGCACCCACGGCGTGGCAATGCGCAATTTCCCCTTTGGCGGCCAGACCAAAATTGCCTATACCCAGAACGAGAATCTAATCGCCCTGGAAGTTACCGATCTGGAGAGCCGCAGCCGCAACGCAACGGCCCGCTTTTTCAACGGCAGCAAGCCTGAGTATGCCCGCAAAATGCACTGTCTGCAGGGCAGTGACGCTCACCGGCTGATCAGTGACCCCAAAAACCCCAAGCGGCTGGGTATCGGCGAACGCGCCACCGAATTGCTCCTGCCCGAAGCCAGCTTCGAGGCCATTGCCGATCTGCTGGCCAGCACCGATTTTGACCGCACACGGGCCTATCGTCCCAAAGACAAGCCCATCGATCATTTGGCCGTGGCCCGGGCCGAAGGACCAAATCAGGTCCAGAGTTTTCATGAAACAGTCACGGTGCGGGGCGGACGCCAGGCAGCTGTATTGGCCGATCTGTGCGCTTTTGCCAACACGGACGGCGGCGTTGTCTATGTAGGAGCCAGTGTACGCAAAGGCGCGGTCAAAGGTCTGACCAACATCAAAGGGGTGCAGAAGGAGCTACAGGCGGCCATAGTCGAGCGCTTGCAGCCTCAACTAGATGTACGCTTTGAGACTGCCCAGAGCGACGGCGCACAGGTGCTGCGTGTGAGTGTGGATGAGGGAGACGAAAAGCCCTATTGTCTGGATCAGTCCAAATTTTATGTGCGCAACGACGCGGAGACAAGCCTGGCTGTGCGGGATGAGATTGTGGCACTTGTGCTGGAAAATGCAGGCATCAATCGTTCCACACCGGCTCCCCAGAGCAAAGACACAGGGAACGGGAATGAGGCCAGTACGAACGGCTCAACCAGCAGCCGCCGTCGCCGGGGACGCAACACATCGAGGAATAGCAGCAGCGCATCCACCACATCCACAGCCGCGGACAGCGCAGAGTCCAGCGATCCTTTCTATTTGCCCCAGGTGGGTGTCGAAATTGTCTCCAGCGAAAACCGCAACGGCGTCAACTATTACGTCGTCAGCGACCTGCGCAATGAACGCTCGGTGAGCAATGTCACCCGCAAAGGCGCGCGCAAACTCTGGAACTATGCCATTGCCCAGGTGGAAGACCACCCGGCCGAACTGGGAAAAATTCAATGGAAGGGCGATGTAGGGCTGGTCCGCTCGGAGAGCCGGGCCGGGAAGATTCGTTATGACCTGGCTCGACGCAAAGGCAAAGAGATGCGAATCTTCTACGGCGTCACAGAGGATGGAATGGAAGGCCCGTGGGCGGAGTTTGTGAAGAAATAGCCGGTTCACCGAATGGGCCAGGCAATCGGCCGAAGAGTTAATCGGCTCATTGGGTGGTACTGATGTCTACCACAAATAGATCACCAACACCACTGACAGACCCCACAGCAGCACAGAAAGCAAAAAGGGGCGGTCCTCGAAGAGAAGATCTTCGGGTGCGCCGCCCCTTTTTTCTACGTGGATTAAGTAGAGATAACGGAAGGCTGCATAGAGGATAAAGGGGACGGTGAGCAGCATATGGCCATCCTGGGCCAGGGCGGTCTTGGCCTCGAAAGTATAAAGCGTATAGGCCAGTAGACCGCTGGTCGTGACAATCCCCAATATCTGATCCAGCAGGGACAGATTGTAATGCGCCAGGCTGGCCCGGTGGTTGGCTGCGCCCTCTTCCAGCAGAGTAAATTCGTGGCGACGCTTGCCAAAACCCAGAAAAAGAGCCAGCAGACTGACACAGACATAGAGCCACGGGCTGAAGTTGGCCACATCCACCGCCACCACCCCAGCCACCACCCGCAGCACAAAAAATCCGGCAATCATCATCACATCGATAATCACCAGATTCTTCAGACGGAAACTGTACAAAACATTCAGAATCAGATAGCTCGCCACAATGACACCGGCCCAGATATTGACCAGTCCGGCGGCGAAAATGCTGACAGCCGCCAGCAACGCCGCGCCCCCTTTGGCAATGTTTGGGCTAAGCTGGCCGCTGGGCAAAGGCCGCTGTCGCTTGCGGGGATGCAGGCGATCCTTTTCAATATCCACCAGATCGTTGAGAATATAGACACTGCTGGAGATCAGACAAAAGGCAAGCATCACGACCAGCGCGGAAACAGCCCTGGGCAAATCGAAAAGCTTACCGTCGAAAATAAGCCCTGCCAATACAAAGCCATTCTTTGTCCATTGCTTCAGCCGCATCGTCCGGATCAGGCCCCGAAGATTGCTGCCAAGAGTAGGCTCGCCGGAAATCGCAGGTGTCGCAGGTGTGGAATTGGGAGAGCGGTTCATGGAATCATTCGTTCACTGGTTGACCCTTCCCGCCTTTGCAGGGAAGACCAACCAATAATACTTTAACTTCTGGTTGACAACCAAAGATGGCAGGGCAGAATGACGGGCTGCACATACCCAGCGGGATCGGATTTACGCTGGGAAAAGCCGTCCTTTCCCTCTTTACCCATCTTCTATTTTTCGGGTCAGCGCATGAACAGAACGCCCAAGCCCAAAAACAAAGAACGGCTCGACCTGTTGTTGGTGGAGCGAAACCTGACGGAAAGCCAAGAGCAGGCCCGTCGACTGATCCTGGCGGGGGATGTTCTTATTGACGAACAGGTAGCAGACAAGGCTGGACGTCTGGTCTCGCGGCAGGCCAATCTGCGCGTACGCGCCCAGCCGCGCTACGTCAGCCGGGGCGGGCTGAAATTGGAAGCAGCACTGGACGTCTTCGCCATTGATCCGACTGGGCTGGTTGCTGTGGATGTGGGGGCCAGCACCGGCGGCTTCACCGACTGCCTGTTGCAGCGGGGGGCAGCCCAGGTCTACGCGGTGGATGTGGGCTACGGCCAGCTTGCCTGGAAGCTCCGTTCCGACACGCGGGTTGTTCCCCTGGAACGCACAAACATTCGCTATCTGGAAAGCCTGCCCGATGGCGCTCTGGCCGATTTAGCCGTCATTGACGCCAGTTTTATTGGGCTGGAACTGGTTCTGCCTCCCACCCTGCGTTTGCTCACCCCCGGGGGCCAAATCGTGGCGCTCATCAAACCCCAGTTTGAGGCAAGTCACGACGACGTGGGCCAAGGCGGTGTCGTGCGGGATGCGGATATTCACCGCAGTGTTATCGGCGAAATTATTGCGCTGGCCCAAAGGATAGGTGTCTGGGTGGCGGGACTTACTGTCTCCCCCGCGCCCGGCCCCGCCGGGAACATCGAATTCCTCATCTGGCTGGACAAAAAGGAACGCCCGCCCCTGGATCAGGAGCGGGCGATTGGGGATGTTTTACGGTTGGCAAAGGAACTGGGTACGCAATAATAGCGACCGGTTTCAACGCTTAAACTAAGGCTTTTCCAACAAATAAATTCCCCAAATTGATTTGGAAAAGCCCAAGCCGTTCAGGGAAATTGTCGCCGGATCGGGGATTTGTTTTCTTTGAACGGCCTGACGCCTATCGCTGTACAGAAGGCATATAGAGCGCCCGCATACCCAGCGCAATATTACTGGCCGGGAAGGTATCGCTGATGGACAAATCGACCAGTTGGGGCAAGAGACCCGGCGAGAAAGCCTCGATTCCCACGCTGTCGTCGCTGGCGGAAAAGCTGAAGCTCCCGCCATCCGCCTGGCGCGCATTGCCCAGGTTCGCATACCAGTAGCCATTGCCATCGGTCATAGCCGAGAGAACCAGCGAATCCCCCCCGGAACCCCGTCCGTCTTCGTCGTGCAGGCGCAGGGATACCAGTGCGTTCGCTACAGGGGTCACCCCGTCCAGAGCCACAATGCGGCCGTAGGCGCTGTGGGAACGGGGCAACGCATTCAGTGTCGCGAATGTTGCAAACGTGCCCTGCCCACTGCTCACAGCAGAATCTGCGCCGACCGATTGGACGGAGAAAGTATAGCGCTGGTCTGGGCGCAGGTTGTCCACCACCACATAATGCAGCCGCTCAACAGTGCCCGGTCCTCGCACGTCTTCGGCCAGGGCCACCGACGCCCCATCCAACAAAACCTCCACAAGACTATTGCCTGGCGCTTCCGTCTGCCAGGAAATAGTCACACTCGTATCCCGCACATTTGTCACCCGCACATCCTGCACGCCATTGCTGCCCCCGCGTTGATCCAACACCGGCAAGGCCCGGCTCGCGACAACTGGCCCGCTGCCGGCTTTGAAGAAATAGCCCTGGCCGCTGGGGCTGGCAAAGTCGTTGAACGGACGCCCGCAGATGTGGCCGTCCCAGCCGCCAGCGAACCAGCGGTTCACCTCCAACCCCTGCCACGGAGAGACCACAGCCGCGCACAGGTCAGAGGCATTGGCGCTGCCCCGGCTGCTGATGGCATTCCAGCCGTTGACAACAGTGGGTGGCGCGGCGGGGATGGGATCACCAGCCATTGCCCAGCTATTTGCGCCGGCATTGCGCACAAAATAGCCACTGTTCACATCCAGAGCAAAGTCATTGGCGTTCACACCACAGACATAGCCATTCCAGCCGCCGCTCTCCCAGCGCAGCACCTCCACGGGCAGCCCTCCATTCGAGCGCATGAGATCGCTGCACAACTGGCTGGCTTTGTAGCTGACGACCGGCTGCTGGGGCAGAGTCACAAAGTTCCAGCCTGTGCCCAACGGCGACAGCGAACGGGAGAGGCTGCGCACAGAAATCGTTGCATTGGGGCTGCCGTGGGCATCGCCAGTGGGTATCTGCTTGTAGCCCTGGCGCAGGGGCGAGCACTGCACCTCCACGCCCAATTGGGCCAGGGTGGACGAATAGCGGTAGTAAGCGTCCAGTGTTGATGTGCGGACGTTGCCCAGATTCAGCGCCCACTGACCGCTGCTGTCGGTTTGGGTGGAAAGCAGGGCAGACACACCCTCGCTGCCGCCCGCGCCGCTCAACAGAACCCGCACGTAGACCAGACAACCGTCCACACCGGTCCGGCTCGGCTCGGCAATATCTCCATAGATATTATCCGAATTGGGCAGGGCAAGGGTTGGCCCGGTCGTCACAGAATAGAGCGCGCCCCGGTTGTTGTCCAGCGCCGCGCCGGACTGGACGTAGAAAGTATAGGTGGTACTGGGCTGCAAATCACCCACTGTCACGTGATGGGCTGTGCCGGTGCTCGTCGCTGCTGTTTCTGGGCTGACACGGGCCAGCGCTGCGCCATTCGACAACACAACTTTCCCCGTAGCCTCTACTTCGGTCAGCCACGAGACACTGAAACTGGTGTCCCGCACATTGCTGACGCGCACGTCGCTGATGGCTGGCGGCGCGGGCGCGGTGGGGGTAGGCGTGGCCGTGGCAGTATGGGCTATGGGCGTCGCTGTGGCAGTTGCCGTCTTGCTGGGCGTCGCGGTAGGGGTGCTGGTTTTGGTGGGTGTATTGGTCTTTGTGGGCGTGTTGGTCTTTGTGGACGTGGCGGTCGGGGTGGCTGTGGCGGAGCCTGCGTCCGTCTGGCTGTTGATCCAATTCGCGAAGTTGGAGAGTCGGCTATAGACGCCGTAATAGTTGGGCTTGGCACAGTCGATACCCCAACTGACCACACCAGCCTGGAGCCAGCCCGATCCAGTGCCATCCGGAACCACCAACGGTCCACCGCTGTCGCCCTGGCAGGCGTCTTTGCCCCCCTGGGCATACCCAGCGCACATCATATTCTCTGTGATGTCCCCCCCGTAGGAGCCGGGCGCGTTGCAGGTCTGGTTGCTGACGATCGGCACGGAGACCTGCATAAGAGCGTCTGCATAGGTTCCCTGCTGGCCGTTTGTACGCATATCGCCCCAGCCGATAATCGTCGAAAGTACACCCGGCGCGGTCAGGGTTGTATCGCCCTGAGGGATCAAGCCAACCGTCTGCCGATTGGTGGCTGTCTGGAGTTTGAGCAGGGCCACATCCGAATCCAATGTATTGCTGTTGAAGTTGGGGTGTTTGATAATCTGTATGACGTGGATACGCTCACCGCCGGAGTCACTCAGCTTGTGCTTGCCGAGAGTCACATCGATACTGGCAGCGGTCTTGCCTTCCACACAGTGGCCCGCGGTCAGCACCCACTGAGGAGCAATCAGCGCACCGCCGCAATATTGGCCCTGGTAATCGTTTGGCTGGTTGGCGTTTATTAACGCGGCCATCCAGGGCCAGGCACCGGGCACGGCCTCCTGACCGCCGACGATCTCCGGCGTATCTGCCTGGGGCGTGGCGTCGGGCAGCACAGGCCCACTATCTTCTGCCAATACAGAAGGCCCGCCCCGGCCAAATATAGTGGCAGAGAGCAGAAGCGCGCAGAGCAGAAGCAGAAGTGAGCGGTTGCGGTTCGTCATTGAAAAGGCTCCAATCAAAAAGTCATGTGTAAGTAGATGGGTACACTCTATCACATGACCACTAATTTGCAGTGGCGATTTTGCCGATTTCTACTTCCGTCCACTTTTCCAGAGGGGGAGCCTGCATCCGGTGGCGACGGCAGAAGCGGCGTTTAGGGCAAAGGCTGGCGAGGCCAATAGCTGGCGTCAAAGACCCGACGCAGCAGACTTTCCCGCTCCTCGCCGCTGGTCCAGCGCGGCTGGCCGTAGTCGTAGAGAAGTGTTGTGAGAACCTGCGTGCTGATGTGACGCCCGGCATAAAAAGTATGTTTCACAATCATCCCCTCGCGCGTGTCCTGTCGCCACATCTGATCAAAAAAGAGATTGCCCAGTCCATAGAGGATCAACCGTCCGTCGTCAAACTCCATTGCCTGGGGCACGTGGCTCTGCACCCCCGTTACAATATCCGCGCCCGTCTCGCTCAACAGACGAAAGTTCTGGCGTTGGTCCCAAAGCGGAGAAACGCCGTAGCTCTCCTGATATTGAAGTTCCACCAACACAATATCGGCCTTGTCCTGCTCCTTCACCGCCCGAATCGTAGCGGAAAGGATATTCAGGTCGAATTCAGCGCTGCCCGGCCCGTCGTCCGTGGCCCAGGCAAAATCCGGGCCATAGCTATTGGCCCCCAAAAAGGCCAGCCGGTTGCCGTTGTGTTCCAGATAGAAGGGGGCAAAGGCTTCCTCCTTATTGCGTCCCCCTCCATAGACAGGCAGCCCGGCCTCGGCATAAATGTCCAGGGAAACCAGCGCGTCAGCCCGCCCGTAGTCATTTTGATGGTTGCCGGTCAGCCCGATAATATCAGCGCCCACTGCATCCAGCGCGGCCATATAGTCGGGGGGGCTGCAAAAAGTCAGATTCTCGGCAGAGGTGTTAGTGACACAGCCAGGCACAAAGGGTACTTCGTTGCTCACCGCTGTGATGTCGGCTGCGGCCAGTTCGGGTCCCACATCCTCGGCCACCCATTCCGGGCCAAACTGATCCATCTGATAGGCGGTCTGGCGCACCATCGCGGTCACGCCGGTCATGGCTAGCACAGTCAGGCGATCCGGGTTGCGGTTTGTGCCGTCGCTGGCCTCGGCCAATTTGTCCAGGACAGGTCCCGGGTCTTCTCCGTCCACCCGATGGGCATAGACTTCCGCCACAAAGGGATACGCGGCCGGATCAAAACGGTTGTCCACTGGATTTTGGCCGTCCACAGCATAGACGACCAGTTCGGGCGATAATTGCTCAAATGGCAGCAACACAAGCGTTGCTTCGTCTGCCCAGGCCGCGTCGAGAAGTTCATCCAAGCTGGCCACAGTCTGCACGGCCGGTCCACGCGGCCCCAGCAGAGATACCAGCCCTGGCAGCGTGTCGCTCAGGACAACCATCTGGGCAAGGGTTGTCCCCTCTACGGCCCCAGCCTGCCAAAGGTCCACAACCAGATTACTCTCAATTTGGGGAGAAATTGTGTCGAAGCGCGCAGCCAGACTGTATACTTCCCCATAGATCGCCTCTCCATCTGACTGCCAGTCCAGACGAAGGGTGACCGTCGGCGCATTTGCTGCAGACAAGTGCCAGGAAGGATCGTCTGCGGCCAGATGGCTGACAGAGTCCACCAGTCCACGGGGCAAGCCCTCGGCCAACCCCAGAACCACAGGCGCGGGAGCATCTGTAGCAGTAGGCATTGGCGTGGCATCGGCCACAGGTGCATCGGGGGCAAGCGCCACGCGCGGAGCGGGCGTGTCCGTGACAGCCAACAACACCTGCGGCTCATCGCCAGACAGGGAATTGGCCGAATTGGCCTGGGTGGGCAAATGGGTCAACAACCAAATAATCAGGACTAGCCCGGCCACTACCATCGCCAAACTGAGCAGACCGGCCATACGGCGGGGGATTCGTTGGAACATTGTGTGCGACCTTCACTGGATAATTCACAATTCAATTCGCGAAAATAAGTCGCTCCGCACAGACGAAACGGCCCGACATATTATAGCCCAAGCCCAAGGCGAGCGACAATTGTTTATCCCTCTACAGGCTTTGCCAGCCACACAAAAGCCGTGTAGGATACTTGCAGATGGAAACACTGCACAGAGGAGAACCCGTGTCCACCTATAGCGTCCTCATCACTGATTACGCTTGGCCTGATGTAGAAATCGAACGACAGATCCTGGCAGCCGTCGGCGCACAACTGATGGTGGCTGAGACCGGCAGCGCGGAGGACATCATCCGCCTGGCTCCCCAGGCCCACGCCATTCTCACCTGCTGGGCACAGATCCCCCCGGCCGCGCTGGAGGCCGCAACCCACTGCCAGCTCGTCAGCCGCTACGGCATCGGCCTGGACAATATCCCCATCCAACGGGCCACGGAACTGGGCATTCTGGTGACGAATGTGCCCGACTTCTGCGCGGAGGAAGTCTCTGACCACGCGATGGCTCTGCTGTTGGCAACGGCCCGCCAGATTGTCCCCCAGGCCGCGGCCAGCCGAGCCGGACGCTGGCAGCGGGATACGGGCCAGATCATTCCCCGGCTGCGCGGGCAGACGCTGGGGCTGGTGGGCTACGGCAACAGTGCCCGGGCGCTGGTTCCCAAAGCCCAGGGATTTGGGCTGGACATTATCGCCTACACGCCGCGCCTGACACCCGGTCGGCTGGCAAACGGCGTGGAAGCGGTAGATCGTCTGGACGATCTGCTGGCACGCGCTGATTACGTTTCTCTCCACGCGCCGCTGACCGATGAGACCAGTGGACTGATCGACAGAGCAGCCCTGCGCCGGATGAAGCCCAATGCAGTGCTGATCAACACCAGCCGGGGCGGGCTGATCGACGAGACAGCACTGGTACACGCGCTCAGGGAAGGCTGGATTGCCGGGGCGGGGCTGGATGTGTTGGCCCAGGAGCCGCCGCCGCCGGATCACCCGCTGCTGGCCTTGCCCAATGTAACTGTCACACCCCACGCGGCCTTTTACTCGGATGCTTCAATTGCCGAGTTGCAGCAGAAGGCAGCGCAAAATGTGGCGGATGTGCTACAGGGGAAACGGCCAGCGCATATCGTCAACCCGGAAGTGCTGGGCCAGGCGAATTGCCGGGTTTAAGGCCGTTCAAAGAAAACAAATCCCCGATCCGGCGACAATTTCCCTGAACGGCTTGGGCTTTTCCAAATCAATTTGGGGAATTTATTTGTTGGAAAAGCCTAACGCTTGTGCCCATCGCTCCCGCGTGGGAACGAGAACAAACCACCAAGACACAAAAACACAAAGGAAAAAATATGCCGACGATTCACAGTTTGGATGCGCTGGAAATTCTGGACAGCCGGGGAAGGCCCACTGTGCGCGCCACCTGCACGCTGGCCAGCGGCGCGGCGGGGATGGCTTCTGTGCCTTCCGGCGCGTCCACAGGCGCGGCCGAGGCGCTGGAACTGCGGGATCGGGACCCGTCCCGCTACCGGGGGCTGGGCTGCCGCCAAGCTGTGGGCAATGTGCGGGGGGAGATCGCCGGTGCATTGGGGGGCCAGAATTTCGCCCATCAATCAGCCCTGGACCAGGCACTGATCAGCCTGGACGGCACGCCCAACAAATCCCGGCTGGGCGCCAACGCGCTGCTGGCTGTTTCCCTGGCCTTTGCCCGCGCCACAGCCGCCGAACAGGGCATCCCCCTCTACCAGCACTTCGCGGCCATCCACACACCGGGCAAAAAGGCAGAAACGTTGCCTCGACCCACCATCAATTTATTCAGCGGGGGCAAGCACGCGGGCGGACAGGTGCCGATTCAGGACGTGCTGGTCGTTCCCATTGCGGCCAAAACTGTGGACGAGGCGATGGCGACCACCTACGCGGTCTATCAATCCGCCGCGGACCTCTGCCTGGAGAAGTATGGGATGCGCGCGCTGACCGCGGACGAGGGCGGGCTGGCCCCGCCTTTCCCCGACGCGGAGGCGATGCTGGGGGATGCGGTGGTGGCTATCGAACGGGCAGGCTACACACCGGGGCAGGAGGTCGCGCTGGCGCTGGACGTGGCGTCCAGCCATTTCTACAGTGGTAACGATACAGGCGGGCGCTATCACCTGGGCGGGGAACCCCTGGACAGCGCGGGGATGATTCGCCATCTGACCGGCTGGCTGGAACGCTACCCGATTGTGAGTGTGGAAGATGGGTTGGCCGAGGAGGATTGGGCCAACTGGCCTGTACTGCGTCGAGCCATCCGCGGGCGGGCACTGGTGTTGGGGGACGATTTCTTGTGTACGAACCCGACCCGCATCCGCCGCGCGGTTGACACGGGCGCAGCGGACGCGCTGCTGCTCAAAGTCAACCAGATTGGGACACTCAGCGAGGCCGCGGATTCCTGCCGGATGGCCCAGGCCGCGGGCTGGCACGTGACAGTCAGCGCGCGCAGCGGCGAGACCGAAGACGATTGGCTGGCCGATCTGGCTGTTGGCTGGTCCGGCGGCCACCTGAAAGTCGGCTCCATTACCCAATCCGAACGGCTGGCGAAATATAACCGGCTGTTGGCGATTGAGGCGGAGACGGGGCTGAAGATGGCGGGATGAAGGGGTGACAGTCTCACGCTATGAAAAAAGCCTTGCACCGTCCGATAGCTGCCTTCCACTTTCGCCTACGCGGGGCTGGGCAAACCCAGCGATGCCAGCCCCGCTGAATCCACAATCTCCTTCCATCCGATTCCCCAACCTGGCCCCCATCGGGTACAATCACCCAATCGTCCATTCATCCATTTGCCCGTTCACCTATGAAGATTCTCATCGACTATACTCCTGCCATTCGCCAGCGCGCGGGCATTGGGCGCATTATCCGGGGACAGGTGCGGGCGCTGCTGGCGGCCAATCCGGGCTACGACATCCGTCTCTTCGTGGCTGGGCAGGTAAGCCAGGCGGAACGGGACGACGCGCCGCTGCCTCTGCATACAATCCCGCTGCTCAGCGAGCGTACGCTCATCCGCGTCTGGCATCGGCTGAATCTGCCTTTCCCCCGCGCAGACTGGTTTGCCGGTGGGCGGGCCGATCTGCTCCACGCCACGGATTTTGTTCTGCCGCCGGCGTCGGCTCGCCGTCGGGTGGTGACCGTCCACGACCTGGCCTTTATCCGCTATCCCGACGCGGCTATGCCCAGCCTGCACCGCTATCTGAACGTCGTCGTGCCCCGTTCGGTCAAACGCGCGGACCACATCATTGCCGACAGCCGACACACCGCGGACGATCTGCAGGAATTGTGGCAGATTCCTGGCGAGCGGATAAGCGTCGTGCAGGGCGCGGTGGATCGCGGCCACTTTCAGCCGGAAACGAACCCGGACACGCAACGGGCCGTGCGGGCCAAATACGCCATCGGCGAACGTCCGTTTATTCTGGGGTTGAGCAAACTGGAACCGCGCAAAAACTTTGCCCGGCTGATCCGGGCTTTCCACGCGGCCCGCAACGAAGCCCACCTCCCCCACCGGCTGGTGATCGGCGGCAGCAAAGGCTGGCTCTACGACGAAATCTTTGCCACTGTGCAAGAATTAGGGCTGGAAGCGGATGTGATCTTCCCCGGCTTTGTGGACGACGCGGACCTGCCCGCGCTCTTTTGTGCGGCTGAGTTTTTCGCCTACCCTTCGCTATACGAAGGGTTTGGGTTGCCGATTCTGGAAGCCCAGGCCTGTGGCGTGGCGGTGCTGACCGGGGACAATTCCTGTCTGCCCGAAGCGGGCGGGGACGGCGCGCTGTATGTGGACGCGGAGTCGGTGGAGAGTATTGGGGCGGGGATTGTGCGGCTGGCGACGGATGGAGCGTATCGCGCGGCATTGGCAGAGGCGGGTAGTGTCAACGCGCGGAAATTCACGTGGGAGCGCAGCGCGCAGCAGTTGGTCGCTGCCTACACGAAGGCGATGGAATAGGCTAGCAACGCCGGTTGAGGCTGCGGTGTCCTGAGCCTGCCGAAGGGTCGAAACCCAGGAGCGGGTCAGCGAGCAGGCATCTTTTAGGCCGTTGGCTTCGACAAGCTCAACCGACGCTCTCTGACTGGATTGACACGATTTGTGCTCCTATGCCGCAAACTGTCGGATAAACAGAAAATAGACGCTCCCGCAGAGACGCAGAGCGGAAGCAGCGATGAGGAATTGAGAATGACACTCACATTGGCAGAGGTGGCACAGAACCCGATGGATTTTGCCACTCCCCTCTGGACGGCGACGGGCGAACAGTTGATTTTGCGCCCCTTGCTTTCCAGCGATGGGGAGATGTTGGCGCGCTTTCTCCTCGGCCTGTCCGCCGAAAGCCGCCGCCTGAGCACTTTTTCCGGCTATGGCCGGGATGCTGCGCAAGAATTGTGCGAGGCCATCGCCCGCTATGACAAACTCCGCTTTGCCGTTGTGGAGACGAGGGGAGCCGAGGCGGCGATTGTGGGTCTGATGGAATTCAGCTTCGATCTGACTTCCGGGGACATTTCTCGCTATGCGAATTATGGCCTGGCGCTGGAGCAGAAGACCGACTGCCGCTTTGGGCCAACGCTGGCCGATGGCTGGCAGAATCGGGGCGTGGGATCGCTGTTGCTGCCTGCTCTTTGGGAAATTGTGCGGCGTTTTGGCCGCAGCCGGGTGATTCTGTGGGGTGGGGTGCTGGCGGACAATAGCCGGGCCATCCGCTTTTATGAGAAGAACGGGTTCCGCCACGCAGGGCGTTTTGTCAATGGGGACGAGCAGGCGTGCTGTGATATGATACTCTCTTTGGGTGGACTTTAGCCACAAAGACACGAACGCGTAAAAAGCACTTTTCCTTCGTGCCTTTGTGGCGATATTGGGGTAAAAAGAATGGAAACCAAACTAATCAGTGCGTCTGAGACGTTTTTGAACCAATTTATGAACCCGGAACATTCCAACAGCCTGGGCAATGTCCACGGCGGGGTGATTCTGAAGCTGTGTGATGAGTGCGGCGGGATTGTGGCGGCGCGCCACGCGCGACGGCCCAGTGTCACTGTGGCCGTCGACAGTATGACCTTTCACGAGCCAGTGCGATTGGGGCAACTTCTCAACCTGCGCGGACGTATTACCTACGTGGGGCGCACGTCGATGGAAGTGCAGGTGCGGGTGGAGGCGGAAAATCTGCTCACCGGCGAGATCACCCACACAAATAGCGCTTTCTTCATTTATGTGGCCCTGGACGAGAAGGGCCAACCCACAGAAGTGCCCAAACTGGAATTGACCACCGACGCGGAGCGCCGCCGCTTTGCCGAGGGCCAGGAACGCCAGCGGTTGCGGTTGGAGCGGGTGGGGAGGAATTAGGGAGTGGGGAGTAGAGACTGGGGATTGGGGATTGGGGCGTCACCACCCGGCGATGTGAATCATACGACCGATGGCACTACCCCTCCATCACAATTCTCAATTCACTATTCACCCCTTCGACAGGTTCAGGATGCCGCATTCACTATTTTTCTTCTCCCCCTCTCCGCGCTGCTCGTCCTCGTCGGCTACTTTGGGCCGTGGGTTCCCCACCGGGCCGCGGGGCTGGTAGTCATCGGGCTGGATTTGGGCGAACTGGTGAAGTTTCTCTATCCGGTGCAGCAGGGCGACATTGCGCTCTGGCGGGAGGGTTTCTATTTGCCTCTGGTGGCGGTGAGTGTGGCGTTGAGCCTGTTTGCCTGGCAGCGGGCGTTGGGCTATCCGCTGGTGGTGCGCCTGGGACTATTCGCGGCCGCGCTGGTGGCCGCGCTCAACCTGCTGCCCCCGGCGTGGACGCCTGGACTGCTGCTGACGCCAGAGTTCCGCGTGCAAACCGGGCTGATGCTGGGCTGTCTGGGGCTGGCATTGATTGCGCCTCTGGCCGCACTGTTGCCCCTGCGTCTGGCGGGCATAATTGTACTGGCGTTGACGGCTGCGGCCCTCTACTTTCCCTTGGCCCAGTTCCAGTGGATTCTGCCCGCGCTGGCCGATCTCTACGATCAGCCGCTGGTTCCCGGCTGGGGGCCGTGGATGATGGGCGTGGGGTTGGCCGGGGTTGCGGTTAGTGTGCTGCGCATTGCGTTTTTTGGGCGCAATCGGGAAGAAATGGCTGTGTAGAGTGGTAAACGCGGATGGGACGGATGGAAGCGGATTCAATCTGTGAAAATCTGCGTCATCTGTGAATGATTTTCACTGTTCTCGGTGTCAGCTAGTCGTGTCTCCTATCCAGGCAAAGTCAGAGCCAAAGGGGTTGTATACACGGATGGAAAGGAACACGGATTTTTCTGATCTCTGTTCCTTTCCATCCGTGTATACAAAAATTTTTGATTTCTTGCACAAAAACTTTCACTGGTAAGGTATTGAATACACTGTAAACAAAGTTTTTTGGGCGTAGAAGTTCGACTTTTCAGAAAAGTCGAACTTCTGTAGTCGAATAACTTTGTTTCCAGTGTATTGAATAGCAAAACGAGCCAGCCATACCGCTGCTCTACACAACGCGAAATCTGCAGCACGCCAAAGGAGTTCCCTTTTGAACGAAACCCACTCTATTGCCTACACCGTCCCTTTCCGGGCTGTTTGGCTGCAACAGCAGGACAATATCGAAATCCGCTTTCGCCCGGCCAGCCCGTCGGACGAGCGCATTAAGCTGGATGTGGACGCGATTGTGGAGAACTACCGGCTGCTGGGTGTACAGATTGTCGATAATAAACGGCTGGGGATAGGCCGCTGGCTGCGCCAGAACTACGAAGGCAAACCACACACGCCGGGGGAGATTACGCCCTCTGGTGAAGCGGTCTACAACGAAGCTGCCCAGGTGGTCTACTTTTCCCTGTGGCCCCGGCTGAGCGCGGGCGAGGGCGAGGCAGTCTATCTGTCCCGCAAGGCTGAGATCGATCTGGACGGCGCGGGCAACCCGACGCGCATTCGCATGCGGGTCTTGGGTCGCCGCCGCAAGGAAGACGAATTGACCGCGGCTGCCGGTTTCCTGCCGGAAAGATAGAACGCGGATGTAGCAGAGCAAAACGAATGGGTCTGCTGCAAAAAGATACATTTCTCCCGCGGAGGCGCAGAGACGCAGGGAATTTCAGGAGAGAGTATCTCTCTTTCCATCGGCGTTTAGCAGTCTTTATCGGCAGTTAGAATCGTTTTTTGCAATAGAATTTTTTATCACACTTTGACAAGGCTCTCATTTCCTATGCAACTGACAACAATTGTCTATTTTGTGTTGGGGCTGCTGCTGCTCATTGGCGGCGCGGAGATTTTGGTGCGGGGCGCGTCCCGGCTGGCGGTGGCGATGGGCATCTCACCGCTGGTGGTGGGGCTGACGGTCGTGGCTTTTGGGACCAGCGCGCCAGAACTGATGGTTGGGGTCCAGACCGCGCTTTCTGGCCAATCAGGACTGATGATCGGGAATGTGGTGGGCAGTAACATTTTCAATGTGCTCCTGATTCTGGGAATATCCGCGCTCATCACACCGCTGGTGGTGGCCCAGCAATTGATCCGCTGGGATGTGCCGCTGATGATTGGCCTGTCGGTGCTGGTTCTGATTTTTGTGCAGGATGCCAACCTGAGCCGCGGGGAATGTACAATTCTGGCCCTGGGGCTGGTGGCCTACGTCGCCTTCACTGTTTATCAGAGCCGTCGGGAAAGCAAAGCCGTGCAGGCAGAGTACGAAGGCGCATTTGGCGCGTCTTCGTCAACAGCCCGTACCTGGCCGGTCGATCTGCTGCTGGTGGCAGGTGGATTGGGCGGGCTGGCGCTCGGCTCCCGTTGGCTGGTGGATGGCGCGGTGATCTTTGCCGAAGCATTGGGGGTCAGCCAATTGGTAATTGGGCTGACAGTTGTGGCAATTGGCACATCCCTGCCGGAGGTCGCCACATCGATCGTCGCCAGCATCCGGGGCGAACGGGACATTGCCATCGGCAATGTAGTGGGCAGCAACATTTTCAACATTTTGGCTGTATTGGGCATCGGCGGACTGTTCACCCGCAACGGCATCGCCGTCTCCGAGACAGCCATCGCCATCGACATTCCGGTGATGGTAGCCGTGGCGGCCATCTGCCTGCCTCTCTTTTTCACGGGCAGCCGTCTCTCCCGCTGGGAAGGGCTGCTGCTTCTGGGCTATTACATTGCCTACACTGCCTATCTGATTCTGGCCGCCACCCGCAACGTACGCCTCTCCGTCTTTGCCGATGCAATGCTCTACGTCGTCATCCCGGCCACACTGCTGGTGGTGGCGGTGACGGTTGTGCGGTCCCTGCGGCAAAGAGCGTCGGTGGGCTGATCTTTCCCATAGAAACGTGCTGCGTGAAACGTGAAAAAGTCCGGGTGCTCTCACGTTTCACGCAGCACGTTTCCAGGACGAAAATAGTATCGGCGGAAAGTTGACATCCCACTCTGCCCCCGCTATACTTTTCAGACCAAAAGCATACGCAGAGTCAACGACATTGCAACGAATGACAATGCACCGGAGCAGTACCCCCCAGCGGGCGGCAGAGAGACGCTTTCACGGCTGAAAGAAGCGTTCGCAGGCGCAGGGGAGAAGTCGCCGGGAAGGTTGGCGGGGTGAACAGTGAGTAACTTCGTCCGGGTCCGCCCGTTAGCGCGTTGAGAGAGTGAGTCGCTGGAATTGTCGGAAAATCTCCTGATCTCGCCTGTAGGATAGAGATTAGGCGATTGGTGCTTCGGCAAATTCCCTGCTCACTAACAAAGGTGGCACCGCGGAGTCGCTTCGTCCTTTGAGATGAAGCGGCTCTTTTTATTGGAAAAATGTTGGACGCAGATTTATGCAGGTAAACGCGGATTGAACTCGTCATTCCGCAATCCGTGTTCTTATTTCAGAAAGGCGAA
This sequence comes from Caldilineaceae bacterium, assembly GCA_019637685.1. Classification (GTDB taxonomy): domain Bacteria; phylum Chloroflexota; class Anaerolineae; order Caldilineales; family Caldilineaceae; genus JACQGT01. The sequence continues at coordinate 48,649 of JAHBVF010000037.1, read as the reverse complement.
CAGCGATGGCAGCACAACAGGAAATGCCGAAGACGTACAACCCCAAAGAGTGGGAAGAAAAACTCTATAGCTGGTGGGAGAAGTCCGGTTTCTTTCACCCGGAGCAGCAGATGGAGAGCGGGTTGGCCGACCCGGACGCGGACGCCTTCGTCATTTCTATGCCCCCGCCCAATGTGACCGGCGCGCTGCACCTGGGCCACGCCATCACCAGCAGTGTGGAGGATATGCTCATTCGCTATAACCGGATGGCCGGGCGACCGACGCTGTGGGTTCCCGGCACGGACCACGCGGGCATCGCCACCCAAAATGTGGTGGAGCGCAAACTGGCCGAGCAGGGCATCAACCGCCACGATCTGGGCCGGGCGCGCTTTGTGCAGGAAGTGTGGGACTGGAAGGACGAATATCACGGACGCATCACCCAGCAGCAGCGGCGTATGGGCATCTCCTGCGATTGGGGCCGGGAGCGCTTTACCCTGGACGACGGGCTGAGCGACGCGGTGCTGGAAGCCTTCATCCGTCTCTACGAAGACGGGCTGATCTACCGGGGCAACTATCTGGTCAACTGGTGTCCCCGCTGCCAGAGCGCCATCAGCGATCTGGAAGTGGAGCACGAGGAAGTGGAGGGCAAACTCTACACCTTCCGCTACCCGCTGAAAGAGGGCGGCCATCTGGAGGTCAGCACCACCCGTCCGGAGACGATTCTGGGCGACACCGCGGTGGCTGTCCATCCCGAAGACGAGCGCTATACCCATCTGGTGGGCAAGACCGCGCTGGTGCCGATTCTGGGGCGAAAGATTCCCATTATTGCCGACGAGCACGTGGACCCGGCCTTTGGCACGGGCGCGCTCAAAGTGACCCCCGGCCACGACCCCAACGACTACGAAATCGGCAAACGGCACAACCTGCCCGCCATCAATATACTGAACAAAGACGCCACCCTGAACCCGGAGGCTGGCCCCTACGCGGGGCTGGACCGCTTCGCCGCGCGCACAAAGCTGTGGGAAGATATGCGGGCCGCGGGGCTGGTGGTGGGGGAGAAAAATCACACCCACCAGGTGGGCCACTGCGAGCGCTGCCACACGATTGTGGAACCCCTGCTCAGCACCCAGTGGTTTGTGAAGATGGAACCCCTGGCCAGACCCGCCATCGAAGCCGTGCGTTCGGGCCAGATTCGCATTGTGCCAGAGCGCTTCGATAAAATCTACTATCACTGGATGGAGAACATCCGGGACTGGTGCATCAGCCGCCAACTCTGGTGGGGCCACCGCATCCCCGTCTGGTACGGGCCAGACGGCCAGCAGTTTGCCGCGCGCAGCGAGAGCGACGCCAAAGAGCAGGCCATTGCCCACTACGGCGAACCCGTGGCCCTGGAACAGGACCCGGATGTGCTGGACACCTGGTTCAGCAGCGGGCTGTGGCCCTTCAGCACCCTGGGCTGGCCCAACCAGACCGCGGACCTGGCCCGTTATCACCCCACTTCTGTGCTGGAAACCGGCTACGACATTCTCTTTTTCTGGGTGGCCCGGATGATTACCCTCGGCCTGCACTTCACCGGCGAAGTGCCCTTCCACACCGTCTATCTCCACGGGCTGGTGCGGGATGAAAGCGGGCGCAAAATGAGCAAGAGCCTGGGCAATGTGCTGGACCCGCTGGATCTGATCCACGAATACGGGACCGACGCCCTGCGTTTCAGTCTGCTCACCGGCGGCACACCGGGCAACGATATGAAGCTGAGCCTGACCCGGATTGAGGCCAATCGCAACTTTGCCAACAAAATCTGGAACGCGGCCCGCTTTGTGCTGATGAATCTGGAACAGGCAGAGATGGCCCTGGATCAGACCGACGACAGCCACGCGGTCACCTACGCCCTGCCCGATCCGGCCACCCTCACCCTCTCTGACCGCTGGATTCTCAGCCGCCTGGAAAATGTGCGGGAAAACGTGACCCGGCTGATGGGCGACTGGCAGTTGGGCGAGGCAGGCCGCCAGTTGTACGACTTTCTGTGGAGCGAGTATTGCGACTGGTATATCGAAGCAGCCAAAGACCGGCTCTACGCTGATGACACGGACGCGGCCCAGGCCGCCCGCCAGGTGTTGGCTTTTGCGCTGGAACAGTCCATGCGCCTGCTGCACCCGTATATGCCTTTCGTCACCGAAGCCATCTGGGGCCACCTGCCCGGTGTGGCCGCGGCGGGCGAAGCCCTGATGACCAGCCGCTGGCCCACCCCTGCCGGTCTGGCCGATGCCGCGGCGGAGGCGGACTTTGGCCGGCTGCAAGAGATAATCCGGGCCATACGCAACGCGCGCAGCGAGTACAATGTGGAGCCGGGCCGTCGGGTGGCCGCGCTGATTGCCGCGGGGGAATACGCGGGGCTGGTGCAGGAAAACGCGACACTGCTGATCAGTCAGGCCAAAATCGACGGCGAGAGTTTGCGAATCGCTGCCGAACTCCCCGCGCCGGAGAAATCCGTGGCATTGGCCGTCGGCGGTGTGACCGTCTATTTGCCCCTGGCCGGTCTGGTGGATATGGAGGCCGAGCGCAAGCGGCTGCAAAAAGAGATGGAAAACGTGGACGGCCAGATCGCCCGCATCGACGGGCTGCTGGCAAACGAAGGCTTCCTCGCCAAAGCGCCGGAGCAGGTGGTGGGCCGGGAAAAGGCCAAGCTGGAGGAGCTGCGCGGTCAGCGGGTGCAGCTACAGGCGAATCTGGCCGATTTGGGGTGAGGTAGATCAGCGCCGGTTGAGTAGCCGAGTCTTTGAGGCGTATCGAAATCTAGCGGGTCAGCGAGACAACACAGAAATCCCCCCGCAGACTCGCCGTCTTAGTTTCGATACGCCGCCACCACCACCTGACTGCCAGTGTGGAAGTTGTCGGCGGCGGCTACTCAACCGGCGATGGCTGGACTGGCCGAGTGGAGTGGGAACCGATTCCCGGAATCAACCACCGCACCCCAACCCAAACTACACCCCCTTAAAAAGCGGCCTTTGAACCCTATTGAGCAACCTGCTATACTTACTGTGTCCTCACTTCAGTCTACGTGCAGTTTAGTCTGTGGATGGCAGGGACCTCATGGCAACACTCCAAATCCAACTGTTGGGCGCATTCCAGATTTGGCTGGACGGGGAAGCCCTGGCCGGGTTTGACCAGGGCCGCCAGCAACTTCTGATCGCTTACCTCCTCCTGCACCGCCACGCGCCCCTTTCCCGCCAGCACCTGGCCTTCACCCTCTGGCCGGATTCCACCGACGCCCAGGCCCTGGGCAATCTGCGCCGGGAGCTGAGCAAACTGCGCCGCCACCTGCCCCAGACCGAGTGTTATCTGAGCATTGACAACCAGCACATCCATTGGCGGCCTGACACCGCGTGTGTGCTGGATTTGGCCGTCTACGAAGACGCCCTGGCCGCGGCCAACCAAACCCCCCACACGCCCAACACACGGAAGTCGTTGGCAGCCGCGGTAGAAGCGTACGCCGGTCCGTTGCTGCCTGGCTTCTATGACGACTGGCTGTTGAGCGAGCGGGAACGGCTGGCCCAGTCCTATTTCCAGGCCCTGGAAAAGCTGGCCCACCTGAGCGAAGATCAGCGGGAATATGGCGAGGCCATCACCTGGGCACAACGCCTGCTGCGCCAGGACCCGCTGCACGAATCCACCTATCGCCGCCTGATGCGGCTCTATGCCCTGACCGAAAACCGGGCCGCGGCCCTGCGCGCCTATCACGCCTGTGTCTCTGTGCTGGAGCAGGAGTTGGACGTGGAGCCGGACCGGAAGACCCGGCAACTCTACGAACGGCTGCTGTTGGCCGAGGATCGGGCGGAGCCACCCACGCCCGCAGAAAGGCGAATCCCAACCACACGGCTGGTCGGGCGGCAGACCGAGTGGCAGCAGATGCTCACCCTCTGGCAGCGGGTCAGCCGGGGCGAATCCCATCTGTTGCTGGTGTCGGGCGAGGCGGGGATGGGCAAGAGCCGGTTGGTGGAAGAACTGGTCAATTGGGTCAGCCGCCAGGGACTGCCCACAGCCTATGCGCGGGCCTTTGCCGCCGCGGGCGAACTGGCCTACGAACCGATTGCCGAATGGCTGCGCGGGGAGAGTCTGGTCGGGTCGCTGGCAGAGTTGGACAGGGTTTGGCTGACGGAGGTGAGCCGTCTGTTGCCGGAATTGCGCCACCTGCACCCGGAGTTGCCCCACCCCATAGCATTGACCGATGGCTGGCAACGTCGCCATTTTTGGGAAGGCTTGGCCCAGCCATTTCTGGCAGAAAGGGAGGCCAAAGTTCTCTGGCTGGACGATCTGCAGTGGTGCGACGGGGAGACATTGGCCTGGATTGGTTATCTGCTCCAATTGGCTCCCGGTACGCCGCTGCTGGTGGCGGGGACTGTGCGTCCCGAAGAGATCGACGGGAGCCATCCCCTGCGGGACCTGACGATGGCTTTGGCCAGATTGGGCCGTGTCACGGAAATTGATCTGCGCCCTTTGGACGCGACGGCCTCGGCCCAATTGGCAGGACAGGTTCTCGCCCAAATTCTGGACCCGGCCAGCCAGTATCTGCTCTATCGGCAGAGTGAAGGCAATCCGCTGTTTGTGATCGAAACAGCCCTGGCCGGTCTAGGCCCGTTGCTGGCTGACCCGTCGGACCACAGTTCTGTGGCCGATCTGCCAGGGCCAATCTACGAGCTGATCCGTGCCCGGCTGCACCGGCTTTCCCCCCCGGCCCAGCAGATCGCGGGGCTGGCCGCGGTGATCGGGCGCACCTTCTCCTTCCCGATTCTGACAACCGCGGCCAGCAGCTTTGACGAGGCCCAGGTGATCGGTGCGTTGGACGAACTCTGGCAGCGGCGCATCATCCGGGAGCAGGGGGTGAATGCCTACGACTTCAGCCACGATCGCATTCGGGATGTGGCCTACGCCGAGATTGGCCCTGTGCGGCAGCCCTATCTGCACCGGGCCGTGGCACGGGCGATAGAAACGGTCAATGCAAACGGGCTGGCAGAAGTTGCCTCCCGGCTGGCTATGCAATGGGAGAGAGGTGGGGAGTTTGAACGTGCGATTGGCTACTATCAGCAGGCCGCGGATGTAGCGCAGGGCCGTCTCTCTGCCAGGGAGCAATTGGCCCATCTGCGTTCTGCGCTGCGACTGCTGGATGAACTGCCGGAGACGACGGAACATCAGCAACAACGGTTGGATATTCTGCTGGTGATGATTCTGCCTATTCTGACACTGTATGGCTGGTCGCCGGTCGAGTTGTTGCCCCATTGCCTGGCAACCCACGAACTATGCCAGGCCATAGGTTCACCCAATCAACGCACCCAGATACTCTTCCAATTGCGCTCCTATTTTGGTATGCGCGGTCAGCATCGGGAATCGTTGAGCTACGCAGAGCAAAGTCTGGAATTAGCGTACCAGATGAAAGAAGAATCTGCATGGCAGGATAGGGAGATGGCCCACAACAGCATGGCGAGTGTACGCTTACGCCTGGGGGAATTACTGTCGGCCCACGAACATTTTATCCTGGCCGGTGCCGAACAAGCCGGCAACGCCCCCTTCCAAATATTGGTCAAGTGGCTGCTCGGCTACACAGATCAAGCGCTACGCATGGCTGCCGACTATCGTGCCCTGTCCACCCTTCCCATCTACAAAAAAGCGATTGTTCTGACAGTCACCATCTACATTTGGTATGCCACACGTGCCGAAGAAGCCTTGCGCAGCTACCTTTCCGCCACCATCGCGCTGGCAGATCAGTATGAGCTTGCCTTCTGGCAGGTGGTTGCTGCCTTCTTCCGCGGCTGGCTGGCTATCCAGAATGGGGGCAGGCAGGACGGCCTGGAGGAAATGGAGAGAGCCATTCGCGAGATGGAAGAGGTCGGCTGCGGCGTCCTCACTTTCTTTCTCTGCATTCTGGCCGAAGCCTATTGCCTGGCCGAAGATTTCTCCGCGGCCGAATCAGCGCTGGAGCGAGCCTTCGAGCGGGCACACAGCGGCGACGAACGCTTCTGGTATGCGGAGTTGTTGCGTCAGAGGGGGCAACTGCTGGCCCTGCGTCACGCACCCGCAGTACAAGTAGAAGCCTGCTACCGGGAAGCGCTGGAAGTGGCCCGCCAACAGGCGGCCAAATCTCTGGAACTGCGCGCGGCCATCAGCCTGGCCCAGCTCTGGCAGGCCCAGGGCCGCACAGCCGAAGCACAGAAACTGCTGGCTGGTGTGTACAACTGGTTCACCGAAGGTTTTGACACCGCTGATCTGATCGACGCCCGAACTCTCCTCGCCGAATTGTCCTGACCTCCAAATAGCTACTGATGGACACTGATAAACGCTGATGTAATGAATTTATGCGGATAGAATCCGTGTAAATCCTGACAATCCGTGCGATTCAGTGTCCTTTATTTTGCGCGCCCAGCGCCGGTGGGGGATCGCTGGCGCGTATCTGGGGGATCGCTGAACGATCCCCCAGACTGCTATCCTTGCGCCCAGTGCAGCCAGTCCCCGGTTCGCTCCTTTGCCCGTGCAGCGCGAAAGAACGTGAATGTCGTGCCATCGACACCTTCCCAACTCTTTTTGCTCCGTCTGTGGCTGGAACCCCGGCCGCGGGAAGGCGCGCTGGTGCGTATTCAGGTGCGCCACGTGCTCAGCGGGGAAACCGTCTACTTTCGGGATTGGTATCAGGCCAGGGCCTATCTGATGGCAAAACTGAAAGGGGCGAAGGGTGCTGGGCCTGAGGATGGAACTTCGGACGGAGAGGGAGCATAGCACGCCAGCCTCCCGCTGTAGAGAAAGGAGATCGCCTATTGTCCAACGCCGATGTATTCCGCTCGCCGACTCGTTCAATTGCCGTTCTAATCAGAACCAAAGGAGATCGAAGATGCACCCGAAACGTACACCCAGCGTTATTTTGTTTGTGTTGCTGGCCCTGCTTCTGGCAACAACCAGCCTCTACGCCGCGCCATCCCAGCGGGTGATCCCAGCCGATGAGGACATACCCGCCCTGCCCCAGACCGCTGACAGTGAGACCGCGGCCAAAATTCAGAGCGCGATGAGCGCTGCCCCCCTGGCGGTTTCGCTCCACGCCACAATTATGGATTGGCCGGCCGCGCCGGGCGGACCCATGACAACCCTGCGGGACGGCGACAACGGCTACACCTGCACCCCCGACAATCCCAGCACGTCCTATCCCGATCCGGTCTGCCGGGACGCGGTTTGGGCTGCATTTCTGGCCGCCCGCATGGCCGGTGAAGAGCCGGAGATCAATACTGTCGGCATCGCCTATATGCTGCAAGGGGGCACAGCGATTAGCTATGAAGACCCGACGATCCTGAAACTGCCTGAAGGCCAAGACTGGATTCAAGAAAAGCCCCACCTGATGCTCCTCTTCCCAGAGAAGCTGGACCCGGCTGAATTTTCCACCTCCCCGGACTCCGCGACCCCATGGATTATGTGGGAGGGCACACCCTATGAACACCTGATGATTCCCCTGGCGTGGGAAGCGAATCAACCACAAGACAATGCCCTGCAAAGTGCCCTCAGTGCAGCACCTTTGGATGTGGCACAGGGCGCTACGATTATGAATTTCCCCGCTGAAGCCGGTGGGGCGATGACGATGCTCCAGGAAGGCGACAACGGCTACACCTGCACCCCCGACAATCCCGGCTCGCCCTATATAGACCCGGTCTGTCGAGACGCGACTTGGGCCGCATTTCTGGCCGCTCGCTTGGCAGGCGAGGAGCCGGAGATCAATACCATTGGCATTTCTTATATGCTGCAAGGAGGCGCAGCCATCAGCTATGAAGACCCCACAATTCTGAAAGTGCCTGAAGGCGAGGCATGGATTCAGGAAAAGCCACACCTGATGCTTCTTTTCCCCTATAAACTGAACCCGGCTGACTTCTCCACCTCCCCGGACTCTGACACCCCGTGGATTATGTGGGAGGGCACGCCCTATGAGCATCTGATGATTCCATTCACAAATGGCCTGTCCGATGCCCAAGTGGAACGGGCGCTGCTGCCCCTGCCCGAATCCCTGCGGGCCAGTGCCAATATTGTGGGTTTCGACAGCGATTGGAATCAGGTGATGGTGCGGGAAGGCAGCAGTGATATGAATTGTGTCGCCTTTGCTCCCTTTATGGCGATTCAATATGCCGTTTGCGAGCACAAAAGTTCCGAGCCGTTCTGGGTGATGGGGATGCAACTGCGGGCCGGGGGTATGGCCCAGGCTGACATCGACCAGGCCCGCATCGACGCGATGGTGGATGGCACACTGGAAATCCCGGTGGTGGGCGCGGCCCGTTATTTCCTGCTCGGTGGCCGTCCCCAGAATCTGTCCAGCCTGATGGCGGTGCATCTGCCCCACGCCACGAGCGAGTCCACAGGCTTCTCCACTGAACCGGACAACTACCGCCCCTGGCTGATGGACGCGGGCACACCGAACGCGCACGTGATGATGCCCGGCAATTAACAGCAGAAACAGCTTTGTTATTTCCACCGATCTGCAGGAGTGGGTGGCGTGTGCATCGACTGGCGCGCCACCCACTCCCCGCGCCGCTCTCCGCTCGGTGCAAGCACAGAATTTGACACCCGCGCCTCAATCCCCTATACTTCTAACAGTTCAACATCGAACTATTCGATTCACTCTATCACCACTACCCTATCGCCAATACCCAATCGTCAATACCCAATCACCCAATACCCTTTTCCCATGCCCACCCACTTCGACGGTTCCCCAACTGAATGTCTTGCGCTGGACAGCTTCATCAAATTGGTGCGCGCCGCGGATTCCGTGAGCAGCCGGGTAAACGAGCACCTGCGCGACTTCGGGCTGACGGTCAGCCAGTTCGGCGTGCTGGAAGCGCTGCACCATTTGGGGGTGCTCAACCAGAGCGACCTGGCGCAAAAGTTGCTCAAAAGCACAGGGAATCTGACGACGGTTGTGGACAATCTGGCCAAGCAGGGGCTGGTGGAGCGCCGTCGCTGCACCGAAGACCGACGGGTTGTCTATATTCACCTGACCGACGCGGGGCGGGAGATGATTGAGTCGATCCTGCCCAGCCACGTGACCGGGGTCGTGGATGTCTTCTCCGTTCTCAGCCCGGACGAGCAGCAGACATTGGGTGACCTGTTGCGGCAGTTGGGAAAGGGCGAGTAGTTCGCACACAAAGAAAGAGTTCCCGCGCTAATGATTCTCGCGCCATCCGACATCCCGGCCAAAGATCGCTATAAGATTGTCACGGCCACAGTCCTGCCTCGGCCCATTGCCTGGGTGAGCACACAGGGCACGAATGGAACGCCCAATCTGGCCCCCTTTTCCTTTTTCACCGTCGCCAGTTCCGAGCCGCTCACCCTCCTGTTCAGTTGCAGCCACAAGCCCGACGGCAGCAAAAAGGACACCTGGACCAACGCGGAAGAAAGCGGCGAATTTGTGGTCAACCTGACCAACCAGGCCACTGCCGCGGCAATGAACATCACTGCGACAACTTTCCCCCACGGCGTCTCGGAGTTCGACGCGGCGGGGCTGACACCTGCGCCCTGCCAAACTGTTGCCGCGCCACGGGTGGCGGAAGCACCGGTCAGCTTCGAGTGCAAGCTGACGCAGATTGTGGAGGTGGGCGGCAATGCGGTCATCTTTGGCGCGGTGCAGATGATCCACATCAGCGACGAGATTTACGACGGCAATTATGTAGACCTGGCCGCGATGCAGCCCATTGGCCGTCTGGCCGGGTCGGGCTACTGTCGGGTGACAGATATGTTTGAGATGGTGCGGGGATGAAAAGTGAAGAGTACTGTGTGCTGCACCCTTCTTTGTGGGAGAATTTGTGGGAGAAAATATGACTGAGCAATTGAATGGCACTTCACAAACGGCTGGCTATCACAGCGACCAGCCTGTAATGACAACGGGCAAAACGCTGGCCGAGGCCAAGGCGGCGATGATTCTGCTGCACGGGCGGGGCGCGACAGCCCAGTCGATTTTGTCACTGGCGGGTGAATTGTATCACCCGGAATTTGCCTATCTGGCCCCCCAGGCCGCGGGCAACCAGTGGTATCCCAACCGGTTTATGACGCCGATAGCCGACAACGAACCCTATCTTTCCGCGGCACTGGCAGTGGTGGATGGATTGGTCAGGCAATTGGGCCAGGCCGGGATTCCGCCAGAGAGAATTGTGCTGGCTGGTTTCTCCCAGGGCGCGTGCCTGGCTTTGGAATATGCCGGACGCTACGCCCAGCGCTACGGCGCGGTGATCGGTTTCAGCGGTGGTCTGATCGGTCCACCGGGCACGGCCTGGAACTTTGGCGGCTCGCTGGCAGGCACACCCGTCTTTTTGGGATGCAGCGATGTGGATTTTCACATTCCTGCCACGCGTGTGGAGGAATCGGCAGAGGCCATGCGTGCGCTGGGCGGCGACGTGACCGTGCGCCTCTACCCAGGGATGGAACATACGATTGTGGAGGATGAGCTGGCGTTTGCCAGGGGCATGATAGAAGGGATGATGGGGGAATAAGATACTCATCCATCATCCCTTCGCCTTTGCCCACAAGCGTCTACCCCTGCCCGCTGATTTTTCCAACCGCTCTCTGCCGTCGTGCCAGCCGCTCCCGCTGAATCTCCTCGCCCATTCCCAATGCCGGTCCACCCCGCATAACATTAATAATCTCCGCCATAATACAGACCGCAATCTCCGCCGGTGTGATGGCCCCGATGTTCAGTCCAATGGGCGCGTAGACCCGGTCGAATTTGGCCGCGGGAATGCCCTGCTCCGTCTCCAATAGTTCAAAAACCGCCCGGATACGCCGCCGGCTGCCGATCATTCCGATGTAGGCCAAGGGATCGTCCAGCACCTCCAGCAGAGATTCCACATCGTATTGATGGCCGCGGGTGACCAGCACAATATATGTGTCGTTATCAAAGGCCGCTTTGCCCTGGCGCAGCCGGTCCAGTTCGGCGCGGAAAGGGCCAGCGATCACCTGGTCGGCGGTGGGGAAACGGGCTGTGTTGGCGAATTGGGGGCGGTCGTCCAGGACAGTGACCTGAAATTCGCAGAGCTTTGCCATCGCGGCCAGAGGCACGGCGATATGTCCCGCGCCCACAACGATCAGATGGGGCGGGCGCGGCTGCACATCCACAAAGAGAGAGACAGCGCCATCGGCCTCGGTGTAGTGGAGATGGCGGGGGGCTTTCTCGCGTAGCACCTGGCGGATGTCGGAGAGGGCACGTTCGGTCAGAGGCCCCAGCGCCAGCGAGCCGACCGGGGACCGGTCTGCTTCCGGCCAGAGAACCGCGTCCCGGCCCAGGCTGGCAGCGAAGGAACCGGTGGCCTCGGTGACAGTAACCAGTGCTACGGATTCCCGTCGATCGATGGAATCGGTCAGTGCGTGTAAAATATCTGTGTGCATATACTCACTCGTAAAGGATTGCGTTTCGGGGTTCTTTTGCTACAATGGGAGCAGCAAACATTGACAAGTAACAAAAAGCTGGCCCAGGTGGGAAATGCCCGGAAAGGTATCGCCTGCTATACTTGGCCTGCAAATTCTGCCGTTCATCAAGTGTAAGGAATTCAAAGAATGGAAATACTCACAGCAGCAAATCTGGTAGCGCTGTTCACGCTTCTGATGTTGGAGATCGTGCTTGGCATAGACAACGTGATTTTCATCGCTATTCTTAGCGGCAAACTGCCCAGAAATCAGCAGGCCCGCGCCCGCTCCACCGGCATCGGCCTGGCTGTGATCACCCGCATCATTCTGCTGCTCAGCATCACGTGGATTATGCGGCTTACAGAGCCGCTCTTTTCTCTGGGTGGCCACGGCATCTCTGGGCGGGACCTGATTCTGCTGATAGGGGGTCTCTTTCTGATCGGGAAGAGTACTTTTGAGATTCACGAAAAGTTGGAGTCTACCGAGCATACCAGCAGGGCCGTGGTAGCGGCTTCCTTTGCATCGGTGATCTTCCAGATTATCCTCGTGGACATTGTCTTCTCATTGGATTCGGTGATCACAGCCGTGGGCATTTCCGGCGATCTGTGGGTGATGGTCCCGGCAGTCGTTATTGCCGCAGGTGTAATGCTCTTCTTTGCTGGCCCCATCAGTGACTTTGTGGAGAAGCATCCAACGATGAAAATCCTGGCCCTGGCCTTTTTGATTCTCATCGGCTTTTTGCTGGTGCTGGAAGGCTGGCTGCACGAAGCAGTTGCAGAATTGCATCTGAAGAACTACGCTTACTTCGCGATGGCCTTCTCTTTTGCCGTCGAACTGGTCAACCTGCGCCTGCGCAAGAGCCATAAGCCCGTGGCACTGAAGAACCGCCCACCGGCCTCGGCAGTCCACGGCGACGATTGATAAAGGACAGCGGACCGCGGACCGCGGACGACAGGAAGACTGACACTTGCCGTCCGCGGTCTGCCGTCTGCTGTCTATTCTGGCGTCTCTTCTTTCCCCCAGCGCTCAATGAAGACATTCATCACGCCGCCGCAGACGCCCAGACTCTGCATGGAAATGTCCTCGGTCAGGTCCACGTGAACCGTGCGGGGTGCGCCGTCCTGGAGCACATCCAACGCAGTGCGGATGACATCGGCCTCGCCGCAGCCGCCGCCCACGGTTCCCACGTGGCGGCCCAGGGGGTGAATGATCATTTTGGCTCCCACCTCCCGCGGCACAGAGCCTTTGGCCGAGACAATCGTTGCCAGAGCCACATCTTCGCCCTGGGCAACCAGTTTTTGCAATTGGTGGTAGATGGTGGACACAGTATTTTCCTCCTGAAATCTGACTTAAAAATAGCGCTTGTAACGCAAGCTGACAGCTTGCGCTAATCTGAAAATAGCCACTGATGAACGCTGATAAAATCTGCGTAATCTGTGTCTTCTGCGTAAATCTGCGCCCCTATTTTCATTGCTGGTTGTGCCCGAAATGGGCATGTACACTGACTTAAAAATAGCTCTTGTAATGCAAGCTGACAGCTTGCGTTACCTCTCATTTTCATTGCTGGTTGTGCCCTACCGGGCATGTACACTATTCTGAAAAGAAAGGTTGATGGGTGAAGCGCAAGGCAAATCAAGCGATTTCACACTTCACTTCTCTTTTGGTCAAATTCCTCGCGTAATCCTTCATACTCCCCCCACTCGTCCATATCCCGGCGGATGGCATCGGTATCCACATCCACGTACACGATGTCAGCGCTGTGCCGGTTGAGCAGGTCTCGCAGGGACGCTTCCAATGGCAACGCCAGTAGTTCATCCCACAGGCGGCGGGGCAGGTAGATGGGATGACCCCGGCGCATTTCGTGGCTGGGGACGACGATCTGATCCGGTGTGGTGCGGGCCTGACCGATGACCTGGCGGATGACCCGCGCAGGGATGTGGGGCTGATCGGCCAGGGCAAGCAGTGCGCCGGAAAACGATAGCGAACCGTGGATAGTGAATGGAGAACTGTCATTCTCAAGGGCAGCAATGCCGGTCTGGTAGGAGCTGAGCATTTCGCTGGTCGCGTAGTGCGGGCTGGGCAGTGTGCGCGCCGGGCTACCGTCCAATGCCGCGGTCACCTCATCGCCCCGGTGGCCGGTGATACACAAAATTGGCGCCGCGCCGGCGGCATGCAAATTCTCCACAACGGTTTGGATAACCGTCCTCTTCCCCCAGGGCAACAACTGTTTGAAACGGCCCATACGCCGACTGAAGCCAGCCGCCGCGATCACCGCGGCTATAGGAGGAGGAGCGATACCGTTCATACCGATAGTATAGCACAGGGGGCCAAGAAAACCGGGATGAGTACCCGCCAACTTTTGGCTTTGGCACAATGTGGAAAAAGCTGGTAGGATCAGCCTATCGTCTACCCCATCCCCTCCCCGCGGAGCATCCAATGGCAGAGAGCACAATATATCTACGACCAGAATTTTTTGATGACAAAGAACGACTGCTGGCAGAAAGCGGGGGGCTAAGCGCATCCGCCTTCCGCTATGCCAGCGGTGTGGCCGCCCTGCGTTTTTCCAACGGGCAGGGCGAAATGGTGATGTTGCCCTTCCAGGGCCAGCAAATCTGGTCAGCCGAATTTGGCGGGCGCAACCTGACAATGCGCTCGATGTTCGACGAACCCCAGGCCACCAGCGATTATCTGAAAACCTACGGCGCTTTCCTCATCCACTGCGGCTTTACCGCGATGGGCGTGCCTACAGAAACCGACGATCACCCGCTGCACGGGGAGCTGCCCAACGCGCCCTTTCAACAGGCGTGGGTTGTGCTGGGCGAGGACGAAAAGGGCGCGTACATCGGCCTGGGCGGGCGCTACCAGCACACAGTCGCCTTCAGCTACAATTACACGGCCGAGCCACTGGTGAAAATGTACGCGGATTCCTCCCTCCTTCACGTCAGCCTCGTCTGCCGCAACCGGAAACAGACGCCCATGGAGTATATGTATCTGGCCCACGTCAACTTCCGCCCGGTGGACAACGGCCATCTGCTCTACAGCGCGGACATTACGCCGCAAACCGTGCGCGTGCGGCGCAGCATCCCCAGCCACGTGAAGGTCAACCCCCACTATCTGGACTTTCTCAACGCGCTGGGAGAAAAGCCCGAACTCCACCACCAACTGACCCCCGGCCTCGCCTTCGACCCGGAGATCGTCTTTGGTATCGACTACCGCGCGGACGCTGAGGGGTGGGCGCATACCCTGCAACTCCACCCGGACGGGGGCGCGGACTACATCCGCCACCGCCCGGCGCAGCTACCCGTGGGTGTGCGCTGGATCTGCCGCACACCGGACCAGGACGCGGCAGGCATCAGCCTGCCCGCCACTGCCGAGCCAGAAGGCTATACAGCCGAGAAGGCCAAAGGCTATGTAAAAGAATTGGCTGGCGGTGGGGAATGGCGCTGCGATTTTGTGATGGGCGCGCTGGACGCGGACGAGGCAGCACAGATGGCCGCGCGGATCGAACAAATTGTGGCCTGATGACCGCGGACGGCAGACCGCGGACCGCCGGGATGAATGCCGTCCGCGGTCCGCGGTCTGGCGTCAAAACTCGTAGAGAGGCAAAACAAATGAGATATCCGGCTTCTATCCGAGCACTGACCTTCGACGTTTTCGGAACGGTTGTTGACTGGCGGGGGTCGATTATTGAAGAGGGCAATCGCTGGGAGATCGATCTGGACTGGGCTGGCCTGGCCGACGCCTGGCGGGCGGGCTATCAACCGGCCATGGCCCGCGTGCGCTCTGGCGAGCTGGGCTGGACCCGCATCGACGTTCTGCATCGGATGATTCTGGACGATCTGCTGCCCGACTTCGGCCTGACCGGACTGGCCGAGGAGAAGCTGGCCCACCTCAATCGGGTCTGGCATCGCCTGCGCCCCTGGCCGGACGCGGTGGAAGGGCTGACCCGCCTCAAAGAGAATTTCGTCATCGCCACCCTCTCCAACGGCAACGTCTCTCTGCTGACAAATATGGCAAAAAATGCGGGCCTGCCCTGGGATTGCATCCTCTCCGCGGAACTGGCCCGCCGCTACAAACCGGACCCGGAAGTCTATCTGACCGCCTGTCGTCTGCTCGATCTGCCGCCGGAACAGGTGTTGATGGTGGCCGCGCACGAGGGCGATCTGCGGGCCGCGGCCGCGGTGGGAATGCCCACGGCCTACGTCCATCGCCCGCACGAATACGGCCCACGCAATACCAAGCCCTGGCCGGAGGAGACGTTTGATGTGATGGCAGCGGACTTCATCGATCTGGCGGAACATCTCGTGCAGGGTGGATGAGGACAAGCGATAGAACTCAGCGGACACGGATTGGGCAGAGCAATACGGACAAAAACCAGCGCAAGTGTACTGGTCAGGAGTGTGCTGGGCGCGGATAAGGCGATTCAGGATTTCTATTTGTCCACAGATTTCGCAGATGGACACAGATTTCCCCTCTGCTATCTGTGCAAATCTGTGCCATCTGTGAATACATATTTCTGTGGAACAGCCTAACCTGAAAATAGCCACTGATAAACGCGGATAAACACGGATAGAATCTGCGTAATCTGTGTCTTCTGCGCAAATCTGCGTCCCTGTTTTCATTGCTGATTGTGCCCCACCGGGCATGTACACTTAACGCAGTGGAACGCGGATTTTTGCCTCTGAATACACTGTAAATTAAGTGATTTGACGTTTCTGTAGGTGCAGTTTTGAACTGCACAGGCAGCCGAAGGGGTATTCGTCCCTTGCGCAGCTATAAGCAGCGCCTACGATAAGATAATAACTTTGTTTACAGTGCACTGAATGCAGCGTCAACAAAGTCTTTTGGGCGTAGAAGTTCGACTTTTCAGAAAAGTCGAACTTCTGTAACCACTTGCGCAGCTACAAGCAGCGCCTACGATAATGTAAAAAACGTTGTTGCCAGTGTACTGAATCCACACAAATCAGCGTTCTCCGCGTTCTATTTCTTACTGCGCGGTATAGCCGCCGTCCACGGCCCAGAGCGCGCCGGCCACGAAGGAGGCTTCGTCCGAGGCGAGAAAGGCGATGACGTTGGCCACTTCTGCGGCCGTGCCCAGACGCCCGATGGGGTGGGAGCGCTGCATGGCTTCGTGGATTTTCGGGTCGCCGGTGACGTTCTCCGTCAGCGCGGTGTAGACAAAGCCGGGACAGACCGCGTTGACCCGAATCCCCTCGGCGGCCAGACGCACGCCCATATCCCGGGTCATCTGCGCCACCGCGCCTTTGCTCTGGGGATAGGCGCTGAAGCCGTCGGAGAAGGGCAGATGGGTAGGATAGCCGACGGTTCCCATGACCGAGGCCAGGTTGACGATGGAGCCGCCACCCGTGCCCCGCATGGCTTCCACCGCGGCGTGGCACATGAGCAGCGTTCCCTTCACATTCACCCGCATGACCGCTTCCCAGCGTTCCTCGAAGTCGGCCTCGGCCCGGACTGTGCGGGGGGTGATGCCCGCGGAGTTGACCAGCACGTCCAGCCGCCCGTGGGCAGAGAGCGCGGTGTCCACAATCCCGGCCGCATCCTCCCGGCGAGTGACGTCGCCAGCTACGCCGATAATTTCCCCACCGGCCTCGACCACCTCGCGTGTCAGTTTTTCCAGGGCGGAAGGGTTGATGTCCGTGGCGACGATCTGTGCGCCTTCTTCCCAAAAGCGCAGCACACAGGCCCGGCCAATCCCCGACCCCGCGCCGGTGACAATCGCTACTTTGCCTTGCAATCTCGTTCCCATGGGGTATACTCCTGAAAAGTGGTGCGTGGTGCGCGAACAAGTGTGGACGCGATCCGCGCATCACAGAGTTTTGTTGTGTTCACAAGCCGGTTATGGCAGCGCGAGATGTTCGTAGCGAGCAACCAACAAGACTACCAGTTCACGCACAACGCCCCACGCAACACGCCCAGTATACCACCCACCCCGGAGCTTTCCTATGCGACCCAACATTTTGTGGATTTGTACGGACCAGCAGCGCTACGACACGATCGGCGCGTTGAACAATCCGACTGTGCAGACGCCGAATATCGACCGGCTGGTGGCGGAGGGGGTGGCTTTTACCCACGCCTATTGCCAAAGCCCGATTTGCACGCCCAGCCGGGCCAGTTTTTTAACGGGAACGCATCCGGTGCGCACACGCACGACGCGCAACGGGAACGATGCAATGGCCCCCGGCCACCCGCCACTGGTGACGAAGCTGCTGGCCGACGCGGGCTATGACTGCGGGCTGATTGGCAAGCTGCATCTGAGCAGCGCGTACCGGCGCATCGAGCGGCGCACGGACGACGGCTATCGCTATTGGCAGTACAGCCACGCGCCCCGGGACGATTGGCCTGTGGGCCACGACTACGCGGATTGGGTGCGGGCCAAAGGCGCTGTGCTGAAGGAATTGACCCAAAGCCTGGATGGCGTGCCCGCGGAACTGCATCAGACCACCTGGTGCGCGGAAAAGACGATCGAGTTTATGCGGGAGGAGCGGGGGGATCAGCCCTGGCTGGCGTCGGTAAATATTTACGATCCCCATCCACCCTTCAACCCGCCCGCGGCCTACCGGGCGCGTTTTGACCCGGCCCAGATGCCCGGCGCGCGCTTCCGGGAGAGCGACATTGCCCAGCAGAAAGCGCTGGCCGCCATCGATTTTCAATGCGAAGTGCGCCACCCCAACGAGCTGGACATCAAAAGCCCGATTGTGGCCCGCTCGCCGCTCAACGCGGACTGGCTGGACGCGGAAGCACCGGGCCAGCGGGACGCGCGCACGCTGCAAGCCGCCTACTATGCGATGATAGCCCTCATCGACGACGCGGTGGGGTCGATGCTGGCCGCGCTGGACGAGACGGGCCAGCGGGAAAATACAGTCGTCATTTTCACCAGCGATCACGGGGAGACGCTGGGAGATCACGGGCTGATCCAGAAGGGTTGCCGTTTCTATGAGGGGCTGGTGCGGGTCCCGCTGATCTGGTCCTGGCCGGGGCATTTCCCCAGTGGGGTGGTGAGTAATGGGCTGGTGGAATTGACGGACAAAGCGCCCACGCTGCTGGAACTGGCGGGAGAGACGGTCCCGGCGCATATGCAGGGGAAATCCCTGCTGCCGATTCTGACGGGCGAGGCTGTGCCGGATGAGCATCGGACGAGCGTGCGCTGTGAATATTTCGACGCGCTGGATCACGCGGACCACAGCCGGGGCACGATGCTGCGCAACCGACGCTATAAGCTGATGGTCTATCACGGCCACGGGCTGGGGGAGTTGTACGATTTGCAGGAAGACCCCGACGAATTTGTGAATCTGTGGGACGACCCGGCGCATAGCGAAGTGAAGATGGAAATGCTCATCGAGAGTTTCGACGGACTGGCCGCGGCGGTGGATGCGGGGACGGAGCGGATTGGGCCGATGTGAGGAGGGTGGACCCCACTTGTCATTGAAAGACGGGGTGGACAGATATTTTCCAAAGAAGGTTGACCCTTTTTGGGCTTATCGCCACCGGACGGATAGGCTCTAACCGTCTGCCCACCAAACGGGATCATTGGCAGGCAAACACGGATCCGGAACTTATTCGCGTTTGCGCCGGGCGAAGCGCTCGCCGCCGTCCACAAAGATCACATCCCCGGTGGTGTACTCGGCCTCCACCAGAAAACGCACCGCGTGGGCCACATCTTCGGCCCGCCCCCAGCGTTTGAGGAGTGTGCCTGATTCCACAGCACTCAACTGCTTCTGCGTATAACCGGGCGGGGCCAGCACCGGGCCGGGCGCCACCGCGTTGACGCGCACCGTCGGGGCCAGTTCCAACGCCATTTGCTGGGTCAAGGCCATTAGCCCGGCTTTGGCCACCGCGTGGGCGGTAAAGCCTTTCCAGGGCTGCCAGACGGAGAGGTCCACGATATTGACCACCGCGGCATTTCCACTGGCCAACAGCAGGGGCGCGCATTCGTTGCTCACATAAAAGCTGCCGTGGACAGCAATATCAATGACCCGCTGCCAGGTGGTGTAGTCGTCGGTGGGGAAGGGGTGTTTGCCAAAATAGTCAGCGCTGTTGACGAGGATGTCCAGCCCGCCAAAATGTTCACCGATCTGGGCCGCCATCCGCTGCACGCCGGAACGATCAGAGATGTCGCATTGGATGGACAGGGCTTGAACACCCAACGCCTGGGCCTCGGCCACAGTCTCCTGCGCGGCCTCGGCCGACGAATTGTAGTTGATGACCAGATTGGCCCCGGCTCTTGCCAACCCAAGGGCAATGGCTTTGCCCACCCGGTGTGCGCTCCCGGTGACCAGTGCGGTCTTGGCGTGGATGTCCATTGAATGTCCCCTTTTGTGCGGTGGTCAATAACTCTGCAAATTCTTCAACGCAAAGACGCAGAGATACAAAGACACGTCACTTTTCTCTGCTCAACCCACTCAGAAAGCGCCGGTTGAGCTTGTCGACATCAGTGGCTCAGGCGGCGCTCTCTCGTAGACCCGCTCCTGGGTTTCGACCCTTCGACAGGTTCAGGCGATCGGACCTACAAAATGGGGTCTATCTACCCGGTGTATGCAAAACTCGTGTTTGCGCCGACGGGTGAGTAGAACGATCCGGAACTGGGCTTCTGGCGGCCTGACAATCGCTGGCCGGAGGAGAGGTGTAGTGCGTGGGAAAAAAGGCTGGGCGCGGATAATCACGGACAAATATTGCTCCAGAGACAGAAGTCTGCGTCCAGCTACCTGTCATTTTGACCAGCACCCTACTCAGCCGCAGGGGGAACGAACGCGGCTTCCAATGGGGGGTCTGGTGTGTATTCGGGTGCGGGCTGGCCGAAATGGTGGAGGGCCATGGCCGCGGCGGATTGGGCAGCTTCCTGTTTGCTGCGCCCCCGGCCCACGCCATAGGGGATTTTGTCGGCGGATACCTGCACAGTGAAGAATCGGGCGTGATCCGGCCCTTCGGTCAGAACTGTTTTGTAGCGGGGCGTGACGCCCATTTCGCTCTGAATCCACTCCTGTAAACGGCTTTTGGGGTCCTTGGCCAGCGCGCTGGGGGCCACTCGCTCTACTTCAGCGGTCAGCCTCTCCTCCAAGAAAGCCCGCACCTGCTCCATTCCCCGGTCCAGATAGATGGCCCCCACCACTGCTTCAAAAGTAGCGCAGAGGGTGGCAGGCCGGGTGCGCCCACCGCTCTCTTCTTCACCGTGGCCCAGCAGCAGAAAATCGCCCAGGGCCAGTTCTTCGGCAAAGCGGGCCAGGGTTTCCCGGCGCACCAGCGCGGCGCGCAGATTGGTCAGTTCCCCTTCCATCCGCTTGGGATAGCGACGAAAGAGCAGCTCGCTGGCCACAAAGCCCAACACCGAATCGCCCAAAAATTCCAGCCGTTCGTTGTCTGGGATGTCGAAGTCATCCCCGGCTTCGTTCAGGTAGCTGCGATGGACAAAGGCACGCTGGAGCAGGGCCGGATCATCAAAAGAAAAGTCCAGAGTCGCTTCAAATTCAGCCAGTGGTCGATGGGATTCTGTCATACAATATCCTGTAGATCGGGTAGCTTCTTCAGGCCAAGACCGGTCAGATTCGCTACGACGGTCTCGCCAGGCTGCACGTGGGGTTTCAGCTTGCGCAGGGCCGCGGCCACGGTGGCGCTGGTTGGCTCCACAAATAGGCCCCGCGCGGCCAGTTCCGAATGGGCCAGCCCGATCTCCCGATCGTTGACAGTCAGTGCCATTCCGCCGGAGCGGTGAATGGCCGAAAGAATCGAACGGCTGCGCACCGGTTTCTCCACCGCAATGCCATCGGCCAACATTTTGGGCGACAATTGGCGGCGGGGGTGAACGTCCTCCCATCCATTGAGAAAGGCGTCGCTGATGGGCGTGATAGGCTCGGCCTGGACAGCCACCATTCCGGGCAATCTGTCGGTGAGGCCACATGCGTACAGGTGCTCGAAGCCCCGCCAGGAGCCGAGAAAGAGACCGCCATAGCCACAGGGTGTCACAATCCAATCGGGTACACGGCGGCCCAATTGCTCCCAGATTTCCCAAGCATTGGTCATAAAGCCGAAGAGACAGGCCGGGTGCCAGGCGTGGGAGGCATACACCGCGTCGGGGGACTGGGCGGCTTCCGCGGCGGCTGTGGCCGCGGAGCGAGGGCCACTCACCTCCACCAGTTCCGCGCCATAAATGGCGATCTGGGCCTTTTTGGGTTCGGGAGCGGTCGCGGGCACAAAGATTCTGGCTTCGATCCCGGCCCGGGCCGCGTAGCAGGCCAGGCTGGCCCCCGCGTTGCCGCTGGAGTCGTCCATCACAATCTGCGCGCCCTGGCCCAGCAGAAAGTTGAGCAGCACACTCACGCCCCGGTCTTTGTAGGAACCGCTGGGCATCAGCCCCTCATTCTTCCAATAGAGTGGCATCCCCTCCCATTCGTCGTCGACGAGCGGTGTCCATCCCTCGCCCAGCGTCACCCGCTTCTGCCCGGGAATGACAACTGGCAGCATGGCCGCGTAGCGCCAGTGGCCTGGCTGGGAAGGGTCGATTTTGTCGGGATCAAACGGGGGGGTATCCCGATATTCCAGAGGTTCGCCAGTGATTGGACAGCGGAGAGGACTTTCCTCCGCGGGTGCAGTAAAGCGGCTACGCGGGCAATAGGCGATCAACGCAGATCCTCCGGGGGAAGGGGACAACAGGGACTCGGCAGGACAGACCTGTCAACGCAGGTGGCAAGCAAAAAGAAACGTGAGACGCAAGCTGATTGGGGCGCTCACGTTTCACGTTTCAGACCAGACGGGAGGAAAGAGAAAATGACACAAGTCATTACTTTTCCAGGCTGGTTACAAAGGCGTATAAATTGGTCATACCTGACGGGCTGATGGCGCTCGGACCGTACAGATGGCTGTTGCCAAGTGTGCCGTTGTCGCCTGTACGTAGAATATCCTCAAACCGTTGGAAGTTCAGGTCGGTCCCGGCCAGCGCGCTACCTTTATCCGCCACACCCTCGCCTTGCGCGCCGTGGCAATCGCCGCATTTTCGGTTTGTGTAGACCAGCTCACCCCGGCTGATGCTGACATCAGAAGTGGGCGTAACCAGCGTATCCGCTTTGGGGGCCACATTTGTATTCTCAGAAGCAGCTTGTTCGGCCACAGCAGTGAACTTGGCTGGCGGCATTGTGGCCACTGGCCGGGATGTGGCGGCTGGCGTTAGGTTCTCGGCAGCGCCGCCACAGGCGACAATCACAAACGCAGTCACAGCAAGAACCAGTGTCAGAAAATAGTATTGTCGAGATTTAATCATTCCAAAGCACCTCCCAGTCTGTCTCAATTCCTTATCGCTACAAAACTACTTGGTTTTTCTTACCTTTCAATCACCGGGTCAGTTTCGGGTCCAGGGCGTCGCGCAGGCCATCGCCCAGGAAGGAAAAACCCAGCATCGCCAGGGCAATGGCAAGGGTGGGGAAGAGAGCCATATGCCAAGAGACCCGCACGTAGGCCCCCGAAACGCCCACCATTTTGCCCCAACTGGCAATGGGGTCGTTGATCCCAATGCCCAGAAAGCTCAGCCCGGCCTCGCCAAAGATGGCACCGGGAATGCCGAAGCTAATCGCCACCAGCAGGGGTGACAGGGAATTGGGGACCAGATGGCGAAAGATAATCCCTCGCTGGGTCACACCCAGACAGCGGGCGGCCTCCACATATTCCTTTTCGCGCAACGAAAGTATTTGGGCACGGGTAAGCCGGGCAATGCCTATCCAACTGGTAATACTGAGGGCAAAGATCACCATCCACATCCCCCCCCCAAAGAGCGAGATGATAAGGATAGAGAAGATCAGGCCAGGGAAAGCCGTCATGACATCGATGATGCGGCTGACCACAAAATCGACTGTGCCGCCGAGATAGCCAGCCAGCCCGCCCAGCGGGACACCGATGAGCAGCGCAATGATCTGGATGGTGATGCCAACGATCATAGAGGTCCGTGCGCCGTAGATCAATCGGCTCAGATAATCCCGCCCGATTTCATCGGTCCCCAGGGGATAGTCAGGATTGACCATAGGCAGGATACGAACCTGAGTGAAATTTGCTTTGTCATACGGGTAAGGGGCCAGAAAATCGGCGAAAATGGCGAGAAAGAGAAAAAAGACAACAATTACCAGGCCCATAACAGCCAAACGATTCTTAAAAAAGCGATGTACTGCATCTTGCCAAAGGGTGCGATATTTGCGCAAAGAGACCGGAGCGGCTGGATTGGCGGTCGATATACTCGTATCTCCAGAGTTTGTGGTGCTGGGCATTATTGACTCTCCTGTGCGCCGAGCCGCACCCGGGGGTCCAAACGTGTATAGATGATGTCGGTCGCCAGATAGACCAATCCCCAAAGCAGAGCAACCAAGAGAACTGTGGCCATGACCATCGGATAGTCCCGATTGAAAGTGCTGGTGAC
The DNA here is from genome assembly GCA_019637685.1 of Caldilineaceae bacterium. Lineage (GTDB taxonomy): Bacteria > Chloroflexota > Anaerolineae > Caldilineales > Caldilineaceae > JACQGT01. The sequence goes on along the minus strand of JAHBVF010000037.1, from coordinate 24,843 downwards.
AAAGTATTTGCCCAGACCCGGGATGCGGAAGATGGATTCAATAAAAATACTGCCCGTCATTAGGTCGGGAATGATAGGCCCAAACACAGTTACCATGGGAATCATAGCATTGCGCAAGACATGACGGAGCATCACTGTGATCTCTCCCAGCCCCTTGGCCCGAGCCGTGCGCACAAAGTCCGAGTTCAGGTAGTCGATAACACTGGATCGGGTATAGCGTGCAATGATGGCCAGAGGAGCCAGGGCATAGGCCGTTACCGGCATAATCCAATCGGCGCAGAAATAGCGATCGACCAGACAACCGGTGTCTCCCCAGCCGCCCAGGGGCAGCCAGTTCAGATAGACACCGAAGAACAAAATTGCCAGTGTGCCCAGCACAAAGCTGGGCATAATAAATCCAAGCATGGACATAAAAGTCACAAATGTATCGAGCCAGGAATTCTGATTGTAAGCCGCGATGATGCCCAGGGGAATGCCCAGACCAAAAGCCAAGAGAAGCGTCATCAATCCCACTTGGGCTGTGACGCCCCAGGTACTCCTGATCAATTCAGCAACAGTGGAGGTGGGCTGCTGGTAAGGGATACCGAAGTCAAAGCGGGCAGCATTCGACATATACAACACATACTGCTTCCATACGGGCTGATCCAGCCCATATTTGCGTAATATATTGGCTTTGGCCGCGGGCGGCAGGGATTGTTTTTCCTCATCAAAGGGGCCACCGGGTACCGCGTGCATCAAGCTAAACGTGATCATTGAGACAGCAATAATAACAAAGAACAACGAAATCAACCGCCCGATAATGTAACGGGTCATTGAGGTTCAAATCTCCCTGAATAACATCCTGGCCCGATTGGATAGAGGTTCCCATAGCGGGTGAACAAGAATAGGATTACGCGGACATACTGGATGGCCAAAACCGGGATTTCAGCCATCCAGTATGGATAGATCAAAACAGACGTTTAGTGCTTGGCAATATAAGCTGTGCCAATCACCCAATCATTACCCCAGTGGGGAGCAGCAATACCGTTGGAGTCCGGCACACGGAAACCATCGCCCATGTAGTAGGGCTGGTAGAGCACACCCTGCCAGCGGTGGTCGATAAAGATACCGCCCACATCGTCCACCAGAATTTTCTCAGCGTCGCGGAACATCTGGTCGCGCTTGGCCGGATCGCTTACCAATGGCGTGGCTTCGCTGATCAGAGCATCAAATTCGTCGTTCTTCCAGGAATGACGTCCACCGAACTTAAAGATACCCAGCATATTGGTCGGGTCCAGATAGTCCATACCGTAGGAGACCGCGCCAAAAGTCAGGGTGGTGGGCTTGGCATTCATAGCGTCGTTGTAGACTTTGTTGTCTTTGTTCGACACCTCAATCTTCACATTCAAGCACTCGGAGATGGAGGCAGCCACGGCCTGGAAGACGGCGGACATCGCCGGGCTTTCGTTGCGCAGCCAGAGCTCCAGCGGTGCAAAGCCCTCGCCGCCGGGGAAACCAGCGTCGGTCAGGTATTGATTGGCCAACTCGCAGTCATACATCTGATACTCATGCAATTCGCCCTTCACATCTGAGGAGGGGAAGCCAGGCATGAGGAAGGAGTAGGCAGGCGAACCCTTGATCTCACCCATGACATTTGTCACAATGCTCTCCCGATCGACCGCGTGGGCAAAGGCCTTGCGCACGTTGAGATCGTTGAAGGGCGGGTTGAAGGTATCGAAGAGCAGGTAGTCGGTGCGGAAGTCGCCAAAGTGACGGAAGTAGTTCTTGCTCAACACCGGATCAGCCATTACCAGGTCAAGATCAGCCGGTGACAGGGCTTCATAGCCTACCGAATCGATTTCACCCTTTTGGAAGGCGGCGAAGAAGGTGTCGGGAGACATGTAGATCAACTCTCGTCTCTTCAGATAGGGCGGATAGGGTCCCTTGTATTTCTCATTGGCGTCCAGGACGATCTTCTTGCCGGGTTCCAGAGTGACCAGCACGAAACGCCCGGAAGAAACGGAAGTTGCGGGATCGCTGTTGTAGTAGGGGCCATGTTCGGCCAGGGCTTTGGCCTGCAGCGGCCAGGCAAAGTGCATCATACCCGGCAGGGGCGGGAAGGGGCTATAGGTGGTGATCTGCAATGTCAGATCGTCCACGGCGACCACACCCAATTCCTCCAGGGGTACTTCGCCGGCAATGGCTTCATCCCAGTTTTTGATCACACCGGAATAGAACCAGGAGAAGTCCCAGGCGTGTTCCGGGTCAGCAGCATAGCGATAGGTCTGCACCCAGTCGTTGGCTGTGACAGGGGTGTCATCCGACCAGATCATGCCAGGGCGCAGATGGAAAGTCCAGGTGAGGCCGTCGTCCGAGGCTTCCCAGCTTTCGGCAGCCATGGGAATGACATTGAAGTCTTTGTCCAGATCAACCAGCGCCAGAGAGAACGAGCTGTCTCCCGTGCAGTAGCGCTGGTAGACCGCTACCATAAAGTCGACTGTGGTTGCGTTTGCTGTATTGGAGCAGCCTTCGTGCGATATCTGCTCGTCATAAGGGACAGCATCGGCAGGCAACTGCACACCAAAGGCAGTCATCATCGGGTCGGTTTCGGCAACCGGAGCCTCGGTCGGCGCGGCCGCGGGAGCGGCTTCTTCTGCCTTGGGTGCTTCCGTCGCGGCAGGCGCGGCTTCCTGGGCCGGGGCCTCTGCTGTTGGGCTTGCTGGCGTACAGGCCGACAGCAGCATTGCCATCACCAACACCAGATACAATACAATACGGAAAGACGAAACACGTCGGTGTTTCAGAGATACTTCCACTTTTCGCTCCTTTTCTGCATTAGACGGACCGGTTGAGGACTTGCTCTCAGCCGGGGAAATGGCTGGGAGAACTGCTATAGTGTACTGCAAGTGGTTTGGGTTTGCAAACTGTTTTTTTGTTTTGCAACCGGCAAGTTGCCGCGCCCCTAGCCTTTTGGCAGCAGAGCGGCCAAGCCTGCCAGCAGCCAGTCGATGTGTTCGGGCGTGGTCCCGGCCTGGACGGAAATCCGCACAAACTGGCGGTCTCCGTTGCTGGTGCGGGAATCTCCACCCGGCACTGCTCCATAGGGGCCGAGAACAGCCCTGGATTCGACCAGAGGACCGCCCCGGCAGCGGCCCACAAAATCTACTGGCTCTAGTTCCAGTCCCTGTTGATCCGGGCGCAACAGAAACCGCTCGGCCAGATGGGGGAGCGGGAGAGAAAGAGCCGCGGTCATAGATTGGGTTCCTTTGGGGAAAAGCAGGGATAGAAGGAACGGTGCGCAAAAGCACAAGCGAGGGAAGTGTAGCACAGCCCGGAAATAGTGCAAGAGAGTTGCCTGGCCCGCGTTTTCCTTCCAGCCCATCCACCTGCTATAATCCCTGCGACAAACTACAGACGCAACGTGCAGAAACAGAGGCATATTCCATTGTTCCGACGACTGTTTGGAAAACAAGAAGAAAAAACCCAGGACGAACTCCTCCTGGAAGAGAGCCTGCAAAAGACCCGGGGCGGTGTTCTGGGGCGTATCGGCACAATCTTCCAGGCCAACGAGATCACAGAAGAACTGTGGGAAGAGTTGGAAGAGACGCTGATTATGGCCGACGTGGGCATGGAAACCACCGCTGAACTGGTGGAGAAGGCCCGTTCCCGCGTGGAGCGCGAGGGCATCAAAGCCACCAAAGATGCCTACATCATCCTCAAGCGCGAGATGGTCAATCTGCTCAAAGCCGACGAACCCCTGCAGATCGAACAGCCCCGGATTTTGACGGTTGTGCTGGTGGTGGGCGTAAACGGTTCGGGCAAGACAACGACAATCGGCAAGTTGGCCCACCGCTACAAGCAACGGGGCAAAAAAGTTGTGCTGGCCGCGGGGGACACCTTCCGGGCCGCGGCCATTGAACAGTTGCAGGTGTGGGGCCAGCGGGCTGGGGTGGACGTCATTGCCCAGGCGCCCGGTTCCGACCCGGCCGCCGTACTTTTCGACGCCATGCGCGCCAGCCAGGAGAGCCGCAAAGCCGAAATTCTCATCGTCGATACCGCGGGCCGCCTGCAGAACAAATTCAATCTGATGCAGGAATTGGAGAAGATGCGCCGGGTGGCATCCAAACAGGTCCACGCCGCGCCCCACGAAATCCTGCTGGTTCTGGACGCCTCCACCGGCCAGAACGCGATTCTACAGGCCAAAGGCTTCAAAGAAACCGCGGGGGTCACAGGCATTGTGCTGACCAAACTGGACGGCACAGCCAAAGGCGGCGCGGTCCTCAGCATCAAAAAAGTGCTGGGTGTGCCCGTGCGCTTCATCGGCACAGGCGAAAAGATCGAAGACCTGGCCGAGTTCGACCCGGTGGCCTTTGTAGAGGGATTAGTAGGAGAATAGGGATTGAAGATTGGCGACTGGGGATTGGGATGTCCACACGACTTCCTCCCAGTCACCGTTTGCCAGTCCCCAATCCCCAACCAGACGGAGTGTGTTGCGTGAGCGATCTGAACAATCGACTAAATCAACTATTAGAGCGTGTGGATGTGATCCGGGGGCGTCTTTGACCTGCCGGGCAAAGCAGAAACCGTAGCCGCGCTGGAAGCGGAGAGCGTTGCGTCTGACTTTTGGGATGATGCCCAGTTGGCCCAGCACAAAATGCAGGACCTGAACCACCTGCAAAGCCAGGTAAATGCCTGGAACGAACTGCGCCGCCGGGCTGTCGACGCGCTGGAACTGTACGCAATGGCCGAGGACGATCCGGACCTGCTGGCCGAATTGGAGAGTGAGTCCAACGCGCTGGCCGCGGAGTTGGAGAAGCGGGAGTTCGATCTGGCCCTGGGCGGCAAGTATGACCGGGGCGGGGCCATCATCAGCATCCACGCGGGCGCGGGCGGAACCGAAGCCCAGGACTGGGCCGAGATGCTCCTGCGCATGTATCTGCGCTGGGCCGAGAAGAAGGGCTACAAGACCGAAATCACCGATATGACCCAGGGCGAAGAGGCCGGGGTCAAAAGCGCCACCATCGAAGTCTACGGCGAATATGCCTACGGCTATCTGCGCGCGGAAAAGGGAACCCACCGGCTGGTGCGCATCAGCCCCTTCGATTCGGGCGCACGCCGCCACACCAGCTTTGCCAAGCTGGAAGTGATGCCCATCATCGACGATGACATTGAGATCGAAATCAACCCCAGCGACATCCGCATCGATGTCTTTCTGAGCAGTGGCGCGGGCGGCCAAAGTGTACAGAAGAACGCCACTGCCGTCCGTCTCTTTCATGAGCCGAGCGGCATTGTCGTCACCTGCCAGAACGAGCGTAGTCAGGGCCAAAACCGGGAACTCGCCCTCAAAATCCTGCGCGGCAAGCTCTATGAAATCGAGCAGGAGAAGATTGCCGAGGAGCGGGCCCGGGTAAAGGGCGAGAATGTCCACGCCGATTTTGGCACACAGATTCGCTCCTATGTGCTGCACCCCTATCAAATGGTGAAAGACCTGCGCACAGACGCGGAGACCGGCAACCCCTCGGCTGTGCTGGATGGCGATCTGGATATGTTCATCAACGCCTGGCTGAAGACGCAGGTGGGGGAAGAATGACAGGATGAAGGGATGACAAGATGAGCGTTGAGCTGATATTGACGCCCGTGCGCCAGCAGGTCTCTATGGAAGCAGTGGCGGATGTGCGCGCGGCTGTGCACGCCGGAATGGCCGCGCTGCCTTTGGCCGAGCAGGTGAAGCCCGGAATGCGGGTCTGCGTGGCCGTGGGCAGCCGGGGCATCTCCTGCTATGCCGAAGTGGTGGGCGCGGTGGTGGAAAGTCTGTTGGATGCGGGCGCGGATCCATTTCTTGTCCCCGCGATGGGCAGCCACGGCGCGGCCACCGCCGAAGGCCAGCGGGAGGTGCTACTGGGCTACGGCATGGGCAAGCTGGGCGTGCCGATTCTGAGCAGTCTGGAGACGGTGCAGATTGGCAGCGCGCCCGATGGCATGCCCGTCCTGTGGGATCGCAACGCGGCCCAGGCCGACGCGGTGATTCCCGTCAACCGGGTGAAGGCCCACACCGCCTTCCGCGCGCCGTGGGAGAGTGGACTCTTCAAAATGCTTGCCATTGGCCTGGGCAAACCAGCGGGCGCGGATGTCATCCACGCCCACGGCGTATCCACGGCCATGCCCAAGGCTGCCCGGGTCGCCATTGCCAGCAAACCGGTCATCGCCGGTGTGGCGATTGTGGAAAACGGCCAACACAACCCGGCTTGCGTCGCGGTCATTCCCGGCCAGCGCATTGAGCGCGACGAGCCGCCCCTGCTGGAACTGGCGAAGCGTTTGCAGCCCGGCCTCCCCTTCGATCCCCTGGACCTGCTGATTGTGCAGGAGATGGGCAAGGACATCAGCGGCACGGGGATGGACACGAATGTGATTGGGATGTGGCGGCGCAACGCGGGGCCGCGGGAACCCGACTACCGCTGTATCGCGGTGCTGGAGCTGACCCCCGACAGCCACGGCAACGCGTCGGGCATCGGTATGGCCGATCTGATCCCCCAGCGGCTGGTGGAACAGGTGGACTGGCAAGCGACCTACACCAACTGTCTGACCGCGCGCAACTTTGCGGGGGCCAAACAACCGGCCACAATGCCCCACGACCGGGCGGTTATCGACGCCGGACTCGCTGGCATCGATCTGTCAACAGCCCGTGTCGCGCTCATCAAAAACACGCTGGAACTGAGCACACTCTGGCTCTCCGCGGCGCTGCTGGCAGAAGTGGAAATGCATCCGGCTTTGGAAGTTATCGGCCCGGCCCGGCCCCTGGCGTTTGATGCAGACGAGCGGATGGTTTTTCCGGTTGCCGACGCGCTATTGGCATAGACGGCAGACATCTGACCGCAGACGGCGCGTCGCGCAATACGAATGGGCGGTCTGCCGTCCGCCGTCCGCCGCCAATGTAACTCTCGCCAACGAAAGGTATCCCCTATGGACAACTTCCCCCCAGTCAAAGCATTGACCTTCGACCTCTTCGGCACTGTCCTGGATTTGGGCGGCAGCTTGACGCCGTATATTGCCCAATTTTTGCAGCGGGAGAATCACGACGTTTCTGCAGACAAATTCTGGGCAGACTGGCGGGGGCGGCAACGGTTGGAGCAGTATCAGGACACAATTATGATGCTGGGCCACGCGGGCTATCTGGAAACCGTGCGCCGGGCGTGCCATTACGTCCTGCGCCTGAACGGCCTGGACGCCACACCAGCCCGGGTGGATGAATTGATGGCTGCCTGGCAGTTTCTCTCCCCCTTCCCAGAGGTGCTCGCCGGGCTGGAACGGCTGAAAGGCCGCTACCGGCTGGTCGTCCTCTCCAACGGCGATCCCCAATTTTTGACGCATCTGGCCCAGAACCGGGTGCAGTGGCCTTTTGATGAGATCATCTCGGCCACAGGCAACGGCGCGTTCAAACCCCATCCCGGGGTCTATCGCCGGGCCGCGCACCTGCTGGGGCTGGAAGTGGGCGAATGCCTGATGGTTTCCGCCAACTCTTTTGATGTGGTGGGTGCGCGGGCCTGCGGCTTCCGGGCCGCGTACGTGGATCGCTATCACCTGCCCGTGGAGGATTCCCCCTACCAGCCGGATGTGACCGTCCCCAACTTCATCGGGCTGGCCGATGCTCTGCTGTAGGTTGGCTTCTTTCGGTACAGACCAGAAGGAAAGCCGCTCTATTGTCCGCCGAAGGAACCCGCCATCGCGTGGGTGTTGGGTAGACGCCGTACGTATCAAACGGGCGGGTGACAGATCAGCAGCGGTGTCTACCCAACCTATAGATTAGCAGTTCAAGCAGCAAAATTGTACAAATTCGCTGGAATTTGATACGATAGCCACGCACAATTGACAGGGAGAGGTCGCATAGTCCGGCCGAGTGCGCGCGTCTCGAAAACGCGTAGGGTTTACGCCCTCGTGGGTTCAAATCCCACCCTCTCCGCCACAGCGCAGAGAAGCCCGACCGGGAATGGTCGGGCTTCTCTGTTGAGTGATACAAAGGCCCAGTGGCAATACAGTGCCAGTGACGCAAAAAGTGATGCAAAAAGTGATGCAAAAAGTGATGTAAAGAGCAGAAGAATGTCCAGCGATCTGTTCTATCCTTCCCGATGGGAAACCAAAACAATCCAGCGTCTGTTCCTGCCCGCCGCCGCCCTGCTGATACTGGCCTGGCTGCTGGCAGCCTTGCCGCTGCCCCTGGTGGGGCTGCTGATTGGCGGCGTGGCGAGCGCACTGATCGTCCTGCGCCGCCCGTGGCTGGCCTGGCTGGGAATTGCCCTGTTGCTGCCCTTTACCAGTGGAATCAAAGCCGGGCCGCTGAGCGTGACCGATCTGCTCCTGGCAGGCGCAATCGCGCTCTGGTTTGCTGACGGGGTGCGCCGCGGTTCCGTGCGTCTAGACCCATCCCCCCTGGCCGGTTGGGTTGCGCCCTACCTGGCCGCGCTGCTCCTTTCCACGTACAGCGCAGTCAATTTGACCGAAGCAGCCGCCGAAGTGATAAAATGGACCGAACTTTTGCTCGTCGTATGGCTGGTGGGGTCGACGCTGACACCCGGCCAGAGCCGCTGGCTGGTGCTGGCGTTGTTGGCAGGGGGCGCGCTTCAGGGGCTGTTGGGCGTCTACCAATTTCTCTTCCGCATCGGGCCGGACACATTTGTACTATTGGACCGTTTTATGCGGGCCGCGGGCAGCTTTCACCAGCCCAATCCCTACGCTGGCTATCTGGGGTTGACTCTTCCGGTGGCGGTTAGCCTGGCGTTGTGGGGCTGGCAACGGCTGGTGTCTTCTTCCACACCGGGCCAGGAGCGACGCAACGCGCTGGTCTGGGCGCTGCTCTATTCTGGACTGGCAGGAACAATCGGAGCAGGGCTACTGGCAAGCTGGAGCCGGGGTGGATGGCTGGGCGCGGCAGCAGGCGTGGGGCTGGTGGTTGTGGCCCGCAGTCGACGGATGCTGATCGCCGGGCTGATCGGTCTGCTGGCCCTGCTTCTTTTGGGTGCGGTGGGCGGGCTACGTCCTGGGGCGCTGCCCGCCCCTCTTGCGGAGCGGCTGGCTGATCTGCCTGCCTATTTGGGTATGGATATTGAGCAAATTATTGTCCAGCCCGTGACCGACGAAAATTTTTCTGTTATCGAGCGCTTGGCCCACTGGCTGGCCGCGACGCGCATGTGGGAAACTACCCCGTGGCTGGGCGTGGGACCGGGCAATTATGCAGCAGTCTATCCAGATGTACGCTTGCCCGCCTGGGAAAACGCGCTGGGGCACGCCCACAACATTTATCTGAATGTGCTGGCCGAAACAGGGCTGTTCGGGCTGGCAGCCTATCTGTTGATGTGGGCTGGAATCGCTGGCTGGCTGTGGAAGGGCACGCGTGCGGCCTGTTCGGGCAGTTGGGAGCGGGCGCTGCTTGTGGGGGTGTTGGGCGTGACAGCGCACCTATCCATCCACCACATCTTCGACAATTTGTATGTACAAGGCATCTATCTGCATCTGGCGCTCTGGTTGGGCGTAGCAGAAGCTATACGAAAAAAGGAATGCGTGTGAATCTGTCCAGCGTCATCCCGTTGAAAGGACGCCAGCGCCAGGAAGCCAAGCGCTTTGTCAAATTTGCCACAGTCGGCGCGGCCGGCGCGGTGACAGATTTTGCTATCCTAAACATTCTGATCCAAATTGCCGGCTTTCAGGAATGGCAGGCCAACGGGGTCAGTTTTATCGCGGCGGTGGTTCAGAATTTCTTCCTCAACCGGCGCTGGACCTTTCCCGAAAGCCAGGAACGCCACGCGGGCAAGCAGTTGGGTCAGTTCGCGCTGGTCAGTCTGATTGGGCTTGCCATCAATATGGCCGTCTTCCTGACCATCCATCACGGCTTCGAGAGCCAATGGATCGCGTTCGTGGGCGACGAGCATCTGGGCTTCACCCTCTCCTATAACGTCGCCAAACTGCTCGCCATCGGCGTCGTCCTCTTCTGGAACTTCGCGGCCAACCGGCTGTGGACGTATAAGGGTTTATAAGGGATTAGGGATTAGGGATTAGGGATTGGGGATTTCGTAGTGACGCGCGCGACGCGTCATTACGAAATCCCCAATCCCTACTATCTCAACACCTTCTTAGGAACCTTACAGACCATTGTATAGGCCGGGTCAAAGATATTGCCCAGGTCGTATTCCACGCACTGCCCCATCAAAATATGCGCGCCCACCGGGTCAAGATTATAGCCATTTTGCAGCCAGCGCAGCATTTCGGTGGTGGCGTGCTGCACACACTGGTCCAGCGGACGGGCATTGCCCACAGTAAAAATGTAGTCGGCGTTTTCACCCCGAGGCCAGTGGATGAGTTTGCCCTTCTGCACAGAAAGGGTCACTGTCACATCGAAGGAAATTTCGATACCCGTGCCGACGATCTCCCCATCGCCTTGCAGCGCGTGGCCGTCGCCGATGTGAAAGAGCGCGCCGGGCGTCAACACTGGGAAGTAGACCGTCACCCCTTCCACAAAACCCCGATAGTCCATATTGCCGCCGTGCTGGGCAGAAGTGGCCGTGGAAATGGCCTCGCCCTTGGCCGGGGCCACGCCAAAGCAGCCCACCATCGGCGCCAGAGGCAGAGCAAACGTGCCCAGACTGGTCGATGTGTCGTCCAGCGTAGCCGTGCCCGCGGCATTGTCGATATTCCAGATCGCCAGGGAATCCTCCGGGCGGGCGGGCCAGGGAAGTTGGGTCACGTAGTCCGGGTCCACCACATTCGGGGCCACCATTTTGCGTGTCCAGCCTGTGGGTCGGCTGGGCGTCAGTTTGTCCAAATGCACAACGAGGGTATCCCCCGGTTCGGCTTCTTCCACATAAAAAGGGCCGGTCATTGGATTGCCAGGCGGGGTGATCTGTTGACCGGTTTCGCCCGCGCCCCGCGCGTCAACGGTTGTGGTGACAATCGTATCCCCGCTGCGGACGCGCAGCACGGGTTGGTGGGAGCCAATTGTCGTGTGATAGTGGGTGGGTTGGAAATGATGGACAGTCATCGGGTCTCCTCCTGAGGAAGGTCTGAACGGATGTTGGCAGAAGTGGAATTATAGAATTAACGTGCTCTGTTATAGTACGCGCGCTTCGTGACATCTTGGGCAGACGGCCGCGTGGTTTGGAGAAGTTGCCGATACAAACCCAGCAGTTCTTCTCCCAATTGCTCCCAATCGTAGCGACTGAGCAACCAACTGCGGGCGCGCAGAGCCAATTCGGCCTGCTCTCCCGGCCGGGAGAGCACATCGTCCACGGCCGCGGCAAATTCTTCCGGGCTGGCATCGGCAGGGACCAGGCGGGCCGCCCCATCCGCGCCATAACGGGCCTGTTCACCCACCGCGCTGGCAATCACCGGCACACCCTCCAGCAGTGTATTCGCCACTTTCACGCTACACTTGGCCTGATTGAGCGGGATATTGTCGGCGGGAAAGATAGCGCAATCCGAGCGGGCGTAAACATCGGCCAGTTGGGCAGCGGGCACATAGCCCAGCCACGTCACCGCGTCGTCGCCACGGCCCAGGGCCATGCGAAAGGGGCCATTGCGTCCCTGTTGCAGAGGCGCGCCGGCCACCAGCAGATGAATATCCGGGCGGGCCGCGGCCATTGCCTGCCACCAGCGCCCCATCCAGGCCGGTTCCACTTCCATAAAACGGGTAAACCAGAGAATGGTGGGCGGGCGGTGGATATCGAAGGCGGGCCGGGGGGCCGGCCGCGCGGGCGGCACAACCCCATTGGGCAAATAGAGGGCTGGTGTGCCCGGGGCCAATTCACTGGCTTTGTGCAGCAGCCAGCCGCTGGCCGCGGTGATGGCGTGGGCGTGGGCGAATCCCCAGCGTTCCTGCCATTCCAAAAAACGGGCCATCAGCGGATGATAGCCACCGATGCCCGACCAGGCCTGTTCCCAATCATCCACATCCAGCACAATCCAGGGACCCCGGGGCGCGCCTTCACGCCCGGCCCGGCCCTGGCGCTGCCACAGCATCCACTGCACAAGTCCCGCATAGGCCCGGGGTTTGACAATATGCACAATGTCCGGCTGCTGTCTGTCTATCTCGGCCAACAATCGGCGGAGCACAAACAAAGGCCCCCCCCACAATTCGGTGTGGATGATCTCCACCCCCTTATCCCCCCAACGCCGGCCCGCGTCCGCGGGTGTGTCCCAGGGGGGGATGAGCAGCGTGACAAAGCAATCCTGCGCAGCCAGAAAGCGGGCCAACGGCAGAATGCGCGCCCAGACGGTCGCCTTTTTGCCCAGGCCAAAGGGAGCCACAAAGAGAATTCGGGGGCGGCGGCGTAGCTCAGGCATCAGGCGGTGGTAATCCGTGCCGGCCAGCCGGGCACTTCCGCGCTGAGCAGGGCGAGAACTGTCGCCTCTAACGCCGTCGGATAGCCCAGGCTGTGGATTTCGACCAATTGGGGTGCATACCAGCGATAGAGTACAATCAAAGCCACGGCTTGGCCAGTCCAGCTTTCTGCCAGATTTTCGGTCTGGTGCAGGCTCTTTTCAAAGGCGTCCTGCTGCGCCGGTCCCAGAAATTGGTTGACGCGGGTGGCATTCGCCGGACGCGTTGCGCCGTTCAGAGCCACCACCAGTTCTGTCAGCACCCCCCGCAGCCGGTGGAGCAAATCGGCAGCCGCCAGATGCTCACCTCGGTTCATCAGAGGAGGCAGCAAGGCCAGCAGTTGCCAGAAGCCGAGCAGCCTCTGCTCCACCCCGGCCCGTTCAGCCTTTTGAAAGCGGGGGACAGGCGTGCCCAGCAGCGCAAATTGTTCGGGCGGCAGCGCGTCCTGCGCCCAGAGCAGCCGGATGGGGCCGTGGGACGCCAGATGGGCGGCCAGCTCTGCCGGGCCAGTCCAGCCCAGACGGAAATAGACGCCGCCCCGGTTGGCAATCCCCGGCAGGCGGGCGTGGGTTATGCCTTCCAGCGCGTTGGGCTGTTGTGTTCGCTGCGGCCCCAATTGGGTCCACCCGTCGGGGAAAGTGGCATTCAGCAGTTCAGCCAGGCGGTCAGCAAAAGATGCCAACTCCGGGGCCGGGTCCACTAGCAGGTGGAGATCGACGCTGCTCCAGCGGTCACTGTGTCCCAGTGCCGCGGAGCCACTCAGCCAGAGTGCGGCCAGCCAGGGTTGACGGATCAGGTGTGGCCTGATTCGGGTCAAAAAATCCATTTGACGGCTGGCTTCAGCCGGAAAAGGTGCAACGCCCGGTTGCGGATGATCGTTTGACATAGCCGTCAGTATAGCACAGCGACGACAGAGCGCGGATGTTCGCAGGAAGCCAATTGTACAGATGTTCACGGGCTGAACCGGCTAAAGTCTGGTACAATAAGGGGGAAAGACAGATTTCATACCCGGCGCTGCCCCCTGTCGGTCGGCCACCGGCCCTTCCAATTATGGCTACACGCAAAACATAAGGATGTGACATGGCAGAACGTGACCCGTTTCGTGAGTTGCTGGAAAAGTTCAATGAAGACGATTGGACCACAATTGAAGAAGAACTGTTGGATGGGGGCAATGGCAATGACATTCCCCGGCGTCCCACAGGGGGCGGCGGGGGCGGCAACAATTCGCCCCAAGGCAATCCCCGGCTGCTGTGGTGGATGGTCATTCCTTTTATTCTGATCTCTCTCTTCAATGGGGTCCTCGGTTTTTTTACCGATCTGGCCTGGTATAACAGCCTGACCCTCTCGTCTGTCTACTGGACACGCATCACCGCGTCGGTGGGTCTCTTCCTGGCCGGTGGCGCGATATTTCTCCTCTTTTTTGTGGCCAATGTGCTGATCGCCCGCCGCCTGGAACCCAGGGGGCTGGACGGCTCCCCGCTGGATCAGATTGCCCAGACTGTGGGCGTGCGCATTACACCCGCGGTGCTGCTGGTGGGTGTGGTCCTGGCCTTTTTTATGGGGTCCGGGGCGTCGGCCTATTGGGAAGACCTGCTGCTTTATCTCAACCAGACGCCCTTTCATCTGGCTGATCCTATTTTTGCCAAGGACGTGGGCTTCTACATCTTCACATTGCCCATCTGGCAGATCGCGCGCAACTGGATGCTGACCAGTCTGGTAATGACACTGATCGCCTCTGCTCTGGTCAGCGGCATTGGCTGGCGGGGCTGGAATGCCAGTGCCGCGGTGCGTGCCCACCTGAGCGGTTTGGGTGCGCTGATTCTTTTGCTCATCGCCTGGCAATACCGTCTGGACGCGCTGCAACTGGTCTACAGCACCCGGGGCGCGGTCTTTGGGGCTGGCTACACCGATGTCAATGCCCAGTTGCCCGCCTACAATCTGCTGGCTATCGTCACCCTCATTACCGCGGTCCTCCTGCTGGTGAATGTGGTGCTGCGTCAGGCGTGGCGGGCGATTGTCGTGGTGCTGGTGATATGGGTGGCTATCTCCGCGCTGGCCGGCAACATCTACCCCGGCATTGTTCAGCGCCTTCAGGTGGACCCCAACGAATACACACGGGAAGAATCCTTTATTCTGGACAATATCGAGTTCACCCGCATTGCCTTTGAACTGAACGACATTGTCGAGAAAAACTACAATGCCACGGGCGACCTGACCGCCGAAGGGCTGCTGGAGCAACCGGAAACCGTGCGCAATATCCGCCTGTGGGATTATCGCCCCCTGCTGCAAACCTACAATCAGGTGCAGGCCCTGCGCCAGCAATATATCTTCAACGACATCGACATCGATCGCTATACCATTGATGGCGAGCGCCGCCAAGTGATGCTGGCCGCCCGCGAGCTGGTCCCGGAACAGTTGGAAGTGCAGGCGCAGACGTGGGTCAACCGCAAGCTGGTATACACCCACGGATACGGCGCAGCAGCCTCGCCCGTGGCCGAGATCACAAAGGATGGTTTGCCCACCTTTATTCTGAAAGACCTGCCCACCCAGGGGCTTATCAATGTGACCCGGCCCGAAATCTACTTCGGTGAGCGCTCCAGCGGCTATGTGGTTGTCAAGACCGACACACCCGAATTCGACTATCCCCGCAACGAAGGGGGCAATGCCACTACCACTTTTGCCGCGGACACGGGCATTCCCATCGGCAACTTCTTTACCCGGCTGGCCTTTTCCCTGCGTTTTGCCGACGTGAATCTGCTCATCAGCGAGGAATTGAAACCAGAAAGCGAACTTCTCTGGCGGCGCAACATCCGGGAACGGGTGGAAGAGGTAGCGCCCTTTCTGCACTACGACCACGACGCCTATCTGGTCATCAGCGACGAAGGACGCATGTACTGGTTCCTCGACGCCTACACCCTCAGCAATCGCTTCCCCTACAGCGAGCCAAGCCGGGCGGGAACCGATACGATCCCGCCAGGTTTCAATTACATCCGCAACTCGGTCAAGATTGTTATCGACGCCTATACGGGCGCTATGAAATTTTATGTAGTGGACGAGGACGAACCGATCATTGCGGCCTATCGCAAGATTTTCCCCGACCTCTTCTCGGACTACGCGGCCATGCCCGCGGACCAAAAGGCCCACATCCGCTACCCCAACGATCTTTTCAGCATCCAGGCCAATATGTTTTTGACCTATCAGATGACCGATCCCCTGGATTTCTACAACCGGGAGGATATGTGGGCCTGGCCCCAGGAAGTTTTTGATGATGGGCCGCGGCCCATCGAACCCTATTATGTCCTGATGCAGCTGCCCGACAGCCAGGACCTGGACTTTATCCAGATACTTCCATTCACCCCGGCCAACCGGGAAAATATGATCGCCTGGCTTGCCGCCCAGAATGACCCGGAGAAATACGGCCAAAAACTGGTCTATCGCTTTGGCAAAGACTCGCTGATTTTTGGCCCCAAGCAGATCGAGGCCCGCATCGACCAGGACCCGGTGATCAGTTCCCAGCTCAGCCTGTGGAATCAGCAGGGCAGCCAGGTAATCCGGGGCAATCTGCTGGTGATCCCCATCAGCGGCAGCCTGCTCTATGTGGAGCCGCTGTATCTTCAGGCGGCATCGGGCAAAATTCCTGAGCTGAAACGGGTGATCCTGGCCACACCGGACCGGGTCATTATGGCCGAAAATCTGGGGTTGGCGCTGGCCGAACTCTTTGGCCGGGATGTGCTGGAAGACGCCCGCCTGGCCGAACTGGCACTGGTGGATGGAGAGAACGTGCTCGATAACCTGCCAAGCGAGCCAACCACAGATCGGCCCGGCGCGGATCTTTCCCAGAGCACGCTGGACGAACTGATTGTGGAGGCCAATACCATTTATTCCCTGGCCCAGGCAGCCTTGCAGACAGGGGATTGGGCAGCCTATGGCACGCAGATGGATGCTTTGCAGGTGGTGCTGGAACGGTTGGCCGAAGTCAGCGGCGTTCCCTTGCCGCCGGCAGAGCCAAGCCCCACGGCTGATCCCACGCCGCTCCCTGCGCCAGAACCCGCAACAGAGCCTGAGACAGAACCCATACCCACGCCGGCCAGTGGGGAATAGAAACAAGTCAAATGGACGATCAGCGCCAGGCATTCGACGATCTGATCTACCAAAGCTGGGCCGACTACTGGCATTGCAGCCCGGAACTCTTCGGAGTTCCGGGCGTCAGTTTTCGGGCACGCCTCGACAGCGATAGCGCGTCGGTTATTCACTTTACAACCATTCGCCAACACACATTCATCGAGCACAGCCCCGCAGACGGTGAGCAGCTACAGCAGATTGTGGATGGGCTGCCCCTGGGAAAAGTCGTGGATGCCAGTGCCGTAGCGGCTGGCTGGCTCCCGACAAACGAGCACACACGGCCAATTGAAACACTCACCCGCGGGCTGATCTTGCATCTTTTCCCCGACGATCTGCCCGAACGCCATCTGCCCGGCGGCTTTGCCCTGCGTCGGCTCACCTCGGGGGATGACAGTCATATACGCCTGCTGGAGGAGGCAGTTTCGCTGGAGGATGTATCTGACGCCTATGTATCGGTCGCTCACGAGATCGCTTGCGGTGTCTTCCAACTGCGGGGCCAGGGCGAGACACCCTTTCTGGTCACAGCCGCCAGCGCCTACGAGCGAGCCGGATTTGTGGACCCCGGCGTCCTCACCCATCCCCAATTCCGGGGGCGGGGCTTTGGCAGCGCCGCGGTTCACGCGCTCTGCCAGTGGGCCTTTCGCCAGAACCGGATGATGCAATATCGTTGCAACCGGGAGAACGCGGCATCCCTGCATCTGGCCCAGCGGCTGGGGTTCAGAGGGTATGTGATCCAGGACAACATCTGGCTCCGGTAGCACCGATTGTATACGGCTGATTATTCAGAATAGTGTAGTGATCAGAATGATGGTGAAAGTATCAACGCAAAGATGCAAAAGAGATGTAAAGATTTGCAGGTTCTCCTTTGCACCTTTGCGTTAAAAATGGCCCCTTCATCATCTCGTTGATCAGTACAGATTATTTAGAATAGTGGTGACTATTCAGCCATAAGCCAGCCGGTTAGCAAACGTCGGTTGAGCAACCTGGAAACTGCCCCAGCCTACTCAACCGGCGCTGGCCTGAATAGTCACGAATAGTGTACACACCGGGTGGGACACAATCAGCAATAAAAATAGCGGCGCAGATTACGCAGATTCTATCCGTGTTTATCCGCGTGAATCCGTGGCTATTTTCAGGTTAATCCAGAAAAAAGGAGGGGGGCGATGGCAATTGAACAACTGCGTAGTGCGGTCAAGGGACTGGCCTCGGCTACCGCACACTTGTCCGACGCTGAGTTGGCGAGCGGTGCGTTTGCCTGGGGCGACTACACGGGTGTGCGTATGGCTCTGCTGGGCACGGCCCAGGATTTGGACGCGTTGTCTGCTGCGTTGCTCGTTCAGCGCGCCAAAACCGGCAACCCAATCACCCACATCCAACACCTCCTCGGCCACCACCGGGTGGCCTACCGGGATTTAGAAGGACTGCTCGCCGGGATCGAGCCGGAAGAATTGACCCGCGCGCCAGCCCAGGGCGAATGGCCGGTTGTCGAGGCCCTGCACCATCTATACGAAGCCGAACGCTCATTTTTCATCTCGATTCTGGCCGGTATAGACGCGCAGGCCAAGCACGAGACAGCCGTTATGCCGCCGCGCGATCAGAGAGGCGCGCTGCTGCCCGAAGCAGGGCCGCTGCCCGCCGAAACCGATGGCCCCGCAGCAGTTCTGACCGCCTATACACGCCTGCATTTTCTGATAGAGACAAAGCTGGCCGGGCTGACCCATGGGCAATTGGAAGCCCGTTCCCCCTTCTGGGAACCGGAGCAACCGTCGGTCGCTTTTCGTGTGGGGCGCTTCACCGCGCATCTGCGCGAGCACAGAATGCAGATCGAGAAGACGCTGCTGGCATTGGGCCACATCCCCCACGAAATGGCCCTGCACACGCGTATGCTCTATCAGGCATTGGGCCGGGTGGAAGGGGCGCTGATGGGTGCGCCTGAACTGGCTGGCGAATGTGAATCCCTGGCCCGGGCCATCACAGAGTGGAGTGAACGGGCTGTTGAGGCCGTGGCCGACAGCGCCGCGTTGATGGCCGCCATTCAGGCCGGGAACGCAGAGGAAGTTGATAGATTGCTGGCAAAGAACCCACTGCTGATGGATGCCACGGACGCCAACCAGCAATCGGCTGTACTGGTGGCCGCCTATGCCCATCAGACCGCCCTTGCCCAGAAGCTGCACAAGGCAGGTGCAGAGTTGGACATCTTCTCCGCGGCGGCCATCGGCTATCTGTCCGAAGTGGAGGAGTACTATGCGTGGAATCCGGCGACGATTGACTGGTTCGCCAAAGACGGCTTCACGCCCCTGCAACTGGCCTGTTATTTTGGGCAGGAGGAAGTGGCCCTCTGGCTGATTGCCAAAGGTGCGGACATTCACGCGGTCAGCAAGAACGGCTCCGCATTGCAGGCCATCCACGCCGGTGTAGCCGGGCGCAACGCCACAATTGTGCGAGCGCTGCTGGAAGCGGGCGCGGATAGGCAGGCCGAGCAGGCAGGCGGCTTCACCCCGCTGATGGCCGCGGAGCAGAATGGGGACAAGGCTATCTCATGCTGCGGCGCGGTGACGGCTAACAGAAGGTGGCCGTCTGGATGGATCAAAAGAAGGGGAAAAGCCGTTGGCGGCTCTCTGCTGTCAACGGCGCGCCGTACTCGCAGGCTTCAAAGGCTTCGGCGAACTCTATTTGCCGCCCCCGTTCTTCCCCGTAGTCAGCCATGAGCATCTCCCGGTAAAGGTCCGCGGCCTGGCGGAAACGGGGCGCGCGGAACGTTCCTAGCCAGGCCCGCCGCGCGGCCGGATCGTCCGGCACTTCGCTCAGGTAGCCCCCGTTGTAGGCCAGCCACTCATACATCTGCGAAACGTGGCAATGGAGCGCGTCGAGCTTCTGCTCAAATACGTTGTCAATACCCACCACCACATCCGGGGCAAAGGGGTAGGGGCGCTGGAAGTGATCCCACGTGTAGACAATTACCGGCATCTTTGTCAGGTGGGGGATGTGGGAGACCACATTGGGGACAGTGAGCAGATAGGAGGCGTCCTGCACCAGTTGAGAAGTGTAGCGGTGGTCGGGGTGATAGTCGTTGGGCCGGTGGGTGGTCATCAGGTCGGGCTGGAACTCCCGGATGAGGGCAATAAGCTGATGGCGCACCTCCAGCGTCGGCATCAGAGCGCCGTCGTGGTTGTCCAGAGTGATGTACTCTGTGCCCAGGCAGCGCCCGGACGCGGCGGCTTCCTCTCGCCGCCGCCAGGCCAGGGGCGCGCCGCCCATTTCGTGATGGCCGGCATCGCCGTTGGTCACGCTGACCATTTTTACTGTATGGCCCAGACGGCTGTAGAGCGCGGCCAGTCCGCCCGCGCCAAAATCTGGATCGTCCGGGTGTGCGCCGATGATGAGAAGACGGAGAGAAGACACTGGATTCTCCTTGTGGGTGTATGGGTTTCGTTGTGGAGGAATGTGTAGAGCGTGAGAACCAGAATCCTTCTCACGCTCCACACACTGTTCCACAGTCTGCCAAGTTTAGAACATATCCCCCTTCAAGCCAAAGCAGCCCTTCACCGCGGCAATCTGGCCTGTCAGTGCGGACAGATGGCCCGCCACCAAATTCGCCAGACACCACCCCAGACTCTGGCTACCCGCATTGATCATTGACAGATCGATCATTTGGTCCAGGTCCGCCGCGGCCACATAGGGCATCAGTGCGCCAAAGACAGCCTGGGCATAGGCGTGGAGTTGGGGCAGGTCCACCTGCACATTTTTGCCCCATTCAGGCGAAATCATCGGGCTGGTCGGGGTCACACCGGTCTTGCTGGCCCATTCGCCTTCATACAGGGCAGGCTGACCGCGGAAAAAAGTGTGAATCTGCCAGTCGGTACTGACAATTGCATGGGCATAGGTGGCGGCAATCGTCTGCATCGTGCCGCCGGGGTCCTTGTGGGCAATTTCTGGTGTCACATCGGTCATCACCTGCTGGATATAATAGGTGGCAAAACCGATGGCCTGCTGAAGCACTTCGTTTCCATTCATTGCGCTTTCTCCTGTAATCGTAAATGGATTGATACAATCTGTAAAGCCGCCCCAATCTACGCGATCCTGTACTGATCAACGGAATGATGAAAGGGCCATTTTTAACGCAAAGGAGCAGAGATGCAAAGACGCTGAGGAGAACCTACAAATCTTTGCATCTCTGCTCCTTTGCATCTTTGCGTTGATAATTTCCCCATCATTCTGTTCTCTACTCAATCTACGCGATCCGGCCAAAGCTGTACAGCCCAAAAAGTGTTCACTTTCTGCTCACACTCGACTTTAGCCATTTTCAACTGGTTTCTCGAAATGTCGCACCGGAGTGGCAGGTTATTGGCGGAATGGTGTAGTAGAAATAGGAAACGTCGTGGGTTTTCAACGACCATCACCTATTTCGAATACTGAAATCCGCTCTCCTGTAGTTGAAACACGGAGCAATATAAAAAATGGCTAAAGTCGAGTGCGTGTTGTGAGAATAATTGGGTTGTGCAAGCAGCCGCGTGGATGTGGAGAGCGTTGTAGTGGGAGCAGCCGCGTGGAACAATGCGGCAATTATAAGTCAGGCGAGGGACAAAGACAAGTCGTATACGGGGCCATTTCTGCAAATGCAAAGTTAGCTTACAAGTCTGTGGTCAATGCATCCTTTGCTGATCATTCCACAGATATAAGATTGGACCATATTGGTTGTCAGGCCGTCGGGAGTAAATGATACCACCAGCGGCCTAAAACATCGATAGATAGCCACATGCAGCACCCCACCCCGTCAGCACAAGAGAAATCAGGAGGGTATAGGCAAATAAGAAGTGACGATATAAATAGCCCAAGACAACCTTTCGGGAAGCGGCCATAGGAGTAGGGAGTGCGGTAGAAGGTTTGGGTGTCAAGTCCTGTTCTGAAAATAGGGTGGTATACACGGATAAAAGGGAACACGGATTCAATCTGTGAGAATCTGTGCTATCTGTGGATGATTTTCAGTGACTATTCAGCCATAAGCCAGCCGGTTAGCAAACGTCGGTTGAGTAGCCTGGGGCTGTTTCCAGGCGTATCGAAATCAGTTTGCGGGTCTACCCGCTTTGGTTTCGATACGGCCACATACTGCTGTGGCCTACTCAACCGGCACTGGCCTGAATAGTCACGATTTTCACTGCTATCGGTGTCAGCCGGTCGTGTCGCCTGATGTGTAAATAGTCACGGATAAACGCGGGTGGGACGAATGGAGACGGATTCAATCTGTGAAAATCTGCGTCATCTGCGGATGATTTTCGGTGTTGTTCGGTGTCAGCCGGGCGTGCCGCCTAGCCTGGCAAAGCCAAAGCCAAAGAGGGTTGTGAACACGGATTTTTCTGATCCGTGTTCCTTTTCATCCGTGTATACAAAAACTTCTCATTTCTTGCACAAAAAGCAAGAATTTCACTGGTAAAGTACTGAGCGGCATGGTGCTCAGAAAAGTCCGGGTTTGAGCCCGCTCTCTGCTGAAAAAGCAGGACCAATCGCCGCGACAAAACCACTACGGCTGTGACCCACGCCCGCCCGCTTTCCGGCTGTTTTCTCCGGGCTGGGCCGCCATCCATGCCTGCAAAAACGCGGCCAGTTCTTCCACCGCCTGAAACCCCATTCGTTCTTCGGTGTGGGGATTTTGTAATGTGAGTCGCCAACGGGCTGGCCCCATCTGGCTGCGTTCGTTCTCCTGCCACAGGGTCAGAATCATCTGACGATAGCGGGGTGTCCGTTTCGGCGGTTCCGTTCCCATAATTTTCGTCTTTCGGTTGTCGATTAGCCCCAGATGCCCTAGAATACACATCTATCGTTTCTCAATCGTTACGAAGGAAACCAAAGATGAATCTGGAAGTATTTCTTGCGCAAATGGCCCGACACGCGCGGGCAGTCGAGCAGATGACACTGGATATTTCTGACGAGCAGGCGGGCTGGAAACCGACTCCCGACGATTGGTCGATCCTGGAAGTGATCTGCCATCTGGCCGACGAAGAACGGGAGGATTTCCGCACCCGGGTGGGTTGGGCCTTGAACGGTGGCACAGAGCCGTGGCATCCCATCGATCCCCAGGGCTGGGTGACGAGCCGGGACTATAACCAGCGGGCACTGGCCCCGGCTGTGGCGGACTATTTGGCGGAACGAGACGCGTCCCTGGCCTGGCTGCGGGGGCTGACCGCGCCCGACTGGACGCAGGAATATCCCGCGCCCTGGGGCACAATGCGGGCCGGTGACTTTATGGCGGCGTGGGTCGCCCACGACCTGCTCCATCTGCGCCAGTTGACAGAGTTGCACTATTATTGGGCCTTGGCCCAGGCCCAGCCCTACAGCCTTCAATACGCAGGAGAGTGGTGAAATGCTCAACGACACCTTTGCATCCCATTTTGCCCAGGAATGGATCGACGCTTGGAACAGTCACGATATGACCCGTATTCTGGCCCACTACCGGGACGACTTTGTTATGGCCTCGCCCAAAATTGTCCAGATCGTGGGTGAGCCATCCGGTGTGCTGCGGGGCAAGCCCGCGGTGGCCGTCTATTGGACAACGGCCTTGTCCCGCCTCCCGGATCTGCGTTTCGAGTTGATAGGCGTATATGCCGGGGTCGATCGCGTGGTCATCCACTATTTCGGAGCGGGGGGACAACAGGCCGCCGAGTCATTCGTCTTCGACAGCAACGGGCTGGTGATAGAAGCCGCGGCTCACTACGCAATCTAACCATCTGGGAAAGCTGCCCAACCCAGCCAACCAGCCAAACAACGGGAATCCCCTATGCAAAAGGCATCGTGACTATTCAGGCCAGCGCCGGTTGAGCAGGCCACAGCAGTTTGTGGCCGTGTCGAAACTCAGCGGGTAGACCCGCAAACAGGTTTCGATACGCCTGGAAACTACCCCAGGCTACTCAACCGACGTTTGCTAACCGGCTGACTGACGGCTGAATAGTCACAAGGCATCTTCTCAAGAATCCCTCGACCCCCAGGGCTGGGAAGCCATGCGTGCCTTGGCCGATTTTGATTTGCTGGCGCGGGCGACAGTGCGTATGGGTCAGCAAGTTCTGGGCGAAGGCTAAGCCAAAACGAGGACAGATTTTCCAGTCGAGCGAAAAGGGATCAGTGACAACCAGCACACCGAGCAAAAAACCAATACTGTCCAAACTGCGACGCTTCCTCCCCCTGGCCCTGATACTCATCGGCCTGCTGGTGACAGTCCTCTTTGGCCTGCGTTCTCTACACTCTTTCCGCCAGGTGCGCTATATCCAGCAGCAGGGACTGGATGCAGGCACAGCAAACGTTGACGCCATCCAGCGCTGGATGACCATCCGTTTCATCGCTGTGGCCTACGCGGTGCCAGAGGAATATCTCTATAGCGCGCTGGGGGTCGACTTCGACCGGCGCAATGCCGATCGACCTATCGGGCGCATTCAGCCCGCGCCGCCCCCACCGAGCGAAGGACCGCTCCCGACCCCTTTCCCTGACTTCGGTTCTGTAATTGTGGAGCGGGCCAAAGCGGCTGTGCTGGCCTATCAGGCCGATCCCGTGGCAACCGGTCTCCACGAAATCCGCCCGTGGATGAGTCTGCGCTATATCGCCCACAGCGCAGGCATTCCCCTGGCCGAGATTTTCGCCAAAACAGGTCTTTCGCCTACGCTCAACCCGGACAAGCCCCTGGAGTTGCTGGCCGCGGAAGAAAAGTATCCCGATGGCCCGCGTGGGCTGGTGGAGGACGTGGCAACCGCGCTCGGTGTGCAGGCTGGCAGGGGGCGTCCATGAGCCTGGCGGACCTGAGCGGTGAGATTCTCACATATATCATCACATACGGAGCAGTGGCCCTGGGCGTGACCGTCCTTCTGTCTGCCCTGGGCGTTCCTTTTCCCAGCACAGTCTTTGTGCTGGCCAGTGGCGCGTTCATTCAGCAGGGCGTGCTAGACCTGCCTTCCACGTTGGTGGTGGCCCTGCTCTTTGTGGTGACGGGGGATACCCTGAGCTATGGAATGGGGCGGCTGTTGCGGGTGGGGATGCAGAAGCGCTTTGGCAAGATGGAGAACTGGCGCAATGCAGAGGTCTATTTTCAGCGGCGGGGTGGCGTCGCCATCTATCTGACCCGCTGTCTGCTCACGCCGATTGCCGTGCCCACCAATTGGATTGCGGGCAGCAGCGGCTACCGCACGCTCCGTTTTGTGGGCTATGCGGCCGCGGGTGAGCTTACCTGGCTGCTTCTGTACGGTGGGCTGGGCTATGCCTTTGGCAGCCAGTGGGAGATAGTCAGCACATTTATCAGCGACTTCAGCGGTTTGCTGGTGGGGCTGGTGTTGCTGGTCGGTGGGATTTATTGGTGGCTGCGGCGGGACATGGCCAAGGGAAAAGGAGATAAAAAAAGT
>JAHBVF010000036.1 GCA_019637685.1 Caldilineaceae bacterium | reverse complement strand
TATCACCTGTGATAGCACTACCTATGCAATACGTAGCACGCAATACGCAGTGCTTTTACGAAAACAGCCGCCACACTTGCGCCACAGTGAATGTTACCACAAAGCCCATGGCCACGGGCATCAGGGAAGCCAGGGCTGTCCATTTGACGCTGCCCGTCTCTTTGTAGATCGTATAGATCGTTGTGCTGCACGGGTTGTGCATCAGACTAAAGAGCATCAAGTTGACCGCGGTGAGCAGTGTCCAGCCGCCCGCAGAAAAGAGCGCGGCCGTGGCGTTGACCGAGTCCAACTCGAACATTACGCCTTTACCCGCGCCCGCGTCGACCATTCCTGTGGTCAGGACTGTCAGCATCAGAATCGTGGGAATGACAATTTCATTGGCCGGAATGGCGACGATATAGGCCAGCAGAATCACGCCGTTCAGTCCCAGAAGCAGGCCAAAGGGATTCATTCCATTGATCAGCCACTCGGCCAGGCTGATGTTGCCCACAGGAATGTTGGCCGTCAGCCAGATGGCCGCGCCGGCTGGGGCTGCAAAGACAATCGCCCGCCACAGGACATAAATCGTGCGGTCGATGAGCGACGTGTAGATTGTCTGCAAAACTCGGGGCGGACGATAGGGCGGCAGTTCCAGGCTGAAGGTGGAGACTTCGCCTTTCAGCACTGTGCGGGAGAGCGCCCAGGAGACCGCAAAGGTCAGGAGCACGCCGAGCAGGGCAATGCCCACCACCGCGCCCGCGGAGATCAGCCCGGCCAGTTGGGCGGGGACCAGACCGCCGATGAAAATCGTGGCGATGAGAATCTGGGTGGGCCAGCGCCCGTTGCAGAGGGCGAAGTTGTTGGTGATAATGGCGATCAGCCGCTCCCGCGGGCTGTCGATAATGCGGGTGGCGATGACGCCGGCCGCGTTGCAGCCGAAGCCCATCATCATTGACATGGACTGCTTGCCGTGCGCGCCGGCCTTGCGGAAGATGGCGTCCAGGTTGAAGGCGACGCGGGGCAGATAGCCCAAATCTTCCAGCAGTGTAAACATCGGGAAGAAGATGGCCATAGGCGGCAACATTACACTGACCACCCAGGCCGTGCCCAGGTAGATGCCGTCGATGAGCAGACCGTCCAGCCACCAGGGCAGGGAAATCGCGGCGGCGATGCCCTTCAGCCAGGGGTGGACTGTGCCCAGAAGCAGGTCGGCCAGCATTGCGGAAGGCACGTTGGCCCCGGCAATCGTCAGCCAGAGGATAAATGTGAAGAGGGCCAGCATAATTGGAAAGCCCAGCCAGCGGCTTGTAACCAGCCGATCGATGGTGCGGTCCAGATCGAAGCGGGCCTTCTGGTCCGGGCGGATGACGCTGCGCTCGGCCAGGCGGGAGGCCTCACCGTAGACTGCCTCCACCCATTCTTCGTGGATGTCGGTGGTCATCTCCCGGCGGAAGGCGTCTACGCTGGCGAGAATCGAATCCGCGCTGACGGGTGGGTTGCTTTGGGGTTGGCGGGGCGAAAGGCTGTTGGGCATCCCCGCGGTGGAAATATCGACTGTCATACAGCTACCTCCATTTTACGTTCGATAAGTTCAGTACGAGGTTGGGTCGATTGCCGGTTGGCAATGTCCGGTGTGCCAACGATAAGCTGGCCCAGTTCGCCGGAACGCACAGCCTGCACAATACTTTCGTCGCCATCCAGCAGGCGCAGGGCCACCCAGCGGGCGTTGGGCAGACCGGGGAAGGCGGTTGTGAGTTGGGCCACCAGTTTGTCCAGCGCGCCTTTGATGGCTTTGGGTTCTTTCTGCATCCGATAGGGTTTGCCCACCACCGCGCCGGTGGCAACTTCGTGGACGGCCTGGAGCAGGTCTGCCAGTCCTTCGCCCTGGCGGGCGGCGGTGGGCACGACGGGCACGCCCAGATCCCGGGCCAGCCGCCGGTCGTCGACGACCAATTTGTGGCGGCGGGCTTCGTCCATCAGATTCAGACAGACAACGGCCCGATCGGTGATTTCCAGGGTTTGCAGCACCAGATTGAGGTTGCGCTCCAGACGGGTGGCATCCACCACAATAATCGTCACGTCGGGCTGGCCGAAGAGGATAAAGTCCCGGGCAATTTCTTCGTCCAGGCTGGTGGCGAGCAGGGAATAGGTTCCCGGCAAATCCACCAATTTGTAGCGTTTGTCGCTGTAGACGAAGCCACCTTCGGCCCGGGCAACCGTCTTGCCCGGCCAGTTGCCCGTGTGTTGGCGCAGCCCGGTGAGGGCGTTGAAAACGGTGCTTTTGCCTGTATTGGGATTGCCCGCCAGAGCGACGACGTAATCCCAGTTCTGCATATCCACGCCCAGCTTCAGCAGCGCGCCCGCGTTGTGAACGGCGCAACTGTCGCAGCCGGCAGCCGCGTGGCCCCCGTGGGTAGAGGTGAGGGGGATTGGTTCGATGTGTACTTTGTCGGCCATAGGAAGTTCGGTCCTTTCATCTGTCAATCTGTTGCGTAGCGCGTGGTGCGTAGAGCGTGAACTGGTCGTGATCTGAGTTCACGTACCACACACTACGCTGCAATCGTATCAGGCGTGCGTTCAATTAGAATCATCTGCGCCTGATCCCGGCGCAGGGCGATGAGTGTGTCCCGCACCCGATAGGCCACCGGATCGTTCATTGGGCTGGGCATGGCGACTTCGATTTTTGCGCCGGGCAAAATGCCCAAATCCATCAGCCGTCGCCGTTCGGGTCCCCGGCAGGCACGGGAGACAGCCACCACTTTTGCCTCTTCCCCCAACTGCAGACTGTTCAGCGGCTGGGTACTGCCCAGGGGCAGGGCGTTGTGATTGTGAAGAGGCTGCACACTCACATTGGCGGCCAGTTGGGGGGCCAGACGGCGCTCTTCGCCTTCGCCCACAAAACGCAGAAAGCGCTCGTTCTTTTCCAGCAGTTGAACGGTCATGCCGGGGTGCAACCCTTCGGCTATTAGTTGGGCAAAGACCACAGCCGGTTCGTCCTCCAGATGGACGATGCGCAGGGTCTGGTCTGGCTCGGCTTCGGTGAGAGCAAAGCTGGGGCGCGCGTCCATGCCTATCTCGCTGGGGATGGGGTCGCCGTGGGGATCGAAGACCGGATGGCCCAAACTGGCAGAAAGGGCATCCACCTCAGCCGGTGTCAACTTGTGCTCCTTGCGGTCGGCCTGGCTGTGCCAATCGGTCGGGGCCAGACCGGTTTTGTCGGCCAGATGGGTTTCCCACAGGCGATGGGCGCGCACCACATGCAGGGCCACTGCCTCGCCTTTGGGTGTCAATTCCAATCCACTTTCGCCGTAGTGTAGCAGAGCAGACCCTTCCATTTCAGCGATGAGTTCGCTGGCCTGGCCGCGGGTGAGTTCTACGGCTCCGGCCAGGGACTCCACAGTCACGGGAATCTCCCGCTGACGAAAGGTGTAAATGTGCTTCAGACCGTCTTCAATTAATATGCGCTGTTGGCGTCGGTTCTTCTGCACATGCCGCCAGAAGAGGCCACGGCCAGGCCAGAAGGCCACAGCAAGCAGCAAAACGATGGCGGCGAGCCAGAATAGAGGATGGACAAACAGACTTTCCATTCAGTGAACTCCTTTGCGATGGCTGCAAAATTGATTAGCCCAGGCTAAATATAAAATCCAAAAAAATCAGGCCGGCACGGGTTCTGCCACAACAACCTGTAAATATTCGGCCATTTCAAAGGCCAAGGCGTGGGGTTCGCCTTTTACCTCTATGAGCAGCGGCCCCTGAAAAGGTGCGCGCTCGTGCAGGACAATCGCGGTGTCGGGGTAGAGACCCAGGCTGCCCAGATAGCAGAGACGGTCCGGGTCTTGGGTCAAAACGCGGACAAGACGCAGGGGTTCGCCGATGGGCGCGCCCACCAGAGGAGAGCCAGGGCGTTTGTCAATGTGCCCCTCTTTGCTGGGGATGGGATCGCCGTGGGGATCGACTTTGGGATTGCCCAACACAGCCGCCATGGCATCCTCCATGGCCTCGCTGATCACGTGCTCCAGCTTGTCCGCCTCCTCGTGGACCCGATCCCAGGACATATCCAGCGTCTCGTGCAAGAAAAGCTCGATCAGCCGGTGATGGCGCAGAACTTCCAGCGCCACCTGTCGGCCCAGGGGGGTCAACTCCACGCCCCGGTAGGGTTCGTGGGTGACCAGGCGCAGTTCGGCCAGCTTCTTGACCATATTGGTGGCCGAGGCTGGAGAAAAGCCCATGTGCTGGGCCAGGGCCGAGTTGCTCACCGGCTCACTATTGGATTCCAGCAGATAGATGGCTTTGAGGTAATCCTCGTGGGCCGGGGTCAGCGGGTTTTCGGTTGCGTGTACATAGTTTTTAGTCATGGCTAAATATTAGCATAAGCGGGATGAATGTGTCAAGTTGATATTTTATGGTGCTGCTCCCGGTTTTCAACCGAGCATCCCTTTGGATACCTGTGGATTGTAGCCCTGTTGTGGATCAAGAAAATAATTGGGGAAGGGTAGATGTGGCTTGCAGCCGCACAGATAAAGGATGTCCAGCGGTGTGCGGCTACAAGCCGCGCCTACTCTATTGCCCGATCAATTCTTGAGTCTACTGCAAAAAGGCCAATTTCACCGCAGAGTCGCAGAGGGCACGGAGGCAACGCGGCGAGATTCAGGAGAAAAACGCCGCGAACCTCCGCGTTCCCCGCGACTCCGCGGTGAGTTTAGGGGCTTTTTACAGTAGAGTCATTCTTTGATGTCCAAAAGCTGTACTATCTGGATGCCTGAAAAACCGTATGCCATCAAAAAAAGAATTATGGTATACTTGCGCCACATCTGATTCCAATAATTCCAATCGTAAAGGGCGGTGCCGACGAAGGAGATCGGTCTTTGTAACCAGAGCGGAATAGGCGATATGACATCCAAAATAGACGGTTTCTATGATTTTGTAGCCATTGGCGAACTGGCTGATACGACGCGGCATTTTCTTTGCCTGAATTTAGAAGGCGATATTCGGCGGGGCAGCCAGGGCGTGGATCGGGTGGCACAGCTTGTGCTGCAACAGGCACGGGATTATCTGAGCCGGGTGCGCGAGGGTTTCGTTCTCAGCGTACGCACCGATGACGTTCACAGCCGGGCCGAGTTGGGGTATCTGCTGGAGCGGGTACTCTTTGACTGGGAGGAACTGGAAGTGGAACTGCGCTTGGGTGATAGCTCCACTTCGACGCCTGCTGGTGTGTCTGCTGGCAGAGAGGAACCGGCCGCGACCCAACGGGTGAAGGACCAGTTGCTCGCCTTTGGTATGGCCGTTGTTGCGCTGGGTGCATTGCCCCGCATGCCCCAGACAGAGATCACCTTTCCCCGCAACTATCGCCCCGGCGCGTCCTACTCCGATATTCCTGTGCCCCATTCCCCCGGCGAACTGCTCCATCGGATTGAAGAATTGGAAGAAATGATCTGGCAAGTGGGCGTCACAGAGCCGGATGAACTGGTGCGGCGGCACTACGATCCCCTGCGGCGTATGTACGGCTTCTTTGAATCAAGCGCGTGGCTGGCAAAAAATGATAGCCGGCTCTTTGGACATCCGCCCGCTCGCCACGCCTGACTTAACTATTTGCGAAAACTCTCCATTTTGACATAGCTTTTCCTCATTGTTATAATCCCAAGCACCCGGTTCAGGCAGTACTGTGATCCTATGCTATGGCGGCAGTGGATGATATATGCCTGCTTGGTACCGCTGTTGTAGTTCGCAGTCACTTGCAGAACCATCTAAACTCCATCTATTATGGGTACTTCCATTGGTCACTTTCCATCCCCGGAAGGACACAATGCTTCGTAGCCGGGCTATCTTGGCACTATCCTCTGTCGCGATAGCCAGCCGCTAATTTGGTCCCAGATGTTGCCTATTGAAAGATTGTCCAGACAGCAATATATGTGTCGGAAAGGAGTCGCAAGGGCGAGAAAAAAACCACACAGGCAATCCACTTCCACTTAGTTCCTTTGAGCGAAAAACACAGCACAGGACGATTGCGGCAGGAATGCCGACATTCGGAAAGGAAGAGTACATTGAGAAACAAGCTTTCTCGTCTATTAACGCTTATGAGTGTTGTCGGGCTGCTGGTTGCTTCGGCAGTATTTGTCTTCTCGCTGGCAGCCTCTGCCGAGTTGACCGATGGCACAGGCAATGGTCCCGACGGTCAACCCGCGGTTTCCCATCGTTTTATCGTTGAGTTGCAGTCGGCTCCATTGGCCTTGCAATATAAGGAGATGGTGGGCGCACAGTCGGTGGATGGCAAACTGGATGCCAATTCGACGGTTGCCCAGAGCTATATGCAGCAGTTGCAGGCCGAGCAGGCCGCGTTTGTGGCTCAGATGCAGCGCGCACTGCCCAATGCCAAAGTCAGCACCTACATCGACGAAAATGGTATCTCCAATCAGGAGACCTTTCAGGTAGTGCTGAATGCCGTTGTCGTCGATGCCGGCTTTAATGCAGGCGCGGCTGAGATGAAGGTTTTGAGTGGGTTGCCTGGTGTCAAGACCGTCTATCGGGATTATAAATACTATCCCCAGCTCTACACCAGCACCCATTTGATCAATGCCCCGGTGGCCTGGGGTATGTTGGGTGGACAGGCCATGGCCGGCAAGGGTATCAAAGTTGCCTCTGTTGACGGTGGCATCCACAAGGATGCGCCCATGTTTGACGGCACTGGTTGGAGCTATCCGGCGGGCTATCCGGCCAACGGTCTGGGCCTGACCAGCAACAACAATGGCAAAATTATTGCCAGCCGGGCCTACTTCCGCTGGTGGGATCCGCCAGCAGCCGGTGACGAAAACCCCTGGCCCGGTGTCAACGGCACGTCCCACGGCGTACACACGTCCAGCACCGCGGCCGGTAATGTAATTACAGACGGCGAATACGTGGGTTCTACGCTACCGCCCTTTAGCGGTGTGGCCCCCGGTGCCTGGCTCATGAGCTATCGGGTCTTCTACAGCAGTGTTTTGAACGATGGCTCTTTCCACACTGCAGAAGGCGTGGCGGCGCTGGAAGATATGGTCAAAGATGGCGCGGATGTGGTCAACAACTCCTGGGGTGGTGGTCCCGGCGGCGTTGGTGCTCCTTTTGATGCCATTGATAACGCGCTGGTCAATGCAGCCAAAGCCGGTGTCTTTGTGAGTATGTCCAACGGCAACGCCGGTCCGAATCTGGGCACGGGTGATCATCCGTCGCCCGAGTATATCAACGTGGCGGCCAGCACCACCAGTGGTACATACGCTAGTGGTCGGGTAGGTCAGTCCGGCCCGACCCCGATCAGTGATACAACCAAATACAATGTAGCATTTGCCACCTTTGGTGGCTCAGTGCCTCTGGGTCAGGAGCTGGTGCAGGATTACATTGCCGCGGCAGTCATCTCCCCCACCAACACTACCGGTTGTACAGCCTTTGGTTCCAATGCCTTTCAGGGCAAGACGGCTGTCATCAGCCGCGGTGGCTGTGAATTTGGTCTGAAGGCACTCAATGCTGAGCAAGCAGGTGCATCGTTCGTTGTGATCTACAACAACGCGGGCGATAGCCTGATCAATATGGGTGGTGGCGCAGTGGGAGACCAGGTCACGATTCCCGCTATTTTTGTGGGCCAGACTGGTGGCACCTCCCTGGCAAGCTTCGCTGCTGCCCATCCCAACGATGCCAAGCTGGTGGTGGACACCCAGGGCTTCCAGGCGGGGGCAACGCCGGACCTGATTGCCAGCTTCAGCAGTCGGGGTCCTTCCACCCGCAACAGCCTGAAACCCGATATCGCCGCCCCTGGCGTCAATATTATGGCCCAGGGCTATACTATCGGAGCCACGGGTGAGGCCCGCCATCTGGGCTATGGGCAGGCGTCTGGTACATCCATGGCTTCGCCCCACGTGGCCGGTTCTGCTGCGCTCCTGCGCCAGAAATACCCCACCTGGTCCAACGATGCCATCAAATCGGCGTTGATGTCCACCTCGAAATATATGGACATGTACAACTTCGATGCCAGCCCGGCCCAACCCACGGATATGGGCGCTGGCCGCCTGGATGTTGGCGCGGCAATGGACCCCGGCGTGATTCTGGCCCCCCCCGCAGCAGACTTCGGTCTGGTCTACACGGGCACAGCCAAACTGGGCCGCGAGATTAAGGTGACCAATGTCACCGGCCAGGCCGAGACCTACAATATCTCCACCCTCTACACCGGCAATGGCTTTGCGCCCACCCAGACGACTTCTCTGGCCGGCGTTACGGTCACACCCGCTTCTCTGACCCTGGCCCCCGGCGAAACCAAGAGCTTTACAGTTGGCTTTGATCCGGCACTGGGCACAGGTATGGGGATCAATCAGGGCTACATTGTGATGCAGGGCACGACTCACAAGGCCCATCTGCCCTTCTTCGGTCGGGTGGTTGCCGGAATGAAGACGGCAGATGTCCTGCTCATCGACAACGACGGTAGCTCGTCTCTCGGAATGCCAAACTATGCCAGCTACTACGGGACTGCATTGGATAACCTGGGCTACTCCTATGACTACCTCGATACAGATGCGTCGGCCGGCTCCGCGAGCAGCTTCGTGCCCGACATCTCCGTGTTGAAGGCCTATACAGCAGTCCTGATCTTCACAGGTGATAACTTCTACAGCGATGGCTCCTTCACAGTTCCTACGCCCCTGACCGGCGGCGATATGAACCGGCTGAACGAGTATGTACAGGCTGGCGGCAAGATTATCGTCATGGGTCAGGATGCCAGTTGGGTCATGGGCGAAGCCTGTGGCGACGGCAATGGCTCCTTCTTCTACGGCGCAACCCTGGGTGGTTCCTGCTTGCAGGATTCTGTCAGCGCTTATTCCTTGCCTACCCTGCCCGTGGAAGGCCATGCCTATGCGCCACCCCGGTTCTTTGAACTCTATCTGGACCTGACAGATGTCAATCACGCCGTGGGTTCGGTGGTACTGAGCGGTCTTAATGAAACCACGCCTGTCACCAACAGCGTGGCCCTGGGTACGGCAAACTTCAGCTATGACAACTTCACCGGCAAGTTGGCCTACAACGTGGAAATCAGTGTGACCGATGTCCTGACCCTCACTGCCGCCCATATCCACAGTGGCACTGTTGGCACGAACGGCGGGGTAATCTTCCCCACCTTCCCCTTCACCCAGCCCCAGGTGGTGACAAGCACCATTGAATGGAACGGCTCTGTCACCCTCACACCGGAGCAGAATGCCCAGCGCGAAGCGGGTGGTATGTACTTCAATGTCCATTCCACAGTCAACGGCGGCGGCGAACTGCGAGGTCAGGTGCCCAGCACTGCAATCAAGGGCGACGGTGCCGCCAACCAAGCCTACATCGATGAGATGGCAAGTAATGCCTGGGGCTTCGATCCCAGCGCCGCTCCGTATGAGATCGATCAATACATGCCACTGCTGCGCTATCCAGGATCTCTCCTGGTTGAGGATGGCACGGTTGCCGTGGCCCACCGGGATCAGCCCACACTGGAACGGCCCGGCACAGCCGGCCAAGGGGCTACCGTCTTCACCGCCTTCGGGTTGGAAGGCGTGAACAACGGCGTGGGCACAACCAGCCGCGAAACGCTGCTCAAGACCTTCTGGAACTATCTGATGGACGAGCCGACGGCTACGATTAGTCATACAGCCGACATCACAACCTCCCAGATTGCTGTATTCCATGTCAATCTTAACTCCAATGTGCCCCATGCTGGCTTCTGGGCGGCACGTTGGGACTGGGGTGATGGTTCGCCCTACACCGGATGGACCTACGGTTTGGCCAGTCACCACTACGTGGAATGTGGAACCTACACGGTGCGTGCAGAAGTGAGCGACGCTTACGGCAACAGCACCATCGCTACCAGTCAGGTCAACGTCACTGCCTGCGAAGTGCCTGTGACGGGTACGGTCACAGCCGGCACCGGCGGCCAGCTGCGCTCGGATGACGGCACATTCCTCCTGGACTTCCCCGCGGGCGCTGTCAGTGGCAACACAACTGTCAGCGTTGCCAAGCAGTCCAAACCCAGTGCAGCCTTGGGTGGTCTCGCCTTTGCCGGTAACTCGATTGTGATTACGGCCAAGGATGCCAACGGCAACCCGGTGACGACCTTCGCTCAGCCCTTCACGCTGGTTGTAAAATACCAGGACAGCGACTGGCAGAACGCGGGTATCACCGACGAGACCAACCTGAATGTCTACTTCTATAAAGACGGTGTCTGGTCGCCTCTCTTCCCGTGCGCGGGTTGCAGCCACGACACAGTAAAGAACGAATTCACCCTGAAGCTGGACCACCTGACCGAATTCGCGGTGGCCGGGGTGAAGTACCGTTTGGTTCTGCCCGAGCTGAGAAAGTAATTCCGTGATGCAAGCGTGGGGGGTGGGTCCACCCATCCCCCATTGCGTACTGCAATACCTGCTGAAACACAAACAGAGCGGAGCCGATCCATCGGCTCCGCTCTGTTTGTTGTCTGGTCTGCATCTGCCCTCTGCACAGGCTTTCCTGTTTCACTTCTGGACGGCAATGGGGTACTCTAAATGGCGTTTCTGCCCTGGTTCTGATAAAGAGCGGGGTATTGTGCAGCATTGAATAACGGCGGCTAGCAGCGGGCAGGTGAACGATGGGTTTGATGAGACGAGCAGTAAGAGTGTTGGGCGCGGCGGCGCTGGTTTTGTTTCTGGCGGGGCTGGGTTGGCTGGGCGCTGACCGTTCGGCACAGGCGCAGGAAGGCGAAACAGAGCCGATCGGCGTTCTTGTGCAACTGGCCGACGCCCCCAGCGCGCAGGTCTATGCCGACGCGCTGGAACGGCGTGCCACGCTGGCCCAGGCCACTGCCGCGGCCCAAACCCAGTTCCAGCGCATCGAGAGCAGCCAGCGCGCGCTGCTGGCCGATCCAACGCTCCAGCAGGCCCAATTCATCTATCGCACCCAGCGAATCTACAATGGAATCGCCCTGTACATCGATCCGGCACTGCGCGGGCAGATCGCAGAACTGCCCGGCGTACTTGCCGTCCATCCCCTGCCTGTCCAGACAATCGAGACTGTGCGCGCTGTCCCCTTTCTGGGCGCACCCGCCCTCTGGAATCAGGTCTACCCCGGCGGCCTGAGCGGGGAGTCGGTCTCCATCGGCATCATCGACACGGGTATCGACTATCTCCACCGGGACTTTGCTGGCCCAGGCACAGGCTATTCCGCCAACGATTCCACTGTTATCACCGATATATTGGCCGGAATCACTTTTCCCACAGCCCGCGTCGTCGGCGGCTATGACTTTGCCGGGGACAAGTACGACGTGCGCCCTGGCGGCAACCCCATCCCACAGCCCGACCCGGACCCCATGGACTGCTGGGGACACGGAACCCACGTGGCTGGCATTGCTGGCGGCAGTGGTGTACTCTGGCAGGGCAGTGCCGCCTATACGGGTGTCTATACGGGGGGACTGCCTTTCTCCCAATTCGCAATCGGGCCGGGTGTTGCACCCCGGGCCAAATTGTATGCACTGAAAGTTTTCGGCTGCACGGGCGCGTCGAATTTGGTGCCGGCTGCCTTGGAGTGGGCGGTAGACCCCAACGGGGACGGCGATTTTTCCGATCATTTGGATGTGGTCAATCTTTCGGTTGGTTCCTCCTACGGCTCCTACGATGACCCCAGCTCGATAGCCGCGGACAACGCGACGCTGGCCGGAGTGATTGTGGTGGCCGCGGCTGGCAACAGCGGCGATGCCTATTATATAGTCAATTCGCCGGGAGTGGCCGACCGGACAATCAGCGTGGCCGCCACGTCGTTGGCTGGCCTGGCAAGCGCAGAGACAGCCGGTGATCCCAGCGCGGCTGTTGATACAGTTGCCTCCTTTTCGGCCCGGGGTCCCCGCCGGGGAGACGCGGCGCTGAAGCCAGAGATCGCCGCGCCCGGTGTCTCCATCAGTTCCGCGGCCCGGGGGACAGGCGTGGCCGCGGCTACCTACAGCGGCACATCAATGGCTACACCCTTTGTGGCCGGGGCCGCGGCGCTTCTTCGTCAGTTGCACCCCACCTGGACAGTGGAGGAGATCAAAGCGCTGCTGCTCAACACAGCCCGCTACAATGTCACTGTCAGCGATCAGCAGCCCTCGACGCTCTACGGCGCGGGCCGATCCGGTGCCGGCCGGATGGATATTGGCGCGGCCGCCCAGGCGGGTGTCATTGTCTACAATGCCAGCAACGCCGGCCAGGTCTCCCTTTCCTACGGCTCGCCTGAAGTACAGGGCACATTTCAGGACCTGAAGAATCTGCGTCTGGTCAACAAAAGCCCCATCACCCAGAGTATCTTCCTGAAATATGTACCGGTGGTGGATATTCCTGGGGCCGAGTTCAGCGTTCTGGGCGGACCCACAGCCCAACTCCTCCCCTACAATTCTCTGAATATCGCGGTTCTGTTCAATGCCCAGGCCGATCAATTGCCCAACGCGGGTGATCCCACAGTGGCGCTCCAGGGACTATTCCCCCGGCATATCCTGCGCGAGGAGACGGGCTTTGTCTACGTCTGGCCCCAGCAGACCCGCGTCCAGGCCCGGCTTTCGGGCCACAGTCTGTTGGCAGGTGCAACAACCGACGTCACGGGATTGCTGGATGGCATTCTCTCGCCGGAGACGGGCCAGCTGACCTATACCCTTACCCTTTCGGCCAGTGCGCAACTGACTGTGACCAGCGCAGACCTGCACCTGGGCCAGTTTTACGCCAACGGTCCCCGTCTGCAAAGTCTGGGGATAAAGGCTGTCAGCAGCCAATCGCCGGTGACAGCCACCGGCGCGGTCACACTGACGCAAGAGGCCATGACCGCCCTGGCCGCCAATGGCGTATACCTTTTGATTGAGGCAGACGGCTATTTCAATGGCGCGGCCAGGGGCCAGGTGGAGACGGTTGACAATGTGCTGCGTCTGCCTGTCTATGCCGCGCCCCGACCCATATCATCCATGCGCACCACCAAAGCCAGCCTGGACTACGGGGCAGTCGTGAGCGGCGTGCAGACGATTCAATTGGTGGGGCAGGGATTGCTGTCTGCGCCATCCCTGCAGCAAGCTGCTTTTCCCACCGATACAGTTTCGGTGGTGGCCGCGCTGGAACTGCAATACAGCAGCCCAAATGAAGAGAGTAGCACTGGGCTGCTAGAGCACGGGGATTTGAAATATGTGGGCGTGGGTTCGGACATTGCGGCCAGTGGTGGCCTGGAGAGCGCCAAAATTGTATTCGGTCTGGTCACCTATGGCGATTGGTCGTCGCCCAATGAAGTGCTTTTTCAGGTACACATCGACAGGGATGGGGACGGCACAACCGATTTCATCCTGCGTTCGGGGAATGTCACAGAATTTTCTTCCTCAGCCAGCAAAGACGAATTTATCTCGATTCTGGAAGAGGCGCGGACCGGGGCACTGAAACTGGCCCATTTTCGCAATCTGGTCTCCCGCGCCGAGCTGGATACAGCTGTCTTCAACAACAGCAGCCTGCTTCTGGCTGTCGATGCGGCAGATATCGGGCTGACACCCCTCTCTTCTTCCTTCAGCTATTCTATCACCACCCAAAGCATCGATAGCGACGACCCGGACGAGATCATCGATCGTTCTCCGTTGCTTTTCTACGATGTGATGGCTCCGGGTATTCGGGTGGAGAACGGTCTTGCCAATTTGCCCCTCTTCTACGATCTGCCTGGCACGACAATCGCGGTTGAGGCCGATCGGGACCGCATGGCTGCCAACCGCAGTCGGGGCGTGTTGCTGCTGCACCTGCACAACGGCATCGGGGAACGGAGTGAGGAAGTGGAAGTCCGCTTTGGCTCTCGCTTGTTTATACCACAGGTGTGGGGTGGGTCTGGGGAGTAATTGTTGGGCGGGGTACTGGGCGATCAAAAGCTCGACAGCCAAAGGCTCGACAGTCAAAAACCCGGCAGCCAAAATATAGCAATCAAAAGAGCGGTGCAGGCAATTGGTCAGCGCTTAATGAAAAGCACCGGCACTTTCGGCCCGAACGATTGAATCGGCGGAGTTTTCATCGTTCGGGCGTAAACGCCGGTGGCTTGGGCAGTCAAAGAGTGATTGTAGGCGCGTGAACTTCAGCGTCCCGCTCCGAACAGGTTTATCTATCCAGCCGCGAAGAGAATGCGCCCGCACGCGGTACACGAAACCATCTCCTCATTGCGCCGCACGCTGCCAATCACACCCACAGGCAGCTGCATATGGCAGGCCCCGCAGGAATCATCTTCCAGTTTGGCCACGGCTATCCCGTTCTTGCGGCCACGCAAATACTCGTATTGCTCCAGGTACTTGGCGGAGATAGTCTTGACCGCTTCATCCCGTATGTTCTTCAGGTAGACATACTCTTTTTTGCGCCGCTGCAATTCTTCTTCAATGGTCGCCTGCGTGGATGTCCACTCTGCCTCCATTGTGGACAGGCTTTCCTGCAAGGATGCATATTTCGCTGCCAGGCTTTCGGCTTTGACCAGCGCTTCCACACTGCGATCGTCGAGCGTCTCCTTATGGCGGCGCATGGATTCCACATTCGCCTGCAAGGCTTCCAATTCTTTGGGGTTTTGCACCTGCCCCCCCATCAGTATGGCCTCGGATTCGCGGACCCGTTCGCCCAGGGAATTTGCTTCAAGCTCTGTGTCCTGCTGTTCCTTGCGGATTGTATTCAGTTCTATTTCGGCAGCCTGGGTCTGCTCCCGGACCTGATTCAGCTTTGGTGAACCACCCACAAACTTCTGCAATTGCAGGATGCGCTGTCGAATCTTTTCCCAGGCTGTATCAATTTCTTGCAGACGGTATAGGTCAGCGATTGGATTCACATAGGCTCCTGAAAATGTGCGAAGGTTTGAGTATTGCAATGTTTCCTCTCTAAAGTATAACATTGAGGGATAGAGTGTAGCAACCGCCAGCGGCTGGCAACAGTAGCGCCCGCAGAAATACGTACGAATAGCAGTGAACAATGGGACGGGGATACCAGATCGTCAACAAATACGCATATTGGCGGGCAGCCGTGTATTGAACCTAAATATAGAGAATGTTATACTCCATTCAGCAGTAAAAACTACAACTGCCTGTCGCTCTTTTGGCGATAAATACTAACAGCCAGCAAGCGCACAGTAGATTAGGTTAGGCAAAATAGCGTAGAGTCTGAGCAATTGTGCAAATTCTTATTTGAGTATGAGAGGCAAGTATGGCGCATATCGAACATTATCGAAACGGTGACAGGGATACAGACAGTATCCGCATAATGATTGTGGAAGATCACCCGCTTTTTGGTCAAGGTCTACGTCGTGTGCTGGAAGGCGAAAGCGATCTGCGGGTAGTTTCCGAAGTGGAAGACGGCGCCGAAGCAGTGGACAAAGCGCTGGAACTTCAGCCCGATGTGATTTTGATGGACATCAACCTGCCCGGAAAGAACGGATTGCAGGCGACCCGCGAGATCAAGAACCATCCCCAAGGCAGTACGATTGGCGTGATTATTCTGACCGCTTATCACGACGATGAGCAGCTCTTTCACGCTCTGCGGGCCGGAGCCGCGGCCTACTATTCCAAGGATGTGCTGCCCAGTGAGCTTATTCCGGCTGTGCGGGCTGTTTCCCAGAACAATTACGTCATCGGCGAAGAAGTGATGAACCGGCCCCAGGTGGCCCGCTGGATGATTCGCCAGTTTGAAGACCTGGCCATCTTTGGCGAGTCGCCGGACGAAATGTTTGTGCCTCTCAGCCCCAGGGAAATGGAGATTCTCCAGTTCATCACCCGGGGGGCCAGCAACAAAGAGATTGCCCACGCCCTGGGCATCAGCCGCCAGACTGTGAAGAATCATATGAGCAGCATTCTGCGCAAATTGGCCGTGAACGACCGCACCCAAGCTGCTGTGCTGGCGCTGCGCCGGGGCTGGGTGCGCCTGGAAGACACTGCCGCCATCAACTAGAAGTTGTACCTCTTTTTGGGTTTCTCCTTTCTGTAAGCAGGGATCGCACAAGTTGCGATCCCTGCTTTTTTCTGTTTCAATAGGGATATATATTTGCAGAGGAGAGTCCCATGTCCCTATCCCGTACACCGCCCAACCGGGGCGGCCAGAGTTTTCTGGAATACGCGCTGATGATTGTTCTGATTGCTATTGTTGTTCTGTCGATTCTGCTGATTGTGGGCGATGATCTGCGTACGTTTGTCAACGATCTCTTCCTGCGCTGGTTTCCTGTCCAGGGCGATGCATTTCTGGTCAGGTTCGTGGGGTGATCTCCCTGGCCCGGCTCGGCAATCAATTGCTCGATCTTTTCTTCCCGCCCCGGTGCGCAGGCTGTGCCAGGGCGGGCTTTGTTTTCTGCCCGCAGTGTGCCCAGGACGTTCTGCCGGTGGTGGCTCCTTTCTGTGAGCATTGCGGACGGCCACAGGTCAGGCCCACTGCTTATTGCGCGGCTTGCCGGGGCGGTGACAAAGACGCGCTCGCGCTGGTACGGGTGGCTACAGTCTACACAGAACCGGTACGCAGCGCCATCCGTGGATTGAAATACGGCGCTCAACCGGAACTCGCCCCGCTGCTGGCACGTTATCTGATTGCCGCCGCCCAGCAACCGCCCTGGCCTGACATCTTGCCTATGCTGGACGGGGTAGTGCCTGTACCCTTGCACGCCAAGCGTCTGGCCGATCGGCGCTACAACCAGTCTGGGCTATTGGGCCGGGCATTTGTCGAGCATTTTGGGTTGCCCCTCGCTGACTCCTGGCTGCATCGCTCCCGGCAGACCCAATCCCAGGTCGGTCTTTCGGCTGTGGAACGGCGGCAGAATGTGGCAGATGCTTTCCAGGCAGGGGGAGAAGTGGCAGGGAAACGATTGTTGCTGGTGGATGATGTTTTTACGACCGGGGCCACACTGACCGCCTGTGCCCAGGCCTTGAAGCTGGCCGGTGCAGTTGAAGTATACGGTTTGGTGCTTGCCACACCAGCCCCTTCGGGCGGTACTCTGCCCGATGACGTTTGAGACAGGCCATTTGTCTAGGTAAAAGGCCCGACATTGGACTGGTTGACAAGGCCCTTCATCGGGAATACAATAGAGGAAACCCCACACCAAAGGAGGTGTACCAACCCCATCCATTGACCCCACACATTTGAACTACACCCTCTGGCATGTGCCATTTATCCAACTGTGCAGAAAGGAGTTTCTGGTATGAAGCTGAACGTTCATGGCCGGAACATTGAAGTGACCGATTGGATTCACCAGTATATTGAGAAGAAGGTGGAGCGTCTGGAGCGCTATCTGCCCCAGGCCAGGGAAGCCAAAGCCGAATTGGTTTACAGCGAAACCCGGGCCGCGGCTGATCGCTACACCGCCCAGCTTACCATCTGGGCCAACGGTCGCATCCTGCGGGCGGAAGAGTCGACCGACGACATCTTTGCTTCCATCGACGCGATTATGGATAAGATGTCCCGACAGATCGAGCGCTACAAGGGACGCCGCTTCAAGAATAAGCGACGAGAGGCTGCGGCGGGTGCTGCCGATGCTGATCTGGCGGCTACCATTCTGCCCGAAGAAGCAGAAGTCGAAGCCGAAGAGTTGCTGGGCAATGTGGTGCGCACCAAACGTTTCCTGGTCCAGCCCATGACCCAGGAAGAGGCCGCGGACCAGATGGAACTGTTGGGCCACGATTTCTTTATTTATTTTAGTGTGGAAGCCAATGCGCTGAATGTTCTCTATCGCCGCAAAGATGGCAACTACGGCCTGCTTCAGCCAGAACAGGGATAGAAGGTATTTCCGGAGGATCGGATAATAAATTCAGAGTGGGGACACGTCCAGGCGTGTCCCCACTTTTTTGAAGGGCGTTTGTCGAAGAAAGATTTTATACCCCTGCGGGTTGCCTTCCTCTGCTGACCCTACACAAACTGGATGTCCGCCGCTGACCGACAGACTTTGCCTGTGTAAAGCCAGGAAATCTGCCGCAGGGCCAGGGCCTGATCAAATTCGGTCAGCGCCGAGGTTCCATTGGCAGGCACAACCACATTGTACCAGCGCAGACCCGCGGAAGCTGCCGTGTGGAGCACGCAGATGCTGCTGACTGTGCCCACAATGACCAGATTCTCCACCTTCCAGACCGAACCCAGAAAATGATCCAGCCACGTGCCATAGAAGCCGTCGTAGCGGCTCTTCTGGCAGATGAGGTCGTCGTGCTGGGGGGCCAGTTCCTCCACAATCTGCCAGCCCCAAGTTGCGTGGTGGCAATGCTCCGGCCAGATGGCCCACTCCGGGTCGTTGTCGAAATGGGTGTCCTGGGTATAGGCTACATGTACGCCCGCACCGCGCGCTTTTGTCAATAGCTGCTGAATGTTGGGGATAGTGGCCTGGGCATCGGGCACAACCAGCGTGCCACCCTCTTTCACAAAATC
Source organism: Caldilineaceae bacterium (assembly GCA_019637685.1). Lineage (GTDB taxonomy): Bacteria > Chloroflexota > Anaerolineae > Caldilineales > Caldilineaceae > JACQGT01. The sequence continues at coordinate 51,613 of JAHBVF010000036.1, read as the reverse complement.
GTTCTGCATATCCACCACAATCAACGCGCTATTGGCCCCGGGCAGGCTGATCCGCGCCTGAAAGTCAATCTCCGGGACTTCCACGTTCTTTCCAGGAATGAATGGTACGCTCATCGCTTGGCTCTCCTTTGCAAGGGAAACTTTCGGCAGCCGGTTGCGTAGTGGCTGGGACAACAGGTTCGGTTTGAATACCCGATAGTGTGTATGTTACACAAAGTTTTGCCGCTTGTCAAACGCTTCGCTGGAAATGTGGGTCTGTGCTACAATTTCCAGGCTGGATCGTCCAACACCGCATGCGAGGAAGCTGATTGCGACGCTTACTTACTATCCAAGAAGACAAAATCCTGCGCCAGGAACGGTCGGTGCTGGAATCATTGCAGGTGGCCCTCACCCGGCTGGATGGATCGGATGAGGACCTGACGCTGCTGAAAGACAGCCTGGACCAGTTGGAGGAGATGTTTCTGCTGGTGGTGGTGGGCGAGTTCAACGCGGGCAAGAGCGCGCTCATCAACGCGCTGATGGGTGACCGCTTCCTGACCGAAGGGGTGATCCCCACCACCAGCCAACTCTTTCTCATCCGCTATGGCGAGGAGGTCAGCCACAGCATCAATCAGGACGACGTGGCAGTGGTCCATCTGCCGGTGGAGTGGCTGCGCGAGGTGAATCTGGTGGACACGCCGGGCACAAACGCGGTCATTCGCAGCCACGAGCAGATTACCGAACACTTCGTGCCCCGCAGCGATCTGGTCCTCTTTGTGACTAGTGCCGACCGCCCTTTCAGCGAAAGCGAACGGGCTTTCCTGGAGCGCATCCGGCGCTGGGGCAAAAAGATTGTGATTGTTGTCAACAAAATGGAGCTGATCCAGAGCGAGGAAGAACGGGGCCAGGTGCTGGCCTTTGTGGCCGACAACGCCCGCCAACTGGTGGGCAGCGATCCCCGCATCTTCCCGGTCAGCGCGCGCTTGGCGCTGGAATCCAAGCAGCAGGAGCGGAGCAACGGTACACCCCTGGCCGCCCAGGAAAAATGGGGGCGCAGCCAGTTCGGCGCGTTGGAAGAATACATTCTGGCCCGGCTGGACAAGCAAGAGCGGGTGCGGCTGAAACTGGAAAACCCCCTGGGCATTGCGCTCAATCTGGTGGACAGCTACCGTCGGGTGATCGAAGACCGCCAGAGTTTGCTGAAAGGGGATTTCCAGACACTCGACACTATCGACGAGCAACTGGACGCCTATGAAGCAGATATGCGCCGGGACTTCCAATACCAGAGCGACCGGGTGGACAATGTGCTCTATGAGATGGCCGAGCGGGGGGACAAATTTTTTGACGACAATCTCCGGGTCACGCGGATTCTGGAACTGATCAATTCGGAGCGGCTGCGGGGCGAGTTCGAACGACGGGTGCTGGCCGATACCAGCCGCCAAATCGAGCAGCACGTGGGCGAACTGATCGATTGGATGGTGGACAAAGACTACCGCCAATGGCAGGGTGTGATCGACTACATCAACCAGCGGGCCAGCCAGCACACCAATCGGATGGTGGGCAAAGTCTCCAGTGAATTTGAGTTCAGCCGCCAGACACTGCTGAAGAGCGTGGGGCGCAGCGCGCGGGAGGTGGTGGATTCCTACGACCGGGAGGCCGAGGCATCCAAATTGGCCCAGGAAGTGCAGCGGGCGATTGTCCAGACCGCCGCGGTGGAAGCGGGTGCGCTGGGGTTGGGCGCGCTGCTGGTGGCTGTGTTGCAAACAACGCTGCTGGATGTCACCGGCGTGCTGGGCGCGGGCGCGGTGGCCGCGCTGGGGTTGTATGTGTTGCCCTACCGCCGGGCCAAAGTCAAAGACGGCATGCGCACCCACATCAACGATCTGCGCCGCCGCCTGGACGACGCCATTTCTCACCAGTTTGAGGAAGAGTTGGCCCAGAGCGTGCAGCGCATTCGCGAGGCCATTGCCCCCTATACCCGTTTTGTGCGGGTCGAGCGGGAAAAACTTGCCACTCTGGACGAAACACTCAGCCAGGCGCGGCAACAGTTGCGCCAATTGCAGCAAGACGTACAGGGATTGGAGTAGCTGTGGTCTCTCTCATTCCTTTGGACCCCGCCCTGCATACAGACGCGCTGCAACAGGTCTATGCCCTGACACCCGCCTATTGGGAAATGTATCACCTGCCCGGCGCGCCGGCTGGGCAAGCGGGCCGGGATTTGGCCGCGGTGCAGGAGGAAGCCGGGCGCACAGCTCTGGGTATTCTCCTCCCCAACCAGCCCGGCGATCCGTCTGCGGGCGCGCAGTTAATCGGCCTGCTCGACTTCCGCATGCACTGGCCGGAGCAGGGGACTGTCTATGTGGGAATGGTGCTGGTGGCCGAACCCTTCCAGCGCCAGGGCGCTGCGTCCGCGGCTTGGGCGCTGTTGGAAGAGTGGCTGGCAGACTCCGCGGATATCTCACTGGTCCGTTTGACGGTAGAGCAGTTCAATACGGGCGCGCTTCGCTTCTTCCAGCGGGTGGGTTTCTCCCTCACCGGCGAGTCCCGGCGCACCAAATCGGGCCAGCGGCTGGTGCGTCTGCTGGTGATGGAGAAAGAACTGGGGAAATAGGCTGTTTCAAAGAAATAGCCATCCACAGATGGCACAGATTTTCACAGATAGTAGAGCAGAAATCTGTGTCCATCTGTGAAATCTGTGGATACATTTAATGTGCCGCCATAGGACGTAGCGGTAGAACGCGGATACAGTCAGAAGTTCGACTTTTTCTGAAAAGTCGAACTTCTCAACGGAAAGAAAGAACAGGCTTGTGACAGAAAATTCAATCCCGGATTTGGCGGTGACGCTGACGAATATCGCCAGCGAACTGCGCGCCCTGAGCAACGCGGGTATCCACTTCACCGACGACCCCTATCAGATCGAACGCTATCACCGCATCATCGGCCTGTCGGCTGAATTGACCGGTCTGGCGAGCAGCCACGATGGGGCTGTATTGCAGTCGCTATTCTTCGACGATATGCACTACAAAACCCCCTACGCAGTGGTAGACACGGCCCTCTTTGACGACGACGACCGGCTGCTTCTCATCCGCCGGGCGGACAACGGCCAGTGGGCCTTCCCCGGCGGCGCGTGCGATGTGGGCGAGCCGCCAATGATCGGCGCAGCCAGGGAAGTGTGGGAGGAGACGGGCTACATTGCGGACGTGACCGATTTTCTGGGCATCTTTGACAACCGCCATAACGGCGGCAGCAGCTTCCATCACCTCTACTGTCTGCTCTTTGCAGGCCGGGCTATCGGCGGCGAAGGGCTGATCACCCACGAGACTCTGGACTGCGCCTGGTTTGCAGAGGCGGAAATGCCCTGGGCCGAGGTAACGCCCAGCCATCTGACCCGCATCCGCCACGCCTTTGCCTGGCACAAAGAACGGACGACGCCCGTCTTCTTTGATCGGGTGGACTGGCAGCCGGAAGCGACCAATCAGCACGCGGACGCCAAGCGGCTGGAATAGAACCACCGCTCCGATTCGCTCCGCATTCTACTTTCTGCTTGATTTCACTTGTGCTATAGTAAAGGCAGTTTGTCCCATTTGATACCTATTGGAGGAAGAAATGAAGGGTTTTCTGAAGTTTCTCTTTTTCATCGGCTTTGTGGCTGGCGTGGCCTATGTGGTGAAGAATCTGCTGGGCGGTGAAGCCCGAAAATCTGGTGCGGGCGCGGGTGTGCTGCCCGATACACCCATCACCCCACTGGAAGAGACACCCCTGGGCGGCGAAATCAGCGCACAACTGCTGGAAATTCTGGTCGATCCCGAAGACAAGGGCAAGCTGGAATTGGTAGAAGGGGGCAAGTTTCTGCTCAATCCCCGCAACGGCTACCGCTATCCCATCCGCGGCGGCATTCCTGTGATGCTCATCGAAGAGGGCAAGAAACACCAGGACAAGAGTGTGGTTGGGGCCAATGGCAATGGCAACGGTGTGGCGGCCAAAGCTGCTGCGTAGATTGTGGGAGTGGGACGCAGATTGGGTCAGGACGCTTATTTCGTTGCCTATTCTGCCTTGCAGCGACTGGCCCGGTTCCTATGAGCCGGGCCGCTCTTTTTTCTGGATTTGGCGAGACACAATCATTGCGCGCCGGGTAAGGAGACTATTTTGACTTCAGAGAAAAATGACAACGAAAAACCTGCAAAAAACAAAGTCGGTGTAGGCGTGGCAATGGGTGTCGCCCTGGGTGCAGCGCTGGGCGCGGCCATGAATAATATTGGGGTTGGGATCGCAATCGGAATCGCAATCGGCGCTGCCATTGGCACGAATTTGCAGAGAAAGCAGGACGCTGACTGACCTTTCTTGGCGTCTATTCTACAGGGGGACTATTTATGGCTGCTGAAAGAATTGGCGTGCGCTACGGGATCGATATGCTGCTGGCGGGGATGATCGGCCAGATTCAGGGGCAACGGGTCGGGCTGGTCACAAACGACGCCGCGGCCACCAGCGCCACGTACACGCATATGCTCACCCCCACCCGGCTGGCCCTGCAAGAGGCCGGGGTCAATCTCGTCTCCCTTTTTTCGCCAGAGCACGGGTTGGGCGCGGCCGCGGCCGACGGCGCGGAGATCGGCCACGGCTTTGATCCGTTGACCGGTCTGCCTGTACACAGCCTCTACGGCGAATCCTTCCGCCCCAGCGCGGAACAACTGGACGGACTGGACCTGCTTCTGTTCGACATTCCCGATGTGGGCGCACGTTTCTACACGTACATTTGGACGCTCTCCCACGTGATGGAAGCCTGCGCCGAAGCCGGGCTGCCTCTGTGGGTGCTGGACAGGCCAAACCCTCTGGGCGGCTATCTGGGCGATGTGGAAGGGCCGATGCTGGATGAGGCGCGTATCTCCACTTTTGTGGGCCGCTGGAATATCCCCATCCGCCACTGCCTGACTGCGGGCGAGCTGGCCCGGCTCTGGCACAAAGAGAAAGAAATGGCGCTGGAATTGATGGTGGTGAAAATGGCGGGCTGGCTGCGCAAGGATCACTGGCCGGCCACGGGCAATCCTTTTGTGCCGATGTCGCCATCAATGCCCTCCTACGAAGCCGCGCTGGTCTATCCAGGGACTTGCCTGTTTGAGGGGACGAATGTAAGCGAAGCGCGGGGGACAGCCAACCCCTTCCAGCAGGTGGGCAGCCCGTGGATGGACAGCCTGGCCGTGTCCGACGGCTTCAATGCCCAGGCTGTGCCAGGGATTGTGGCCCGCCCTGTCCAGTTTACACCCATTAACAGCAAATATGCGGGGCAACTCTGCTTTGGGGTGATGCTGCACGGGGTCGAACCGGAGCGGGCGCGGCCTGTGCAGGCGGGGCTGGTCCTGCTGTCTGAGATTATCGATCTGCATCGGGAGCACTTTGCGTGGCTGCCCTATCCCACCGCGGCCAATGCGCCCGGCTTCGGCCACTTCGACCGGCTGGTGGGCCAGTTGCACATTCGGGAGAGTCTGGACGCACAACTGGACAATCTGCGCTCTCAGATTACGGGCTGGACGGCTGCGGGCGATTGGGCCAGGCGGGTGGGGGATATATTGCTGTACTATTCGTGAGAATTGGGGCGATGGGAGGAAGTGCTATTCCGTCGCCCCTTTTTCTTTTCCCCCGCGCGCTGTGTCAATGACAAATTTCGTTCCTTCGCCTACCCCACTCTCCACCCGGATATCCCAGCCGTGGGCCTGGACAATACTGGCGACAATCGACAGCCCCAGCCCGCTGCCGGGAATTTCTGCGCCGTCTTCGGTTTGGGTGCGCCCCCGATAGAAACGTTCGAAGATGTGGGGCTGCTGCGCCGGGTCGATTCCCGGCCCGGTGTCCGCCACCCACAGACGGATGGCTCCCTCTCTGGCCCTGTTGCTGGCCCCGCTGCTGGCTTCAGCGCCGATCTCCACCCGATCCCCTTCTGCGCAATACTTCAGCCCGTTGTCCAATAGATTCGAGAGGGCCAGCAACAGCCGCGCCCGATCGCAGGTCAGGCTGAGCGCGGCGCGGGGCGGGCGAACAGTCAATTCGATGCTCCGGTCAACTGCCAGGGCACGAAAGGAGGCAGCGGCCTCGTCCAGGAGGTCGCCCAGATTGTGGGGGCGCAGGTCTAACTCCACCAGATGGCCGTCCAATCGGGAGAGATTGAGCAGATTGGCGGTGATCCATTCCAGCCGCGCCACCTGAGCCCCGCTTTCAGCCAGAAATTCGGCCTGGGCCGCGGGGTCGTGGGCCGCGGGGCCAACCAGCAATTCATTGAAGGATTTCAGGGCTGTAATGGGGGTGCGCAGTTCGTGGGAGGCGTCGGCCACAAAACGGCGCAGATTGTCCCGTTCTGCCTTCAGTTCAACAAAGCTGGCCTGCAAGCCGTCTGCCATGCGGTTGAAAGAGGCGGCCACCTGGCCGAGTTCGTCGCTGCTTTGCACGGGCGCGCGGGCGGTCAGGTCGCCTCCCCCCATGCGTCGGGCCGCGTCGCCCAGGGAGCGGATGGGGGCGGTCAATCCCCGGCTGACCAGCAGGCCGACGAGCACTGCCAGCAGCCCCGCGCCCAGCCCGGCAATGGCAAAGGAACGGCGCACATTGCGCAGGGATTCGGAGACGATATCCGGGCCATCGCTTAGCTCTACAAAGCCGTCGGGGTCAGCCGGGTTGCCAACTGGCAGTTTGATTGTCAGGTCTGATATGGGCAGCGCGTGGGGGGCTTCGTCCGCTCCATAGATCAGCTTCCAGACTCGCTGGGGCTGCCCTTCGGTGTGCTCGGCGTCCGGGCTGATTGCCTGTCCGTTGCCGTCTGGCCGGTCAAATTCCAATCGGCTTCCAAACACACCGGGAAAGCGGTGGATTGTCACAATACCGGTCTCTGCATCTTTTTCCGTGATAATTGATCCCTGCCACGTGTTGGGCAAGTTCCCCCGGCGACTGGGAACGGGCACGGCAAAGATAAATGCATCCTCTGGAAAGAGGTGTGATTGGGGGCGCAGGGAGATTCCTGCGCTCGCAGGCAGATCGGCTGAATCGGCAAGCAGGTGGCCTTGCGCATCCAACAGACGTACCCGCATGCTGGCCAGAAAAGCGGCTGTGATGACCAGCCGTTCCAGTTCCATCTGCCGCACAACAGGCCCGGCCAGAAGGGGGCGGGCCTGTTGTGCGATTGCCTGGGCGTTGGCTGTCAACGACTGTTGCGCCTGCCGTTCGGCGTATTGACGCAGCAGCCCAAGCGCCAACGCTCCGACCAGAAAAACGGTCAGGAGCGTCAGCGCGGTGTAGGATAGAATGAGTCGCCAGCGGATAGAATGGAACATTTGTCTAGCGGGCGGTGGGTGGTGGGTATATCGAAGCGGACGGAAGATCTACCCATCACCTACCAGACACTGCTTTTTCCTGTCTCTCTACGCGCCCTGGGTTGCGTATCCGGGCTGTTGCTGATAGCGAGCGTCCGGCGTGACGGGCGCGGCCTCGCCGTCATCCGGGCCGGGCATCTGGAACTCAAAGCGGTTTCCATCCTGCTGGTGTCTGTGGAAAGGCATGGCAGGCATTCCCTGGGGGCCGCGGAACTGGTGGAAGTCAAAATTCATGCCGTTGGTCCCGTTTTGGACGCGCATGACGCCACCGATCTGCACGCCGAGCAGCGCGCCGCCCTCGTCGTTTTCGCCCAGAGTGACGGTGACTTCGCTGGCTTCCTCGTCGTCAGCGCCCTGCACTGTCAGAACCATTTCATCGCCGGGTTTGGCCGCGTTCACCGCGTCCACCAGCGCCTGGGGCGTGTCGATGGCATCGCCGTTGACAGCCGTAATCCAGTCGCCTTCCTCCAGGCCGGCTGTGGCCGCGGGTCCCTCTTCCGTCACCGCGGCCACCATCACACCGGATGTCATGGCCCCGGGCATCATCCCCTGGCCGGGCATAATGCGTGTGGCTCCATTCTCCATCTGCATGCGCATGGGACCAGTGGGGGCAAGCTGTACGCCCAAATAGGCTTTGGTCTCGTCGTCTGGATGTGCGCCCAGCGTCACTTCTGTGTTGGCTGTGGCGTCGTCCCGGCTATAGGTCACTGTCACCTCATCGCCAGGTTTGTGATCGGCGAGCAGGGAAATCAGGTCATCGCTGGTGGCGACTGTCACGTCATTCACCGCTGTGATAATATCGCCAGCCTGGATGCCTGCGGCCGCGGCCGCGCTCTCGTCCATCACATCCATCACCAGCGCGCCCTCGGCGGACATAACTTTCATCCACCTCATCCCCTGACCGTCCCGGCCAAAGGGCATTCCGGGCATTTGGCCCTGACCCCGTCCACCGCGGCGGAACATATCACCGGGCATATTCCAGTTCTGCTGCCCACGCGTCTGCATCTTTTTGCCAACCGCCAGATCGCCCACAGCCACCAGCCCCAGTTCTGGTCTGCCGTTGTTGTCGCCCAGGGTGACGGAGAGGCTGCGCTCTTCGCCGCCGTGCATGGCGGTCAGGACAACCACATCACCGGCGTCGTGGGTAGCGATTACGTGCATCAACTCTGGCAGGGTGTTTACGTCGTCGCCATCCACGGCCAGGATAATGTCACCCCGGGCCACACCCGCGGCCGCGGCAGGGCTGTCGGCTTCCAGATGGATAACGACAAGTCCGGCGGCAGGTTTGGCTGCTGTTTCAGCCGGGGTTTCGGCCGTGGGTTGCGTCTCCTGGGCCAGGGCCGCCCCGGCAAAGACGAGCAGTGCGGCTATGACCAGAGCCGCTACCCCCCAGCGCAGGGTGGGAATGTTTGGGCGCAAAGTTTTGCTTTTTTGTTCCATAGGATATTGCTCCTGTACGTGGGTGAGTGTTCCATCAGCGCAGAGAATCGCCTCTGTCTGTTACCTCCTCAGTGTACTGGAAAAATATGATAGGCGCGGGTAGAAAATGTTAAGGGATCGCAATAATCACGAAGGAGTTTTCTCTGCTGGCGTTTTCGGTCTGCCACTTCGGCCCGCTGCTTTCCGCCTGTCATCCGCCCACTTCAGCCCTCAAACCGATAGCCCACCCCGCGCACGGTGATGACGTAGCGGGGGTTGGCCGGGTCGTCCTCGATTTTTGTGCGCAGATGGCGGATGTGAACGTCAACTGTGCGCTCGCCGCCGATGTCGCTGTCATAGCCCCACACGGCTTCGATGAGTGCGGTCCGTGTGACGGGCCAACCGGCCTGGGAGACCAGGTGGTGGAGAACACGAAATTCGGTGGGGGTGAGTTCGATGGTTTCACCGGCGCGGCGCACACTGAAACGGGCCGGGTCGATCTCCAGATCGCCAAAGCGGAGGGGCGTGTTTTGCTCTTGCCCGGAGAGATCGCCGTAGGCCCGGCGCAAAAGGGCGCGGATGCGGGCGGTCACTTCCCGCAGACTGTAGGGTTTGACCACATAATCGTCCGCGCCCAGTTCCAGCCCCAGCACTTTGTCCACCTCTTCGTCCCGCGCGGTGAGCATCAGCACGGGCTGATGAAACCCCTCGGCGCGCAGTGCCCGGCAGACGTCGTAGCCGCTGGTGTCGGGCAGGCGGATGTCCAGGGTGATCAGCGCGGGGTTTTCGGCGCGGGCCAGTTGCAGGGCTTCCGCGCCCGTGCGCGCCCAGATCACCTGGTAGCCGTCGGCCTGCAAGCCGTATTCCAGCCCCCGGGCCACGGCCCGCTCGTCTTCGACAATCAGAATTCGTTCACCGGTCATAGGAAAAAATAGATGTGGAACGCGGAGAACGCGGAACGGGCGGATGGGCACAGATTTTGGGGAGGATACTAAAGTTTATCCGCGTCCATCTGCTCAATCCGTCTCCTCCGCGTTCTATTGGTGACTCTACTGCAAGAAGGCCAAACAGGACGCAGATTCACACAGATAAACGTTGATCAGACAAATTTCACTCCTGAGTTTCTCTGCGCCTCTGCGTCTCCGCGGGAGATTTCTTGCTTTTTGCAGAAGACTCATTGGTGAGTCCACTGCAAAAGGCCTCTAAACTTACCGCGGAGTCGCGGGGAGCGCGGAGGTTCGTGGCGTTTTTCTCCTGAATCTCACCGCGGTGCCTCTGCGACTCCGCGGTGAAATTCAGGAGAGAATCCTCCTTTTTATCAGTGTCTATCAGTGGCTCAAAAGGCTTTTTGCAGTAGAGTCATTGGCTCAACGCTGCCAGAAAGGCGCGCACGGCTGCCACGTATTCGTCGAAGCCTTCCCGCCGGATGCTGTGGCCGGTGTTGGGAATGTGGACGTGGGAAACGGTAGGATTGGCCGCGCAGACCTTTGCCGCCAATTCCTGGGTGACAATTGCGCCCCGGCTGCTGTCCCCAGTAACGAGCAGGGCCGGGCAGGAAAGTTGGGGCACAACTTCTGTCCAGGCGGGGAATTGGCTCTTGCCGAGTACGCCGGGATAGACCTGTAGCTGAGCCTCTGCCCAACTGGGAAATTCGTCTGCGTGCCAGGTGGGGGATTGCTCGCGACCGGCGGCCATAATTTCTGCCGCGGATAGCTGCTGCTTGGCGATCAAACTGGCGCGCCAGTCATCCATCCACGCGGCCGACTGGGCTGGGGTCATACGCTTTTGGGGGTCGTTTTCGTCTCGCCAGGGCGGGTCTTCCAATACAGCACCCCGCACCAGATGGGGGTGATTGGCGATGAGGCTGGCCGCATTGGCCGCGCCCAGCGAATGGCCGATTACCAGCGCCGGCCCCAGGGCCAGTCCTTCGATCAGTCCGGCAAAATCGGCCGCGTAGTCGGCGGCTGTATAGCTATTTTCTGGTTTGTCCGACAGGCCGTGGCCCCGTGCATCCACCAGCAGACAGTCGTATTTGTCTTCCAGCGCACGGGCCACCCGTGTCCAGCACAGCCCGTTGTCGGTGATGCCGTGGAGCATCACCAGCGCGGGTTTGTCGCCGCCCGTGCGGTGGTAGTGGAGGCGGATGCCATTGGTTTGGATAAAATTGCTCTGCCAGTTATTCATCAGAATCTCCTATCGCTGAAAGCCGCCCGGCGTGCTGCCGTAGCCGGTCAATTCCACATAGCCGCGACCGCTGATTGTTGCGCCCTCCATTGTACCACGAATGGTGGTTGCGCCTTCGTAATAGGTGAAGGCCAGTGTCATCTCCTGATCCGGGATGAGTGGCTCGATTGTGAGTTCGATGGCGAGGGCGGGAAAGCTGACCTGCCAGCCCGACGGGTATTCGATGCCGGTGGCCGGGCTGGTCCACTGGCCGGTGGATGTGAGGATAAAATCGTCGGGTCGGATGACGATCTGGCGACCGTCGGCATAGCGGAGTGTGCCTTCGAAGATGTCCTGGGGCTGGCCGCTGGCCGAGCGCACCTGGGCAAACATCAGCACCGCGCCGTTGTCCAGCGTGGCCGCGAACCAGTCCCAGCCCAGCGCGTCGCCGCTGAGAGCGCTGGTTCCAAATTCGTGGTCCATCCAACTCAGGCCGTTGACTGTCGTCGTCACTCCGTCCAGTGTCAGCGTGCCCTGGCTTTCCATTTTCACGAGGCTGTAATAGTAGCTGGCGTTGCCCGGCTCCGGCCCCTTCTGGCTCAGGCCTCGCTCGCCGTGGAGCAGGGGCGGCTGGCTTTCGGTCAGGGCCAAATCCAACGCCACGGGACCGTCTGGCCCGTCGATCTGGGCTGTGAGTCGGTAACTGTCCGGCCCGGTCTGTTCGGCCCGCCAATCCTCCAGCCAGACAGAGTAGAGCGGATCGCCGGTTGCGCCGGCCAGCCCGCCCGCGCCCCGGCTGAAACGGTCGAAGGCGCGATGCTCCTGGGCTGGCCCGCTGGTGACCGCGAAATGGGCCATATACAATTGGGTGGCAGCCAGATCAGAGGGGCGGTCTGGCTTGCCGGGAACCAGTGCACTGCGGAAGAAGGTGAGCTGGTAGCCGTATTCGCCGCGGTCAGCGTCGGTCAGGTTGCCCGTGTAATACCACCACTCGGTGGCAAATTCGTCGTGGGGGCCGTGATCCGTGGGGAAGACAAAATCAATCGGCTCGAACGCGCGGGCAAAGGAAGCATCCACAGGGCCACTGAGCGCGCTGATGACATTGGCCGAGGCCAGGGGCGGGGGGGGCGCGGCGCAGGCAGAGAGAAGCACGACAAGGAGCAACCACTGAAATACAGAGAACACGGAGACTTTCAGCGGAACTCCATACCCTCTGTGGCTCACTGGTAAGCCCTGCCCTGGGCGTTTCGTCGATTTCATTGGCCTACACTTTCTCCAATGCCTGGCCCAGATCGGCGATGAGATCGTCGGTGTCTTCCACGCCCAGGGCCAGGCGCACCAGTTCGTCGCGGATGCCCAGGGCCAGGCGGTCTTCCGGCGTGCTGTCGTAATAGCTGATGATACTGGGCTGCTCGATGAGGCTCTCCACCCCGCCCAGGCTGGGCGCGATTTTGGGGATGCGCAGGGCATCGATGAAACGGCTGGCCCCCGGGCCGTCGCTCTCCACCTCAAAGCTGACGACGCCGCCGAAGCCAGTCATCGACGCCGCGGCCAGCGTGTAGTCCGGGTGGCTTTCCAGGCCAGGATACCAGACTTTGCGAATTTTTGGATGATCTTCCAGAAAGCGGGCCACAGCCAGCCCGTTGGCGTTGTGCTGGGCCATACGCAGCCCCAGGGTCTTCAGTCCGCGCAGAATGAGAAAGGCTGTGTGGGGATCGACAATCGCGCCGATAACACCCTGGGCCTGACGCAGCGCGCCCGTCATGGCAAAGCTGCCCGCCACACAGCCCGCCAGCAGATCGTTGTGGCCGGCCAGATATTTGGTCACGCTGTGGATGACCAGATCGATGCCGAATTCCAGGGGGCGGATGTTGACCGGCGTGCCAAAAGTGCCGTCGATGACAGTTTTCAGGTTGTGGCGCTGGGCGATCTCCACCAGCCGGGGGTAGTCCAGGCAGCGCAGGAAGGGATTGGTGGGGGATTCGGAGAAGATAAGTTTTGTGTTGGGGCGAATGGCGGCTTCCATTGCTTCGTAGTCACCGGGCTTGACAGTCGTACAGTCGATGCCGTAGCGGGCCAGAAAGGAGTTACAGAAGATACGGGTGCGCCGGTAACAGTCTTCGGTGATGACGAAGTGGTCGCCCTGGGAGAGCAGAATCATCAGTGTGGTGGTGATGGCTGCCATGCCGCTGGAGACGAGCAAGGCATCCTCGGCTCCTTCCAGCGCGGCCAGCTTGGCCTGGGCCGCGTAGACTGTCGGATTGCCATACCGTCCGTACTCTACCCGTTCCGGCACATCCCAAAACATCTGATCTTCCTCATAGGCCACGAGCGCGGCCGTATTCTCAAAGGTATACGTGGCGGTCTGTACAATAGGCACAGTCAGACTGTGATGGGATATAAAAGGGGCTTCGCCAGCGTGGATAGCTGCGGTTTGGGGGGAAAGTTTGGTGGGGTGTTGGGTGGGGTGTTGGGTGGGCATTGGGCGGTTCTCCTGGGTGAATGCGTAGTGCGTATTTCGTATTGCGTAGGATAAGTGATGATCAGGCGGGCGATGGAATTGGTCGGTGGGGGAAACGTGAAACGTGAATTGATACGAATGCTCTCGCGTCTCACGGTTCACGTTTCTACGAGTGCGCACAACGTAATCCTCCGTACCAGCGAGGAACGAACGCATAAGCGTTAGTCGGTCGGCCAACCAACTGAAACGTGAAGTGTCGTCACCTGATCTCACGTTTCACGTCTTCACGTTTCTGCACGCAAATCGTGGCTTCGCCACCCTATGCAATACGCAATACGCAACAAAAAACCCCTCTGCCGGTGGATACACGGGCAAGAGGGGTGCGGCGACAATCGGCGCGCATCTCATCTTTCGGTGTATCCCACCGACGGAATTGGCACCTGTCACAGCACGAATCGTTGCCGATAAAAATCGTTTGCGATTTCTGCTGCCGGTTGCCGAGGCTTCGTAGGGCCGTTCCCTCCACCTCTCGTGATAAGAGCAATTGGTCTATGCGGTTGTGGGCGCTATGATACCATAGGCGTGGATGATGTCAAAGATGGAATGTTTCCGCAGAGTTTTCTGCAGATTGAATTTTCGGCAATTGCGTGCTAAACTTTAATCCATTCGCGAAATGGATTTACACACCGTACTATTGGCGTGCAAGTTCGCATATTGGCCAGTCCGGTAGCTGCTACACGCCTGTGCAGCAGCATAGCACCAGGAGACATTCAATGACAGATATTAAATCGTTGGAACATCAGAATGGGCATGCCAAAGCCTTTCCCTATCCGGGCATTCCCACCACTGCCGACGGCTCCGACACAGTCACCTGGGTGGAAACAGCCATCACCCAAGGGGCCTGCGCCTATCCCATTACCTCGTCCACCAGTATGGGCGGCGGCTACGGCGCGGCAGTGTCCAACGGCAAAAAGAATCTGTGGGGCGAGACCCTCAGCTTTATGGAGCCGGAATCCGAGCACAGCGCGGCCACGGCCTGCGAAGGTTTTGCCCTGACCGGTGGCCGGGTGAGCAATTTCACCTCTGGCCAGGGGCTGGTTCTGATGCACGAGGTGTTGTACACCATCTCCGGCAAGCGTCTGCCCATGGTTTTCCACATCGGCTCGCGTGCCCTGACCAGCCAAAGCCTGAATGTCCACGCCGGCCACGACGACGTGATGTCTGTGCGCGAGTCGGGCTGGGGCATTCTTTTCGGGCGAACCGCGCAGGAATCGGGGGATCTGGCCCTGATTTGCCGCCGGGCCGCCGAGGCCAGCAAGACGCCTTTTCTGAATGTGCAGGATGGCTTCCTGACCACCCACACAGTGGAAGATGTGCTGCTGATTGAGCCGGAAATGATGAAAGATTTTGTGGGGGCACCGTCGGAAAAATTGGTCAACCTTTTCGACCCCTACAATCCGGTGATGACCGGTGTTGTCCAGAACCAGGACAGCTATATGAAGGGGAAGATCGCCCAGCGTTTCTACTACGACCAGGTGCCTGCCGCGATTCAGGACGCTATGGACGAGTTCTACCGGCTGACGGGCCGCCGCTACAATATGGTGGACGGCTACCGAATGGAGGACGCCGAGTACGCCATCGTCGGCATGGGCTGTATGATTGAGACAGCCAAGGCGACGATTGACTGGATTCGCGAGAATACGGGTATCAAAATGGGTGTCGTCCACGTCACCTGCTTCCGCCCTTTCCCCGGCGCAGAGATTGTCGAGACCCTCAAGCATCTGAAGGGCTTTACGGTTGTGGAGCGTATGGACGATCCCCTGGCTTCCAACAACCCCCTGACCAACGACATCAAAGCCGCCTTTACCGATGCCTATATCGGCGCGGCCGGCTACCCCAGCATCGACCACATCCCCACCATCTACAGCGCCGCGGCCGGGCTGGGCAGCCGTGACGTGCGCCCCGGCCATTTTGTTTCCATGGCCCGCAATATGGCAGACGGAGGCGGGCGACGCTTCTTTGTAGTGGGTATCGACCACGCGCTGGCCCTGCCCATGCCGGTTGACCCGGATGTGCGCCCCAAGGGTGGTTTTTCCATGCGCGGCCATTCCGTGGGCGGCTACGGTTCTGTCACCACCAACAAAGTCATCGCCACCATTGCCGGTGATGTCTTTGGCAAGAAAGTGCAGGCTTACCCGAAGTATGGCTCGGAGAAGAAGGGCCTGCCCACGACTTATTACCTGACCGTGGCCGACGAGCAGATACTGACCCACTGCGAGTTGAATCAGGTCGAGTTTGTGCCTATGAACGACATCAACGCCTTCTTCAGCAGCTCGCCCCTGGCCGGTCTGACCCAGGGCGGCACTCTCTTTGTGCAGACGCCCAAAGAGACGCCGGAAGAGGTCTGGTCGATTATCCCGCCCAAAGCCAAGCAGACAATCCGCGAGAAGCAACTGCGGGTGGTGGTGGCCGACGGCGCAAAGATTGCCCGGGAAGAAGCGCCCGTGGCCGATCTGGAAGTGCGTATGCAGGGCATTGTGCTCCTGGGCATCTTCCTGAAAGTGACGCCCTTTGCCCACGACGCGGGCATCGAGGATGCGGAAGTGTTGGCCCGCTCCGAGAAGGCCCTGCGCAAGTATTTTGGCAAGCGGGGCGAAAAAGTGGTGCAGGCCAATCTGCGCTGTGTCCAACGGGGCTACGACGAGTGTTTCGAGATTCCCGCGGACGTCATCGCCCAGGATATCAACGCACCGATCTACAACCCAAGCGTAAAAATCGAACTGTTCGCCTAATTCAGAGATCCAGCACTGTTCGACAAACGGTCACCAGTGGGCGAATCGACACTTCTGGCTGTTTACTGGGTACTGTTCACTGATTATTGCTTTTGAAAGGGAACCTACACGTGGCTGTAACAACCAATGTCGATATTACCAAACTGAGCAAAACTGCCAATGGCAACGGCCAGGGCGGCTATGACTCTTCCATTATTGATGTGCAGGACTTCTTCGATCGGGTGCTCGTCGGCTATAACGAAGGCTCCGGTGAGGACGATCTGCCCGCGGACATGGGCACGGCCCGCTCGATTATCCCCGCGGGCACGGGCGCGTATCGGGACTTCAGCTATATCGCGCCGGAGATCCCTGAATTCATCCAGGAAAACTGCACGGGCTGTATGACCTGTGTGACCCAGTGCCCGGACACCGCGATTCTGGGCAAGGCCATCTTTGTGGGGGATCTGGACAACCACCTGGCCACCATCGAAAACGACGATGAACGGGCCTATATGGCCGACCAATTTGCCATTACCAGCAAATTTTACAAAGTGCCCGAACGCCAGAAGAAGACCCCCGGCAAGTTTGGCATCTTCATCGACCCCACCAAATGCAAGGGCTGCTCCGAATGTGTGGAAGCCTGTGACGATCTGGGCTACCACGCGCTGAAGATGATTCCCAAGGAAGACACGACTGTTCCCAAGTATCAGAAGAGCATCGACTTCTTCCGCAAGCTGCCCGCTACCCCGGCTGAATTTATCAACGATCGGGTGGCCGTGGATATGATGCTGGCCGAGCAGTCTATGCTCTATGTGGGCGGCGCGGGTTCCTGCGCCGGCTGCGGCGAGGCCACGATTATCCGCATGTGGCTGGCCGCGCTTGGCTACAAATACGGCGCGGAAAATGTGGGCATCGCCGCCAGCACAGGCTGCAACACCGTCTACGGCAGCACCTATCCCTACAACCCGTATATCGTCCCCTGGAGCAACAGCCTCTTCGAGAATGGCCCGGCCTTTGCCATGGGCATCCGCATGCGCTGGGACCAGTTGGGCTGGCAGGACAAGCAACTGTGGGTGATGGGCGGCGACGGTGCCATGCTCGACATTGGCTTCCAGTCCCTGAGCCGGATGATGGCCAGCGGTATGAATATCAAAGTGTTGATCCTGGATACACAGGTCTACTCCAACACCGGCGGCCAGACCAGCACCGGTTCCTTCACCGGCCAGGAGGCCAAGATGTATGCCTTTGGTTCGGCCAAGCCGGGCAAGACCGAACTGCGCAAGGAGATCGGGCGCATTGCGATGATGCACCCCAACACTTTCGTGGCCCAGACGGTGGCGGCTGTGCCCAACCACTTCTACCAGGCGATTCTGGACGCGGCCTCCTTCGACGGACCCGCGATTGTCAGCACCTATACCACCTGCCAGCCGGAGCACGGGGTGGCCGACGATATGGCCCGCCACCAGTCCAAGCTGGCCGTGGACAGCCGGGCCTTCCCCATGTTCGTCTACGACCCGCGCAACGGCGACACCATCAAAGAGCGGCTGAGCCTGAAGGGCAACCCGGCCGTGGACGAGGACTGGTACACCATCCGCAAGACCGGTGAGACCATCGACTTCCTCACCTTCGCCCGCTCGGAAGGGCGCTTCGCCAAGCAGTTCGACAAAGAGGGCAACCCGTCCGAGACGATTCTGGCCGCCAAGGCCGATCGGCTGTCCAACTGGCATATGCTGCAGGAGATGGCTGGGGTGCGGTAGGCGGTTTGGTTGAACGGTTGAGTTGTTGATTGGATGACAAATCGGGGCGTTTGTGCGATAATTTTCTCGCATGGACGTCCCGATTTTTGTTTCTACTACTACTGAGAAATGACAAAAAGAACTAAAGGTATTTGCCGACTTTGTGGAGAACTGACGACCCTGTCGTTTGAACATATTCCGCCCAAGAGCGCTTTTAATGATCAACCGCTTGTCTTTCAAACATTGCAGGATCGTATTCAAGGGCGTTCACACACAAAGTTTCGCATAGCATTAGGGAACCACTCTTTATGTGAGAGATGCAATAATCTGACCGGGGCATGGTATGGTGCTGCCTATGTAAGTTGGGCGCGCCAAGGGTTTGAATGGTTAGACTATTTAGGGGAGAATTCCTCGATACAAATTCCATTTCGAATCATGCCTCTTAACGTCTTGAAGCAAATTATCGTAATGACGTTGGCAATGAGTGGTGAAGGTACCATTCCATATCATACAGAATTAAGGCGATTTGTACTTAATCGCGAACAGAAGTATCTCCCTCCGCATTACAATGTCTACTCATACTTTACTGCGACTTCAAAACCCCGATTTGAATCAGGAATGGTAGTGTTTGATGCGCGCAATGGATCAATGAACCACATTGACGCTGAACTTGCATTTCCACCTTTTGGTTATTGTTTGACGTCAACAAGGAGACAAAAGAGAAGGTCCAATGCCATAGAAAAAGGACTGTACGATATAGGGTGGTTTTCTCATTTCAACTACAATCTTTGGACAACTGTATATTTGAAGATGCCGAAACTTCAAACCCACACTCCTTTTCCGTTGGACTATAGAACACCTGAGCAAATTGCTGTGGAAGCGTTGAATTCAGGCGAATGAGTTCTTCACGTTGCCCGGTAGTACTATCGATGAATTGGAAACGACCTTCCACGAGGCTATGCGCCTGGGGCCATTTCACAACCGAGAATACATCCTTAAGTCGGATCGCCGCCATCCAGCTTTTTTATTATACTGTGAGCAGAATTGATGCAATAATCAAGAGTTTTCCAATCAAAGAAGCCTAATGACCAAAGACGACTTCCAGATCGGCACAGAATTCTACACCGCCACCGGCAAGTGGCGCTGTACGGACATCGGCACACGGGTCATCGTCGCCATTCGTCTCGACAAGGACGACGCCAGTTGGTACGCTGGGCCGCCTTTCGCCGTGGCCGAATGGGTCTTTGGCGAGTACGACCTGGACGGTTGCTCGCTGGATGCCAGTGACTTTCAATAGCGCCAGTACCGTTCGGGTAGTTCCTGCATGTGCTGGACGCAGTCTAACTGTGCATCCAAAGCGGAACAGTTACAAGAAATCTACAATCATGATTCTCCCCAAAGACCGCGACCCCCGCTTTATCACCATCCGCCGCGGGGGCACGCTCACGGACACCGATCATCACCTTCTGGCACTGTGGGCGGCCGCGTGCGCGCAGCACGTCCTGCATCTCTTCGAGTCAGAGCAACCCTCGGACCCGCGGCCCCGCCAGGCGATTGAACAGATTCGGGCATGGGCACGCGGGGAGATCAGTATGTCCCAGTCCCGCGCGGCGGGGGGCCATGCCATGGCTGCGGCAAGAGAGTTGCGCGAAGCCTCTCGGCACGCCGCCTATGCAGCCGGCCAGGCAGCAGTGGTGGCGCATGTCGCCGCCCACGAACTCGGTGCTGCGGCCTATGCGATCAAAGCTGCGGCTGCGGCTGTTCCTGGATGCGAGGGGGAGCGTGCTGGCCGGCTTGAGTGTCGTTGGCAGCGTGAACAGCTTCCGGATGCGATTCGCGAACTCGTCCTGGAGGATCAGCGGCTACGAAACGAAATATGCTGGTCGGTGTTCGACTGCTGATTTCTGAGGTTGGTGGAAATGGTCTCGACTCGCAGTCCGCTCTATCATATTTGCATCGCGCTTGCCGATAATCATCAGTAGGTACTGTGACGACTACTCAGGCAGAGTTATGACAATGAAAGTCGATGAGATCAAACTGCTGTATGCGTACAACGATTGGTGCGATGCGCGCATCCTGGCGGCCTGTGCCGGGGTACGTCCGGAGCAGTACGCCGCCCCGAACTCCTACGGGTGCGGAGGGCTGCGTGCCACGATGGTCCACATACTGGACAACATCTGGCAGCAGCGGATCACGCTCCAAGGTTACTACAAGGAACCCCTGGCAAACGAGGCGGCCTATGATGCCACCGAGCTTCACGAAGATGCCTTTCCGACCTTTGCCGCGCTGCGAGATCGCTGGTTGACGGAACAACGGGAGATGTGGGCATATATCGAAATATTGACTGAGGAGACGCTGAACGGCATGATCCGCTATGTTATCCCCGGTGCGCTGCGAGAGCGTGTCGTATGGCATATTTTGCTGGATGTCACCTACCATGCCATGCAGCACCGCAGCGAGGCCGCCATGCTGCTGACCAGCTACGGTCAGTCGCCGGGCGACTTCGACTTCATCATGTTCCTGACTGAGCGCGCTTCGTGAGAAATTACGAACGCCGCGGGTACGGCGGCGTAAATGCCGTGTGCTTCTGTGACTTTGCAGGCTCCGTGTATCTCGACGGCAGGTGAGTAATTCGTTAGTGTATGTTTGACCTGTAATATTACAGTGACACTTGCTTCACAAGAAGGACCCAACCAGAAATTTGTCGAGACGCATCTCGCTTTCCCCATTTCTTATCCTTATCTTCCGGAACAAAAGCTTTGGCCCATTCGTCTTGAGACTGTCGCGCCTGTAAGGCAGGCGCACATAAAACTGAGGACCAAACACGAAAGGAATGTAGGGATGCAGTTCAATAATAGAAATCTGATTGTATATCTGGCGCTGGTCATGGCGTTGCTCCTGAGCGGCTGTACACCCATTGCGCCGGGAATCCCCCCCGCACCCGTGGATAGCGGGGCAACGGACACAGTCGAGAATGAAGCAGCAAATCCAGCACCGGAAGGCGAAGAAATCACCCTTTACATCGCCCCCGAAAAGGCAGCGTGTGTGGGTGTTGGGCCGATGGAATGTTTGCAGGTCAAGTACAGCGAGGACGGCAAAACTGAGCTTTTCTATAACGGCATCGACGGCTTTGTCTTTGTGCCCGGCTATAACTATGAACTGCGCGTACTGCGCACGCACGTCGTCAACCCGCCCGCGGATGGCTCGTCTCTGGCCTATACGCTCCTGGAAGTAGTGCGCCAGGAACCGGCCTATAACGGCGAGGCTCTGCCCCTGGAAGGAACCCACTGGACGCTCATCGCCTTTGGCACAGAGGATATGATTCCCTTCTCACCCACTGAACAGACAGTCGATGCTCAGTTTGTGGACGGGCGCATGGCTGGTGTCAATGGCTGTAACAACTATTCGGCAGACTACACCGTTGTCGGCAATGAGCTGCAACTGGGCCAGGCCATTTCCACGCTGATGGCCTGCCCAGAACCGGCAATGGATGTGGAGCAGGGCTTTATGGCTGCTCTCACTTCTGCCCGCACCTTTGCCATCGACGGCAATCTGCTTACAATCGCCTACGCCGCCGGTCAGTTGACCTTCCGCGGGACAGAACCGACCGCGGCTGCACAAGGCGGCATAGCCGTCATTGTCCTGCCCGACGGTTCCCAATGCGAATTTGCCGGGACAGGCGCCACCCTGGCTTTTGACGACAAGCGGCTCAACTACACCTGTTCTCCTGCCGAGACGCTGCCCTTCACCGGTCTTCTCGGCGACATCGCCCAGGACGAAGCGGGTGTGTTGACCGTTGAAGTCGCCACCATCAACCACAACGACAGCGGCTTTGTGCTGGAAGATTCGCAAACGGTCACTTTTCTGGCGGCTGGTCTGCTTCTGGCCGACGGCACTCAGTGCGACTTTGCCGGGATGGGCGCGACACTGGCCTTTGATGGCGAGCGGCTCAACTACACCTGCGGCGATCCCGCCAACGCGCTGCTTGGCCCGCTTATGCAGGGCGATGCCGGGGAATGGACCGTCAGTCACGTGACGCTGGAACGCAAGGATAGCAGTTTTGTCATTGCCGACCGGGAGGAAGCGGTCATCGCAGAGGTCCAGGGCGCGGTCATGCCCTAGCGCCCGCCCTGGGCACTATTATCTGTTCGCTCTACAGAAAGCCGGATGATTGTCATCCGGCTTTCTTGTTGTATAGTATGCGCGTACGCTGGCCTGCTCCTGTAGGCTCTTCTACAGCACACGGGGCCATTCCCATCTATGCTGATGGGTATAGCAAGCAAATTCCATCCCCAAGGAACCCCCAATGGCAAAACGCGAGAAAATGAGCGGAACACAACGGCGAACAGCCCAGCAGCAGGAAAAACGCAATCGGCGTCTCTCTGGCATTCTGATTGGCGTGGCGCTGGCTGCGGTATTTGTCTATATTCTCTGGCAGCAGACTGTCGGCAGCCCCACTCTATCGGCCATAGATGTGCCCGATCCTGTGCTGGGGGCCGCAGATGCACCCATTGAAATTGTGGAATACGGGGATTTCGGCTGTCCCGCATGCCGGGGCTGGCACAACGCGGGGATTTTGGCCCAGGTGGAGCAGGCCTATGGGGAGAAGGTTCGCTTTGTCTGGAAGGATTTTCCGGTGGTCACACCCTATTCACCCAAAGCTGCCGAGGCCGGTCACTGCGCGGCCAGCCAGGGCAAGTTCTGGGAATATCACGACTATCTCTACGAGTCGACGACGAATCTGCGCGACGGCGGGCTGAAAGCCGCGGCGGCCGCGCTCGGTTTGAACCAGACGGAATTTGACGCCTGTCTGGATTCCGGCCAGATGGCAGGCAAAGTGCAGGCCAACGACAATGCCGCCCGTCGCCTGGGCATCCGCGGCACGCCGGGCTTCACCTTCAACGGCCAGGTATTAGCAGGGCCGCCCTCCTTTGCCCAATTGGCCCAGATGATTGACGCCCCCTAGCCGTTTTCCACAAAACGAGACGTGAAACGTGCGATAAGTAACTGTCCGTAAACAATTCGGGTGATCTGATTCCCGGAATCGGCCAGAGATGAAGGGGCATTCGAGTGATTTTGTGGCCGATTCCCGGAATCGTGGCGTCGAAACTGCTAACTTAAAAACGGACAGTTACTAAGCCAGCGCTCACACGTTCCACATCTCACCCTTTCCCCACCAACTGCCACTCCTCACGCAGTACGCAGTACGCAACACGCATCACGCATCACGCAGCCCCCCTTACCGGCCCACCATCGGCAGGAACAGACTGCGCTGCGGCAGACCCGATGTCACCGCGTCCACCAGCACCGGCCCATAGAGATTCAGGTTGCCGTCGCTCTCAACTTCCTGAAGCCAATACCAGTGGCCCCTCTTGCCGTCGGGATCGAAGAAACTGTAGGACGCGCCGCTGCCGTTGCGTCCGGCCGCGGGGATCACCCCGGGCGTCACCCGCAGGCCGCTCCCCCACTGCTCGCTGGCCGTGCGCCACAGGTGGAAACCCCAGGCGTTTACCTCCGCGCCTGTCACCCAATTCACCTGCACCCCATCGGGCTGGCCGCGGGCCGTGAAGCGCAGAAGGGTGACAGCGGTCGGGTCCAGGGGATTGGTTCCCTGGCCGGTGATAGCGAAATCGCCGGTCTGGTCGCTGGTGACAACCGCACGCAGGACAATGGCAAGCGTCTGAATGTCCCCGTTGACCGTCACCCGAAGCTGGCGTGTTTCGATGAAGCCCCGGCGTAGGGTGCCCAGGTCCCACACCACTGCCGGTGCGTGGGCCTGGGGGCCTGGCAGCCGCGCCTGAGAATCACCGGGGCAGCTTTCGACAACCGTCGTGCCTTCCGGTGGCGCCGCGGTCAAAGTCGTATGGGTCAGGTCCATTCCGCCGGTGTTGGTCACCATCAGATCGTAGACGATGCAGTCGCCCGGACGCACACTCTGGAGCGGCGCTGGTTCACTGTCCAGGGTGAGGTCTACGGCAGCCAGCGCCACATCCACCTCTGCCTGTCCGCTGGCCAGATTCACCGGGTCGCCGTTTTCGTCCACAGCCCGGTTGATCTGCACCCGATTCATCACCGGCGAGGCCGTGGTGGTCACTGTGAAACCGGCCTGGAAGCTGACGCCGGTTCCCGGGGCAATGTCCCCCAGGGCGGTGGTGACATCACTCCATTGCAAGCCGTCATTGTCGATCTGGCTGGGCGGGAGGGAGGCGGTGCGGTAGACAAAGTGGGTCGGATCGTGGATGTCGTGTACGTCCACAAGTGCCAAACTGGTGTCACCTGTGTTGGTCAACCGGATGGTGAAGGTGATCGGCGCGCCCTGAACCGCAAAGGGATTGCTGCCAGCCAGGGTTTTCTCCACAACCAGCGATGGATTGGTGATGCGTATCCCTGCGCTGGCCTGGGCGGGCGCGGCTGTTTGCCCGCTGGCATTTTGCGCGCCG
The DNA here is from genome assembly GCA_019637685.1 of Caldilineaceae bacterium. Taxonomy (GTDB): domain Bacteria; phylum Chloroflexota; class Anaerolineae; order Caldilineales; family Caldilineaceae; genus JACQGT01. The sequence continues at coordinate 27,292 of JAHBVF010000036.1, read as the reverse complement.
TCGACCCGTGCTGTCTGACTGGTGGTTTTGGCCGCCAGCAGGTCGGTGTTGGCCGTGGCGCGATAGCGAAGCGTCACCACCTGCGTGGCATTCACGGCCAAGGGCGAGCCGCTGGCCAGATTGTTCCAGGCCAATTGCCCGCCGCTGCTGCTGTCCGCGGCTGGGCTGGCCGCCAGAAAGCTGAGGTACGCACTGTCGAAGGTATCGGTCAGAGGCAGGGTTGTCAGCGCCGAATCGCCCGTGTTGGTGATGTGCAGGGTAAAGGTCACCTCCTGGCCCACAGTCACAATACCGTCTGCGGCTGGGCCTGTGCGTTCCAGCGTCAGGCTCAGGGCGAGGGCGGGAACAGAGGCGATGTCCGTCGGTGTTTGCGTGGGCGTGATAGTCGGTGTGGCTGAGGGCGACGCCGAAGCCGTCGGCGTCACAGTCGGCGTGGTTGAGGGCGACGCGGAAGGTGTCGGCGTCACAGTCAGTGTGGCTGAGGGCGACGCCGAAGGTGTCGGCGTCACAGTCGGCGTGACTGAGGGCGACGCGGAAGGCGTGGGTGTCACAGTCGATGTGGCCGAGGGCGACGCGGAAGGCGTGGGTGTCACAGTCGGTGTGGCAGAGGGTGACGCGGTCGGCGTCTGAGAAGGCGTGGGGGTAATTGTCGGCGTCTGGGTCGGCGTCTGGGAAGGTGTCGGTGTAATTGACGGCGTGGGTGTCGCAGTCGGCGCGTTGACCGTAACCGTCGTCGTGTAGTCGGTGTAGCCGCCGTCCTTGTCCGCGATGCGACCGCGCACGGTGCGACTGGTCACGCCGGTCAGATAGCCGGCGGGGACAGTGGCCGTGGCGGCCAGCGTGTTGGTAATCTCAAAGGTTCCGTCGTTGTCGAAGTCGTAGCTGTAGCGGAAACCGCTGGTCGTGTCGGCAGACGACGGGTCGCGCTGGCTGCTGAAGGATACGATAGCCGTCTGGCCGTCGTTGACAGAGCCGTTGTTGCCCAGGCTGGCCGTGGGGGCCACATTCTGCCATAAAACAGTCACACTGGCCGAGACCGGGCTGGTCTGGCTGCTGGTGACGGTGGCGGTGTTGACGACGGTCAGCGGGCCGTCGTCCTGGCTGATGGGATAGGTGTAGGTGACTCGCGCACCGGCTGCCAGAGAGATATCGGAGGCCAATGCCCCGGCGATAGCGTCGTATACATCCACACCGGTCGCTGTCGAAGCGCCGGTGTTGGAGACGACGACTGTATAGGTAATCGTTCCGGATTCGTTGGGGGATGCATTGTCCACACTTTTGTGGATGGCGAGCACCGGCGCACCGACGACCCCAAAGGCCGCACTGCTGCTATTGTTCGTCGTTGTGTAGTCGTTGCTGGCGCTGATGTAGACGGTGTTGGTGATTGTCGTCCCATACAGGCTATTGCTTGTTCCCAGGCTGGCCGTGACCGTCAGTATGCCGCTGTCGCCCGGCCACAGCTCACCCACTTGCCAGGTGTAGGGCGAGGTGCTGGTCTGGGTGAGAAGGATGCCGCTGCTAACCACACCGGTAGCCGTCAGGTCGGCGGGCAGGCTATCGGTCAGATAGACGCCCGTGGCAATGCCGCTGCCGCTGTTGGTAAAGTGAAGCGTGTAGGTCAGAGTATCGCCCGGTCCCAGCAATGTGGGCCAGACAGCTTTGCTGACCGTCACATCGGCAAAATCGTCGTTGAGAATCGTCCCAATGCCCCGGTCGTCGCTGACAAAGACGTTCTGCCCGTTGCCATAGGCTCCGAACAGGTCGAGGTAGAAAATCTCATCTGTCTCCACATAGCGGTCGCCGACGACGGTAATTGTCACTGTCTGCGTGCCCGCCAGACCCGCGGGGAAGGCGACACCGGCGCTGTCCGAGTAGTAATCGTTGTCACTGGTCAGGGCTGTGCCGTCCGCGGTCTCCCAGGGCACGAAGACTTCACTGCTCACCGCATTGGTCAGGGTAATTGTAAACACGAAATCAGTCGTGCCGCTCTGCCCCTCATAGGCCGTCACATGGCTGACAGTGACGCCCGCGCTGTCGTCGTCGACGATTGTGCCCGTGGCCCTGGAAGGGGAACCGACGCCATAGCCCGTGCCTGCGGTGGCGGTCAGGATGACTGTCTCGGCTATCTCGGCCAGGGTATCCGCCGTCGGGTCCACCACAACTGTGGCCGTGCTGCTGGCGGCGGGAATCGTCACTGTGCCGTTGCTGGCACTGAATATGTCCGCGCCGCTTTGTGTATAGTCCGTGCCAAAGGCAGCTGTGCCGCCCACATCGAAGGAGACTGTCAGCGGGCTGGCTGTCGGCCCCGTGCGGGTGAAGGTGTAGGTGAGATTCACTGCCCCGTCTTCGTCCACACTGGCCGGGCTGACGCCGACCGTCACGCCCACCACATCGAAGGCCGCGCTGTCGCTGTTGTTGCCCGCATAGCTGTCGTTGGATGCGCTGATTTCCGCTGTATTGATGACAGTTGTGCCCAGCAGGGATGTGGCGTTGCTGACCACACCGGTGATCGTCAGATAGCCCGTTGCGCCTGGCGCGGCTGAATCCACCACCCAGACGTACGGGGATGTGCCCGTCTGTACAAAAGCGATGCCGCTGCTGATGACCGATGTGGCGGTCACGCTCATCGGAATGGCGTCGGTGATGACGACACCCAGGGCCGGGTCAATTGTGCCGCCCGCGGTGATGACGAGGGTGTAGGTGATTGTCTCGCCCGGCGCAACTGTGGCTGGTGTAACGCTCTTGGCAATCCCTACATCTGTGGCCTGCATTTCAAAAGCACCGATGTCGCTGCCGTCGCCCACATTGGCGTAGCCGGGAATGTCCACCGGTCGGTCATAGGCCCGCTGATCCTCGTCGGTGACGATACCGCCGTCGCCGCCGTCGTTGCCCGCGTCGATGGCGGGCGAGCCGGGCAGCAGCGCATGGGTCCAGGTAGCTCCGCCGTTGTCCTGCAGGGGGCCGAGGAGAGGATCGATGGGGGAAGCGGTTCCCACCTGATCGCTAGTGCCAGCCGTCCACACGCCGGCCGTGTCGTGGCCGATAAGATTGTAGCCGCCGCTGGTGAAACTGCCCTCAATGTCGGGCACGACCTGTCCGACCTGAACGGGCGGCGAGTTGTCGTGGTTGTCCGCGATAAGTGAGTTGTAGAAGGTAGCATTGCCTGTGAAGTCGGCCACCCCGCCGCCGTTACCGTTATTATCGGCGTCGGCGTCGGCGGTATTGTCGGTGACGGTGACATTGTGCAGTTCCAGGGTGCCAACTTCTATAGCCAGACCACCGCCGCTTCCGTCTGCCACGTTGCTGCTTACGGTGCTATTGATCAGGGTGATACGCGGATCGCCGGCCCCGTCTGTGTAGGCATAGAGGCCTCCACCCTGGCCGCCCGACTGGTTGTGGTCAATGGTCGAACGTTGGATGTTCAGATCTGCCACGCTACTGTAGGCGGCAATACCAAACGCACCGCCGTCGTTCCCCGCCGTATTGGAATAGATGCGGCTGTCGATGATTGATACGGTCATCCTGCTGTTTTCGCGGGTTTCAATGCCAATCGCGCCGGTGCTGTTGCTGGCGGTATTGGAATAGACTCGGGTGCGCGAAATGTTTACGGTGTACTCCAGTCCACTTCCTTCGAGGTACAAGTACATCGCGCCGTTGCGGCTCGCCCGATTGGCCTCAATGGCGCTGTCCCAAATTTGTATAGAACCGTTTGTGTTGAGATCCGTGGAGAGCGCGCCGCCACTGGTGGCGGTGTTGGTGATGAGAGATGAATTGGTGATTGTCAGGCTGCCTTGCGTATGGATCGCTCCACCAAATTGGCTGGCGTTGTTCAGACGCAGCATTACCTGGTCCAGGGCCAGGCTGCCCCGCACATAGAAGCCGCCCCCGCGACCATTCGTATAGCTGCCCGCGGCGTTGCCCCCCTCCAGAATGGCGTTGGTCAGGGTCAACACTCCAGTGGTGTCAATCAAAAAGAGGCGGAAATCCGCTGCAACCGTGCGGGTGATCGTCACGCCATTGCCGACAATTGACACCGGCTTGGCAATGGCGAGGGCCGAGTTGCCGATTGAGGAATTGCCCACACTTTCCAGGGAGACTGTGGAAACACTAATCGTAATCGTCCCGCCGGGGCAGATACGATCGATGGCCTGACGCAGACTGCCAGCGCCGCTATCCGCGCCGCTGGTGACGGTAATGGCATCGCTGCACGTGGTAATGACCACATCATTGCCGTCGCCGCCCGCGTAGTCGATGTAGGCCGACTGACCGTTGATGGAAAGCAGGCTGTTCTGGGCCAGGCCCGCAAATGTCCCCACAATTGTGCTGTCGGACGCGACCGCGTCGATGATCACAAACTGATCACCCGCAGCGGGTGTGATGGTGGGCGTTATCAGCAGCGTGGCATTGCCCAGCGTTACAGTGCGCCCGCTGCCCGTCACCTGAAGTTGGTCGTACTCGATTGTCGGAGGAGCGAAAGTTGTGCCTTCGATCTCAACCCCCAATGTATCCCCGGCGCTGAATGTCACATCGCCGTTGACAACCATCTGGCCCGGCGACGCGCCCGGGGCCAGGGTTCCGTTGAGGGTCACATTGCCCGTGATGTCCGGGTTGTTGGACTGGCTGTTCTTGACCGTCCCATTCAGTGTGACCGCGTTGCTGCCCGCGTCCAGATGGCCGGCCAGATCGATGACGCCGGTGGTGCTCAGTGTCACCGATGAGAGGAGAGCAATGCCCCGTCGGGCCACTATTACACCGTTGACCCGCAGCTCCAGCAGGTCGCCGTTGCGCTCTACAGAGATGTCCTCGCCGCCAGTAGCCGCGTAGACAAAGGGCCCCGCGACGATTGCCACCCCCGCGCTGTCGCTGTTATTCGTAGCGGTGAGGTCATTCGTGGCCGTGATGCTGGCTGTGTTGTCCACAGTTGTCGCGGCCAGGAATGTGTCTGTCAGCGTCCCCGTCAGGGTAATATGCCCTCCCGCGCCCACGGCCAAATCGCTCACATCCCAGGCGAAATCGGGCGAGCCGCTGGTCTGGGTGATGTTCGCTCCGCCCACAGTGCTGCTGGTGACGCCGCTGACGGTGACGCTCACCGGCACGCTGTCGCTGATGATCACATTCTCCCCTGCGGTTGGGCCGGTGTTGGTGAAGCTGAGGGTGTAGGTGATCGTCGCCCCCGGCTGTATGCTGGCCGGATCGACTGCTTTGGTGACGGCCAGATCGCTGGACTGGAATTCGTAGGCCCCTATGTCGATGCTGCCGTTGACGATGCGGGGGTTGCCGTCGGGATCGGTGCTGCTGCTGTTGGCGCTGTTGTCCCCCACATCAATGGCCGGGGAGTCGACTTGCAGGCGCAAATCGCCCTCTGTAGTAGGCGCGCTGCCCGCATCCGCAGGCGAGACGAAGCGGGGGTCGACATCCAGGTTGCCCGTGCCGCAGTTGGCACCGAAGGCGATGCTGGCGCAGCCCCCTTCCACGATGCTGTGACTGATAGTGGGGTTGAAGTTGTCATTTCGAGTGATCATCTGGTTGAAGAGGCTAGTGCCGGCACGATTCCCCCAAAAGATGACGTTGGTGAACGTAGGGCTGCCGTATGTGTCGTTCTTGTAGTTGTACAGGCCGCCGCCGTCGCCGCTGGCGCTGTTGCCGCTGAAGGTGACATTGGTCAACGAGAGACCTCCCCTGTAGCTGTTCATCCCGCCGCCATCGCTTGCCCTATTGCCGCTGAAGGTGACGTTGATCAGGGTCGGGTTGCTGAAGTGGCTGAAAAAGCCGCCGCCCTCGCTGCCGGCGCTGTTGCCGCTGAAGGTGACGTTGGTCAGCATCGGGCTGCCGCCGCGGTTGTATATCCCGCCGCCGTCGCCGCCGGTGCTGTTGCCGCTGAAGGTGACATTGGTCAGCATCGGGCTACCGCTGCTTATCAAGGAATACAGACCGCCGCCGTTGTCGCTGGCGCTGTTGGCGCTGAAGATGACATTGCTCACCGTCGGGGTGCCATCATAGCTGTACAGCCCGCCGCCAAAATGCTCTGAGTACTCGCTGCCGTTAGCCTGACCAGCAGCGACGGTGAAACCGTCCAGCACGGCGCTGCTGTCCGTGCCGCTGCCGATGACCACGTGGTAGGCGTTGTTGCCCGCGATATTGGCCGTGTCGGTCACCACCCCCTGGGCGGTGGCTGTGTCCGGGTTGGTCGCGTGGTCGATATCCCCGCTGAGCACGGTGAGGTTGTCGGCAGACGCCCGCTGCGCCCGGCTGGTCTCGCCCCCGGCAAAGCCGCCGTAGAGACCCATCCCCGACTTCAGTTGGAAGCTGGCGCTGCGGTTATCGTCCGTCTGGCCGTTCCCTTCGTCCGGGTAGTAGACACCCGCGGCCACCCAGATCTCGTCGCCGCTGGCGGCCAGGGCCAGGGCATCCTGCACATTGGTGAAGGCGTCGGTCCAGGAGACGCCCGTGGCGCTGCCGCTGGCGTCCGTGTCCACGTAGAGGATACCGTTGACGTGCAGGCTGACGCTGGCGCTGTTGTTGGTCGAGGTAATGTCGTTGGATGCGGTGATGGTGGCGGTGTTGGCGATATTCTGCACCGACAAGCCAGCGTTGAGCGTGCCGGTAAGGGTGATCCAGCCCCCTGCGTCCACAGCCAGATCGCTCACGTCCCAGGCGAAGTCGGGGCTGCCGCTGGTCTGGACAATCGACGCGCCGCCGTAACTACTGCTGGCAACGCCAGAGATGGTGACGCTGACAGGGATGCTGTCGCTGAGGATCACATTTATCGCAATGGCGGGGCCACTATTTGTGAAGGCGAGGGTATAGGTGATTGGCTCGCCCGGTTGCGCATTGGCCGGATCGACCGTTTTGGTGAGGGATAGGTCCGCAGGAATCAGTTCAAACGCGCCGATATCGCAGCCGCCCCCCTGGGGGCGCGCCACGTCCCGCTGATCTGCCGAGCGGCAATTGGACGCGTCGGCTTCATTGATGGCCGGGCTGCCTGCAAGCAGCGCGTGGGTGAAGGTCTGGCCGCCGTTGTCGGCCAGAGGGCTGACTTTGGGATCGCCAGAGAACGCGGCGGAGCAGGTGCCGTCTTCGATTAGATTATTGATGTTTGTGGCAATGGTTCCGCCGACATTGTCGCAATCTTTTGACGTATCAGACGAAGAGAGAAGGGAATTCGTCAAGTGCAGTGTGCCGCTATTATCAATATTGGCCCCGCCACTCCCATTTTCAAAGTTGTCGATAAATGTGGTGTGGACGACAAAGAGCGTGCCGCTATTGTTGCGGACACCGCCGCCATATGTACCGGACGTGTTGCCGCTGATAGTACTGTTGTACAGCCGGGTTGTGCCCGTATTCACACGGATTGCACCTCCCGCATAGGTGGCTTGGTTATTGGCAAGTGTGCTCGACTCAATTGTTAAGTCACCATTTGATTCGATGGCCCCGCCATTGTCGTTAACGGCGTTGCCATTCAGCAGTGTCAGATGGCTTAGCGTCACCACACCGCTGCTGCTGATGCTGAAAATGCGGCTGGCGTTGTTGCCGCTGATGGTAATCGGCACGCTGCCGGTGATGGTGGCCGTCTGGTTCAGGGCTATTTCGCCAGTTGTCAGTGTAATCGTTTGGCCGGAAAGTCCGGCGGCAAAGTCGATGACACCGTCGTCGCACAGATCGGCAACCGCCTGTCGCAGGCTACCCGCGCCGCTGTCCGCTGTGTTTTGCACGGTCAGCGCGTTCACACAAGTGACGCTCACCCCAGTCAGACTGCTGTTGTTGGTAGGTGAAATGTCGTTGATGTCGGTGATGGTGAGGATATTCGTGCTGGTATTGAGCACAACTTCGGTCTCTTCAGCGGACGCCCGGGCCGTTTGTGACGACTCGAACAGCGCTGCCCCAACCAGCGCAAGAAGGAGAAGCAGAACAAACAATCTGCGCGCTCGCGAGGGACGTGTAGGAAGGGTGTGCGGCAGTGTTCGTCTCATTGATTCTCTCCTAATATGCAGAATAGGGCTGTCTATAAGTCGATTTTTCTGCTGATCACCCCACTGTAGTACAAAAGTACCAGTTATAAGGCTGCAATTTGCTTACAATTTGGCAACCGATGGCTGCTTTCTATTTCCGGGTCTGGGGCAGAAAGGCCCGGTAGTGGAGGCCGTACTCGTAGGCGCCCAGGTCTACAGTGCCGTCCACCACACGTGTGTGGCCGCCCCGGTCCACGGGCAGGGGTTCGCTTGTGTTGGCGTCGCCGTCCAGGTCCTGGGCATCGGCCGGCAGAAAGCTGTTGTTGCCCTTGCCGATCAGGGCCGAGCTGCTGAGCAGACGCAGATCGCCGTAGTCGTCGTTGTTGCCCACGCCCCAGCCGTCGCCGCCGTCGCTGGGCTGGCGCACAAACCGGGGGTTGTTGCTCTCAAGTGTACCGTCCAAATTACCGCCGTCGGTGTTGCTGTCCCCCTGAATCAGACTGTTGCGAATCCCCTCGGGCTTGCCGTTGATCTGGGAACCGCTCTCGCTGCCGCCATTGTTCCAGAAAATGGTATTGCGGATGGCAGGCGTTGTGTTGTAGTTATACATAGCGCCGCCGCTATCCGTGGAGCGGTTGTCCACAAAAGTCAGGTTGGTCAGGGTGAGGGTTCCCCCGTTGACATTCGTCATGCCGCCGCCCACAGTCGTCGCGGTGGTGTTGCCCACAAAGACCACATTCGTCAGGCTGGCATCGCCCATATCGTTGTTCATGCCGCCCCCTTCGCCATCCGCGTGGTTGCCAAAGAAAGAGACGTTCCACAGCGTCGAAGTACTGTTGACGCTGTGCATACCGCCGCCCTGATTCGCAACCCGGTTGCCCTTAAATGTCACATTGACCAGAACCGGGCTACTGCTGGCAAGGTTGGCAATGCCCCCACCCCGGCCGGCTTGATTGTTCATAAAGACAACATCACGCAGCAAGGGACTGCTGTTGTTGTTATACATGCCCCCGCCATGGGAACCCGCGTGATTGCCCCAAAAAATCACATTGGCCACGGTGGGGCTGCTGCTGTTTTGATTGTTCATGCCCGCGCCGTTGCCACCTTTTCCGCCGGTGACGATCACTCCATCCAGCCGGGCGGCACGGCTCACACCGTTGCTGGCAACCACCACATCGCTGTTGGTTCCCAGAATATCCGTCACACTTTCGCTGATAAAGTTGCCGTCGCTGTTGAGATCGTCCCCATCCACATCCCCGCTGAGAACCGTGAGATTGGTCTTCCAATTGCGGGCACTACGCGCGATCTCGTTGCCGGCAAAGCCGCCATAGATCGCAACGCCATCCACCAATGTGAAACTGGACTGGGCGTTCTCCGGTGTATAGACACCGGCGGCCACCCAAATCTCATCCCCGCTCTGGGCAACGGCCAGGGCATCCTGCAATTTGGGAAATGCATTGGCCCAGGATGTGCCTGTCCCATTGCTGTTTGCCCCGGCCTTGACGAAGTGGGTAGTGGCTGTCCCCGTACGGGGCTGGGCATTGGCCGTGGATAGGGGTGCGAAGCACAACAGGGCGAGGGTCAGGAGAAGCGTAACACGCCCTACGAATTGCTTTGTGTGGTGGCTGATCGTTTTCAATGTTGGATTCTCCTTGTACGACGCGGGTTGAATAGAGAAAATAGGGGCCAAGTAGAGAACAGTTGGGGGGAAGCCACCAGGCGATACGCGTGACGGATGCAATTGGTTGGGCGCGTGGTAGGCTTGCCAGGATGAATGTGAGAAGGCCCGTATGCGCGGCAGCACAGGTTTCACCGATCACTCTTGTGAATGTCACTGCCGACTGTCTGTCACGGGTCTGGCCATCTTGTGTGGATGGAAACTGCTTGGCGGTGCAACGATTATAACAGCCAGCAAAGGTGAACTCAAATTATCATTTTTAAACCACTCTTTGTGGCCGAGCTCCCAGCCCCGCCAGCCCCTGTGGTATAATCTTGGGCAACGGTCAACCCCACCCCACCGATGGACAGAGCGATGAGCGAAACATCCACCAATTTTGGCTTCACCGAAGCCGCCCGCACCGACGATTACTCTGAAATGACATACATTGCCGCCATCAGCGACGCCCTGCAATTCGAGATGCGCCAGGACCCGAATGTGCTGCTGCTGGGCGAGGACATCGGCGGCAGCTTTGGCGGGGCCTTCAAAGTGACCAAAGGCTTCGAAGAGGAGTTCGGTCCCCTGCGGGTGATGAACACCCCAATGGCCGAGAATGGCTTTGTGGGCATGGCCACAGGCATGGCCCTGATGGGTCTGCGCCCGGTCATCGAAGTCCAGTTCGCCGATTTTATCACTTCCGCCTTTGACAGTATTGTCCAATACGCGGCCACCAATCACTACCGCTGGAACGCGGCCGTGCCCTGGGTCATCCGCGCGCCCAGCGACGGGGGCATCCGTTCTGGCCCTTTCCACAGCCAGAATCCGGAGGCCTGGTTCACCCACACCCCCGGCCTGAAAGTCGTGGCCCCGGCCACCCCTGCCGACGCCAAAGGGCTGCTCATCGCCGCCATTCGGGACAACAACCCGGTCATCTATTTCGAGAGCAAACCCCTCTACCGTTCCCTCAAAGGGCCGGTCCCGCCCGGTGACTACACCGTGCCTATCGGCGTGGCCAATCTGGCCCGCGCGGGCAAAGATTTGTCGATTATCGCGTACGGCGCGCAGGTGCAGGAAGCCCTGCAAGCGGCTGATGCCCTGGCCAGCGAAGGCATCGACGCTGAAGTGCTCGACCTGCGCACGCTCAAGCCCCTGGACACGGAAGCGATTTTGGCGACCGTCCGCAGAACGGGCAAAGTGCTGATCGTCCATTCCGCCACGGGCAACACCGGCCTGGGCGGGGAAATTGCCGCGCTCATCGGCCAGGAAGCCTTCGAATGGCTGGACGCACCCATCCAGCGACTGACCGGTCTGGACATTCCCGTGCCCTTCAGTCCGCCGCTGGAAGACGCCTATCGTCCCAACGCCGCCAAGATTGTGGCGCGGGCGCGGGCGCTGGTCGCCTTCTAAATCACCGGATATGATTGGGTGATTGGGTGATTGGGTGATTGGTTCCCCCTGCTCACCCGCAACTCGTAATTCGCAACTCGCAACCCGCAATTCGCAACTCACAACTCACAACTCGCAACTCGCTCCTATGAAACTCGCCACCCTCTGCTACGTCCAAAAGCCCGGCCACACGCTGATGCTCCATCGGGTGAAAAAGAAGAACGATATGCACCAGGGCAAATGGAACGGGCTGGGCGGCAAAGTGGAGGCCGGGGAATCGCCGGAAGAATGCGCGGTGCGGGAGGTGTGGGAGGAGAGCGGGCTGACCTGCCGCAATCCCCGACTGCGGGGCTTTATCACCTTCCCCGCCTTTGATGAGATCGACGACTGGTATACCTTTTTGTATACCTTTGACGAGTTTGAGGGGGAACTGATCGACTCGCCGGAGGGCAATCTGGCCTGGATTGAGAACGAACGGCTGTTGGCACTGAATCTCTGGCCGGGGGATCGGGTCTTTCTGCCCTGGGTTTTTCAGGACAGTCTCTTTTCCGCCAAATTCATCTACGAAAAAGGCGAATTCATCCGCTACGCCGTCACTTTCTATGGCGCGGATGGGGCGATGACCCACGAGGCAATGGACCACAAAAAAGACCTGCCAGGCTTTCCGAAACCTGGCAGGTCTTTTCAGCCCATTTACACCCCCGCCGACGATACCTATTGCTGGCTGTGCAGCGGGCCGGTTGTCAAACGCCACTGCAAAATCATCTGCGAGCAGTGCGGCTTCGTGCGGGATTGCAGCGACCCGTAGCACTCTCTGGGTACGCCGCCATCCCTGGCGGCAAATGTCACCCTTGGCCGCCAGGGATGGCAGTGCTCCCAACTATTCCCACTCCCCGCTCTCTTCGATGCCCCGCTGACCCGCAAAGGGGCGGATTGTCTCCTCCCCAGCCTTGTTGGACTCCACCGCGGCCACCCGTTCGATCAGCCGCTCCCGCTGAAGCTGGGCCAACTCTTCCCGGACCACCTGCCAGAGCAGGCCGTGGCTGAAACGGTAGCGATGGCTCTGGGATCCATTGCCGTTGGACCTATTGCCCGCCTTCCTGTCCAGTTCTATCACCAGCCCCCGGTTCAGCCAATTGCTCAGGCAGATTTCCACCCATTCGTGCGGCTCGGCAGAGACCCGCAGCAGCAGCGCCAGATCGAAATCCCGCCCCAGCACAGCCGCCACCTGCAACAGCCGTCGGGCGCGGGGATTGAGCCGGGAGAGCCGGTTCTCCATCACCGCGGCCACCCCCGCGGGCACGGGCAGACCGTTGCCCATCAGCGCGGTCAGTTGGCCCGTATCCAACTCCCACCCCCCTGCCACTTCCTGCAAAATGGCGCGGTTGCTCAGGTCGCGCAGCAGCTCTTCCAGCACATAGGGATTGCCTTCGCAGCGCTCGATGGCATAGCGCCCCAACTGGCCCAACTGGGGACCGGTCAGCCCCTGATAGCGGCGCAAAATTTGCAGCAGACTCTCATTGCTCAGGGGACCCAGCCCGCGGGTAGCCAGATGCCCTTCCCGGATGAGGACATTGCGCCACAGAACCAGCGGATGGTTGGGCGTCGTCTCTTCCCGCCGATAGGCACAGACAAACCAGACGGGCTTGTATTGCAGCCGGTGGAAGAGATAGCGCAGCAGGTCCAGGGTGGCCTGATCCGCGTCGTGGAGATCGTCCAAAAAGAGGACCAATTGCCGCTCCTGGATCAGAGCGGCTTCCAGAAAGTGGGCCACTGCTTCAAAGAGCCGGTGGCGGGCGGTGGTGTCTTCGTCCAGTCCCGGCAGCGCCGTTTGATGGACTGTCTGCACTTCTGGCCACAGGCGGGAAAGCTCTACCAGCCAGTTTTCGGCAAGTGCCACCTGCGCCAGCAGACCTTCGGTGGGGTGAAAGAGCGGGCGCAGGGCCTCTACCAGCGGCTCGTAGACCAGCCCCGTGCGATAGTGATAGCAATGGCTGCGCAGGGCACGCGCGCCCAGGCTGTCTGTATAGGCCAGCACATCTTCCAGCAGTGCGCTTTTGCCCACCCCCGCGGGGCCTTCCAGCAGCGTCAATTTGCCTGTGCCCCGCCGGGCAGCCTCCCATTGGGCCACCAGCCAGGTGTGTTCTTCGCCCCGTTCCAGCAACGGCAGCCGGGGTTGGACCGGGCGCAGGCTGCTGGTGAGCGCGTCGTTCAGTTCTTCGATCTGCTGGCGCAGGGCTTCGGTTTCCGGGCTGGGGTCCACATTCAGTTGGTCTGCCAATATCTGGCGGCTGCGTTCGTAGTGGGCCAGGGCCGCGCTGCGTTGCCCGCTCAGATGGAGGAGGAGCATCTTCTGGCGGTGGGCTTCTTCCCGCCAGGGTTCCAACGTCAGCAGCCGGTTGACGTGGCGCAGGGCTGCTTCATATTCGCCCCGGGCTGTGTGGTGTTCGATGAGGGTGTTGTAAATTTGGCCGACCCGTTGCCGCCATTCCTCCCGCTCGGTGGTCAGCCAGAGATCGAATTCCGGGCAGTCGTCCAGGTCCAGGTCTTCCAGGAAATCGCCCCGAAAGAGTTCGGTGGCCGCGGCCAGCGAGTGTATCTGGTCGGTGCGGGATAGCCGCTGCATCTGGACCGTATCCATCCACAGCCGTTCGTCGCCCCGAAAACGGACGCTGCGCCTGTCGGCTTCCAGGCTGCCCGGGAGTTCCTGGCCGATATTGTGCAGCACCCGGCTCAGATTGCCCCGTCCCCGGCTCTCTGGCTTGTCCCCCCAAAAGAGCGCGGCCAGTTCTTGCCGGGCCACGGGTTTGGCCTGGCTGCACAGATAGCAGAGCAGTGCCAGCGCCTTGCGCGATTCCAGCCGGCCAATTTGCTGGCCGTTGCGCTCGATCTGTATAGGCCCAAGCAGGCGGATGTGGATGTGGTCTAGTTCGGACATAGGCAGGTGGTTGACTGACCGGGCACAGGCGGGCGGCTTCACTGGTTTGCTGGTTCATCGGCGGGACGACAGAGCTTCCTGATCAACCAATCACCCAATGAACCAATCACCCAATGAACCAATCACCCATCAAGAAAGCTGGGGAACCCGTGGCCCGCTGGAAACCCTATCCCCGGAATCGTCGATACGCTGCCAGGGATAGTAAATCCAGTCGTCGGTAATCTCTGCATAATAGTCTGGCTCGTCGTCTTTGAAGAGGCTGCGATTCTGTTTCCAGTGGAGCACAGCCGTCTCTGGGAAGCCACCTGCCGACTTAATGCGGCTGGCGACTGTGACGATTGTCCGCCCCCGATCCCACATATTGTCCACCACCAGCACCTTTTTGCCCTGCAACAGCCCATCTGTGGGGAACTGTTGGAAACGGGGCCAGCTCATCTCCGCCCGCACCGACGAATCCTGGCCAAAGATCACAGACGCGGTGAGGATATCCTTCATCTTCAACGCCTCCGCAATCATTCCGCCGGGGATAATCCCGCCCCGGGTGATGAGAAGCAACGTATCGTAGGGGGTGTTGAGCTGCATCACCACTTTGCTGATCAACTCTTCCACATCTTGCCAGGTTAGATAGACATTCGCCATAGACCGGTCTCCACATTTGAACAAAAAGATACTTGGACAAAACGATGCAATTATAGTGAACCACAAAGCCACAAAGACACGAAGAAAAATTTAACCGGTTGCGGTAGTTATTTTCCCTCACTCTTTCGGGACAAAGGCCATGACGCCCCCCGCCACGGCGGCCTGCGCGCCCAGTTCAGCCCGGCGCTGGGAGACGGGGGGGCGCAAATACAGGCTGCTGCCTGCTGTCACATCCAGGGGTGTGTCGGCTGCCTCCACACTTGTCCCGGCTGGGGGCGCATACCGCAGCCCATAGCGCCCCGGCACAAGGCCCCACAGACGAAACTCGCCCAGGCTGTCGCTGACCGTCTGGGCCGCGACTTCGCCGTTTTCGTCCACCAGTTCCACACCCACACCCGCCATCGCCACATCCCCGCCGATCCAGCCCGCGCCGCCGGGACGCAAGGTTAGCACCACCGGGTCGTGATCGCTGGCCCGGAAAATTGTGGTCGGGTCCAGCGCGCCATAGACCGGGAAATCCGCGTTGATGTGCAGGGGATCGACGCCCGCAAACGCGGCCTGCAAACCCTGGCTGTAGAGAATGTGGTCCAGTGCCTGGCTGCCGCCGTTGAATATATATGTATAGCGATCCGCCGGGGAAAGATTGTCCAGGCTGTGGCGCAGAGACGGGCTGGTCTGCTCCTGCAAAATTGCCACCGGCCCGCTTTCATAGTAATCGTTCAGATCGCCCAGGACGACGATATGGGCATCCGGGTTCGCGTCCAGCCGGGCCTGCACCAGCGCGGCCACGTGCTCGGCCTGATAGGTGCGCCGCACAATATTCACGCTCTCATCGCCGCCTTTGCTCTTCCAGTGGTTGACAATCACAGTGAGGGGATATTCACCCCACGGCCCTGCAACCGTCAGGTCCACCACCAGCGGCGGGCGGTTGAAGAAGGCAAACTGGCGAGGCGGGCAAGTGCCGGGCATAAAGCGCAGACCAAAGGTAAAGCGGGAGCAGCCCTGCACGGATTCCGCGGCCACAACCGTCGCCCGATCCGTGCGCACCAGCAGACTGTTGGTCAGAGGGAAGTCCCGGTCGCTGCTGTTGGGGCCTTCGATGGCTACCGCGGCGTAGGGCAGATCGAATTCTTCGCGCAACAATTGGGCCAGGTTGGCCGCGTCCGCTGGCGTGCCCGTCTCCTGCAGGCCGATAATCGGGCAGCCGTCCAGCCCCTGGGCGATGGCAACCGCCCGCTTGTGGAGTTGCTGCGCGTAGTCGTCTGGATTCGGGTGCTGATCCCGGCCCTGGCCCAGCCCCAACACATTGAATGTGCAGACGGCAAAGGCGTCTTCCGCGGTGGCGGGCAGGCTGTCCACCACCGCGTTCGCCTGTTCCACAGTGACCTGCGCGCCGGGCAGGAGCATCAGTTGATATTTGCCAAAATTGTAGTCCAGCACGGCCAGCACAGGGCCACCATCGGAGCCAATTGTCACCCGATCTCCCCAGGCCGCGTCGGGCAGTTCCGCGCCCAACCCGCCGCTCAGGAAGATCAGCCCGTCCGCATCCCCGGCCCGGTTTTGAAAGACCCGGCCTCCAGGCAGATAGGGCGACAGCCCCTCCACCACCAGCGCCATTTCTACATCGCCGCTGTCGAACCGTTTGGTCGGTCCCTGCACAATCCCGGTCAATCCTTCTACTGAAACGAGCATCCCTTCCAGCGGCTCGAAAATCTCCTCCGGCGGCTGGTTGCGCTGGGCCAACGGCGCGGGGCTGGGCTGTAGCTCGGCGGACCCACAGCCCTCGACGGTGGCAACACTCCGGGCCTCGGTCAGTTCGGTCTTCTCGTAGTATTCGCTGGCCGCGGCCTGACGCACCAGCACGCAGTCGCCCACCGCCACCGCGGGCCGGCGGGCCGTATAGACGTAGACGCCGTCGCTGGTGGCCGGGTTGTCGTCGCCGGTCGGGTCCTGCAGATAGAAGCCAAGTGCATTGATGCCCGTGACAATCCCCAGCACATTCAGATCCCTGCCAGCCAGAGGTGTCTCCGGTCCATCGCCCTGAATATCGTAGATGGGCGTCAGGTCCGCGGGCAGTTCCACGGGCGGCCGTTCAGTCGGCGCGTCGATGTCGGCCAGGTTGCGGGGAATCAGTCGATAGGAGCCGAACGCGTGATCCACAATGGCGACGATACTGGCGATTTCCTGGCCGGGCTGGGCGTTGAAGGCCACCCCTTTGTCATCCACCAGCAGACCGCCGCTGCCATCCTTCACCCGCCATTCGCCGTGGCTGTCGGGGCCGACGGTCACAGTCAGCCCGCTCAGATGAACCAGTACGCCTTCCCACTGTTCGCCCGCGGCTTCTTTGGCGGTCAAACCCGCGGGGGCAGGCAGTGGATTGCCCGATGAGAGAATCTCCACTGCTGTCGGCTCAATTTGGGTCAAGTCGTAATACTCAGCGACGACGCCCGTCACCTGCACCGCATCCCCTTCGGCCACCCCATGGCCGCGCTGGAAGACGGCGATCCCACTCCACGGCCCGCCCGCTGGCTCCTCCACAAAAAAGAGGCTGCCATAAATGCCCGTGACGATCCCCTGCACAGAGACGCTCTGGCCCACAAAGGCCGAGTCATCGCCGCTGTTCAGGCTGCTCTGAATATCAGCAATCGGCGTGATTGTCGTCTGGGCGCGCAGCGTCGCGGGCGCGGTCAGTACAAGCGCGCAAAGGAGAAGGAGGGTGGAAAATAACAGGTTTGAGCGGCGCATCAGCGTTTGTTTCCGATAGAGCGAAGGAGAGACAGGATTAGCGCAGGTTGAGTAGGCTGGTGCTGTTTCCAGCCGTATCGAAACCAAGCGGGTCTTGACGGGAAAACCCGTCACTCCGGTACTGTGCAAGATTTGCCGATATTCTAGCACATCCATTCCCCATCCGCCCACTTTGCCAGCGCCCAACGGGGCAAAGTATAATGGCACGGGTATTGACAACGGACAGCAGATGGCAGACCGCGGGCGCAAGGGAGCTTCAATGGATTCAATCAATCGTGTGGCGGTGCAAATTGCCCCCGGCATCGCCTGGACACCTCTGGCCGATGGCTGGCTCTCTGTGGCCGATCTGCCGCTGCTCATTCTCGTCGGTGTGACCGGCGTGGGCAAGAGTACGACCCTTGCTCTGTTGGAAGCAGGCGATCCGCCTGTGCGCCAGTTGCCCGATCGCCGCGCCCTGGCCGATCTGCTCATCGCCAAAGTGCAGATGGACGCGGGCGAGCCAGCGCGGCCTGTGACCGACCGGGCCGAGCGTTTCGAATACACCCGGCGCTACCGGGAGCAGAATCCCGGCGGGCTGGCCCAGGCCCTTTCCCAACTCTGGATCGATCCGGCGCAATGGCCCCAGCCTCTCTGTTTCGACGGCCTGCGCGGCGCGGACGAAGTGAGCTACGCAGCCGAGCACCTGCCCGCGGCCCGCTTCGCTGTGCTGGACGCGCCGGATGTGGTGCGGGTGGAGCGGCTGCTGGGCCGAGGGGACCGTTTCGATCGGCTTTCGTCGGTCACTGCCGCGGGCAATGGCACCGCTCTGCCCGGTCTGGACGTGCCCGGCGCGGAAGGGCTTTTCAACGTGGAAGAGCAGACCCGTCTCTCCGCGCTGGTGACAGAAGGCAGCGTCCGCGCCGACGACCTGCGGGCCAAAGTCGCGATTGTCGTGGCCGAGCGCCAGAACTACGACCCGGCCGCGGCCATCGCCGCGCTTGTCCGTCTGGCCCCGGCGCGGACGGTTGTGATCGACACCACTCGAAACAGCCCGACTGATGCAGTTCGGTTGATTCGAGAGAAAACATAAAGAAGGCAAAAGTCGAACAGTTTCCCTCATCAACCCAATCACCCAGTCACCCAATCACCCAATCACCCAATCACCCAATGACCCCAACCATCACCCACATCCACACCCTCCCCTACCGCCTGCCCCTCCACGAACCCCTGGCCTGGGGCAAAGCCAGCGTCCTCAACGACGCCCATCACGTGCTGGTGCGGGTGACGCTGAGCGACGGCGCAGAAGGCTGGGCCGAAGCGCCGCCCCGTCCGACGATCTACGGGGAAACCGTCGAGAGCATCTGCGCGATTGTGGAGCAGGAACTGGCCCCCCGTCTGCTAGGGGAAGCCCTGGACGCGACGAGCCTGCCCGCACTCACCGCACGCATGGCCCAGATCGCCAACAACCAGACCGCGCGGGGCGCGCTGGATATGGCCCTCCACGACGCGCTGGCGACCAGCCAGGGCATTGGGTTGGCCGCGCATCTGGGCGCGGTGCAGGAAAAGCTGCGGGTCAGCTATATTTTGGGCATAGGCGAGGAGGATGCGGTGCTGGCCGAGGCCGCCCGCGTCGTCGGGCAGGGGGTGCGGGTGTTGAAGGTGAAAGTGGGCCGGGAATGGGAAGCGGACGTGGCCCGCATCCTGCGTCTGCGCGAGACGCTCGGCCCGGCGGTGGACCTCTACGCCGATGCCAACGAATGTTTCACCCCGGAGAATGGGCAGAGGCGTCTGGCGGCGTTGGCCGAACTGGGGCTGCTCTACTGCGAAGAACCCCTGTCTGTGGAATCGGTGCAGGCCCGGGCCAATCTGCGCCGTACCGACGCCCTGCCCGTCATCGCCGACGACAGCACCTTCAGTCTGCGCGACCTGCGCCGGGAACTGGCCCTGGACACTTTTCATATTCTCAACATCAAAACCGCGCGCACGGGCTACACCGAATCCGGCGCAATGCTGGCCCTGGCCCTGGCCGCGGGCAAAGGGGTGATGATCGGCTCTCAGGCCAGCACCGGGCTGGGCACTGTGCGGGCCGCGCTCTTTGCGGCCAAAGCGGGCATCGACCACCCATCGGAACTCAGCTTCTTTCTCAAATTGCAGACCGATCTGTTGGACCAGCCACTCGTCCTCCACG
Organism: Caldilineaceae bacterium; assembly: GCA_019637685.1. Lineage (GTDB taxonomy): Bacteria > Chloroflexota > Anaerolineae > Caldilineales > Caldilineaceae > JACQGT01. The sequence goes on along the minus strand of JAHBVF010000036.1, from coordinate 7,811 downwards.
ACGGCTATCTGCATCTGTCCGATATTGCCGACGCCCGCATCGACCCGGACAAATTGCGGGACGCGACAGCTTGACCGCAGACCGCGGACGGCAGACCGCCTGAATGTTCTGACCGGTTGGGGTCCGCGGTCTATCGCCCGCTGTCCCTCTTCCCACCCACTTTTCCGCGCGACAAAAGGAGCCACCGATGTCTGCTTTCCCCATCTCTGGCCCGCTCTCTTTGGGCGATCTGCTGGACCGGTCTTTCCGGCTCTATCGGGCGCGCTTTGCTCTTTTTGTGGGCACGGCAGCACTTTTTCTTGTACCGCTGGCGCTCGTCTCCGGCCTGCTCACCGGGACATTTATGACCAGCTATATCGACGCCTTGGGTGCCCTGAGCCAGAGTGTCGAACCGCCGTCGGAGGCGATGCTTATCGGCTTGTTCGACGGCGCGCTGAACAGCGGCGTTATGCTTCTTCTCCTCTCTCTGGTCAGCGTGGCGGTCAATGGCATTGTCTCGCTGGCGCTCACCAGCCAGTGTATCGATGCCCTGCACGGGAGGCGGCAGCCAATGGGCCAGAGTATTGCGCTTGGCTGGCGGCGTCTGTGGACTTTTGTCCGTATGAGTATTCTGGAGGGGCTGGCTGCCGGCGCTGCGACCCTGGCCGTCGGACTGGTCCTTTTGGTCCTCTTCTTATTGTTTATAGCCGCGGCTGGTATCTTTGGTCTCAGTCTGGACAGCCTGGACAGCCCTGCCGGCGCTGTGGCCGCTGTGGGCGCGGTGATTGTGCTGATCTGCGGCTATTTTCTGGGGATTGTGCTGGTTATTGCGCCGGCTGTCTATCTCGCGGCCCGCTGGATTATCTCCGTGCCTGTGCTGGTGGATGGGGAGTGGCGGGCACGGGAGGCCCTGCGCCGCAGCTGGGGGCTGACTGAGGGGAATGTCTGGCGCTCCGTGGGCTACTCTGTCCTGCTCTTTCTGGTGGGCGCGCTGGTAATCTCCATGCCTGTGGCTGTGTTTCAGGCAATTCTTACTGTGCTGGTTCCCAGCGGCTCCCAATGGGTGGTGGCAACGGCCACAACTGCCTTTAGTTCGCTCTTTTCTGTGCTGTGGCTACCCTTCAACACAGGGGCATTGGTGCTGCTCTACTACGACCTGCGGGTGCGCAAAGAGAGCTATGATTTGGAACTGCGCATCGACCAGATGGCCGCGGGACTTGAGGACGAAACCCCCAATGCCGGCGGGATGGGCATAGCGGGCGCAGGGGAAGGGTAGAAACGATTTGGCGCGCATACGGGCACTTCTGCTAACTCTATTCATCCTTTTTGGCTCCGTTCTTTTCGGCTTTGTTGGGATTGGACCAGCGGCCGCCCTGGCCCAAAGCGGGACCGTCTCGCTGGACGCGTATCGCGCCCGCCTGGACGCGCTTCTGACTGCCTTGCGCCAGGGCGAAGAGGCTGAATCTGTCCTGACGCTTGTGCCGCCGCTTGCCTCGCCGGTCGTTCTGCCTTCGGGCGAACAGGTCGTGCCCGCGCCCCTCTTTCCGCGGGACGGCGATCGGGCACTCGCCACGGGACGGGTCGCCAGCGCGCTTGACCAGTTGGATATGAGCGCCGACGACCAGACCGCCGCCCGTCTTGCCCAATTGGAAAAGGTGGCAAACCGGCTGGACCTGTTGCAGCCCAGCCTGTGGCAGCGCTTTACGCGCTGGCTGGACAAATGGCTGGACCGCCTGTTGCCCGATGCCAGCCCCGCGGGGAACGGCGTGCTCGGCAACACACTTTCCCAAGTTGTCGGCTGGGCGGTGATTGCGGCCGGTGGCCTGCTGTTGGTTCTGCTTCTGAGCTATTGGCTGCGCCGCCTGCTGGCTGGGCTATTGACCGGGCAGCAACGGGGCGATTCGGTGGCCGATCCAAATGCTTTCCCTGTCACCGCGGCCCAGTCCCGGCAACAGGCTAGCCAGATGGCCGCCAGCGGCAACTATCGGGAGGCCGTGCGCCGTCTCTATCTGGCCGCGCTCCTGCGTCTGGCCGAGCGCAATCTGATCCGCTACGATCCCAGCCAGACCAACCGCGAGGTGCTGGCCCGTGTGGAGGCGACCGCGCCGGCCAAACGCCATCTGGCCCCGGTAGTAGAAACTTTTGACCGGGTCTGGTATGGGGAAAGGGAGCCGGATTCGGCCACCTTTGAGGCCTATAGCCAGGAGATCGACGCGCTGTTGCGCGAGCAGGAAGGCCCGCGTCGTGGGTAGAATCCGTGGCCTGCTGGGGCTTTTTCTCATCTTTCTGCTGCTGTTGGCGGCTGGTCTGGTGGTGGCACAGAGCAGCCGACCCCGCCCGGTCTACGATCCCGCGGGGAAGGGGCCAGACGGTCTGCTGCTCCTGCGAGAGTGGCTGGCCGAGATGGGCTACGCGGTGGGTACGACCGGTGTGCAGCGCTTTGCCCTGGCCGAAGCCGATCTGCTCTTTGTCTATCCGGGGCCGCTTGCCTTCACCCGGGCCGAGGGCGAGGACCTGCTGCGCTGGGTGGAGGCAGGGGGCACACTGGCACTGGTGGATGCGGATGATCCCCAACTGACCGCGCTTTTCGATTTTTCCACCCGTCGCAGCGCTGCAAGCGCGGAACTGCACCAATCCCAGCCGCTTTTGCCCGGTGCTTCGGCGGTCATCACCGGCACGACTTTTGCCCGTCGTCTGCGTCTGGCCGATGATTTTCCCGGCGTCGTACTGCTGGCTGATGAGAGCAGTGGGGGACGGCCCGCCGTGGCGGTTCTGCGCCAGGAAAAGGGCTGGGTCTGGCTGCTGTCGGAGGATTTTCTCCTGACGAATGACCGGTTGACGGACAGCCGCGCCACCGGGCAGATTGTGCCGGGTCTGCTGCGGGCTGTGCCGCGGGGGGGGCGGGTGCTCTTTGACACCTATCATCTCCAGGTTTCCCCGCCGGAGACAGCAGACACGCAGATTGGCTCGTTGCAGGCGTGGGCCTATACCACCCCCAGCGGCTGGACCGTTCTCTTTCTGTTTGTCCTGGGCTTCGCTTTTCTGCTGCTCCAGGGGCGGCGCTTAGGCCCCCCTGTGCCCACCCTCACCCAGGGCCGCCGACGGGAGGCTGCCGAGTTTGTGGTGGCTATGGCTGGATTGCAGCGTCGGGCCGGTGTGCGCGACAACATTGCCCGCCATCTGCGCCACCGTTTGAAGGAACGCCTGGGCCGTCCCTGGCAGCTCCCCGCGGATATGCCCGACCGGGAGTTCCTCGCGCGCCTGTCCGCGGCCAATCCTTCGCTGGATGGGGATCGACTCGCCCATTTCACCGGGCTGCTGGCCGAGTTGGCGGCCAATCCCGACGAGGCCCGGCTGGTTGCCCTGGCCCGCCAGGTGGATGAGGCAGGGACAGGGAAGCAGGGGACTACTCGCTGATTCCAGTCTCCGGTTCCAGCCGCCCGCTCTTCAATCCCGTTACTTGACATAATTATCACCGCTTTGACAAACCCAGGCAACCGCGTTAACCTGTGCGGGTACTTTGTGACAAATCGTGAACGGGGAGTTTTTTGCATGGCAACAAGACGGAGACCAGCAGTGAAATTAGGCGTGACCGGTTTGGGCGAGCGCAAGGCAATTGCGCCGGGGGTCTTTATCAATACCGCGTATCGGGGATGTACGCCGGGGTTTGTCAGCACAGAAGAAGGGGTGATTCTGGTGGACACACCCCTGATTCCAGAGCAGGCAACTGATTGGCGGGCGCAGATCGAAGAGGAATGCCCGGATCAGCCTTTTCTGTTTGTCTTTAACACAGACCACCACCGGGGCCACGCGCTGGGCAATCAATATTTTATGCCCAGCACGGTGATAGCCCACGAACGGGCGCACAAAGAGATGTCTGGGTATACGGAGAACTTCAAGGAACGGGTCTTCAATAGTTTCAAAAGGGAACCGGACATCCAGAAACAGATGACGAATATTGAGATAATTCCACCACATCTCACCTTTACGGAGCGTGCAAAGCTGCTCTATGGCGGCCGTGAAGTACAGCTGATCTATGTGGGCGGCCACACGCCTGCCACCAGTATTGCCTGGCTGCCCGAAGAGAAGATTTGCTTTGTGGGCGATGTGCTCTGGGTGGATCAGCACCCCTATATGGCCCAAGCCAACTCGAAGGAGTGGATCGAAGGGCTGGCGTTGATTCGGGAATTGGGCGCGGAGCTGTTGATTCCCGGCCACGGCCCCACCTGCACCGCCGAAGCCACCCACAAAGTCGAGGAATATATTGTCTTTATGCGGGGGCGGGTGCGGGATTATTATCTGGCTGGCAAGAACAAAAACGAGGCCAAGAGCGGACTGGTGGGCGAAATGTTGGCCTGGTTCCCTGTGCCGCCGGATCGCAAAGCCAAAATCGAAAGTCAGATCAAGTCCGGAATCAACCGGGTCTTTCGGGAAATTCAACGCGAAGAGGAACTCGCTGGCGGCGGCCCGGACAGCGAAGACGACGATGAGGGCGAGGGCGACAGCGATTGAGAGGATGACAAGCGGATAAGGCTACTGAAAACTGTAGCGTCCTGAAATATATTCCCAATCTCCTCCATTTACGATATCAACAGGAGTTTTGATTTTTATGGCCCATTCTGTACGGGATCATCGGGACAGCCCCGCGGATCAATTGCGTGCCGCGCTGGACAATGCCGAGGTAGCTGTTCTGCGTCTGCGTCCAGACCAGGTGGAAGGCTTCTTGCTCCGGCTGGACCAATTGGAGACACAGTTTCAGGCCCTGGAATCTGGTGGCCTGAATTTGCTGGGCGAACGCACCCGGCAGCAGAGTCTGATCAACCGCCTGGATGGGCGTCCCCAACTGGTCACCAAACCCGCGGCCCAGGTGGGCGGGCTGGCTGCCCTGCGCCAGAAGAATCCCCCGGCCAGCGGCGAATGGTGGCATCTGGACGCGGTGGAAGCGGCCCAGCGCCGGCATTTGCTGCGTCGGCTGCTCACCAGCCTGGGCGTGATTGTGGGGGTGATCCTGGCTGTTTACATTGCGCTCACCTACGTTTTTCCGCCGGACCCCAACGCTGTGCTCTCCTCTGGAACCAGCGGCCAGTTGCCTGAACTGATCGCCCGTGGGCAATGGGAAATTGCGGACAAGCTGATCGGGGAAACCCTGTCCCAGATGACTGTGGACGATGTGGAGTTGCTTATTTGGCAGTCGGTGGTGGCTGCCCACTTTGACCGCCAGAAGGAGGCCGCCGATGCCTTTGCCAAAGCGAAGGCATTGGCTCCGGCAGATCGACAGGCTGTTTTCTGGTCAACAGTGGGCAATGTGCGTCTGGCCGCGGGGGACCTGACAGGGGCTACAGAAGCTGCCACAGAAGCGCTTGCCATCGATCCCAATGAGGCCCAGGCCTATTTTGTGATAGCCAGTGTGGCCGAGGCCAATGGGCAGGTGCAGGATGCCATCGCCGCCTTTGAGAAAGCCTTCGATCTGGCCGCGGAGAGTAACCCCCAGTTGGCTGTCATCGCCCGGGTGCGTATGGGCATGCTGATGCAGAGCGGGCCGCCCATGGATGTATCGACAACGACTGTCCCCGCGGGGCCGTAACTGATTGCGGATAACTGCCCACCTTCCTTGACTTCCCCCGCCTGGCTGGGTACAATATCCCCACCCGCCCCCTTAGCTCAGGGGACAGAGCGGCGGTCTTCTAAACCGCATGTCGCAGGTTCGAATCCTGCAGGGGGTACTGAAAAGGTTGGACAATAAAGCGAGGCCGGATGAATTCATCCGGCCTCGCTTTGTTGTAGGGCGGGATTCTTTCCGGCCAGTTTCACCCCCACCCAGCCTCCCCCGCGGCGGGGGAGGAGCCGATCGCGTGTCGATTTTCCGATCGTACACCCACCACCACCCGCGCCGCCAACGTTGACGAGTCGCCTCCACCCCGGACAACTCCGCGGCCAGCCCGTCGTGTCGTGACATTCCAGAAGTTCGACTTTTCGGAAAAAGTCGAACTTCTTTCACCCCACCCCCGCCAACACCGCCCCCACCCAGCGTTGACGCGTCGCCTCCGCCCCGGACAACTCCGCGGCCAGCCCGTCGCAGAGGGCGAAGAGCGCCTCCACCCGTTCTACAATGCGCTGCTGCTCGGCCAGGGGTGGGAGGGGGAAGAGAGTTGTTTGAATCCGAATCAACGCAAGTTTTGGTTGAGCCATTTTGTTGACTTTGGCGTCAAACTGGCGCTGCACAAATGGCGAATTCAAGAAGTGTCGTAAGAATCTGCGATCAATCAGGTAAGGTGATATTTTAGCCGCATTTTCAGTGAGATTCATCCCGTGGAATTTATCAGGGACTTCGCCGACCTGTCCAATAGTTCCAGCAATTGTTATGTATAGATCGGTCTTTTCAATTGTGTAGCGTTCAATTGCTCGATAAACATCTTCGTCGATATAACGAAGGTCACTGTCCTCGATTGAGCCGTTTTTCATATCTGTGACACGGATATAAATATGGGCTGTGGGTCCAGGCACGAATGTGTAACCCTTTGGAATACGCTTGCCGCCCCGCACTGAAGCAGTCTCTCCCAACCGCGTCCACACCCACCCCTCCGGCAAATCAAACGGCATCTCCTCCGCCTTCACCTTCGCCAGCGGCTTCGACTTGCGAATCTCCCCCGCCTCTTCCATCCGCTGCTTCTCGGCGCGGATGCGGGCCAGCAGTGCCGCCGCGGGTTCGTCCGCCGGGTTCTGGGCGACGAGCTTGCCCTGCACCGCCAGTTGCAGGATCGTCTGTTTCAGCGCGGCCACACTCGCCGGCGTGTCGATGAGCGCGGCGAAGTTCTCTCGGATCAGCGCCCAGGCCGCGGACGCCTGGGCCGGGTCTACGGCGTTTTCCAGCCGGTGCAGGGCCGCCGCGGCCAGCGTCTCCCGTTCCGCCTGCGCCCCGGCCAGGGATTCCTTCAGCGCCGCCGTGCGGGCCAGCAGACTCTCCACCCGTTCCACAATGCGCTGCTGCTCGGCCAGGGGTGGGAGGGGAACAACAATCGAATTCATTTTGGCCTGATTCATTTTAGGCTGTGCCGTTCCGGTTACATACGGTTTCAGGTCAGTGGCATTGATGAATACAGCCAGATACTCCAAGAAATTGAGGCTGATCGCGTCAAGCACGTGGGCGTGGTTGTTCACCCAATACTTGCCGTGTGCAATAAACGCAATTGGGGTGGATCGATTCACAAGATTTGCGCCGTCTTCACCGATCAGTAACAGGGATTTATCGAACAGATAGTCGTCGATGTGATCAATTACGCCGGATGCCCCGTAATAATCGTAGGGGCCAGGCCGACCTTCCCGCACTGTCTTCGAGAGCGGGATTCGTTCGCCATCGCGATTGAAAGTAACTTCTCCAAACCGACAGCACACCCACCCATCCGGCAACGCAAACGGCATCTCCTCCGCTTTCACCTTCGCCAACGGCTTCGACTTGCGAATCTCCCCGGCTGCTTCCAACCGCTGCTTCTCGGCGCGGATGCGGACCAGCAGCGCGGACGCGGGTTCGTCGGCAGCGTCCTGGGCCACCAGCCGCCCGCGCACGGCCAGCTCCAAAATCGCACCGTTGAGCCGCTCCACATCCGCCGGGGTGCGCACCAGCTTTTCAAATTCGGCCAGAATCATAGGAATACCTTTGCGAGTTGCGAGTTGCGAGTTGCGAATTGCGAATTGCGACGGATAGGACGAGATCAGCGACGCCGGTTGAGTAGCCGCCAGGAAAGCGTGCGACCTTTCCGTCGCATTGTGGCGGCGTATCGAAACCTGTTACGGTATAGTGGACGAAGTGGCATCGATGGGGTAAAACCAGGTAG
>JAHBVF010000035.1 GCA_019637685.1 Caldilineaceae bacterium | reverse complement strand
TCGATTCCTGATTTGATTCAATGGCGCTCAGATCGCCCAGTTCTCGCCAGCCAATCCTGATAGCACCTTCGGCACGATAGCGATTCCAGGCATCCCGGAAGCCCTCCTCCTGGGGGATGTTGGCCAGCACCCGCCAGTAGCGATAGGGTTTGCCCGTGCGCTCGTTGAGGGTGGTGGTCAGATGGTTGATGGGCATATCGAGTTCGTTGGCGACGGCCACGAAGTGCCCGGCCAGGAGATAACGTCCCTTTCCATCCGGCAGGTGCTGCAGAAGCTTGGTCAGGTGGAAGCGCTGGAAACTCTCTACGTGGTAGTCATCCAGTTTTTCGGGGAAGAGCAGACTGAAGTATTTATGCCCCCAGGCGGTGTTGCTAACGTCTGGCGCATACTCGTCCATATCGCGCTGTAGCTGTTGATAAACACTGTCTGCGCCATTAGCAGGCAGGGCCTCTAAAAGACGTACCCCCCGTAACAGTTGGTCTCGGTGTTTTCGGGCGACAGCTACGGCTTCCTCGACGGAAATCTCTCGTTGGTTCTGGGGGCTGCCTGTCATCCAGGCGCCGGTCTCTTTGCGCCGATAGATGCCGAATTTGAGCGAACTGCCGCCGGAGATGCTGCCGAAGATGGCGGGAAACTCGTCGTCGTTCTTGAACTCCAGCCAGTAGACCAGACTGTCGTAGGTCCCATGTTCGTGCATTGTCTGAAGCAGAGCTTCGCCGTCCAGATTGGTAAGCACGTCAGGGCCGAAGTTGCGGCGAAAGTTTGCCCGGTATTGGTCAAGCTGGCTGCGCGATGGCAGTTTGTCCTGTGCTACGAGGGACTGATAATCTGCCAGTAAGACCGAACGAAGGGAAGGTGCGAGTATACTGCTCATGTGTGTATAATCCTATTCAACTGAATGTCGTACAGGTCTTTAGCGCTCACTCCCCCAGCGCCTTGATCAGCGCTTCGCGCATATCTGCATAAAAGAGGATGCTGAGTTTGACCGCCATGTCGTCGGAGAGGTCGTAGAGTTGTCGGCGGGCGGAGATGGGAATGAGGAGCAGGGATGCACCCTTTTCAATCGCCGACTCGGCCACATGCACTGCGTTGTGTACCGGGTCCAGCCCACCGCCCAGGTTGAGACCGCCGACCACCACCATTCCCCCTTTGAGGCTCTTCCCAAGGAGGGCACTGCAAAAGGCCAGCAACACCGGCAAGCCCAGCCCCCCGCCGTTCTGGGCCGCATCGAAGGCACGCAGTTGCACGTTGAACTCGTGCTGGCGCGGGTCCCGATCACCGACCAGTTCCTTGGCCCGTACATAGAGATTCTGCTCCCCGTAGCGCACGCTCTCGCGGAAGGGGCCGGGGACCGGGTAATTGATGATGCGGACGCCACTCCCTGGGCCCGTATTGACATCTATCCGATAGAGTCCGCTACCCTCTTCCCCACCGCCGCCGCTGATCGCCCACACCTGGCCAGGCGGCAAAGGATCGCTGCCGATGGTCTGTTCGCTCTGCACTTCTGGTGTGACGACATACTGCTCCACACCTTCTGGGTCAATCTGATAGCTGAAGTGGGTGTTGCGGAACTCGGCGCTGCCGATCCGCTTCTGTTGTTCTTTCACCCGGCGACGGCACTCCATAGCCAGACGCACGGCCCACTCCACATCCTCATCCGTCAGCGGTGTGTCTGACTGCGGGTAGAGCAACTTGAGCAGACCGTTCACTGTACGGTTGACTGCGGTGGTGTCTCGCCCGCTGAGGGCCGCTCCATAGCGCACCCGCCCCTGTATTGCCCCCAGCCGACTCTCCTGGCGCAGGTGGGACCAGGCTTCCGAGAGAAAATCGCTGACCAGACCGAAGTGATCTGTAAAGAGGGAACGGTCCAGTTTGGGCACGTCCCAGCCGGGCAGGTAGGCGTGAATGCGATCCATAAAGGCGGTATCGTTGCGCATTTCCGGCGGCAATGGCCCAAAGAGATGGCCTATTCGCTGCTGGTGTTCCACATCCACATCGAAATTGCCCACCAGCGCAATACCGCCGTCGGCGCGGATGTTCTCCCGGCCCCGGCTGAACTCCCCGGACTCCATATAGCCCTTCATAATGTTGACGCCATCCTTCTGATCGAAAGAGACGCCGGAAATCTCATCAAAGCAGACCACATCGTACTGGCAGACCAGCCCTCGTTGCCCTGTGGCGTTATTGACAAACATGCGGGCGACGGTTGTTTTGCCCCCTGAAACCAGATGGGAATAAGGGGAGACCTGTTGAAAAAGATGCGATTTGCCTGTGCCCCGGGGTCCCAGTTCCACCACATTGTAGTTGCGCTCGACAAAGGGAACCATACGCAGCAGCAGCACATCCTGCACCCGTGGGGAAAGTACAGATGGCTCGAAACCGATGCTGCGTAGGAGGAAGTGTTTCCATTCCTCAGTCGTGAACGAACTGCGCGCATGGGCGAACTCGGCCAACACATCCCGTTTGGAAAGCTGGATGGGACGCAGGAAGACTACGCCAAAGGGACGCCCGCCCCGTTCCTGGGCAATGGAGGCGTCATATTCCAGATGAATCTCGGCATAGAAACCGCCCGTGAGCATTCGTTCGTTTTCTGCTACCATCCGGTCTGCGATGCGCACATCTGTCAGGCGTAGACTGGGCAGAGAGGCCAGATAGGAGTCGCTGGCCGTGTCCAGGCGGGCGGTGATCAGGTCGATGAGCTTGACCGTGCCCTGCTCCCGGGCGCAGGATTTGAAGAGTTCCTCCTCACCAGGCCGCACTGTGCGATCTTTCAACTGGGCTTCTACGATTTGCAGACCTTCGGCGATCTCCCGCTCGTCGGTGCTGGCGCAGTAGCGGCCCAGCAGAAACTCGACCACGTAGGTGGGCACGGGGTATTGGCCGCGAAAGCGCTGCACCAGGTCTTTGCGCACAATATAACCGTCGAAAGCCGACGCTGCGATCTGATCCAGGGAATCCAATTCCATAGGGCATCTCTCTGTATGTTCATTGTAACGGGTCAGGTGCGGCGTTTGGTGCGCCGCGCCAGAATCAACCGCCCACAACCACCCGGGTTTGCAGGAGCACACTGCCATCGGCGGCCAAGACCACAAGCATCGCCTCTGCACCGATGGCGTCGTCTTCCACCACCAGCAGAGAAGCGACTCCATCTGCCTCCAGTGCTTTGGCCCCGGATGTCAACGACGAGGCCGGGACGCCAGACTGACGGCGCAGGTCTACCGTTGCTTCGGGCGGCGCGCCCGCCACTGTGCAGGTGCAGCGCAGACCCCGCCAGATAATCGGGCCAAAGGCCAGGGGTACGCCGCTGGCTCCTGCCGGGCGCACCCGCAGATGGGGCACAACGCACTCCTGGGGACTAACACCCCCGTGCTCGTACTCCTTGCCTGCCTCAAAGCAGGCAATCCCCGGCGCGATGGCAATGGCCACGTCCGGGTTCCAATGCCAGGGAACCGTCTGTTGATCCGTGGCGGCACCCGCTTTGAGAACTGCGCAGCGCCCTTTGCGCAGATGGGCCAGATGTACAGGAAGTTCTGCCTTGGGCAATCCGCCGGGCAGGAGCAGCCAGCCGTGATCCGTGATTACCTGTACCTCCGTCCAGCCGTGGGCCAACAGCGCGGCGATGCGTTCGGCCAGGCTTTGCACTTCGGCCAGGGCGTGGATGGCAACCTTCCAGCCGTTGTTGTGGCCGTAGCTGTCGATAGCCCCCTGCTCTGTCCAGGCTAGATGGCCCGGATCGCCCAGGTCGTCGCCCTTGAGCACCTGATAGCCCGCCCCGTCCAGCAGGCCCTGTAGGACGGCAATGGAGACAGTGGTTCCGCTTGCTTTGGATGCTGGGGCCAGGTTGTGGCCGTCATTCCCCACCAGCCCAGCGGCCACGGGTGCAACAGCGGCTTTGGCCGTGGCTGTTACCGGGGGCAGTGCTGTCAGCCGCCAGTCCAGATCGCAAACAAAGCCCTGGGCTGTGAGCAGACCAGCCAACCGGTGGGCGAGGTCATAGCGCAGGGCATCGCTGAAGAGAAGGACTTCTCCCGGCCCGGCAGAGACGGGCGGTGAAGCCTTGTATGTTTCGGCAGGATGCACAGCGATGGTTTGCTGCAAGGCCGTGGCCGCGGCGGTGAGCCAGTGGCGATAGAGGGTGAGAACAGCAGCCTTGACCGCGGCCACGTCACCGTTGTTCTGTACAGCAGCCAGCGCGGCCAGGACTGCTCCATCCACCTGCCAACCCCCTTCTGCGTACTGGGCTGCAATCTCCTGGACAGTGCCACCGGCCAGGGGCTGGGAACTCCCATCTGCCAGCTCCAGCAGATGGACAAGCGCCAGGGCCAGGGGTGCCTGCCCCAATTTGGCCCAGACCCATTGCCGCCGGTGGCCGTGGCGCTCCTCCATTTTCAGCAGAGCCTGGCGCGCCTGGCTGCTGGTCGACTTCTCCAGAGCGAGCAATGCGTCGCGCAGTTCGGCTTCGGCGTTCTCGTTGTCCTGGGGATAGTAGGGGGACGCATTCTCGCCGAGTAGATTGGGCTGGGAGGGCGCGGCCCGGCGCAGAAGCTCTGGGATGGCGGGGTAGGCTTCTGGGACTTCGCTATAGCGCTGCCAGACGACCTGCCAGACGCCGGATGGGTTGCCCAGCCGCTCGGCTGCGCTCAGGTTGCTCTCCTTTTCCGGGTCCAAACCGTATTTGTTGCGGCAGAGGGAGACAAAGGCGCGCCACTCTGCCTCTGCCATCTGGTCGCGCCAGCCCTGAGGATCGTCCATCCATTTGAGCAGACGGCGCACTTCGTCCGGGTTGAGCAGTTCGTCGAAGAAGGCGGCGCGCAGCGGTGCCTGGCTGCGCAACCGGGCCACGGGTTCGTGGACCAGCCTGGGCAATGCCCGCAAGAGAGCCTCTTTGCTGGCCGTGTCCCCCTGGACAGGAATGTCCAGACCGCCGTCGCTGCTCTGTAAAAAGCCGGGCACTGTCCAATCCCGCCCGTTTTTGTGGGTCCAGAGCACGCCCCGGTATTGGAGTTCAGCCAGGGGACGCAGGGGCTTGGGGCAATCTTCCACTGCCCGGATATCCTGACGACTGTAGCCGGGCAGATAGAGAATCGGCACGGCTCCATCGGGCAAGCGATCTTCTAGCGTACCCGCCAGCATACAGCGCAGATAATAGGCTGGCCCCTGTCGGATTTCCGGCTGATAGTCGCCCAGGGTAAGAATCGTCAGATGTGTGCGCAGCAGAGGCAGCAGGGCTTCCCATTGGCGCTCTTTATCGGGCCAGAGCACCGCGGCTGGGGGCATCTGATCGTGACGGTTGTAGGCGCTGGCCTGATGCAGGCTGGTGATCAGCGAGTCTAGCAGGGTTGTGGCGGGCATCGAATGGCTCTCTTTTTTCGGTTTGACGTTTGGCATTTGGTGCGACGCACGGGCCGCAACCGGCTTCGTTTTCGATAGATCACCTGGCCCGTGCGTCGCACCAGATCACCAGACTACCCCCGCGCCGCCAACTTCTGCGCCCGGGTGTAGTGCCGATCGTTGTGACGCTCGCTGCCGTCGGGATTCTTGCCCCGATCCTTCTTCCAGTGGATGGTAAACTTGCGGCGCAGGACACCCGCCTCGACAAAGGGCCGGATGTTGAGGCGCACGCCGTCGTTCAGGTCCGGCTCCCAGCCCACGGGCTGCTCGGCCAGGGACTTCCAGCGCACGTAGATGTCGTAGGGCGGTTCGCCTTCGCGGATGGCCTCCAGCTTCTTCTTCAATTCCAGGGCTGCCACCAGCCGCCCGTCGGCCCCGGCCACCCCCTGCTGAGCCTCGGCCCGCTGGCTCTCGATCCACGCGCCCAGATAGGTGTAGATGAGTTTGTCCAGGGTGGGCCTGTCCAGCTTGTGGTAGTTGACCAGGGCGTGGAAGCCATCGCTGCGCCCGTCGCTGATGTGCCAGAGAAAGGGGCGGTTGCCAAAGAGCTTGCAGTGCTGGGCAAAGAAGCCATCCCGCAGCCAGTCGTCCAGCCCCTGGTTGGCGAAGTCCACCGCGGCCAGCAGACGGCGCTGGGTTTCGGGGGACCAGCCCGCGTCGGTGGGTACGGGAGTGGTGGGGACGAAATCCCCCACCCGGTAGCGCTCGAAATCGGGGAGGGTGGGCGGATGGCTGTAGGCCTGGGCCAGGAGGCCGCGCAGACGTTCGTGCGCGGGGGGTTCGCCGGCCACCGGGGGCAGGCAGACGATGCCGTCCCGGTCGGCGAAGGCGTCCAGGGTGTCGTCGGTTTGGTCGGTTTGGTGCGACGCACCCCCCACAACTGGCTTCGCTATCGAGAGATCAGACGGGGGGTGCGTCGCACCAGAGGTTTCCGCACCAGACTGCTCCGGCCAGCGATAGCCCAGGAGCCGGGCGACGGCCACGTGCAGGGGATCGGTGGCGCCGACGGGGTGGCCGTTGAAGAGCCATTGGGTGGGGTCGTTGGAATAGGGTGCGGGCAGACCGTCCGGGTAGCGTTCCTCGGCCACGGATTGCCAGTAGTCTAGGTCGAAGGGGACTTTGACAAGGGTGCCAATTGTGACATTGAGTTTTTGGTCTATTTGGCGTACCGCTTTGCGATACTCCAGTGAAGAACAGAAACACCAAATAGCTGTAAGATGGGTATGATCATCAGACAAGATAGTTCCGGCGTTCTTACCGAAAATCTCTCCAGAATATGTCGTTACTGCAAGATCCCGCATTTGTGTAACTCGAAGCCCAATCTTATTCCAAGCTGCTTTTCCTTTAATGTAGCTCCCAGGATCATTATGCAATGAACCTGCTGCGTTTTCCCATCGGACTATTTGCTCGCGCCCCCCGTATAAACAGGAGTCATTCACACCACCTATAAATGGCCTCCAGATATCTTCCCACCTATTATTTTCCCAAAAATTGAGCACGAAACGTGGTATATCACCCGTCGTTAGCCCTTCAAAGGGTTTTGCATATTTCTCGAATAAATCACCACTGTCTAGTTCGCTTAGAACGACCCGCGCATCCGGATTTTCCAACTGCTGCGCCTGTCCCACCTGCTTTATTTCAGCGGTGAGCAGCCCGGTGGCCTTTTCCTGGGCTGTGCGGGGCGCGGAGACGTCCAGCCCGGCCAGGGCGTGGCCAGCGGGGGCCACCTGCCGGCTGAGGGTGAGGAGGGCCGTAAATGCACCGGCTGCCGCCGAAGACTCAAATCCGCCCTCGCCCAAACGGGCGATGAGATGCCAGCACTCCTCGCGCAGGAGTTTCTGGCGCAGTGCTTTGTAGCTGGTCAGGAAGAGCCAGTTCTGGGGCAGCACCAGCGCGGTGGTGCCGCCGACTGTGCAGAAGTCCAGACAGCGCTCCAGAAAGACGGTGGCCAGGTCGTTCTTGCCCGCGGGCGCGTGCTCGGCGCAGAAGTCGCGCAGAGTCTCGTCCTGTTTGCCTCGGGCCAAATACGGCACATTCGTCGCCACCAATGTATAGCGCCGGGCCAGCAGCCGGGCGGCGCGCAGCACACCCCGGGCCGCCGCGCCCAGCACGGCCGCGGCCGGGTCGTCGTCCCGCTTCTCCCGCTGCAAGGCCCGCTCCAGCAGGGGGGCCACCTCCTCGTAGTCGGCCTGATAGAGGCTGGCCTGCGCGGGTGCATAGGCCGGGTTGATCAGACTGCCCAGGGTGGGGGCCTGGGCAAAGAGGCTGTGCAGCCGTTCCAGGGCCGTGGCCAGCCGCTGGTCGTCCCGGGCCAGCTTCAGCCAGTCGGCCCGATTGCCCTCCACCGGAATGCCAGAGCAGGCGATGTGGGGCAGGGGCGTCTGCCGGTAGCCGCCGCTCTTCCAGGCGGCCAGGAGCAGATTGAAGGTGGCAATCTGGGTGGCCCGGGGGTCGATCTCCAGCATAAAGAGATTGTCCCGGATCACTGCGTCCCCGGCCGCGGCCGGGGCCAGCCCCTCCTCCTCCATGCGCATCTTGCGCAGCATCTCGAAGGCGGCCAGGGCAAAGTGGCCGGAGCCGCCGCAGGGGTCCAGCACAGTCACATCTGCGGCCCGTTGCGGCCAGCCGGGGAAGGTGCCGGCGGCGGGGGTGGGCGAGTTGCGAGTTGCGAATTGCGCAGTCTCGGTGGTCGGCGCTCCGCCGTCGGTGGTCGTCTCCTCCTGCCAGCGCAGATAGTCCCAACCCCGGATCAGCGGGCTGTCCGGGTGGCGGGCGGCCCACCAGGCGCCCAGGCTGTTTTCCAGCAGAAAGCGCACCATATAATCTTCGGTGAAGAGCTGGGTGACCGGGCTGAGGGTGCCTGCGCCGATTTTGACTTCGCTGGCGTTGACCTCCGCCTTCTTTTTGGATTGCCAGAACTGGTAGACCCAGCCCAGGCTGTCGTCGGCGCTGAAGAGGGGCGGGGGCAGATCGTCCAGCAGCGCTTCCAGGGCGTGGCGGCTCTCCGGGGCAAAGCGCACCTGCACCGTCGGGTCGTCCTCGGCAAAGATACCGGGCAGCATCTGGGCGGCGTAACGGGCAGCCAGCTCCCAGCCGTCGGCCGCGCCCTCGCTGGGGGCCAGCTCGTCACAGTCGCCCAGGCTGACGGGGACGCCGGTGGGGTGCATCAGCAGTTGGTTCTCGGCCAGAAAGCGGGCGAAGATCATCCGGTGCCACTGTTCGTAGGCGATCTCGTCCCGCAGCAGGGGCAGCCCGTCGGCCAGGGCATCCGCGCTGTTGACGCCGCCGCCCAGCAGACGGGCCGCGGCCCGCAGTGCCCGGCGCAGGCTGCGCTGGACTTCCGGCATTGTGGCAAAGGGCGCATCCCGCTCCACGGCCAGGGCCAGGAGCGCGTTGTGGGCGGCGCTTTCGGCCACATCCCGGGCCGCGATGACGGTTTTTTCCAGGCTGTTGCGCAGGTCGGTGGGCAGAGGGGGCATAGGGTGGGTACTTTCTATCTGTGGTTTGGTGTGTCTGGTGTGTGTCTGGTGCGACGCACCCAATCAGCCGTCGCTGGTTGAGTAGCCGCCGCCGATCTTTCCATCTCCTGCACTCAGCCAGTGGCGGCGTATCGAAACCAAGGCGGCGGACCTACGGGAGATGCCACCCTTTGCGCACGCAACCCGCTCGGTTTCGATACGGCTGGAAACAGCCCCGCTTTCTCAAGCGGCTCCTACTCAACCAGCGCTGGTCCTGGATGTTCATGCCACAATCACAAAATGATAGGGGTGCCGGCGGCGATGTGCCCCAGCAGGGTCTGGCGCAGGTCGGCCACGTATGCCTCGACCTCTTCTTCCGTGTGCAGGGTAGTCGACTTGGGGCGCACGCGCACGGCCGTTGGTTCCAGCAATTTGGCCGCCTCTTCCCGGGCCAGGCGGATGCGGGTGGGGATGGCTTCGGCTTCGGTGGCCCAGGCGCTCAGGGGCCTCTCGTCCAGGCTGGTCAGCAGTTCTTCCACTGTGCCCACCTTCGGCTCTGGAATCGGCCCCAGGTGATGGGCGGCCAGAATGGGCCGCCACTTCTCGTCGCCCAGGCGCTGCCATTCGTCGGTCTCCTGCAGGGCATCCAACTCCCGCTGGCGCAGGTCCATCAGCCGCTGGCGGCTCTGTTGCAGGGCCACGCGCAGAATACCGGCCAGCAGTTCCAGCAGAGGCTTTAGCGGGTCCGGGTCGGCCAGCAGGCTGCGCTCCTTGACAATGCCGTCCATCTGAGACTGGACGCCGGGCAGACTGGTTTGCCCCACGGCGTGGGCGGCCAGACGTTGGGCCACCTCCCAGCGGGGCAGCCGTTCGCTCTGCAATTTCCTGGCCTGCCCCCAATCTTTGAAGTTTGCCAGCAGTTCGTCTTTGGCCTGGTGTACAGCCACAAATTGGGCGTTGCCGGTCTGGGCGCGCAGTTCGTTGATCTTTTGGGTGGAGGGGCGCAGGGGCAGTGGGGGCGGGCCGCCCACCTCCCCGGCCAGATCGATCAGCTTTTGCAGCAGTGGGGCGATGGCCTGGGCCTCTTCTCCGCTCTTGACCGGTATCTGTAGCTCGTTGCACAAGTGGCGTACGCCGATGCGCTGGATGGGGGTGATCACCACATCCGCGGCCCGGAAGCTGATGACGCCAATCTGGGACTGGACAATCTCTTTGGCGCTGACGGTCTGGCCGTTTTTGCCGATGGCCTCCACCCGGTTGTCGGCCACCAGCACGGCCAGCGCGCCGTCAATCGCATCCTGGGGCCAGCCAAAGGGCGTGGCACTGAAGTGCCTGCGCACGTCCAGACCGCTCTTGCCCCCGCCGCCCACAAAGGCCAAAACCTCCCGGCAGACCGGGTGCTGGATTGTATCGCTGTTGTGGCCCACCGCGCTCAGTGCATCGGGCGCGCCCTGGATGGCCCGGCGCAGCACCCCATTCCAGCGGTTGTCATCGGCGTCACGAAAGCGGGGGTAGAGACGGGTCAAGGCTGCCTGGGCTGCGCTCTCCACAGCCTCGCTCAGGCTGCTGCCCACCACTTCGTTGCCCCCGGCCTGGTAGACCCGGGCGTTGCGCAGAATGTCGTTCAGATAGCCATCCACGGCACCCCGCTCGATCTCCGCACGGGTCTGCATGGCCCGACGGGCCTGGATGCCTTCCGGGGTGGTCTGTTGGGTTGGGCGGCTATCGATGGTGGCCTGGGCTGCGGCATGGCCGGCCAGGGCATTGGCCAGATCGTCGGCACTGCGTCGGGGCAGAAAGACAAAGACTAGCGGGCTGTCGGCACCGGCGGCCTGGGCCTCATCCCGCACGCTGCGCTCGGCCACGTTCCACTCATCCCGCACCCAGATGGGCGGTCCATCCAGTGCGGCGGGGGGCGCTTCCTGGCCGAAATAGAGGGCTAATTTGCGCGGCGTCTTGCTCTGCCCCTGCAGCAGTTTGATGTCCTTCAAGGCACTGGTCACCCGCTGGCGGAACTCCGTCTCCCTGTCCCCGGCCAGGCGGGAAACATCAGCAGCAAAGCGGGAAAAATGACCCCGGCGCTCCCGTTCCCACTCCGCGCTCTCCCGGGTTTGCAGCCGGTATTCGCCTTCCAGATGCATCAGGACACCGCTCTGCACCAACTGTTCCATCAGGGGTGGGATGCACTGGCGCAGTCCCGCGCTCCCCTCTGCCAGATTTTCCAGAAGCAGATCGGCCAGTGTGTCGGGATTTGCCTGCACACCCGTAGCCAGCGCACCTTCCCGGGGCAGTTCGCCGATCAGAAAAATCGTGGCGCACAGACGGGCGCGCAATTTTCCCTCTTCGCTGCCGTCGTCCTGTTCGGCAATAATGGCGGCGATGTCGGAGAGGAGAACGCCGCTTTGCAGCATGGAGGCTTTCTGCTGATCGTAGAGCATATCCCCAGCCACGACGGTGCCCAATGGCTGAAGCGCCACGGCTTTGGTGGCCTCGTGCACCATACGCAGTTGGGTACGCAGTTGGGCCGCGGTGCCGGGCCGGTCGATGGCGCGCAGCAGACGCTCCCAGAAGCGGCGGCGGGTGGGCAGCAGGGGGTATTCGGGGAGCAGGTCTTTCTGATCAGCCTGCAAGGGTCCAATTTTCGTGCCCTGTAGATGGCGATTGATCTCCCCGCTGGCCCGCTCCAGCACAGCCTGCAAGGGGGCGACTTTGTCCGGCGCTTTGCGCAGCACCACTTCGCGCACCACCTGTTCCACGTCCTTGTCCGATAGACTGACCCGCACTGTGAAGCGGTCACGCAGCTTGGAGAGTTGGGGCGTGCCTTCCAGCGCAGCCTGGCCTGTGGCCACAAAGAGGAGCTGACTGCCAAAGCGCGAGGAACAGGCCTCCACCACACTCTGGATTTGCAGGGTGCGGGCAGAATCATCGCCGATGGACTGTTGCAGTTCATCCAGCACAAGGAGGGTGAGGGGCAGCTTGCCCGGTGTAGTGGATTGCAGACGCAATACATCCTCTATTGCTTGCAGCATTTCGGCTTCATTGACGCGCTCGTTGCGGGGGAACTGGCTGCGCATCTGATTCAACACGCCCTGGGGCGTCTCTGCCAGATCGGGGAAAGCAGCCAGCAGCGCATTGGCCAGGACGGGCGAAACGTAGAGATGGTTGAGTTCCCGTTCGAAAGTTCGTCCTGTCGCTTCCACCTGCTGAAGCACGAAGTCGTACTGGTTTTGCTGTTTGAGCCAGATGACGAAGTTGGCGGGCGCAAACTGGGCGGGCAGTCCGGCGTTCTGGAAGAGAACCGAGAGCAGTGCCAGGCGAACGTCATCGGCACCTGCGCCCAGCTTGCCTGCCGCAGCCCACAGCCCGCCGTTGCGTCTGCCTGCTGTGGCCAGTTCCCGCAACAGACTGCTGATCTCTTGTGACACATTTACCAGCCCTCCTGCCTGCGCGCCATCGGGAAAGGTCACATCCTGCCACAGATATTGGAGAACCCGCACAAAGTGGGATTTACCGCTGCCGTAGAAGCCGCTCACCCAGACTGCTGGTTGGCGGGGCTGATCCAATTGGCCCAAAAAAGTGGAGAGCACCCGCTCCAGTCCCTCTTCGTACTCACCGGAACAGACGAATGAGGCAAGCTCATAGCGCAGAACGGCCCATTCTTCCGGGGTGCCAGGGGCAGAGACGACAGTCACGCCGTCGTTGGGAATGGTGAAGGAAGTCGGATCTTTGGCGAATACGGTTCGGTTCTCGCTCATACGGAAGTCATTCCTGGGGTGGTGTTGGGTTTGTCAGACTTGGTGTGTAGGTTTGGTGCGTCGCACTGTCCAAAAGATGCCTTTCGTTCCCGGATTCAGGTGGACAGTGCGACGCACCGGACGACTATGCGTTTTTCGCTGTAATGGCCACGGCCAGATAGTCCCAGCCATCCCTGGCGTCCAGCAGCCGGTAGTTCGAGCCGGTATGTTGGCCGGGGAAAAAGACCAGCAGCCGGCCGCGAATCCTGGCGCGGACCCGCTCCAGAATGGACGAGACGTGGTTTAACCCAAAGAGGGAGGCAACACCGAGCAGGGCCACGACTGTTTCTGCATCTGCATCGGGTGTAGTCAGGCCATCTGCTATCAGCGCGGCCAGGTCGGTAGAGAAATCCTCCAGGGCCAAATCGAGCAGGTCTGGCGCCTCGAAGTAGGCGTCCCGGTAGTCGTGTGCGGCCATCCATTGGGCAAATGAATCGGTGATGTCGATGAGTTTCCAGCGGTGGTCGGCGCGGCGGGTAGCCGTCTCAAATTCGGGCAGGTGGAGGCGCAGGCGGCGTTCCTGAGTTGGGTCGTAGATTACAAACCAGACTTTTTCCGCGCCAGAGATAGCAGAGTCCCAGGGCAGCTCGACAATTTCGGTATAGGACTTCACCAGTTCGTCAATGTAGCTCACCGCGCCATGCCTTTCTGTGCCTGGTTGGTGCGACGCACTCGCCAAGAATAGACTGCTTTGCCAACGGTTTAGGCCGAGTGTGTCTCACCGGTCACTATTCCTTTTCGCGCAAGAGATGGGAGAAGCCTACTTCCGTGACCATTCCTGTATGTCGATAATCGATCCATCCAGCCTGGGATGCAGCAAATGCCTGATCGTGCAGGATGTGCGTTGGCGCGTCCAAAAGACGGCACCAGAGCGTCGTGAAGAGACCCTCGCCCCGCTGTCCACAAAGATGGCCCAGAAAAAGGGCATAGGCAAGCGCCTCCGGTCGACAAACGGCTTGGACACGTACCTTTTGCGCCCGCCCGCGCAGGTGCCCGGACTGCTGCCAGGTCGAAGCGGCATGACGTCCGATATTGGCCAGGGTTGTCGGGTTGAAGCGGCCAGGGTAGGTCTGCTCAGTTGCCTGCTCGATCATCTGCGGCGTGACACCTTGGCCCGTTTTCAGACTAAGTATCATCTCCGCACCGGCGCGCAAGACTGGGTCCCGAGCGACGGCGCAGAGGAGTGCAAGCAGAGGCTGCGCATCTATGTCGCTCTGCCAAAGGTCACGTAGCGCTCGAAAGAGTATGGTGGAATCGTCAAGGGCGTAGAGTTCGCGCAGGCGGCGAAAGGACTCTTTGCGGGTTGCCAGCGTACGTTTTAACAGGACATTGTCTTCGACAATCAGTGATTGAAAGCCCTCATAGGTTGTTGAGCCGTCACTGGCAGCCAACAGGAGACGTAGCTCCTTGAGCATCATTGTGCGGCTGCCGTGGGCACCTATGGAGTCAACGAGAAATCCACTCTGGAGCGCTTCTTCTGGGATCGTGTCCATCAAAGGGAATACCACCTACTTGGTCTATGTGTGTTGATCGAAATGACCAAACAAAAAAGGACCGCGCCCCTGAAACTGGGGATCTGCGGTCCTTTGCATGTGAAAAACATTTGTGCTATTGTATTCGTAAGCGTACCTGGGCCGCAGAAACAGGTGCGTTTGAAGACGTCGACCGTGCCAGGTCGGCGTCTTCTTGTCTGTAGAGTCGGGAGTTTATGCGATGAAAGAGATGATGTATATAGTGCGGCGCGCTAAAGAGCACGGCCTTCCCGATCAATTGTGCGTAAGTTTAGCACATGGCCTTGATAGATACAACCCAACATTCTCAGTTTTGGAAGATGGGGGTGTCCTTTTTTGTCTTACACGCCTGTATCTTTTCCATTCAGAAGGTGCAGTGCGGGTTAAAGAATCGTACCTCTTGAAAGTGCATGTCAGTCTCTGCTATGCTGAGTCATAGACATTTCCTTGGTTGTTGTGGGATGATTGCCTGGAATGGAGCTTTGATGAACATCCATACCATCTCTGATGACCCGTTTGTACGTCTGCTTGCTCGTATTTTGGAGCAGGCAGTCATCGATGCCAGAGGCGGTGATTCTGATGCTCGTTCCTGGTTGTTGGCTACTGTTCCGGAATGGCAGCGCTATTGGGATGACGAATAGAGGTAAAGGCGACTTCATTGGCTGCCATCTGTGGGGAGAAACAACGATGCCTCAAAATTTGTATCAGGATTTCCGCTTTTTTCCGGGATTTGGCGAGGCAGGACTGTGAACGGTGATCCGAATCTTCAAGACCTCTACCTTACCTACATTGCAATGCCTGTCGATCCGTCTTCCAAGAAACGTATGACGATCCGTCGGGCGGCTGGTCTATGTGGTATTACTGCCCGTACTGTTCGCCATTGGCGGATCGGCAGTCCAGCTTTCCGAGAGCGGGAACGTTCGGCCAAGCAGGAGGGAATCGTATATGCCAAACAGTTGGCCAGAGCAGCCGCGGCCGCCCTGCTACCCCAGGCAATCACGACATTGGCTGACACTCTTTACGATGCCTCGGTCCCCATTTCGGTGCGGGCCTCGGTCGCCATGCGGGTGATGACCTGGTGCGGAGCAGGAGATGAAGTAGAAGAAATGGAGCAGGACCGCTGGGCGATCCTGCTCCGTGATTTGCATACATCTACGGATGAACCGTGACGTTTTACTCGGATAGGTCGGCGGGCTGTAGGGTCCCCAATACCATTCGACGGGTTTCGGGAGGTGTATTTATGAACTCCAGCGACTGGTGGCGGAAGTAGGTGTTGTACAGTTCCGCGTAGTGGCCGCCCTGGGCCATCAATTGCTCGTGGCTGCCCTCTTCGATAATCGCCCCTGTGCGCAGGACGAGAATGCGGTCCGCGGCGCGCACGGTGGAGAGGCGGTGGGCGATGACAATCGATGTGCGGTTGTGGAAGAGCAGGTCCAGTGTCTGTTGAATCTGGGCTTCGGTAAAGGGGTCTACGCTGGCGGTGGCTTCGTCCAGAATAAAGATGGCCGGATTGTGAGCCAGCATCCGGGCCAGCACAACCAACTGGCGTTGGCCCATACTCAGCCGTGCGCCCCGCTCGCCCACATCGGTGTGCAGGCCATCGGGCAGGGTTTCCAGCCAATCCCCACCCGCAATTTGCCGGGCGATTGCCTCCACCTCGGCGTCGGTCAATTCGGGCTTGGCATAGCGGATGTTGTCTGTAACTGTCCCGGAAAAAAGAAAGGGCGACTGGCTGACAATCCCCAGATGGCTGCGGTATTTCTTCAGGTCCAGGCTGCGAATATCCTGGCCGTCGATGAGCAACTGGCCGCCCTGAAACTCGTAGAAGCGGGTGACCAGCTTGGCGATGCTCGACTTGCCCGCACCCGTATGCCCCACCAGCGCCACACTTTCGCCGGGGCGGATGTGCAGGCTGAAATCGGGCAACACCTGTTCCTTTTCGCTGTAGCGAAAACTCACATTGCGGAATTCGATCTCTCCCCGCAGCTTTTCCACGGCGCGATCATCCGTCTGGTGTACCACCGGCGCGGCGTCGATCAGTGCAAAGATGCGCTCGGTCGCGCTCAGCCCGGCCTGGAACTGGCTCCAAAAGGCCGACAATTGCAACATGGGAAACCAGAAACGGTCCAGGCTGTTGATGAAAAGATACCAGGCCCCCATTGTGATGATGGACTGGCTGACGCTGTAGCCCCCCGCATAGAGCAGAATGCCTGTACCCACACTGCTGAAGAAAGTGAGGGTAGGAAAGACTGTGGCCAGCACAATCCCCCGCCAGGTGTTGATGGAGTAGCTCTGGTTGTTGACCTGTTGAAACTCGTCGTAGATGCCCTGCTCGCGCCGGAAGTTTTTGGCTACGTTAATGCCTGTCACCGCGTCCTGAATGCTCACATTGACATTTGCCATCACCCGCTGGCTCTGCTGGGTGATACGGCGTGCGATGCCCCGGAAAAGATTGGAGACAACAAAGGCGATCGGGGCCAGCATCAATACCAGCAGGGCCAGCCGCCATTCGATAACCAGCAAGACGATGAGAAGCATCACCGACAGCAACAACTGGCTGAAAACGTCTGTCACCAGCACTGAAACCCGGCCAAATTCGTCGCTGTCGCTGGTAATGCGGCTGACAATGCGCCCGGATTGGAATTTGTCGTAGAAGCTCAGGTCGTGGTTCATGGCCGCGGTGAAACCGTCCAGACGCAAGGCCAGCACAATATCGCCGATCAGCATTGTGGTCAGCAGCCGCCGCGCCCAATTGAAACCCCAGGTCAACACGCCCAGCACCAGCAGCGCGCCGGAAAGCAGGACGATAGCCGACGGCTCGATGCCCTGCACGCCTGCTGCACCGGTCATCAGCTCGATGCCCTGGGCTGCCAGCAGCGGCGCGCCGGTCTGGGCCAGGGAAAAGAGTGTCACCAGCCCTACAATCGCGGCAAATCGGCCCAACCACGGGCGGAAATACCCCCCCAGCCGGGCAACCAACTCCCGGTTGGTATACTCCCGGTCGTATTCTTCGCCTTCCAGGCCAGCGCGCAAAATCCCCATAGAACTTCCTCATTTCATGCCGAATGTTATACAAACAAGTAAAGCGGTTCAGAACAAGTCTACCGTCGGAAAGGAAAAAAGGCAATGAAGAAGGTTCTTCAGTCTACTTTGCCTTTTTCCCTTTCCTTCGTCGCACCTGAGCAGTTGCCCTTCTTCTCTGGCTATTTTTCTGTCTGCGCGGGCAGGGACCCGCGCTTGCGCTGTTCTATCTCGTCATTCAGAACCAGGCTGAGCACAGTCCAACCGGCTTGCGGCTCAAATTCTCCATCCAGCGTCGCGACATTCACCAGCTTGCCCTGTATAGCCATCAACGGAATAAAATTGTCTTCGTATTCCGCTTGTAGATCGTCGTAGTCAAATTCGGCTGTGAGCTTTGTCCGTTTGATTATCGCGCCATCCCGGGCACTGTCGATCAGGTGGCGAAAGGTGGCCCCTTTGCTGAAGAGGAGACGTCCCAATGCCCGTCCCCCTGGGGCCTGGTTGTGTCCATTCTCCCCATAACGGCGGGGGACCAATTGGTATATGCCAGCCGAGCCAAATTCATCTTTGAAATGGCGGCAGGCCAGCGCGTTGGCCTCGTCGTTGCTGGTCAGCGCCAGCAGACGGCCGATGCCTGCCAGGGAGAGGTGTTCCTCTGTATACTCGGAGAACACATTGCCGTAATGGGCATTCAATCCGGCCATTCGGGCCAGGCGCACGTTTTCCAAGTCTGTATCCACCAGTCGCACCACAAAGCCCGCTTCCTGGATAGCCTCTGCCAGCAGGCGCCCAAAACGATTTGATCCCATAAACAGAAAACCCTGAGGCTCGGCTTCGGCCACGCCCAGACGCCGGGCAAACCATTTGGCGCTGCCCCCTTGCAGCAGAACAGTGCCCACAATCACCAGAAAGACCAGTGGCTCCAGAATTTTGGCCTCGGCCAGACCCATCTCCTGCAGGCGAAAGGCAAAGAGCGCGGTGATGGCCGCGGCCACAATGCCCCGGGGCGCAATCCACGAAAGAAAGAGCCGCTCTTTGCCAGACAGTTTGCTGCCTATGGCGCTGACCTGAATATTGATGGGGCGAATGACAAACATAATCACCGCCAGCAGCACCAGACTGCGCCAGTCCAGCAGGGCCAGTGTTTCCAGTTTGATGCTGGCGGAGAGCAGAATGAAGAGACCGGAGATGAAGAGGGTGCTCAACCGCTCTTTGAAGTGCAGAATCTCCCGCAATTGATGCACGTTGCTGTTGGCCAGATAGACACCCATCACTGTCACTGTCAGCAGACCCGATTCTGCCTCCACCGCGTCGGAAACAGCGAAGAGGCCCGCCACCAGTGCCAGCACCACCAGGTCCTGCAAAGTGTCCGGGACCAGATAGCGCTTGAGAATCTGGGATGTGAGGTAGCCGCCGATCAATCCCAGGGCCAGACCCACCAGCACAATTTCCAGAAAGGCTAGGATGGGATTGGCCGCGTGGCCCACGCTGCTTTCGGCTGCAATAAAGTCAAAGACCAGTACAGCCAGCGACGCGCCCACCGGATCGATCAGAATGCCCTCCCACATCAACACGGAGTAGATCTTGTGATTGGGTCGTATATTGCGCAGCAGGGGTGCAATCACAGTGGGGCCTGTCACCACAATCAGTGCGCCAAAGAGAATGGCCAGTTGCCATTCCAGCCCCAGCAGATAGTGGACCGCGACCGCACTGCCCAGCCAGGTGATGGCCGCGCCGATTGTGACCAGATTGCGCACGGTGCTGGCCACAGCCCGCACTTCCGAGAAGTTGAGCGTGAGCGCGCCTTCAAAGAGGATGACAGCCACCAGCAGAGAAATGACGGGAAAGAAGAGATCGCCCAGCAGAGCGTGGGGATCCACCCAATGGAGGATAGGCCCCACTGCAAAGCCGCTGGCGAGCAGGGGCAGAATCGCGGGTATTTTGATGCGCCAGGCCACCCACTGGCAGAGAATGCCCAATACGACAATACCAGACAGTAACAATAAAAGATTGTGCTCCACAAAACCTCCGTGAAAGGATATCGTTATTAGCAGCTATCGCAATCGGCCATAGCATCTCGAATCGAGTCGTACACTGCGGGCAACCCCACATCAGCCCATGCGGCGGACTGCCTGCTTTGTGAAGAAAGCCAGCGCCGCTGTTTCTCGGCCCTCCACCGTCCTACAGCCGCACATCGGGCCTGCTCCAACTGTCCCCCATTGCCTTCACGCCCACCGCTGTGCCTGGCCCTTCGCTCACCTGCACCCGCAGGTCGGATCGCTCCCAGATGGCCGGATTCAGTTCGATGCCCAGACCGGGACGGTCGCCGGGCAGGGGCAGGTGGCCGTCCACCACTTGGGTTTCGATGTCGGTGAGTTCTTTGAAATAGGTGCGATAGAAGGCGCGCACAGTCTCCATCTCAAACAAATTGGGAATATTGGCGGCCACGTGCAGATTGGCCGCGTGGGAGATCGGCCCGCCCGCGTTGTGCAGCACCAGCGGCATACCGAACGTCTCGGCCAGGGAGGCCAGCCGCTTCGTCTCGCCGATGCCACCGGTCCAGGCCACGTCGGTCATCGCGATCTGGCTGGCCCCGGAGACGATCCAGTCCCGCATCTGCCAGCGGCTGAGCAGGGTTTCGCTGCCCACAATGGGGATGCGGGTCTTTTCGCTCAGGCGTCCAATTTCCTGGTGGTTGGGCGCACGCAGGACCTCTTCGATAAAGTAAATGTTGTAGGGTTCCAGCGCGTAGCAAATTTGCTCCATCGCGGCCCGGCTGAAACGGAAGTGACATTCGATGCCGATACGAAAATGTTCGCCCACAGCCTTGCGGATGCTGCGCACCGGTTCCAGTCCGGCCTCAATCTCTTCGCTGAAGATGGAGTGGCCCAGATTGCGCACGCTGTATTTGTCGAAGGGCCAGATTTTCACGCCCTGGATGCCCTCGGCCTGCATTTCCAACGCCAGTTCGCCCGCGTTGTTGTGGAAGCGATGGAAGTCGTCGTAGGGTGGGTGGCCGATGCAGGTGTTGTAGGTGCTGATGCGGTCCCGCACTGCGCCCCCCAGGAGTTTGTAGACCGGCGTGTCCAGACTCTTGCCCAGAATGTCCCAGAGCGCGATCTCCACCGCGGAGAGGGCGCGCAGCTCCGCGCCCGCATAGCCGTGATAGAGGATTGTGTCAAAGCAGAAGTTCCAGAGCCGGTCGATGTTCCGGGGGTCGTTGCCCAGCAGAATGGGCGCGATTGTGCCGTGGAGCGCGCCCAGGGAGCCGGGCACTTTGTCATAGGTTTCGCCCAGGCCGATGATGCCCGTGTCTGTGTGGACACGGACCAGCAGCAGCCGGGGCAGCTTTTCGCAGAAGAGGCTTTCAATTTTGGTGATGCGCATGGGGTTGGGAATCCGTTGATTGGGTTGTTGGGTGATTGGATGACCCGGTGATTGGGGGTGGGCACAAGAGAGAAAATCACCCAATCACCCGATTACTTAATCACCAATTTCTACCAACGCAGTGGCTGGAACTTCCAGCCCGGCTGCACTTTCTGCATTTCGATTTCGTCGTTGCGATTGGTCAGGCCGCAGTCGATGTACTGTTGGTGGAGTTTGGCGAGCGCGGCCCGGTCCAGTTCGATGCCCAGCCCCGGCTCGTTGGAGACGGTCAACGCGCCGTCCTCGAACTGGAGTTTGCCGCCGACGATCACTTCGTCGCTCTGCCAGGGGTAGTGGGTGTCGCAGGCGTAGGTCAGGTTGGGGATGGCCGCGGCCAGGTGGGTCATGGCAGCCAACGAAATCCCCACGTGGCTGTTGGAGTGCATGGACAGCCCCCGACCAAAGACCTGGCAGATGCGGGAGAGTTCGAGTGTGCTGCGCAGCCCACCCCAAAAGTGGTGGTCGCTGAGGATAATATCCTCCGAGTGGTGCTCCACGCTGCCGGGAATGTCATCGAAAGAGGTGGTACACATATTCGTCGCCATGGGAATGCCCGTGCGCCGCCCCACTTCGCCCATTGCTGCCTGGCCCCGGCAGGGGTCTTCGTAGTATTCCAGCACGCCCTTCAGCCGCTCGCCAATGCGCACGGATGTCTCCACCGACCAGATGGCGTTGGGGTCCAGGCGCAGGGGTGTGCCGGGGCCAAAGTGTTCGTACATAGCCAAAATGGCGTCGGCTTCCTCGTCCGGCGGGAAGGCGCCGCCTTTGAGTTTGATGGATTTGAAGCCGAAGGCGTCGCACATGGCCTGGGCTTCGGCCGCCACACCGGCTGGATCGAGCGCGGCTTTCTGGCGGGCCGCGGCCCAGCCACTGGCGTTGGGGTCTGTGTCCATGCCCAATTCGCCGCCCGCGCCCTCGTATTTATAGAAGAGATAGGCGGAGAAATCCACCCGATCCCGCACCCGGCCGCCCAGCAGATCGACGACGGGCCGACCGGTGGCTTTGCCCATCAGATCGTAGCAGGCCACTTCCACCGCGCTGTGGACCTGGCTCACCCGCCCAAAGACGAGATGGGCCTCGCCCCGGGCGGCGATCTCCTCTTTGCCAAAACGGGTGTTGATGCCCTGGCGGATGGCGTTGAGCTGAAAAGGGTCGTGGCCGATGACGATTTCCCGCGCGGCTTCCAGCGCGGCGAGGGTGGCGGAACTGCCTGGCACTTCGCCCAGACCGTAGATGCCGTCGTCGCTGACAAGCTCGACAATTATACGCAGGGCATAGGGCGCGTGGAGACCCGCTGCATTGAGCAGGGGTGGATCGCCAATCGCGATGGGAGTAATGTGTATATCGGTTATACGCATGGCAGATGACTTCCTTCTGGTGCGGTGGGTGGAATCGTGGATGGAGCGAAACGAACCAACTGTAAAATCATAGCATATATGGGTAAGGGCGGACAATGCCCTTGCAGAGCTTTGGTTTTTTCTGTTGCCTTCGTGATACAATCCCTACTATACATGAATCTGTCCGTTATTCCACCCAGGACACCGTCCCCGATGTCAACAGTGATTTCTGTCCAACAGCCAGTCTTTGCCTTTACCTCTGGCGAGACCTTTGAAGAGTATTGCCAGGCCCAACCCACCGAATTGGCTGACCTGCTCCGCCGGGTTTTTGCCGGGGTTCGGATCGAGCCGGACACGCAACTCTATCTGGCAACCTATCCCAACTGGCTGACGTGTGTGGTGATTGTGGAAGATCAAACACCGGACACGACAATGATTCTACCTATTTTGGTGCGTATTGTGGAAACCTGCCCCCGTATGGATTTGCGCATCCTCTCCACCGATATGGATTTGACCGCCATCAACGAAGTGGTGGATGAAGAAATAGACCTGGAAGATGAACTGAATGAGGTGGACCTGCCGCTGCTTCTCTTTTTTGATGAGGAGTGGAACCAGCAGGCCCAATGGGGTCCCCGACCCGCGGCTGTGGAGAAGCGGCTGGATGAATGGATGGCTGCACATCCTGCGTACGAAGCCTTTGTGAATGATGACGAGAGCGAGGATTCGCCTCTCTTTGATCAGTTGGCAAACGAACTCACCCATCAGATGCGCTTCTGGTACAACGACGGCCTGACCGCGGCCTGTGTTGCCGAAATACGAACCCTGTTGGAAAATCTGGAGTCGAACTGATGGAGCTACGCAAGGGGTCGCGTCTGTGGCCGCTGCTTTTTCTTCTGATCTTTTTTGGCGGCTGCGCACCCAAACACACATTTACCGGCATGGTTTTTGACGACTTGAAGCCCGTTGGCGAGCTAGTCGGCACAAGTCACACAGGCGAACCCTTCTCTCTGGCAGACCTGCGGGGCAAGTTGGTGCTTGTCTTTTTCGGCTACACCTTTTGCCCGGATGTCTGCCCATTGACGCTTTCTGATGTGGGCGAGGCCATGCGTATGATCGCCAAAGACGATCCCAAGTCGGCTGATTCCTTGGCCGCGCTCTTTGTCACCATCGACCCGGAGCGGGACACGGTGGAACGGTTGGCCCAATACGTGCCTGCTTTTCATCCCGATATTATCGGCGTCGTTGTGGAACCGTCCCTGCTGGATGAAGTGAAAAGCAATTTTGGGGTCTATGCCGCCAAAAGCGATGTCAGTCAGTCCAGCGAGGCTGGCTATCTGATGGATCACACTGCGGGCATTTATGTGGTGGATCGTCAGGGCAACCTCCTCGCCCTCTTCTCCCACGACACCCCGGCGGATGTGCTGGCCGGGGATTTGAAAGTATTGCTCAAGCGCTGATGCAAAACGACGGACGTTCGCGAAAATTCATCGTTCTTTCTGCCTTTTGCCTGCTGCTGGCGTTTTTGGCCGCGGCGTTGCCTGCGTGGGCCGCATTGGAAATGGTGGAATTTCGCGTCTTTTCGCTTTCGGATCGAGTGCGGCTGGAATGGGAGACTGCCCAGGAGTACAATCTGATTGGTTTTCAACTCTACTGCAAAGAGGAAACCGAGGCAGATGCCGAGTACCACCCCATCGGCTTTCCCATTCCCGGCCGGGGCGATCTGGAAAGCGGGGCTGTCTATTTCAGTGAAATACGCGACTTGAAGCCAGGCGTCAGCTATTGTTTTCGTCTGCAAGAGATCACAAATGACGAAGAGCCGGGGGAGGTCTTTGAGGTCTGCGGCTATGGCATTCGCGTGACGCCCACGGCGACTGTGACACCCACCGCCACCGACACAGCAACGCCCACATCCACCATTACACCCACCGAGACACCGACTCCCACCGAAACGCCGACGCCTCTTCCGCCCACCGAAACGTTCACCCCCACGCCCGAAGGAACCCAAATCGGTGGCCTGACCATTCAGTTGTCCACTGCCACGGCAGAGCCGACTTTCGAGATTCAGGCGGCCACCTCCACCCCGACAATTGTACTTATTCCACCCACCGCGACCCCGCTCCCCACCGTAACGCCGGTGAGCGGTTTCGGTTTGATCGGCTACAATGGACGGCCACCCTTTGGCCTGACATCTCCCAGCGATCTGTTGGTGTTGCTGCTTTGTCTGGGAGCCGTGGGGCTGGGTGTTCTGGGCATTCTGACATTGCTGGGCAGTATATTCTTTCTCCGTTCCCGCACAGGACGGGAGTAGAGTTCCCATACGCGGAGTGCTGGCAACGGGTTGCTGGCAATAAAAATGTAGGCGCAGACAAACACCGATACCGCACAGCGCGACAGCGCACTTGTCCTTCTGCTGCCGGAGCAAACAAAGAGACCCACGACATTCAGTCGTGGGTCTCTTTGTTTGCCCGCTAGGGCATCGACCAAACCAGTGGAGCAGAGAAGAATCCGGCGGAAAGGAAAGTCGCTCAGGAGGTCACAGTTCCGCAGCGACAGCGCCGGCGGGCTTGACTTAGCGAAGAAGGGTCGGGAGAAAGATAAAGTTCATCTGCTGGGCAACGGGCAGGTCCACATTGGCCGTGGCGCTGACGCTCTGTACGTCCACCAGTGCAAATTCGCCGCCGTCGGGGAAGACCTGATACTCGCCAAACTCCAGGTTCTCAAATTTGAACATTCCATCGGCATCGGAGAAGACGACGGCTACCATCGCGCCGTTGACCTGGCCATCGACTCGCTGCAAATAGACTTCGTGATTGGCCAGGGGCAGTTCATTGGGTTCCATAATGCCGTTGCGATTGCTGTCAGCCCAAACAGTGCCTGTAATAAAGCCATCGGCCAGGTCTGCATTGGCCGAGGCCGCGGCCGGTGCAAAACCGGCGATGAGTGCAAAGATAAAGGCGATAATTGCGATGGGAAGGAAGTTGCGTGTGTTTTGGTTGTTCATTTGATTGCTCCTGTAAAAATCGTCTGGTTTGGTTCAGTGTGACCTGATTTTCTTCTGTGGTTTGAGTCTACATCAGAAAGCGCTGCTATTTGCTGATCAGAACGTTACAGTGTACCCATTATTGGTCATGCACTTTTGGCCGTACTCAAGTACTACCTCCGCTGCCAGGCTCTGGTTCTGTGCTACGTTTTGGTCCCTCTTTCCTTTTGACAAGTCGCCCGCGATAGGGTACAAATGATTTGTCTTTGACACTACCTGCGCATGCAAAAATCGGATTTGCATAGATCGCCCTTTCACATTATGATTTTTGTTGTGCAATCCCCCTCTTTGAATGATGCCCTTGTAAACAGATGGAATCTCACTGGCATCCGGAGTAAATGATTCCAAAAGAAGGTTGCGAACCAGATTACACAGAGAATATCTGTCCATTCTGAATCCGTGTTCCGGCCTGTCGGTAGTTAAAATGGTTCCCCATTCTTTTCGCTAAGCAGCGCGGCTATTTTTGCGATTTGTCGTCTTTGCTGTTTTCGCATAGAATTTACACAGTTGAATTCGTTTTTCTGTCCTCAGTATCGATTTTCTTATCCGCCCCAGGAGGTATCCAAATGCAGAACCGACGTTTGATGTTTTGGACAACAATGCTGCTCGTAGCAATGGTTGTCCTGGCTGGCTGTGCGCCCCGCGCTGGCGCGGGCGACGCAGCGGCCATGACCAGCGATCCAATGGAATTGGTGGTCGATCTGCCCGCTATTGTTCTGGATGTGCAGAGTGATGGCTCTGTCTCCATTGGCAATGTCCCCATCGCACAGTTGGGCGCGATGGCCGGTGCCGATCTCTCCACTATCGCGATTGATCCCTCGTTGGTAGAGTTTATGTCTGCCGGGAACATCCAGCACGTCCAGGTCAACAACAGCTCCCACGGCCTGTTGCTGCTGGTGAACGGTGAAGCCATCCCTTCCATCACCTATGATGGCGAATCCCTGCAAGCCACTGCCGATGCCCTGAACGCCTTTGGCATGGCCATCCCCATGCTGGACACGGCCCTGAGTCTCGTCGATCAGATTGGTCTGGGTGTGATTATGCGCTTCCCGGTTGCTTCCGGTGTGGCCCAGATTCCCCTGTACGTCGAAGGTGACAGTGGCTCTGCCATGGAAGCCAAGATGGCCCAGGACGACTTCCTGGCCGCGGTTGGCTCCCCCCCCCGTGTGAATCTGCCCATCTTCTACGAAGCGGACGGCAGTTTCTCCATCGGCGACCTGACCGACGAAGACTGGTCTGCCCTGACCGGCGCTTCCCTGGCTGCCCTGCGCCTGAACACCAGTGTCATCGATGGCCTGGCTGCTTCCGGTATCAACAAACTGGGCATTGGGACCGACGCCGCTGGCATCCACATTATGATCAACGACAGCGCCCTGCCCACCCTGGACTGGTCCGGTGGCAAGGCAACGCACCTGCTCAACTTGGCCGACCAGCTGGGCCTGTGGGAAATGCTGGCCCCTGGCATGAACATCGGCGAAGTCCTGACCACTGTGGAGGGGCTGCTGCCCGTCATCCAGGTGGCCGATTTCGACCTGACCGTTCACCTGCCCGGCAGCGGTATGGCCGCCAGCCGCTAATCTGTCAGACTCTTTGACAGGAATTGCCAAGCAATGAAAAGCGCACCCGATAACTGTCGGGTGCGCTTTTTTGGTTCAATTTCATCTGCGATTATTATATCGGTGTTTGCGGGCTATGTGGGACCCGTCATGTACAATTCGCCCTGCACAAAGCCGCGCTGGGCATAGTAATCACGGGTCCCTGTGGCCGCGATGACACTGATACGCTCGAAGCCCGCGTCGCGGCTGATGCGACGAGCCTCGGCCAGAAGCCGGGTTCCCAGCCCCACGTGCTGGGCCGCGCCCGGATCATCCACACCCAATGCCAGGGCCGGGCCATAGACATGAACCTCCCGGATCATCGCATTGCCCCGAATCTCATCCAAAAAAGCCCGACTGCCCGCGTCAAGAATCTTCGGTAGGCTAAGACGCAAGAATCCTGCGATGGGGGATTGAGGAGGCTGCCCAATCCCCCATCCCCCATTCCCAATCTCTTTATCCACCACAAAATGCAGAAAGTGTTCGACTGTCAGGTCGGTTTCATAGACAGTGTCGCGCAGGCGCAATTCCTCCTCCCGCACGCTCTGGCGGCGCACCTCCCGGCAGCGGATGCAGCCGCAGTGCTGGCCCCGTTTCTTCAGTTCGGCGTGGACGATCTCCCGCAGGTTGCTGGCTGTGACCCCAGCCTGGATGTGGTGCGCGGGAATGTCCCGAAACAGGCGGTTGACACGGGTGTAGTCCGGTATTGTCGGTTTGATGTCGGCCAGCAATTCGACCAGCTCAGCTTCGCTGTAGGGGTGATATTCCCCCTTTTCCCACAGGCTGTACAGTTCCGTATCAGCGATCAGCGAGCAGGGGTAGATTTTTAGTTCGTCGGGACGGATGGACGGGTCGCTGAAAAAGCGGGCGAAGTCGGCCCGGTCGCTTTCCGGTGTCGCGCCGTGCAAATTGGGCATCCAGTGCAGATGGAGTTTGAAGCCAGCCGTGCGCAGCAGCCCCAATGCCTGGCGCACAGCCTCTACGCCGTGGCCCCGGTTGTTCAAAGTCAGAATGTCGTCGTCCAGGCTCTGCACGCCGATCTGCACTTTTGTCACGCCCAGTTTGCGCAGGTGGCGGATTTCTTGCGGTGTCACCCAATCGGGCCGGGTTTCGATGACCAGCCCCACATTGCGATGGGCCGCGGTGATGTTGTGCTGTTGGGCCGCTTCCAGGCTGGGCGCGTCTGTGTAATTCGGATCGCCCACCGCATTCATCGCGTCGTAGCAGCGGCGCACAAACCACTCCCGGTAGTCCCGGCTATACGCGCTCCACGTGCCCCCCAAAATCAGCAGTTCCACTTTGCTGGCGTCGTGGCCGATACTCTCGAAGGACTGAATGCGTCCATAGGTTTGGCGAAAGGGGTCGAAGCCGTCCCGCTCGGCGCGCATCGCGCCTGGCTCGTCGTAGATATAGCTTTTGGGCATTCGCCAGTCGTCCGGGCAGAAGATGCAGCGCGCGGGGCAGCCCGCGGGCGCGGTGAGGACTGTCACCGGGGCCACGCCGCTGGCCGTGCGCATGGGTTTCATGCGGATGCGCTCCATCACGACCGGGTCCGGGTCCATATCGCCTTCTTCGATCAGATGGCGATAGCCGGCCACCAAATTCGCTTTGGAGTAGAAACCTTTGCCCTCTTTCGGATAGCGCGCTAGAATAGTACGCAGGGAGCGTTCCGGATGCCACTCGTCCGCGGGGACACGGGGAACCTCCTGGAAGATAGCGTGCAGGGCAGCCGCGTGGCGGGAAGGCTCAAAGCGGGCGCGCTTCTGCCAGGCTTGGGCAATTTCGTGGACTTCGGCCGGTACATCTTCCGGTGCTAAAATGCGTTTCATCAGAGGATGCCTATCTCGCGGGCCGCAGCCAAAACAGACGGGCGCGGCGTATCTTCACCGGGAAAGAGCCATTCCGGGCGCAGATAGAAACCTTTGAGGAGCCGGGAATGGTAGACGCCCTGCTCGGCGGGGATGGGGAGCAGTTCACCTTCGGCCTGGCTGAAGAAGCGAATCGTCTCGTAGATGGGGTCGATGAGCCAATATTCCCGCACGCCGTAGCGTCCGTAGTTAATGCGCTTTTCCACTTCGTCGTACTGGCGGCTGCTGGGGGAGACAATCTCTACGGCCAAATCTGGCGGGCCAGGGAAATAGATATCTTCGGCCAGATGCAGCCGTTCGGTGCGGATAAATGAAATGTCTGGCTGAAAAGCATTTTCTTCCGAGAGCCGGAACGCGGCATTTGCTCCCAATACCTGCCCTAACGTTCGCAAATCAACGAAGAGTGTCAATAAGGCACTTATGAAACTTTGCGTGGCTTCGTGCCGATAGGACGCTGGAGATGCCATTACAAAAACTCCTTCAATCAGATCGGACTTATGCGCGCTCAATGGAAAGTCGATATACTCATCCGCACTCATACGCGCTTTGCTCGGCGTCTCAAATAGGGTACGCATTGCATTTGCCATCTTACCGTCTCCGAATCTTCTATGCGTGAACCGGTCCGCCAGCGGCTGCTCCAACTGAATCGGGACTTTTATGCCCAGGTGGCCGAACCCTTCGACGCGACCCGGCAGCAGGCGACACCGGGGCTGGCTGCTATTTTACCCTATTTCGGGGGTGACACGAAAGACTTGCCGGGTCTCTCGGAACCTGGCAAGTCTACCCGTCTATCCGTTCTGGATGTGGGCTGTGGCAATGGGCGCTTTGCCCGCCTGCTGGACGAAGCCGGGATCGCCTGTGATTATACGGGTGTGGATGGCAGCGGGGATTTGCTGGCGCTGGCCGCAAACGCCACGGTGGACCTGGCGGCTGTCAATTGCCGTTTTGTGCAGGCAGACCTCTCCCGCCCTCGCTGGTCCGCGGCCCTGGGCGAAGGCAGCTTTGATCGTCTGCTTTGCACGGCCACACTCCAGCACCTGCCCGGCTACGATCTGCGGCTGGCGGTTGTGCAAGAGTTCGCCCGTCTCTGCCCGGGTACAATCGTCCTTTCCTTCTGGCAATTCCTGACCAGCCAACGCTTTCGCAGCCGCCTGATCGACTGGTCGGCTGTGGGCCTGGACGAGACCGATGTCGAACCCGGCGACGCGCTACTGCCCTGGAAACAGGGGGTGTTCGCTACCCGCTATGTCCATCAGGTGGACGAGGCCGAGCTACACCGGCTGGTTTCGGACGCGGGGTTGGCTCTGGGGCACACCTTCCGCGCCGATGGCAAAGAGGGCAATCTGAACCTCTACGCGATTCTTCAACCAATCGCCTAACCTGAAAATAGCCACTGATGAACGCGGATAAATACAGATAGAATCTGCGTAATCTGTGTCTTCTGCGTAAATCTGCGTCTCTATTTTCATTGCTATAGCAATGCCACGTAGAAAACAGGAGTTTTTCGCAGGGCGGATTTCCACATCACCGCTAATGGCAGGTAAGAAACCTGCCCTACGAAAGTCCACATTTCAAAGTGACACTGCTATAACCTGAGAATAGCCACTGATGAACACTGATAAACACGGATAGAATCTGCGTAATCTGCGTCCCTATTTTCATTGCTGGTTGTGCTCGAAACGGGCATGAACACTAATCAATCAATCAACTGCCGTCTGGCTGACTATCACCCACAGATGGAACGGGCCAACTTTATGCAAAACCTTGACAAACGCACCGAAGAAATCTGCGCCGAATTCACCAAAGTATTCGAAGGCAAGCCCACACACGTCTCGATTGCGCCGGGTCGGGTCAATCTCATCGGCGAACACACCGATTACAACGACGGCTTTGTGCTTCCCGTGGCCCTGGACAAAGATGTGCGGGTTGTCTTTCGTCCCAGGGCCGATCGGCGGGTGCGTCTGTACGCGATTGAATTTGATTCCTGGGCCGACTTCGATCTGGACGATTTTGCATTCAGCAACGACGTCTTCTGGGCCAATTACACAATGGGGGTCGCTTGGGCGCTGGAAGAAGCGGGCGTTCCCCTGCGCGGGCTGGAGGGGGTAGTCAGCGGTAATATCCCTCGGGGCAGCGGGCTGAGCAGTTCGGCGGGGCTGGAGATTTCCAATGCCCTGGCCCTCCTCAGCGCCGCCGACAGTGTGGATGCCCTGACTGGCCCGCAGATTGCCAAAGCCGCCCAGCACGCCGAGAATGCCTTTGTGGGCGTCAACTGTGGCATTATGGATCAGTTCATCAGCACGCTGGGAGAGGAAGGCAACGCGCTGCTCATCGACTGCCGCTCCCTGGAATATCAGCGGGTCCCCTTCCCAGACGGCGCATCTCTGGTCATCGGCAACACAAAGGCCAGCCGCTCTCTGGCCAACAGCGCCTATAACGAGCGCCGCGCCCAGTGTGAGGAGGGGGTGGCCCAGTTGCAAGCAGTGCTGCCCGATATTACCGCGCTGCGCGATGTGACCAACACCCAGTTGGAAGCACACAAGGCATTGCTCTCTCCGGTTGTCTATCGACGTTGCCGCCATGTGGTGGGCGAGAACGAACGGGTAGAGGCCACTGTGCAGGCGTTGGCCGCGGGCGATCTGGCCGAAGTGGGACGGCTGATGGACGCCAGCCACGAGAGCCTGCGCTACGACTACGAAGTGAGCAGCGATGCCCTGGACGCGATGGTGGATGCCATGCGCAGTGTGCCCGGCTGCCTGGGCGCACGGTTGACCGGCGCGGGCTTTGGCGGCTGCGCGGTGGCACTGGTTAGCAAAGGCCAGGAACGGGCCGTGCGCGACGCCATCTACGAGCGCTATTCCAAAACAATGAACATCTGGCCCGAAGTCTACATTTCCCCCGCCAGCGCTGGCGCGCGAGTCTTTGCACTGGAATAAATGCAATGCAACTTGGACAGGTCATCGGTACACTCGTCGCCACACAAAAGGCCCCCAATCTGGACGGGGTGAAGCTCCTTGTCGTCCAGTTGCTGGACCGCCACAGCGCGCCCGCGGGCCAGCCTCAGATCGCCGCGGATGCCACGGGCCAGGCCGGGCCGGGTGAGCGGGTAATGCTCATTGCCAGCCGGGAAGCAGCCCAGGCCTTGGAGCGTACCTTCGCGCCGGTGGACCTGGCGATTGTGGGCATTGTGGACGAAATTTCGGAAGACCTGCCAGGTTTCAGAAAACCTGGCAGGTATCGAGGGATGGCCTGATGTACATCGGCAAAGTCGTTTCGACAGTCGTCGCCACTGTCAAACACCCCACCTTCGACGGTCACAAACTGCTGCTGGTGGAGATGCAGGGGGTGGACGGCCCGCCGGACCTCCGGTCTTTGTCCAAATATGACATCTGTGTGGACACTGTGCAGGCGGGTGTGGGGGACACTGTGCTGGTGATGGACGAGGGCAGCGGGGCCAAGCAGATTCTCGGCCAGAAAGCCGAACCGGGCCAGGGCGCGGTGCGGGCGGTGATTGTGGGAATTGTGGACAACGTGCAAATCGATTAGAAGTCCGACTTTTCCAAAAAGTCGGACTTCTTCTGCCAGGGGGAAGCCGTGAGTGAAACACTGATCCGTTACCAACGCAGCGCAGCGCCCAAAGCGCGCAAGAGCGAGCAGCAGCTACGCCAGGAGATCGTCCAGGTCTGCCAGATGCTGTGGCAGCGCCAGTATGTGGCGGCCAACGACGGCAATGTGAGCGTGCGTCTGGGGCCGGACCGCTTTCTCTGCACCCCTTCCGGCTACAGCAAAGGGCTGATCCAGCCCGACGAGTTGATTGTTGTGGACTCGAATGTGGAGATCGTCGGCCCCAGCTACGGGCCGAAGCGCTATCTGCGCCCCACCAGCGAAATGCTCCTCCATCTGGAAGCCTATCGCCAGCGCCCGGATGTGGACGCGGTGGTCCATGCCCACCCGCCCACAGCCATCGCCCTCAGCATCGCCGGCATCAGCCTGGCCCACTGCCTGATCCCCGATGTGGTGCTGGGGCTGGGGCTAATCCCCACCAGCGACTACGCCACCCCTGCCAGCCGGGAAGGCGCGGAGGTGATCCGGGAGCTGATCAAACGCTACGATGCGATTGTGCTGCAACGCCACGGCAGCGTCACTGTCGGCGGCTCGGTGCTGGAAGCCTATCTGCGCCTGGAAAAACTGGAGCAGGCCGCGCAGATCACCAAAACCGTCTACGAACTGCGCCGCCCCGAGCCCCTGCCCCAGGGCGAAGTGGACAAACTGGTCGCCTGGCGGGAGCAGCAGGGCCTGCTGCGTCCCGGCCAATACGACGACATTTGCGTCGTCTGCGGGGTCAATCACCAGGCGGAAGATTGCGGGTGTGATTGAATTCTATTGTCGCCGCAGCCGTGAATAGAGCCGTCCGCTCATCTCCGCGCGCAGTTTCACCAGTTCGGGATAGTCGTAGAAAAAGGCCACCTTCTGGTCGGCCAGGGTGTCGCGGCTGGGTTTGGGCTTCAGCACAAAAGTAGCGAAGGATTCGGCAATATCCTCCTCCGGGCTGGTCGCGGCGTAGTCAGAGACAAAATCTTCTTCCCGGCTGCTATAAAATTCCTCTGCGGCTGCCGCGTACTCGTCCTCATCCTCAAGCAGATTGTTTTCCGACCACTCGTCGTAGATGTCCGCCCAAAAGCGTTGGTAGAAGGCGTTGATGTACGACGTCGGCTCGCTGCACCCCTCGCCGGGAAAATAGACGGGGCAGGCAGCCGCGGCCGCCTCATAAAGCTCTTCGTTGTCCGGTTCCAGCGCCAACTCTTCGTTGACCGGAACCTGCGCGCTGTTCAGTGTCATCAGGTGGGCAAATTCGTGGACGAGAGTAAAAGTCAGCTCCTCCGGGTTGCTGCTGTCTGCAATATCCACCCCCAACAGCCACTTTGTCGGATCGTCGGTGTCCGGTGTCACAAAGGCCAGCACCTCCTCTGGCCCATCGGTAAAGATGACATATTTGACCAGAAAAGGGCGCTGATCCGGCGGGATCAGTTGGGCAAAATAGACCCAGATTTTTTGATGTGTTTCCGTGTCGGCCTGAAAATCCAGCAGATCGTCGGTGACCGCGGCCAGTTCTGGTTCGACAATCTGATTGCCATCCACCCGATAGGTAACGAGCGTATTCTCCCCCGCTTCCCCGGAATCCTCAAAGTTGCCCCCGGCCACCCCCCACACCAACTCATCCACCAGATCGAAGAAGAGATCGAGAAAGCCGTATTCCTCTTCCTCGCAGACGCCCTCCTCGTCGCAGTAGACAATCGGGTAACAAAGTTCGTCAACCTCATCAAACTCTTCGTCTTCCAGACAATCTTCTGGTGTCTCTGTGTAATAATAGTCGTCCCCGGCATCCTGCTCCGCCCCAACGGGTGTGTCCTCGTCGGCCAGAAATTCATCGACCGAGCAGCCCGCCAGCATCAGAGCCGCGGTCAGCACAAAAACGAACACAAGCCAACGATCTGAGAGTGAAGAAGGCGAAAAGCGAAAGGTCATCGGTGGGAGTCTCCTGGAAAAGTTGAGGCAGAAGCAGCTTTGGAACATTTTAACCGTCTGCTGTCTGGGTGCGGCCTACAAATTGTATCTTATCCAGCCCCGCCACGAAAAGCGAATGCAGAACAGAACGGCCAGAAATTTGACCGCGCTGCCAAGCCCTGCTATACTCTTTTTGCTGTCCACTGTCCGCCCCCATCGTCTAGTGGTTAGGACACGGGCCTTTCAAGCCCGCGACAGGGGTTCGAATCCCCTTGGGGGTACACAACTTCATCCCGATGCCCAAAGACCCGACTGTATCAACCGTCTGGGTCTTTTGCATTTTAGGGCCAATTGTCAGACAGATAATGAGGACGCAGATTTCGCTGAAACCACAGATGTGTGGATTTTCCTGTGTTCGGCGTACATCTGTGGCTATTTTGCAGAGGAAGAAATTATGGCTATTCGCATCGAGGTTTCGTCCAGGCGGCTGGCAGATAACGCCCAATTTGTAGAGCAGGCCGGGCGTTTGGGGATCGACACTGTGCAGACCTGTCGCACCAGCAAACTCTACTTTTTGGCAGAGCACCCAGGCACAGAGCAGCTTTCCCGGCTCTGTGCTTTTCTTTTGGTTGACCCGGTGACAGAGACCGCGCGCTGGGACGATCTCTCCACAGGGGCGGTGCCGCCCGCTGCCACTACCGCTGCCACCGCCACCGCTACCGGCCAGACTGCCCACGTCGTGGAAGTAGCCCTGCGCCCCGGCGTGACAGATGTGACTGCGCGGGAGTTGGAACGGGGGATGGCCGAATTGGGGATGGCCGTCAGCCAGGCTGCCACAGCCACTCGCTACGAATTGACCGGCGATCTCAGCGCAGGCGATCTGCACCGGCTGGCCCAGGGGCTGTTCTGCAACGAAACCATCGAACACTACACCCTCGGCCCCATTCCGCCCCAGTTTGATGCCGAGACCGGGGCCAGCGACCTTGTGGAGTCGATTGGCCTGGCCGGGCTGGACGAAGAATCTCTGATGGCCCTGAGCGGCGAGCGGATGCTCTCGCTGGATGGCCCAGAGATGAAGGCCATTCAGGACTATTTCGCTGAAATGGACCGGGACCCGACCGATGTGGAACTGGAAACCCTGGCCCAGACCTGGAGCGAGCATTGCGTCCACAAAACTTTCCGCTCCAAAATCGTCTTCCGCTGGATCAGTCTGGAGCGCCACACCCGTGTGGTGCGCGAAGTGCCGGGGATGCTGCGCTATTACCTGCGCCGGGCCACCGAGGCCGTCAATCGGCCCTGGCTGCGCTCGGCCTTTGTGGACAACGCGGGCATCATCGCCTTTGACGACGACTTCGATCTGGCCTTCAAAGTGGAGACCCACAACCACCCCTCCGCCTTAGAACCCTTTGGCGGAGCCAACACTGGCATCGGCGGCGTCGTGCGCGATATCATCGGCGTCTCGGCCCGGCCCATCGCCTGCACAAATGTACTCTGCTTCGCGCCCCAGGACTTTCCCCAGAGCGAACTGCCCGCGGGTCTGCTCCACCCCGCCCGCATCCGGGAAGGCGTCGTTGCTGGCATCGGCGACTACGGCAACAAATTGGGACTACCGACGGTCAACGGCGCGGTGCTCTACGACGAGGGCTATCTGGGCAACCCGCTGGTCTTTGCCGGCTGCGTGGGTCTGCTGCCCCGCGGCAGCCACCCCACCGAACCCCAACTGGGCGACCGGGTGGTTGTGCTGGGCGGGCGCACGGGGCGGGATGGGCTGCACGGGGCCACCTTCTCCTCTGCCGAGCTGACCCACGAAACCAGCGAGACGCTGGGCAGCGCGGTGCAGATCGGTGACCCCATCACCGAAAAGGGGCTGATCGAACTGATTGAGGCGGCCCGGGACGAGCGGCTCTACACCGCCATCACCGACTGTGGCGCGGGCGGGCTGTCCTCGGCCTGCGGCGAAATGGGCAAGGAACTGGGCGTGGAGGTGGAGCTTTCCGAAGTGCCGCTGAAATACCCCGGCCTCACCCCCTGGGAAATCTGGCTCTCGGAAGCCCAGGAGCGGATGGTGCTGGCCGTGCCCGAAGAGAATCTGCCCCGTCTGCAAGAACTGGCCGAC
Organism: Caldilineaceae bacterium; assembly: GCA_019637685.1. Lineage (GTDB taxonomy): Bacteria > Chloroflexota > Anaerolineae > Caldilineales > Caldilineaceae > JACQGT01. Next base: position 35,047 of record JAHBVF010000035.1, on the reverse strand, counting down.
GGCTGGGATGTGGAGATGCGGGTGTTGGGTATTTTCACCGGCGACCGCGAATTGAGCGTCACCTATCAGGGCCGACCGGTGGCCCAATTGGGCATGAAATTTCTCCACGACGGTTGGCCGGGAATGGATTTGCAGGCGGAATATCGGGACAAAAACTTTGCGATTAAGGATTGGCGGGGGGAGATTGGGAGATTGGCAGCCGATTCCCAATCTCCGCTCTCCAATCTCTCCAATCTCCTTCTCAATCTCCTTTCGAACCCCTCCGTGGCCAGCAAGGAGGCGATTGTGCGTACCTACGATCATGAGGTGCGGGGGGGCACGCTTGCGCGCCCCTTCACCGGGCCAGAGATGGACGGGCCGGCGGACGCCGCGGTGCTGAAACCTCTGGGAACCTGGCATCACAACAGAGCCTTCTGCCTGAGCAACGGCATCAACCCCCTGCTGGGCAAACGCGATCCCTACGCGATGGCGATCAGCGCTATCGACGAGGCCTTTCGCAATGCCGTGGCCGTGGGCGCAGACCCGGACCAGATCGCGCTGCTGGATAATTTCTGCTGGGGCAATCCCAAATTGCGGGATCGGTTGGGTACACTTGTGCGTGCGGCCCAGGGCTGCTACGACGGGGCGCTGGCTTACAACGCGCCTTTTATATCAGGCAAAGACAGCCTCTACAACGAATTCAACGGCGAGCCGATCCCCGGCACGCTGCTTATCTCCGCTGTCGGTATTGTGCCCGACATCCACCACACCTGCACCAGCGATCTGAAAGCCGCGGGCAATCGGCTCTATCTCATCGGCGAGACAGCCCCGGAATTGGGCGGCTCTCTGCTCTTTTCTCTGCTGGGCATTGACAGCGGCGACCCGCCCACAATGCCCAACGAACCCCTGGCCCGCTACACTGCCCTGCACAACGCCATTCAGACCGGTCTGGTGCAAAGCTGCCACGACCTGAGCGAAGGCGGGCTGGCCGTGGCGCTGGCGGAGATGTCTATTGGGGGGCGGTTGGGGGTGAATATGGGGATTGGGGATTGGGGATTGGGGACTGGGGACGGTGGGTTAGCTGCCACTCTTTTCAGCGAAAGCAACGGGCGGCTGTTGGTGGAGGTAAAGCCGGAGGACGTGGCCGCGGTTGAAGAACACTTCGCCGGGCTGCCTCTGGTCGAAATCGGAACAGTCAGCGCTGGCGGGCGTTTGGTGGTAGAATTAGAGGGCGGGCCGGTGATCGATCTGGCGGTGGAGGAGTTGGTGCGTGCCTGGAAAGGGCAAACGGTATAATTCGTCAACCCTGTGGCGGATGCCAACCGACGCTCACCCAAAGTTGACGGGCGGAAACGATATCGTCGTTGTTCAGACGTAATGCCACAACAGTCGCCCGCCCGATTGGAGAAAGACCAATAATTTGCGTGGCATCGGCTGACCAGGCGAAGTGTTCTTGCCAGCGCTGGGTTCGTGGATTGAATAGGGGCGTGACGATACCCGATTCTGGATCAACAGCTTCAATCTGCACGCCTTTGAACTGATTGCAACGGCGGCAGGAGAGCCAAAGGTTGAGAATGTCTGAAGTGCCACCTTTGGCAATGGCAATGATATGTTCAATCGTGAGGGGCTGACCGATGACGCGCGCACAGGTACGGCAATAGCCACAGCACGGACCAGCCTCTTCGAGCAGTCGGTAGTAGAGAGCGGAAGGCATAACGCAGGTGCTTATTGTGTGGCTGGCAGGGCCGCGGGGAAAGGGACATACTCGCCACGCCATTTGAGGATCAAAGCAGCATAGGCTTTGCGGTACATCAGAAGGTCTGCTTCTGTGCGCAGGGTGTCCAGTTCTTCTTTTTCTTGTGCGTTCAGGATGCCTGCGCCATTGCGCTCCAATAGAAAATCGTAGCGGTCTATGGTTTCTGCACTCATCTGTGCGTGCACGTGCGCTCGCAGTTCTGTGGATGACAGGGACTCTAAAGCAGCCAACGCCGCGTGGTAGAATGGAGGCACAGACTCCAATAGAGGCGGCAGGCTGGCTTCCAGTGTATCAGCAATCAGCGTGTCGATGGGGCGGCGGGCAATTTGGGAGACCCGGCGCAAACGCTCCATTGCGGCTGGGGAGAGATGGACTGTCAGTGTTTCAGCGGCAGCGGTCATTAATTGTCTCCATTGCAAACACCTCTCGGCAAGAGGTTGAATCCAGCCCAGTATAGCACTCGTTCGTTATGACGACAAGCAAGTTGCAATTTTTTCTGGATCCGCCACAGGCGGTAGTCATATATCGGATTGTCGAAGAGTTCATTAATTTAAGGCTAGTGACTTTGTGAAACCCAAAATTCTCATCCTCCACGCCTCCGGCACGAACCGGGACGGCGAAGCAGCCCGGGCCTGTGAATTGGCTGGCGGCGCGCCCGAAATTATCCACATCAACCGGCTGCGCGCGGGGGAGCGACGCTTCTCCGATTACGACGCGCTGATTCTGCCCGGCGGCTTCTCCTATGGCGATGCGCTGGGCGCGGGCGTGCGTCTGGCCCTGGATCTGCAGGTCTTCTTCCACGACCAATTGCACGAATTTATCGCCAGCGGCAAGCGGGTGCTGGGGATTTGCAATGGTTTTCAGGCGCTTGTGAAGGCGGGATTGCTGCCGGGGAATGGGACGACGGACGACGCAACTTACAACTCGCAACTCGCCACCCGCACCGTCACCCTCACCCACAACACCTCCGGCCACTTTGAATGCCGCTGGGTCCATTTGGCTGTCAATGACAGCGCAAAGGCCAGTTTCCTCTCCGCCATTCGCGAGCCGATTTTCTGCCCGGTGGCCCACGGCGAGGGCAACTTCCAGGCCACAGATGGTGAGGCTGTGGCGCATTTGGAAGCATCGGATCTGATTGCCTTCCGCTATGTGGACGCGGACGGCAATCCTGCGGACGGACGCTATCCCGTCAACCCCAACGGCAGTGTGGCTGACATCGCGGGTATCTGCAACGCCGCAGGCAACGTCGTCGGGCTGATGCCCCACCCGGAGGATCACTTGATGGCGATCCAGAATCCGCTGAGAAGCGGCGGAGGTCTGGGTCTTTCGTTGTTCGAGGCACTGATCAATGGGTAAGAAATCGCAGTTTGAAGTCGAGGATATGAGTAGCACGAGAGTTATGCTATTTGTCATTGCGGGTGTTCTCGCTATACTGGCCTGCGGTCTGATTTATTTTCTTGGCTTGGCTTGGCTTTTATCCGTGCTTGCATCCTTGACCTTTCCCCAAGCGACAGGAATGGCCCTATTGGTGACTGGAAGCACGCTTTTGGTCGCTGCACGGATTCCCGGCTTTGACGTTCCACTTGTGTTGATCGGTCTGTTAGTGAGCGCTCTATTGGCGGTGGGCGAAGTCCTTTTGGCCCGACTGATTGGATGGTTGACCCCTCTTTCTGTCTGGGAGGCAGCGTTGCTGATAGGGGCAACAGCTGCGCTGGCTATCTACCTGATTTCCCAGGTAGTCGCCAATGCTGGCCTCGATAGCGATGAGGATGACTATCTGGACGATGATGAGTTCAAAAACACTGTCCATCGTTTGTCGCCAGATATGTACGTCCTAAAGCCCCGCTTTGATGAACAATCTACGCCGAAACGCCGACGAACCTCCCGCCGACGTTCCAAAAGGAAGACCGATGAATCCGACAGCGATTGAGCGTGCGATGACCCATCCCTTTGACGGCGTGGACCTGCCCTGGCTCGGCACAAAACGCCAGGGCAAAGTGCGGGATATCTACGAAATCGACGACCGGCTGGTGCTGATCACCACCGACCGCCTTTCGGCCTTTGACCGGATTCTGGGGCTGGTCCCTTACAAAGGCCAGGTGCTCAACCAACTGGCCGCGTTCTGGTTCGGGCAGGTGGCGGATATTATCGGCAGCCATTTCATCGGTTCCCCGGATCCGAATGTGACGATTGGGCGCAGTTGCCGTCCCCTGCCGGTGGAAGTCGTCGTGCGCGGCTACATCAGCGGCGTCACCTCTACCGCGCTCTGGTATCGCTACAGCCAGGGCGAACGCCACATCTACGGGATGGACTTTCCCGATGGATTGAAGAAGAACGACGCGCTGCCCACGCCGATCATCACCCCCACGACCAAAGCCCAGGACGGCGGTCACGACGAGCGCATCACCGCCGCGGAGATTGTGGAACGGGGGCTGGTTCCTGCCGAACTCTGGGAGCAGGTGAGCGTGGCGGCCATCGCCGTCTTCCAGCGGGGACAGGCGATTGCCCGGCGGGGTGGGCTGATTCTGGTGGATACGAAATATGAGTTCGGTCTGACCGACGACGGGGAACTGGTGCTGATCGACGAGATGCACACGCCCGATTCCAGCCGCTTTTGGACGGCGGAGAGTTATGAGAGGGTCACCGCGGGGGTGCGGAGGGGTGCGGAGGGACGCGGGGGGAAAGAGAAAGAGAGAGGAGAGCCGGAGAATTTCGACAAGGAGTTTATCCGGCTTTATTACGCAGCCCACGGCTACCGGGGCGAAGGCGAGCCGTTCCCGCTGCCAGAGGCGTTGGCTGTGCAGGCTGCCGAGCGCTATATTCGCACGTATGAGATGCTGACGGGCAAAACGTTCGAGCCGGGAGAATATCCCGCGGGGCCGCGGATTGAGCGGAATCTGCGGGAATGGCTGTCTTGCGTATGACAGGAGAAGCGGGATGCCAACGGTTCATCAGGAGGGGCCGTATACTTTCCTCTTTTTCAGTTCGGATAAAGGCGAACCACCGCATATTCACGTACAACGCGACCGAATGCTCGTGAAATATTGGCTGAATCCGATTGCTTTCGCCAAGAATCGTGGCTTTCCTGAATACGAATTGAATCGCATCGAACGACTAATTGTGAAACACGAAGTGATGTTTATGGAGGCTTGGTATGCCTACTTTAGTTCTTGAATCGGATCCTGCGGTAGTGAACGTGGATATTTTGTCCACGCAATTCGTTATTCGCCTGCAGGATGAACGTCAGATGATCATCCCACTGGACTGGTATCCTCGTCTCCAACACGCGACCGATGAGGAGCGCCAAAATTGGGAACTCCTCGGCGATGGCTATGCCATCCATTGGCCGGACCTGGACGAGTACATCGGCGTGGAAGGATTGCTGGCTGGGCGGCGTAGCGGTGAAAGCGAAAAATCCTTTCAGCGCTGGCTGGCCGAGCGCAATCAGTGACAGATGCGTCGCCAACACCACTTCTTACGCAGCACGCAGCACGCAATACGAACAGGACATCTCTTGTGAACGACACAACTCCTCCCCCACTCATCGGCGTCATAATGGGCAGCAAATCCGACTGGGAACGCTGTATGCAGTTCACCGCGGAGACGTTGCGTGACTTCGCCATTCCCCACGAATGCCGGATCGTCTCGGCCCACCGCACACCGGATTTGATGGTGGAATACGCCCATACCGCCGCGGGCCGGGGCTTGGAAGTGATCATTGCCGGCGCGGGGGGCGCGGCCCACCTGCCGGGAATGGTGGCGGGCCACACACTCCTGCCCGTCATCGGTGTGCCCGTGCAGAGCCAGGCCCTGAGCGGGATGGATTCCCTGCTTTCGATTGTGCAGATGCCCGCGGGTGTGCCTGTGGCGACAATGGCAATCGGCAAAGCCGGGGCCATCAACGCCGCGCTGCTGGCCGTCGCCATTCTGGGCAACAGCCGCCCGGAACTCCGCGAGAAATTGGCCGAATTTCGCCGTCAACGCACCGAGCAGGTGATGAACGACAAATTAGAGATGGGAGATTAAGAGATTGTCCCCGACGCACGCCCAATCCCCAATCCCTAATCCCCAATCCCCAGTCATCGGCGTCTTTGGCAGCGGCCAATTGGGGCGGATGCTGGCTCTGGCCGCGCATCCGTTGGGGATTCGTGTCCACACTTTTTCGCCGGAGCGCGACACACCCACCGGGCAGGTGGCGGCGCGGGAAATCTGCGCGGCCTACGACGACCGGGACGCGGTGCGGGCTTTTGTGCGGGGTGTGGACGCGGTGACTTTCGAGTTTGAGAATGTGCCCGCACACGTGGCCGAGATTGCCGCGGAAGAGGGCAAACCTGTGCGCCCCGGCGGGCACGTCCTGCACGTGGCCCAGAACCGGCTGCGGGAGAAGGGCTTCTTTGCCGATACGGGCCTGCCGGTGACGCCCTTTGCGCCGGTCCATTCGTTGGCTGATCTGGAAAAGGGCCTGTCGGCGATAGGCGCACCTGCCGTGCTGAAGACCGCGGCTTTTGGCTACGACGGCAAAGGACAGGTGAAGATCGACGACCCGTCCCAGGCCGAAGACGCCTGGCTGGAAATGAACAGCCAGCCCGCGATTTTGGAGGCCTTTGTGCCCTTCGAGCGGGAAGTCTCCGTCGTAGCGGCACGCGGAATCGATGGTGGATTCGCCGCCTTCCCGTTGGTGGAGAACCGCCACGCCAACCACATTTTGGATGTGACGCTCGCCCCCGCGCAAGTGTCGCCGGAAGTGGCAGCAGAGGCGGAGCAGCTCACCCGCCGCCTGATGGAAGCGCTGGATGTGGTGGGCGTTCTCTGCGTAGAGTTTTTTCTGCTGCCAGAAGTTCGACTTTTGTCAAAAGTCGAACTTCTGAATCCCGAGGGTCGTTTACTGATCAACGAAATTGCGCCCCGTCCCCACAACTCTGGCCACTGGACGATTGAGGGGGCGGTGACCAGCCAGTTCGAGCAGCAGGCACGGGCAGTCTGCGGTCTGCCGTTGGGATCAGCGGCGCAGATACGCCCGGCTGTGATGGTCAATCTGCTGGGCGACCTGTGGACGCAGGGCCAACCGAATTGGGAGGCGCTGCTGGCCTACCCCACAGCCAAATTGCATCTGTACGGAAAGTCCGCGGCTCGGCCTGGGCGCAAAATGGGCCACGTGACAGTGACGGCGACGACGATTGACGAAGCGCTGGAAATTGCACTGGCCGCGCGAAAATCTTTGGTGGGACAATAGCCGACCGCCGACCGCCGACCGCCGACCGCGGGAAACCGTTCCGTCGTCCGTCGCCCGTCGTCTGCCGTCTGTCGTCCTCCTTTCTGGGAGGAAAAATGTTTCCCTACGCAGAGTTGCACGAAAACGATTGGTCCGGCGATGAACTCCACGAAGAATGCGGCGTCTTTGGTGTCTTTGGCCCCAGAACCGACGCGGCCCGGCTGGCCTATTTTGCCATCTACGCCCTGCAACACCGGGGGCAGGAAGCCGCAGGGATTGTCACCTGCGACGGACGCACAGCCCACGTCCACAAAGGAATGGGATTGGTCTCGCAGGTCTTCAACGAGGAGAATCTGAGCCATCTGCTTGGCAATGCCGCCATCGGCCACACCCGCTATTCCACCACCGGCTCGCCCAAACTGCGCAACACCCAGCCCTATATTTTGGAGACGCTGGACGGCCCGCTGGCCATCGGTCACAACGGCAATCTGGTCAACGCGCCCCAACTGCGCCGGGAGTTATTGGAGCGGGGCGTGGGTCTTTCCACCTCCACCGACAGCGAGCTGATTATTCATCTGTTGGCCGGCGCGCGGGGCACGTGGACCCAGCGCATTCGCCAGGTAATGGCTATGGCCGAAGGCGCGTATACCCTGACAATTCTGACCCGGGATGCGGTCTATGGCGTGCGCGATCCCTGGGGGCTGCGTCCGCTGGTGTTGGGCAAATTGGACACGGGCGGCTATGCTATTGCCTCGGAAAGCTGTGCCTTTGGCACAATCGGCGGGCGAGCCGTCCAGGAAATTCAGCCCGGCGAGATTGTGCGTATCGACGCCGACGGCTATGAAATTGTCCAGGGCGTGCCGCCGGAGAAGCTGGCCTTTTGCACCTTTGAGCAGATTTATTTCGCCCGCCCCGACAGCGTCTTCGGCGGCAAACTGGTCCATCAGGTGCGCCAGGCCCTGGGCCGACAACTGGCGCGGGAAGCCCCCGCCGACGCGGATATTGTCGTGCCTGTCCCCGACAGCGGCACGCCCCACGCCATCGGCTACGCCGCGCAGAGCGGAATTGAATACAGCGAAGGACTGATCAAAAGCCGCTATATCGGGCGCACATTTATCCAGCCGTCCGACCAGTTGCGCAAGGTGGGTGTGGCAATGAAATTCAACCCATTGCCCGACAATTTGGCTGGCAAGCGGGTGGTGCTGGTGGACGATTCGATTGTGCGGGGCAACACCAGCGGTCCCCTGCTCAAACTGCTGCGGGATGCCGGCGCGTCCGAGGTCCATCTGCGTGTCGCCTGCCCGCCTATCAAATTCCCCTGTTTTATGGGGGTGGATATGGCCAGCCAGAGTGAACTGATCGCCGCGCAAAAGAGCGTGGAAGAGATTCGGGAGCACGTGGGCGCGGATTCCCTGGCCTATCTGACTATCGACGGAATGATGCAGGCATTGCGCGCCGAAAGCGGCTATTGCAACGCCTGCTTTGCTGGTGAGTATCCTTTTGATACACCCATCACAGAGATTGTGTTGCAGGAAAAGCAGAAGTTCGCGGAAATGTGGGGAGATTGATGAAGCTTTTACTCATCGGCTCTGGCGGGCGGGAACACGCGTTGGCCTGGAAATTGAGCCAGTCCAGCCAGGTGGCGCGGATTTTTGTTGCGCCGGGCAACGGCGGCACGGCCACCACGGAAAAGTGTGAGAATGTCGCCATCAGTGATAGTGACTTGGCCGGGCTGCTGGCCTTCGCCCAGGAACAGGCTATCGATCTGACTGTCGTCGGCCCGGAAGTGCCCCTGGCCGCGGGCGTTGTCGATCGCTTTCAGGCCGCGGGGCAGCGCATCTTTGGCCCGGTGCAGGCCGCGGCCCGGCTGGAGGGGTCAAAGGCCTTTTCCAAAGCATTTATGCAGCGCCACGCCATCCCCACCGCCCAGGCCCAGGTTTTTTCCGATTTTGAGAGCGCGGCTGATTTTGTCTGGACGCTGGACGCTGTGCCGGTGATCAAAGCCAGTGGTCTGGCCGCGGGCAAAGGGGTGATTCTGCCCGATAGCCGGGACGAGGCCGTGGATGTGCTGCGCGGGGTGATGGTGGAGCGACGCTTTGGCGAGGCGGGCGCAACCGTGCTGATCGAGGAGCGGCTGGTCGGCCCGGAGATGTCTGTGCTGGCCTTTAGCGACGGCCGATCGATCTGTGTGATGCCCCCGGCCCAGGACCACAAGCGGCTGGGCGACGGCGACACTGGCCCCAACACCGGCGGGATGGGTGCGTTTGCGCCGTCACCCCTGGCCGCGCCAGCCTTCCTGGCCGAAGTGGAGCGCACGATCCTGCGCCCGGCCATTGACGGAATGGCCGCCGAGGGCGCGCCCTATGTGGGCGTCCTCTACGCGGGGCTGATGCTGACGGACGACGGGGTGAAGGTGATCGAGTTCAACTGTCGTTTCGGCGACCCGGAGACGCAGGTTGTCCTGCCCCTGCTGGCGAGCGATCTGGTCGAGCTGATGGAAGCCTGCATCGACGGGCGTCTGGATGAAGTAACACCTGTCTGGCGCGCGGGCGCGGCCACGACGGTTGTGATGGCTTCCGGCGGCTATCCGGGTGAGTATGCCAAAGGCAAAGAAATCTGCGGATTGGCCGAAGCCGAAGCCGCGGGATGCAGCGTTTTCCACGCGGGGACATCCCTGGCCGACGGGCGACTGCTCACCAACGGCGGGCGTGTGCTTTCCGTCACTGGCCGGGGCGACGATCTGGCCGGGGCCACGCAACAGGCGTATGCCGGATTGGCCCACATCAGCTTTGACGGTGCGGTCTGGCGCACGGATATTGCGCGGGCGCGGGCGTGACGATTCTGCTCCGCTTTGCTCCCTGACACGAAAGTCAGTACAATAGCTCGCGGAGTGCGGGGTAAGCAGCAGTATATCAACCGAAACGGATAAGGCTTTTCCAATAAATAAATTCTCCAAATTGAGTGACTATTCAGGCTGGGAAGGGAGGGGCAGGTGGAATGAAGGGTTGGCCATCCAAAGCGGACTGAAGAGCAAAGATAACATTGCCACCCTGCTTGCGGACGGTGGAGATGTAGCTGCGAATGGCACAGAAAGAACTGGCGCCACTTGGGGTACGGAAAGCACCGGACACCTTCTGTTTGACCTTGACCATGCGGACATCGCGTTCGACCAGATTGTTGTCAAAGGGCACGCGGAAGTCAGACAAGTAAGTCAGGATAGAAGACTGATGCTTGTCAAGCCGGTCGAGCAGGTTCTTCGGCGGGGATTGTTTGGGACGTCCTCGCGGTTTGCTACGGGGCAGTTCAGGCGGTGGATTGGCCGCAAAGCCCTGTTGCAGAATGGCCCGGTAGCGTTGGTCATAATAGTCAAGACGGTCTGGCGATAATGAAGTTCCCTCAGGGTCAGCATTCGCCACCTCGGCTTTGCCATCCAAGAGGAGTTGGGCCAGTTCCGTAGCCCAAGCCTGCTCGTACTGGTCAGTAACGAATTGCAGTTCGCGCAGATGGTGGGCATTGCAGAAGGCGTGTGCGCATTCAGTGAAGTTCTGATAGGGCTTCCAATGATCGTGGAGCGCACGTCCGCGGAAGTTGGGCAGGATGCCCATGGCAGTCATGGCCGTCTGCCCCCGCTTCTGATGGATGTCATAGTAAGTCAAGGAGTCCGTAGCCGCCGCATGAACCCATTGGGTTTGACCTGCGACCCGCATCCCGGTTTCATCGAAATGCACCACATCCGCCTGGGTCAGTTGCTCTCGAATTTTGGTCAGAGCAGGTTCGATGCTTGTTTCGACAGACTGATTGGCCTCGCCTACAAAGGCATACGCTGGTGCTTGCCCATAGAAATCGTTGAGCAACTCACAGGTACGGGCAATCGGGATGAAATGGTAGTTGTTCAGATAGCTGGCTTGCACCTGGAGTCGCGGACCGTACTGCACCGGCTGGGTCACACCGGCTGGAAACGTCGCCCGTGCTTCCTTGCCACAGGCTGGGCATTCTTTGATTTCGGCCTGATGTTCGGTCACTTCAATTTGGACGGGGGGAATATCAAAGACCTGGCGTGATTCCCAGCCGCTCACCGCCACATGGGACAGGTCATTCTCGCAGTGGGGGCAACTGTTCAATCCATGCACTTGCCTATGGTCCGGTTTATCCACCCTGCACAATGTGTGCCCTTCATGTCCTTCTTGACCTCCCGGCTTGCGTCCTTCTGACCGCCGCAGACTTTGGGTTTTCGGCTTTGTCAACCCCTCGCTGCCCGATGGTTTGCTGCTGTTGCTACTGTTCTTCGCCACCTGGTCTTCCAGATGATGGACGCGTTGACTCAGTTTTTCCAGTTGTGCCTGAAACAACAGCACCAAGTTGATGAGTGCTGCCTTATCCAGTTTCTCTAACTCTTCGCGTGTGACTCTGGGGAAATCGCTCATATTGCCTTAGTTTCGCCGAATCCTATTGGATTCACATTTGCTTTTTGTTTGATCTTTCTTGCGTTCAGTTCAGCCTGAATAGTCACCAAATTGATTTGGAAAAGCCTAAGCCGTTCAGGGAAATTGTCGCCGGATCGGGGATTTATTTTCTTTGAACGGCCTAAGGCTCAGTGATGGAGATAGAAACCATCCGTCAGAGAGTGCGTAGCGGCGACTATCTAATCCGCAGTTACGCGGTTTTACACGCTTTAAAAGAAGGCTTTGTTCGGCAGGATATGGTTGATACTGTGTTGGATGGGCAGATTGTTGAAGCATACCCAGACGACAGACGCGTGCTTATCTGTGGATACACACTCCAGGGCGGGTCTGTCCCATAATATCCCCATTAGGTGCTCAGTACACTGGAAACAAAGTTATTCGACTACAGAAGTTCGACTTTTCTGAAAAGTCGAACTTCTACGCCCAAAAAACTTTGTTGACGCTGCGCTCAGTACGATCTGGGAACTCTACGCGAATGCAGTACTGTGTTTTTGATGCGGGTTATACGAGAAAATAATCCGTTTGTGTGGCATCTTTTATCGTAATTGAAGGAGAGGAAGAACCGATGGCGTTGATTCCCAGTATGTTGCTCAAACGGCTGTACACCTTTGGCAGCCTGGAAAATGTGGATGGCGGGGTGCGTTTCAATATCAAGAACCGGTTGAGCGACGCCCAGATTACCGAATTCCAGGAGGTACGCATCGATGGCAAAGCAGTGCCCGGCAGTGCTATCAGCCTGGATATGGGCGACGGCCAGCAGGTGAAGCCCGCTGGCATCAGCGAAGCCAACCCCATCGACTTCCCCTTGCGCCAGATTGTGGACGTGAAGATCAGTGGTGATGGGCTGGCCAAGGGCAAGCATGAAATTGAACTGTCGGTCAAGACCAAACCCTTTGGGCGCATCAAATTCAGTGTGGACGACGCCATCTCCGAGACCAACAAGCTGACCAGCATCCCCCGGGATCGCAACGACGACTACAGCCCGGAGATTATCGAGGCACGCCAGCGTTTTGTGGCCGATTTTGCACACACCGAAGTCGAGCACATTACCCACTATTCTTTCGATGCCCACACCACCGCGGGCAATGTGGAGAATTTTACCGGCGTTGTGCAAATTCCCCTGGGCTTTGCCGGGCCGCTGACCATCAACGGCGAGCACGCGCAGGGAGAGTTTATTATTCCTCTGGCAACCACCGAAGGCACGCTTGTGGCCTCCTACAACCGGGGAATGAAACTGCTCAATCTGAGCGGAGGCGTCACGTGTACGGTTGTGGCTGACGCGATGCAGCGCGCGCCGGTCTTTATCTTTGCGGATGCCCGGGGCGCGCGGGATTTCGTCAAGTGGGTGGACGAGAATATGGACGTCATCCGGGAGCAGGCGGAGGCGACCTCCAGCGTGGCGAAGCTGGACAACATCGACTGCTACCAGTCCAACAAATTCGCTTTCCTGCGCTTCAACTACACCACTGGCGACGCGGCCGGACAAAATATGGTGGGGCGGGCCACCTTTGCCGCCTGCTCCTGGGTGCTGGACAACTACACCGGCGTCCAGCGTTTCTTCCTGGAAAGCAACTTTGCCACGGACAAAAAGGCCAGTCAGGTCAATATTATGCGCACCCGGGGCAAGCGGGTGACAGCCGAGGCGATTGTGCCCAGGGATGTGCTGATCCAGAATATGCGGGTGACGCCGGAGCAGTTGTCCTATCACTACGGCGTGGCCAATGTGGGGTCGATTCTGGCCGGGGTGAACAACAACGGGCTGCACTCGGCCAACGCCATCACCGCGATCTTTATGGCTACGGGCCAGGATGTGGCGAACGTCTCCGAGTCATCCGCGGGGATTCTCTACACAGAATTGACACCGGAGAACGATCTCTACATCTCCATCACCATTCCCTCGCTGATTGTGGCGACCTACGGCGGCGGCACGGGTCTGGCTACTCAGCGGGAGTGTCTGGGGTTATTGGACTGCATCGGCAAGGGCAAAGTCAACAAATTCGCCGAAATCGTGGCGGGCACTGTCCTGGCCGGTGAACTTTCCCTGGCCGCAGCCATCAGCTCGCTGGATTGGGTGAGCAGCCACGAGCAGTACGGGCGCAATCGGTAGGAATGGAACGCGGATGACGCTGATTGGGCGGATTTGCACGGATGAAGACGAACAAATATGAAATGCTCCTGTATTGGAGTGACGAAGACGAAGCGTTTATCGCCGAAGTGCCAGAGTTGGCTGGCTGTATGGCGGATGGCCCTACCTATCAGGCGGCGCTGGCGAACGTGGGAGTGATTATCCAGGAGTGGATTGAGATAGCCTGCGAGATGGGGCGACGTATCCCTGAATCCAAAGGACAACTGATGTATGCCTGAATCTGCCTATGCCGCCGCGGGGGTGGACATCGACGCCGCTACCCGTGCCGTGGAAATGATGAAAGCCAGTGTGCGCGCCACCTACACGCCGGCTGTGCTGGCCGATGTGGGCAGCTTTGGCGGTCTCTTTGCGCTGACCGATCTGCCCGCCAATCCGGTGCTGGTGGCCTCCACCGACGGGGTGGGGACGAAAGTCAAGCTGGCTGCGCAGATGGGCTGCTGGGAGGGCATCGGCCACGACATTGTCAACCACTGCGCCAATGACATTCTGGTGCAGGGCGCGCGGCCCCTCTTCTTTCTGGACTACATCGCCACCTCCAAAATCGTGCCGGAGCACGTGGCCGCGGCTGTGACCGGTGTGGCCGACGCCTGCCGGGCCATCGGCTGCGCGCTCCTGGGCGGCGAGACCGCGGAGATGCCCGGCGTCTACACTCCCGGCAGCTTTGACCTGGCGGGCACAATTGTCGGCGTCGTGGGCCGGGACCAACTCCTGCCCCGTTCTGACGCTATGCAGGCTGGGGACGTTCTTATCGGCCTGCCCAGCGTCAGCCCCCACACCAACGGCTACTCCCTCATCCGCAAAGCCATCGAAGGCCGGGATTTGTCCGCGCCCTTCGACGACTCCGGCGTTGGGTTGGCCGATGCGCTGCTGATTCCCCACAAAGCGTACGTGGCCGAGATTGCTGCCCTGCGCGCCGCCGGCGTGGCCGTGAAAGGGCTGGCCCACATCACCGGCGGCGGCTTTCTGGACAACCTGCCCCGCATCCTGCCCGCGGGTCTCTCCGCCCGCATCGACCGGTCCAGTTGGGAGGTCCCGCCCCTCTTCCGCAAACTGGTGGAATGGAGCGGCATCGACAGCACCGAAGCCTATCGGGTCTGGAATATGGGCGTGGGAATGGTGGCAGTGGTGGGCGCAGATGCAGTGGCGTCTGTTCGTGCCGTCCTGCCCGATGCGGTGGTGATGGGGGAATTGGTCATCACTGACGGCGCACCAAAAGTTGATCTGCGCTGATGCAAACCCATCCCTCTCTGCGTTTTTCGTTTTTCCTTTTCTTTATTTTTCTCCTCGCCGCCTGCTCCCCTGTGACCTGGCAGCAGCCAGCCTGGATTTCCGCGGTTCAGCAGCCCGGTGTAGACCCCTTTGTGCAGAACCGGCAGTTGGGCCGGGGCATCAATCTGGGCAACGCGCTGGAAGGACCAATCGAAGGCGCGTGGGGTGTCACTCTCCGGGAGGACTATTTCACGGCCATCGCCGATGCGGGCTTCCAGCACGTGCGCGTGCCCATCCGCTGGAACGCCCACGCCCTGGCCGATCCACCCTACACAATTGACCCGGACTTTTTCGCCCGCATCGATTGGGTGGTGGAGCAGGCGCTGAAGAACAATCTGTTGGTGGTGCTGAACATCCACCACTACGACGAGCTATTCAGCGACCCCCCAGGACACACGGATCGCTTTCTGGCCCTGTGGCAGCAGATCGCCGAACACTACGCGGGCGCGCCGGATGCAGTCCTCTTTGAACTGCTCAACGAACCCCACGACAGGTTGACCCCTCTTGCCTGGAACGATCTGTTCCCCCATGCCATCACCGCCATCCGCACCAGCAACCCCACCCGCAATCTGATTGTGGGGCCGGGCAACTGGTACAATATCGGCCTGCTCCACTCCCTCGCCCTGCCCCCAGAGGACAAGCACCTGATCGTTTCCATCCACTACTACGAACCCTTCCGCTTCACCCACCAGGGCGCGGAATGGGTGGGCGGCTCTGATTTCTGGCTGGGAACCACCTGGGAGGACACGGCCTTCCACCGCGGGGCCGTGGAGTCGGACCTGAACCGGGCCGCCCGCTGGGGCGAAAAGAACGGCTATCCCATCTATCTGGGCGAGTTTGGCGCGTACAGTCGGGCCGATATGGACTCACGGGTCCAGTATACCGCGGCCGTTGCCCGCACTGCCGAGAGCCTGGGCATGAGCTGGGCCTATTGGGGATTTGGCGCGGGCTTTGGCGCGTATGATCGGGTGGCGGGGATGTGGAAAGAGGAACTGCTGGGGGCATTGCTTCCCCAATAATCGCTGTCCGGAGACGCGTTATGACATCACCTCTGCACGAAGCTCTTACACAGTTTGTTACCGACGAAATGGCCCACTGGCATGTGCCCGGCGTAGCCGTGGGCATCCTCCACAACGGACAGGAATACACCGCCGGTTTCGGTGTGACAAATGTCAACCACCCGCTGCCTGTGGACAGCGACACCCTTTTTCAGATCGGCTCCACCACCAAAACCATCACCGCTACCGCGGCTATGCGTCTGGTGGAGGCGGGCCAGTTGGACCTGGACACACCCATCCGCCGCTATCTGCCCGATCTGCGCCTTTCCGACGACGCAGTGGCTGAACGAGTGACCCTGCGCCACTGCTTCACCCACACTGGCGGCTGGATGGGTGACTATTTCGACGACACCGGCGACGGCGACGATGCGCTGGCCCAATACGTGGCCAGAATGGCCGACCTGCCCCAACTGACACCCCTGGGCGAAGTCTGGTCCTACAACAATGCGGGTTTTGGCTTGGCGGGCCGGGTGATCGAAGCTGTCACCGGCCAGCCCTACGAGGATGCGGCCCGCAGACTGGTGTTGGAGCCACTGGGCATGGAAATGTCCTTTTTCCGCGCGGCCGATGCCATTACCCATCGCTGCGCGGTGGGCCATCAGGTGCTGGACGCCGAAGACCCAACGAAGGCCAGGGCAGAAGTCGCGCGTCCGTGGGCGCTGGCCCGCAATGCCAACTGTGTGGGCGGGCTGATTTCCACAGTGAAGGATCAACTGCGCTATGCCCGTTTCCATCTGGGCGGTGGGGAATCCGAGAGCGGGGAGCGGCTGCTGTCACCGGCTTCAATGGCGCTGATGCAGTCCGAGTTGGCCGAAGCGGGCAGCGGGACAAAAGCCGTGGGCGTCTCCTGGCTGCTGGGCGAGATCGGCGGCTTGAAAACTGTCGCCCACGGGGGCGCGACGAAGGGGCAAATGTCGGCGTTTCTTTTTGTCCCGGCGCGGAACTTTGCCATAACCGTACTCACCAACGCGGATCGGGGCCGCACTCTCCACGGGCGGGTGGTCAAGTGGGCGCTGGAGAAGTTCGTCGGGCTGGTTGCGGACGAGCCAACCCGGCTGACACTTTCCCCCCAGGAACTGGCCGAATACGCGGGCCACTACCGCGCGGCCCTCAGCGATCTGGACGTGACCGCCACCGATACCGGGCTGATGCTTCAAGTCATTCCCAAAGGCGGCTTCCCCAAAAAGGATACGCCGCCCGGTCCCACGCCGCCCCCCGCACCGGCTTTGTTCACAGCGCCAGACAGACTGCTCATCACAGACGGGCCATCCGCGGGCAACCGGGGCGAGGTGCTGCGCGCAGAAAATGGAGAAATCGTCTGGCTGCGTCTGGGCGGGCGGATTCACAGGAAATCGTGAAGGTTGTTATGCGTCGGGTGTCGGCGTTCAGTCACCGGATACCCGCTACGATTGGCCTGAAGTGATGCTCGATTGGAGACCAGCACTCGTCAAATGCCGGTTTTCAATCGAGCATCACTTTAGCCGTGATGAAAGACCTCTTCCATAGGCACCCATTTTTCGCCGGGCGCGGCGCCCTCCACCGGCTCCTGGCAGAGATCGGTGAATTTCCACCAGGCCCGGGTGATGGGGTCCGCAGCCATTTTTGCCATATCCGCGCCAAAATCATCGCCCACATATTCAAAATAGCTGAAGAGATAGCCATCCCGCAGAAAGATTGAATAATTTTGTATGTGGCAGGCGGTGATCTGTTCCAGCACACCGGTCCACGTGTGGGCGTGAATCTGTTTGTACGACTCTTCCCATTCAGGTTTGACTTTGATAATCATTCCGTAGCGTTGCATAGGGCCTTTCCTCTGGTTTTTCGATGCTTGTCGTCGTGTCCCACCCGTTCTATAATAACATCCGCTGATTATACCCCCATTCCCCACGGAGGAACACAATGAGTTACAAACTTGGCTACTGCACCCTGCGCTGGAAGAATCCCGATCTGGAACCGGGCCTGGAAGCTCTGGCCGCGGCGGGCTGGGATGGATGGGAGGGCCGCCTGCCCCTGAACTGGATGGGCACACCCGCCCGCATCAAACGTATCTGTGCCAACACCGGAATGCCCCTGGCTGTCCTGACTGCCAATGGCACACCCGACAGCCGGGACCCGGAGAATATCGAAAGCAACAAGCGGCGTATGGAGTTTGCCGCGGAGGTGGGCTGCGACGCCTTTATGTATATGAATGGGCAGAAGCCCGTAGGCCGGCCTGTGACCGACGACGACGTGAAGGCCGCGGCCGAGGGCGCGGATATGTGGGCCGAGTATGCGGGGCAGATGGGGCTGGAACTCACCTATCACATCCACACCAATCTGCTGGTGGACTCCATTGCGCATTGGAAGCTCTATATGGCGAATCTGGACAAGGCCAAACTTTGCATCGACGTCTCCCACGCCCAGTTGTGGGGCTACGATCCGGTGGATTCGCTCAAAGATTTTGCCAGCCAGCTCAACTACGTCCATTTGCAGGATTGGGCCAGCACCAGCCGCCGGGAAGATGGCTTCTACGAACCGGTCTGGACGCAGGTGGGCCAGGGCAAGGATATCGATTTTGTTGCCATCAAAGACGCGCTGGACGACATCGGCTTTGACCGCTGGGTCACTGCCTGCCCCGGCCAGCCCCTCCCCGGCGGTGACGACCCAATCAGCGAGGCCACACGCAGTGCGGGGATGATCAAATTCCTCAAAGGCATAGGATATTAATTCCTGAGACTGTGCGGCCGCGGGAACGGGTACACCCACGACGCACCACAAGTCACGCCAATGAAACCCTTTTACGATCTGAGGCCCCAGGGCCGAATTCGCCGCTTGCGAACGCTGGCTCTGGCCGCGCTGCAAGAATACGAACTTGCGCTGGCGGGCCTGCGCTTTATCAGCGACGGCTGGAATTACGTCTTTCGGGTGGACACGACCGGCGGCGAGAAGTTTGTGCTGCGCGTTACCCGCCCAACCAAATACGGCCCGACAGACGTGCGCTCTGAAATGATCTGGTTGGACGCCCTGCACCGGGAAACGGACCTGCTCCTGCCCGCGCCTCTGCGCACCCGGCGGGGAGAACTCTTTACGACTGTGCAGGTGGAAGGCGTGCCCGAAGCCCGTCACGTCGTTGTCTTTTCCTGGGTTCCGGGCAAGGATTTGGGCGACGTGCTGACACCGCAAAACTATGCGTCCACTGGGGAATTGTTGGCCCGGCTGCACCAGCACGCGGCTACGTGGACACCGCCCGACGGCTTCGCCATCCGACGCAACGATACGGTCTTCAACCCCACGGACCAGCCCCATCTCTTCGAGCCGGCCTTTCGGGATCGGCTTAACGAACGGCTGTGGGGGCTGCTCTCTGTGGCCTATGGCCGGGTGGCCGAAGCCCAGGCCGAGCTGTGGGGCCGGGGGCAGTCGCCCCAGGTCATCCACTACGACCTGCACCAGTATAATGTGAAAGTGCATCGGGGCCGGGTCTACCCCATCGACTTCGAGGATTTGGTCTGGGGCTACCCCGTGCAGGATATTGGGCTGATATTCTACTACATTCAGTCCAGA
Organism: Caldilineaceae bacterium; assembly: GCA_019637685.1. Taxonomy (GTDB): domain Bacteria; phylum Chloroflexota; class Anaerolineae; order Caldilineales; family Caldilineaceae; genus JACQGT01. The sequence goes on along the minus strand of JAHBVF010000035.1, from coordinate 15,624 downwards.
GACGACGCGGCGCAACTGCACGCGGCCTTCCGGGAAGGTTACACCCGACGCCTGCCCTGGCCGGAAACCTATCCCGGCGAAGTTGCCCTGCACACCCTGCGCCGCACGCTGGACTTTGCCAATCTGCTCATCGACGAGCAGGATCCCCAGGAGCAGGAATTTATCCGTAGATTCTTTCAGCGCACGGAAGAGCGGCTGGCCCGCTTGTTCCAGAGCGCATAAAAAAGCCGTCCTATCTCTCGCAATCTTCCTTTCCTATCCATTTCCCCAACATCGGAGACCCTTTGAAATGACCGAACCAAACCGTATCCCCATGCGTGCCGTGCCCGGCTACTATTCCAGCACCGAAGGCATTCAGATTGCCATTCAGACCGGAGCCGACGCCAGTGATGAAGATTTGCAGTTCTTCCAACAGCTTGGCGTGGAATGGGCGATGGTAGGCATCCGCAACCCGGAGCAGCATTCCCTGGAATTCTACAAAAGTCTCGTCAAGCGCTTTGGCGAATGGGGGCTGAAAATCTACCGCATCACCAACCTGGGCGTCCACAATGTGCCAGAGATTACCCTCAATCTGCCGGGCCGGGACGCCAAAGTGGAGGAGTTCAAGCAGTTCATCCGCAATATCGGCGCGGCGGGCATCTATTACAACACCTATGCCCACATGGCCAACGGCATCTGGTCCTCTGGCCGTGCAGAGGGGCGGGGTGGAATGGATGCCCGCACGCTGGACCTCAGCGATGCCAAAGGGCACTGGGCCGGCACCATCTACGAAGGCGAATTGACCCACGGCCGCCGCTACACAGAAGAAGAACTGTGGGACAACTACGCCCATCTCATGCGCGAAATTGTGCCTGTGGCCGAAGATGCCGGTGTGCGTATCGGCGTCCACCCGGACGATCCGCCCGTCTACGATCTGGGCGGCATTCCCCGCTGTATGTTTGGCAATTTCGAGGGCTACAAAAAGGCCATGGAAATTGCCGACAGCCCCAACATCGGCGTCTGCCTGTGTGTGGGCTGCTGGCTGGAAGGCGGCAAAATCGGTATGGGCAACACCCCGGTGGAGGCCATCAAGCATTTTGGCGAAAAGGGGCAATTGTTCAAAGTCCACTTCCGCAATGTCTCCAACCCTATGCCGGAGCCGTGGGTGGAGACACTCATCGACAATGGCTATCAGGATATGTACGAAGTGATGAAAGCCCTGCGGGAAGTGAAGTTTGATGGGTGCATCATTCCCGATCACATCCCCGCGATGCTGGGCGGTCAACGGGTAGGCGCTGCCTATTCCATTGCGTATATGCGGGCGCTGATGCAGGCCGTGAACAACGAATTTGGCGGTCCCGCGTAGAGATATTTCTGGAAGATATGTGTTCCGCAGTCCCCGACACTTTACGAACTTCGATGCCCGTATCCCCGCGTACAGGCGTGCAGAGACGGAAAGTGCCGGGGACTGTACGCTCTTGCACCCGTTATAGACAACTATTGAGGAACGAGAAAAATGGATATCCAACAGGCGTTGACGAAATTAGGCGTCGCGGACGACACACTTTCCCCCGCGGAGAAAACATTTCTGGATGAGAAGGGCTACCTGCCGCTGCCGGGGATTCTCTCTGATGAAATGCGGCGCGGGCTGGTGCGCCGGGTGGATGAACTGGCCGCGCTGGAAGGCGACAAAGCAGGCAGCGAAGTCCATCAGGAAGCAGGCACAACCCGACTCAGCGATCTGGTCAACAAAGACCCGATCTTTGACGTCTGCTATACCCATCCAAAAGTGCTGGCCGCCATCAGCCACGTGCTGGGCGGGGATATGAAACTCTCGTCCCTCAACTTTCGGGCCGCGCTGCCAGGGCATGGCCTGCAAGCGCTCCACTGCGATTGGGGCAGTGCCGTGGAGCCGGGGGACTATTACGTCTGCAATTCCATCTGGCTGCTGGACGAGTTCACGCCGGAGAACGGCGCGACGCGGGTTGTGCCCGGCTCCAACCGCAGCGGCCAACGGCCCCAAGATGTGTTGGCGGACCCGTCTGCCCCTCATCCGGACGAAGTGCTGCTCACCGCGCCCGCGGGCACAGTCGTCATCTTCAATTCCCACACCTGGCACGGGGGAACCCTCAACCGCACGGACCAGCCCCGCCGCGCCCTGCACAGCTATTTCTGCCGCCGGGACCAGAAGCAGCAGCTCGACCAGCGGGCATATATTCGGCCCGAAACCCGCGCCCGGCTCAGCGAGGCCGCGCAGACGGTTTTGGATGTGTAAACGATTTTTGGGACGCGGATTCACGCAGATAAACGCGGATTTTTGCTTCTAAATCAGTCTGTATCCGCACAAATCTGTGTCCCACTTCTTTTTGAAAACCAGGAGATTGGGCATTTTATCCGCATGAATCCGCCCAATCCGCGTCATCCGCGTTCTATTGCGCAGAAGGAGAAAATAGTGAGTGTTGAACGACCGGTTCTGATTTCGGTAATGCAATTTGAGGACGCGCTGAAATCCGGCGCGATGACGGTTTTTGATGTGATCGATGCGGCCGCGGCAACCGGCGCGGACGGTGTGGAGTTGCGCCGAGAACTGTGGACAGGGTGGGAAAGCGAATTGGGGCAGGCCCGCCAGCACGCTGAAGCAAAGGGGTTGCTTATCACCTACGCCACCCACGCCACCCTTTTCAGCACAGACGCGGCCACCCTGCGCGGCGATATCGACGCCGCGGCCAGCCTGGGATCACCGATTGTTCGCTTCTTCCCCGGCCAGTTGCCCGCGGACGACGACGCGACCGCTTGGGCTGGGGGGCAGGCCATCGCCGACTACGCGGCCGAGAAGGGCGTCGTCATCGCCCTGGAAAACTATGCCCGCATCCCTGGCGGCACACTGGCCGAAGTCCAGACCTGCCTGGCCCGCATCCCCTCGCTGATGACAAATTTCGATATGGGCAACTACAGTCTGCACGGCCAGGACATCCCGGCTGCCGCGGCGGCCCTGGCGAATCGGATTGTCTCCAGCCATCTCAAGGACCAGACGGGCAATCCGTCTGACCCGCCGACAGTTCTCGGCGCGGGTGTGCTGCCGCTGGACGCCATCTTCGACGCCCTGGACAGCCTGCCCCAGCGGGTGATCTATTGCTTCGAGTTCCGGGGCGGGGACGATGCGGTGGCGCGGATTGAGCAGAGTTTGGACTATCTGAAAAAACGCTGGAGCTAATCAAAAATTGCCTGAACCACAAAGTCACAAAGACACAAAGAAGAGAAAAGAAATTGCTTTTCCTTTGTGACTTTGTGGCTTCGCGGTTCAAAATGGAAGGCATCTTTCGGAAAGGGATTTCGGATGAAATTACTGGGGAAAGTCGCGCTGATCACCGGCGCGGGGAGCGGGATTGGCGAGGCCACGGCCTGGCGTATGGCCGGCGAAGGCGCGAAAGTGGCGGTGACCGGTATCCCGGCCGCGGGAGTAGAGCGGGTAGCCGCGGCACTGGTGGCCGCGGGCCACGACGCCATCGCCATCGAAACCGATGTCTCCCAGGCCACATCTGTCGAGGCTGCCGTGGCCCAGACTGTCGCCCGCTGGGGGCATCTGGACGTGTTGGTCCCCAACGCGGGCATCCAACTCCACACCGCGGATCGGGATATCCATACCCTGCCCGAAGAGATTTGGGACCGCACCCACGACGTCAACTACCGGGGCGTCTATCTGACCCTGAAATACGGCCTGGCCCAGATGGTGGCCCAGGCCACAGGCGGCGCGGTGGTGATTGTGGCCTCGGTCACGGCGTACAGCGGCAAATCGGCCAATGTGGCCTATCTCTCCGGCAAGCACGGGCTGATCGGGCTGAACCGCTACGTGGCCGTCCACTACGCCAAGCACGGCATCCGTTGCAACGCTGTCTGCCCCGGCGCGCTGGAACGCACACCCAACCACGACATCCACCCAGACGCGGCGGGGCGGGAAGCGCGTATCGCCGCGTCTGTGCCCCTGGGCCGGGCGGGTCGTCCCGACGAAATCGCGCCAATGATCATCTTTTTGGCCACAGACGACGCCAGCTATTGCACCGGCGCGGCCTATCTGGTGGACGGCGGGATGAGTGTGGCATAGGCTCGAAAAATAGTGTATAGTGGTGTCAGTGTCGCAGATAATTTCAGGACAGATGACGATGACCAGACAGGTGACCCTCGAACTTCCCGATGCGCTCTACGAACAGGCGCGGGGTTGGGCCGCGCTCAGCCAGCAGGAGCTGACCGGCGCACTGACTGATGTCCTCACTTTGGCCCTCATGCCCCTGCCCGAACAGTCTATTGATCAGCCCGCGGTTGATGAATTGAACGATGCTGATCTGCTGGCACTATCCACTGTGCAGATGGAGCAGAGCCAGGGCGAACGGCTGGACGATCTGCTCCAACAGCAGTCAGCGGGGACGCTCACACACGACGGCCAACGCACGCTGACTGTGCTGATGCAGACCTATCACCAATTATGGCTGCGGCAATCCGCAGCTTTGGCTGAAGCAGTGCGGCGCGGCTTACGTCCTCCCATTCAGGCATGACAACCTCTGCTATATCGAGCGCGCTTCGTGCGCTGGTTGCGCAGCAGGCAGGACATCGCTGCGGCTACTGTTTGGCGCGTCAGGAATATGTGCCCTGGCCCCTGGAAATTGAGCACATTGTGCCCGTTGCCAAAGGCGGCGGCAATGAAGTGGAGAATCTATGGTTGGCCTGCCGCTCCTGCAATTCGTTCAAAGGCGTTCAGACTGAGGGGATCGATCCCTTTGCCGGACAAAACGTTCCCCTCTTTCATCCGCGCAACCAGTTGTGGACCGAACACTTCGGATGGAGTGAGTCAGGGGAGCTAATTGTCGGTCTGAGTTCTACCGGAAGGGCTACTGTCATTGCTCTGCAGATGAACAATATTGTGGCTGTCACTGTTCGTCGCAATTGGATTGCGGCAGGCTGGCATCCTCCCCAAGTCTAATTCTTACCCCAGTTTAGAGATAATCGATGACTGAAATCCGTCTCGCCTTTGCAAGCCGCGGCAATTGGGCGTGCAAACGTGATGGAATCAGGAAATAAATGGGGGGTTGCTTTATCTTTGCATCTCCTGAATCTGCGACAAAAAAAACCTGTCCCCACCGCGGAGACGCGGGGAACGCGAAGTGCTGCGGAGATTTTCTCTTGATTTTCTCCGCGTTGCCTCTGCGATCTCTGCGCCTCCGCGGTGAAATTAACCTTTCAGCAGTGGAGTCATCGAGGATTACTTCACCAGATTGTCATTGATGTAATCCCAGTTGATATCCTGGCCCAGGCCGGGGTCCTGGGAGACGTGGACGAAGCCTTCGCTGTCCATGGGGTCGTCCCGTTTATTCAGCCAGGCCGGGACTTCTTCCCAGTCGATAAAGGGGTGGAGCAGACCCCGTTCATAGTAGCGGCCTGGAATGCCCATTGCGCACAGCACGTGCAGGTTGCCCACGCCGCCCCCGTGAATCTCCACGCTCATATTGAACGACTCGCACAGATGGACGCACTTCATGGCCGGGGTAATCCCACCCACATCCCCCACGCCCGTGCGGATCACATCGGCCGCGCCAGCTTTGATCCACTCGGCCCGGGCGTAGTGCTTGCCTTCTGCCGTCTCCGGGCCGACGATGAGCAGATCAGACTGCTCGGCCAGCCAGACAAAGGAGGACATACTGTGCTCTGCCATAGGTTCTTCCATCCACAGATAGTCCAGCTTTTCCAGACCCCGGGCCAGTTGTAGCGATTCTTCCCGGCTGTAGTAGTGGAAGGGATCGAGCATCAGGTCTACGTCCGGGCCGACGGCCTCGCGCACCGCGGCGCAGGCTTCCAAATCCCGTTTGACACTGGGCGCGCCTTCGTAGGGGGGCTGCCAGGTGTGGAGTTTGAAGGCGGGGTAGCCCCGCTCGAAGATGCACCATTTGGCGAAATTGGCGTAGTCTTCCGGCGTAGCCAGACCGCCGGGCAGATCGTCGCCGCACATTGTGCTGGCATAGGCGGGCACTTTGTCCCGGAACGCGCCCAGCAGTTTGTGTACGGGCTGGCCCACCGCGCGCCCGGCCAGGTCCCACAGGGCCAGATCGACGGAAGTGAGCACCCGATCCGAGAGGCTGCCCAGGTGGAGCCGCTGGCGCTCGCGCAGCATCTGCCAGAGATATTCCCGGTAGAAGGGGTCCTGGCCGATGAGCAAGGGCTTGACCAGACTTTCGATGACCGCGGTATTGGCCCCAAAACAATAGCCTTCCACGCCCTCATCGGTCTTGATAGTCAGCAGGGACTGCTTGGCTTCGTGGGGGTCGCCGGGGTGGCCGTGGCCCTCCGAGTCCCGCACGGTGTTCGAGATGTAACGAAAAGTGGTGGTGGTGACATCGACAATTTTCACGTACTCTTCTCCTGTGGATGGGTTGGGGAAAATAGGGATAGGGTGCAGGTCGATCAGTGGCAGGGAACCGTGAGGCGTGAAACATGACAAAGATCGAGCGATCTCACGCTTCACGCCTCACGTTTCTTTTACTCACCGGTAATCCAGAACCGGTAGAGATCGTCAATATCCGCGTCGGTGTGGCGGCGAAAGGCGGCCAGCAGATCGTCGGGATAGGCCACGCCATAGCGGTGGGTTTGGGCGTAGTCAAGAAGGGCGGCAAAGAAAGGCCCATCGCCCATGCGTTGCCGCAGCGCGTGCAGAAAGAGCGGCCCTTTGCTATAGACGATATTGATATAATTGGACGCGTCGTAGCCAATCACCGGTCCCGCGACCGGGCGGTCGATGCCCAGATTTTGGGCCGCGTTGTAGCGATAGAGGAAGATATTGTTCATCGTTCCGTCTACCATTTCCTGCCAGGCCACATCCTCATAATAGAGATAGACGGAGTAATTGGCGAGGGATTCATCCAGCCAGGGTTCGTCGGGCTGGTCGTTGCCCACCAGATTATACCACCACTGGTGGGCGACCTCGTGTGGGGTGGCGACCGCAAAGGCCCCGCCCCCTTCGCCGTAAAAACTTTGGGCCAAATTAATAACACCCGGATATTCCATGCCAAAGCCGGTGGTGGGCATGGCAACCATATCCAACTCGCTGTATGGGTATGCGCCAAAGAGCCGGTTGAAGACAGGCAGCGACCCTTTTACATAAAAAAGGGCTGTCTCTGCGCCGGTCTGGCCGCCAGGCTGGTACCAGCTACGTACAGTCGTGCCCTCCACCTCCTCGCTGAGAAACGTGTACGTGTCGCTGGCCGCTGCATAGAAAGCCCGCACCGGTCCGGCCACAATCCGCCAGGTGTCGGTGGCGTCGTTGTTGGGTTTCCGCTCGACGACCGTCCCTGTTGAAACGACTTCCTGCGTGCTGGGCAGGGTGAGTTCTGCCTGATAGAAAGCTGTGTCGGTAAAGGTGGAATCCCCAAAAGTGGCGGTGATCTCCAGGTTCCAGCCCTCGTCGTCGTAGACGGGAATCGTCGGGTAGAACCCCGCGAGATCGTAGACATTGCCTTGAAAGCCATACAGCCCGGAACCGGCCGTGCCTGCCACCACACTGGTGGGCATTGTGGCGGTAAACCAGAGCGTAATATCAGCCACTGCGCCGGGCAGCAGAGGAGACGCCAGTTCTACGCGCAGGGCAGAGTCATCGTACTCCAGCCCGGTCGTCGCCCATTGGTTGTCTACAATTACGCCGCCGACCGCGGACGTGCCGTTGTAGGCGGGCAGGTTGGGGTAGAGCCGAAAGTAGACCGCGTCCAACGGCACATCTTCTTGATTCGTATAGCGAACGCGCTGCACACCCTGCACTGTTGGCACATCGCCGGGGAGCAGTGTGGCCCGAATGAAATAGTGGGGCGCATTGGGCACAGCATCAATATCTCCGGCAAAGTCGGCCTTTAGATTGGCCGTGAAGACAGTGCGGTTTGTCAGGTCGATCTCTGGTGTGGGGACTGGCGGCTGGACAGGCGTGGGGGTCGGGCTGGGGGTGGCTGTCGGCGGCGGCAGGGGCGTGGAAGTGGCAGGGGGGGCGGCCGCGTTGACTGTCACTTGGGGTTCGCCCGGGGCCATAGACGGGCTGGCTGCTTCTCCGCCGCAGCCGGTCAGCAGGCAGACAAAGAGCAGAAGGCTGACGCGACCGACTATTTTTTTGAACCGCAAGGGGCACAAAGGCACGCCAGGGCTTCTGTTGTCACCCAGAAGCTCGACTTGTGCCAAAAGTTGAACCCCTGTGGCTGGGGCCTCTTTGGGGGAAATTCCTGACTCTTGCATAGCTGCTTACCTGTAGGGCGGGCGCATCCGACGCAGTTCAACAAAGCGCCGCCGCTCTTCCTCGCTCAGGGGCACGGGCAATTCCACGACAACTTCTACCAGCAGATCGCCCCGTTCTTCCGGGGTGCGGTTGGTGGGCATTCCCTGTCCCTTCAGCCGAAAGATGCGTCCATTCTGGGTGTTGGCGGGGATGACGAGGGCCAGTTTTCCCTCCAGCGTGGGTACGTGTACCTCCCCACCCAGCAGCGCGGTGTAGAGGTTGACTGCCAGCCCAGTCCGCAGGTTGGCTTCGTCCGGTGTAAAGGTGGCGTGGGGTTTGATCTGCACCACCAGCAGCAGATCACCCGCGGCCGTGGAGACACGCACCTGGGAGCCGTTGCGCGCGCCCTGGGGAATGGGAACTTCAAAGCGCGTGCCGCCCTGCTGGATGGTGCGGCTGGTTCCCCAAAAAGCCTCTTCCAGCGAGATTTCGATGGGCAAAGGCTGCTCGCTGCTCCGATAGGTGGGGCCGCTTTCATAGACATCCACCCGCGGTCCTTTGCGGGTGCGGGGGCCTGCGTTGAAGAGTTGTTGAAAGAAGTCTGAGAAAGCCCCCTCGCTCTCTTGCCCATCCGGTGGCAGGTCCTCCTGGCGAGAGGTGGTTCGATAGCGGCGGTTGGTGCTCTGGCGTTCGTCCCCGCTCCCATCGTCAAAATAGGTGGACCAGTTGAAACTGCCCGGTGTCCTGTTCCATTGGCTGCCCAACTGGTCATACATCTGGCGCTTTTCGTCGTTGCCCAAAACGTCATAGGCTTCGCTGACTTCCTTAAAGCGGCGCTCTGCTTCGCCGTTGCCTGGGTTCACATCCGGGTGGAGCTGACGGGCCAGTCCCCGAAAGGCGCGTTTGATGGCTGCGCTGTCAGCGTTGTGGGGCACACCCAAAATCGCGTAGTAATCCTTGTATTCCATAGCACGGAGACTTTCGGCAGAGAAGAAACGTGGAGCTATTGTACACGCTTTTTGTGAAAAAAGATACTCTCTTTTTGCTCGTCTGTCCCTACCGGGGAAGCGCTGATTTTCTTGACGGTCAGAGGGCTTTGTGCTATCGTTTAGCCTGTTCTCTGCCCCCGTAGCTCAGAGGATAGAGCAGAGGTTTCCTAAACCTTTGGTCGGAGGTTCGATTCCCCCCGGGGGCGCTGGGTACTATATGCAGGGTGTAGCTCCTGTGGTTTTACTATATATAGTGGTTGGTCTCGATGAAAGGACCAGCCACTATGTCTTTAGAGCAAAGGTTTCCTCTACTTCAGCAGTCGTTCGATATTTTCCTCCTGGATGCTGAATCACGTAGTCTGACCCAATCCACTATCACCTATTACCGACAACGGGTAGGGCGATTCTTGGATTGGTGCGAGACACAGAATATCACCTTCATCAACGAACTCAATACAAATCACCTTCGTTCCTATTTGGTATATCTGCAACGTAAGGGGCTTGCCAGCCAATCACAGCATACGGCTGCAAGTGCTATTCGGGCATTCTTGAATTTCTGTGTGACCGAACGTTGGTTGGACGAGTCACCTATGGCTCGACTTCGGATGCCCAGGGTAGAGAAGAAAATTCTTTCTGCTCTGGATGTGGCAGAGGTACATCGATTGTTGTCTGCTTGTGTCTCTGAGCGGGATAAGGCAATTGTGCTCTGTTTACTGGACACGGGCTGTCGGGCTTCTGAGTTCGTTGGTTTGAACGGCGGTGATGTGAATTTGAAGGATGGCTCTGTACGTGTATTGGGGAAAGGGCGAAAGGAACGCATCACATATCTGGGGGTCAAGGCTCGGAAACAATTGATGCGCTACTATACCCGGCGGGGGACGCCAGGGGACAATGAACCGGTCTGGATTTCAGAAAAAGGTGGAACGCAGTTGACGTATTCTGGTCTACACCAAATCCTGAAAAGACTTGGAAAGCGGGCTACCATTGAGAATAGTACTCCGCATAGGTTCCGTAGAACTTTTGCACTGTGGTGTTTGCGGAGTGGGATGAATATATTCTCTCTACAGAGATTGATGGGGCACAGTGATATTGATGTTCTACAGAAGTATCTTGCTCTGGTGGAAAGAGATTTGCAGGATGCTCATCATAATCATGGAGCCGTTGATACGACGCTTTAGAGATACAAAGAGGGGAGAGACTAAAATCATCCCCTCTTTGTTCTATTACTCTACAGACTCAAATACCTATCATCTCGGAAGTCTTCTACTAATCTCCTAGTAGGGAGCGTTCTTCAAGATAACTTATCAGGTCCATGAAGGCTATGTTGCATTTGGTTGATATTGGAAAGATTTCCTTTGTTGAGTTCGGGTCCTCCAATTCCGCTTTTATCTCCAAAATGCTAGCATTGCATATCTCAAACGCTTCGACAATTGCATCGTGTTGGTCTACAAAGTGACTTGGTGGACGTAGAGCCGAGTACTCACGGACAAAGGTCTGAAAACGATTAGTCAAGGCAATCATTCTTCTGCGCCATTCTGGTTCACTTTCTTCCCATCTGGAGGAAGCTGTAATAGGCAATCGTGAAAGCTCCTCATATTCAGTAATCCAGGTGACAAGAAACTCGATGTGTCTTTCTGATTCATCAAAATAGGCATCTGATGTGAGGGTACTTGGATTAGCTGTTGGGATTGGCGCAGGCGTTGTGATTTCTAATGTAGGAATGGGGGTTAGGCCAGGGGTCGGTGTCCACGTTGGCACAGAATTAGCTTCTACAGGTGATGTAGAGGAATCTAGTGGACTTAGATTTAATCTAGGCGCAACTAAGACTCCTACAAGAAAAATCACGAGTCCGCTAACTACAAGCAAGAAAGTTTTTTGCATAGTAGAGGTTCCTTTGGGCTTAGACACAGGGGTAAAAATCGTAGGTTCTAACGAAGGGATATTACGGTAAAGCTATATTTTACCCCGTCTCAAGAAAATGTTCAAGAATCAACCTTAGCGAGACTATACCAGGTTCGAGACTGTTTCGTTCACGGTGCCACTTGTTTCCCCATCAGTTTGCATAATCAGACTAACCGCCTGACAGGTACGATTGAGAACCTCCACACAAGCGTTCAGCGGGTCAAGGTCATTGGCCTGGGCATAGTGCTGGATATAGTTCCATGCGCCTCCACTGTCGGCCTCTGTGGGTCTGCCCAGCATGTGGAGCAGGATACAGCCACCAAGTTCAGCCACAGTCTCGGAACGCCAGTGCTGGCCCTTCTCTGTGAGATTACCCAAGCGATGGTCGGCGGCATGTACTAACTCGTGCGCCCAGGTAGACAAATTCTCCACCCCCAGCGCGATGGCTTCTGCCTCATTGCCCCGTGTTCGAAAGTATCCGTGGGCTTTGCCTTCTTTGCCGCTGTAAGTACTGACCCGGATACCCCAGGCTTGGGCCACTGCCAGTAGGGGCAGCGAGTCGATGAACTGTTGAATCTGTTCGGTTCCAGGCAGAGGTTCGCCATCGGTCTGTTCCAGTCCAAAGCGGGGACCAGTCTTATAGCCGATGACAATGACCCGCTCCTCGTTGGTAGTTTCATCCTGCACAGTGACACGCACAGGTTCAAAGATATTGAAGGCTTTCTCCCCCTTGCGCACCTGTCGCTGAACATCCTGCCAGCCCTTATAGGTACGGGCATCGCTGTAGCCATGCAGAGCCACGAGCAACTGGTTGAGCCAGGACCAACAGGCACAGTACCGTTCCTGACTGCTTTGGATAAATAGGGGAGCCAGAGCAGATGGTACGCTGCCAGACTGGAACGCACGCAGAATCATTTGGCCGGTCTCTTCGGCCTTGCCATAGAACTTCATCATTTTTCCTCCATGCTGTGATTAGGTTGGTCGAGAACGAAGAGAAAGCGAAGTGCTAGCTCCGAAATCCCAGCCCCCGCTCTTTCAGGCTGACAAAGCGGTTCTGGCAAATGACCAGATGGTCAAGCACGTCAATATTGAGCAAATTGCCTGCTTCGACAATCTTCTCCGTCAGGCGTACATCCTCCGGGGACGGTGTGGGGTCTGTAGATGGGTGGTTATGCACAAGCACGATGGAAGCCATATTGCGTCTCAAGGCTTCTCGGAAAACTTCGCCAACACGTACAACCGCTGTATTGAGTGACCCTTTGTACAGCAATACAATGTCCTGGACCTGATTCTTGGTATCGAGCAAGACCACACGCAACTGTTCGTGGTCAAGCAGCCCCATTTCCAGCATGAGCAAATCAGCAACATCGGCTGGGGTACGAATCTGGGGTTTCTGGCGGAGGTTGTCGGTACGGAGTCGGACACTTATCTCGGTGGCAGCTTTGATACGGGCTGCTGTGGCAGGACCAATTCCATGAATTTGGATTAGGTCGTGAAAGGTGAGTTGGGCGATAGCAGTCATAGAACCAGCAACAGTGAGCAGGTTTCGAGCCACCTGTGGGCCATTGTCACTGCCGATGAGCAGGGCAAGCAGTTCTGACAGGGAAAGAGCATTTGTCCCCATATAGGAAAGTCGATGGAGTGGCTGGTCACTTGTCGGTAGCTCTTTGATGGTCACAGGTTTGCTGGCTTGGGAAGATGTCCTAAGTGCAAAGAGGTGTAGCTGTTGCGTCATGCTAATTTCTCCTGGGTATGGTTAGGCCCCCAGAGAGATGATGAGAATCTTTCTGAGGGCCTGTGAGGGGCTTCGGTGGCTAATGGGAACCATTTGCCGATGGCGGGTTTTCTGCGCTGTCAATGGGCGTTACTTCCAGCCCAAGAAAGATATGTGAGGTGTCTTTGTTCTTGTCGCTGAGCAGGGGAATGGCTTGGGCACGAACATTTGCTTTCGCCATAGTCCAGAGTTGGCTCATCGCTTGATGAAGGTCTTCACCCAACTCCAATTTGGCTTCAATGGTGACTTCGAGATTGGCATTGTTGTAGTTGCCCAGATTGATTTTGCGACCATAGGTGACGGATACTGAGTCGATAAGCATGGGTTGTCTTCCTTTCGGGAATCTGTGAAGATGTTGCTGCTGGTTGAAATAGAAAAAGCCCCTAGCGAAGGTTCACTAGAGGCTTTAGCAATCGACTGCTATGGAGAGAAGTAGGTTAGTCCACATAGCCATTTTCTTGGCCGTGAAGTTGCCCGTTCTGATGGACTGGCACAGGAATCAGGTCTACCTTGGGGGTATGGGTTTCGGCCTGTCTGGGCGATTTGGGCTGTGCAGGTAGTGTCGGTGCTTTGGAAATACCAATGGTGGGCTTCCCGTTCGGTGCTTGCTTTGGAGAGAGATTGATGCGATGGCCGACCCACTTGTCGAACTGTTCTGAGCCAGTGAGTTCAACCATAGCTTTGCACTGGGTCTTGTTGAGGATGAAGAGCTTGTTGGTCTCGTACAAATTGAGGATGACCTTCCATGCGTAGGAGCCATCAAACTGACGCACCTTCTCTACGCTCGTGCTTTCAATCGTGAGCACGTAGCTCTTTCCGTTCAGGTGTTTGGCCTTGAGATACTTGCTGGGATAGAGGTCGGCATAGGATTGGGGCTTGCTGTTGGAATGGTCTGTCATTGGGATTTCTCCTTTTGGAAATGTGGGAATGGAATTGTGAAGATACCGATGGGTATCGGACTGAAAGCAGGTTGGGGAAACGTCGAATCTCTTAGCAACTCTTTGTGATGGGAGGCATCAGCAGAAGGGGAAGATTCTTGCACTGGGCAACGACTTGGGCTGTTTGGATGGCTTGCTCCCGGCTGGGGAATTCGTCGGTAGAGGAGCGGTTGAGTTTGCCGTTGGTATAGACATGAATCCAACGCCAGCCTTCGCTGGACATAGTGGGTGGTGCTACGGTGATGTATTCGGGGGGACGGGAGGGCGTATCAGGGATATGGGATACATTGTCAGCCTGGACCAACTGTTGGTCCTCTTGCCAGCGACAGATATACATGACAGCTATCCGATGTTTGCAGAGTGGAGCATCGAACCAACGTGGCGCACCGTTGGCCGCATCAGGGCAAGTGCAGTACCGAGCTTTGATACTGACGCTATAGGCATCGCCTCGACTGGCTGCAACCCGCCACAAGTCTTCTCCTGCATCTCCAACGCCAACCTTTTGTACCTTGCCGGAGATAGCCAACTCTAGCCCTCGTTGTGCTCGGTCTCCGGCCAGCGGGCGAATCTTTTCTACATAGGGAAGCAAGTCGGTACGGGCTGGGAAACCTGTAGCACTGAGTTCCTTCATGGGAGCCAGGGTCCAGGTGTAATCTACCGAACTGGTGCGCTGTTTGTGGAGCAGTCGCCAGCCTATCTCTTCCAGAGTCTTCCAAAAGGGAGAGAGCCATCCGTCGATAGACATTGTGCAGGGTTCCCAGGTATCACGGATTCGGTAGCAGGAAACTCGATAGCATCCATCATCTGCTCGGATTCCCTGAGCGTTCACGGCAATCGGTATAGGTTTGGAAACTTTCAAATGAAGGTGGGTCTCGGCCAACGTTGCTTGCATGAGCAAAGAGGCGGTCTGGGTAGCGATGGGAAGAGCGGTTTGCATGTTGTGTCTCCTTTGTTTGGGTTGGAAATAAAAAAAGCCCCGGCACAAGGCCAGGGCTACCGAAGCGATTCAGTTGTTGGGTTTGATGGTGGGTCTCGGCAATACATGATTTTCCTTTCTGGGAGCGGTATATGGACAGGGGGTATGTTCACTTTGGGCCTGTCACATTTCCCTATTGACACCTGCTTTCAAATGGGATGTAGTCTATTGCGCCGGTTCGGTAGCCTATGGGTCGATTAGCTACCGACTCAGTACCAAAATGGTTTCTGCGCAGTACAATTCGATAAGAAATATAGGGAATTACACACGATTTTGGAGGAAAACAGATAGGTGTGGGGAGCTTTGACTATGCTTTTGTACCGAATAGGACACCGTTGGTATCAACTATCTTCTACAATCAGTCATGTCCTGGAAACTGTCGGTATCGTGAAGGTATGGCAAGAGCGAAATCGAGGAGGGTATTTCACTTGATGGTACCGATGGGTTTCAGACTGTCTTGCTGTAACCAAGAATCGACTTCTGAACAGCATCGGTATTTTCTTGTTTCTGCTCAGGATTACATGAAAAATATCGGTATCATGAAGGTACCGACGGGTTTCTTCTGTATCCTGCCACAGGTATAGTCTTTGGTAGTTGGTGAAGAAGTTCGGTATCACCCAACCATTGAAAGGATGAAAAAACGTCGGTATTTATGACAGAAGTTTCGGTAGGTGTACCGATGTATTTCTTTCGACGCTTCACAGACTTCCGTCGGTACTGTGGAGGAGATGCGAAGATTTTGTTGGTTGGAGAGCCGTGATTTCGACCATTTGTTTTTCAGTTTTCCCCATATAAAGTATGGGGAAAACTAAAAAACGAACACAATA